>NZ_SGWX01000001.1:1321699-2643398 GCF_004216535.1 Xylanimonas ulmi
CGGGCATCCGCTCGGGGCGGGTCCTCGTGCTGACCTACCTGGCGGCGGGGCTCATCGCCGCAGTGGCCGCCTGGGCGGCCCTCGGGCGCATCCCCAACGCCGACCCGAACGCCTACCAGAACGCCAACCTGGAGACCATCACCGCCGTCGTCATCGGCGGCACGAGCCTGTTCGGCGGCCGCGGGTCGGTGCTCGGCACGCTGGCGGGCACATTGATCGTCGCGGTGTTGCGCAACGGGCTGACGCAGGCGGGCGTCGACAATCTGTACCAGAACATCGCCACGGGCGTCCTGGTCATCGCCGCCGTCGCACTCGACCAGGTCTCCCGCCGAAGGGTGCAGACATGACCGCTGACACGCACGCCGCCCCCGTCACGCCGGTGCTCTCCGCGACGGGGCTGACCAAGCGCTACGGCTCGGTCGTCGCGATGCAGGACGCTGACTTCGAGTTGCTGCCGGGCGAGGTCCTCGCGGTCATCGGGGACAACGGCGCGGGCAAGTCGACACTCATCAAGGCGCTGTCCGGCGTGCTCATCCCCGACGCGGGGCAGATCCGGGTCGGCAGCACTCCGGTCACGTTCCGCTCCGCGCGCGACGCGCAGTCCCACGGCATCGAGACCGTGTTCCAGGACCTCGCGCTGACCCCGGCGCTCGATATCGCCGCGAACCTGTTCATGGGCCGCGAGCTGCGGCGCTCCGGGCTGCTGGGCTCGGTGCTGCGCATGACCGACAAGCCCGCGATGCGCCGCCGCTCCCAGGAGTTCTTCGACGAGATGGCGATCCGGGTCAAGTCGGTGGCACAACCCGTCGAGTCGCTGTCCGGCGGGCAGCGGCAGGGCGTCGCGGTGGCCCGTGCCGTCGCGTTCGGCCGGCGTGTGATCATCATGGACGAGCCGACGGCGGCGCTGGGGGTCAGGGAGTCGGACACGGTCATCGAGCTCATCAAGCGCATCCGCTCGCGTGGCATCCCGGTGGTGCTCATCAGCCATGACATGCCGCACGTCTTCGAGGTCGCCGACCGCGTCCACGTGCATCGGCAAGGGCGGCGGGCGGCGGTGGTGCGCCCTGGCGTGCGCAGCATGGCCGAGGTCGTCGCCCTGATGACCGGCGCCCTGGAGCCCACCGAGGAGGAGCGGCGTGGGATCGCGTAGGCGTCTGACCACCGCGCAGCTCGTGGAGCGGGCCGACGCGCTGGCCGCGCGCGGTGGGCGCGCGATCCTCGGCGTCACCGGGCCCCCCGGGTCAGGCAAGTCGACGCTCGCGCGGGCCGTGGCCGACGCGCTGGGCCCCGGCCGCGCCGCCGTCGCCGGCATGGACGGGTTCCACCTGTCCAACGATGTGCTGGTCTCGCTCGGCCGGCGTGAGCGCAAGGGGGCGATCGACACGTTCGACGACGCCGGGTACACCACGCTCATCGAGCGGCTCGCCGCCCAGGCGCCGGGCGACGGCGTGGTGTACGCCCCCGTGTTCCGGCGCGAGATCGAGGAGCCGATCGCCGCGGGCGTCGGTGTGCGGGCCACGACGCCGCTCGTCGTGACGGAGGGCAACTACCTCTTGGCGCGGGCGGGCGCATGGCCACGGGCCCGCGCGCGGATGGCGGAGGTCTGGTACCTCGACCCTCCCCAGGACCTGCGCCTGGAGCGCCTCGTGCGCCGGCACGCGGCGTTCGGCAAGTCGCCCGAGGCCGCGCGCGCCTGGGCGCTGGGGACCGACCAGGCCAACGCCGAGCTGATCGCGCGCACCCGCGGGGACGCGGACCTCATCGTCGACTGGCGCTGAGGTCCGCGCGGGCGCCGCTCAGCGCGAGCTCTCGTTCGCCTGCGCCACGACGAACCCGACGCGCTCATAGGTGCGCCGCGCCGCGTCGTTGTCCGCGTACATGCCCAGGGTCACGAAGGGCGCCTCGGCCAGGCCGGCGCGCACCGCGACGGCCGTGGTGGCCGCCGCGACGCCACGGCGCCGCCACGCGGGGTCGGTGCCGATCGAGCCGAGCACCCACGGCGCGTGGGGCACGCGCCGGTCGGCGCCGACGACGCCGCGCAGCGCGCCGCGTCCGCCACCAGGGCTCTCGCGCCAGCCCCACCACCGTGAGCGCGCCTGCCCGACCGCGAGCTCGCCGTCGGGGTGCGCGACCGCGAGCGCCGCGGACGCCTCCGCGAGCCCCTCGGGGCCGGTGAGCTCCTCGACGCGGTCCTCACCGGGCAGGGGGTCGGGCGTGTGGTCGGCCATCATCCAGTCCCACTGACCGTCGGCGGGCCGGTCGAACGGCGCCGGCACGTCGCGTGTCAGGCGCGCGAGCGCGGCGCGGGTGCCGCGCGGCACGGTCGTGCGCCCGACCGGGGCGAGGGGCCCCGCCGCCAGGATCAGGCGCGCCACCGCCTCGGCGTCCCCGACGCCGTACAGGCCGTACCCGGGCGGCTCGGACGGCGCGAGGCGGCGCAGGCGCAGCAGCAGCGCGTCGTCGTCCCACCACGCGTCGGAGGCGTCCCACGCGTGGTGGGCCGACTCGGTGACCACCAGCGGGTGGGACGCCCACCGCGGTGGCAACTCGACGCCGACCGCGGCGATCACTCCCCGTCGGCGCCCTTCGCCGCACCGGAGGCGGCGCCCGCGCCGACCGGGGCCGCGTCGACGCCGGCCTCCTTGCGCTGCTCCGGAGTGATCGGCGCCGGCGCCTGGGTCAGCGGGTCGAACCCGCCGCCCGACTTCGGGAAGGCGATCACGTCGCGGATCGACGGCGCCTTGGTCAGCAGCGCGACGATGCGGTCCCAGCCGAACGCGATGCCGCCGTGCGGCGGGGCGCCGAACGCGAACGCGTCGAGCAGGAAGCCGAACTTCTCCTGCGCCTCGGCGGGGCCGATGCCCATGACGTCGAAGACCCGCTCCTGCACGTCGCGGCGGTGGATACGGATAGAGCCGCCGCCGATCTCGTTGCCGTTGCACACGATGTCGTAGGCGTAGGCGAGCGCCTCGCCGGGCGACTGCTCGAAGCGGTCGATCCAGTCCGGGTTGGGCGAGGTGAAGGCGTGGTGCACGGCGGTCCAGGCCGAGCTGCCCAGCACGACGTCGCCCTCCTGCGCGGCCTCGCCCGTGGGCTTGAACAGCGGTGCGTCGACGACCCACACGAACGCCCACGCGTCCTCGTCGATCTGCCCGGTGCGCTTAGCGATCTCCAGGCGCGCGGCGCCCAGCAGCGCCCGAGCCTGCGTCGTCTTGCCGGCGGCGAAGAACACCGCGTCGCCCGGCTGCGCGCCCGTGGCCGCCGCGAGGCCCTCGCGCTCGGCGTCCGACAGGTTCTTGGCGACGGGGCCGCCGAGCGTGCCGTCCTCGCCGAAGGTCACGTACGCCAGGCCGCGCGCGCCGCGCTGCTTGGCCCACTCCTGCCACGCGTCGAACTGGCGGCGCGGCTGGGAGGCCCCGCCGGCCATGACGACGGCGCCGACGTACTCGGACTGGAACACCCGGAACGGCGTGTGGGTGAAGTACTCGGTGAGCTCGACCAGCGGGTTGCCGAAGCGCAGGTCGGGCTTGTCGGAGCCGTACAGGCGCATCGCCTCGGCGTAGGTCATGCGCGCGATGGGCGTCGGGATGGTGTGCCCGATCAGCTCCCACAGCGCGACGAGCACCTTCTCGGCCAGGGCGATGACGTCGTCCTGCTCGACGAAGCTCATCTCGACGTCGAGCTGGGTGAACTCGGGCTGGCGGTCGGCGCGGAAGTCCTCGTCGCGGTAGCAGCGCGCGATCTGGTAGTAGCGCTCCATGCCGGCGACCATGAGCAGCTGCTTGAACAGCTGGGGCGACTGCGGCAGGGCGTACCAGGAGCCCGGCGCGAGGCGGGCCGGGACGAGGAAGTCGCGGGCGCCCTCGGGCGTCGAGCGGGTCAGCGTGGGGGTCTCGATCTCGACGAAGTCCTCGGCGTCGAGCACGCGGCGCGCGGCCTGGTTGGCCTTGGCGCGCAGGCGCAGCGCGTGGGCGGGCGCCGGGCGGCGCAGGTCGAGGTAGCGGTGCTGCAGGCGCGCCTCCTCGCCGATGACCTCGGTGTCGGCGAGCGCCGTCGAGACCTGGAAGGGCAGCGGCGCCGACTCGTTGAGCGTGACCACCTGGGCGGCGATGACCTCGACCTCGCCCGTGGCGAGGTTTGGGTTGGCGTTGCCCTCGGGGCGGCGGGAGACCTCGCCGGTGACCTGGAGCACGTACTCGGCGCGCAGCGGGTGCGCGACGGACTCGTCGCGGATGACGACCTGGGCGATGCCCGAGGCGTCGCGCAGGTCGATGAACGCGACCCCTCCGTGATCGCGGCGGCGGTCGACCCAGCCCGTGAGGGTGACGGTCTGGCCGATGTGCTCGGCCCGCAGGGAGCCGGCCGTGTGGGTGCGCAGCACGGAGGTCGTACCTTTCGCTGGTGGGTGTGGCGCGCGGACGGGTGCTCCGCGCCATCGCGCGAGTCTACCCGCGGGGCGGCGGCGTCGGCCCCGCGACCACGGGGCACGTGTGCTCGGGGTCGGCGGCCTTGACGCCCTTGACGCCCTTGCCGCGGATGCGCAGCTTGGCGTTGAAGAGCGGGAAGAGCAGGAACGCGACGAACCCGGCCGAGAAGCCGTTGTTGTAGAGGTTGAGGCCGCCGTGCAGCAGGCCCACGTTGGCCACGAGCGCCATGTGCAGGAAGCCCGCCACGACGCCGTACAGGCTGCCGAACACGCCGCTGACGGGCGCCAGCGTGGTGCCGAAGAGCGCGGCGAGCAGCACGTGGGTCGAGTCGATGTCGGCGGTGGTGAACGCGGTGGCCAGCGCGACCCCGACCAGGATGGGCACGCAGTTGCGCGGGTGCTTGCCGTACGCGCCGAATCCGATGACGGTGAAGACGCCGCCGAGCACCGGCCCGTTGAGGTCGCCGCCGACGACGAGCACGTAGGTCGTGGCGAGGATGCCCATCAGACCCATGTTCATGACGGTGCGGCCGATGCCCTCCAGCGCCACGAAGTCGCTGGGCGCCTGCCCCGACCGCCGCATGAACGCGGCCATCCCGCGCACCGACCGCCCGTTGAGCAGGAACCCGCACACCAGCAACGCCACGCAGAACGTGAGCGTCGCCACCGCCAGCTCGACGGTGTAGCCCGAGGAGACCTGGTACACCTCGACGACGTCGTACTCGAGCAGGTTCATGACGGCGACGATGACCATGCCGACGATGCCGGCCGTGAACCCCACGTTGTACAGACTCAGGCCGTGGTGGAACTTGGCGAAGTGCCGGGACATGGGCGGGATGACCACGCCCACGAACACACCGATCACCCAGCCCAGCAAGATCCCCTGCCACAGCGGCAGCCCCTTGCCGAAGGCCATGAAGCTCACGGCCGGGCCGAGCGCGGTGCCGAACAGCGACTCGACCTGGTAGTCGGAGAACCGCTTGCGCTCGAGCCGGGCGTACAGGTAGACGCCGAGGGTGATGGGGATCGAGTTGAACAGGTTCTTGCCGAACAGCGCGAACCCGAAGACGGTGAACAGCCCGGCGATGACGGGCCCCGAGAACTCGGTGCCGCCGCGGCGCACCACGATGACGGACAGCAGGGTCAGCAGGCCCGCGTTGAAGAACGTCGCCCCGACCGAGGCGATCGCCATGTAGTCGGTGAGCAGGCCGCTGGGCGAGCTGAGGATCGCGATGGTGCCGTGCGCGAGCTCGGCGGGCGTGTCGACGAGGACGCCCAGGAGCATGGCGCCGACGCACAATCCCACGAGCAGACGGAACTTGACCCGCTGCAGGTCGGTCTCGACGTCGTCGCGCAGGCGCTGCCCGAAGGTGGTCGCTAGAGCAGTGAGCGCCACGTCTCCCCCCTCGCCGCCTCCTTGGTCGTTGAACCGTTTACGATACCGACCCGCTCGGCCCCGAACCAGGCGGCCAAGGCCCGTTGTCGCGTCGTGTCGGCCCTCGTGGACAATGGCGAGCGATACCCACCCGCCGTACCGCCGCGACCCCCCGGGAGACCCCGTGCCACGCGCCATCGCCACCACCACCGCCGTCGACCGCGCCACCCTGGTGGAGACGCTGCGCGCGCGGCGCGACGGCGTCCTGATCACCCGCCGGTCCGACGACGGCGTGCAGGCCTCCCCCGTCACGTTCGCCGTCGACGGCGCGGGCCGCGTCGTCATCTCGACCTACCCGGAGCGGGCCAAGGCCGCCAACCTGCGGCGCGACGCGCGCGCGTCGCTGCTGGCGCTCGGGTCCACGTTCGCCGACGCGTGGGTGCAGGTCGACGGGACGGCCGAGGTCATCGACGCGCCCGACTCGGTCGAGCCGCTGGTCGAGTACTACCGCGCCGCGGCGGGCGAGCACCCCGACTGGGACGAGTACCGCGAGGCGATGGTGCGCCAGGGCAAGTCGATCGTGCGGATCACGATCGAGCGGTGGGGCCCGGTGGCGACGGGCGGGTTCCCGGCGCGGCTCGCCGAGGGCTGAGCGCCGTCAGGCGCCCGGCACGACGCGCGGCCACCAGTCGGCGGCCGGCGGCTCCCACGAGCTGGCGTCGGCCTCGACCTGCTCACCCGAGCGGATGTCCTTGACCTGGTCGGGTGAGCCCGGGAACCACACGAACGGGATGCCGCGGCGGTCGGCGAACTGGATCTGCTTGCCGAACTTCGCGGCCTTGGGCGCGACGTCGGCCGGAATCCCGCGGGCACGCAGCGCGGCGGCGACGGCGTCGGACGCCGCCCGCTGATCCTCGCTCACGACGGCGACCAGCGCGGCCGTCGGCACCCCGCGCGTCGCGGCGACCAGCCCCGCCGACAGCAGGCGCGAGACCAGCCGTGAGACGCCGATCGACAGCCCCACGCCCGGGTAGGCCGTCTTGCCGTCCGAGGCGAGCGTGTCGTAGCGCCCACCCGAGCAGATCGATCCCAGGGACTCGTGCCCGACCAGCACCGTCTCGTAGACCGACCCGGTGTAGTAGTCGAGGCCGCGGGCGATCTTGAGGTCGGCGACCACGACGCCCGGGGCGCGCACCGCGGCGGCCTCGATGAGCGCGCCGAGCTCGGCCAGCCCGGTCTCCAGCAGGTCGCTCGCGGCGCCGTACGAGGCCGCGAGCGCCCGCACCCGGTCGACCACGCCGACGTCGGCGCCCGAGATCGCCGCGAGCTCCAGGCAGGCCTTGGCCTGCTCTGGCGTCGCGCCGCACTCGGCCGCGAGCGCCTGCGCGACGGCGTCGGGCCCGATCTTGTCGAGCTTGTCGATGTTGCGCAGCACGCCCTCGACGTCGTCGAGGCCGAGGCCGCGGTAGAAGCCCTCGGCGACCTTGCGGTTGTTGACGAGGATGCGCACCGGCGGCAGGCCGACGTCGGCGAGCGCGCCGAGCGCGTCGGCCATGACCAGCGGCAGCTCGACCTCGTAGTGGTAGGGCAACTCACCCGCGCCGACGACGTCGACGTCAGCCTGGACGAACTCGCGGAAGCGGCCGTCCTGCGGGCGCTCGCCGCGCCAGACCTTCTGGATCTGGTAGCGCTTGAACGGGAAGGTCAGGCGCCCGGCGTTCTCCAGCACGTAGCGCGCGAACGGCACGGTCAGGTCGAAGTGCAGGCCGAGCTGGCGGTCTTGGCCCTCCTCGCCCTCGGCCTGCAGACGCCGCAGCACGTAGACCTCCTTGGAGGTCTCGCCCTTGCGCAGGAGCTGGTCGAGCGGTTCGACGGCCCGGGTCTCGATGCCGGCGAACCCGTGCAGCTCGAACGTGCGACGCAGCGTGTCGAGCACATGCTGCTCGACGACGCGACCGTCGGGGAGCCATTCGGGGAAGCCGGAGAGGGGGGCGATGCGAGCCATGGGCGCGATTCTCCCAGATCGCCCGGCCCGGCTCGGGCGCCCGCCGCTACAGGCCCCGCAGGTAGGGGTTGGTGGCCAGCTCGCGCGCCACGGTCGTCGTCGGCCCGTGGCCGGGAACGACACCGAGCTCGCCGTCGAGCGCCATGACCACGTCACTCAGGCTCGCGCGCATGACGGCGTCGTCACCCCCGGGCAGGTCCGTGCGCCCGATCCCGCCGGCGAACAGCACGTCTCCGGCCAGCACGACGCCGTCGGCCAGGTAGAGGGTCGAGCCCTCGGTGTGGCCGGGCGCCGGGCGGACGCCCAGGCGCAACGCGCCCGCGATGAGGCCTCCCGCGCCGTCGTCGCCCGCGGCGTCGAAAGGCACGACGTTGTCCGGGGCCCGGTAGTCCTCGGCGCGCAGGCCCAGGCCCGCGATCGCCGAGCGCAGCGCGTCGCTCACGCCGCCCGGCCCGCCCGTCAACCCCAACGTGCCGAACGGGTCGGCGAGCCGGTAGGCGTCGGCGGCGTGGATCCGCAGCGGCGCCTCGTACCGCTCGCACAGCGCGGCGGCGTCCCAGGTGTGGTCGACGTGCCCGTGCGTCGCGAGCACCGCGCGCACCCGCCAGCCGCGCTCGGCGACCAGGGCGCTCACGCTCGGTGCGACCCCCGCCCCGGCGTCAACGACGACGGCGTCCACGCCCTTGTCCCCCTCACCGTCGACGACGACGCAGCAGTTGGTGGCGAACACGGGCGCGACGACCAGATGGACCTGCACGCCGCCACCCTAGTCGGCGCACGCCGAACCAGGCGGTGTGACCCGGGACCCGGCGCCTAGACTGTGCCACGCACGCGTGCGCGTGCCCACGTGGGGAGGAGCAGGGTTTGGCGGCCACCAAGCGCGAGCGTGAGCTTGCCCGCAAACGACAGGCTCGCTGGGAGGCGAAGCAGCAGCAGCGACGTCGTCGCCAGCGGCTGATCGGCACAATCACGGCGGGCGCCGCCGTGCTGGCGCTCGTCGTGACCATGGCGATCGTCGGCCTGGGGGGCAACCAGTCCCCGGGCGCCGCCGCGGACGCTTCACCCACCCCGGGTGCGACGGCGACGTTCACGCTGCCCGACCCGTCGTTCGCCGAGAACCGGACCTGGACGGCGACGCTGTCGACCTCGGCGGGCGAGATCCAGGTCGAGCTCGACGGGCAGGCCGCCCCTCAGGCCGTGGCCAGCTTCGTGTCGCTCGCCCAGCAGGGGTTCTTCGACGACACGTCGTGCCACCGCCTGACCACGGCGGGCATCTTCGTGCTGCAGTGCGGCGACCCGACGGGGACCGGGACCGGTGGGCCCGGCTACACGTTCGGGCCGATCGAGAACGCCCCCGCCGACGACGTCTACCCGGCGGGCGCCCTGGCCATGGCCCGGGTCGGCGGCGACGGCGCGTCGATGGGCTCGCAGTTCTTCCTCGTGTACCAGGATTCCACCATCCCGTCCGACAACGCCGGTGGGTACACCGTGTTCGGGCGAATCACATCCGGCCTGGACGTCGTCCAGGCAGTCGCTGACGCGGGCGTGGCAGGTGGGGGCTCCGACGGCCCTCCCGCCACGCCGGTCACCATCGAAGGAGTTGACACCAAGTGAGCGATCCCGCTGCTGCAACGAACGACCCCACGTCCACGGAGGGCGTCGTCGAGGGCGAGGTCACGCACGGCGCGAGCGCGCCGGCCGAGACTCCGAAGACGCCCGAGGCTGGCGAGGGCGCCGACGCGGTCGAGGCGGCCGCCGCTCAGGCTCCCGCCGCCGAGGCCACCGAGGACGAGACGACCGGGGACTCGGCTCCTGTCGAGGCCACGACTCCTGACGAGCCCGCCCCCGCCGCGCAGACGGAGGCCGCCGAGCCCGCCACGGCTCCCGCGGACGCCCCCGCCCCCACCCCCGCGGCGCCCAAGCCGTCGCTCGTGCCCAAGCCGTCGCGGCTGCCCAAGCCCTCGCCGCTGCGCCGTCCGGCCGCGCCCGCCGCTCCCGCCGAGGCCGCCGCCCCCGCGCCGGTCGCTGCGCCCGTCGTCGACACCGCCGCGGTGTCGGCCGCCGAGGCCTTCGGCCGCGTGGACGACGAGGGCACGGTGTACGTCCGCGAGGCGGCGGGCGAGCGTTCGGTCGGCCAGTTCCCCGGGGTGTCGGCGTCGGAGGCCATGAGCCTGTACGTGCGCCGCTACCTCGACCTCGTGGCCAAGGTCTCGCTGTTCGAGACCCGGCTGTCGAGCGCCGACCTGTCGCTCAAGGAGATCGACCAGACCCTGGCCCGCCTGGGCGAGGAGACGGCCGAGCCGGCCGCCGTCGGCGACCTCGACGGCCTGCGTGAGCGGGTCGCCGCGCTCAGCGTGGTCGCCGCCGAGCGCCGCGCCGCGCTGGAGGCCGCTCGCGCGGCCGCCAAGGCCGAGGCCGTCGCCGCGCGCACCGCGATCGTCGAGGCCGCCGAGCGGATCGCGGCCACCGACCCGCAGCGCATGCAGTGGCGCCCCGCGGGCGAGGAGCTGCGCGCGCTGCTCGACTCGTGGAAGGACGCGCAGCGCTCGGGCCCGCGCATCGACCGGGCGAGCGAGGAGTCGCTGTGGAAGCGGTTCAGCCACGCGCGCACGGCGTTCGACCGCGAGCGGCGGCACTACTTCGCCGAGCTTGAGCAGCGCAACTCGACCGCCAAGGCCGCCAAGGAGCAGTTGGTCGCCGAGGCCGAGGCCCTTGCGACCAGCACCGACTGGGGCGCCACCGCCGGGGCGTACCGCGACCTCATGGCGCGGTGGAAGGCCGCGGGCCGTGCGGCGCGCCGTGACGACGACGCTCTGTGGGCCCGGTTCCGCGCGGCGCAGGACGCCTTCTTCTCGGCGCGCGACGCGGAGAACGCCGCGGTCGACGCCGAGTACACCGCGAACCTCACGGTCAAGGAGGCCATCCTGGTCGAGGCCGAGGCACTCGTGCCGGTCAAGGACCTCGCCGCGGCGAAGTCCGCGCTGCGGGGCATCCAGGAGCGCTGGGAGGCCGCGGGCAAGGTGCCGCGCGCCGACGTGCAGCGCGTCGAGGGCCGCCTGCGCGCCGTCGAGCAGGCCGTGCGGGACGCCGAGCAGGCGCAGTGGGTGCGCACCAACCCCGAGACGCGCGCTCGCGCCGAGGGCGCGGCCGCGCAGCTCCAGTCCGCGATCGAAGGGCTCGAGGCCGACCTGGAGCGGGCTCGCGCCCAGGGCGACAAGCGCAAGGCCGAGGACCTGGAGACGGCGCTCGCGGCGCGCCGCTCGTGGCTCGAGCAGGTCGTGCGCGCCGCGGAGGACTCGCGCGGCTGACCCGATATCCACAGGGCGGGCTCCACGGCCCGGGCGGCTTGGCTTAGCGTCCGGACCATGGAGCCCGCTCTTGTCTCCGCCCTCCTCGCACCGCCCGCGCCCGCCCGCCCCGTGGTGATCCGCCCCGCCGATGTCGGCGGGCGCGCCGCCTGGTGGGTGATGGTGCGCGACGGCGCCCTGCGGGTCGTGGCCGACGACGCCGCAGTGCCGGTCGGCGCTGCGATCCCGCCCGAGGCGCGCGCGGCGGCCATCGCCGGGCGCGTGCCTGCCACCGCCGTCGTCGTGGGACCCAGCGCGGTGTGGCTGCACTGTGGCGGGCTCGCCCCTGAGCCGCTCGACCTGGCGCGGCGCAACGGCACGCGCCGGCTCGCGTCGGAGTCGACGCGGGTCGGCGCCGTGCGGGTCACGACCCCGACGCGCACCGCGATCGACGTCGCGGCCATGCTGCCGCACGAGGTCGCGGTCACCATGCTGGTGGACCTCGCCCGCGCGGGCGTCGACCTCGGCGCGGTGGCGCGCTCCCTGGAGCTGCGCCCGCGCGTCGTCGGGCGCCCACGGGCCCGGATCACGCTGGCGGCCGCCCGTGAACGGCTCGCCGCCGAGGTCCACGCGCCCTAGCGTGGGGCGCATGTCCCCCTCCGCGACTCCCGCCGTCGAGCTCGACGTCGCCGGGCGCGCCGTGCGCGTCTCAAGCCCCGACCGCGTCGTCTTCCCCGACCGCGGGCTGACCAAGCTGCAGGTCGTCGAGTACTTCCTGGCCGTGGGTGACGGCATCCTCGGCGCGCTGCTGCACCGCCCCACCACGCTCGAACGGTGGCCCAAGGGCTTCTTCGACGGCGCGGTCATGGCCACGCGCGCCGACTCCCACGGCGACGCGTTCTACCAGAAGCGCCTGCCGCGGGGCGCCCCCGACTACGTCGAGACGGCCACGATCGCCTTCCCGTCGGGCCGCACGGCCGACGAGGTCGCCCCGAGCGAGCTCGCCGTCGTCGTGTGGGCGGCGAACCTGGGCACGCTGACCTTCCACCCGTGGCCCGTGCGGCGCCAGGACGTCGAGTCGGTCGACCAGCTCCGCATCGACCTCGACCCCCAGCCGGGCACCACGTTCGACGACGCGGCGCGCGTCGCGCCCGTCCTGCGCGACCTGCTCGACGAACTCGGCCTCACCGGGTACCCCAAGACGTCCGGCGGGCGCGGCCTGCACGTCTTCGTCCCGATCGCGCCGCGCTGGTCGTTCACGCAGGCGCGGCGGGCGACGATCGCGATCGGACGTGAGCTCGAACGCCGCCTGCCCCAGGACGTGACCACGAAGTGGTGGAAGGAGGAGCGCGGGCGACGCATCTTCGTCGACTACAACCAGATGGCGCGCGACCGCACGATCGCCTCGGCCTATTCGGTGCGCGCCAACAAGCGCGCCACGGTGTCCGCGCCGTTGCGCTGGTCCGAGGTGGCCGACGCCCACCCCGACGATTTCGACGTGACGACCATGCCCGCGCGGCTGGCGCAGGTGGGCGACCTGTTCGCCCCGCTGCGCGCCGACCGCGACCCGGCGCTCGACTGCTCGCTCGACGCCGCGCTCGACCTCGCCCGGCGCGACGAGGACGAGCACGGACTGGGCGACCTGCCCTATCCCCCCGAGTACCCGAAGATGCCGGGCGAGCCCAAGCGGGTCCAGCCCAGCCGCGACCGCGACCGTCCCCCCGATCAGGCGCGGCCGTAGCGCAGCCACACGACGCCGTCGGCGAACACGCGGGTCTCCCGCAGCCGCCAGGCGGCCTCGACGCCGTCGGGCAGGGCGCGCAGGCCACCGCCCACCGTATGCGGCACGACGTAGAGCTGGACGTCGTCGACCAGTCCCGCGCGCACCGCCACGCCCGCGACCGTGGCGCCGCCGATCGACACGACGCCGTCGGCCTCGGCGACGATCGCGGCGAGACGCTCCGGGGTGAGCCGGGGCTCGAGTCGCACCCCGGGCACACCGGGCACGTCGAGGGCGGCGAGCGAGTCCGACGCGATGACCTTGGGCGTGGCCCGCCACTGCAGGGCGAACTCGCGCACGACGTCGGGCGCCGCGTCGCTCAGGGGCGCGTCGGTGGCCCAGAACTCCATCGTCTCCCACATGCGCCGCCCATAGACCTCCAGGCGCACGTCGCTCTCGGCGGCGTTGACGGCGGCGTGGACCTCAGCGCTCGGCGTCGCGAAGTCGAACTGGCCGTCGGATCGGGCGGTGCACCCGTCGATCGAGCAGATGGCGGTATAGCGCAGAGTTCCCATGCCGGTGAGACGACGCCGGCGAGGCGAACTGAGCGGCGTCGTCAGGCCGTGCCCGGCGCCCCGGGCAGCAGCGCCGCCAGGTCGTATCCGACCGGCTCCTCAAGCTGGGCGTAGGTGCACGAGGCGGGCTCTCGGTCGGGCCGCCACCGCTTGAACTGGCTCGTGTGGCGAAAGCGCGTGCCCTCCATGTGGTCATAGCCCACCTCGAGCACGCGCTCGACGCGCACCGGGGTGAACGACAGGTCCTTGCCGCCGCTCCACCGCGACTGCGCGCCCGGGCGCCGCTCCCCGACCGCGGGATCCTGCCAGTCGGCCCACGGGTGCTCGTCGCCCGGGCCGACGGCCAAGGCAGCGAGCTCGGCGTACAGCGCGGCCCGCCGCGCCGTCGGGAAGGACGCGGCGACCCCGACGAACTGCAGCCGCCCGCCGTCGTCGTACAGGCCGAGCAGCAGCGAGCCAAGCAGCGGCGCCTGCGCGGTCGAGTCCTTGTGCGGGCGTAGGCCCGCGAGCACGACGTCGGCGGTGCGCGCGTGCTTGACCTTGGCCATGGTGCGCTTGCCCGGCTGGTAGGGGTCCGCCAGGGGCTTGGCGACGACGCCGTCGAGCCCCGCGCCCTCGAACTGCTCGAACCAGCGGCGGGCCACGGCCGCGTCGGCGGTGCGCGGCGTCGCGAACACCTGCGGGCCGTCGAGCCCGAGCGAGTCGAGCGCGGCGAGTCGGTCGGCCAGCGGGCGGCCCGTCAGGTCCTGGTCGCCCACGGCGAGCACGTCGAAGACGACCAGGCTGGCGGGAACGGCCTGCGCGAGCGTCCGCACGCGTGAGGCGGCCGGGTGGATGCGCTGCGAGAGCGCCTCGAAGTCGAGGCGGGCGCGGCCGTCCCCGGGTTGCGCGACGACGATCTCGCCGTCGACGACGCATCGTTCGGGCAGCGCCGCGCGCACGGCGGCCACGACCTCGGGAAAGTAACGGTCGATGGGCCGGGCGTTGCGCGAGTCGATCCGCACGTCCTCGCCGTCCCGGTAGACCACCGCGCGGAAGCCGTCCCACTTGGGCTCGTAGTCCCAGGCCGGCGGCTCGGGTTGGTCAGGCACGCCGGCCACCGGCTTGGCCAGCATCGGCAGGATGGGCGGGCGCAGCGGGAGCGTCATTGCTCGATGGTGCCACTGGGCGGTGGGTTCGACAGGCTCAACCACCGAGGGCGCTCAACCACCGGGGGCCGCGGCTCAGGGGGCCGGCAGGTGCGGCTCTCCCGCGGCCTTGGCGCCCGTGATGCGGTAGACGTCGAACACGCCGTCGACCTTGCGGACCGCGGCGAGCACCTGCTGCAGGTGCGCCGGCTCGGCCATCTCGAACACGTACCGCGACATCGCGATGCGGTCCTGCGTGGTGGAGACGGTCGCCGACAGGATGTTGACGTGGTTGTCGGACAGCACGCGCGTGATGTCCGACAAGAGCCGCGAGCGGTCGAGCGCCTCGACCTGGATCTGCACCAGGAAGGTCGTGCTCGCGCCGGTCGTCCAGGCGACGTCGACGATGCGCTCGGGCTGGGCGCGCAGGCCCTCGACGTTGGCGCAGTCGGCGCGGTGCACCGAGACGCCGGCGCCGCGCGTGACGAACCCGATGATGTCGTCACCCGGCACGGGCGTACAGCACTTGGCGAGCTTGACCCAGATGTCCCCGACACCCTTGACGATGACGCCGGGGTCGCCCGCGCGGGCGCGGCGCGGCGTCGTCGGGACCCCGGGGACGGCCACCTCGGCCCGGTCCTCCTCCGTCCCGTCCGCGCCGCCGAGCGACTTGACCAGCAGCTCGATGACGTGAGGCGCCGAGACGTGCCCCTCGCCGACCGCGGCGTACAGCGCCGAGACGTCGGCGTAGCGCAGCTCCGTGGCCAGTCCCACCAGTGCCTCGTGCGACAGCAGCCGCTGGATCGGCAGGTTCTGCTTGCGCATCGCCTTGGTGATGGCGTCGCGACCCTGCTCGATCGCCTCCTCGCGGCGCTCCTTGGTGAACCACGAGCGGATCTTGTTGCGCGCGCGGGCCGACTTGACGAACGCGAGCCAGTCACGCGAAGGCCCGGCGGACTCCGCCTTGGAGGTGAGGATGTCGACGACGTCGCCGTTCTGCAGCTGCGAGTCGAGCGGCACCAGGCGGCCGTTGACGCGCGCGCCCATGGTGCGGTGGCCCACCTCGGTGTGCACCGAGTAGGCGAAGTCGACGGGCGTCGCCCCCGACGGCAGCGCCATGACCTCGCCCTTGGGCGTGAAGACATAGACCTCGGCGCCGCCGATCTCGTAGCGCAGCGAGTCGAGGAACTCACTCGGATCGGCCGTCTCACGCTGCCAGTCGACCAGCTGCCGCAGCCACGCCATGTCGTTGGCGCGCTCGTCGTCGGCGGTCCCCGGCTTGCCCGAGCGCGCCGTCTCCTTGTACTTCCAGTGCGCGGCGACGCCGTACTCCGCGCGCCGGTGCATGTCGTGCGTGCGGATCTGGATCTCGACGGGCTTGCCGCCCGGGCCCACGACCGTCGTGTGCAGCGACTGGTACAGGTTGAACTTGGGCATCGCGATGTAGTCCTTGAACCGGCCCGGGACCGGGTTCCAGCGCGCGTGCAGGGCGCCGAGCGCCGCATAGCAGTCGCGCACCGAGTCCACGAGGACGCGCGTGCCCACCAGGTCATAGATCTCCGCGAAGTCGTGGCCGCGGACGATCATCTTCTGGTAGATCGAGTAGTAGTGCTTGGGCCGGCCCGTCACGGTCGCCTTGATCTTCGCCTGGCGCAGGTCGGCCTGGACCTGCTCGCGGACCACCGACAGGTACTCCTCGCGCGCCGGCGCGCGCTCGGCGACCAGGTGCACGATCTCGTCGTACACCTTGGGGTACAGGGCCTGGAAGGACAGATCCTCCAGCTCCCACTTGATGGTGTTCATGCCCAGGCGGTGGGCCAGCGGGGCGTAGATCTCGAGCGTCTCGCGCGCCTTGCGCTCGGCCGACGAGGACGGCACGTACTTCCAGGTGCGCGCGTTGTGCAGCCGGTCGGCGAGCTTGATGACCAGCACGCGGATGTCCTTGGCCATCGCCACGACCATCTTGCGCACCGTCTCGGCCTGCGCGGCCGCGCCGTACTTGACCTTGTCGAGCTTGGTGACCCCGTCGACGAGGAGCGCGACGTCGTCGCCGAACTCGGACCGCAGCCGGTCCAGCGAGTAGTCGGTGTCCTCGACGGTGTCGTGCAGCAGGGCCGCCGCGATCGTCGTGCCCTCGAAGCCGAGCTCGGCGAGGATCGTCGAGACCGCGACCGGGTGGGTGATGTACGGGTCGCCGCTCTTGCGCACCTGCCCGCGGTGCGCCTTCTCGGCGACCGTGTACGCGCGCTCGATGACGGCGAGGTCGGACTTCGGGTGGGCCGCGCGCACAGCCTGCAGCAGCGGCTCGAGCGCGGGGCTGACGCCGCTGCCCCCGCCCCGGACCCCGAGGCGCACCAGACGGTTGCGCACGCGCACGCCAGTCCCCGGCGTGGCCGGGATGGTGTCGTCGCCCATGGCGCGCCTCCTTCCGCCGGTGTGAGGCGCCAGTCTACGACCCGGCTGACTCCTCGACGCGCAGCAGCGTCTCCACGACTCTGCCGCTCAGGCGCTCTCGCCCGCCCAGGCCTGCCAGCTCCATGAGGAACGCCGCGGCGACCACCTCGCCGCCTGACCGCTCCACCAGCTGCGCCGCCGCGGCCGCGGTCCCGCCCGTCGCCAGCACGTCATCCACCAGGAGAACGCGGGCGCCGACCGGAAGAGTCCCGGTGCGCAACTCGATCGCCGCCGATCCGTACTCCAGGTCGTAGGAGACCCGCTCGACCGGCGGGGGCAGCTTGCCCGCCTTGCGCAGCGGCACGAACCCGACGCCGAGCCGCGTCGCCAGCGGCGCGCCGAGCAGGAAGCCCCGCGCCTCCATGCCCGCGACCACGTCGATCGCGTGGCCGTCTGGGCCCTCGCACAGCCGCGCGAACGCCTCGACGACGTCGGCCAGCGCCGCGCCGTCGGCGAGCATCGGCGTGATGTCGCGGAAGATGATCGGCTCGTGCGGGAAGCCCGGCACGTCGCGGATCAACGACCGGACCTCCGCCGCCCTCTGCGGCCCGAGGCCGCCGAGGGCGACGAGGGAGATGTCGTCGGTCATCGGCTCTTGCGCCGAGGCTGGGCCGCCTGTCCGAGGTGGTGTCCCGGCTGGAGCTGGACGGCGCCTGCGTTGACGAGGACGTCGTCACCCGCATCCGACCCAGCGCGCGCCGCGAGCACCTTGGCGGTGTGCGCCTTGATCTTCGGCTCCCGCTCACGCAGGGCGACGTCGAGCGGCGTCGCGAGGAACAGCGACGACGCGGCGCCGACGGCGATGCCGACGAACAGCGAGAGCGACAGGTCGCGCAGCGTCCCGGCACCCAACAGCAGGGCGCCCACGAACAGGATGCCGCCGACCGGCAGCAGCGCCACGACCGAGGTGTTGATCGAGCGGACCAGCGTCTGGTTCACGGCGAGGTTCGCGCGCTCGGCATAGGTGGTGCGCGTCTGGTCGAGCAGGCCGTCGGCGTTCTCGCGGACCTTGTCGAACACGACCATCTTGTCGTAGAGCGAGAAGCCCAGGATGGTCAGGAACCCGATGATGGTCGACGGCGTGACCTCCCAGCCGATCAGCGCGTACACGCCGGCCGAGACGAGCAGGTCCGTCAGCATCGAGACGATGGCCGCGACCGACATGCGCCAGGCCCGGAAGTAGACCGCCATGAACGCTGCGGCGGCCAGGACGAACACGACGACGCCCCACAGGGCGCGCATCGACACGCCCTGCCCCCAGGTCGGACCGACCGACGAGACGGTGATGTCATCGGCCGGGACGATGCCGTAGGCCTCGGCCAGCCGCTGGCCGATCTCGGTGATCTGATCCGGATCGAGCTTGAGCGTCTGGATGCGCAGCGCGTTCGATCCGACCGACGCCACGCGCGGCTCGTCGCTGGGAGCCACGGCGCGCACGGCCTCGATCGCCGGAGCCTGCTGGGTGGTGGAGACGTTCTCGACCGAGATCTCGGTCCCGCCGCGGAAGTCGATGCCCAACGCCAGGCCCTTGAAGCCCAGGATGGCGATCGAGGCGATCGCCAGCGCCGCGGCGACCGCGAACCACCGCTTGCGCTGGGCGACGATCGCGTACGAGCGCCGCCCGGTGTACAGGTCGTTGCCCCATGCGGCGAAGCTGAAACCGGCCATGTCAGCGGCCCTCCTCGTTCTCGTCGGCCGCGAGCTCGGCGGACTGCGCCGCCTTGCGCTCCGCGGCGCGCCGCTCGGCGATGGTCAGACGGCGCCCCGACGCGTCGGTCACGACGGCCGGTCCGGGCGTGGCCGCGCCCACGAGCGCGGGCTCGCCGACAGGCGTCGCGCCCTCGGCCTCGGCGTTGACCTCGGCGGCGACGTCGACGGCGGGCTGCGGCATCGCGACCCGTCCGGCGCCCGCGTAGCGCGGCTTGGCCGTCGAGAGCGCGAGGCGCTCACGGTTGAGGCCCGAGGCGATGTGCCCCTCACGGAAGAAGCGCATCTTGGCGATCAGCGCCATGACCGGGTGGGTGAACCAGACCACGACCATGACGTCGATGACCGTCGTCAGTCCGAGCGTGAAGGCGAACCCCTGGACGCCGCCCACCGCGAGGTAGTAAAGGATGACGGCCGAGATGAGGTTGACGGCCTTGGCCGCGTAGATCGTGCGCCGCGCCCGCTCCCAGCCTCGCTCGACCGCGAAGTGCAGGGTGCGGCCGTTGCGCAGCTCGTCTCGGATGCGCTCGAAGTACACGATGAACGAGTCCGCGGTGAAGCCGATCGCCACGATCAAGCCCGCCACACCGGGCAGCGACAGGCGGTAGCCCATGCCCCAGCTCAGCAGCGCGATCGTCACGTAGGTGATCGCGCCCGCCACCAGGAGCGACGCCACGGTGAGCAGGCCGAGGGTGCGGTACTGGAACAGCGAGTAGACGACGACCAGGAGCAGGCCGATGAGGCCCGCGATGAGGCCCTTCTGCAACTGCTCGGACCCCAGCGTCGCGGAGATCTCCTGCTGGCTCTGCACATCGAACTGCAGGGGCAGCGCGCCGAACGAGAGTTGGTTGGCCAGCGTCGCCGCCGACTCCCGCGTGAACGAGCCCGAGATCTGGGCGCGGCCGTCGTTGATGGGCTCGTTGATGCCCGGCGCCGAGACGACCAGGCCGTCGAGCACGATCGCGAACTGGTTCTGCGGGTTGCCGTCACCGAAGTCGTACAGCCGCTGCGAGGTGGCCGCGAACTGCTTGGCGCCCTCCGAGTCGAGTTCGAGCGAGACGCCCCAGATGTTGCTCGTCGTGTTGTTCGCCCCGGGCAGCAGGCCGGAGGTCGCGCGCTTGATGTGGGTGCCCTCGACCTCGACCGGGCCGAGGACGTACTTGAACACACCGTCCGTCGAGCACGTCACGAGTGGGACGTTCGGGTCGTCGCCGCCGCCGCCGCGCAGGTTGTCTGGGTCGGTGCAGTCGAGCTGGTCGAACTGCTCCTGGATCGCGGGCGTGATCTGCGCCAGGTCGCTCGGGTTCGACGCCGCGGCGTCACCGTCGCTGGTCGCGTCGGTGCTCGCGTCGTCGGCTGCGTCGGGCGCCGGGCTGGGTGTCGGGCTCGGCGTCGTGTCGGCGGCCAGGTCCGCGGGGACCATGACGGGCGCGCCGGCCGACTTGCCGGCCGGGCTCGCCTCGGGCGACGCGTCGTCGCCCGGCGCGTCGGCGTCGTCCGCCGGGGCGTCGGTCGCGTCGTCCGCCGGGGCGTCGGCGCCGTCGTCGCTCGGCGACGGGCTCTCGGTCGGCGTGGGCACGCCGTAGGAGTAGGTCAGCACGGGGCGGAATCGCATCTGCGCCGCCTGGCTCACCAGGTCGATCTCGTCGTCCGAGGCCTTGCCGGGGATGCCGACGACGATGTTCCGACCGCCCTGGCTGGTGATCTCCGCCTCGGAGACGCCGTTCGCGTCGATGCGCTGGCGGATGACGTTGATCGCCTCGGCGACCGTGGCGTCGGTGACCTGGGATCCGTCCGTCGTCGTCGGCGTCAGGATGATCTGCGTGCCACCCTCGAGGTCGAGCGCGAGGCCCGGGGTGAGGCTCGCGCCACCCGGGTTGTCGGCGCTACGCCCGTCGAGGAAGGTCCCGGTGAGCAGTCCGGCGAACGGCAGGAGCATCGTCAGGACCGCAAAGACGATGAGCGTGCGTACCGGCCGCGATCGTCGCGTGCTGGAGTTGGCCAACTTCTGTCTTCTCTCGTGTGCGCGCCGCCAGGGTGGTCGGCGCGGGTGACGCCGGCCGGGAGAGCCCGGCCGGCGCTCGCGTCACTTGCCCTCGTCGTCCCGGCGCTGCTGCTCGCGGTACTCGCGCTGGGCGGTGTCGAGACCGGAGATGTCGTCAGGCACGTCGATGGAGTCGGTGTCCGCGGGCGCGATCGTACCCGGCCCGCGTGACGCGTCGGTTTCGTCCGACACGGCGCTGTCGGTGGCGGGCGTGTCGATCCGCTTGGAGATGGCCGCGCGCAGCCACACCGAGCGCGAACCGGCCGAGTCGAGGGTGATCCTGTCGGTCTCCTCGTCGATGCCGACGATCGTGCCGAACAGGCCCGAGGCCGTCATGACCTCTTGGCCCGGCGCGAGCTCATTGCGGAATGCCATCTGGGCCTTCTGCTGCTTACGCGAGCGCGACGACATGAAGAACATCAGGCCGAGCAGCGCGACGATGAAGATCAGGAACGTAGGGTCCACAGGAATTCCTTGAGGTAGGTGGGGTGCCAGTCTATTCGGAGCCCCCAACGGCTCAGGACGCTCCCGGGTTCCCGGTGATGTCACCCGCGATGGGATCCGTGGCGTCGAACAGTGTGCCGACCGCCGCGCCGAGCGCTCCCGGCGGCGCCGTCAAGCCCAGGTGCTCCCACGCGAGCGGCGTCGCCACACGCCCGCGCGGCGTGCGGGCCACGAACCCCTCACGCACCAGGTAGGGCTCGGACACGGTCTCGACCGTGTCGGGCTCCTCCCCCACCGTCATCGCGAGCGTCGACAGGCCGACCGGGCCCCCGCCGAACCGCCGGCACAGCGCGTCGAGCACCGCGCGGTCGAGGCGGTCCAGGCCCAGCGGGTCGACCTCGAACACCGTCAGCGCCGCACGCGCCGCGCCCAGGTCGAGCCGGCCGTCCCCGCGCACCTGCGCCCAGTCGCGCACACGCCGCAGCAGGCGGTTGGCGATGCGGGGCGTGCCGCGCGAGCGTCCGGCGATCTCGTGCGCCGCGGCGTGCTCGATGTCGACACCCAGCAGCCCCGCCGAGCGCAGGATGACACGCTCGAGGTCGGCGGCGTCGTAGAAGTCCAGGTGGCCGGTGAAGCCGAACCGGTCGCGCAACGGGGCCGGCAGCAGGCCGCTGCGCGTCGTGGCGCCCACGACCGTGAAGGGCGGCAGCGCGAGCGGGATGGCGCTCGCCCCGGCGCCCTTGCCCACCACGACGTCGACGCGGAAGTCCTCCATCGCGACGTACAGCAACTCCTCGGCCGGGCGCGCGAGGCGGTGGATCTCGTCGATGAACAGCACCTCGCCCTCGTCGAGCGAGGACAGCACCGCCGCGAGGTCTCCCGCGTGCTGGATGGCGGGCCCGCTCGTGACCCGCAGCGACGCGCCGAGCTCGCCCGCGATGATCATGGCGAGCGTCGTCTTGCCCAGGCCCGGCGGCCCCGACAGCAGCACATGGTCAGGCGCCGCGCCGCGGGCGATCGCGGCCTGGAGCACGAGCGAGAGCTGGTCGCGCACCACGGGCTGGCCCACGAACTCCTCGAGCCGCTTGGGCCGCAGCGCCGCCTCGGCGGCCCGCTCGACGTCGTCGGCCGACGAGGTCACGATCCGTTCGCTGGTGAACTGCGGCTCCTCGTAGCGCCCCTCAGCCACGGCGCCCGCCCATCGAGCGCAGCGCGGCGCGCAGCGTCGCCGCGACGTCGCCCTCGCCCACCGACTCGGCCCCGAGGGACCGCAGCACGTCGGCGACGGCGTCGTCGGCGACCTTGGCCGAGTAGCCCAGGCCGACGAGCGCCTCGACGACCTTGTCGCGCTGGTCGGCCGACGCTGTGGGCGCCCCGCTCGATGTGGCGGCGGCGTCGGGCGCGGCGAGCTTGCCGCCGAGCTCCAGCAAGACGCGCTGCGCCACCTTGGGGCCGATGCCCGGCACGCGCGTGAGCGCCTTGACGTCCTGGGTGTGCACCGCGCGGCGCACCTCGTCGGGGGTGTGGACCGCGAGCACGGCGAGCGCGATGCGCGGTCCGACGCCCGAGACGGATTGCGCGGTCTCGAAGACCGCGCGCTCGTCGTCGTCGTAGAACGCGTACAGGGTCATCGAGTCCTCGCGCACCACCATGGTCGTGTAGACCATGGCCGCCTCACCGTGGCGCAGCCGCGCGAGCGTGCCCGGCGTGGCGTGCACCAGGTACCCGACGCCGTTGACGTTGATGACGGCCCGGTCGAGCGAGACGTGCTCCACCACTCCGGTGAGCGAGGCGATCACGGGACTCCTCTCGGTCGAACACCCGTACGACACTGGACCCTACCAACGCGCGCGGACCGGGCGGGCGCCGACACGACGGGCCCGACTACCTGGACGTGGCGCGGGGCCGGCGCACGGGACGGCGCGCGGACTGCTCGGCGGCGGCCCAGGCGCGCTGGGCCGGGGTGAGCTCGTGGCGCTCGCCGCCCTGCAGCGCGCCCGCGGGGCGCCACAGGTGCGTGATCGCCAGGGCCAGCGCGTCCGCGGCGTCCGCGGGCCGCGGCGGGTCCGCCAGGCCCAGCAGACGCTGGACCATGCGCTGCACCTGCTCCTTGCCGGCGCGCCCCGAGCCGGTCACGGCCGCCTTGACCTCCGACGGCGTGTGCAGGGCCACCGGGACTCCACGGCGCGCCGCGGCCACCATCGCCAGGCCCGCGACCTGCGCGGTGCCCATGACGGTGCCGACATTGTGCTGGGCGAAGACGCGCTCGACCGCCACGACGTCGGGCACGTGCTCGTCGAGCCAGGAGTCCAGCTCGCGCGCGACGTCGAGCAGCCGCAGGTCCACGCTCGCGGCGGGGTCCGAGCGGATGACGCCGACGGCGACCAGTTGCGCGCGGCGCCCGGGCAGCGAGTCGACGACGCCGACGCCGCAGCGGGTCAGGCCGGGGTCGACTCCGAGCACGCGCATGTGGTCAGCCTACGGAGTCGAGGGGCCAGCGCCGCGCAGGCGCCCCGCGCGGCGGGCGTGCCTGGCGTGGCTTCGACGGACTCAACCCCCAGGAGGGCGGGCACAGCCGAGGTCAGTCGTCCTCAAGCTCGGCCAGGACCTCGTCGGAGGCGTCGAAGTTCGCGTAGACGTTCTGCACGTCGTCGGAGTCCTCGAGCGCGTCGATCAGGCGCAGGATCTTGCGGGCGCCCTCGGCGTCGACCTCGACCTCCATCGACGGGTGGAAGATCACGTCGGCCGAGTCGTAGTCGATCCCGGCCTCCTGGATCGCCGTGCGGACGGCGACCAGGTCGGTGGCCTCGCACAGCACCTCGACCGTGTCGCCCTCGTCGGTGACCTCTTCGGCCCCGGCCTCAAGTGCGGCCAGCATGACCTCGTCCTCGCCCACGCCGTCGGACTTGGGCACCACGACCAGGCCCTTGCGCGAGAACAGGTACGACACCGAGCCGGGGTCGGCGAGGTTGCCGCCGTTGCGCGAGAACGCCAGGCGCACCTCGGAGGCGGCGCGGTTCTTGTTGTCGGTGAGGCACTCGACCAGCACGGCGATGCCGTTGGCGCCGTAGCCCTCGTACATGATCGTCTGGTAGTCGACGGCGTCGGCGCCCTCGCCCGAGCCGCGCTTGACCGCGCGGTCGATGTTGTCGTTCGGGACCGACGACTTCTTCGCCTTCTGGATCGCGTCGAACAGCGTCGGGTTGCCCGCGGGGTCACCGCCGCCGACTCGCGCCGCGACCTCGATGTTCTTGATGAGCTTCGCGAAGAGCTTGCCGCGCTTGGCGTCGATCGCGGCCTTCTTGTGCTTGGTCGTGGCCCACTTGGAGTGACCGGACATGAACTACCTGTCTCCTTCGCGATTCATCAGCTTGCGGCAACCATGCTCACGAACAGCGCGTGAACGCGCGAGTCCCCGGTGATCTCGGGGTGGAACGAGGTCGCGAGCAGCCGCCCTTGACGTGCCGCGACGATCTTACCGGCGCCCACCCGCACACGACTGCCGTCCGTCGCGCGCTCGGGGATCCGCGCGAGCGCCTCGACCCCCGGACCCGCCTCCTCGATCCACGGCGCCCGGATGAACACGGTGCGCACCGCGGCGCCCCCGGGCTGGTCCGAGATTCCGGCGACCTCCAGGTCGGCCTCGAACGAGTCGACCTGACGCCCAAACGCGTTGCGCCGCACCGTGACGTCCATGCCGCCGAGGGTGCGCTGACCCTCGATGCCGCCCTCGATGCGGTCGGCGAGCAGGATCATGCCCGCGCACGAGCCGTAGACGGGCAGGCCCGCGCGCACGGCCGCGCGCAACGGCTCATCGAGTTCGAAGACGCGCAGCAGCTTGTCGATGGTGGTCGACTCTCCGCCCGGAAGCACGAGCCCGTCGACCGCCTCGAGCTCAGCGCGGCGGCGGACGGCGACCGCGCGGGCGCCCGCGCGCTCAAGGGCCGCCGCGTGCTCGCGCACGTCGCCCTGGAGAGCGAGGACGCCGATGGTGGGGGTGGTGTTCACGGCGGCGAGTCTAGAGCCGGTCGCCGCGCGCGCCGACCCGCTCGCGCCCGCGGGCGCCGTCAGTCGTCGTGCTCCTCGCCCAGGTGGAGCACGACGCCGTCCCAGCCGGCGCCGAGCCGCTCGACGACGTCGGGCAGCGCCGTGGGGAACACCTCGAGCGGCTGCTCCCGCAGCTCGATCGGCGAGAGCCACGCCATCTGGTCGAGCACCTCGCGCTCGACGTCGGTCCACCCCGCGTCGTCGGGCTCGACGCCTTCGGGCACGCGCGCGAGGAAGAACACCTCGTCCTGACGGCATGTCTCGGCGAAGAAGTGGAAGTAGCCCGCACGGGTCATCACCGGGCCGACCAGGTCGGCGGGGGTGAGCGCGATGCCCGCCTCCTCGCGCAGCTCGCGCAGCGCGGCCTCGACCTCACTCTCGCCGGGGTCGATGCCGCCGCCGAGCGTGAACCACCACGAGCGCTCCGGCTGGTCGGCGTCGTGGCCACGCACCACCAGCACCCGGCCGGCGTCGTCGAGCACGACGACGCGGGCGGCGCGGCGGTGGCGCAGGCCGTCGTCGCCCACGGTCCAGTCGGGGCCGAGCGAGGAGGCGGTGGTGGCGGGGGGTGTCGGCGTGGTCTCGACCGGCTCGACCAACGGGGGCGGCTCGACCGGCGGACGCCGGTCAGGCCGGGGGTCGCGGGCAGGGTGCACGAGCGTCAGGGTAGCCGCTCGCGCCAGGCCCGCGGTGGTCAGGCGCCGAGGTATGAGGTCGCGCGGTCCCCGAGCCACGGGGCGAGGACGTCCTCGCGCCCGAGCCACGCCAGCCCGCCGTCCGCGATCTCCTCCGGGCGGGTCACTGCGGCGAAGAACGCGTTGACGATCGTTGCGCGCAGCGCCTGCGCGTCGTCGTGGTCGCCCGCGCCGACGAAGCACAGCCGGGTGTGCGGCGAGTGGTGCGGCGCCGCCTCGTCCCACGGCCCGAGGTCGGCCACGCACAACTGGCCCCCTGCGCCGTCCCACAGGCACGCGGAGTCGGGCCGGTTGACCACGCGGAAGACGCCGCGCGAGCGCAGCCGCCCGGCGCCCAGGCGCTCGATCTGGTCCAGCAGGCGGTCGGGGTGCAGGGGGCGGGCCGCGTCGAGCACGAGCGTCCAGCTCCGGTCGTCGCCCGATCCGCTCCAGGGGCCGCCGTCCGGGCGCTCAGGGCCGCGCGCGCCGAGCGGGTGTGCCCGCGCTTCGGCGCGCGCGGGGTCGTGATGTCCCACGGAGAGGTCGGAGGCGGCCAGCGCGTGCAGGCCGTCGAGGCGACGCGACCCGACGGCGCGCAGCCGGTCGACCAGCCCGGATCCGGTCGCGTCCTGGCCGACCGTGACGAGGAGGTCGACCTTCTCGACCTGGGCGGCCAGGGCCTCCCCGACGGCGCGCTCGTCGTCCTCGCCGAGCGCGAGCCCGCGCTCGGCGCACAGCCCGTCGTCGAGCAGGTCGGACTCGGCGTCGTCCAGGTCGACGACTGCGACGGTCGCGGCGAGGCGGGTGTGCGCCAGGGCCCCGGCGGGCGCCATCGCGGTGACCAGCGCGCGCACGACCGGCAGCGGATCGGCGGTCACGGGCAACGCGAGCACGACGTCGGACCACGGGCCGTCGGCGGCGAGCCGCGCGAGGGTGGGCACGGCGTCCTGGCGCACGCAGCACGACAGGCACGCGTGCTCGAGCGGAACCGTGACGTCCTCGACCACACCGGTGGCGTCCACCACGACGCGGCGCAGGGCGCCCTCCAGCAGGTCGTGGCGCACGGCCACGGCTCCGGGCGAGCCGAGCACGAGCCCGGCCAGCGCCGACTCGCGCAGCACCGGGTCGATGGTGGTCACCACGCTCACGGGGATCGGGGGCATGGGAATCCTCTCTCGTTGAGAACTGTTCTCAGGTGTGCTTCACTCTAGCCTGCTTGATAACGGTTCTCAATAAGCGTCGAGGAGGTCCGATGGCCCGCAACGAGATACGCCCCATCGTCAGGATGCGCTCCACCGCCGGGACGGGGTTCACCTACGTCACACGCAAGAACAGACGCAACGACCCCGACCGCCTGGTGCTCAAGAAGTACGACCCGGTGACGCGTCGCCACGTCGACTTCCGCGAGGAGCGCTGACGGCCCGACGTCACCGACGCGCTGCGCGCCGCGATGTCAGGCGAGCGCGGGCACGGATGAGGGGGCCCCGTGGACGTCCTCGGGGCCCCCTCATCGGCGCAGTCTCACCAGCCGCGGTCCGCCAGCCGGGTGAAGCTCGTGCCCTGCATGAGGCTCGGGTCCGTCGCGGTCGCCGGCGGCACGTTGATGCCGACCATCGCGTCGCCCAGCCCGCGCGAGACCTTCGCGATGACCGACGGGTCGTCGAAGAACGTCGTGGCCTGCACGATGGCCTTGGCGCGCGCGGCCGGGTCGCCCGACTTGAAGATGCCCGAGCCGACGAACACGCCCTCGGCGCCGAGCTGCATCATCATGGCGGCGTCGGCGGGGGTCGCGATGCCGCCCGCGGTGAACAGCACGACGGGCAGCTTGCCGGTGCGCGCGACCTCGGCGACCAGCTCGTAGGGCGCCTGGAGCTCCTTGGCGGCCACGAACAGCTCGTCCTGCGGCAGCGAGGACAGGCGGCCGATCTCCTGGCGGATCTGGCGCATGTGCGTCGTGGCGTTCGAGACGTCGCCCGTGCCGGCCTCGCCCTTGGAGCGGATCATCGCCGCACCCTCGGTGATGCGGCGCAGCGCCTCGCCGAGGTTGGTGGCGCCGCACACGAACGGCACGGTGAACTGCCACTTGTCGATGTGGTTGGCGTAGTCGGCCGGGGTCAGCACCTCGGACTCGTCGACGTAGTCGACGCCGAGCGACTGCAGCACCTGCGCCTCGACGAAGTGCCCGATGCGGGCCTTGGCCATGACCGGGATGGAGACGGCGTTGATGATGCCGTCGATCATGTCGGGGTCGCTCATACGCGACACGCCGCCCTCGGCGCGGATGTCGGCCGGGACGCGCTCAAGAGCCATGACCGCCACGGCGCCCGCGTCCTCGGCGATCTTCGCCTGCTCGGGCGTGACGACGTCCATGATGACGCCGCCCTTGAGCATCTCCGCCATGCCGCGCTTGACGCGGGCCGTGCCGACCTCTCCGGTGGCTCCGGTCGCGCTCGCGGGCGGGGTGTTCACACTCTCGTTGTTCTCCACGCCGCCATCCTACGGCTGGGCCGGCGCCCCCAGGCCCGTCGGCAGCAGGTCGTCCAGCTCGACGGTCTGCGGCACGGGGGCGCGCCCCGCCAGGTGCAGGAGGCGCACGTACCAGTGCCGTCGCACCCGCTGGGCCTGCGCGACCGCCTCGTTGTGGAACCGACGCGCAAGCTGCGCGCGGTACCAGGCGGCGGCGAGATTGGCCACGAGCGCATCCCCGGGCGGCGTCGCGCGCAGCGCGTCGAGCTCCTCGGCATCGTCCAGCGCCGAGCGCAGCGTCGCCGACAGCGCGCTCTCCGCGCGCTCGCGCGCGGCTCCCAGCCCGTCCATCGCCAGCGCCTCCTCGGGGGCGGTCACCGGGCCGTCGTCGTCCACGACGGCGTAGGCCGCGTCGGCGACGAGCACGCTCGAAGCGGGGTCGAGCAGGCCCGAGGCCGCCAGGTCGGCGGCGGCGCTCGCCCGCCGCACGAGCTGCGCGTCGAGCGCGATGCGCGAGGCGGCCACCTTTCGGTGCAAGCGGTCGAGGCGTGAGGCCCAGACCCACGACAGCCACCCGAGCACGGCCACCACGGCCAGCACGAGCAGCGAGGTCTCCGACCAGCTCATCGCTCACGCCCCTCGACGAGCAGGCGCAGCGCGCGCGGCGCGCGCAGGGTGGCGTCGGGCCGGACGGGAATCGCCTCGCCGGCCGCCACGGCCATCTCGTAGACCGCCTCGACCTGGCCGGTCACGCTCGACCAGTCGAAGTGGCGCACCCAGGCGCGCGCGTGCTCGCGCCGCGCCCCGGCGCCCGCGCGGTCCTCGATCGCGTCGTTGACGACCCGCGCGAGGTCGGCGGGGTCCTCGGAGCGGAACAGCGCCCCGGCCGCCCCCTCGTCGAGCACGCGGCGAAAGGCCCCCAGATCGCTCGCGACCACCCCGGCGCCGGCGCTCATGGCCTCGACGAGCACGATCCCGAAGCTCTCACCGCCGGTCTGCGGCGCGATGTACAGGTCGACCGAGGACAGCAGCGCGGCCTTGTCCTCGTCGCTGACGCCACCGAGGAACGTCACGGACTGCGCGTGGGCGCCGAGCGAGGCGATCGCCTCGTCACGCCCGGCGTCGCCGCGCCCGGCGATCAGGAACCGCGCCCCCGGGTGCCGCGCCAGGATCTGCGGGATCGCCGCGACGAGCACCTGAAGACCCTTGCGCGGCTCGTCGAGCCGACCGAGGAACGCGATCGTCGGGGCCTGCGGCGTGCCCTGCCACCGCGGGTCGGTGGGCGCGGCGGCGAACGTGTCGACGTAGACCCCGTTGGGGATCACGACGGCGTCGCCGCCGACGTGGTCGACCAGCATGCGGCGCGCGTCCTCCGACACGGCGATGCGCGCGGCGATCTTCTCCAGGCTCTGGCGCAGCAGGGGGTAGGCGACCTGCAGCGCGCGGGAGCGCACCTGCGCCGTGTGGAAGGTGGCGACGACGGGCCCCTCGGCGATCCACAGGGCCAGCATCGACAGGCTCGGCGTCATGGGCTCGTGCAGGTGCAGCACGTCGAAGCGCCCGGCGTCGACCCAGCGGCGCACGCGCGCCGCCGCCCGCGGCCCGAAGGTGAGCCGGGCGACCGAGCCGTTGTAGCGCACGGCGACGGCCTTGCCCGCGGGCACGACGACGTCCGGCACCGGCGTGTCCTCGTCGGCCGGGGCCAGCACCGAGACCTCGTGCCCGCGCGCCTGGAGCGCTTGGGCCAGGTCGCGCACGTGGAACTGGACGCCGCCAGGGGCGTCGAAGCTGTAGGGGCACACGATCCCGACGCGCAGGGGGCGGCTCACTCGGGGGCCTCCACCGTCTGGCGCATGGCGTCCGGCGCCCGCACCGGCGCCTCGCCCGCCTGTTCGCGCGTCCGGGCGTACCGCGCGGGGTCGAGGTCCTCGACGAAGACCCGCTGCAGCATGTGCCAGTCCTCGGTGCGCTCGCGCAGCGTGACGGCCAGCGCGTCGACCCACGCCTGGGTCATGGCGGCGATCTGCGCCCGGCGACGCTCGGGGCCCGTCAACGCGGGGTCGGGCACGGGCACAGGCACGGGCGGGTGGAAGTGAATGACGATGCCCCACGGCGTGCCGGCCGCACGGCGGCGGGCTCCGCTCAGGCGCTCGTACGTGATCGCGGCGGGCACGAGGTCGACCCCCGCCGCGAGCGCGAGCGCCGCCGGGCCGGCGGCCACCCGCGCACGCCCGCCCGCCAGGTCGACCTCGACGCCCGTCGCGGTCAGGTCGCGGTCGGCCAGCAGCGGCACGATGCGCCCACCGGCGCGCGCGCCGCGCACCAGGCGCCGGAACACGTCGCGCTCCCCCAGCCCGATGACCTCGATGCCGAGCGAGCGGCGGAACCCGACGAACTCCTCGTACAGCGCCTCCGGCTTGAGGTGCTCGGCCACGGTGAGCACCGGCGCGAGGTGGGGCGTGGCCCAGGCGCCGGCGAGGTCCCAGTTGCCCAGGTGCCCCAGCGCGAGCGCGATGGCGGCGCCGTCCTCGCGCGCCGCGCGCACGTTCTCGTCCCCGACCACGCGCACGCGCGCCGTGATCTGCTCGCGCGAGGCGCCCTGCAGCGTGAACGCCTCGCGGAAGTAGCGCATATAGGAGCGCATGCCCGCGCGCGCGAGCCGCCGGACCGCGGCCGCGTCGAGCTCGGGGCGCACGCGGGCGTAGTTGGCCTCCAGGCGCCGCACGCCGGCGCCGCGCCGGGCCCAGGCGACGTCGGCGATGACCGTGAACGCGGCGCGCAGCACAGGCTCGGGGACGCGCGGGGCCGCGCGCCAGGCGAACGTGTAGGCGCGGGCGACGTCAACCACGCGGCGCCTCCTGCCCTGCGGGGCGTTCCTCGCGGCGCCCCGGCGCGAGCTGACGGCGCACGGCGGCGACCCGCTGGCCGACCGTCACCAGACTCGCGAGCGCGAGCAGCCACAGCACCACGACGAGCACGATGACGGGCAGGCCGAGCTGCACGAGCCCGGTGGGCACGAGCGCGATTACCAGGCGGTCGGAGCGCTCGGCGATCCCCACGTGCGCGTCGGCGCCGACCGACTCGGCGCGCGCGCGGGCGTAGGGCACGACGCCGCCGAGCACCAGGCACGCGAGCGCGGCGCCCGCGCCCCAGCGATGGTGCGCGACGTCGGGGTGCAGCACGAACCACAGCGTGATGCCCGCGAACACCGCGCCGTCGGAGACGCGGTCGAGCGTCGAGTCGAGGAACGCGCCCCACGGCCCGCTGCGCCCGCTGAGGCGGGCGAGCACGCCGTCGAGCGAGTCGAACAACGCGAACAGGCCGATGAGCGCGGCGCCCAGGAACAGGTGCCCGGTGGGCAGCAGGCCCAGGGCCAGGCCCGTGACCACGATGGTGCCGGCGATCGTGACGGCGTCGGGTGACACGCCGAGCCGCATGAGGCCTTTGGCGAGCGGCGTGAACAGCGCCTGCATCGTCGAGCGGAGGCGGGAGAACATCAGGAAGGCTCCTCAAGGGGGTCTTCGCCCGGGGCTTCGGCGGGCTCGTCGGCGGGCCAGGCCGCGGCCAGGCGGGCGCGCGTGTCGGCGAGCAGCTCGGGCACGGCCTTGGTGCGCGCCACCACGGGCAGGAAGTTCGCGTCACCCTGCCAGCGCGGGACGACGTGTTGGTGCAGGTGCGCGGCGATGCCGGCGCCGGCGACCTCGCCCTGGTTCATGCCCAGGTTGTACCCGCCCGGGCGGTAGACGCGCGCGAGCGTGCGGATCGCCGTCTGCGTCAGGTGTGCGAGCTCGACCGTCTCGGCCTCGGTGAGGTCCACGTACCCCGACACATGCCGGTAGGGCAGCACCATGAGGTGACCGGGGTTGTAGGGGTACAGGTTGAGGATCGCGAAGCAGGTCGCGCCGCGCGCGACGACGAGGCGGCGCTCGTCGTCGGCGGAGTCGATGGCGCAGAACGGGCACGACGACGCCGTGGCGTCCTTGGGCTTGTCCTGCCCACCCACGTACACCATGCGGTGCGGGGTCCACAGGCGCTGCAGGTCGTCGTTCGGCGGGGGGAACGCCGCGGCCGACTCGACCGCGGCGTCCCCGGGCTCGGGGAGGGTCACCGTCACACCTGAACCCTGTCACGCACCGCCGTCACGATCCGCTCGATGGCCTCGGCGACGGGCACGCCGTTCTCCTGGCGCCCGTCGCGGTAGCGGAAGCTCACGGCGCCGGCCTCGGCGTCCTCGCCGCCCGCGATGAGCACGAACGGGGCCTTCGCCTTGGCGGCGTTGCGGATCTTCTTGCCGAACCGGTCGTCGGACAGGTCGACCTCGACGCGGATGCCGTGCGCGGTCAGCTGCGCGGCGACGTCCTTGAGGTAGTCGTCGAACGCCTCGGCGACCGGGACCGCGAGCACCTGGACGGGCGCGAGCCAGGCCGGGAACTGACCCGCGTAGTGCTCGATGAGCACGCCCATGAACCGCTCGATCGAGCCGAACTTGGCCGAGTGGATCATGACGGGCTGCTGCTTGGAGCCGTCTGGCGCGGTGTACTCCAGGCCGAACCGGGCGGGCTGGTTGAAGTCGTACTGCACCGTGCCCATCTGCCAGGTGCGCCCGATCGCGTCCTTGGCCTGGACCGAGATCTTGGGGCCGTAGAACGCCGCGCCGCCCGGGTCGGCGACCAGGTCGAGCCCCGACTCGCGCCCGACCTGCTCGAGCACCGCGGTCGCCTTGACCCAGTCCTCGTCCGAGCCCACGAACTTGTCGGCCTTCTTGTCGTCGCGCGTCGACAGCTCGAGGTAGAAGTCGTCGAGCCCGAAGTCCTTGAGCACGCTGAGCATGAAGTCCAGCAGGTGCTTGACCTCGGCGGGCGCCTGCTCGGGGGTGACATAGGAGTGCGAGTCGTCCTGGGTCAGGCCGCGCACGCGCGTCAGCCCCTGGACCACACCCGACTTCTCGTACCGGTACACCGTGCCGAACTCGAACAGGCGGATCGGCAGCTCACGGTAGGAGCGCCCGCGGCTGGAGAAGATCAGGTTGTGCATCGGGCAGTTCATCGCCTTGAGGCGGTAGTGCCCGTGGTCGCCGACGTCCTCGAGGTCGAGCGCGGGGAACATCGTGTCCGCGTAGTACGGCAGGTGCCCCGAGGTGTAGAAGAGCTCCTCCTTGGTGATGTGCGGGGTGCCGACGTAGGAGAAGCCCTCCTCGATGTGGCGCTGGCGGACGTAGTCCTCCATGACCCGCTTGACGACGCCGCCCTTGGGGTGGAAGAGCGGCAGGCCGGAGCCGACCTCGTCGTGGAACGAGAACAGGTCCATCTCGACGCCGATGCGCCGGTGGTCGCGCCGCTCGGCCTCTGCCAGGCGCTCGAGGTGGGCCTTGAGCTCGTCCTTGGACGGCCACGCGGTGCCGTAGACGCGCTGCAGCGAGGCGTTGCGCTGGTCGCCGCGCCAGTAGGCGGCGGCCGAGCGCATGAGCTGCACGCCCTGCCCGATGAGCTTGGTGCTGGGCAGGTGCGGGCCGCGGCACAGGTCCTTCCAGACGACCGTCTCGCTCTCGCGCCCGGCGCCGCGCACGTTGTCGTAGATCGTGAGCTCGGCGCCGCCGACCTCGACCGACTCGCCGCTCTCCCCGTCTGCCGCGGAGCCCTTGAGCCCGATGAGCTCGAGTTTGTACGGCTCGTTCGCGAGCTCGGCGCGCGCCTGCTCCTCGGTCACCACGCGGCGCCGGAAGGTCTGGCCCTCGCGGATGATGCGCGACATGGCCTTGTCGAGCGCCTTGAGGTCCTCGGGGGTGAACGGGGTGTCGACGTCGAAGTCGTAGTAGAAGCCGTCGCGCACCGGCGGGCCGATGCCGAGCTTGGCGTCGGGGTTGACCTGCTGGACGGCCTGGGCGAGCACGTGCGCGGCCGAGTGGCGCAGCACGCTCAGACCGTCGGGCTCGTGCACGGACACGGGCTCGACGCCGGCGCCGACCGGGATCGGCCGGTCCAGGTCCCACAGCTCGCCCTCGTCGGACAGGAGCACCCGCACGACGACGACGTCCTTGCGGTCGGCGAAGAGCTCGGCGCCCGTGGTCGGCGTCGTCGTCACGATCCGCTCGTGGGTGCGGGGCTCGTGGGTGGGTGACTGCGCGACGTCGGACACGTGCTGCTCCTTCAAGGTCACGGGCGACGGACGAAGGCCGCCCGCGTGGGGTGGTGGGCTCCCCGCGCGCGGGCACGCCGGTGCCCGAAGAACGCGTCGAGGGGCGCCGCCCGCAGGCGGCGCCCCTCGATCGTACCGACGTCCCCCGCCATCGCCGACGCCTTTCGGCTCGGTGCGGCGCGGCGGTCGCGGTCGCTCAGACCTGGGTGGTCCCGTCTCCGGCGCCACCGTCGTTGAGCCGTTGGGCCTTGTCGGCGAGCGCGTCGATCTTTGCGTCGACCGAGTCGGGCGCCACGGACTTGAGCCGTTCGGCCACCTTCTCGATGCTCTCGTCGCTGGCGAGCCCCTTGGCCTTGTCGGCCACGTCGCCCGCGACGTCCTGCGCCTTGTCGGCCACGTCGCCCGCGACGTCCTGCACCTTGTCCGCCACGTCCCCCGCGACGTCCTTGGCCTTGGCGACCGCGTCCTGCGCGGCGTCCCTCATCTTGTCGAACACGCTCACGTCATTCGCCCCCGAACTCCTTGGCCTTGGCGGCCACCTGGTCGACGATGCCGTCGACCGAGTCCGGGGCGACCTCCTTGACCTTCTCGGCGACCTTGTCCACGTTCTCGTCGGTCAGGAACGACTTGGCCTTCTCCAGGTTCTCCTCGGACGCCAGGCCCTTGGCCTTGTCGAGGAAGTCATCGAGCCCCATGGCTGCTCCTTTGGTCCCAGGCGCGGCACGCTCGTCCCGCGTCGTCGCTCGCGGCCTCGTGACCGGGCCGCGCGGCGAACCTACCCCCGGCGCCGGGCGCCCGCGAGAGGTGGCCCACGCGCCGTGCGGCGCACCGCCCGCCACCTGCGGGGTCGTCGCGCGCCGCGCGGCTCGCGCGCGACCGCGCGAATGGCATGGTCAACGCCGCGCGTGACGCTGTGTGACGGATCACGTGTCGCCGATTTGCTGTGGTCTTACCACTATGGCTATCGTTTTCGCATGAGGTCAGACCACACGGACTGGCCGCTACAGAGCCGCCACCGCGGCGCCACACGAGGGGACCCACCACGATGAGCACCTCCACCACCAAGCCCGTCAAGACCATCGGCCTCATCGGCCTGATCGCCGGCCTGTTCATGATCGTCGCGGGCGGCACCGCCTGGGGCTTCGTCACCAGCCAGCTGTCGGAGCAGAACATCACCGTCCCGGCCGACGCGAACTTCCTCGCCGGCACCAGCGTGAACAACCCGTTCTCCGCTCTGGCCCAGGCCGACGTGATCCAGATGCACGCCGACAACATCACCGGCGGCCTGACCTTCGCCGACATGGACCGCGAGGACCCGAACCGCGCCGTCGCCGAGCAGGCCTCGAACCTGCGCGCGAACCTGTTCACCTCGGTGCTCGCCTACGGTGTCTCGGCCCTCGTCATCGGCATGGGCGTCCTGGTGGCCGGCAACGGCTATGCGCTGACCCGCGTCGCCGCGGGCGCCAAGGTCGCCGAGCCCACGCTGGTCGCCGCCTGACCTCCGCTGCGACCACGCCCCGTCCCCCGCTCGCGCGGGAGGCGGGGCGCCGTCGTGTCCGTGGGTCTGTGTCAGGCTGCTCACACGCCCGCCGTGACCGGCGCCGGGCGGGCGCCCACGCTCCTGAGCAGGTAGATCAGCGCCGTGGTTGCGCGTTCAACGATCGCAATGCGCCCGGTCAGGCATGTGGTCCGGCCTCGCGCATGCCCTGCGGTCCGGTCGGCGGCAGGATGGGCGCGGGGAAGACATCATCACTACGGGAGGGACGCTAATGGCCGCACCATGGGCACTGACGGCAAACGATGTCCTCGACGGGCACGAGACCCGTCTCGAAGGACTCACCACGGCCGAGGCCGAGGCCCGCTTGGCGACCGCGGGACCCAACCGGCTCCCGGTTCAGCCGCGCGACCCCTGGTGGAAGAAGCTCGCCGGGCACCTCAACGACGTCCTGATCTTCCTGCTGCTCATCGCAGCGCTGATCAAGGCCGCCATCGCGATCTACACGGGCGACGCCTCGAACTGGATCGACGTGTCCGTCATCGCGGGCGTCGCCATCATCAACGTGGCGATCGGCATGATCCAGGAGGGGCGGGCCGAGAAGGCGCTCGACGCCATCAAGGGCATGCTCTCCACGCGCGCCCACGTGCTGCGCGACGGCACGGTCAGCGACGTCGACGCCGAGACCCTCGTGCCGGGCGACGTCATCAAGGTGCGCCCGGGCGACCGCGTCCCGTCCGACGCACGCCTGCTGGAGGCCAGCAACCTGCAGGTCGAGGAGGCGGCGCTGACCGGGGAGTCGGTCGCCGCGGTCAAGACGATCGACGCCGTCGCCGAGCAGGCCAACGTCGGCGACCGCACGTCGATGCTGTTCTCCTCGACCCTCGTGGTGGCCGGAACCGGCACCGCCGTGGTGACCGCGACGGGCTCGACCACGGAGATCGGCCGCATCCAGACCATGATCTCCGAGGCGGACGACATGGACACCCCCCTGGCCAAGACCATGGCGGTGTTCGGCAAGCGCCTGGCGGTCCTCATCCTGGGCATGGCCGCGGTCATGGTGGTCATCGGCCTGCTCCGCGAGATCTCCGGCCCCGACCTGGTGTCGGCGACCATCGGCTTCGCCGTCGCCGCGATCCCCGAGGGCCTGCCCGCGCTCGTCACCATCACCCTCGCGCTCGGCGTGCAGGCCATGGCCCGCCGCAACGCCATCAGCCGCAAGATGGCCTCGGTGGAGACGCTCGGGTCGGTGTCGACCATCTGCTCGGACAAGACCGGCACGCTCACCCAGAACGAGATGACCGTGCGCCACGTGTCCACGCGTGGCGGTCAGTACGACGTCGAGGGCACGGGCTACGCGCCCGTGGGCCGCGTCGTCACGTCCGACGGCGCCCCGGCGGCGTCGCCCGACCTGCTGGCGGTCGCCGAGGTCATGGCGCTGTGCAACGACGCCCACCTGGAGCAGGAGGACGAGCGCTGGCGACTCATCGGTGAGCCCACCGAGGGCGCCGTGCTGGTGCTCGGCCGCAAGGCCGGCGTCACGGGCGAGGGCTGGGCGCGCCTGGCCGAGATTCCGTTCGACTCGGCGACCAAGTACATGGCCACGCTCACCCAGGCCCCCGACGGCTCGCGCCACGTGCTCGTCAAGGGCGGGCTCGACTCGGTCGCCGCCCGCTGCACCACGCAGCTCGGCGCCGACGGCGGCCTTGAGCCCTTCGACGCCGCGTTCTGGGACGCCGAGATGTCCGCGCTGGCCGCCCAGGGCCTGCGCGTGCTCGCGGCCGCGCGCCTGGAGGCGCCCGCCACGGCCGACGCGCTGCCCGACGACGGCCCGCAGGGGCTGACGATGGTCGGCGTCACCGGCATCGTCGACCCGCCGCGCCCCGAGGCGATCGCCGCGATCGCCGAGGCGCGCACCGCGGGCATCGCGGTCTCGATGATCACGGGCGACCACGCCGACACGGCCAAGGCCATCGCGCTGGAGATGGGCATCGTCGACTCAGCCGACGCCCCCGCGCTGACGGGCGCGGAGTTGCAGGCCATGTCCGACATGGACCTGGCGGAGGTCGTCCAGTCGGTGCACGTGTACGCGCGCACCAGCCCCGAGCACAAGATCCGCATCGTGCGCGCCCTGCAGCGGCACGGCGAGGTCGTGGCGATGACCGGTGACGGCGTGAACGACGCCCCCGCGCTCACGCAGGCCGACGTCGGCGTGGCCATGGGCATTAAGGGCACCGAGGCGACCAAGGAGGCCGCCGACATCGTTCTGGCGGACGACAACTTCGCCACGATCGAGCGCGCGGTCTCCGAGGGCCGGCGCATCTACGACAACATCCGCAAGGCTGTGCTGTTCATGCTGCCCACCAACGGCGCGCAGTCGCTGGGCCTGCTGTTCGCGGTGCTGCTCGGGTGGACCGTCATGCCGCTGCTGCCCGTGCAGGTGCTGTGGATCAACATGGTCACCTCGGTGACGCTCGCGTTGCCGCTGGCCACCGAGCCCGCCGAGCCCGACATCATGCGGCGAGCCCCGCGCGATCCGAAGACCCCGCTCATCACGCCCGACTTCCTGCGGCGCATCCTGTTCGTCTCGGTGCTCATCGGCGGCGCCTCGCTGCTGGTGTTCGCCGCGGAGTTCTACGGGTTCCTCGGGATCGGCGGCCACGGCGACGGCACGCTGGCGCAGTCTGCCGGCCTGACCATGCTGGCCCTGGGCCAGGTGGCCTACCTGTTCAACTGCCGCTTCATGCACCGCTCGTCGCTGACGCTCGACGTGCTCAAGGGCAACAAGGCGGTGCTGTGGGCCGTGGGCGCGCTCGTGGCGCTGCACGTGTTCTTCCTGTACACGCCGTTCATGCAGGCGCTGTTCCGCGTCACCGGCATCGGACTGCGCGAGTGGCTGATCTGCGTCGCGCTGGCCGTGGCCATCTTCCTCGTGATGGAGGTCGTCAAGGCCGTGGACCGCCGGCTGCACCCGGACACCGCGAACCAGCGCGCCTGACGGCGGGCTCGACCGCACCAGGGGGTCTCGACAGGCCTCGACCGACGCATCTCGTCGGTCGGGGCCCGTCGAGACCCCCTGCGCGTGTCGGCCTGCGCTTGTCGGCCGGCGGGCGCCTGCTACGCCCGCTCGCCGAGCCCCGCGCGGACCGCGTCCAGGACGCCGTCGGGCATCGCGTAGGCGTGCTCGGACCCCGGGTAGGCGCCCGAGCGGACCTCGTCGGCGTACGCCGCCACGCCCTCGACCATCGCGTCGAGCAGCGACGCGTACCGCTTGACGAACTTCGCGGCCCGCCCCTCGGTCAGTCCGAGCAGGTCGTGCAGCACCAGCACCTGGCCCGCGACGTCCGGGCCGGCGCCGATGCCGATCGCGGGCACGCGCAGGCGCGGGGTGATCTCGGCGGCCAGGTCGGCGGGGATCGCCTCGAGCACCAGCGAGAACGCCCCGGCCTCCTCGACCGCGAGCGCCTCGCGCAGCACGCGCGAGGCCGCCTCGACCGTGCGGCCCTGCGCCGCGAAGCCGCCCAGCGCGGTGGCCGTCTGCGGGGTCAGGCCGACGTGTCCCATGACGGGGATGCCGGCGTCGGTGATCGCCCGGATGCGCGAGGCGGCCATGCGTCCGCCGCCCTCAAGCTTGACCGCGTCGGCGCCCGCCTCCTTGACCAGGCGCACCGCGGTGGCCACGGCCTGGGCGTCGCTGGCCTCGTAGGACCCGAACGGCAGGTCGCACACCAGCAGCGGCGACGTGAGCCCGCGGCGCACGGCCTGGGCCAGCACGAGCATCTCCTCGACCGTCACGGGAACCGTCGAAGGGTGCCCGAGCACCACCTGGGCGCCTGAGTCGCCGACGAGCACGAGGTCGACGCCTGCGCGCTCGGCGGCGCGCGCGCCGGGGTAGTCGTACGCCGTGACCATGACCAGCTTGTCCCCCGCCGCGGCGCGCGCAGCGAGGCTCGGCAGGGTGACGCGGGCGCGCGGCTGCGGCGCCGGGCTGGCGCTCATGCCGCCGGCCCGTCGAGCAGCTCGGCGACGGCGTCGTCGACGCGCACCGCGCGGTTGGTCCCTCGCTCGACGTGCACGACGGTGGGCCGGTACTCCTCCAGGTCGGCGCGGTCGTACTGGCCGTAGGAGATGACGATGATGGTGTCGCCCGTGTGGACCAGGCGCGCGGCGGCCCCGTTGACCTGCATGACGCCGCTGCCCCGCTCCCCGGCGATCGTGTACGTCTCGAAGCGCGCGCCGTTGTCGACGTCGACGACGTGGACCTGCTCGTGCTCGAGGATGTCGGCGGCGTCGAGCAGGTCGGCGTCGACGGTGATCGACCCGACGTAGTGCAGGTCGCTGCCGGTGATCGTGGCGCGGTGGATCTTCGACTTCAGCATGGTGCGCTGCATCAGAGGGCTCCGGTCGGTGCTGGCGGGGTGACGGTCACATTGTCGATGAGGCGGACGGGCCCGACGTGCGCGGCGACCAGCACGAGCACCCGGCGGTCGGGCGCGTCGGCGGGCGCGAGGGGGTCGAGGGTGTCCGGCTCGACCAGTGCGAGGTACTCGGGCTCGACGCCGTGCGCGGCGAGCACGGCCAGGCCCGCCGCACGCGCGGCGCCCGCGCTCGCCCCCGCCTCGATCGCCGCGCGCACCGCGCCCAGCGCGCGCGACAGGGCCAGCGCCCGCGGTCGGTCGGCCGGGCCGAGGCGCGCGTTGCGGCTCGACATCGCCAGCCCGTCGGCCTCGCGCACCGTCGCGACGACCTCGACGCGCGTCGGGATGCCGAGGTCGGCCACCACCCGGCGCACCACGACGACCTGTTGGGCGTCCTTGGCGCCGAACCAGGCGGCGTCGGGCACCACGGCCAGCAGCAGCTTGGTCACCACGGTCGCGACGCCGTCGAAGTGTCCGCGCCCGCGTTGGGCGCCCTCGAGCGTCTCGGCGAGCGGTCCGGTGACCGCCACGGTCGTGGCGTACCCGCGCGGGTACAGCTCGGCCGCCTCGGGCGCGAACACCAGGTCGGCGCCCGCCCCGGCGGCCAGCGCGACGTCGGCCTCCTCGGTGCGCGGGTAGGCGGCCAGGTCGCCCGGGTCGTCGAACTGTGTCGGGTTGACGAAGACCGAGACCACGACGACGTCGCTGCCCGCGCGTGCGGCGCGCACGAGCGACAGGTGGCCCTCGTGCAGCGCGCCCATCGTGGGCACGAACCCGACGCGTCTGCCCGCGGCGCGCTCGGGTGCGAGCGCGGCGCGCAGCTCGGCGACGGTGCGGACGATCCTCATGCGGTGGCTCCCAACTGCCGGGTGGCGGTGACAAGCGCGTCGAACAGCGCGAGCGCGTCCGGCGCCCGCTGTGCGACGGCGGCGCGGTGGGCGGCGACGACCGCCTCGTCCCCGCGCGCGACGGGCCCGGTCAGCGCGTCGCGCGCGCCCCGTCGCGCCCAGTTCTCGACGCTCGCGCGCACGAGCGGGACCAGCGCCTCACGGCCGACGCCGGCGCTCGCGGCCAGGCGCTCGGCGAGCCCCTCCAGCGTGATGAGGAAGTTCGACGCGACGGCGGCGGCCGCGTGGTAGGCGGCACGATCGGCGTCTGCCACCTCGAACGGGCGCATCCCCAGGATCGCGGCCAGGTCGCGGGCCACGCCCAGCGCGGCGGCGTCGGACCCGGCGACGGCGGCCGGCACGCCGTCGAAGCGGGCGCCGTCCGCGGTGACCGTCATGAGCGGGTGAAGGCTGAAGGCGCGGTGTCCCGCGAGCGGCGCCAGGGTCGTGGCTCCCGACAGGTGGCCGACGATCCGGCCGGGCGCGATGTGGGCTGCCGCGGCCTCGATCGCGGCGTCCGGCACCGCCAGCAGCACGGCGTCGGCGCCGGCCCCGCTCGCCCCGCGGCCGAGCGGCCCGGACACGCTCACGCCGGCCGTGCGCAGCCCGGCGGCGATCGCTCGACCCATGCGCCCATCGCCGACCACCGCGACGCGCGCGGGCGGGCTCGTCGCGGCGTCGGCCGACGCCGGGTCGTGCGGGGTGGGCATGAGCGTTGAGGCTACCCGCTCACCTGCGCCGGTTCGGGCGCCGTAGCGCGTTCCGCCGCTGATCGCGCGCCCCGTCGCGCGACCGCCGCCGCGCCGGCGCCGCCCGCCAGGAAGAGCGCCGCGAGCAGCGCCCAGCCGGGAGCCCCATGGTCGATCGCGGTCGCGGTGACGAGCGCGGGCGAGACCATCGACGCGACCGCATACCCGGTCTGGCTCAGCCCCTGGTAGGCGCCGGCCGCGCGCGGGTCGGCCAGCTCGAACGCCATACCCCAGCCGCCGGCCTCCCCGAGCACCTCGCCGAGCGTATGGGCCAGGCCCGCGATCACCAGCAGCACGCAGGCCACCACAAGGCTGCCGTGGCCCGCCAGCGCATACGCCAGACACGCCCCGGCCAGCAGCCATGAGGCGCGTCGCACGGTGAGGCCGGCGTGCCGCACGTCGTCGGAGCCCCGCGACGCGCGCACTTGCAGCAACGCCACGAGCACCGTGTTGAGGACCAGCAGGACGGACACCATGACCGTCGGGGCATCGGTCGAGGCGATCCACAGCGGCACTCCCACGGTCTGCAGACCGAAGTGCAGGGCGACGACGGCGTTGAAGGCCACACTCGCGAGGTAGGTGCGGTCACGCCAGGGTGACGCAGTGCCCGCAGGGGCCTGATCGGCGGGTGACGCCGGCGCCGGACCCGCGCTGCCGGTCGGCGCCACCGGGGCGAGGCGCCGCGCCAGACCGGGCGTCCGCCGGGGCAGCAGCACGACGGGCGCGCACGCGCCGAGAAGCAGAACGCCCGCGGTCGCCATCGCCACGTGATAGGCCGCGGCGGTGTCTGCGAGCAGCGCGGCGCCCGCGACCACGGTGCCGATCCCGATGAAGACGTTGGTGACCACGCGCATGCGTGCCCGCACCTCGACGCGGCCGGGGCCGGTGAACCATCGGGCGAGCAGCGCCTGCTTGGCCGAGCCGGTCGCGGCGCGCGCCGCCACCGTCAGGCACGCCACCGCCGTGAACGTCACGGCGTCACCCGCGAACTGGTAGGCGAGCATGGCCACGCCCATGAGCGCCGTCGACCCCGCCAGCACGCGATGGGCCCCCGCACGGTCGCTCAGCCGGCCCGCGCCATACGCCGCGAGAACGCCGGCCCCGCCCGCCAGCCCGAGGCCGAGGCCCACGGTGGTCGGCGCCAGGCCGACCACACGAGTGAAGTACAGGGTGCTCACGGTGTAGAAGACGCCGCTGGACAGGGCGAACGCCATCGTGGAGAACGTCAGCGCTCGCGCGACGGGATCTGTGGGGTGGAAGGTCTCGCGCACGGGATGTTTGTCTCAGGCACGTGCGCGCCGACCAACTGATGTAGCGTCCGCCTACATGGACGCGCGCGGGCCCGGGATGGTCGGCTACGAGCTCGCCGGGATGGACGTCGCCGACGTCCGGTTCGCGATCTCGCCCGCCCATGAGCTGACGCTGTCGCTGCGCACCTTTCGCGAGCCTGGCCGCTACCCGGTTCATCTGCCGTGGCTGCGGCGCACGGAGCGGGCGCGGGCCGCGCTCGACGTCCCCCTCCTGACGGCCCTGACCAACGTGAGCCTGTGGACCCCCGACTACCTGACGCCGCGGCCGCTGAGCCCTCTCGCGCGCATCGACGACCAGCTCGCGGCCATCGCACGCGTCTCGCCCGAGCGCATGGCCGCCGACCTCAGGGCCGTCCATCCCGGCCGCCTGCCCGCGCCGCTGCGCGGCGACCCTCGCGACGTGCGCCGTCGGGTGACGCACGCGCTGCGCGAGTACTGGCGCACATGCTTCGAGCCGTGGTGGCCGCGCATGCGGGCCGTCCTGCAGGCCGACGTCGTCCACCGCGGCCAGGTGATCTCCTCGGCGGGGATCGCCGCCATGTTCGCCGACCTCAGCGAGCGCGTCAGCCTCGCCGACGGCGTCGTGCGCGTGAGGCTGGCGACCGCCGGCGGATTCCACCGCCCCACCACCGGGGACGGCCTGACCCTGGTGCCGACCCTCTTCACGCGAGGCGCCAGCGCCCCCGTCTCGTCCAGTGAGCCGCCCATGATCATGTACCCGGCCCGCGGCGCCGGGACCTTGTGGCAGGCCGAGCCCCAGCGCGCAGAGCGTGTGCTCGCGGCCCTCCTCGGCGTCCAGCGTGCCGGGCTGCTCACCGCGCTCGCCTCCCCCACCTCCTCGACCGAGCTCGCGCGACGCCTGGGGGTCACCACCTCCGCGGTGAACCAGCACCTGCGGCTGCTGCGCGACGCGGGCCTGGCGACCAGCGCCCGTCACGGCAGATCGGTGCTGTATCTGCGCTCAGAGCTCGGCGACGCGCTCGTCGCACACCGGGGCGACTCGCGGCTCCCGCCGCGGGCGTGAGGAGGCGACGACGTCGACGGCCCCACCACGCTGTGGCGCCGCGACGCTCCGGACGCTACTGCGACAGCCCATGCGCCCTCGTGCGCCTGTCCGGTTGTGGGGGTCGATCGGGCGGGTCGCCTCAATCCTGTCGCCCAACGCTCGTGGCTGACGCCACGCCACCCCCTGCGGCGTTCGCGGCCAGACGAGCCCCCTCATCGCGTCAGGGAGGCGAGAGCCCAGGAGCCGGCTCCTAATGTCGTCGGGTCCTGTCGTCGTCCCGAGGCTGGCTCATGCCGAAGCAGTACCCGACACGCGCGTCGCTGCACCGACCCCTCGCCGGGCCGGCCGCGGGACGCTCGGAGCCCGAGGCGACGCCCACGACTCGACTGCCGCAGACGCCTGCGCGGACGCAGGCTCCGGCGGCCGCCGCTCCCGTGCCGCACACCTGGTTCGCCCAGACCTCCTCGGTCACGCCCGACGCGCGCGTCAACCCCACGGCCACGCGCGCCGAGCGCCGGGCCACGCAGCGCGGCGAGCGCGGACACCGCCGCGCGCAGCTCACGCGCCTGACCCACACCGGGAGCCTGGCAGCGGTGGCCTCAGCGCTCATCATGGCGACGGTCGTCGCCGACCAGGCCGCCGGGACCCCGCCGGCGCCCGCGGGCGCGGCCGAGGGTCAGCCGACGCCGTTCGGCGCCGACCTGTCCGCGCTCGCCCAGCGCACGCTCGCCACCGCACGCTCCGGTGAGCGCACACCGCTGGCGCTCGACGCCGGTCAGGCGGGCGAGCCCGGCGACCCCATCGCGGCCGCAGCCGGGGCGCTCGAACGGGCGGCTGAGCTCATCGCGACCGAGTCGCGCGCGACCCCCGTCAAGCGCGAGCAGGTGATGGTGGCCTCGGCCGTGGTGCGCGAGCTCGTCCACCGCGCGAACGTGGGCGAGTCGCCCGCCCCCGCCGATCCGGGCCTGGCGGCCACCGTCGACTCGCTGCTCGAGGACACGGCGGCGGGGCACGTCGCGGGCGACGCGCTGTGGGCCGACGAGGCCATCGCCTCGCTGACGATGGTGGAGGCGCCGGCGCCTCCCGACACCGCCGACCCCCTCGTGCTCACCACAGCGCTCGCGCGGGCGACCGCCGACCTCAAGTCGTTGCTCAACGACGCCGCGCCCGCCGCGGTCGACGTCGCTCCCGCTCCGCTGACGCCCGAGGCGGTCCTCACTCGGCAGATCGCCGAGGCTCAGGCCGACGCGGCCCGTCTGAGCCAGTACGCCGACATCACACGCGGGCACGCCAACGGCCGGCTCCCGGCCGAAACTCTGCGGGACCTGTCATGGGCGGCGGGCCACCGCCTGCGCCCCGACGCTGCGGCGCAGCTCGAACGGCTCAACATCGCCTTCCGCGCCCGCTTCGGAGACGATCTGCAGATCACCGACTCCTACCGCTCCTTCGAGGGCCAGGTGCGCGCTCGTGCGCTGCGTGGCCGCCTGGCGGCCACGCCGGGCACCTCCAACCACGGCTGGGGCGTCGCCGTCGACCTCGGGTCGGGCGTCAACCGCTTCGGCACGGCGACCCACCGCTGGATGCGCGAGAACGCGCCCTCCTTCGGATGGGACCTGCCCGGCTGGGCCCGCGAGAACGGCTCCAAGCCGGAGCCGTGGCACTGGGAGTTCGAGGGCGCGCCCGAGTCCTTCGCAGACTGAGGCGCCGCGCCCGTCAGGCGGCGTGCTGCGCCAGCAGGCTCTCGCGGACGGCCCGCCGCAGCACCTTGCCGATGGCGGAGCGCGGCAGGTCCGTCATCACGACGACGGAGCGCGGCACGGCGTAGCGGGCCATGGTGTCACCGACCCACTCGCGCACGGTCGCCAGGTCGAGCGAGACGACACCGCGCGCGAGCACGACCGCCGCGACAACCCGCTCACCCAGGTCGCCACCGGGCATGCCCACGACGGCGACCTCCGCGATCTGCGGCATGCCCCGCAGCCGATCCTCGACCTGCGACGGGTACACCTTGAAGCCGCCCGTGACGATGACCTCTTTGGAGCGGTCGACGAGGGTGATGAACCCGTCCTCGTCGCGCACGACGATGTCACCGGTGCGCAGCCAGCCTCCGGGCAGCAGCACCTCGGCCGTCTGCGCGGGGCGGTTCCAGTAGCCCGAGAACACCTGCGGGCCGGCGATCTGCAGCTCTCCGCGCTCCCCCGTCGCGACCTCGCGCTCCGGGTCCTCGGGGTTGACGATCCGCACCCGAGTCGAGGGGAAGGGCAGGCCGAGGGCGCCGGGCCGGCGCCGCGCGTCGAGCGGGCTGCCGAGGGCGACAGGTGACGTCTCGGTCATGCCGTAGCCCTCGATCACCAGCCCGCCCGTCACCGCCTCCCAGGCCCGTGCGGTCTCGGCGGGCAGGGCCATGGAGCCGGAGATCGTGATGCGGAAGCTCGACAGGTCGGCCCCGCGCGCCGTGGCCGCCGCCGTGAGCCGCGCGAGCATGGGCGGCACCGCGGCCAGGAATGTGCCCGGACGGCGACGCTGCGCGGCCAGCACCGCGTCGACGTCGAACTTGGGCAGCAGCACCACCGTGGCCGCGATGTGCGCGGCATACGCGAGGCACAGCATCATCCCGAACGCGTGGAAGAACGGCAGCACGCCGTAGACGACCTCCCCGTCCTCGGCGCGCTGCGCCGTCCACGCCTGGCCCTGGGCCGTGTTGGCCACCAGGTTGCGATGCGTGAGCATCACGGCCTTCGGATCGCCCGTGGTCCCGCCGGTGTAGATCAGCAGCGCCACGTCGTCGGGCCCCGGCGCGGCGTCGGGCTCGGGCGCGAGCGGCTGGGCCGCCGCGACGTACCGGTGCCAGGGCGTCAGTGCGGGCGGGTCGCCACGCAGCGCACGACGACGGCTCCGGGCCGCGGGCACCGGCAGGCGCAGCGCCCACCGCTTGGCGAGCGGCAGGTCCCGCGTGACGTCCACGGGCACGACGAGCGGCGCATCGTCGTCCCCGGCCTCGGCGACCGCGGCCGCCAGAGCGCCCGCCCCGGCGGACCACGCGAGCACCACGCTCGCGCCGCTGTCCGCGACGAGGTGCACGGCCTCGCGCCCACCCAGCATCGGGTTGAGCTCGACGACGACGGCGCCCAGGCGCAGCACGGCCCAGAACGCCACGACGTGGCTGGGGCAGTTGGGCAGCGCGATCGCCACGCGGTCGCCCCGTCCGACGCCGAGGCCGACGAGCGCCGCGGCCGCGCGGTCGACGCCCTGTGAGAGGTCGCGGTAGGTCGTGGTCGCGGCGAAGAAGTCCAGTGCGACCCGGTCGCCGTACTGCGCGGCGGCGCGGTCCAGCGCGGCGGTCAGCGGCTCGTGGGGCACCTCGACGGTCATCGGCGGCGGTGCCTGCGGGCGCGACGGCGCTGTGGTTGTCTTCACTACGCCACCGTAACCTACGGTGGCGTAGGTTGGGGAGGGCCTCCACAACCTCTCCCCGAACCGCGGCGCTGGGCGATCGTCAGGCGACGGCGCGCTGCGCCGTCCGTCCGCGCACACGCTCCTCGGGCGCACCGGCCGGCGCGGGCGCCTCCCGCCGTCGCAGCGCGCCAGCGCCCATCGCCCGCAACGCCCACGCAATCGCGACGACGTCGACGGCCTCTTGGAGCCAGGCTCCGACCACGGCGGGCAGGGCGCCCGTCGTGGCGACGAACATGAGCGCGACGCTCACCGTGATCCCGATCCAGACGCTCTGCAGCGCGACCGCGACGGTGTGACGCCCGATCTCCACGGCCTCGGCGACGCGCCCGATCTCGTCGGGCAGCACAACCACGTCGGCCGACTCGGTCGCGGCGGTCGACCCCCGGGCGGCGAGCGCGACGCCGACGTCCGCGGCGGCGAGCACCGGGGCGTCGTTGACGCCGTCGCCGACCATGACCACCGGTCGGCGCGTGACCGCGCGGACCGCGGCGACCTTGTCGGCGGGCAGACAGCCCGAGCGCACGTCCGCGACGCCCACCTGCTCGGCGACGTAGCGGGCGGTCGCCTCCTCGTCACCCGTCAGGATCATGACGTGTCCGACACCCTGCGCACGCAGTCGTGCGACGGTCGCCTCGGCGTCGGGGCGCGGCTCATCCCGCAGAACCACGCATCCGGCGTACGCGCCGTCGGCGCTCACGTGCACGGCGAGCTCTCCGGCGGCCAGCCGCGGCTCGGCGACCTCCCCGACCCCCGCGGCGACGAACGCGCGCTTGCCGACCACGACCCGCGTGCCCCCCACCGACGCGGTGACGCCACCCGCCGTCGTCTCGACCACCTCGCGGGGCGCGGGCAGGCTCAGGCCGCGCGCACGCGCGCCGCGCACGATCGCCTCGGCGAGCACGTGCGTCGAGGCCTGCTCGGCGCCCGCCGCCAGGCTCAGCACGGTGTCGGGCTCGACGCCGGGCGCGGCGCGCACGTCGGTCAGGGTCGGCGTGCCGCGCGTGAGCGTCCCCGTCTTGTCGAACGCCACGGTCCCCACACGGCGCAGCCTCTCGAGCGTCGCGCTCGACCGGATGATCACGCCGCGGCGCGCCGCGCGGCTCATGCCGGCCATGAAGGCCACCGGGGCGCCGATGATCAGCGGGCACGGCGTGGCGACCACGAGCACCTGCGCGAACCGGAGCGGATCGCCGCTGGCCCACCACGCGGCGCCGGCGATCGCGAGCGACACCGCCGTGAACGGGATCGCGTACCGGTCGGCCAGGCGCACCATCGGGGCCCGACTCGCCGCGGCCTCCTCGACGAGCGCGACGATGCGCTGGTACTGGCTCTCCGCCGCCACCCGTGCGACCTCGAGCGTCACCGCGGACGCGCCGTTGACCGCCCCCGAGTAGACCGTGTCGCCCGCGACCCGCTCCTGCGGCAGCGGTTCGCCGGTGAGCGACGAGTCGTCGAACACCCCGGCGTCGGAGACCAGCACGCCGTCGAGCGGCACGACCTCGTGGGCTCGGACCAGCACGCGCTGCCCGACGGCCACCGCCTCGACGTCGACGTCGCACACCGCGCCGTCGCGGCCCACGAGGTGCGCGCGACGCGGCGCGTTGCTGGCCAGCGCCGTCAGGTCCGCGCGCGCCCGTCCGGCCGCATACCGCTCGAGCGCCTCGCCACCGGTCAGCATCAAGACGATGACCGCGGCGGCCCACAGCTCGCCGACGGCGACGGTCGCGCCGATGGCGGTCACGGCCAGGATGTCGACGCCGAAAGTCCCCGAGCGCAACTCGCCCACCATCGCCGCAGCCGAGTGCAACGCCATCGCGACCGCGAAGACGCCCAAGAGCCACGATGTGGCCAGCGGCCACACGACGGCCAGCGCCTCCGCGACGGCGATGACGCCGAGCGTGGCGAACACGAGGGGAGACGTGCGCAGAGCGGACCGAACGCGAGACATATGCCGATATTGATTGACGTTGGAATGCGTTTCAAGCAAGCACAGGCTTGCCAAAGGCATACTCACCAGTGCATTGGTTTGTCGACTCAGGCGGGTCTTGCTGCGGTGGTGATGTAGGCGAGGTCGGGGTCGGCGAAGAATGCTCCTACGACTGCGGGGAGTTTCCGCAAGCGGTGTGGTGCGCCGATGGCCATGGGGCGCAGGTTGTCCTTCGAGGTCGCGGCGACGCGGCCGATGCGGGCGGGCTTGACGTTCTGCCAGACCCATTCGTCGGGGTCGAGGTGCGGACAGTGGGCGGGCAGCGTGTAGATCGTGAACTTCCCGCCCGTCGTGGCGGTCCAGGCTTGGACGGCCTTGGACTTGTGGATCCGGCGCCCGTCAACGATCAGGACGACGGGACGGGCCGCGTCAGCGAGCAGCTGTTCGCAGAACTCGGTGAGCTTCGCCGAGTCCATCGTCCCGTCGATGACCTTGAACCGCAGGGTCCCGCGGGCGGTGACCGCGGAGATCATGTTGACCGAGCACCGGTCGCCGCCGGCGCCGACCACTGGGGTCTTGCCGACGGGCGCCCACGTCGTTCCCGCGTGGTGGTCCGCTCGGATCGAGGCCTCGTCGCCGAAGTAGATCTCGGCGCCCTTGGCCTTCGCGTCCGCGGCGATCGCCGGGTAGATCGTGGTCTTCCATGCCTCCTGCGCCTCCGGGCTCGCCTTCCACGAGCGCCTGGGCGGCCGCTGCGGGCTCAGCCCGAGCCGGCGCAGCAAGCGCCCCACCGTCGTTGACAGTCGCATGGGGTGCAGGACCATCAACCCCTTTGAGCCGTGCGAGGGCAGCGGTAGTCATGGCCACCGTCGCCTGCCCGAACGCGAGGACGCTGTGCTGGGCCGCACCGACGGCGGGCAGGTCACCAGTTGGGATCAACAGTGATCTGGTCGCCGGACGTCACGTCGATCAGGGGCCGGTCACCGAGAGGCGCCTGCAGTCGGACCTCGACCACGTCCAGGCAGTCTCCGCTGCCCGGCCCGCCGATAGTGCGGGTGGAGATGACCGCGACCTGCACCGCCTCCTCCTGCTCGTCGAGGAGGTCGACCTCGGGCTCGGCGCCGCAGGTGTCGACCACCAGGGCGAGCAGGTCTTGCTCGAGGAGCACCGCCTGGGTGATCGGTGCCCGGTCGCGCCAGGAGACCCCGCGGGTCAGGACGAGCACTGCCGTGGTCGCCACAGCGAGGATGAGCAGGATGGTCAGACCCCACCACAGCGGGCGCCGCCGGCGAGCCTGGGCAGCGTTGCTGCGGCGGGGCTGTGGGGACATCAGTTGGTGGCGATGTAGATGCCGAGGGCGTCATCGATCCGATCGGCACGTGCGAACTGGTCGCGGTCGAACGGTGCCACCGGGTCATACCGCCGGCCCGAGTGCAGACCGTAGGCGGTGTTTCCCCAGTAGATCGGGCCGCCGCTGTCACCGCCTGCCGCGAGGCGTGCGCCCATCTGCACCAGGTTGCACATGCTGTCTCGGCAGTCGCCGAGCTTGCGCACCTCCTGGCAGCTCGCGTGGTTGGTCGCACCGTTCTTGCACGGGGTCTGGCCGACCGTCGGTGCTCCGCTCCCGGAGACGTCGCGAAGGGTCGTCTCGGTCACGGTGGCGGTACCGGCGTAGAAGTCGTCCGAGTGAGTGGCCCCTCCGGTGTGCCACTGGAAGTCGCCATGGGTGCCCTGGTGCCCGCCCCGAGAGGTGAGCGTGTACCCGTCGTCACCCTGGGAGTTGCCGCAGCGACCGGCGGTGGCGATACCTCGCGTGCCGCTCGTGCTGCTCGACGCCCTGGTCCCGAAACCCGAGGTACAGCCCGAGAGCACCTCACCTCCGTAGTGATAGCTGGCGCTGTCGTCCCCGCCGAGGGTTGCGTTCCGTGCGACGGTCACGGCGGCGGCGATGTCAGCATCGCTGGTGGACACCGCGGCGAGGGTGGCCTGGGCGGTCTCATTCAGGTCGGCGGCCGCCGAGGCCCGCTCTGGATCGGTCAGGACGACGGTGGTGACGATCGTGCGCGTGTCGGTATCGAACGACGTGGCGGCTTGGCGGACACCGGGCGAACCATAGATCGCGTAGTGGACGCTCTCGATCGACTTCTCCAGCTGGTGCTCCGAGTAGCCCTCGTCCGCGCGAACCTCGACCTCGACGGTGGGCGCGATCTTCGCGAACGGGTCCAGGACAGCGGCGACGTTGGGTGCGGGACCCTTGAAGGAGATCCAGGCATGACCTGCATCCACGATCTCCGCGCCGGTGAACGACTCAGGATGTGCCTTCCTGATCGTGTCGACCACCAACGAGAAGTTGTCGTTCCAGGCGTAGCGGTCGATCGCCTCATCCAGTGAGATGCCGTTCTGCTCCGCGACCAACCTCAGGTCCTGCATCTCGGCAGTGCTGATCGAGTCATCGATCCGCAACGCAGCGACCTCCGCCGCCTGGAGTTCGACGACCGGCGCCGGACCGTCGTCCGCGTACGCGAGCGAACCCAGGAGCAACAGGCTCCCTGCCGCGGTGCACGCTGAGAGCACTCGGAATGTGCTGCGGTATCTCATCATGACCCTCTGGTAGTGGATCGAGACTAAGGTAGCCGACTGGATATGCAGAGGCAACCCTTCATCGCCCCCACGGGCTATTGCCAACGCCGTTCGGTTAGCCGTCTGGGGTCAGTGTCAAGACGGTGGTTCGGATGATGATGGGGCGTGTGGTCCGGTCGGCGTCGCGTTCTTTGGCGCGGTACAGTATCACCGGGAATGATTGAAGGTAAGGCTCACCATAAAATTCGCACGACAATGCGCTGAGCGCAGCCGTCACGGAGAGTCCGCACGCCGCCGATTGGCGTATACGATCTGAGTGTCACGCCGCACCCGCGGCGCTCTGGAGGCACACAGTGACCACGCCCACGCAGACCACGCCGCTGTCCAAATCTGAGCGCGTCTACCAGACGCTGCGCGAGCGCATCTCAGACGGAACGTACGTCGGCGGCTTCCGCCTGGTGCTCGACCAGCTCGCGCGCGAGCTCGACGTCTCCCCCGTGCCGGTGCGTGAGGCCGTACGGCGCCTCGAGGCCGAGGGCCTGGTCACCTTCACGCGCAACGTCGGCGCGCAGGTCCGCGGCATCGACGTCCACGAGTACGCGGACACCATGCAGACGTTGGCGTATCTGGAGGGGGCCGCGACGAGCCTCGCGCTCCCCCACCTCGACGCCAGCCACCTCGAGCGCGCGCAGGCGCTGCACGACCAGATGCGCCGGCTGCCCGACATCGGGTTCGACCCTGTCCGCTTCACCGAGCTCAACGAGCAGTTCCACCGCACGCTCTACTCCGCGTGCCCCAACAAGCACCTCATCTCGATGCTCGAGCGGGAGTGGCGGCGCATGGCGCTGATCCGCCGCTCGAGCTTCGCGGCGATCCCCGCCCGCTCTCGCGAGTCCGTCGCAGAGCACGAGCACATCCTCACGCTGCTGCGGGCGGGCGCCGGCCGCGACGAGGTCGAGCGGGTCGTGCGCTGCCACACGCTGCGCACGCGCGAGACCTACGTCGCCGCGCGCGCCACACCCGTCGGGGCCTGAGGCCCGCTCGCCGCGGGGCGGGTGCGACGGCTCAACGCGACGGCGCCTCGGGCGCGCCGCGACCCACCGCGCCCGAGGCCCAACGCTCGGCGAGCGCCTCGCTGCCGCGCGCCAGGGTCGCGACGTCGGCGCCGACCAGCACGAACGCCGCGCCTGCGCCGAGGTAGGTCTCGGCCACCGTCGGGTCGAAGGCGTTGACCCCCACGGGAACGCCCACCTGCCCGACCGCGTCGAAGGCCCGCAGCACGGCCGCCACGACGTCAGGGTGCGTCTGCTGCCCCAACAGACCCATCGAGGCGGCGAGGTCGGAGGGGCCGACGAACACGCCGTCCACCCCGTCGACGGCGGCGATCGCGCCCGCGTTCGCGACAGCCTCGCTGGACTCGACCTGCACGAGCACGCTGACGAGCTCGTCAGCGCGCGTCAGGTACTCCTCGACCCGGCTCCAGCGCGCCCCGCGGGCCAGCGCGCTGCCCACGCCGCGCACGCCGCGCGGCGGGTAGCGCGCCGCGCGCACGGCCGCCTCGGCCTGCTCGGGCGTGTCGACCATGGGCACGAGCAGCGTCTGCGCTCCGAGGTCGAGGTGTTGCTTGATCGTCACCGGGTCGTTCGACGCGACCCGCACCACCGCGGTCGCCGGGTAGGGCGCCATGGCCTGCAGGATCGCCGTCGTCGTCTCCAGCCCGATCGGTGCGTGCTCGGCGTCGACCAACACCCAGTCGATCCCCGAGCCCGCGCAGATCTCGGCGACGAGCGGGCTGCCGGAGCACACCCACATCCCCGCCAGCGGGGCGTCGGCGTGGGCCAGGCGGTCGCGGAGGGTCGGCGGAGGCGTCAGACGAATCGACATGAGATGGTCCCCAGTTCGCGGTAGTCGGCCAGCACGGTGTCGCCGGGATCGACCCACACGGGCCGCGTGAACGAGCCGGCGAGCACCATCTCCCCGGCGCTCAGCGCGTCGTCGTGCTGCGCGAGCTTGTTGGCGAGCCAGGCGACGCCCGTCGCCGGATGGCCGAGCACGGCCGCGGCGACGCCCGACTCCTCGATCGCCTCGTTGCGGTACAGCAGGGCCGAGACCCACCGCAGGTCGACGTCGCCGACCGCCACCGGGTTGCCGCCGTAGACCATCGCTCCCATCGCGGCGTTGTCGGCGATGGTGTCGACGATCGTGCGCCCGGCCAGCTCGACGCGCGAGGACAGGATCTCGAGCGCGGGCACGACGTACTCGGTCGCCCGCAGCACGTCGAGCACCGTGACGTGCGGGCCCCGCAGCCCTTCGCCGAGGACGAACGCGAGCTCGACCTCGATCCGCACGTTCGAGAAGCGCGCGTGCTCGATGACCGCGCCGCTCTCGAACACCATGTCCGCGAAGATCGCGCCGTAGTCGGGCTCGGTGATGCCCGTGGCCGCCTGCATGACCTTCGAGGTCAGCCCGATCTTGCGGCCCACCGGGCGCCGCCCCGCCTCGATGCCGCGCTTGCGCCAGGTGTTCTGGACGGCGTAGGAGTCCTCGACGGTCATGCGCGGGTGGCGCCGCGTCAGCAGCGGGACGACGGCGCGGTCCGCCTCCGCGCGCGCGAGCTCGTCGGCGATGGCGGTCCGCGTCGCGTCGTCAAGCACGGTGGCGTCCCCTCACAGCTGGTGGCCCAGCTTGTACTCGGGCTGCGCCTCACCGTGGCGCGTGTAGGAGAACCCGTCGGCGCCGATCGTGACCGCCATCTCGCTCGACTCGGTGCGCGCGACGACGGGCTGCGGCTGGCCGTCCAGGTCGAGCACCAGCGAGGCGTCGGTGTACCAGGACGGGACCACCGGGTTGCCCCACCAGTCGCGGCGCTGGTTGTCGTGCACGTCCCACGTGACCTTGGGGTTGTCCGGGTCACCCGTGTAGTAGTCCTGGGTGTACACCTCGACGCGGTGCCCGTCCGGGTCGCGCAGGTACAGGTAGAAGGCGTTCGAGACGCCGTGGCGGCCGGGCCCGCGCTCGATGCGGTCGCTGAGGCGTAGGGCGCCGAGCTTGTCGCAGATCGCCAGGATGTTGTGCTTCTCGTGGGTCGCGAACGCGACGTGGTGCATGCGCGGGCCGTCGCCGCCCGTCATGGCTGTGTCGTGCACCGTCGGCTTGCGGCGCATCCACGCCGCGTACGTGGTGCCCTGCTCGTCCTGGATGTCCTCGGTGATGCGGAAGCCGAGGCTCTCCATGTAGCCGACCGCGCGCGGCACGTCGGGGGTGACCTGGTTGAAGTGGTCCAGACGCACCAGGGCGCCGGGCGTGTGCAGCTCGTACCGCCAGGTCAGGCGCTCGACGTGCTCGACGTCGTAGAAGAACTCGTAGGGGAAGCCCAGCGGATCGGTCACGCGCACGGTGTCGCCGAGGCCCTTGACGAAGCCCTCGGGACGCCGCTCGACGCGGCACCCGAGCTCGGTGTAGAAGTCGACGGCCTTGTCGAGGTCCTGGGGGCTGCGCACGCGGAACGAGAACGCGGCGACCGCGGCCACGGGGCCTTGGCGCAGCACCAGGTTGTGGTGGATGAACTCCTCGAGGCTGCGCAGGTAGATGGTGCTCTCGTCCTCCTGCGTGACGACGAGGTTGAGCACCTCGACGTAGAACCGCCGCGAGGCCGCCAGGTCGGTGACCTGGAGCTCCATCGACGCACAGCGCAGGATGTCCGGGGGCGCGCTCGTCGGGGTGGGGATGGGCTGGGACATGTCAGGCTCCTTTGCCGAACGTCGGGTTGTGGACCTTCCCGAGGGTGATGTGCACCGCCTGTTGGTCGGTGTAGAAGTCGATGGAGCGGTAGCCGCCCTCGTGGCCGAGGCCCGAGGCCTTGACCCCGCCGAACGGGGTGCGCAGGTCGCGCACGTTGTTCGAGTTGAGCCAGACCATGCCCGCCTCAAGCCCTTGGGCGACGTTGTGGGCGCGTTTGAGGTCGTTCGTCCACACGTAGGCGGCCAGGCCGTAGCGGGTGTCGTTGGCCAGCGCGAGCGCCTCGGCGTCGGAGTCGAACGGTGTGATGGCGACGACGGGGCCGAAGATCTCCTCCTGGAAGATCCGCGCGTCGGGCGCGACGTCGGCGAACACCGTGGGAGCGACGTAGTTGCCCGTCTCGAAGCCCGCGGGACGCCCACCGCCCGCGACCAGCCGACCCTCCCGCTTGCCCAGCTCGACGTAGCCCATGACCTTGGCGTAGTGCTCGGGGTGCACCAGGGCGCCGACCTCGGTGGCCGGGTCGGACGGGTCGCCGACCACGACGCGCGCGGCTTGCGCCGCGTACCGCTCGACGAACTCGTCGTAGACCGCGCGCTCGACGAGGATGCGCGAGCCCGCCGTGCACCGCTCACCGTTGAGCGAGAAGACGCCGAAGATCGTGGCGTCGATCGCGGCGTCGAGGTCGGCGTCGGCGAACACGAGGGCCGGGGACTTGCCGCCCAGCTCCATCGACAGGCCCTTGAGGTGCGGGGCGGCGTTGGCGAAGATGAGTTGGCCGGTGCGCGACTCGCCCGTGAAGGAGATGAGCGGCACGTCGGGGTGCTTGACCAGCGCGTCGCCCGCTTGCTCGCCCAGCCCGTGCACCAGGTTGAAGACGCCGGCGGGCACGCCCGCCTCCTCGAAGATGCCCGCCCACAGCGACGCCGACAGCGGCGTGAACTCGGCGGGCTTGAGCACGACCGTGTTGCCCGTGGCCAGCGCGGGCGCCAGCTTCCACGACTCGAGCATGAACGGGGTGTTCCACGGCGTGATGAGCCCCGCGACGCCGATCGGCTTGCGGTTGACGTAGTTGACCTGGCGCCCGGGCACCTTGAACGCGTCGTCGCTCTGGGCCACCACGAGGTCGGCGAAGAAGCGGAAGTTCTCGGCGGCCCGCCGCGCTTGGCCGAGCGCCTGGGTGATCGGCAGGCCGGTGTCGAACGTCTCGAGCCTGGCCAGGCGCGCGTCGCGCGACTCGACGAGGTCGGCGACCCGGTGCAGCACGCGGGAGCGCTCGCGTGGCAGCAGGCGCGGCCACGGGCCGTCCTCGAAGGCCGCGCGCGCCGCGGCGACGGCGGCCTCGACGTCGGCGCGCTGGCCGGCCGCCGCCTGGACGTAGGTCTCGTTGGTCACCGGGTCGAGCACGTCGAACGTCGCGCCGTCGGCCGAGTCCACGGCCCTGCCGCCGATGTGGTGCTGGATCCGCTCGGGCAGGTCCGCGGGGATGCGGCGGGCCGTGGGCGCGGTGGTCGGGTCGGTCATCATCACTCCGGTGATCGTCGGTCTCGGTCAGGACTCGCGGGCGCGTCGCGCGGCCTCATAAGCCGCGCGCCAGGTCGCGTTCGGCGGGAACAGCCCCTCGACCGGGGCGCCCGCGGCGACCTGCTCGGCCACCCAGGCGTCCTCGTCCTCTTGGGCGAGCGTCGCGTCGGCGACCTCGGTGGCCAGGTGCGGGGGGATGACGACGACGCCGTCGGCGTCGGCGACGATGACGTCGCCGGGCAGCACCGTGGCGCCCCCGCACGCGACGGCGACGCCCGTCTCCCAGGGCACGTGCCGCCGGCCGAGCACCGCGGGGTGGGGCGGACCGGAGAACACGGGCAGCCCCGTGGCGGCGACGGCCTCGACGTCGCGCACACCGCCGTCGGTGACGACGCCCGCGGCGCCGCGCACGCGGGCGCGCAGCGCGAGCACGTCGCCCAGCGTGGCCGAGCCGCGCTCGCCGCGCGCCTCGATCACGACGACCTCACCCAGCTCGACGGTGTCGAAGGCGCGCTTCTGCGCGTTGTGGCCGCCGCCGTGCGCGGCGAACAGGTCCTCGCGGTTCGGCAGCATGCGCAGCGTGGTGGCCCGCCCGACGATCTCTTGGCCGGGCGCCACCGGGCGCACACCCTCGATCACCACGTTGTTGAGCCCGCGCTTGCGCAATTGGGCGCTGAGCCCTGCGACCGGAGCGCGGCGCAGCTTGTCGGCGAGCGCCGCGTCGAGGGTGAACGGCGCGGGCTCGGGGTCGAGGCCCGCGGCCTCGCGGCTGCCCCAGGCCTGGGCGCGCTCGGCGTCGTCGACGCGCGGGCCGGACCCGACGTCGGTGAACGGCGTGTGACCCTGCACGACGCTCGTCACGAGCCTGCCCGATGAGGGCGGCGCGCCCGTGCGCGGGTCGCGCGAGCCGGGCGCGTCGACCTCGACCTCGACGACGTCCCCCGGGACCAGGACGGACGACCCGGCGGGCGTTCCGGTGAGGATCACGTCGCCGGTCTCCAGCGTGAGGTGTTGCGACAGGTCGGCGACGATCTGCGTGAGGGGGAACAACAGCGCGTCGGCGCCGGTCGTGTCCTCCTGGACGAGTGCGCCGTTGACCCAGGTGCGCACGCGCAGCGCGTCGGGCGCCACGTCACGCGCGTCGATGAGCTCGGGGCCGAGCGGCGTGTACCCGTCGCGGCCCTTGGAGCGCACGTTCGAGCCCTTGTCGGCCCAGCGCAGGTCGTAGACCCCGAGGTCGTTGGCGGCGGTCACGGCGGCCACATGCGCCCACGCCCGGTCGACCGCGACGTGGCGTGCCGGGGCGCCGATCACGAGCGCGATCTCGCCCTCGAAGGCCAGCAGCTCCGCGCCGGCGGGCCGCTCGACCTCGCCGCCCGTGGCCGCCAGTGAGCTCGTCGGCTTGAGGAAGTACGAGGGCGCCGCGGGGCGCACGCCTCGTTGCCGCGCGCGAGACGCGTAGCTCAGATGCACCGCGATGACCTTGCCGGGGCGGGCGCCCGGCGCCAGTGCGGGCGGCGCCCCATCGTCGTCGGCCATGAGCTCCCTCGCTCGTCGGTGGGTCGAGTGCGCTCTCGACTCTAGCGCGTCGTATGCGAGATCGTATATCTTTCGTCTGGAGGACGACAAGGCTGCCGTCCGCCGCCAGCACCGCAACCCCCGCCGCGCGCGGATCGGATGACAAGGGAGTCACGCATATGGCGCACGACACGACGGTGCTCAGCACCCACAGGAGAGAGGACCGCCGGGTCGCCCTGGCGACCCTCGTCGGGACGTCGATCGAGTGGTACGACTTCTTCATCTACGCGAACACGGCCGCGCTCGTGCTCGCGCCCCTCTACTTCGACCCGTTCCTCCACTCGGCCGACGACGTCGCCGGCCGCATCCTGTCGTTCGCGACGGTCGGGGTGAGCTTCCTGTTCCGCCCCCTGGGCGCGATCGTCGCCGGACACCTCGGCGATCGGGTCGGGCGCAAGGCCATGCTCGTGGGCACGCTCATGCTCATGGGGCTGAGCACGGCGCTCATCGGCCTGGTGCCCACCTACGCGCAGCTCGGCGTCACCGCGCCCATCCTGCTCGTGGTGCTGCGCGTCCTGCAGGGCTTCTCGGCGGGCGGCGAGTGGGGCGGCGCCGCCCTCATGGCCGTCGAGCACGCGCCCGCCCGCCGCCGCGGGCTGTTCGGGGGCTTCCCGCAGATCGGCGTGCCGCTCGGCATGCTCATCGCCACGGCTGTGCTGGCCGTCGTCGCGGCGACCACGACCGACGCGCAGTTCCTCGCGTGGGGCTGGCGCGTGCCCTTCCTGGTCTCGATCCTGCTGGTCGCGGTCGGGCTGGTCATCCGGCTCGGGGTCAGCGAGTCCCCGGTGTTCAAGGAGCTCAGCGAGGCCGCCGAGCACGAGAAGGTCAAACTGCCCGTGGTCGAGGTGCTGCGCTACTGCTGGCCCGCGATCGTGCTGGGCATGCTCACCTTCGCCGCCAACAGCGCCAACGGCTACATGATCACCGGCGGCTACATCCTGTCGTACTCCACCAGCACACTCGGGCTCGGCCGCACGTCGATCCTGGGCATGGTGACGATCGCCGCGGCCGTGTGGGGCGTGACCACGATGCTGGGCGCGGTCTGGTCCGACCGCATCGGGCGCGCCAACGTCTACAAGGTCGGCTTCCTGTGGATGCTCGCCTGGGCGTTCCCGCTCTTCTGGATCATCGACACGGCCGACCCGACGCGCATCGGGCTGTCCATGATGGTGCTCGCCGTCGGGCTGGGCCTGACGTACGGCCCCCAGGCGGCGCTGTTCGCCGAGATGTTCCCCGCCAAGGTGCGCTACTCGGGCGCCGCGCTCGCCTACGCGTTCGGCGCGGTCCTCGGCGGCGCGTTCTCCCCCATGATCGGCACCTGGCTCCAGGCCACCTTCCACACGTCGGCGGCCGTCTCGACGTACCTGGCGACCCTGTCGCTCGTCGGCCTGCTCGCCTCGTCGCTCATCAAGGACCGCACGGGCCGCCCGCTCGACGCGAGCGCGACCGACATCCCCGGCGCAGCACGGCTCGACGCCGCGCTGGCCAAGGCCACGCGCTGAACCCACACCCACCTCCCCACATCGACTGAAGGACAGACCGATGCAGTTCCACCACCATGGCTACGTCAGCGCAGACCCACGAGTGCTTCCCGCCGCGGGCGTCGGCCTCGACCGACCCGAGGACCTGCCCGAGGAGGTCGACGTGCTCATCATCGGCGCCGGCCCCGCCGGCGTGATCGCCGCCGCACAGCTCGCGCAGTTCCCCGGGATCACCACACGCCTGGTCGAGCGCCGTCCAGACCGGCTCCCGCTCGGCCAGGCCGACGGCGTGCAGGCCCGCAGCGTCGAGACCTTCGCCGCATTCGGGTTCTACGAGCAGATCACCGCCGAGGCCTACCGCATCATGGAGATGGCGTTCTGGGAGCCCGACCCGCACCACCCCGAGGACATCGTTCGCACCTCCCGCCCGCGCGACGACGACCGCGGGATCAGCGAGTTCCCCCACCTCGTCGTCAACCAGGCCCGCGTGCTCGACTACTTCCTGGAGGCCGCCGCGAACGGCCCCGCGCGCCTGAGGCCCGACTACGGCTGGGAGCTCACCGACCTCGCCGTCGGCGGGGCGGACGAGTCCCACCCCGTCACCGTGACACTGCGCGGCGCCGGCCCCCATGAGGGCGCCGAGCGCACCGTGCGCGCCCGCTACGTCGTCGGCTGCGACGGGGCGCACTCCGCGGTGCGCGACGCCATCGGCTGCGTGCCCGTGGGCGACAAGTCCAACCACGCGTGGGGCGTGCTCGACGTGCTCGCCGTGACCGACTTCCCCGACGTGCGCACCAAGTGCGCGATCCGCTCGCACGACGGGGGGAACGTGCTGCTCATCCCCCGCGAGGGCGGGTTTCTGGTGCGCTGGTACGTCGACCTCGGCGTGGTCCCGGACGACGACGACGGAGCGATCCGCCGCACACCGCTCGCCGAGATCGTCGCGCGGGCGAACGCGATCATCCACCCCTACACCCTCGACGTGCGCGACGTGCCCTGGCACAGCGTCTACGAGGTCGGCCACCGGGTCACCGACCGGTTCGACGACGTCCCGCTCGACCAGGTCGGCACGCGCGAGCCGCACGTGTTCATCACGGGCGACGCCTGCCACACCCACTCCGCCAAGGCCGGTCAGGGCATGAACGTCTCGATGCAGGACGGGTGGAACATCGCCTGGAAGCTCGGACACGTGCTGTCCGGGCTGGCGCCGCAGTCGCTGCTGTCCACCTACTCGGCCGAGCGCCAGGTCGTGGCGCGCAACCTCATCGACTTCGACCGCCAGTGGTCGACGCTCATGGCCACCAAGCCCGAGGACCTGCCCGACCCCGGCTACCTCGCCGAGTACTACGTGCGGTCCTCCGAGTTCGCCTTCGGGTTCATGACGCACTACGCGCCCTCGTCCATCGTGGGCGACGCCGAGCACCAACACCTCGCGACGGGCTTCCCGATCGGCAAGCGGTTCAAGTCCGCCGTCGTCGAGCGCGTGTGCGACGCCAATCGCGTGCACCTGGGCCACCACCACCGCGCCGACGGGCGCTGGCGCGTGTACGCGTTCGCCGACTCCCCCGCCGCGGGCGAGCCCTCGGCGCTCGCGGACTGGGCCGCCTGGCTCGCGAGCGACCCGACCTCGCCCCTGCTGCGCCACACGCCGCCCGGCGCCGACCCGGGGTCGGTCCTCGACGTCAAGGTCGTCTACCAGCAGGACCACACGCAGATGGACAACGTCGTCGGTGTCCCGGGGGTGTTCCTGCCGCGGACGGGGCCGTTCGGCCTGATCGACTACGAGCGGGTCTACGCGACTGACCCGCGCGACGACGTGTTCGAGGCGCGCGGGATCGACCGCGGCGGCGTGGTCGTGGTCGTGCGGCCCGACCAGTACGTCGCGGCGGTCCTCCCGCTGACCGCACGCGCGGAGCTGACCGCGTTCTTCGCGGGCGCGCTCCTGCCGGCCCGCGCTCCACAGACCGTCGGCGCCGCCGAGTCCGCCGCCCCGGCCACGGCCCGGTGATGCGCCCCCTGGGCGTGGTCGGCGCCCGCTGCCCGCTTGACGACGCCGCGCTGCTGCGCACCGCCGCCTACATCGACGGCGCCTGGGTCGCCCACGGCGACTCGGGCGCGGCGCCGGTCACCAACCCCGCGACAGGCGCCACGATCGCCACCGTGCCCCGCCTCAGCCGCGTGCAGGTCGCCGGCGCCATCGCCGCCGCCGAACGCGCGCTGCCCGCCTGGCGCGCACGGTCGGGCAAGCAGCGCGCGATGGTCCTGCGCCGCTGGTTCGACCTGGTGACCGAGAACGCCGAGGACCTCGCGCGCCTCATCACGCTCGAGGAGGGCAAGCCGCTCGCCGAGGCGCGTGGTGAGGTCGCCTACGCGGCCTCGTTCATCGAGTGGTTCGGCGAGGAGGCCAAGCGGGTGCGCGGTGACGTGTTCGACGCCCCCGAGCCGAGCCGTCGAGTCCTGGTGCTCAAGGAGCCCGTGGGCGTGTGCGTGGCCATCACCCCGTGGAACTTCCCCGCCGCGATGATCACGCGCAAGGCCGCCCCGGCCCTGGCCGCGGGATGCGCGATGGTGGTCAAGCCCGCGGAGCAGACGCCGCTCACAGCGCTCGCGCTGGCCGAGCTCGCCGCGCGCGCGGGCGTGCCCGCGGGCGTGCTCAACGTCGTCGTCGGCAGGGCGCGCGAGATCGGTCCGGAGCTGACGGGCAACCCCGCGGTGCGCAAGGTGAGCTTCACCGGCTCGACCGAGGTGGGCCGCGTGCTGCTCACCCAAGCCGCCGCGACCGTCAAGAACGTCTCGATGGAGCTGGGCGGCAACGCCCCGGTGCTCGTGTTCGACGACGCCGACCTCGCCTGCGCCGTCGACGGCGTGCTCGCCGCCAAGTACCGCAACAGCGGCCAGGCGTGCGTCAGCGCCAACCGCGTCTACGTGCAGTCGGGGGTCTACGAGCGTTTCGCCGCCCGGCTCGGGGAGCGAGTCGCGGCGATGCGCGTCGGCGACGGGTTCGAGCCCGACGTCGTCCAGGGCCCCCTGATCGACGACGCTGCCGTGGCCAAGGTCGAGGAGCACGTGCGGGACGCCACCGGGCTCGGCGCGCGGATCGTGGCGGGCGGCGCCCGGCACGAGCGCGGCGGGCTGTTCTTCGAGCCGACGGTGCTGGCCGACGTCACGTCCGAGATGCTCGTCACGCGCGAGGAGACCTTCGGCCCCGTCACGCCGCTCATCCGCTTCGACGACGAGGCTGAGGCCGTGCGCCTGGCCAACGCGACCGAGTTCGGCCTCGCCGCCTACCTGTGGTCGCGTGACGCCGCGCGCGTCTGGCGGGTTGCGGGGGCGCTGGAGACCGGGATGCTCGGCGTCAACACCGGCGCCATCTCGAACGAGGTCGCGCCCTTCGGCGGCGTCAAACAGTCGGGAGTCGGACGCGAGGGCTCGGTCTACGGGATCGAGGAGTACCTGGAGCTCAAGTACGTGGCCTGGGAGGGCGCCGGGTCCTGACCGGCGCGGGCCGCCCAGCGCGCCAGGCGGCGCACCAACGTCTCGTGCTCGGGCGAGTCGTAGGAGCGCGTGTCGTGGCCCAGCGCGTCGTAGGCGGCCCGCTGCGGGCGCTCGCGCACCCAGACCAGCGGGTGGTCCACGCCGTCGTGGGCGTGCGTGGCCAGGACGGTCACCTCGCCGAGCGGCTGGAGATGGCAGTAGCGCTCGTCGTGCACCACGAAGTCCTCGATCCCCGCGGTCAGCGCGTGCGGGTGGACGCTGATGTGCGCCTGGCCCCGGGGTGGGTGGCTCGACGCCCCGGGGATCCAGACCGCGCCGAGCGCCGGAGCCCAGCACGGGTAGTCGCGCAGGCTCGCCACCGCCGCGTGCAGCCCCATGACGCCGAGGCCGCGCTCGCGCGCGGCCCGGAGCCCCGCACGGCTCGCGCGTGGCGCAACGAACCGCCGTTCGCCCTGGCCCCACGGGTCGCCGGCCGCGACCACCAGGAGGTCCACGCCGTCGAGCCGGGTCATCGCGCCGTCGACGTCGGTGTCGAGGCGGACCGTCCACCCGTCCCGGACGAGGATCTCGGCGACACGCAGCGCGTTCGCCTCGAACGCGTGCCACGGGTCGGCGTACCGCCCCCTGCCCACGGCGACGAGCGCCCTCATGGCTCCGCTCTCCCGCGCGGTGGCCCTGGTCGCGCCTCACACTCGGCGCCACGCGACGGCGGGTGAACGGTCACGGACGACAGCCCGACGCCGCCGCCGGGACGGCGCACGGTCACGTAACGCCCCTCGGCGTCGACCTCGACGATCGAGGGGCGCCGCACGAGCCCCTCGACCCGCGCCCGCGCGGTGATCCGCCCGGCGCCGTCGGCCACCTCGATCACCACGTCACGCGTGGGCATCGACGCGGCGTTCCAGAGCCCCACCGCGCCGAGGCGGCGTTGCGCCCCCAGGTCGACGCGCCACCACGAGTCGGGCTCGTCGACCGTCACGGTGTCCGCGCACGTGTCCCCGTCCACCGCCACCTCGGCGTGGCCCGCCCCGGCGCCGTGGCCCGCGGCCGTCGTCTGGGCCTCGACGCCACCACACTGCGACAGGTCCTCGCTCGTGCGCACCGCGACCACCACCGCGGAGGACTGCGTGGCGGGGCGCCCCCGCGCGAGGTCGACGCGGCCCGCCCAGACCCGCGCGCCCGGCTCGGCGCCCGCCGCGGCGGCGATCGCGAGCGCCGCGGGCGGCAGCACGTCGAGGCGCACCTGGTCGCCGCGCGAGCCGGAGCCGCGTCCGCCGAGCGCCGGCGCGTCGGTGTCGGTCCAGTTCCCCCGCGAGAGGTTCTCGACGCCGTACACGGCCCAGTTCGACAACCACTTGTAGCCGACCCGAGTGACCACGTTGCGCTCGACGCGCACGTGCGAGGTCTGCTCGTCGAGGTAGATCCCGTTGCCGTCGCGCTGCGTTCCGCCGTACCCCGAGCGGTCGATGTGATTGCGCGCGATGACGGTCCCGGGCTGCGCTCCCTGGACGTAGATCGCGCCGCCGTCGTGCATGCCCGTGCTCGGGCGCATGACCTCGACGATCCGGTTGGCCGTCACGCGGTTGTCCCGCAGCGCGCTCGCACGGGCCCCGGGCTGGTTCCACCCCCAGCCGAGCGAGATCCCCGAGTACGGCACGTCCTCGATCGTGTTGTGGTCGACCGTCAGGTCGGCCACGTACCCGGCCCACAGCGCGACGGCGTCGGTGTAGCGCGCGCCGACGCGGCGCAGGACGCAGCGGGTGACGGTGTTGCGCTCCGAGACCCGGTCAGCGCCCGGGTGGGGCTCGGTGTCCCCGATGTAGACCGCGCCCGATCCGAGGTCCTCGAACCGTGAGGCGACCAGGCGGGTGTCGCAGGTTCCGTGCTCCAGCACCACGCCGGCGCCGGCGACCTGGGTGACGACGCAGTCCTCGACCACCACGTGGTGGCTGCGCCGCACCGCCAGCGCGGCTGCGGGCTTGGTGTAGTGTCGCCCGGCCGCGTCGCGCGGTCCTGTGGCGCCCGTGAGCGTCAGGCCCGCCTGCGCGCCGACGTATCCCTGGGCCGTCGCGCTCTGACCGAACGCGGCGTGGGAGAGCGTGAGCCCCGTCAGGCGCAGGCGCCGCACGCCGTCGAGCGCGAGCAGGCTCTCGCACGTCGGAACGATCGCCTCAACGTCGCTGGGCTCCTCGCCCGGCAGCGGCAGGTAGGTGACGGTCCGCGTGACCGGGTCCCACACGTGGTCGCCCGGCTCGGTCAGCAGCTCGATCGCGTTCTCCCAGACCACCCCTCCCGCGAACTGGCTCCCGTCGACCGCCGTGGTGTCCCAGTAGGGGCCGACGCGCCCCGTGCCGCCGCGCGCGTTCGTCCAGCAGGGCTCGCGCAGCCGCACGACGTCGCCGTCGACTCCCGCGACCGGCAGGTGGTAGGCGCGCCAGCGGACTGTCACGACACACGTCACCGCCTCGGGGCGCGCCCAGCGTCCGATCCCCAGCGCGCGGGCGCCCGTGATCCCCGCGTCGACCGCATGACAGACCTCGGCCGACTGCGGAGCGCTGCGCGCGCGGCGGCTGCGGCGCCCGCCCACGAACAGGTCGGCCGGCTCGACGCCCGGCGGCGCCGTCGCACGCCACCGCCCGTCGCGGTCCGCGCGCCACGTCAGTGCGACGCCGCCGCTGATCACGGCCCCGGTCCCGGCCCACCTCACCTCGCGCCGCTCGTCGCCGGAGTGCTCGGGGCCCAGGCGCACGGGCTCGCTGACCCGGTAGGTCCCCGGCGCCAGGCGCACCTCGACGTCACGCTGGGGGTGCCGCACCAGCGTCGCGGCCAGCCGGTCGGCCGCGTCGGCGAGCGACTCGTGCGGCGTGACTGCCAGGACGAGGGGCGAGGTCGCGCCCGCCCCCACCGCCGTGACCTCGCTCACCACCGCTCCCTCACCCCTGCCCACCGGCGGTCACGCCGTCCCAAGGCACGAACGTCGCCAGGTCGGTGCGCGTCGTCGCGCCGTCGTCGGCCCACCGAACCCCCACGACGCTCCCGGCGACCGTGACGTCGACGACGGCGCGCGGGTCGCTCGCGGCGAGGTCGGCGGCCGTGGCGTCCGGATCGAGCCACAGCAGGTGGAGCGCGACGTAGACGCGCTCGCCCGCGACGTGCCCGCCGATCAGATACGGCGTGGCCGAGTGCGGGCCGAATGCGTTGACGCCCTCGCCGCGCACCACGTCCGCCCGCTCGTACCCGTGCAGCGGCGCCACGGCGGCGAGCACCCCACGGGCGCCGCGCGCCCAGCGGCCGCCCGAGCCCCAGGACCCGGCCTGCGGCGGCGTCTCGTCCGCGACGGCGTGGGCGCCCTCGCGCACCATGCGCGGCTCGGCCGTGCGCACCAGGTGGCAGCGCACCTCCCACGGCCCGTGCGTCACGCTCACGGTCCGCACCGCGGCGCCCGGCAGGGGCCGTCCGTCCAGGTGCGGCAGATGGACCGAGCCGCTCACCGGTCCCTCGACCCGCACGCCGCGCACGGCGGTGCGACGCGAGGCCTGGCCGCCCGCGTCGAGCACCGCGAGATGGCTGTCGACGTTCGCCACGAACCCCCGCCCGGTCTCCGGTGCGGTGTGCGTCGAGTAGGAGAGCTTCGCGTAGTGCGGGTCGTCCTCGTCGGGGTAGTCGTCGAGCGCCATCGTGACGTGGTCGGCGCCATGGTTGACCAGCCGGCACACACCCCCGGCGCGCGCCACCGTCCATCCCACCCGCGGGATCGGCGTGACCTCGTCGGACGGGTCGTGCGCCGGCTCGACTGCGGTCCACACCGCGGCGTCGTCGGCCAGCGCGAGCCCCAGGAACCCGATGCCCGCGTAGTACGGCGAGCCGAAGCCGCTGTAGTACTGCGTCGAGCCCTCGTGCGGCCCGTACCACCCGAGCGACAGCGGGCCGCCCACGCCCACGCCGTGCTCGACGAAGTCGCGCAGCACGCCCGAGGCGAGCCGGCGCCACTGGCCGGGGTCGAGCGGCGAGACACCCGAGACCTCGGCGCACCAGCCGGCCGCGAGCGCCGCCGTGCGGTAGGTGAGCGACCTGCCCTGGTGCAGCAGCGCCCCGTCCGGGGCGACGAGCCGCGCGAAGGACCGCACGTACGCGGCGAGGCGGTCGAGGTGACGTTCGCCCTCGGCGGTGCCCGTGGTGTCGGTCATGCGGTACCAGGCCCACAGGTAGGGGTGGATCGCCCAGGCGTTGTAGTGGTCGAAACGGTGCTCGGGGCCGTCGGTGTACCACCCGTCGCCCACGTACCAGCCCTCCATGCGCGCGACGTGCAGCTCGCCGACGTCGGTGTCCTCCAGCCCCACCGAGCGCAGGAAGCCCTCGGCCACGGCGGGGAAGAGCTGCCAGTTGTTGGGCCACGTGTCCAGGCGCGCGTGGTGGCGCAGCCACCGGGCGACCTGGTCGCGCTCGCCCGGCGCCAGCGCATCCCACAGCCGCTCGCGCGCGAGGTGGAGCGCGAAGGCGGCGTTGGCGGCCTCGACGAGCGGTTGCGTCAGTCCGACGCGCGGCAACCGGCCCGTCACGGCCCGCGGCCACTCCTGGGGCCCGCCGGGCGTGGTCCCGGCGACCAGCGCCTCGCGGTACCAGGCGGCGATCTCGTCCGCGTCGGCGTCGTCGGGGCGCGCGCGGGCGACGCGGGCGGCGGCCAGGATCATGCTGCGGCACACCGTCTCCATCGACTCACGGCGCTCGCCGTCGCGCGTGACGCGGCCTGGCAGTCGCGGCAGGGCGGGCGTGGGTGAGTGATCCCGCACCCACCCGAGCCAGTGGTCGGCGACCGCGGTCCAGTGGTCCCGCGTCCAGCCGGTGCGTGGGCTGGTGCGCAGGTCGGCGTCGGGCAGCCGCAGCGCCCTGCTCATTGCGCCAGCCCCGCCTCATACTCACCGCGGATCGTGTCGCCGCCGTTCGCCGCCCACGCCTTGATCGCGGCCTGCAGGTCCTTGACCGTCCCGCGCCCGGCGATGGCCTCCTTGGCGGCGTCGCTGACCGGTTGGGCCAGCGAGGCGCCCTTGTTGACGGCGGTGGGGCTGTAGATGTTGGCGACGGGGTCGGCGACGGCGAGCGGGATGAGCGTCGAGTACGCCTCGTGCACCGTGCGGGTCTGCTCCTCGTTGCCCGCGTAGTAGACGGCCTGCTGCGGCGCGGCGAGGAACCTCCACGGCACGGCGACGTCGGCCTTGCCCGCGTCAGTCAGGATGGGGTTGCCGCCCGCGTCCATGGTGTAGTCGGCGCCCTCGACGCCGAAGTTGAGCAGGAGGTACTCCTCGGAGCCGAACGGCGCCGCGAGGAAGTTGGCGACCCTCAGCACCCGCTCGACGTGGTCAGCGGGCCCCTTTTTGACCATGACCGGGGCCAGGAGCACGTTGTCCTGGAACATCTGCGCCTGGCCGCCGTCGTGCCCGACGGGCTGGAACGGCAGCGGCCGGAACGCGTCGCTCGTCGAGCCCGCGTAGGTGGGGTAGCCCGGCAGGCCGTCGTAGATGAGGGCGGTCTGGCCACCGATGAAGGCGTTGAGCATCTGGTTCTTCTGCCACGCCTCCGAGCCGGGGACGATGTACCCGGCCGCATACGCCTTGGCGACGTATTCGATCATCGCGAGGTACTCGTCGGTCTCGATGTCCTTGACGAGCCTGCCGCCGTCCTGGCGCCAGCCCGGCGGCACGCGGAACATGCTGCGGAAGATCGCGAGCCCGAACCCGGACGAGCCCAGCGCCCACCGATTCCTGGCGGAGTCGGTCAGCTCACCCAACACCTCGAGGAACGCCTCGGCGTCGGCGATCTGGGAGAGGTCGGACACGCCGACGCCCTCGAACAGCGCCGCGTTGTGGAAGCCTGCGCCTGAGGTCACCCCGCGCGGGATCGGCAGGTAGTAGAGCTTGCCCGCGGCGACGCACTGGCTCCAGAACAGCTCGGGGATGGCGGCGAGATTGGGATAGGCGTTGACCGCGTCGCCGCCGAGGTGCTCGGTGAGGTCCGCGCACGCCGCCTCGAGGAACTGGGCGTGGTTCTGCTGTGCGGCCGAGGCGGGGTACATCATCAGGTCGGGCAGGTCGCCCCCCGCCACGGTGGTGGCGAACCGCGCTCGGAAGTCGGCGTCGGAGACGGCGTCGATGTCCAGGACGCCGCCGAGCCGCCGCTCGACCTCCTGCCAGGCGGCGTTCTCGCCCTTCGGCGTGGGCACCGTCGAGAAGAACATCGACAGGGCGGCGACCGTCTCCCCCGCCAGCGGCGCCTCGGCGACCGACCGGAACGGCTTGGGGTAGGCGAAGTACCCCGGCGGGACCCCGGCCGCGGAGCCGGGCAGGTCCGGGCTCAGGCCCTGAAGCGGCGTGAACCTCGGCAGCAGCACATCCTTGGCGTTCGAGACCCGGCCGGTGGCCGACGGGCTCGACCCGCAGGCCGCGAGGCCCGCGGCGAGGGCCGTGGCGCCGCTCAGCGCGAGGAAGCCGCGGCGGGACAGGAACGTGGGGGCGATGGCGGGCACGGGATGCTCCGTTCGTGAGGTGGTCCGTGGCGCCACGGCGAGGCCGGCCGTGGCGGTAGTGCCGCTCGTGGCGCGCTCAGCCCTTGACGGCGCCGGTGAGCACGCCCTTGGTGAAGTAGCGCTGCAGGAGGGGGTAGACGATGAGGATCGGCAGGAGGCTGACGACGACGACAGCCATCTGTAGGGCCTGGGAGGGCGCCGCGACCTCGGACGTCGCCGCGGTGTCGGCGACGGGCTGCCCGAGCAGCACGTACTGGCGCAGGATCATCGACACCGGCCACTGGTCCATGTCGAGGTAGAGCATGGCGTTGAAGAACGCGTTCCAGTACGCCACGCCGTAGAAGAGCGAGATGACGGCGACCACGCCGCGCGACAGCGGCATGACGATGGTCGCCAGGATGCGCAGCTCGCCGGCGCCGTCGATCCGCGCGGCCTCGAACAGCTCGGCGGGCAGGCTCATGAAGAAGCTGCGCACCACGACGAGGTTGAACGCGGAGATGATCGTCGGCAGGATCACCGCGGCGTAGTGGCCGCGCAGCCCGAGCTCGCTGACCACCAGGAAGCTCGGGATGATGCCCGCCGAGAAGAACATGGTGGCCAGCACCGACATCAGCCAGAACCGGCCCCCGACCACTCGGGGGCGCGAGAGCCCGTAGGCCATGAGCACCGTCAGGACGACGGAGCTGACGGTCCCCACGACGGTGATGCCGACGCTGCGCATCAGGGCCTCGGCGACGACGCCACCGCTGAAGACCTGCTCGTACGCGGCCAGGGTCGGGCGGCTCGGCCACAGGACGAGGCCGTTCTTCGCCGCGATCTCCTCTTGGGACGACAGACTCGTGGCCAGCACGGCGATCATCGGATAGGTGGTCACCAGGCAGATCACCACCAGGAGCAGCCCCTTGGCCGCGGATCCGGCCAGGCTCGGCTCCTCGTCCCATGCGGGGCGGTGGCGGTTGCGGCGCCGCGGCCGGACGCGTCGGCGCGCGTCCGGGCCGGGCGGTGTCAGGCCGGGTGCGGCTAACGGCGTGGAGCGGGTCATCGTGGTCATCTGCGGTAGATCCCGTCTTGGCCGAAGAGGTGGGCGAGCTTGTTGGCGCCCAGGACGAGCCCGAAGCCGACGATGCCTTTGACCAGTCCGACGGCGGCGGCGGGGCCCCACGCGCCGTCCTGGATGCCGTGGTAGTAGACCCACGTGTCGAGCACCTCGGCCGCGGCGGGTCCGACCGCATCGCGCTGGAGGATGATCTGCTCGAAGCCGACCGACAGGATCGTCCCGATCTGGAGGATCAGCAGCAGGATGATCACGGGCATGATGGCCGGCAGGCTCACGTGCCAGATGCGTCGCCATTTGCCGGCGCCGTCGATGACGGCGGCCTCCTGCAGCTCGCCGCTGACGTTGGCCAGCGCCGCGAGGAAGATGATCGTCCCCCACCCGGCGTCCTTCCAGATCAGCTCGAGGACGATGAGGAACGGGAAGAACTCCGGGGTCGTCGTCGCCGAGAACCCGGACACGCCCACCGCGTCGAGCAGGTGCGTGACCACGCCCATCGGCCCGAGGATCTGCGTGAAGATCGAGACCAGCAGCACCCAGCCGATGAAGTGCGGCAGGTACACCACGGACTGGACGAACGTGCGCAGCCGCGGCGTCATGACGCTGTTGAGCAGCAGCGCCAGGAGGATCGGCACGGGGAAGAAGAGCACGAGCTGCAGCACCGTGATGACGAGCGTGTTGCGCACCGCGTGGTAGAAGGTCGGGTCGGCGAAGACCTCCGCGAAGTTCCGCAGGCCGACCCAGGCGCTGTCGGTGATGCCCAGGTACGGCTGGTAGTCCAGGAACGCGATGACGTTCCCGGCCAGGGGCAGCCACTGGAACACGGCGAAGTACACGAAGCCCGGCAGGATCATCGCGAGCAGCACGCCGTCGCGCCTGATGCGGGCCGTCAGCGGCGCCCGGCGCCGACGGGCCGGGTCGGCCCTTGGGGGGCCCGAGCCGCCGACAGTCTCCGTCCCCACCTCAGCCACCGCCATCGCACGTCTCCTTCGCCGCACTCGCAGTCACAAACAGCAACCGCTTGCTACTTCGAAAGACCGTAGGTTCGCGGAAATGAACGTGTCAACGAAACGATCAGGTGACCTGATCGCAAGCGCTTGCTATGGTGCGGCTACCGTGCGAAGGAGAGCCATGCCGAGCCACCGGCCACCAGCGCTGCTGCTGATGAACGACGACACCTACACGACCGCCTTCCGCCGCGGCGCCCACGCCACCATGAGCGCGCGCCTGCGCCTGCTGGCGCCGGGCGCCGTCACCGACCTCGACCAGGTCGCCGACCTCCTCGACCGCGTCGAGGTCCTGGTGACCGGTTGGGGCGTCCCCCGCCTGGACGCCGACTCCCTGGCGCGCATGCCGCGCCTGCGCGCGCTCTTCCACGCCGCCGGGACCATCCGCACCTTCCTCGCCCCGAGCGCGTTGGAGTCCGGGCTGACCGTGAGCGCCGCCGCGCACGCCAACGCCGGCCCGGTCGCGGAGTTCGCGTTCGCCCAGATCGTGCTCGCGCTCAAGCGTGTCGGGCGCCTCACCGCCCGGTTCCGCGCCCAACGCCGTCCGCGCGACCTGTCCGGCATGCCCACGCTGGGCGCCCACGGGGTGACGGTCGGCGTGGTGGGCGCCTCGCACATCGGCCGACGCCTCATCGAGCGTCTGCACACCCTCGACGCCGAGGTGCTCCTCGCGGACCCCTACGTCACCGCGGCCGAGGCCGCCGCGCTGGGCGCCGAACCGGTCACGCTCGACGCCCTGTGCGCGCGCAGCGACGTGGTGACCTTGCACGCGCCGCTCACCCCCGCCACGATCGGGCTCGTCGGAGCACCGCAGCTGGCCCGGATGCGCGACGGCGCGATCCTCGTCAACACCTCGCGCGGCGCCGTCGTCGACCACGCCGCCCTGGCGCCCCACCTCATCTCGGGGCGCCTGGACGCGTGGCTCGACGTCACCGACCCCGAGCCGCTGCCGGCCGACTCACCGCTGTGGGATCTGCCCAATGTCGTCCTGACCCCGCACCTGGCCGGAGCGCTCGGCAACGAGGTCTCGCGGCTCGGCGACCAGGCAGTGGCCGAACTCGTGCGCTTCCTCGACGGCGAGCCGTTGCGGCATCAGGTCCACGCCGCCGACCTCGCCCGGATCGCCTGATGCCCGCCGCACCGCGCGCGGGCGTCACCCTCGCCGACGTCGCCGCCGCCGCGCAGGTCTCGACCGCCACCGTCTCGCGCGTCCTGTCGGGCAACTACCCGGTCGCGGCGCGCACGCGCGCCCGCGTCACGCAGGCCGTCGCGGACCTCGGGTACGTGATGAACGTCAACGCACGCGCGCTCGCGCGCTCGCGAACCTCGACGATCGGCATCGTCGTGCAGGACGTCGCCGAGCCGTTCTTCGGGCACATCGCACGCGGTGTCGAGCGCCGCGCCGCCGAGCTCGGCCTGGCGTGCCTCATCATGGCCTCGCGCGGGTCCAAGGAGCGCGAGCTCGAGCTCGTCGACCTGCTGCGCTCCTACCGCGCGGGCGGGGTGATCCTCGTGGGCGGGGCCACCGACGACCGCGGCTACCGCACCAAGCTCGCCCACCGCGCCCGCGCGCTGGCCGATGAGGGCGGGATCCTCGTCCTGTGCGGCAGGCCGCCGCTGGGCGACGGCGCTCCGACGCGCAGCGTCGGCTACGACAACGAGGGCGGCGCGTTCGCCGTCACGAGCCACCTGCTGGCCCAGGGCCACCGCCGGATCGCCTACGTCGGCGGACCGCCCCGGCTCTCGACGCACACGCACCGCCTGGCCGGCTACCGCCGCGCGCTGGAGCAGCACGGCGTCGCCTGGGACGACGACCTCGTCCACGTCGGGCGGTTCGACGCGGCCTTCGGGCGCGCCACCGTCGCCGGCCTGCTGCGTCACGGGCTCGCGGCGACGGCTGTGTTTGCCGCCAATGACGAGGTCGCCGTGGGGGTGTATGAGGCCGCCGAGGAGGCGGGCGTCGCGATCCCCGGCGACCTGTCCGTGGTCGGCTACGACGACGTCCCCGTCGCCACCCACCTGCGCCCCCGCCTGACCACGGTGTCGGTGCCGCTCGAGGAGCTCGGCCGCCGGGCGGCCGAGCTGTGCGTCGCCGACGGCGCGGACGCCGTCGACGCCGTGGTCGGCACACGGCTCGTGGTGCGCGACTCGGTCGCGGCCCCGCGCGCCGCGACCGAGCCCGGCGCGCTCAGTTCAGCCGAATCATGATCTTCCCGCCGATCGTCGGGTCGTCCGCGGCCCGCAGCGCCGTCTCGGCGGCGTCGATGCCGAACGCGCCGCCGACGACCGCCTGGACGTCGAGCCCCTGCGCGATCGCGTCGATCGCGTCGTCGATCTCGTCGACGAACCCGTAGGACCCGACCCACGACAGCTCACGGTTGACGAGGTCCGCCAGGGCGCTGGGGACGGGCGTGTCCGGCAGATGCCCGACCTGGACGACGACGCCGCCGCGGGCCGCGGCGCGCAGCACGCTGGCCAGCGCGCCGGGGTCCCCGGACGCCTCGAACACCACCTCGACGTCCTGCGGCAGGTCGTCGTCACGCGGGTCGACGACGGCGTCGGCGCCCATCGCCCGGGCGATCCGTCGGGCCGGGTAGGACACGTCGGCGGCCAGGACCGTCCGCGCTCCCGCGTTCCGCGCGGCCGCGACGAGCAGCGAGCCGAGCGGGCCGCATCCGTTGATGAGCACGTCCCGGCCGATGAGCGACCCGGCTCGCTCCACCGCGTGCATCGCGACGGCCAGCGGCTCGGCGAGCGCGCCCTCGAGCGTCGAGACGTGCTCGGGCAGCGGCCTGACCTGGTCGGCCCGCACCGCCTTGAGCTGGCTGAAACCGCCGTCGGTGTGCGGCGCCAGCGCGGCGGACCCGAAGTAGCGCACCTGCGAGTACAGATTGGTCCGCCCCGCCATGCGCGGCGGCATCGTCCCGTCACCGACCAGCGTCGCTGGATGGAACGTCACAGCCTGCCCGATCTGCGCGCACTGGGCGTGACGCCCGAGCCCGATGACGGTGCCCGCGACCTCGTGCCCGAGGATGAGCGGATGGCGCAGCAGCGCCGATCCCGAGCGCCCGTGCTTCCAGTAGGACACGTCAGCGGGGCAGATGCCTCCCCACTCCATCGCCACGAGCACTTCGCCGTCGCCCGGCACCGGATCGGGGCGCTCCTCGACCCTCAGGTCGCCCGGGCCGTGGACGCGCACGGCCTTCATGCCGCGACCCGCGTCCGGTCGTGTGCGGCATGTCGACTGGCCCGGCCCACGGCTCCATGACAGTCCACGCCCCCTGTGATGCCTCGTCGCATCGTCAGTCACTCCTTGCTCCGGCTCCGTCGCCGGTTGTTGGCATCCCCTCAGCGGAGGGAGGCTGGAGTCGTTCGGGCGGCCCCCTGGCTCGCCCACCCAGCCCCTCTGCGCACTGGCACCAGGAGATATATCAGTGCTCGTACGTCACCGCAATCCGCTGGCGCTCGCGTTCGGTAGCATGCGAGCCATGCCGACGACGCCAGGGGGACGGACTGTGCCACCGTCACGGACCAACGCTGAGGCCGTGCACGCGCAGCTGCGCCGACGCGTCGTCGAGCTCGACCTGGCGCCGGGCTCGCCAGTGTCGGTCAACGACCTGGCCGCGTCGCTGGGCGTGTCGCGAACCCCGGTGCGCGAGAGCCTGATCCGGCTCGCCGACGAGGGGCTGGTCATGGTCTTCCCGAAGGTGGGCACCTTCGTCGCACGCATCGACCCCCAGCAGGTCGCCGACGCCCAGTTCCTGCGCGAGGCGGTCGAACTCGCCTCACTCGCCTCACTCGCCTCGCAGCCGCTCGACGACGACGCCGTGGCCGCACTGCGCGAGAACGTCGCCGCGCAGTATGCCAGCGGCGACCGCCTCGACGACTTCCTCACCCTGGGCGAGGACTTCCACCGCGGTCTGCTCGCGCTCGCGGGGCACGCGGGCGCATGGACGGCCATCGCCGCCGCGCAGGCCCACCTCGACCGCGCCCGCCGCCTCAGTCTTCAGACGACGCCGGCGCCTGCGCTCGTCCACGAGCACGACGCCATCCTGCGCGCCGTCATCGCCGGCGACGCCGAGGAGGCCGCGAGCCTCATGCGCTCTCACCTGCGCGCCGTCTTCACGGACATCGAGCAGGTCCGGGCACGCTCACCCCAGTTCTTCGGCTCGGCGCAGGACGCGCCACCGGTGCGGCGCAGTGTCACCGTCTGGGGAGACCGGCCCGGCTCGTAGCGGGCGACCGACGCCGACGGCGCGGCGCCACGGGCGTCACGCGCGCCCCGGGCGCCCCGGGCGAGCAGGCGAGCAGGCGGTCACGGCGCGTCAGCCACGAACGTGAGGGTGGCGCTCGACTGAACGCACGTTTAGGCTATGAAACATGCGTTCAGCCCGCAGCCGTGATGACGACCTGACCACCCGCGCGCGCATCCGCGACGCCGCGGTGGCGCGCTTCGCCACCGACGGCTTCGGCGCCTCGGTCCGCACGGTGGCGGGCGACGCCGGGGTCAGCGCCGCCCTGGTCATCCACCACTTCGGGTCCAAGGACGCGCTGCGCGCCGAGTGCGACGCACACGTGCTCGCGCAGGTGCGCGAGGCCAAGCTCGCCACCATCGACCGCGCCGCAGGCGGCACGAGCTTCCTGGAGGCGTTCGCCTCCGCCGACGCGTACGCGCCGCTGGTGGGCTACGTGCTGCGCTCGCTGCAGGAGGGCGGGACGGTCGGTCAGGCGTTCGTCGAGCACCTGCTCGCCGACGCCGAGGCGTACACGGCCCAGGCGGTGGCCTCGGGCCTGGCCGTCCCCAGCCGCGACGAGCGGGCCCGTGTCCGCTATCTGACGCTGTCGTCGCTCGGCGCGCTGCTGCTGTCGGTCACGCTCAACCCCCCGCAGGACCCCGGCGACCTGACCGCGTACGTGCGCCGCTTCTTCTCCGAGTCGTACCTGCCGATCCTCGAGCTGTACACCGAGGGCTTCCTGACGACCCGCCGCATGCTCGACGACTACCTCGAGTTCGTGCCCGACCCGCCGGGCGCGCTCCCCGACCAGACGGCCTGACGCATCCCATCCCAGCCTCATCCCCCACCCAAGGAACCCCCATGACCACCCCGTCCTCGGCTGTGCCCGCGATCGAGATCCGCGACCTGCACAAGTCCTTCGGCTCGACCAAGGCCCTCGACGGCCTCGACCTCACGGTCCGCCCCGGCGAGGTCGCTGGCTTCCTCGGCCCGAACGGCGCCGGGAAGTCCACCACCATCCGCGTGCTGCTCGGCCTGCTGCGCGCGACGTCGGGCCACGTGAGCCTGCTGGGCCGCGACCCGTGGGCAGACGCCGTCGAACTGCACCGTCGGCTGACCTACGTGCCCGGCGACGTGTCGCTGTGGCCCCACCTCACCGGCGGCGAGGCCATCGACCTGCTGGCCCGCCTGCGCGGTGGCCTCGACCTCAAGCGCAAGGCCGAGCTGCTCGAGCGCTTCGAGCTGGACCCCACCAAGAAGGCCCGCACGTACTCCAAGGGCAACCGGCAGAAGGTCGCGCTCGTGGCGGCCTTCGCCTCAGACGTCGAGCTGCTGGTGCTCGACGAGCCCACCTCTGGCCTCGACCCGCTCATGGAGGCCGTGTTCACCGAGTACCTGCGCGAGGTCAAGGCCCAGGGCCGCTCGGTGCTGCTCAGCAGCCACATCATGAGCGAGGTCGAGAAGGTCTGCGACACCGTCACGATCATCCGTCAGGGACGGGCGGTCGAGTCGGGCACGCTCGACGACCTGCGGCACCTGACGCGCTCGGCGATCACCACGGTCGTCGAGGCCGACCCCGCCGCGCTCGCCGCGCTGCCCGGGGTGCACGATCTGGCCGCGACGCCCAACGCCGTCGGCTCGCGCGTCACCTTCGACGTCGACAACGACCGCATCGGCGAGGTGCTCGCGGCCGTCTCAAGCCTGGGCGTGCACGCCCTCACCGTCACCCCGCCGTCGCTCGAGGAGCTGTTCCTGCGCCACTACGGCGACGAGCTCGCCGCCGACGGCGTCGCCACGTCCGCGGGGCGCGCACGATGAGCGCGACGACGACGCGCGCCGCCCAGGCGCGGCCGACGAGCCTGGACACCTTGACCGGCACGGGCCTGCTGCTGCGGTTCGCGCTGCGTCGCGACCGGGTCCGCCTCATCGTGTGGACCGCCTCGATCGTGCTGCTGTGGCTGTACGTCGTGGGCGCGTTCACCTCGCTGTTCGACACCGCCGAGTCCCGCCAGGCGCGCGCGGCGCTCATGAGCACGCCCGCCAGCATCCTGCTGACGGGGCCCGGGTACGGCCTGGACGACTACACCATCGGCGCGATGGTCGCCAACGAGATGCTGCTGTGGATCATCCTGTCGCTCGCGATCATGAGCATCCTCCAGGTCGTGCGGCACACCCGCGCCGAGGAGGAGTCGAGCCGTTCGGAGCTGGTGCGCGCAGGCGTCGTCGGCCGGCACGCCCCCGCCGTCGCCGCGATGCTCCTCGTGCTCATCGTCAACCTGGTCATCGCGGCGCTGTCGGCGGCGGTGCTCGCCGCGGGCGGGCTCGACCCGCGTGACAGCGTGGTGATCGCGCTCGCGGCGGCGCTGACGGCCCTCGTGTTCGCGGGCGTCGCGTCGGTGACCTGCCAACTCACCGCGCACGGGCGCGGGGCCAGCGGCCTGGCCATCGCCGTCCTCGGCGTGGCGATAGCGGTGCGGGGCGTCGGCGACATCCAGCGGGCGCACGGCAGCGCGCTGTCGTGGCTCTCGCCCGTCGCCTGGGCGCAGCAGACGCGCGTGTTCGTCGACACCCGCCTGTGGCCGCTCGGCCTGAGCCTGGTCCTGACGGTCGTGCTGCTCGTGCTCGCCGCGACGCTGGCCTCGCGCCGTGACTTCGGCGCGGCCATGCTGCCCGAGCGGCGCGGCCGCGCGGACGCCGTCGCGAGCCTCGCCTCCCCCTTCGCGCTGGCCTGGCGCCAGCAGCGGGTCGCGCTCGCGTGGTGGACGCTCGGCACGACGCTGATGTGGCTGGCCTCAGGCACCTACGTCGACGAGATCGGCCCCATGGTCGGCGACCTCGCCGAGACCAACCCGGCGGTCGCGCAGATCCTCGGCGGCGACGGCGGGCAGGCGCTGACGGACGGCTTCGTCTCGGTGTTCATGCTTTACGCGGCGCTGATCGCCGTCGGCTACGGCATCTCCGCGGTGCTGCGCGCCCGCACCGAGGAGACCGAGGGGCTGGCCGAGTACGCGCTGGCCACGGCCGTCTCCCGTGGACGTTGGCTCGGCGCGCAACTCGCGGTCGCCGGGATCGGCGCCGCGGTGCTCACCGTCGCGGGGGGCGTCGGCGTCGCCATCGGCGCCTACTCGGTCGGCGCGACCGATCCGTCGTTCGGCGCCTACCTCGTCGCCTCCGCGGCGTACCTGCCCGCGGTCGCCGTGGTCATCGCCCTGTCGGCGGCCCTGTTCGCGTGGCTGCCGCGCCTGGCGGGACTGCCGTGGGCGATCCTCGTGCTCGCGTTCGTGGTCGGCATGTTCGGTGAGGCGCTCGACCTGCCCGACGCCGTCCAGGGTCTGTCGCCGCTGTGGTGGGTGCCCCGGGTGCCCGCGGAGGACTTCGCCTGGGCCCCGACGCTGGTGCTGACCGCTATCGCCGCCGCGCTGTTCGGCCTCGCGTTCTGGGGTTTCCGGCGCCGCGACGTGCCCGTGGTCTGACCCAGGGTCCTGTCGGGCCCGCCCCGTCGCATCTCGACGGGGCGGGCCCGACCGGCGTGACCCTGGTCAGAACTGGTGGGCGAAGCCTGTGACGATCGTCTCGGGCTGGTCCTTGCGCTCGTCCAGCAGCCGCTGGATGCTCTCGACGTAGGCCCGGAACGCCGCGGTGTCGGCCTGGCCGCTCGCCTCGAGCTCGTCGGCGATCTTGACCACGAGGGCGCGCGCTCGCGCCGCGGCCGGGCCGGTGGCGACCCGCACCACGCACTCCGACGCCCGCCAGTGCGGCACGTCGGCCGGCACGACCACGCCATCGACCTCGTCGGGCGAGTTGTCGAGCAGCCACTGGATGCCGTGCTCGTCGAGCTGACCGGGGCCGAAGTTCCTCAGCTCCATCGGCTCGGGCGCCTCCGGGCCCTCGCTCTCAAGCCACTGGTCGCGCAGCAGGTCCGCGAAACCCGGGATCGAGAGGATCTCGTCCCGGACGGCAGGGGTGAAGATGTCGAGTGCGTCGAACGGCTGGTCCATTGCTCTGCTCCTTGCGTGGGAGGCCCTGCCCCGACCGTAGGCGCGCGGCGGGGCGACCGCATCCCGCTGACACGGCGCGACACCCACCCCTCTGGAAGGCTCCCATGCACCTGAGCACCGCACACCGTCCCGCTGACGGCGTCGTCGAGCGCCGCCTGACGCTCGACGGCGTCCCCGGGATCCTGTGGACCCCCGACCCTCCGGCCTCGGCGCCGGCGCCCGCGATCCTCCTGGGCCACCCCGGCGGCCTCGAGCGGATGTACCCGCGCCTGCTCGCTCGCGCCGCCCGCGCCGCCGCCGACGGCTTCGCCACCGCGACCATCGAGTTGCCCGGCAGCGGCGACCGGCCCCGACTGCCCGACTTGGAGGCGGCCCGCGCCGACCTGCGCCGCGCCATCACCCGTGGCGAGCCGGTCGACGATGACGTCGTCGACCGGCTCGTCCTGCCGTTGGTCGAGGCGGCCGTCCCGGAGTGCCGACGCCTGCTCGACGCGCTTGAGGCGGAGGGGGTGGGCGGCCCGTTCGGCTACTCGGGTGGGATCGTCTCGCTCGGCGTGCGACTGGCCGCGGTCGAGCCGCGCGTCGTGGCCGCGGGACTCTTCGCCGGCAGCCGCATCCCCCGCGCCATCATCGAGCAGGCCCGCCAGGTGCGGATCCCGACGCACGTCCTGCTCCAGTGGGACGACGCGGGCAACGACCGCCAGGAGGCGCTGAGCCTGTTCGACGCCCTCGGCTCCCCCGACAAGACATTGCAGGCCAACATGGGCGGGCACACGGGTGTGCCGGAGCACGCGGCCGAGGACGCCGCGCGGTTCTTCGTCCGACACCTGCGCTGACGCGCCGACGGGCCCGCCGCGGGCGGGCCCGTCGAACTCCCCCAGGACGGCGGCGCTCAGGCGCCGGCGCGCGCGGCCGCCGGCGCCGAGACCTCGTGCAGCGCCTCGACGAGCGGAGCCAGCTCCGCGGTCCCCTCGGCGGCGGTCAGCGCCGCCTCGAGGGTCACGTCGTGTGTCGGCCGCGCCGCGAGCAGCAATCCCTCCCCCGCCGCGGTGAGCTCGGTGTAGATCCCGCGCCGGTCGTCCTGGCACAGCACGCGCGTCAGCAGCCCGCGCTCCTCAAGCCGGTTGACCAGCCGCGTGGTCGCCGACGCCGAGAGCGCGGCGGCGCGGCCGAGCTGCCGCATGCGCATATGCCATCCGTCCTGCCGCGACAGCGCGTCGAGCACGGTGAACTCGACGACCGACAGCCCGTGCTCCTGTTGGAGCGCGCGTTCGAGCGCGGCGTCGATGAGGCCGTGCAGGGCCGCGAGCGTGCGCCAACCTTGCGCGCGGACCTCGACGGCGTCGTCGGCGATTCCCATGGGGCTCCTCCGGACTGGTGGGTGCGAGCACCCATTCTACACGGCTTGTGCGGATAGAGCGCGCGTGCAAACATGTATCCCGCGCCTGCAACTACCGGCGGGCGCTCATGGTCGGCCCACGCCGACCGTCATCGTCCACACCACCATGCCTGGAGCGCCCCGTGCCCACGCAGCACACCATCCCCGCCGTCCCCCTCCCCCACGCCGCCCACCCCGGCGCCACGATGCCGCAGGTCGGCTTCGGCGTCTTCCAGGTGCCCGACGCCGAGACCACCCGCGCCGTGTCCCTCGCGCTCGACGCCGGGTACCGCAGCGTCGACACCGCCGCCGTCTACGGCAACGAGGCCGGCGTCGGGCGTGCCCTGGCCGAGGCGGGCCTGACCTCGGGCCCGGCCCGGGCCGAGGTCTTCGTGACCAGCAAGCTGTGGGTCGACGACATGGCCCGATCCGACGTGGCGCCCGCGTTGGGGCGCAGCCTCGAGCGCCTGGGACTCGACCACCTCGACCTGTTCCTGATCCACTGGCCGGCACCGGGCCGCGGCCAGTACGTCGAGGCGTGGGAGGCGCTGGTCGAGGCCCGCGACGCCGGACTCGTGCGCGAGATCGGCGTCTCCAACTTCCAGCCCGCCCACCTGGACGCGATCATCGCGGCCACCGGCGTGCGGCCCGTCGTCAACCAGGTCGAACTGCACCCCGCGCTGCAGCAGCGCGGCCTCCGCGCGGCCCACGCCGCGCACGGCGTCGTCACCGAGGCGTGGAGCCCGCTCGCCCAGGGCGCGCTGCTGCGCGACGACGTGATCGCGCGCGTCGCCGCCGCCCACGCCGTCACGCCCGCCCAGGCGATCCTGCGCTGGCACGTGCAGCACGGGACCGTGGTCATCCCCAAGTCCGTCACGCCCGAGCGCATCGCCGCCAACCTCGACCTGTTCGGCTTCGCGCTGTCCGACGACGAGATGGCCGCGATCGACGCCCTCGACCGCGACGGACGCACCGGCCCGCACCCCGACCGCTTCAACGGCTGACCACACACCCCAACGTCCGCAAGGAGCGTCATCGTGCCTCTCGCCCTGTGGGCCCTCGCCATCGGGGGCTTCGGCATCGGCCTGACCGAATTCGTCATCATGGGCCTGCTGCCCGAGGTGGCCGCCAGTTTCGAGGTCACCGAGACCGTGGCCGGCTACCTCATCTCGGGCTATGCGCTGGCGGTCGCCGTCGGCGCGATCGGCCTGACCGCCGCGCTGACCCGCGTGGACCGCAAACGCGCGCTGCTCGGGCTCATGGTCCTGTTCATCGCCGGGAACCTGCTCTCGGCGCTCGCACCCACCTACGGGCTCATGCTCGCCGGGCGCGTGCTCGCCGCGCTGTGCCACGGCGCCTTCTTCGGCATCGGCGCGGTCGTCGCGGCGGGCCTGGTGGGCAACGGCCGCGCCGCGGCCGCCATCGCGATCATGTTCACCGGCCTGACGATCGCCAACGTCCTGGGCGTGCCGTTCGGCACCTTCCTCGGGCAGGCCGCCGGTTGGCGCTCGACCTTCTGGGCGATCACGGCCGTCGGCGTGCTCGCGTTCGTCGGCGTCGCCGTCCTCGTCCCGTCGACCGCCCGAGACTCACACGCGGCGGCGCCGTCGAGCCTGCGGGTCGAACTGGCGGCGTTCCGCTCGCCGCAGGTGTGGCTGTCGATCGCCGTGACCGTGCTCGGCTTCGGCGGGATGTTCGGCGCGTTCACCTACATCGCGTTCACCCTCACCCGCGTGAGCGGGTTCGCCGACTCGACCGTGCCCTGGCTGCTGATCCTGTTCGGCGCCGGGCTGTTCGTAGGGAACCTGCTCGGCGGGCGGGCCGCCGACAGGCGACTGGACGGCACGCTGGTCGTGCTGCTCATCGGCCTGACCGCCGTGCTCGCGCTGTTCGCCCTGACCGCGGACAGCCAGGCTCTGACGATCGTGAGCCTGGTGCTCATGGGCGGCTTCGGCTTCGCCACGGTGCCCGGCCTGCAGATGCGCGTCATGCGCTACGCCTCGGCGGCCCCCACGCTCGCCTCCGGCGCCAACATCGCCGCGTTCAACATCGGCAACGCGTTCGGCGCCTGGGTCGGAGGGCTCGCCCTGGCCGCGGGCCTCGGCTTCACCTCCCCGCTGTGGGCCGGCGCCGCCATCACGCTCGCCGGGCTGGCGGTCATGGTGGTCGCGGCTGTCACGGCCGGCGCCGCGCCGACCCGCGAGCCGGCCGCCGTCGCGCACGCGACCGCCGGGTGAGCTCATCGCCCTTGCGGGCAGGCCCGTGGCCGCGCTGGTCGAGCGCGGCCACGGGCTCCGCGCCGCCTACGCGGCGGGTTCGAGGTCGCGCGCGGGGTGCACGATCTCAAGCTGCGGGAACGTCGCCGGTCGCGTGAGGCGGTAGCGGACCCGCCAGCGCCGGTGCGCCCACGTCCAGCCTGCCGCGACGGCCAGGAGCGTGGCCACCGCGCCCGCGAGGATCGCGACGCGGGGACCGAAGGTCTCGGCGACCCAGCCGATCAGCGGGGCGCCGAACGGCGCGCCGCCGAGGAACACCATCATGTACAGCGCCATGACGCGCCCGCGCATCGCCGGGGTCACCGACGTCTGCAGGGCGGCGTTCGCCGCCGTCAGCATGGTCAGCGACGTGAACCCGATCGGGGCGGCGAGCAGCAGATACGTCAGGTAGGACGGCATGAGCGCGGAGACGCCCTGCGCGAGGCCGAACGCGAGCGCCGCGCCGAGCACGACCCGCACGCGCGGCGGCTGGGTTCGCCGCGCGGTCAGCAGCGCCCCGGCCAGCGACCCCACGGCGAGCGCCGAGCCGAGCAGGCCGAACTCCCCCGGCCCCAGCCCGAACTCGACGCGGGCCATCATCGCGCTGGTGAGCTGGAAGTTGAGGCCGAACATCGTCACCACGCCGACGACCCCCATGATGACCTGCACGTCGCCACGGTCGCGCACGTAGGCGACCGCCTCGCGCAGTTGTCCCGCCGCGCGCGGCGCCGACGGCAGCACGTGCAGGGCGCGGGGGTTCATCGCCGCGATGGCCGCGATCGACAGCGCGAACGTGGCGGCCGTGATGACGAAGACCCACCCCGGGCCCACGGCGGCGATGAGCAGGCCGGCGACGCCCGGCCCCACGAGCCGGGCCGCGTTGAACGACGCCGAGTTGAGCCCGACGGCGTTGGTCAGGCTCGCCTCCGGCACGAGCTCGGAGACGAACGTCGCGCGCACCGGGTTGTCGACCGCTGAGACGCACCCGCCGACCAGGGCGAGGGCGAACACATGCCACAGCCGCACGGCGCCCGTGAGCACGAGCACGGCCAGGACCACCGAGTTGAGCCCCATCAACGATTGCGTGGCCATCAGCAGCCGCCGTCGCGGCAGCCGATCGGCGAGCACGCCCGCGTAGGGCGACAGCGCCAGCACGGGCAGGAACTGCATCGCCACGGAGACGCCGACCGCCGTGCCCGAGTGGTCCGTCAGGTGGGTCAGGACGATCCAGTCCTGGCCGACGCGCTGCGCCCACGCGCCGACGTTGGCGACCAGGGCGGCGGCGAACCACAGGCGATAGTTGGGAAAGCGGAGGGAGGCGAACGTCGCGGAGGCCATGACCCTGCCACGGTAGGCCCTGCCCGAGAGAAATCCCTGGTCACGACGTCCTCGGCCCAGCCGTGCGGCGCGCGATGCGTGTGCCGACGTCGGCGTCAGGCGTCGGACGACGCCGCCCCGAGCGCGCTCACGCGTACTCGTTGCTCCCGAAGTCGTCGCGGAACGTCGGGCCGTTCGCCGCGACCTCGGCGTCGTGCTCGGCTCTCCACGTCGGGTAGGGCCGCACGGCGAGCGCGTCGTTGGTGAAGCGCGGGTCGTCCGTGATCTCGGTGACGCACCAGCGCGGGATGACCAGGTCGGTGACCGGGTCCGGCTTCTCGCACTCCGCGACGATGAGCGGGTGGTTGGCCCCGCCGAAGACATCGATCACCCACGGCGACCCGAACAGGTGGACGGCGTAGCGGACCTTGGTGACGAACGGGCCCTTGCCGCGCAGCATGACCTGCACCGCCTCGGACACGTCCAGGTCGCGCTCGGCCTCGTACCGGGTGCCGCCGAGCGGCGGACCCTTCACGGTGATCGCGGCGTGGTTGACCTGCGGGCTGATCGCGCCGAGCAGATCCACCGGGTCGGTCTCGGCGGTCATCTCGGCCTCGACTCCGATGGCCTGCGCGCGGACGCGCACCGCGTAGCCGCCGTCGGCGACGAGGTAGGACTGCACGATCGTCGCCGGAGCCTGGCGGACCTCGTCGGGCGCCTCGGCGACGAGGAACCGCCGCTCGAACTCGAAGTCGCCGTGTTTGCGCTCGATGCCGGGGAAGCCGTCCATGGCAGGAAGGCTAGCCTGTGCCGGTCCCCCGGGTGACGGCGCGACGCGGCGACTGGCGTGCGCGCTCACCAGGGCAGGTCTCCTCCGCCCAAGTTGAGGAACCTGGGGCTCGTCGGCTCGGGCGAGGCCGCGAGGCGCAACAGCTCCCGGGCGGCGTCCACGGGATCGCCGCCCGCGCCGGATCGACCCATCCCTGTGGCGAGGCTGCCGGGGTGGACCGCCCAGACGCGGACGTCGGGACCGAGCTCCTGGGCGAGCGCGACCGTCGCCATGTTCTGCGCGGCTTTGGAGATCCGATACCCGTAACTCGTCCCGAAGCCGCGGTACCTGCCGACAGCCTGGTCGTGGATCGACCCGAGCCGAGAGGTGATGTTGAGCACAAGCGGCGACCGCGCGAGCCGAAGGTTCGGCAGGGCAACTCGCGTCGTCCGCAGAACCCCGCCGACGTTGACGTCAAGCACTCCGAGCATGGCCGTGACGTCGAGGCCCTCCAGCGGCGTCCCCGGCATCCCGACACCGGCGTTGTTGACGACAAGATCGAGCGGCGCGCTCCCGAGCGCGACCCGCAGCGCACTTCCGTCGTCGTCGGTCACGTCCCAGATCGCGTTGACGACGCCGGCGAGGGCGCCCGACCTGGGAGCCCGGGATGCCGCGACGACGTCCCATCCCGCGCCGGCGAAGACCTCCACGCAGGCGGCGCCGAACCCGCGGCTCGCGCCCGTGACGAGGGCCCGACGCCGAGATGTCATGCGCGGAGTATGGCCCAGTGGCCGACGAGCCGGGCCCACTCGACCACGGGCTGAGCAGTCACCCACGACCATCGCCAACCATCGACGGCGGACTCGGGCTCAGCGGTGTGCGGCGCCGGGTTCGACGCGCCCATCCGGGGTGACGCGGCCCCGCCGCCGGAGCCGTGCGAGCAGGCCGGGCGCGCTCGCGGCGGCGACGATGACCAGGACGACCAGCGTGACCGTCGCCCAGGGCACGGCCCAGGTGGTGGCCGATCCCGCGGCGGTCGTGGCGCCCGCGCCGCCGACGGCGACGCCGTCCACGCGTACGGCCGCCGTCGCGCGGCCCAGCGGCCGTACGCCGGTGACCTCGACCGTGCGCCGCACGCTCGATCCGGGCAGCACCTCGTCAAGGTCGCCGCTCACGCTCCGGGCTCCGGACCCGCCAGGCCCGCGCACCGTGACGGACTCGGTGGGCACGAGCCGCGTGTTGCCGGTGTTGGTCAGCGTGTACGTCACCGTCGCGGCGACGGCGCCCAGGGGTCGCGGCGTGCCGTGGGCGACGACGTCGACGCCCGTCACTGTCAGCGCCGGCGTCAGGTCGCCGGCGACGCGGGCGTGCACGCGCAGGGCCAGGCGCCGGTCGACGGTCAAGGCGCCGTCGCCTGAGGTGGCGGCCAGGGAGGTCACGATGCCGGCGGCGTGGTCGCCGGGGGCGGCGTCGGCGGGGACCCGCAGGGTGAAGGGCACCTCGACGCGGGCGCCCGCCTCGACGTGGACGGCGCTCGCCGAGGTCTCGATCCACGCGCCCAGGTCGGTGGGCGCCTGCGCGGCGGGCAGCAGGTCGAGGTGCCCCTCGGGCGTGGTCAGGGCGTCGGTGGCGTAGACGGCGAGATCGAGCGGGCTGGCTGTCGGGTTGGTGACCACGAGGACGTCGTCGACCACCTGCCCGGGCTCGACGGCGTACACGAAGTTGGCGCGGCCCGCCCCGAGCCCGCCGTCGCCCGGGGCGAGCGACCAGGTGACGTCGTCGGCGCTCGCGGGCGCGGCGGGAGCGAGCAGGGTCAGGGCGACGACGGTCGCCGCCGCGGCGGCGCGCGCCAGGCCGAGGCCTGAGGCGCGCCGCCGCGGGGTGGTGCGGGCGCGGGTCACGTGTCAGCCCACGGCCGTCAGGGTGAGCACGCCGGTGTAGTCGCCGGCCGGCGTGGTCAGCGGGATGCGCAGGCCGAGGCCGGCGTCCACGGCCACCGCCCCCGGGGCGTGACCCGCCGGGGCCGAGGCCAGGGTGCGGCTCTCGGTGAGGGCCGTGCCGACGCCCGGTGGGACGGCCGCTCCGGCGACGGCGCCGCCCGCGTTCGCGCTGACCGCGGGCGTCCAGCCGAGGGCGGAGCCCGAGAACGTGCGCTCCCCGGCCACGAAGTCGCCCACCCGGCCGTTGATCGACCACGCGGGTGTGCCGGCGCGGGTGTCGGTCACGGTGACCTGGCGCAGCGCGCCGGACGCGGTGAACGCCCCCTCCCCCTGGGCGGCGGTGCCGAGGCTCACCGCGCCGGCTCCGCTGATGGTCCACTCGAACGATCCCGGCTCCTCGGGCTGCTCAGCCTCGGGGACCGTGACGTCGATCGGAACGTCGCCGGGGTTCGCGAACGTGACCGGGACGTAGAGCTCCTGCCCGGCGTTGACGGGTCCGCCGGCCGCGTACACGTAGACGCCGTAGTTGCCCTCGGCGGTGTCGGCGGCGCTCACCTGCAGCGTGGTGGTGAAGGTTCCGTCGGGGTTCAGCAGCACGTACGGGACCTGGCCGCCCTGCTCGGTGAACGACGGGTCGGGCAGCACCCACTTCTGGTCGATGACCTTGCGGGCCGACGCCGCCACGCCCTCGGACGGCCGCCAGGCCGCCGGGAACGCGCCGAAGACGACGTACACGCCGGTCGGCTTGCCCGCCAGCGGCGGGCGCGTCCCGACGTTGGCGGCCGGGTCGAAGCCCGATCCCGTCACGGTGACGGTCGTGGTGGCCTCGGGGTCGAGGCCGGTGGCCTGGGACAGTGTGACGCTCGGCGTCCAGGCCGTCGGCGCGGGCGCGAGGGCGCCCGACACGCTCAGGTCGTCGAGGAGCTCCCCCGCCCCGTACAGCGGCAGCGCGGCGGCGCCGTCCTCGGTCAGCCGCACACCGGTCAGGGCGACGGACACGGTGTCAGCGGAGAGCGTGACGTCCGCGTCGTCGGCGACGGCGAGAGTGACGTCCTCACCGCCGTAGGTGCCCGCATGCCACTCGCCGAAGTCGCCCGTCACGACCGCCTGGACGTCGGCGACGACGCTCGCGACGCCGCCGCTGACGCGCACGCCGACGTTCTCGACCGTGATGTCGAAGAAGTGCGACGGGAAGTGGTAGGCGATTGCGCCGGTGGTCTCGACGGTGAGGTCGTCGGCCGAGGCGACCGTCCCGCCGCTGACGGGCAGCAGGTAGGGCAGGGTCTCGTTGGGGGTGGCCTGGTTCGACGTCGAGGCGGGCGCCGCGTCGAGGTCGAACGCGGCCGGCGGCGCGAGGGTGATGCGCTGCCCGTACGGCAGCGCGCCGATCGGGGGCAGGGCGGCGGTCTGGTTGCCGACGTAGGAGCGGAAGCTCTGCTTGAAGCCCCAGGCCAGGTCACCGCTCTCGGCGGCGACGGCCTGGCCTCCGTCGGCGTGCGCCGGGCCGGCGAGCGCGACGACGCCGGCGCCGAGTCCGACGGCGAGCGTCGCGACGCCCGCGCCCAGTCGGCGCCTGGCAGTGCTGAGGTGTCTCATGGCGTTCCCTTCACAGTGGTGCGTGGTGTGGTGCGTGGCATGCCGGTGACCGGGCGCGGATCACCGACTGAAGGGCAGGACGAGCCAGCCCTTGCGGAAGCCGGCCACGGCCGTGGACGCTGCGAGCAACAGCACGGTCGACAGGACGGCGAGGGTTTGACGGGTGTCGTCGGCGGTCAGGAGCCCGGGGACGAGCCCCGGCTCGGCGGCGCCGAGGGTGACGGCCGCGATGGCGGGCAGCGCCGTGGCGTCCGCGAGCCCCGGGGCGCCGAGCCCCGCGCTCGCGACACCCGCGCTCGCGACACCCGGTCGCGCGCCGCTCGGCGCGGGGACGCTCGGGCGTTGGTCGGCGATCGCGGTGATCGCGGGCTGGGCGGGCGGCGCGGCGAGGACCGGGACCGCCGGCGGCGCCCCGCCGACGGAGCGGTCGGCGTCGAAGGAGACCACGACGTCGGCGGCTCGCTTGTACGGGTCGCGCGCGCCGCCGGAGCTGTACCAGAACGAGCTTTGCCCGGCGCGGATCTGGAAGTCGACGAAGTTCTGGGGGAACGATCCCCAGCACACACCCGCGGCGTCGGATCGCTCCTGCTGCGTGGCGTCCGCGGGCAGGGTCAGGGCGACGCCGCAGTAGTCGGCGGCGATTCGCCCGCCGTCGTCGCCGAGCGGGCGGGTGCGCGTGAATGACGCGAGGGTGACCGTCGTCGGGGGCAGCGGCGCCCAGAGGGTGGAGTCGTCGCGGTCGGCGGCGAACCCGCCGGCGGTGGCGGTGAGCGTCCCGGCGCCGTCGGCGTCGAGGTGCAGCACGGGGTCGGTGGCCCACCAGTAGGTCATGCCGCCGTAGAAGACGACCGTGAACGATCCGGTCCAGGCGATGTCGACGGCGCCGTCGGCGGTGCGGACGCCCGTGCCGCCTGTGACGACCACCTCGGCGCCCGAGACCCTTCCGCGCAGGTCCACGGGGAGTCCGTCCGGGGCGGTGCAGCGATCGGCCCACGTGGCCGGGACGGTGCGGGCGTCCGCTCCGGCGCCGACGGTCCGCTCGACGCGCACGCTCCCGTCGACGGCGCGGTAGAGGTCCTGGCGGTCGTCCGACCACGGTGTGCCGCCACCCGCGTTCCCGTCGGCGCCAGGGCGCCCGGCCATGAGGAAGTTGCAGCCGCCGAAGAACGCGGCCGATCCAGCCTCGGCGTTGACCGCCCAGCGCAGCTCGGCGTTGGTCAGGGTCCTCGCTCCCGGCTCAACGGCCGTGGCCGGGACGGTCACGGTGATGGGGATCGTGCCCTGGGAGGCGGGCTCGTCGGCGGGGTGGATGCCGAGCGTGGTGTCGTCGTCGCCGGCGAACGCGGGACCGGCCGTGAGCGGCGCCACGGCCAGGAGGGCGAGCAGCATCATCCCCGCACGCAGCCAGGAGGTGCGCCGCCTCATGCCCGTGCCTCCAGGGCCTGCGTGGACGGCGCCGCCTCCGCCTGCGCAGGCGGCGCGGCCGGTGAGCGTCGGTGACGCCGTGCGGCCCGCGCCCGCCGGATCGCGGTGGCGGCCGACGCGGCGACGACGGCGAGCAGCACCAGGGCGGCGACGGCGACGGCGGTCTCGGCCGGGGTGTAGCCGCCGGGCAGCCCCGAGCCGGCCGGCGCGGCCGCGGCCGCCTGGGCCTCGGCGGCGGTGGCGTCGGCCGGATCGCGGCGCACGGTCAGCTCGGCCTGCGGGCGCTGCCCTGAGGACGCCCCGACGACGGTCAGGAGGTGGGCGCCCACGCGCAGGGTGGACGGAAGCTCCATGAGCCCGGCGACCTCGCCGTGGCCGCCGGCCGTCAGCGGCCCGACGGCGACCGCGCCGTCGTCGAGCGTGGCGACGACCTGCTCGCCGGGCGTCATGCCCTGGACGGTGAACGCCAGGACGTGTCCCGCCACCGCCGTCGTCCGGTCGACGCCGAGGGTCGCGGGCCCCGGCGCAGTGGGCGCGGGATCGGTGAGCCCTTGGCCCGCACCGCCGGGCACGATGGCGGCCGGGGACGGGGAGGGGCCCTCCGGGGCGGGCTCCGCGCCCGGGCCCACCCCGGAGGGGGTCGTGCTCGCGCCGGGGCCGAAGGCCACCGGCGTGAAGGTCTCGTTGGCGGCGTTGACCACGCCGTGCGCGCCGATGGTGATCACACCGCACTGCACCTGGGTGCAGTCGACGTCGACGGGCGCGCCGTCGCGGTCGGTGGTCGCAAAGCGCGGGCCGGGCACGGCCAGCGTGGTCGACCACGTGCCGTCGGCGGCGATCGTGCCGCCGTTGGCCTGCGCCTCGGTGTCCGACCCGGGGAAGGCGACGAACCGGAAGTGGCCGGCGTTGTCGGCCTCCTGCGTGTCGGGGACGTAGCGGTAGTCAGAGCCCGTCGAGCCGCCGCGACTGGGACGCCACGACCCGCCCGACGGGTCCGACACCCACCCGAACAGCACGTAGATGCCGCCGTAGCCGTGCGGCACGGATTGGAACCCGTGCCCGCTGACCTGCAGCGTCGTCGGCCCGTCGGCCGATGCCTGGGCCTGGCCGTCCGCGCCGGTCACGCTCACCTGGGGCGCGGCCTGGGCGGCGGGCGCGACCGCGATCAGCGCGCCGAGCGCGAGCGCTGTGGCGGTCAGAGGGGCGGCGAGCCGTCCGGCTGGCCTCATGCGCGGACCTCCATCTCAGTCAGGGGCGTCGCGGGCGCGGGCTCGCCGCCACGGCGGGGCAGCACCAGCGGCCCGCCCGTGCGCGGATGCGCCACGACGTCGATCGGGTGGGCGTAGACGCGCGTCAGCAGCTCGCTGGTCAGCACCTGGTCGGGGGCGCCGAGCCCGGCGACCCGGCCGCGGTCGAGCACCAGCACGCGGTCGGCCCACGCCGCGGCGAGGGCGAGGTCGTGCAACACCGCGACGACGGCGTCGCCGGCGCGGGCGCGGGCACGGGCCTGGGCGAGGACGCGCTCCTGGTGGCGCACGTCAAGGGCGGCGGTGGGCTCGTCGAGCAGCAGCAGAGCGGGCTCCTGGGCGAGGACGCGGGCGAGGGACGCACGCGCCCTCTCCCCGCCGGACAGCGTGGGGTAGGTGCGCGCGGCCAGGTGCGCGACGTCCGCGGCCTCAAGCGCCGCCGCGACCACCCGCTCGTCGTCGTCCTGCGCCGGGTCGCCGCGCCAGGGGGCGCGCCCCATGCGGACGACGTCGACGACGCGGAACGGGAAGCTGAGGTGGTTCTCCTGGAGCAGCACGCCCCGCAACCGGGCGAGCTCGGCGGGGCGGACCGCCGCGAGCGGGGTGCCCGTCCAGGTGACGGTTCCGGCGTCGGGCACGCGGTCGCCGGCGACGACGGCCAGCAGGGTCGACTTCCCGGCGCCGTTGGGCCCGACGACGGCGAGCACCTCGCCGGCGTCGACGTCGAGGTCGACGCCGTCGAGCAGTGTGGCGTCGCCGGCGCGCACCGTGGCGCCGCGGGCGCGCAGCAGCGCGGCGGTCATGCCCAACCCCCGGCCTGCCGACGGGTGCGGCGCAGGAGCCAGAAGAAGAACGGCCCGCCGACCAGCGCGGTGAGCATGCCGATGGGCAGGTCGGCGTAGGCGACGGCGGTGCGGGCGACCAGGTCGGCCGCGAGCAGCAGCACGGCGCCGCCGAGGGCGCTGGCGGGCACGAGCACGCGGTGCGCGGGACCCACGGCCATGCGGACCAGGTGCGGGACGACGAGGCCGACGAACGCGATGATCCCGCAGAACGCGACGGCGGCGGCGGTCAGCAGGGCGACGGCGAGGATGGCCACGATCCGCAGCCGCTCGACGTCGACGCCGACGTGGCGCGCGGACCGCTCGCCGAGGGAGAGCAGGTCGAGCCGGGGCGCACGGGCCACGCCGATGGCGATGCCCACGGCCACCAACGGCGCGACGATCGCGACGTGCGCCCAGCGCGTCCCGTTGAGCGAGCCGAGCTGCCAGAAGACGATCTGCTCACGTGCCTGGGTGTCGGCGAGGAAGGTGAGCAGGGCGATGAGGGCTCCGCACACGGCGTTGACCGCGACGCCGGTCAGCACGAGCGTGACGACCTCGGTGCGCCCGCCCGACCGCGCTAGCGCGTAGACGAGGAACGTGGCGACGAGCCCGCCCCCGAACGCGGCCACCGCCGTCGTCCACGGCCCGAAGGCCTGGAGCCCGAAAACGATCGTCGCCGACGCCGCGACCGCGGCGCCCGAGGAGACGCCGACGACGCCAGGCTCAGCGAGCGGGTTGCCGAACACGCCCTGCATGAGCGCGCCCGCGGTCGCCAGCGCGGCGCCGACGAGCGCGGCCATGGCCACGCGGGGAAAGCGGATGGTCCACAGTGCGGCGTCACCATTGGGGTGGGACGGCAGCGGTCCGACGTCGAGGCCCAGGCGGTGCAGCACGGACCCGACCACCTCGGCGGGCGCCACGTGGAGCTGACCCGACCCGGCGGCGACGACGGCGAGCACCAGGAGCGCGAGCGCCAGCGTGACGAACAGCGCGGTGACGCGGCCCGACCGCGCGGGCGGGAGCGCGGTGGGCTCCATGGTGGCGGGGGCGGCGGCGTGCGCCGACAGCAGGCGCGTCATGAGAGCGTCTGCGGGGCGTACAGGGCGCGCGCGAGCGCGTCGAGCACCCCGGCGCTGGCGGGGCCGAACGCGAGGATCTGCGTGTCGTCCATCGCGACGATGCGGCGGTGCCGCCCCGCGGGGGTCTGCGCGATCGCGGGCAGCCGCTCGAGCAGGCCGTCCACCCCGCCGACGGAGTCCAGGCCACCGGTCATCATGAGCAGCACGTCGGGCTGCGCGGACACCAGGCCCTCGTCGTTGACCGGACGCATGCCGGTCCAGCCGATCTCGGTCGCGACGTCGCTCGCGCCAAGGCTCGCGATCAGCGAGTCGGCCCCGGAGCCCTGGCCGAACAGGTAGTACACACCGGCCTGGCCGCGCACATAGAGGAACGCGACGCGCAGCCTTTTCGCCGGGTCCGCCGGAGCGAGCCTGGCCACCTGGGCGCTCACCGCGTCAACGTCCCGTTGCGTGCGCTGCGCCAGCGCCGCGCCCTGCTCGGGCACGCCGAGCGCGTCGGCGACCGCGGTGATCAGCGCTCCGGAGGTCTCCAGGCTGCGGTGCGAGTCGAGCACGACGACGGGGATGCCGGCGTCGCGCATCTGGAGGATCACGTCCCACGGCCCGAGAGTCGTGTCCGTGAGGATCACCGACGGCGCCACCTCGAGGATGGCCTCGGCCGACAGCTCGTGGCCATGGGAGGTGACCAGAGGGCGGTCGGCGATCTCGTCGAAGGCCGAGGACGTGTCCCGGCCCACGACGTGCTCGCCGAGCCCGAGCTCGAACACGATCCGCGACAGGGACCCGTACAGGTCGAGCGCGAGGATCCGCGACGTGTCGGTCACGGTCACGGTGGCGCCCTGGGCGTCGGTGACCGTGGCGGGCAGCGCGGGCGCGGGCTCGACCGCCACGGGATGGATGCCGTCGTCCGGCGCCGTCGCGTCCACCTCGCCCTCCCATGTGCGCGGGTCGGCCAACGGCTGGACGTCGGCCAGCGGCGTCCTCGCCGCGCCACCCGCGGTGTGCGCAGAGGTTCCGGGGACGATGCCGCATGCCGCGAGCAGTGCGGCGGTCACCAGCGCGGCGAGCGCTGCGGTCACGGGGGCAGTCGGCCTGGTGGCGCGGCGCGGCGACGGCGTCGGACGGGGGTCCGGGCGCATGGAGGCACTCCTCACAGGGGCGGCGGTGGCGGCCGCGAAACGAACGAAGCGGGCTCAACTTAGGTGAGGCACACCTAACTTGCCAACCTCGGGGCAAGAAGAGGCCCCGGATTCACCCGCGGGATCAGGACTCCCGCAGGATCAGGGGTGCAGCGCGCCCAACTCGGCGAACATCGCGCGATTGAGCTGGAACGCCCTCCGCGCCTCGGCGACGGCGCGGGCAGCCTCCGCGCTGTCGAGCCCCAGGCCGTCAAGGCGCTCGCGGTAGACGTCCTTGAACGGCTTCGCCTTGGGAATCTGGGGGAAGTCGTAGAACTCCAGACCGGCGGCTCCCATGCCGTAGTGGCGCTGCATCATCCGCTTGATCACCTGGCCGCCCGACAGGTCGCCCAGATAGCGCGTGTACGCGTGCGCGGCGTACTCCGGAAGCCTCGTGGCGGTCTCCCGCAGCCGGGCGGCATACCGCTCGACGCTGGGCAGCGCCCGCACCTGCGAGCGCCAGCCGGGACCGTAGAGGTGCTCCAGGTCCCGCTCGATCGACGGGACGCGCGCGAGCTCGGCGAACACCAGCGAGCCGCCGCGGGCGTCCGCGGCGATCCGAGCGCTCGCCTCCTCCAGCGCGGCGTAGATCGTGTGCTGCTGCGCGGCGAGGCTCGCGTAGGCGCGCACGTCCAACTCGCCGGCCAAGAGGCGGGTCACAAAGCCTTGCGACTCCGCCTCCTGGTGCTCAGCGCGGGTTCCCTCGCGCAGCAGGTCCGACAGAAGCGGGGGTGCGACGGGCGCGACGGTCACAGCGACCTCCAGGGAGACGTGCCGGAACGTCCTGACGACCCGTCAGGACTCGGCGAAACCGTACCAGACTCACTAAGGTATGCCTCACCTAATGTTCGCAACACTCCGAGTGCTCCGCAGCCCTCACGCCCCGCCGCCAGCGGCCGCACCCCACGGCGCCCGCGCCAACGGGCTTCGCGCGCTTGGCACACTATTTCTCGGTGTCTACGTGGCGGGCCTCCCCTTCGAACCGTTGGCGTTCGACGACTGCGGACCCGGGCCGCGGCATGTGATGCTGGACATGACGGGCTGCCGCCCGGACTTGGAGGACGCATGAGCGACGCGCAGCGCACGGGCCTGCCCTGGGTGTGGGGCGCCACACCCGCCGACGTCGACGCGCCCTACGGGTGCGACCGGCTCGCGGCTTCGACGCAGGCGCGGCTGCTTCGGGCTGTGGCGGTCGACGCGGACCCCGAGGTCGTCTTCGCTTGGCTGGGAAACCTCCGGGTCGCCCCGTACAGCTACGACTGGCTCGACAACTTCGGCCGCCGGTCGCCGCGCACCGTGGCTGCCCACCTCGGGCCGTTCGCGCCGGGCCAGCGAGTCATGCGCGTCTTCGACACCATCGACGTCATCCCTGGATCAGAGATCACGATCCGGACGCGGACGGGGACCGCGAAGCGCCTCTTCGGCGACGTGCTCGTCACCTACCGCGTTGTCGGGGCCGGCCCCGGACGGTCGCGGATCGTGGTCGCCGCCCGACTCGGCGACTGCGGCGGCGTGCGCGGGGCGGCGCGCAGGCTCGTTCTCGGCTGGGGTGACCTGCTCATGATCCGCAAGCAACTCCTCACGCTGCGGCGGCTGGCGGAGACGGACGGCGGACGCCACGCGCGCGGTCGGACCACCCGAACGCAGGTCCGGTAGCGCCTGCGCACCCACACAAATGCCCCCGGCGACACCACCCGCTGCCCCGCACCGGGCCGCCTCACCGCTCAGACCTCGCGACGACGTCGTCCGGCGACAGCGTGCCGAGTACACCGAGATCTGGCTGCGTGGTGAACGCCCCGAAGGCCACGTTCGGCCCGGGGTCGCACGGGCCGTCCCCAGGCCCGTAATCCGCCCGGAAGCTCTCGACAAGCCACCGCCCGTCCTGCTGGACGAGCTCGTAGGTGTCGTACTCGAACTCCCCCGAGTCCCGCGACTTCTCGGCCACGGCGGACTCATCGTCGTCCCAGGTCCACCGGGTCGGCAGACGAGAGCACATGATCACTTCGTCGCCGTCGTGATCGATGGCGACGAGCGTCATGTCGTTCGGCCCCTCCCACAGGGAGAACCTGCCCGACTCAATGTCCCGGCGGGCCCGGTGGGCCTTGACGTCGATCCACTCGGACGTCGCCACCTGCGCCAACCGCGGATCCGTGAAGTTCAACTCGTTGTTCGACGCCTTGACCAAGATGTCATACCGGCGCACCGCCACCACCCGCGGATCATCCTCATCCGGCCCGGACGGCTGGTTCCCGTCCACCCACGCCACCTCGTCATGAAGCGTCGCCGCCGGCTCCGCCTCCGGCCCGGCGCACCCACCCACCACGACAAGCGACAACACCCCCACCGACACCACCCGCTGCCCCGCACCCGGCCGCCTCACCGCTCCCCCCGCTCCGCCTCGCGCGCCCAGTTGCCGAACCCGTCGTCGTAGCCGTCGATCAGGCCGTTCACATACTCGAGGGTGTCCTCGGGCCGCCCCATGACGCCGTGCGCCACATAGGTGTCGATGATCGTCGTCAGACGCTCACGCATGATGGCCTCGCGCGCGTCCTCGCCACCGCGCTCCGCAGCGAGCGCCTCGTTGTACTCCGTCGCCCAACTGTCGCCCAGAGCTTCGGCGAACCACCCGGCGGCCTCCCCCGCGGTGTAACCACCGAGCGTCCCACCCGGCACCGGAACGAGGCCGACCAACGACGAGACGTCGCCAAGGGTGTCACGCAACTGCTGATCGTGTGCCGCCCCGGTGGCGAGGTGAGACCCCACCGGCGCACCCTCCAGCGCCGCCTGCGTGCCCAGCACGCGCTCGATCGCCTCCCCGCCGCTCAGCGGCGAGTCCGGGGACGCCGCGTACGCCACCACCGACTCCTGATACTCCGACGTCGCCACGGCAAGGACGCGGTGCCCGCTCTCGTCATACGCCGCCACCCCGTAGAGGTCGGCCACCCAGTCCTGCTCCGCGTTGACCAGCCAGACGTCCGGACCGCCAAGGATCCCCGCCTCCAGGAGCCCACCCTCCTTGGAGTTGTGGGTCATCGGGTACTCGGCCAGCTGCGGAATCTGCTGGGCGATCGCCGTGGCGAGGGCCACCGAGCCGGCCGCAGACAGGTTGTCGGGCACGAGCTGCTCGTTGCCGCTCAGCAGCTCGAACACCCGGGTCGACAGCGCCGCGACCGACCGCCGGACGTCGGGGTCGCCGCCGTGCGGATCGAGCAGGGAACCGGTCGCCTGCTGCGCGCCGGCCCACAACGCGCTCGGGCCTTCGAAGCCGTCACCGGTGGTCTGGGCCGACCAGTCGCGCTCGCCGAACCAGTAGTCCGCCCTGGACACGCCAATCTCGCCGTCACCGTAGGGATCGGCCCCGGTGTCAGTGAGCCACGCGAGCGCCTCGTCCGGGTGCTGCCCGAGCGTCTGCAACACCCGGCCCGCGAGGTCGTCGACCCGAAGCCCTGCCTCCTCGTCCTCGAGGAAGGCCAGGATGCGCCCGCCCGCCATGGGCGTCGTGTCGCGCCACGGCATCCCGTGTCCCATGGAGTTCGGGTCGCGCTCGCGCCGGTCGACCAGGTCCGCCATCGCCACCGTCAGCGTGGCGCCCAGCGGAGCCCCCGCCGCGTCGCCGAACAGGAACCCTGTCGCCGAGGGCGCGGCGCCGCCGTCCACCATCCCCATCGCGAACCGCGACGCCGTGGACTGCGTCCACCGCGACGAACCGTTGCCCAGCCCCGACCGGATGGCCTGCGCCAACCCCAGCGCCAGCGCGGGCGCGAAGTTCGCCTCGACCACCCCGTGCCCGAGCTCGTCGATGAGTCGCGTCGTGCCGCCACCGCCGAGCTGGAGGAACACACGAGCCATGACGTGGTGGTCGGTCCCCCACGCGCCGAAAAGAGTGGTCAGGTCGCGCACGTCCTGCTCGCTGCCGTCACCTGCAGCAATCGTGGCGGCAAGAGCAAAGATCGCCGCGCCGACCCCGTCGGCGTCGAGGTCCTCGACGCAGTTCACCCCGACATGCAGCAACGCCGTGCGCAGGTCGCCCCAACCCGCGGGCTCCCCCACGCGGAGCGCGTCGCACAAGGCGGCGTCGATCTCGCGCCGCTCCTGGTGCAGGTCACGCAGCGCACCCCACGCCTCCTCCTGCGCCCGCACGGCCTCCTCATGCAACTCCTGCCGGATCCGGTCACGCGCGTCATCGTCCGCGGCGCACCAGGCCCCGATGTAGTCCGAGCTCCAATAGAGACGTCGCAGCTCCTCCTCCGCGGCGTCCAGCTTGTCCCGTTGCGGCTGCGCCCGTGTCGCGAGGCCCTCGACGCCGGTGACGTACGCCGACAGTGCCGGGCGGAGGTTCGAGAGCCGTGCGCAGGCCGCGTCGAGACGGGCGCGCGGCTCCGCGAGTGACGTCCGCCACGCCGACCCGGCGTCGCCGTCCCACGCCGACTCATCGAGGCCGGCGAGAGCCTGCGCGAGGACCGTCACGGTGGTCTCCAACTCCGTGTGACGAGCGCTCAGGTGCGCGTCGTACTCGGTGATCAGCGCCAGGTCGCCCTCGTCCGGACGACGATCGGTGTGATACGTCATCGCGCCGCTCGGGCGAGGGCAGCGTCCGCAGCCTCGAGGTCGGCCGCAGCGGTGTTGGCCACCTCGCCCGCGGCGACGACCTGAGCCTGGACCGCGGCCAGCTCGACGGCCACCGACATCGCGAACTCCAGCACCGCGCGCTCGACGCCCTGGCTGCCGCAGCCCGTCACGTCGTCGCGCACGCTCGTCGACATGGCGTACCCGTGGCTCACGAGCCTGCTGCCCATCTCCGTCATCGCCGCCGTGTCCGCGGTCAGCCGTCCACGCATCGCTCCCCCATTCCCTGCCGACCTGCCCCGAGGGCACGGGTCCCATCGCCCCGTGCCGTGCCGGGCGACACGCTAATGCGGCGCCGGGGAAGCAGCGATGGGGAGCGCTCCCCATCGCCGCGTCCACGCGCGGGCACGTCGACCGGGACATGCGTGCGCGCGCGTCGTACGTCCACCGTGGTCGAGCGCCCTCAGACCGCCGTCCGGGTCGCGCATCTCGATCAGCGCCCGCGTCGCACTGCGGCGTGAATCTCCCCCTCGGCGACGCGCACCACCGGCTTCAGGGCGTCGGTCGCGGTGTGCGCGCCGACTGGCCCATCGAGTGACGTCGCTGGCAGGATTCCGTTCGTGTCCGCCACCCGTCCGTTGCTCGTGTTGATCGGGCCAGCCGCGACCGGAAAGTCAACCGTGGGCGCTGTCGTGGCCGAACGGCTTCGCACAACCTTCGTGGACCTCGATGCCGTCGGGGAGCCGTTCTACCGCGAGGTCGGCTGGAGTTTGGCGCGGCTGGTCGAGCGAGTCCGGGCCGTCGGCCGGGTCGCGGCCGAACGCGAGTGGGAGTCCGCTCGGGCCCACGCGGTCGCACGGGCGATGGCCACGAGCCCTGGCGCCGTCGTCGCGCTCGGGGCGGGCCACGCCAGCTACACCGACCCCCAGCACGCCACGACCGTGCGGAACGCGCTGGCCGGTGACGGCCGCGTCGTTCTGCTGCTCCCGTCGCTCGACCGCTACGAGGCGCTCACTCAGCTCAGACAACGTTCGCTGTCGGACAAGGGCACCGACTGGGTGCGCGACGGTCACGACTTCCTCGCGCAGTGGTACGACGAGGAGTTCATGCGGGAGATCGCGACCGACGTCGTCGTATCTGGAGGCAGGGCGCCCGCGGCGACTGCCGACGACGTCCTCACGCTCATCCAGACCGGCTGAGCATGGGTGGCGGTGGGTCCTGTGCCGATCGCGTCCAGCTCCGCGGCTGAGCCAACCTGAGCCAACCAACCGCGCCAGCCCACCGCGCCGACGGGCGGGATGGATGAGGACGGCCGGTGCGAGAGCGGCACGCGAGCATCCGTCTCGGTGAGTTCCCTGCGCGCGCCGCCCGGTAGAGCCACGCAAGCGCGTGGGATCGCAGAATGCTCGGCGCGACAAGCGAGTGCTCGGTGCGCTCCCTCGCCCAGGACGACGAGGTCGTCGCCGGAACACGGTTGCTGTCGCCACACGGCGGCCTGACGCAGCCATGCCGGTCGCAGTGGTCGGACGCAGCGCCGCGGACAAGCGGCCACCGGCGGGCCGGTCGGGGCTCGCCGCGCACGCTCGGACTGTTGTTGCGCCGCTCGTGCCTCAGGCGACAGACACGGAGAGCGCGATCGCGTCGAGGTCGGGCAGGAGCGCGTCCACGAGGTCCACGTCGAACCCGGACGCCATGAGCACGACGTCGTGCTCCCCGTGCCGGAACGCGTAGTTCACGAGCTGCGCGACCGGACGGGACCCGTCGTCGGGGGCGGCCGTTTGGTCCGGCGCCTCGACGAACCGGATCGCCCGGACGCCGGTGCCGAGGTGCGTGGACACGAACGCCGTCACGTCGGGCGGGACGATCGTCGTCGTGCCGTCGACCGCGACGAGGTCAGTGACCTCGGCCGCGTCGGGGAACCGCGGTCCGGCGAACAGCGACGCCCAGAACGCCGTCGGACGCTCGGGGGTTCCCACGAGCGTCCACAACCGCCACTCACCGTCGTCCTGCTGCTCGTCGACGGCGACCAGCAGCGCCGCGACGTGCGCGACGGTCGGCTGGTCCCAACTGTGGTCCGCGCCGACGTCGGTGGCGATGCGCCACGCCCACTGCTCCCGCGTGGCGAAGGCCCCCCACGGCCACTGCCCGGGCGCGAGGAACCAGTCGCCCGGGAACACGTCCGGGTCGAACGTCACCTCGGGGCGATCGGCGTCAGGCTTGGTCGTCACGGGTGTTCTCCCAGGTCAGCGTGGACAGCATGGTGTCGACGAGCGTGGTCATCGCCTCGGTGAGCGGGCGGTAGGCCGGGACCGCCTGACCGCAGACGACCAGGCTCGCCAGGAACGTCTGGCCGGCGCGCTCGGGGACCGGCCAGGTGTAAATGACGCGGCGCAGTTGCCGTACCGGCTCGTCGGCGACCTCCTCCATGCTGGGCTCCGGGCTGCCCGCCGGGTCGGGGAGGTCGATCAGCTCGGTGATCTCGCGCCGGGCCTGCCCGGCGAACGTCGGCATCGGCGCGCCGACCGTCAGGTCGGGCGGCGCCTCGTGCACGCTCGTGACGACGCCGGCGGACAGCGGCATGGGCCACGGCACGGAGGCTGGAAGCAGCAGGTCGAGCCCGCCGGACTCGCGCGCGTGGGCCGCGATCCGTTCCAACGTCAGGCGCATCGTGCGGCGGGCGCGCACGGTCAGGTCGCGCTTCTTCGGGTCGAACAGCGCGTCGACCTGGCGCCGGATCGCCTGCTCGGCGCCCTCGCGCACCGGCACGAGGACCCAGGTGGGCGGCAGCACGACGCGGTAGCGCACGTCAGGCCGCGAGGTCGAGCAGGTCGGAGGCGTTCGGGCCGTCGCTGCGCCAGCGCCGGGGCACGATGCGGACCAGCTCGAGGACCAGCCGGACGAAGAACAGGACCGCGGCGGCGACGTACGCGCCGACGGTCACCTTCATCAAGGTCTCGCCGGCCGGGCCGAACTCCTGCGCCCACCACAGCGACCCGAACAGCGACCCGAAGAGCATCAGGCCACACAGCGCAGCCTGGACCAGGCGGTGCGTCAGCAGCGACTCGTCGATCCGCAGCGGGATCGTCCACAGCGCGAGCAGGACCAGCAGGAGCGCGGACGCCGAGAGCAGGGGCAGCGGCGGGACGAGGAGCGGGTAGTCGGGCGTCACCTGGAACACCCCCTCGGCCACGTCCGGGATCGTGCGGGTGACGGCGCCGACGACGACCACGACGACGGCGGTCACCGCGAAGAGCGCCGCCAGGGCCCAGGCGACGGCGAACCCGCGCCGCGCGATGCGCTCTGCCCGGCTGGGTGGGCGCTTGGTGGTCGCAGGCCTCGTGCTGGCGCGAGCGGTGTTGCGGCGCTGACTGTTGTTGCGCATGCTCACCAGCCTGACCCCGCCCGGTGCGTCGTCGGCTGCTGGACGAGCTGGTCGTACCGGCTGCTGACCCAGCGGGCGGGATCGCCGAGCCAGTCCGTGTCGATCCGAGGCATGGCGTCCTCGACCCGGTCTGCGACGTCCGCGACGTTCGCGGCGGCGTCCGCCGCCTTGCCCGGCGCTCCCGCGACGGCGCCGATCAGGCTGAAGCGCTTGGCGACCTCGAGCTGCTGGGTGGCCTTGGCCGCGAGCGCCGCGTCCTTGGCGCCCCAGGCGCCCGTCTGCATCTCCTTGAGGATCTTGGCGTACCGAAGGTTCTCAAGCGTCTTGTGTCCCTTGAGCTGCCACAGCCATTGCAGGGGACCGTGCTTCGCGGCCGACGGGGTGGCGGCCTCCTTGGCCAGCGACGCCCACTCGTCCACCGCCTGCCGGGCCCCGAGCTTGGAGCGCTGGGATCGATTCGCCGCCTTGATCAGCTTGCCTCCCCCGTCCCGGAAGCCTCGGGCAAGGCGTCCGTTCTTCAGCGCGGTCATGGTCACGCGCAGGCCGCGGGCGGCGATGGCGCCGACGCCGAAGGTGATCGCGGTGAGCGCGTCCAGCCCGAACTCGACCCAGGAGATCTCGCCCGCGAGCGCGAGACCCAACCCCGCCACCGCGGCGAGGCCACCGGCGAGCGCGGCGAAGGGCAGGAGCACGGGGAAGAACATCCCTGCGATCGCAAGCCCGGCGGCGATCGCGCTCAGAACATCCTTGATGGTCTTGAGCAGGTCGGCGTGCTCGCTCACCCACCCGGTGAAGTTGTCCCAGCCGGAGTCGTTCATGCCGTCCCGGTCGACCGCGGCAGCGATCGCCGCGGCGGCTCGATCGGCCGCTGCGTCCAGGTCGGCGCGCGCCCGCGCGTGCCGCACGCTCGCCTGGTCGAGTTGGGCGGCGAGGTCGCGCGCCTGCCATGACCACCGCTGCGACTGCTCGACCGCCTCCTGGGTGGAGGTCGGGTCCTGGACCGTGCGCGCCTGGTGTGCATAGCGCTCGGCGTGCGCTTCGGCGTTGGCGAGCGGTCCGACGACGGCGTCGCGAGTCTGCACGGCCTGGCTTGCGCGCTGTTGCGCGTCCTCGAGTTCGGCTGCGTAGACGGTCAGCTCGGACCCGGCGGTGCTGTACCGCTGGTTCAGGCCGTCCAGCCGTCCGGCCACCTCGTCCGCGATGCCGACGAGCTCGGTCACCGCGTCGCTCGTGCCGAGCGGCTGCCTCGCCAGCGCGCGAATGGCGGCGGCGGCCTCCGCGAGCGCGGCGGCGGTCTGGGCGTACGCCCCCGCGCCCGCACGGACGGCGTCGGGGTTGCCGGCGATGGGGGCGATCTCGGCTGCGGTCACGCGATGGTCCTGGTGGGGGCGCCGCGCTGGTCCATGGCACGGGCCAGCTCGCGGTCCGCGTCGGCGAAGCCCTGGTCGACGGCGGCGGCCAGCTCGGCGACCCGGTCGACCTGCTGGGCGAGCTCTCGACGACGGTCGTCCCACTGGCCGGCGAAGTCGCGGAGCACTCCCGCCAGGCGCGGGTGACCGACGGCGTCGGCGAGCGTGTCGGCCGTCCGGTCCGCGCCCTCGAACGCAGCGCGGACGCTGCGCAGGTTCTGCGCAAGGTTGCCGACGTCGTCGGTGACCTGCAGCTTTTCGGCCATGTCTCCCCCAGTGACCCGAGATTCCGCCCGCCGCAGAGTGTAGCGGCCGGTGGATCGGCGGGCGTGAGGTTCCCGGACCGGTGGGTCGCGGTGATGCGACGAGATCCGGACGGTGAGCGGTGAGAGTTGCACCGTCCGGCCTCGCGAGGCGGGTCAGTCCCACGTTCCGAGCAACGGGGGCGTTGCCGCTCTTCTGGGGGTCAACCCAGGCGGTCCCTCCTCTTCCACGAGGCGACGACGACGTCGCCGAGGACGTCATCGACGTGGCGGTGACGAGTGGGATGTCGCCCCGCCCTGGCTCGTGGCCTCCACAGTCCGCGCTTATGGGCGGCACGGCCAGCACTGGCGTCCTGGCGGACACCCGAGTCGACGGTGGCTCCGGCACACCGGCACCCATCATTGACAACCACGAGCCCGCACGACTGTGTTCTGTCGGGGACACTGGACGACAACAACGTTTGACGAGACGAGGAGTCCTAGGTGCCCCAGGGAACTGTCCGATGGTTCGACGCCGATCGAGGGTTCGGCTTCATCGACGTCGGGAACGAGGCCGAGGACCTGTTCGTGCATGCGTCCGAGATCGTCGGCGACGACGGAGCGAGACAGCTCCGCGAGGGGCAGGCCGTCGAGTTCGAGGTGGGAGAGGGCGACCGCGGTCCGCAGGCGCGCCGCGTCAGGGTCACGGGCGACCGCGCCGCCGACGCACCGCTGGGCGTGCTCGGCACCGTCACCTGGTATGAGCCGGCCAAGGGCTACGGCTTCGCCCAGCCCGACGACGGTGGCGCCGAGATCTTCGTCCACAGCTCGGCCATCGTGGGAGGCGGCGTCATCTCGCAGGGGCAGCGGTTGGCGTTCCTCGTAGTCGACGGCGCAAGGGGTCCCCAGGCAGACCATGTGCTGCCGCTCGGGGCTACGGTCGCGCGGCCGGTGTCCGACGGCGCGGACGGCACCGTGTCGTGGTACGACGACGTCAAAGGCTTCGGGTTCATCGCCCCCGACGCGGGCGGCGACGACGTCTTCGTCCACGTCAACGCGCTCGATCGAGGGCTGACCGAACTGTCCGACGGCGATCGAGTGACGTACGACGTCGTCGACGGAGACCGTGGCCCGAACGCCCGCAACGTACAGCTCGTCGGCAGCTCCGGAGGTACCCGCCCGGGCACGGATCGCGGCCGGTCCGGCCGTCCTGCGGCGTCCGGTGGGCCCGTGCGCGGAGGCGAAGGCACCGTCGCGCGCTATGACGCCGAGCGCGGGTTCGGCTTCATCACGCCCGATGCCGGGGGCGCAGACCTCTTCGTGCACGTGTCGGTCCTGCAGGGCGTCGAGGTCCTGGAACAGGGCGATCGGGTCCGGTTCAAGGTGAGGCAGAGTGACCGGGGACCACAGGCCGACAACGTCGAACTGGTGTGAGCGAGCGGGCGGCACCAGCGAGGGGATGAGCGGTCTTCGGTGATGCAGGCGCGAGGGCCACGGTGCAGCCGAGGTCCTCGCGTCGCGGGTACACCGAGCCGTACCGGCGCAACCACGACGCTCCACGCCTCTCGTGGACAGGGTGTTCGAACCGATCGATATGCGATGAACCTGCGCTGTTGACGGCGCCTGAAACTGGCCCGCGGCACCACGCCGTTGGCCCCCAGATGCCAGCTCTTGCGGTTCGTCGTCCGCATCCATGTCGGCGGCATCGCTCCGCCAGTGCCGGCTCGAGCAGGCATCTCCGGTCGAGCCGGCGCTGGCAGGGCTGATCGCGGCTACCCGGCGACCATGCCGCCGTCCACGGGGAGGTTCACCCCGGTCACGAACGACGAGTCGTCGGAGGCGAGGAACAGCGCGGCGGAGGCGATCTCCTCGGCCCTTCCGAACCGCCCCAGTGCCGAAGCGCCGGCATAGTCCGGCACCTTGCTGGACCCGTCGGCGGCAGCACCGGCTAGGCCGGTGAAGATCATGCCGGGGCAGATGGAGTTGACCCGGATGTTGTCCTCCGCCAGATCCAGCGCAGCGCCATAGGTGAGGGCGACGACGCCGCCCTTCATCGCCCCGTAGGCGGCCAGGCCCTTACGCCCCTTGAGCCCCATCGCGGAGGCGGTGTTGATGACGACGCCGCCTCCGTTCGCCCGGAGGTGTGGGATCACATACTTGATGCCGAGGTACACGCCGCGGAGGTTGACCCCGTACAGGGTGTCGAGGAAAGCGTCGTCAACGGCGTCCAGCGGCTGGTGGGGGCCGCTGAAGCCCGCGTTGTTGAACAGGATGTCGACCTTGCCGAACGTTGTGACGGCGGCGTCGAGCATCGCCTGAACGTCGTCGGCCTTCGAGACGTCGACGTGCACGGCGATCGCCGCGTCGCCGAACTCATCCGCCGCTGCCTTGGCGTTGTCGTCGTTGATGTCGGCGATGACGACCTTGGCGCCCTCGGCGACGAACAGTCGGGCGGTGGCCCGCCCCATGCCGCTGCCGGCGCCGGTAATGACGGCGACCTTGTCTTCGAGCCTTCTCACGGGCTGTCTCCTTCGCATCTGCGGGTCGTCAGTCAAAGACGACGGTGACCTTGTCGGCGGCGCCCGGGGTCTTCGCGAGATCGAGTGCTTCAAGCGCGCGGTCGAACGGGAGCCGGTCGCTGATGATCAGCGCGTACTTGTTCCAGTTGCCGACGATGTCGTCGGTGACCTGGAATATCTCGGTCGGGTAGCCCATCGACATGCGGATGGTGATCTCGGTGGTGAGGATCTGGCCGAGGTCGATCTCGACTGGGTGCTTGTGCACCGCGACGATCGTCAACCGCGCCTCGCGCTTGGCCGCCGCCAGCACTGTGTGGATGACGGCAGGCGCCCCAGCGGCGTCGTAGTAGACGTCGGTGTCCGGGCGGGCGCCGGGAGTGACGCTCGCCGGCGCCTGGCCGTGCAGCTCGACGAGCCGGGTGGCGACGTCCTCCTCGGCGGAGTTGATCACGGCGTCGGCGCCCACCCGCAGGGCCTTGTCCAGGCGGGTCGGCAGGATGTCCACGACGACGACGTGTGCGACGCCCTTGGACTTGAAGCCGAGCAGTGCGCCCAGGCCGATGGGACCAGCGCCGAAGATGACGACCTTGTCGCCCGGCTTGGGCTCGGACCGGTTGACTCCATGCATCGCGACCGCCATGGGCTCGTTGAGCGCGGCGACGTCCCACGGCACCTCGGGCGGGATGACCTTGAGCTGCTTGCCCGGCTGGAAGCCCTTCACGACAACGAGGGGCGCCATCGCACCCTGTGCTCCGCCGCTGCCGAGCAGCCCGTCAGCGAAGGCCATGGTGTCGACGACGACGTGGTCGCCGACCGCGATGCCGGTGACGTCGACGCCGACCTCGACGACCTCTGCGGCCGGCTCGTGGCCCAGGATCGTGGCGCCCTGATGCGGCGGGATGCCGCCCACGGCGGTGTACATCGCGTCCGACCCGCAGATTCCGCATGCCTTGATCGCCAGCAGCACGTCGCCCGGCCCGCAGGTCGGTTCGGGGACCTCGACCCACTCGGCCACGTCGGGCCCGGTGACCTGGACCGTCCTCACCCGTCCTCACCCCACACCGCGACCAGTCGCCCGGTGACCTTGCCGGCCGCGAGCCGCTCGAGGCCCGCGCCGATCTCCTCGAACCCGATCTGGGTCACGTACGGGGTCAGCTCGCCGCGGACCATGAGGTCGTACAGCTCCTCGATGTCCTGGACCGTCCCGCCCAGGGACCCGACCAGGTCGCGGCCGAGCAGCTGATGCACCGCGACGTCGAGCCTGCCCGTGCCCAGGCCCACCTGGACCACCTTGCCGGGCTCGCCGCGTCCGCCGAACTTCTGCTTGACCGCGGCGAGCGCCTTGTCGGTGGTGCCGTACCCGGCGAAGTCCACGACTAGGTCGAAGCCCTGCTTGGCCCACTCGGCGGCGTCCGCGACGACGCCGACGGCGCCCGCCTCGCGCGCCAGGTCCCAGACCTCGGTCTTGGGCTCGCACACGTGCACCTCGGCGCCGGCCAGCACCGCGGCGCGGGTGGCGATCTGCCCGAGCCCGCCGTACCCGATCACACCGACCTTCTTCCCGGCGGACGCCCCACCGCGCTTAATGATCGCGTGGTAGGACGTCATGCCCGCGTCGGTCGCCGCGGCGGCCAGCGCCCAGCTCAGCCCGTCCGGAACCCGGGCGAGGTCGGCTGCGGGGCACACGTGCTGGTCGGCGAACCCGCCGTGCCGGAACACCCCTGCCGGGGCCGCGACACCCGACGGGCACACCCCGACCCGGTCCCCCACGCTCCACCCAGTGACCCCGGGACCGATCTTCGCGATCACCCCGGCGATCTCGTGCCCCTCGGTCATCGGCAAGAACGGCATCGCCGCAGGGTTCTTCATGTACGTCAGGTCCGAGTGGCACAGACCCGACCCGCGCACGGCGACGACCACCTCCCCCTCACCCGGCTCCGGCTCGGGAACCTCGTTCAGCACCAGACCCTTCTCCAGGCCCTCGAACTGCCATGCCCTCATGCGCGCGCTCCTTCGGTGACTTCGCTGTGCATGCGACCCCGGTGACCGTAGTCACTATATCCATTTAGCGATAGAGTCCCAGGTCATGCCACGAGGCCGATACCGCGAGCGGGTCAAAACCCCACGCGTGACGATCAAGGACGTCGCGGCCGCGGCGGGCGTCTCGCCTGCCACCGTCAGCTTCGTGCTCAACCGCACCCCCGGCCAGACCATCCCCGCGCCGACCCAGGCTCGGGTCCGCGCGGCGGCACACGATCTGGGGTACACGCCGCACGCCGTGGCGCGCGCCCTGCGCGAGGGTCGTTCGCGGATCGTGCTGCTCCACGTCGGCGCGATCACCGGCGGCAACAGCCTCGAGTCCCTCGTCGACGGCATGCGAGCCGAGCTGACCGCACACGGGCACACGCTGCTCGTCCAGACCGGCGCCGGCGCCATCCCGCCCGAGGTGCTCGACGTCGTCGCACCCCGCGCGGTCATCGACCTGACCCGGCTGACCACCGACGACGGAGGAGACATCGTCGGCACCGCCGGTGGACTCGTTGCGGGTCTTGCCCTGCACACCCGCACCCAACTGCACTACCTCGCCCAGCGCGGCCACCAGCGGATCGCGATGGCCCTACCGCCCGGAGACGACCGGCTCATCGCCGCGAGGCTCGAGTACGCCATGACTGCAGCCGCCGAGCTCGGCCTGGACCCACCAGTCCCAGTGACCATCGACCTCGGCGAGCCGCCCGAGCCGCGACGCACGGCCGTCGCACGGCTCGTCTCCGAAAGCGCCGTGACCGCAGTCGCTGGCTACGACGACGTGGTCGCGGTCGCCGTCCTGGCGTCGCTGACGCACCTCGGACTCCGCGCGCCCGACGACCTTGCCGTGATCGGCTTCGACGAAGGCGCCCACGGACGCCTCTGGTCACCGTCGCTGACAACCGTGCGGATCGACGCCGCCGCCTATGGCCGGCGCGCCGCGCGCGTCGCGATCGGCGTCGACCCCGGACCCTGGGACCACACACCCTCACAGGTGATCGTGCGCGAGAGCGCCTGACCGGCGACAGAACACAGCGAGTCCAGCAGCACCCCGCCGCGGACAGCGGTGCACGCCGCAGCGTGGGTACCCGCGCGCCGGTTACTCACGGGCGTCGAGAACCTGGTCGACCTCGTCCTCACTGATCAGCCCGTCCTCGCACAGCTCTTCCAGGTCGGCCTGGGAGTCGCCGGGCAGGACGCCGTCGACCGGGTCGACCACGCACGGAACCCACGACTCGATCAAGGCCAGTCGGTCGAGCATCTGCGCGGTGCAGACCCTTCCGATCGGCGCTCAAGTTGGTCCCGTCGGTCGACCCCAAGGACTGGACTCCGCGCGAGTTGCGGCACTCGTTCGTCTCGCTCATGTCTGCTGGGGGCGCCGCCGTCGAACACATCGCCCACGTCGTCGGGCACTCCGACACGTCGACGACCGAGCGCATCTACCGTCACGAACTGCGGCCCCTCATCCGAGAAGGTGCGACGTTCATGAATCAGTTCGCCAGCGTCGAAGACGTCGGTCCCGACTGGCACATGGACCCACTCTTCAAACTCCCGGGTGACGGGAACCGTTCAGGGGATCCACCTCCGCCGGAGCGCGGCTGATCGCCGCACCAGCGACGAGCCCGGTCGTCCCGCACAGGATGGCCGGGCGATGTCGTGCTCGGCCGAGCACAGAGCCAGCAGCGGAGCCAGCAACACCGCCGGCCGCGCCGGCATGTCCGCTGCCGTGCGTCCAAGGCCGCGCACGGTCGTATCGGTAAGCCAGCAGTAGCGCCAGCAGAAGCGTCCTTGGGCCTCCTGAGGCAAAGCAAAAGGCCCTCCGCACTCAGCGTTTTCGCTGGTCAGAGGGCCTTTCGAGAGGGTGGGCGATACTGGGTTCGAACCAGTGACCTCTTCGGTGTGAACGAAGCGCGCTACCACTGCGCCAATCGCCCGATTGCGTGGATGACAGTAGCAAGGATCCCGCCGAGCCTCCAAACCCGCGTGCGCGCCGCGCAGGTCAGGGGTCGGTCCGCTCGCGCATCCGCCGCTCGAACAGCGCTCGCGCCGCCATCGTGAGCGGCCCCGCCTCGACGGCGACGCCGTCGAGCGATGTCACCGGCTGCACGTTGCGCCCGGACGACGTCAGCGCGAGGTGTGCGCGCCCGGCCGTGACGTCGTCGAGCACGGAGAACGGCAGCTCGCCGGGCTCGGCCTCGCGCACGGGCAGACCGTCCTCGGCGCCCCACTCGAGCAGCAGCTCGCGGGTGATGCCGGCCAGGCAGCCGGTCTCCAGCGCGGGCGTCAGCAGTTGGCCCGCACGCTCGACGACGACGTTCGATCCGGTCCCCTCGCACAGCGCCCCGACGGTGTTGGCCAGGAGCGCCTCGTCGCCGCCGCGCGCCACGGCGTCCGCGAGCGCCACGACGTTCTCGGCGTATGACGTCGTCTTGAGCCCCGCGACGGCTGACCGCTCGTTGCGCACCCACGGTGAGCGCACCGACCATGACTGCGGCCTCATGGTCGAGGCGGCGGCCGCGACGACGACGGTCTCGCGCGCCTGCCCCCGCCCCGAGCCGAGCGGCCCGATCCCGGAGGTCACGGTCAGGCGCAGGCGTCCGTCGATGTCGCCGGCGCGCGCGAGCACCGCCTCGATGCCCTGCCGCACGCGCGCCTCAAGGTCGGTCGCGGGTGTGAGGCCCAGACCGCGCAGCGACCGGTCGAGGCGGCGCAGGTGGCGTGTGAGGGCGAACACCGTGCCGCCCACGAGCGTGCACGTCTCGAAGGCGCCGTCGCCGACGGTGACCCCGTGGTCCACCGCGCTCAGCGCCCGCTGCGACTGTCCGACCAACTCGCCGTCGACCCACACCACCGTGCTCATGCCCGCAGTCTGCCCGACGCCGCGCGCCGTGTGCCGCCTCGCGCGCGTCCCGCGCCCCTCCGATGTTCCCCCGGCGTCGCGGGGCGCCCGATGGCGTCACGCGGGCCGGTCGGTGGGCGGCCGGCTCGCGAGCCCGACGAGCCGCTCGGCCTTGAGCTGGGTCTCGCGCCACTCGGCCTCGGGGTCGCTGCCCCACGTGATGCCCGCTCCGGTGCCGAACCGCAGCGTCCCGGTCCCCGCGGCGCCACGCTCCCACCAGAAGGTCCTGATCCCGACGGCGAGCTCGGCCCGTCCGGCGTCGCCGTCGACCCAACCGACAGCACCGCAGTAGGGCCCGCGCGGCGTCGGCTCGAGCTCCGCGATGAGCCGCAGCGCCGACGACTTGGGCGCCCCGGACACCGAGCCGGGCGGGAACGTCGCCGCGAGCACGCGCCACCACAGGTCGGGCGCGGCGGCGACGTCGTCGGTGAGCAAGCCGCGCACGCGGGAGACCAGGTGTGCGAGCCCTGGGTGGCGTTCGACGGCGAGCAGGTCGCTGACCTCGACGCTGCCCGCCCGGCACACGCGCTGCAGGTCGTTGCGGACCAGGTCGGTGATCATGACGTTCTCGGCGCGGTCCTTGTCGCTGAGCCCGCCGGGCGTACGCGCGGTGCCCTTGATCGGCCCCGAGACCAGCGTGTCGTGGTCGAGCGCCAGGTACAGCTCGGGCGAGGCGGAGACCACCCAGACCGGGTCGACGACGCCTCCCGCGGGCACGTGGATCGCCGCCGCATGCGGTGCGGGGTTGCCCGCCGCCAGCAACGCCGCGAGCGCGGCCGCGTCGGGCTCGGCGCCGTCGTCGGCGACGGGCAGCGGTGCGGCGAGCACGCGGCACACGTTGGCCTGATAGACGTCCCCCTCGCGCACCCGCTCGCGCACCCGGGCGACGGCCTCCTGGTAGGCGCCGCGACCGAGTGACGTCCGCCAGGCGTCCGACGGCGGCCCGACCCACCGTGCGCCGTCACCGCCCGCGCCGGTCCCGTCGCGGCGCGCGCCCTCGCGTGGCGCGGCGCCGCGCGCCGCGTCGTCGGCGACGTGCGCGAACCGCCAGGCGCGCGCCCGCCCGGGCCGCCCCGTGGTCCCGCCGCCCAGGTCGGCCTCGAAGTCGGCGACGACGAACCACAGCCCGGCGCGCAGCCGCTCGGGCGAGACGGCGAGGTCGACGCACTCGACGGCTCCCGTGGCGAGGCGGCCGGAGAAGCGGGCCCAGGATGAGGGCTCTGGCGCGAGGTCTGGCACGAGACGAACGGTACTGACCGCGAGGCGCTCACCGGCGATTGGACGTGCTCGCGATGAGTCAACTAGTGTTTGGGACGCGCCGGACGCCGGGGGTCACCCCTGAACGCACCGGCCGCGCGGATGTGGCTCAGTTGGTAGAGCATCACCTTGCCAAGGTGAGGGTCGCGGGTTCGAGTCCCGTCATCCGCTCGGAGGCCCACTCTCTGCACGCCAGGGAGAGCACGTCTCAAGGTGGGTTGGCCGAGAGGCGAGGCAGCGGCCTGCAAAGCCGTATACACGGGTTCGAATCCCGTACCCACCTCGCGTCCTGAGCGATCAGGCACGGGCGATTGGCGCAGCGGTAGCGCGCTTCCCTGACACGGAAGAGGTCACTGGTTCGATCCCAGTATCGCCCACCATCCCAGAAGCCCCGGTTCCTCGAACCGGGGCTTCTCCCGTGGTGGGGCGCCTTGGCTGCCGGGCGCTCAGGCCCGCAACCGCTCCCCCGCCGCGAACGCCTCCAACTCGCCGCCGGTGAGCCGGTAGGTCACCCACTCCTCCTGCGGCCGCCCGCCCACCGCCTGATAGAGCGCGATCGACGGCGCGTTCCACCGCAGCACCGACCACTCGAGCCGGCGGTACCCACGCTCGCGCGCCACGCCCACCAGCGTGCGCAGCAGCCCCAGTCCGTACCCCTTGCCGCGATGCTCGGGGACCACGAACAGGTCCTCAAGCCACACGCCGTGCCGCCCGGTCCAGGTCGAGAACGTGAGGAACCACACGGCGATCCCCACGATCTGCCCGTCGACCTCGACGACGTGCGCGAACGCCGCGGGTGCGGGGCCGAACAGCGCGCGGGTCAGGTCCTCGGGCGTGGTCTCGACGGCGTCGGGCGCGCGCTCGTAGACGGCGAGCGCCTGGACGCAGGCGAGGATGCCGGGCTCGTCTCCCGGCCGGGCGGGGCGCAGCACGGCGCCGTCGTCGAAGGTGGTCACCGCGTGATCGTAGAGCGGGCGGGCATGGGCCCGGTGATTGGACCTCGGGGCGTCCGGTCGTCTACAGTTCCGGAGGCGCTGAACGCGGAGGGAAACCTCAGACGTTCTGGCTATGCGGATGTGGCTCAGTTGGTAGAGCATCACCTTGCCAAGGTGAGGGTCGCGGGTTCGAGTCCCGTCATCCGCTCTCGGTTCGCCTTCGAATCGGTCCTCGGACCGTAGCCGGCAGGCCTCCGGGCGATTGGCGCAGCGGTAGCGCGCTTCCCTGACACGGAAGAGGTCACTGGTTCGATCCCAGTATCGCCCACCACGAAAACCCTCGGCTCACGCCGAGGGTTTTGTCGTCTCCCGGGCGCTGGGACCGGCGTAGCGTCGAGGGCATGTGCCGGAACATCACCACGCTGCGCGGCCTCGAGCCACCCGCGACCGACGCGGAGGTGCGGGCCGCCGCCGAGCAGTTCGTCCGCAAGGTCACGGGTGTGCAGGCCGGCGCGGCGGCCTCCACGCGCGAGCCGTGCGAGCGCGCCGCGGCGCAGATCGCCGCCGTCGTCGACGCGCTCCTGGCCGAGCTCCCGCCGCGCAAGGTCCCACCCCGGACGGTCCCGCCCCTGCGGCGAGCCGACGTCCAGGCGCGCGTCGCCGCCCGGATGCGCGAGCGCGAGGAGCATGAGCGCCTGCACGCGCTCGGCGTCGCGCACACCCACGGAGCGGGGCGTTAGGCTCGGCGACCGTGAGTCCCCACGAGCCGGCCGTCTCGGCGACCATGCACCGCGCCAAGGCGGCGGCCCGCGCGTCCCATGTGACCGTCGGCGACCTGCGTCGACGGCCCGACGGCGGTGTGGAGATCGACTGCTCGTGCGGCATGGTGCTGACCAACGGCCCCGAGTGGTCGCTCGACGAGCACATCCGCCTGCACCGCGCCGAAGCGCGCTACCTCGCCGTCAGCGAGGTGGCCCCGCCGGGAATGCCGCGCCTGATCCCGGTCGCCGCGGACCGGCGCCCGCGTTAGCGCGCCAAGGACAACGAACACCACGCGCGCCGGGACGGGCGCCGCGACTGTCCGTCGTGGTGTCACAGCTCGTCGGGGTCGTCCCAGGACTTCCCGCTGGAGTCGCCCTCGATCGGGTGCAGCTCGACGGCGGACAGGGACGTCGGCGCCTTGCTCGCGTCACCACCGGCCCGGGGGTCGGCGTCGGGCGCGGGCGCGGGCTGCTTGAGGGCGATGCGGCCGGCGGAGGCCAGCGACTCCTGCAGGAGGCGACGGGCGTGCGGCTGCGCCTCGTCGGCCGCGGGCGCGGGGGAAGGCTGGGTGCTCATGGCGCCATTGTGGTCTACCGCACGCCGCGCCCGCGCGTCCCTGGCGTGTCGCCGATCCCACCGCGCCACGCCCTCGGCGGTCTGTGAGGATCGTGGGCATGCAGACGTGGCCAGGACGCCCGTACCCGCTCGGCGCGACCTTCGACGGCACCGGGACCAACTTCGCGCTCTTCTCCTCGGTCGCCGAGCGCGTCGAACTGTGTTTGCTCGACGACGACGGCTCGCAGCGGCGCGTCGACCTGCACGAGGTCGACGCGCACGTCTTCCACGTGTTCCTGCCGGGCGTCGGCCCAGGCCAGCGGTACGGCTACCGCGTGCACGGGCCGTGGGACCCGGCCTCCGGGCACCGGTGCGACCCCACCAAACTGCTGCTGGACCCGTATGCGCGCGCGATCGACGGGCAGGCGGACGGCGACCAGTCGCTGTTCTCCTACCCGTTCGACGACGCGGACGTCGCCGTCACGGGCGCGGCGCCGTCGGGCACGGACTCGGCTCCGCACACGCTCACCTCCGTCGTCGTGAACCCGTTCTTCGACTGGGGCCACGACCGCCCGCCGCAGATCGACTACCACGACACGGTGCTGTACGAGGCGCACGTCAAGGGCATGTCGATGCGCCACCCCGACGTGCCGCCCGAGCTGCGCGGCACCTACGCGGGCATGGCGCACCCCGCCGTCGTCGAGCACCTCGCGCGCCTCGGCGTCACCGCCGTCGAGCTCATGCCGGTGCACCAGTTCGTGCAGGACTCGACGCTGCAGTCCAAGGGGCTCGCCAACTACTGGGGCTACAACACCATCGGGTTCTTCGCCCCGCACAATGGCTACGCCGCCTACGGCACGCGCGGCCAGCAGGTGCTCGAGTTCAAGACCATGGTCAAGGCGCTGCACGAGGCCGGCATCGAGGTGATCCTCGACGTCGTCTACAACCACACCGCCGAGGGCAACCACCTGGGCCCGACGCTGAGCTTCAAGGGCATCGACAACGCCGCCTACTACCGTCTGGTCGACGGCGACGAGGCGCACTACTTCGACACGACCGGCACCGGGAACTCGCTGCTCATGCGCTCACCCGCCGTGCTGCAGCTCATCATGGACTCGTTGCGCTACTGGACGACCGAGATGCACGTCGACGGGTTCCGCTTCGACCTGGCCGCGACGCTCGCCCGGCAGTTCCACGAGGTCGACCGGCTCAGCGCCTTCTTCGACATCGTGCACCAGGACCCGGTGATCTCTCAGGTCAAGCTCATCGCCGAACCGTGGGACCTGGGCGACGGCGGCTATCAGGTGGGCGGGTTCCCGCCCCTGTGGACCGAGTGGAACGGCCGTTACCGCGACACGGTGCGCGACTTCTGGCGCGGCGAGCCCGCCACCCTGCCCGAGTTCGCCAGCCGTCTGACCGGCAGCAGCGACCTGTACGAGCACAGCGGCCGCAAGCCGATCGCGAGCATCAACTTCGTCGTCGCGCATGACGGGTTCACCCTGACCGACCTGGTGTCGTACAACGAGAAGCACAACGACGCCAACGGCGAGGGCGGCCAGGACGGCGAGAGCCACAACCGGTCATGGAACTGCGGCGTCGAGGGGCCGACCGACGACCCGGCCATCCGCACGCTGCGCGCGCGTCAGCGCCGCAACCTCCTGGCGACCCTGCTGCTGAGCCAGGGCGTGCCGATGCTGGCGCACGGCGATGAACTGGGCCGCACGCAGGGCGGCAACAACAACGCCTACGCGCAGGACAACGAGACGGCGTGGATGGACTGGGACCTCGGCCCCGACGAGGCCGGCCTGCTGGAGTTCACACGCCGGCTCGTGCGGCTGCGCCGCGACCACCCTGTGCTGCACCGCCGCGCGTTCTTCGCGGGCGCGGGACTCGGCGCCACATCACCCGCGCTCGACGGATCGGGCGACCTGCCCGAGATCGACTGGCTCGACCTGACCGGGCAGCGCATGGACGGCACGGACTGGACCAATGGCTACGCCCGGTCGCTCATGGTGTTCCTCAACGGCGACGCCATGCGCGAGACCGACCGCCGCGGCTCTCCGCTCGTCGACGACGCGTTCCTCCTGCTGTTCAACGCGCACTCCGACCCGCTCGACTTCGTGCTGCCCCCCGCCGCCTACGGCGCGCGGTGGACGACCGTGCTCGACACCGACGGCGCGCTCTCCCGCCGCAAGTCGCACCCGGCGGGCACGGCGGTGACCGTCGAGAGCCGCACTGTGGTCGTCCTCACACGCCCTTCGGCGCGACGCACGACACGCACTCGCCTGCGGGCGGGCGATGGGCGCCTAGCCTGACCGCCGTGAGCACAGGGTCCCGTCCCCCGCAGCCGGGTCCGACGGTCTCATGGCCCGGCCCCCGGCCCATCGTCTGGGCGCCGCGCGCACGCACCGTCGACGTCGTCGTCCCGGGTCCCGATGGCGCCCAGGCGCACCCGCTACGGCTGGTCGGCGCGCACAAACCCGGCTATTGGGGCGCCGACCGCGAGCTCGACGCCGGGACCCGGTTCGGGTATTCCATCGACGGCCGTCCGGCGCTGGCCGACCCCACCGGAACCGCGTTCCCCGAGGGCGTCCACGGGCTCTCGCGCGTGCCGACGCCGCTGTCGGGGTGGAGCGACGACGCCTGGCGGCCGCCCGACATCACGGGGGGCGTCCTGCTCCACCTCGACGTGGCCACGGCCACGCGCGCCGGAACCCTCGACGCCGCCGCCTCGCTCCTGCCGGACATCGCGGCCCTGGGGATCCACGGCGTCGAGCTGGCGCCGCTCGCGGCCTACGACCCGGACGTCGGGCCGACCGGCGGCGTTCGCCTCTTCGCTGTGCACGAGCCGCTGGGCGGCGTCCTGGCCCTGGCCCGCTTCGTCGACGCCGCGCACGCCCACGGCCTGGCCGTCGTCCTGACGCCGCCGCACCGCTGGGCGGTCTGCGAGGGCTTGGGCCTTGAGACGTTCGGCCCCTATGCCGTGGACGGGCGGCTCAACCTCTCGGGCTCGGGGAGCCGCGGAGTGCGCGACTTCCTGCTGTCCGACGCCGAACGGTGGTTCGCCGACCTGCATGTGGACGGCCTGTCGCTCGACGTCGAGGCATTGGCCGACGGCTCGCCGGTGCCGTGGATCGCCGAGCTCGCCGAGGCGACCGTCACCGTCGCACAGGAGGTCGGCCGCGGGCTGACGCTGTTCGTCGACGGGCCGGGCCGCTCCGATCGGCTGACGGGGGCGCTCAGCCGCGTCCTGGAGCAGACCGCGCCGCCCAACCCGGCGACCCTCGACCAACTGCGCCGGTTGGCCAAGACGCTCACGCCCACCGCGCGGCTGCCGCTGCGCGCGGACCGCCTGGTGCGCCGCCGCCACCCCACCACGGCGCATGCGGCGTCCATCGTGGTCGGAGACCTCACCCGGCTACCCGGAGCACGCCGCACCATGCCGTGGGCGCCGCCCGGCGCCCCGCACGCGCCGGCAGACCCCGACACCCGTGCGACCACGCTCGCCTTCGCCATGCTCGCGGGCACGCCGCTCGTCCTGGACACCGACCACGCGCCCGTCGGCCAGGACTCGCCCGCGTCCGCGAGGCTGCTGGCGTGGTGCGCGCGCCTCGCCGCGCTGCGCGCCGACGCGGCCGGGGAGCTCGCGCTCGACGTCGACCTGCGCAGCGGCGCGACGACGCTCGCCGTCCGCCGCGGGCGCCTCGCCGTCGTCCTCGGCTGGGACGGCGAGACGATGCGCGCTCCCCTCGAGGAGGTGGCGCCGGGTCCCGCCGCGAGGTGGGAGCTGGCGGCGGCCTGGTCACCCGACTCGTCGCTCGACGAGCGTGGCCTGCTCGTGCCGCCCGGCGCCACCGTGGTCCTTCGCGCGCGAGCCTGACGACCTGGGGTTACGCTCGCGCACCAGGTGACACCGGCGCAGGAGGAGCGGCGAGTTCTCGATGAGCGGACGGCACAGCAAACAGGATCTGGAGCGCACCCCAGACGACGACATCTTGCGCAAGCTCGAAGGGCACTGGGACAAGTCCCCCACCCGGGCCTTGCGGTGGCGCAAGAAGGTGGACGTGCGCGAGCTCGACTGCAACGGCACGCCCGGCTGGGACGGCGACCGCGACGACGCCGAGCGGCTGGTCGCCGCGCACGCGTTCGAGTTGGCGCAGTTGCAGGAGCGGCTGTTCGCACACGGCCGCTCGGGCGGCTCGCGCTCGGTGCTGCTCGTGCTCCAGGGGCTCGACACGGCGGGCAAGGGCGGCATCGTCCGGCACGTGGTCGGCCTGGTCGACCCCCAGGGCGTGCAGCACCGCGCGTTCGGCGTGCCCACGGCCGAGGAGGCGTCGCACGGGTATCTGTGGCGCATCCGCAACGCGCTGCCGAGACCGGGGTACATCGGCGTGTTCGACCGCTCGCACTACGAGCAGGTCCTCGTGGTGCGCGTCGACGGCCTGGAGCCCGAGGAGACGTGGCGCGCGCACTACGAGGAGATCAACGCGTTCGAGGCCGAGGTGGCCGCCGCCGGGACGGTCATCGTCAAGGTCGCGCTCCTCGTCTCCCGCGACGAGCAGAAGGCTCGGCTGCGCGAGCGGCTCGACCGGCCCGAGAAGCACTGGAAGTACAACCCGGGCGACCTCGCCGCGCGCGCACGGTTCGGCGACTATCTCGACGCCTACCAGGAGATGCTTGAGCAGACCTCGACCGACGTCGCCGCCTGGCACGTGGTGCCGGCCGACCGGAAGTGGTTCGCCCGACTCGCGGTGACCGAACTGCTGCTCGACGCCCTGCGGTCACTCGACCTGGGCTGGCCGCCGGCGGACTTCGACGTCGCCGAGCAGCGGCGCCTGCTTGACGAGACCTGAGGCCCGCCATCCCGGTGGTTGAGCCTGTCGAAACCACCCGCTGGTTTTGACGGGCTCAACCACCCGAGGTCGCCAGCGCGCGCCCGTCCTCGGCGAGCGCGCCCAGGCGTGACAGCGCCCGGTAGTACTTCTTGCGATACCCCCCGCGCAGCATCTCCTCGGTGAACAGCCCGCGTGTGTCGACCGCTCCGTGCCCGGACAGCAGCACCGGCACGTCGCGGTCGTAGAGCCGGTCCACGAGCACCACCAGCCGCAGCGCGACGTCCTGCCGGGCCACCGGCCGTACGCCGGTCAGCGCGACCACTCCGACGCCGTCCAGCAACGCGCCGTACCGACTCGGGTGCACCGTGGCCAGGTGGTCGAGCAGATCGTCGAACTGGTCGAGGGTCGCGTCGGGGCGGGCGGCGGCGAACGACTCGGCGACCTCGGCGGGCAGCGGCTCGGCGTCCGTCACGACGGCGCGGTGGCGGTAGTCGTCGCCGTCGACGCGCAGCACCTCGAAGCGTGCGGCCAGCGCCTGGATCTCGCGCAGGAAGTCCTCGGCGGCGAACCGCCCCTCGCCCAGGGCCCCAGGCAGCGTGTTGCTGGTGGCGGCCAGGGCGACCCCGCGGTCGGTCAGCTCGCGCAGCAGCCGGCTCATGAGCGTGGTGTCCCCCGCGTCGTCGAGCTCGAACTCGTCGACGCACACGAGCCGCTTGGCCGCCAGGGCCTCGACCGTGGGCAGGAACCCGAGCGCGCCGACCAGGTTGGTGTACTCGACGAACGTCCCATACGCCGTGTGCTCGACCCCGACGGCGTGCGCGAGCGCGGCCAGCAGGTGCGTCTTGCCGACGCCGAAGCCGCCGTCGAGGTAGACGGCCGGCGCCGTGGCCCGGCGGCGGGCGGCGAACAGTCCGCGCGGGCGCGCGGGCGCCGTGATCTGCCGCGCCACGTCCTCAAGGCGGGCGACCGTGGCGGCCTGGCTGGGGAACGAGGGGTTCGCGCGGTAGGTCTCGAACCGCGCCCCGGCGAAGTGGCGGGGCGGCACGAGGTCCGCGAGCAGCCGTTGCCGGGAGGCCACGGGCCGCACCGAGGTGAGCGAGCCGACATGCGGCGCGTCGACGACGGGGCGGGGGGCATCGGTCGTGGCGCTCGTCACGGTGGTCAAGGTTACGCGTCGTCAGCACCGGCCTGGTGTGAGGTACGCCACGCCGCGCGAGTGCGAGACTGCCTGCATGGCCGGCCCCGCGCTCACCCTCCTGGCGCCCCAGACGCGCCCGCTGCCCGACGACGACGGCGAGGCCGCTCTCGCCGCGCTGTATCGCCACGAGCCCGCAGTGGTCCGCGCCAATATGGTCGCCTCGGTCGACGGCGCGGCATGGGGCGGCTCGCACCGTTCGGGCGACCTCAACGACGACGCCGACCTGCGCGTGTTCCGCGTGCTGCGCGCGCTGGCCGACGTCGTCGTCGTCGGCGCCGGCACCGCGCGCGAGGAGGGGTACGACCAGATCGAGCGGCCCGCGGACCTGGCGCACCTGGCCGAGGGCGCCGCCCCCCTGCGGCTCGCGCTGGTCTCGCGCAGCGGACTCGTGCCGCCGTCGACGCTGGCGGGTGACCGCCCACCGCTGGTGATCACCGGCGAGGCGGGCGCCACTGCCGCGCGCGGCGCCGTGGGCGGCGAGAACGTGCTGGTCCACGGCGCGCAGGAGCCCGATCTGCGCGCGGGGCTGGCCGACCTGGCCGCGCGCGGGCTCACGCGCGTGCTCACCGAGGGCGGCCCCCACCTCCTGGGGTCACTCCATGCGGCCGGGCTGGTCGACGAGCTGTGCCTGACGACGTCCGCCGTCGTGGAGGGGCCGGCCCCCGGCCGCATCCTCGCGGGAGCCCAGGCGCCGCGAGGGCGCGGACCGCGCCGTTCCCGGCTGGCCCACCTGCTGCACGATCCTGCGGCCGGAACCCTCCTGGCCCGGTGGCTGGTGCCATCGGACGCGCCCACCGCCGACGGCCTGGCAGGATTCGGTACATGACGACCGCACCTTCGCCCGACTCCTCGGACGTCGTCCTCGTGCTGACCGAGGCCGCGCTCACCGCCGCCGACGTCGAGCACCTGCTCGACCTGTACCGCGACCGCGACGGCGACGGCGTCCCCGACCCGTTGGCGTTCCGCGTGCTCGTGCCCGCGGACACCGAGCGCAACGTGCTGGTCGCGCTGCTCGCGCACCTCGGCTCAGGCGACCTGCGCCAGGCGTGGGACGACCTGCGCTCGGGCCCCTCGGGCGCCATCGAGGCCGAGGCGAAGGCCGCCGACGCCCTGCGGGCCTCGCTCGCGGCCATCACAGCGACCGGCGTCACCGCGACAGGCGCGATCACCGGCGACGACCCGCTGCCCGCGCTCACGACCGCGGTCGCCGACGGCGCCCGGGAGGTCGTCGTGGTCACCTACCCGCACGCGCTGGCCGACACCTTCCACGCGGACTGGGCCTCGCGGGCGCGCGAGCGGCTGACGGTGCCGGTGCTGCACCTGTACGCGGGCACGAGCGAGCTCGGCTGAGGATGCCCGCCCCCGGCGATCACCCCCCGCGCCACGCACGCCCGCACGGAGCCGACCCCCGCCCGGCGCGCCGCGTCGGCTACCCCCGCGACACCACCCCCGCACCACCGACCGAGCTGATCCCCGCCGTCGGCTCGCGGCCCACCCCACCGCCGCGCGTCCCGGTCGCCGACCGGACCGGCCGTCCGCAGCCCGCGGCCACGGCGACTGCGGCGGGCGCCACGGCCAGCCCGAGTGCGGCTGAGCGGACCGCCGGCCCGGCCGCCGGCTCCGACGCGACTACCGCGCGCGCAGCCGTACCCACGACGGCGAACCTCGGGCGCAACTCGCTGATCCTGACCATCGGGACGTTCGCCTCGCGCCTGTCCGGCCAGGTGCGCAACATCATGCTCATCTGGGCGATCGGCGCCACAGGGCTGGTCGCCAACGCGTTCGACATCGCCAACAACGTGCCGAACATGCTGTTCGCGCTGCTGACCGCAGGCGTGCTCCAGGCCGTGCTGATGCCGCAGATCATGCACGCCATCAAGTCCGACAACACCCAGGAGCGCCTCGACAAGCTCCTGACGGCCGCCACGAGCGCGCTCGTGGTCGGCACCGCGGCGCTGGTCGCGGCCTCTCCCCTGCTCGTGCGGCTGTTCACGCTCTCCGGCGAGTGGCCGCCGGCGGCGCGTGCGCTCGCCGTCTCGTTCGCGTTCTGGTGCATCCCGCAGGTGCTGTTCTACGGGCTGTTCTCGGTGCTGAGCGAGGTGCTCAACGCGCGCGGCCAGTTCGCCGCGACCGGGCTGGCGCCCATGGCCAACAACGTGGTCTCGGTCATCGGGTTCGGCGCGTTCATCGCGATCTGGGGACGCGCCGGCGGCGAGCTCAACGACCTCGCCGCGTGGACGACGGCGCAGACGGTTGTGCTCAGCGCGACCGCGACGCTCGGCATCGCGGCGCAGACGGCCGTGCTGCTGGTCGCACTGCGACGCGGCGGGTTCCACTGGCGCCTACGGTTCGGGGTGCGCGGCATCGGGCTGCGCTCGGCCGGCAAGGTCGTGGGGTGGACCATCGCGGCCGTCGGGCTGGAGCAGGCCGGGCTCGTGGTGCTCAAGAACATCACCTCGGCCGCCGGCGCCGCGGCCGCCCCGGGCGAGATCGTGGCGGGCAACGCCATGTTCACTCAGGCCCTGACCATCTACCTGCTGCCCCACTCCCTCGTGGTCGTCTCGATCATCACCGCACTGTTCCCACGCATGAGCCTCGCCGCGGCGGAGCGGGACCTCGACGGCGTGCGCTCGGCCATGTCGACGGGCCTGCGGACCGCGGGCATCTTCTCGGTGATCTCGACCGCGGTGATGATGACGGTGCCCGGGCCGTTGCTCAAGACGCTGCTGCCCACGATCGCCCCCTCCCAGGTGGCCGCCGGCGCCCCCGTGCTGCGCTGGCTCGCCGCGGGGCTCGTGGCGCTCGGGGCGACCGTGATGGTCAAGCGCATGTACTTCGCGTTCGAGGACGGGCGCAGCATCTTCGTCATCCAGATCTTCGCGACCGGCGCCATGGTCGTCACGCTGCTGATCGGCGCGCAGTCGCTCGACCCGCGGTACTGGACCGTGGCCGCCGCCGGGGCCTACGCGCTGTCGACCTGGGTGTCGGTGCTGCTGCGCGTCGCCGGGATGCGCCGCCTGCTGCACGGCGTCGACGGCGCCCGCGTGCTGCGCCTGTACGTGCGCGCGGGGCTCGCCGCGGGCGTGGCCGCCGCCGTCGGCTGGGCCACCGCCCGGGCGCTGGGCGGCGATGGCACGCTCACCTGGGCGCACGCCTTCGGCGTCACCGCGGCGGTGGGCACGCTCATGCTGCTGGTCTACGCCGCCGGGCTCAAGGCCCTGCGTGTGCGCGAGTTCGACGACGCCCTACGGCCGCTGAGGCGCCGCCTCGGCCGCTGAGGCACCGTCAGCGGCCGCGTAGGCGCCGCACCACCTTCTTGGCGGTCGGCAGACCCCGCTCCCACGCCGTGTGGAGCGCGGCGTTGAGCGGCACGTCCCAGGTGCCCGCGAGCTGGTCCTCGTGTTTGGCGAAGCTCCGCTTGAACTCACCGATGCCGTCGTTGAGCAGACCGTTGAGGTCGTAGGCGCCCACGCCCAGCTCGCGCGCGTCGGTGATCGACGCCCAGTACACGGGGGCGGTCGCGCGCAGGCGCCGCCCGGCGTCGTTCGCCCCTCCGTACAGCAGGAACGCGGTGCTGGACGACGTCGCGGCCCACGCGAAGCAGCACGGCTGGCCGTCCTCGTCGAACGCCGCCACCAGGCGTGAGGCCTCGCCCAGCTCACGGTGCACGGCGAGGTAGTACTCGTCGTCGTGCAGGGCGAACCCCGCGCGCCGGGCGGTCTCGTGGTAGACCCCGAGCACGGCGCGCACCTCGTCCTCACCGGTCACGCGACGCACCACCAGGCCCTCGCGCTGGGCCTTGCGGATCTCGTAGCGCGTCGACTTGCGCATGTCCGCGAGCAGCGCGTCGGGCTCACGTTCCAGGTCCAGGATGAGCGTCGAGGGGTACAGGATCGTGTTGCGCGCCCGGCGCGCGCCGGCCACCCCGAGGGCCACGCCCTCGGCCCACGCCGGCTCGAAGCTCACGCCGACACCGCCGAGGTGTGCGCGGCACCATTCCACGACCGCCTCGGCGACCTCGCGGCGCGCCACGTCCGCGCCCGTTCCGTCGGGCGCGACGACCGGCCCGCGCGGCACGTAGCTCAACGCTTTGAACGGCGCCGGCAGGCGCCGCACGAGCACCTGGGCCAGGCCGAGCGGCGCGCCGTCCTGCGAGGTCACGCGCAGGCGTCGCGGCGTCCACTCCCCCATGCCCTTGACCTCGCCCCAACCCCACAGTTGTAGCGGGTGGCCGCCCAGGGCGTTCACCTCGCCGTCCCAGGCGGCCCGGTCCAGGACCTCGTTCACCCTCGTCACGTCGTGCCTCTCAGTCCGTCTTGGCCGCGGGATAGTGCTGGGCGTACTTGCGGCGGTAGTTCTGCGTGATCGCCTCGACCACCACACGCCGCAGCGGGCGCGCGTCGGCGTCGTACTTGAGCGGGTTGGCCAGCCCCCCGCGCCGCACGACGCGCTCGAGACGCGCGCGCAGGTCAGGGTCGAGGATGTACCGCTTGAGCAGCCCGAACGGCACCACCGTGTACAGCACCTCGTCCACAGCACGTCGCGGCTGCGCCCGGTGGCCCAGCACGACGTCCTCGACGAGCGCCTCGGCGACGTTCGCCCCCGCGGCCGTCACGTAGTGGTTGTTGCGGCCGATGCGCGGGTTGACCTCGAAGAACACGTGACGCCCGTCGCGGCGGTCGCGCTTGAAGTCGAAGTTGGCGAACCCGACGTAGCCGACGTCGTCGAGGAACCGCCGGGCGGCGTCCATGGCGTCGTCATACGGCTCGACAAGGATCGCCGCCGGGATGCCGAGCGTGCCGGGCGTGTGCTCCTCGAGCAGCACGCGGCCGGTGGCCAGCAGCGTCACCTCGCCGTGGCTGTCGCGGTAGGCGGTCAGCGAGCGCTGCTGCGTCTCGTCCCCCGGGATGTACTCCTGGACCAGGAGCGTGCCGGGGTACCGGGCGTCCGCGAGGTGGCCGAGCAGCGCGACCAGGTCGGCGCGCGCGTCGAGCGTGTGCACCTTCTGCTTGCCGGGGAACGAGACGGCGAACCACTGCGAGGAGTCCGACGGCTTGGCGATGACCGGGTAGGTCAGCGCGTCGACCGCGTCGGCGGCCGCGGCGAGCGCGTCGGGACCTTGCGCGGTGAGCCGCGCGATGTCGACCGGAACGGTGCGCGGCGTCGGGATGCCCAGGCGCTCGCACACCTGCGCGAAGCCCTCCTTGGTCGCCACGCGTGCGAGCACGTCCTTGCTCGGGTACTGGACGAGGTACCCCGCCGCCTCGATCCGGGCCCGGTGCTCGACGATCGTGTGCACGTGCCAGTCCGAGTTGGTCAGGAGCACCAGGGTGCGCCCCGCCAGGCGCCGCGCCTGGTCCTCCAGCGCGGCCAGCAGCGTCTCGACGTCGCCCAAGCCCGGCACCACCACGTTCTCGACGAACGAGGAGCGTTGCAGTGCGCGGGTCGCGACGGTGGACAGGACGACAGCGGGCGCGCCGTACCGCTCGTGGAACGCGCGGCACAGCGCGTACATCCCGATGTCGCCGCCGATGCCGACGACCGTCAGATCGCGTGTGGGGTCGGCCATCCTCATGCGTTCGACTCGGTGCGGTCGCCGGACCAGTCGGTGTGGTAGGCGCCGTCTTTGTCGGTGCGGTGGTAGGTGTGGGCGCCGAAGTAGTCGCGTTGGGCTTGGATGAGCGCGGCGGGTAGGCGCGGTGCGCGCACGGCGTCGTAGTAGGCCAGGGCGGAGGAGAACGCGGGGGTGGGCACGCCGTGGGTGGCGGCGGCGGCGACCACGCGCCGCCAGGCGGCCAGGCCCGAGGCGACGGCGTCGGTGAAGTAGGGGTCGGCCAGCAGCAGCGGCAGGTCCGTGTCGCGCTCATAGGCCTGGGTGATGCGGTCCAGGAACCGGGCGCGGATGATGCACCCGCCGCGCCAGATGCGGGCCATCGCGCCGCGGTCGATGCCCCACCCGTGCTCGGCCGAGGCCGCGGCGATCTGGTCGAAGCCCTGGGAGTAGGCCACGACCTTCGAGGCGTACAGGGCCTGGCGCACGTCCTCGACGAACGCGTCGCGGTCGGCGACCTGCCATGCGGGGGCGTGGGCGGGCAGCGCGGCGCGCGCGGCCTGGCGCCCGGCCGTCGCGCCCGACAGGGCGCGGGCGAACGTGGCCTCGGCGATCGCGGTGATCGGCACCCCCAGGTCCAGGCCGCTGTGCACCGTCCAACGCCCGGTGCCCTTCTGCTCGGCCTGGTCGGCCACCACGTCGACGAACGCGGCCCCGGTCTCGGCGTCCACATGCGAGAGCACGTCGGCGGTGATCTCGATCAGGAACGACTCCAGGTCCCCGGTGTTCCACCGGGCGAAGACCTCCCCGATCTCGCCCGCGGAGGCGCCCAACCCCTGACGCAGCAGGTCATACGCCTCACCGATCAGCTGCATGTCGGCGTACTCGATGCCGTTGTGCACCATCTTGACGAAGTGCCCCGCCCCGTCCGGGCCCACATACGCGCAACACGGGACCCCGTCGACCTTCGCGGCGATGTCCTCCAAGATCGGGCCCAACACCTCATACGCCTCACATGTCCCACCGGGCATGATCGACGGGCCGTGCAACGCGCCCTCCTCACCGCCCGAGACCCCCGCCCCCACAAACCGCAGACCCAGCTCCCGCAGCGCCGCCTCCCGACGCACCGTGTCCGGGTAGTGGGCGTTGCCCGCGTCGACCACGATGTCGCCCTCCTCCAACAACGGCGTCAGCTCATCGATCACCGCGTCCGTGGGCGCCCCGGCCTTGACCATCACCACGACCTTGCGCGGACGCTCCAACGACGCCACAAACTGCGCCAACGACTCACACGGCACGAACACCCCCTCATCGCCCGCCTGCGCGACCAACGACCGCGTCCTGGCCACACTGCGGTTATGCACCGCCACCGTGTACCCATGCCGCGCCAAATTCCGCGCCAAATTCCGACCCATCACCGCAAGACCGGTCACACCGATCTGCGCTGTGCCGGCCTGGGCGCCAAGCCCGGTGGACTGCGTCATCGTGTCTCGCTCCTCGTGCGTCGTTGTGCGTCCCGCGCTGCGCCCTCGTCGGGGCGCGCGCAACCGGAGCAAGCCTAGTCGGGCGGCCGCAGCGGGCTGGGACGCAGGTCACGATCCGGGATCGACCAGGCGGCGCGTGCGGCGAGGCTGTCCCTCACGCGCCCCCACTCGGCCTACCGTGGGCACGTGACGCCCGATCAACGGGAGATTCCCTCCCGGTTCGCCGCCGCGCTGACGTCGCTGCGCCGACCTCGGCTGCGCCCCGAGGTGACCTTGCACGAGGTGCCCGGTCCCGGACGGATCGCGCCGTGGAGCGCGGCGCTCGAGGCCGAGGTCTCGGTCGGGGGCCTGGAGCTCGCCACCGGACGGTTCGTCGTCCTGCACGATCCTGCCGGGCAGGAGACCTGGCGCGGCGACTTCCGCGTCGTCACGTTGGTCCGGGCCTCGCTCGAGCCCGAGATGGTGGACGACCCGATGCTCGCCGAGGTCGCCTGGAGCTGGGTCACCGAGACCGTCGAACAGGCGGGCGTCGACGTGGTCGCGTTGGGCGGCACCGTCACGCGTGTGCTGTCGAACAGCTTCGGCGCGCTCGACGGCACGCCTGACGCCGTCGACCTCGAACTGCGCGCCTCCTGGACGCCGACCGACACGGCGCTCGGCACGCACCTGCACATGTGGGCCGACCTCATGGCCACTGCCGGGGGCCTTCCGCCCCTGCCGGAGGGCGTCACTGCGCTGGGACCGCGCAGGTCCGGATTACGGTAGGTGCGTGACACAGCCGCCTGAGCAGACCGCAGTCCCCGCCAGGCCGATCGTCCCGCTCACCGAGCCGGCCGACGGCGTCGGTGACGTCGTCGACACCGCGGCGGGCCTCGCCAGGGTCGTCGCGGCGTTCGCCGAGGGGTCGGGCCCGGTCGCCGCCGACGCCGAGCGCGCGTCGGGATACCGGTACGGGCAGTCGACCTTCCTCGTGCAACTGCGCCGCGCCGGCGCGGGGACCGCACTGCTCGACCCGGTCGCCCTGCCGGACCTGTCGGTGATCGCCGAGGCGGTCGACGGGACCGAGTGGGTGCTGCACGCGGCGTCGCAGGATCTTCCCGGGCTCGGCGAGCACGGGCTGCGCCCCGCGCGCGTCTTCGACACCGAGCTCGCCGCGCGCCTGCTCGGCATGGAGCGGGTCGGGTTGGCCGCCGTCGTCGCCGAGTTGCTCGGGTGGGGCCTGGCCAAGGAGCACTCGGCCGTCGACTGGTCCACGCGCCCGCTCCCGATGGACTGGCTGCGCTACGCAGCGCTCGACGTCGAGGTGCTCGTCGAGTTGCGCGACGCGCTCGCCGCACGCCTGGACGAGGCCGGCAAGGCGGAGTGGGCCGCGCAGGAGTTCGAGGCGGTGCGCACCGCTGCCCCGCCCGCGCCGCGCCCGGACCCCTGGCGGCGCGTGTCGGGCACGCACACGCTGCGCGACCGACGCAAGCTGGCGATCGTCCGCTCCCTGTGGCTCGCGCGCGACGCCTCGGCGCGCGTGCGAGACATCGCTCCGGGCCGCGTGCTGCCCGATCGCGCGATCGTGGCCGCGGCGCAGGCGATGCCGCGCACCGCGGGCCAGCTCGTCCAGATCGGCGAGTTCGCGGGCAAGGGCCAGCGTCGGCGCGCGGCCACGTGGCAGCGCGCCATCGACCAGGCGATGGCGCTGGCCGAGTCGGAGCTGCCCAGCCAGCGGGGCCCGAGCAGCGACGGCCCCCCGCAAGCGCGCCTGTGGCCCGAGCGCAACCCCGAGGCGACGCGGCGGCTGGCCGCCGCGCGCGACCTGGTCGCCCGCCTCTCGAACGAGTTGAGCGTGCCGGTCGAGAACCTGCTTCAGCCCGACGCGTTGCGCCGTCTGTGCTGGGCGCCGCCGCGCCCGGCGACGGGAGACTCGGTCGCCGACTTCCTGCGCGGCCGCGGCGCGCGCGAATGGCAGATCGGCCTGCTCGCGGACCGGTTGGCCCAGGCCTTCGCCGAGAACGGCTGAGCCGGCGCCGCACAGCCCCCACTGAGACTGCGTCTCAATGGGGGCTAGGTATTTCCTCATACTCGCGGTAGCGTGCACTCACGTGTCCCGGGTCACACCACGACGTCCCGGGTCGCCGCGGCGTCGCTGAGGACGCCGTCGTCCCGACCATCCCTCGCAGATGGAGCTGACATGACCACCACCGCCCGGCGTCCGCTGCTTCGCGACGTCGTCTTCGTCGACGGCGTGCGCACGCCGTTCGGCAAGGCCCGCCCCGACGGCCTCTACGCCGAGACCCGCGCCGACGACCTCATCGTCAAGGCCGTGCGCGAACTGCTGCGCCGCCACCCCGAACTGCCCGCCGACCGCGTCGACGAGGTCGCGATCGCCGCCACCACCCAACAGGGCGATCAGGGCATCACACTCGGCCGCACCGTCGCCGTCCTGGCGGGACTGCCGCGCTCCGTGCCCGGCTACGCCATCGACCGCATGTGCGCGGGCGGCATGACCGCCGTCACGACCACCGCCGCCGGCATCGCCGCGGGCCAACAGGACGTCGTGATCGCGGGCGGCGTCGAGCACATGGGCCACCACCCCATGGGCTTCGACGCCGACCCCAACCCGCGCTTCGTCGCCGAGCGCCTCGTCGACGCCGAGGCGCTCAACATGGGCGTCACGGCCGAGAACATCCACGACCGCATGCCACACCTGACCAAGGAGCGCGCCGACGCCTACGCGGTGGCGAGCCAGGCCAAGTACGCCAAGGCGCTGGCCAACGGCGACGTCGGCCCGGAGATCGTGCCCGTGGCGACACGCTCGGCCACGCTCGGCTGGGGCCTCGCGACCGCCGACGAGCTACCGCGCCCCGGCACCACCCTCGACGCCATCCGTGACCTGAAGACGCCATTCCGTCCCGGCGGACGGGTCACCGCGGGCAACGCCTCCCCGCTGACCGACGGCGCGACGGCGTCGCTGCTCGCCGCGGGCGACGTCGCCGACGAGCTCGGGCTGCCCGCGCGCATGCGCCTGGTCTCCTCCGCGTTCGCGGGGGTCGACCCCGCTGTGATGGGTCTGGGCCCGATCCCGTCGACCGAGCGGGCGCTGGCCCGCGCCGGCCTGACCATCGACGACATCGGCCTGTTCGAGATCAACGAGGCGTTCGCCGTCCAGGTGCTCGCCTTCCTCGACCACTTCGGCCTCGCCGACGACGACGAGCGCGTCAACCCCTACGGCGGCGCGATCGCCGTCGGCCATCCGCTCGCGTCGTCGGGCGTGCGGCTGATGACGCAGCTCGCGCGGCAGTTCGAGCAGAGCCCGCACGTGCGCTACGGCCTGACCACCATGTGCGTGGGACTGGGCCAAGGCGGCACCGTCATCTGGGAGAACCCGCACCACGCCGACTACAGCGGCCACACGATCACGCCTGAGGAGGCCTGACGATGTCGGACACCACCATCCCGGTGCGCGCCGAGCGCGTCACCCACGCGCTCGTGCGCGACGTCACCCTGCCCGGCGGCGCGGGCACGCTCGCGCTTGTCACGCTCGACAACGGCCTCGACCACACCAAGCCGAGCACGCTCGGGCCGCTCGCCATGGCCGAACTCGCCGAGCGCCTCGGCGAGCTGCGCGAACGGGCCGCGAGCGGCGAGATCGCCGCCATCGCCGTGACCGGCAAGCCGTACTTCCTCGCCGCCGGCGCCGACCTGCTCGGCATCGGCGCGGTCACCACGCGCGAGCAGGCGCTCGAGCTGGGCCGCATCGGCCACGCCGCCTACGAGCTGCTGCACGACGCCGGGGTCCCGACGTTCGCGTTCGTCAACGGCCTCGCCCTGGGCGGCGGCCTTGAGGTCGCGCTCAACTGTGACTACCGCACGGTCGCCTCCCAGGCGCCCGCGCTCGGACTGCCGGAGACCGGGCTCGGCCTCGTGCCCGGCTGGGGTGGCGCCTACCTGGTGCCGCGCCTGGTCGGCGTGGAGCGGGCCGTCGAGGTCATCCTCACGCGTCCAGCGCAGAACAAGCCGTTCAAGCCCGCCGAGGCGCTCGCCATCGGGCTCGTCGACGTCCAGTTCGACGCCGCCGACTTCCTCGAGCAGTCGATCGCGTGGGCCGCGCGCGTCGTGCGCGGCGAGGTCATCGTCGAGCGTCGGCCCCTGGACCCGCAGCCGGTGTGGGACGCCGTCGTCGCGGGCGCGCGAGCCCACCTCGACGCCGTCGTGCAGGGGTCGCGAGCGGCGCCCTACCGTGCGCTCGACCTCATCGCCGCGGCCCGCACGGCCACCCGCCAGGAGGCGTTCGCCGCCGAGGACCAGGCGCTGGCTGACCTGGTGATGAGCGACGAGATGCGCGCGAGCGTCTACGCGTTCTCGCTCGTCTCGGGCGGCAAGCGGCCGGCCGGCGCCCCGGACAAGGCGCTGGCCCGGCCTGTGACCCGGGTCGGCATCGTGGGCGCCGGCCTCATGGCCGCCCAGATCGCGCTCCTGGTCTCCCAACGCCTCGGCGTGCCCGTCGTCATGCGCGACCTGGACGCCGAGCGCGTCGCCAAGGGCCTCGGGTTCGTGCGCTCGACGGTCGACAAGCTCGTCGCGCGCGGGCGCATGGGCGCGGACGCCGCCGCGCGCGTCATCGCCTCGGTGCACGGGACGACCGACCTGCGGCAGTTCGCGGACTGCGACGTCGTCATCGAGGCGGTGACCGAGATCCTGTCGCTCAAGAAGCGCGTGTTCGCCGAGCTTGAGGACGTGGTCTCCCCCGAGACGGTCCTCGCGACCAACACCTCGGCGTTGTCGGTGACCGAGATGGCCGCCGACCTGCGCCACCCCGAGCGCGTCGTGGGGGTGCACTTCTTCAACCCGGTCGCCCAGATGCCGCTGGTCGAGGTGGTTCAGGCCGAGCGCACCTCGCCCGAGGCGCTGGCGACGGCCTTCGCCATCACGGCCGCGCTGCGCAAGACGGCGGTGCTGGTCAAGGACCGGCCAGGGTTCGTCGTCAACCGCCTGCTGGTGCTCGTCATGGGCAAGGTCGTCGAGGCGATCGAGAACGGCACCGCGGTCGAGGTCGCCGACACCGCGCTCGCCCCGCTCGGGCTCCCGATGCCGACGTTCGAGCTCTTCGACCTGGTCGGCCCCGCCGTCGGACTGCACGTGCTGACCTCGCTGCGCGAGGACCTGGGCGAGCGGTTCCCGGTCTCCCCCGGCCTGGAGAAGCTCGTCGCCGAGGGCACGCGCGTCGTGCTCGACGCCCCGCGACCCGGCCTGCACAAGCCCGTCGACCCCGCGATCCAGGCGACGTTCGGGCCGGCGCTGGAGCCCGGGGCGACCGGGCGCGCGGGGACCGCGGTGCTCGACGCCGGCGGCGTGCTCGACTCGGTCCTGACGGCGCTGAGTGTCGAGGTCGGCCACATGCTCGACGAGGGTGTGGTGGCCGGGCCACCGCAGATCGACCTGTGCATGATCCTCGGCGCGGGGTGGGGCTTCCACACGGGCGGCATCACGCCGTACCTCGACCGCACGGGCTACAGCGAGCGGGTGCTCGGGCGGCGGCTGCTGCCCGCCGGCGTGGCAAGCGTCCCGCAGCCCTGACCCCCGACCCCCTCCCGGTGGTTGAGCCTGTCGAAACCACCGGGCGGGCGCCAGGAGTTCAGCCGGGCTCACCGCGGTCACGGATGGCGCCCCGGGCAAGCACAGGACAGACTTCGACGATGGCGACGTTGCCCTGGCTGGCCCACCTCTCCCGCCGCGAGCTCGAACTGCTCGTCACCGAGCTGGCTCGCGACCTCGCGGAGCGCCCGCGGTCGATCCAGCGTTTTCGCGCCGAGGCCGACCTGGGCTGCTGGCGGGCGGTCGCCGAGGCGTACGGCAGCGTCGGCGAGCACGGCACGCATGACGACGGCGCGGCCGACGACTCCTAGAGTCGCCGGCCGCGCCGGTGGAAACGAGGCGGAGGAGCCTCAGAAGGTTGCGAGCCCCCGCGAGCGGAACTGCTCCCGCACGCGTTCGGTGAGCTCGACGCTCGGCGGCTGCGTGTCGCCGAGAGAGTAGTCCCGCCCCAGAGCGGTCCACTTGTCGCGGCCCATCTGGTGGAAGGGCAGCACCTCGACCCGGGAGACGGTTCCCGGGCGGATCTCGTTGAGCGAGGCGGTGTAGTCGGCCACCAGGTCGACGTTGCGCTCGTCGTCGGTCAGACCCGGCACCAGCACGAACCGCACCCACACCTCGACGGGGCGCGATGCGGTGGCACCGCCCGGCAGCCCGGACTGCGCAAGCCGGCGCCCGAAGTCGAGCGTGGGCGCGAGCGCCCGCTTGGTGACCTTGAGGTAGGTCTCGGGGTCGCCCGACTTGACGTCGAGCAGCACCAGGTCGGTGTCGGCGAGCATCTCGTCGCTCATCGCCGCGCCGAGGAACCCGGAGGTGTCGACGGCGGTGTGCACGCCCATCTCCTTGGCGCCGCGCAGAACGCGCGCCGCGAAGGCGGGCTGCTGCAGCACCTCGCCACCCGAGAGCGTGATGCCGCCCTTGGTGGCGCGGAACACGGGCACGTACCGCTTGACGCGTGCGAGCAGCTCACGGGCCGTGACCGGCTCCCCGTCGCGCATGTTGAGCGTGTCGGGGTTGTGGCAGTACAGGCAGCGCAGCGGGCAGCCGTTGAGGAAGACGGTCAGGCGGGTGCCCGGTCCGTCCACGGCGGTGACGAGCTCCCACGAGTGGACCGAGCCGAGCTCGCCCGTGCGCATCATCGCCAGCTTGGAAGTGCGGTCGAGGTCGTCGGCGATCGACAGCCCATCGAGCCCGGCGCCGGTCCGGCGCCGCGCCGCGGTGGGCGCGTCGAGGTCGGCGGGGATCGAGTCCCCGTAGAGCTCGGCCACGCCGAAGACCTCAGGCACTCCGATGACGGACGGGGCGCCGAGGAAGACGCCGCGGCCGGCGCCACCGCCGAGGGGTGGGGTGGCGGCGCCGGTCGCGGGGTTCATGGTGGTCATGACGACCAGGATCTCCCGATCCGCGTCACACCGCGCCGTGGAACGTCCGGCTCAGCACGTCGAGCTGCTGCTCGCGGGTGAGGCGGACGAAGTTCACGGCGTAGCCCGACACGCGGATCGTGAGCTGCGGGTAGTTCTCCGGGTGCTCCATGGCGTCCTCGAGGGTCTCGCGGACCAGCACGTTGACGTTCATGTGGTACCCGCTGGCGCCGACCGAGGCGTCGAGCAGGCCGGCCAGGTTGGCGATCTGCTCCTCCTTGGTGCGGCCCAGGCCCGTCGGCACGACGGTGTTGGTCAGCGAGATGCCGTCCTGCGCCTCGTCGTAGGGGAGCTTCGCGACTGACAGAGCGGAGGCGAGCATGCCGTGCGTGTCGCGGCCGTTCATCGGGTTGGCGCCCGGGGAGAACGGCTCGCCGGCGCGGCGCCCGTCGGGCGTGTTGCCCGTGGCCTTGCCGTACACGACGTTCGAGGTGATGGTCAGCACCGACTGGGTCGGCAGCGCGTCGCGGTACATCTTGTGCGAGCGGATCTTGGCCATGAAGGACTCGACCAGCTCGACGGCGATGTCGTCGGCGCGGTCGTCGTCGTTGCCGTAGGTCGGGAACTCACCCTCGGTCTGGTAGTCGACCACGATGCCGCGCTCGTCGAAGACGGGCATGACCTTCGCGTACTTGATGGCCGACAGCGAGTCGGCGGCCACGGCGAGGCCGGCGATGCCGCAGGCCATGGTCCGCAGCACCTCCTTGTCGTGCAGCGCCATCTCGATGCGCTCGTAGGCGTACTTGTCGTGCATGTAGTGGATGACGTTGAGCGCCTCGACGTAGGTGGCGGCCAGCCAGTCCATCGTCTTGTCGAAGCGGGCGCGCACGTCGTCGAAGTCGAGGGCGACGCCGGGCTCGACCGGCGCGAAGGCCGGGGAGACCTGCTTGCCCGAGACCTCGTCCTTGCCGCCGTTGATCGCGTACAGCAGCGTCTTGGCGAGGTTGACGCGGGCGCCGAAGAACTGCATCTGCTTGCCGACGGCCATCGGCGAGACGCAGCAGGCGATCGCGGCGTCGTCGCCCCAGTGCGAGCGGATGGTGTCGTCCGACTCGTACTGCACGGCCGAGGTGTCGATCGAGACCTTGGCGCAGAAGTCCTTGAAGCCCTGGGGCAGCGCGGCGCTCCACAGCACGGTCATGTTGGGCTCGGGGGCCGGGCCCAGGTTGTAGAGCGTCTGCAGCATGCGGAACGAGTTCTTGGTCACCAGCGGTCGCCCGTCCTGGCCCATGCCGGCGATCGACTCGGTGACCCACGTCGGGTCGCCCGAGAACAGCGCGTCGTACTCCGGGGTGCGCAGGAAGCGCACGATCCGCAGCTTGATCACGAAGTCGTCCATGACCTCCTGCGCCTGCTCCTCGGTGAGCACACCGGAGGCGAGGTCACGCTCGAAGTAGACGTCGAGGAAGGTCGACACGCGGCCCAGCGACATGGCCGCGCCGTTCTGCTCCTTGACCGCGGCGAGGTAGCCGAAGTACAGCCACTGCACGGCCTCCGTGGCCGTGGTGGCGGGGCGGGAGATGTCGTAGCCGTAGGAGGCGGCCATCTCCTTGAGCTCGCCCAGGGCGCGGATCTGCTCGGCGTGCTCCTCGCGCTCGCGCACGATCTTCTCGGAGAAGACCTCGGAGTCGAGCTCGAGCTTGTCGACCTTCTTGGCCTCGATGAGCTGGTCGACGCCGTACAGGGCGACGCGGCGGTAGTCGCCGATGATGCGGCCGCGGCCGTAGGCGTCCGGAAGGCCGGTGATGATGTGCGACGAGCGCGCTGCGCGCACGGCCGGCGAGTACCCGTCGAAGACGCCCTGGTTGTGGGTCTTGCGGTACTTGGTGAAGACCTCGTGCAGCGTGGGGTCGACGTCGTAGCCGTAGGTCTTGAGCGACGTCTCGACCATGCGCCAGCCACCGAACGGCATCATCGCGCGCTTGAGCGGGGCGTCGGTCTGCAGGCCGACGATGACCTCGTCGTCCTTGGAGATGTAGCCCGGCGCGTGGGCGGTGATCCCGGCGGGGATCTTGTTGTCGACGTCGTAGACGCCCTTCTCACGCTCGGCCGGGAACATGGCCGCGAGCGTCTCCCACACCTTCGTCGTGCGGGCGGTCGGGCCGGCGAGGAAGGTGTCGTCACCCTCGTACGGCGTGTAGTTCCTCTGGATGAAGTCGCGGACGTCGATCTTGTCCTGCCAGGGGCCGTTGGTGAAGCCGGCCCAGGCGGTCGTGATCGTGTCGGCGGCGGACGCTGTCGTCGTCATTGCTGACCTTCTCTCCTCCGGGAGGGATCGTCCTCCCCCTGTTTCCAAGGACGACGTTACGCCCGTGGACAGACCACAGCCACACCAAACGGCCCCGGAAGCCTGTCACCTTGCTCACACTGTGGTCTGACCACAGCGTCTGCGCAGGTCACCCCGTGTAACCGGGCGGGCTGCCGCGCCACACGACGGCGCGCGGCGCGCCGCGTTCACCCAGGTCGGAGCCCTGCCGGGCGGCGCCCGCGCCGTTCGCGGGCGCCTAGAGCAGCGCGAGCGCCGCGAGCGCGTCGCGCGTCGCGTCCTCGGGAGTCAGGCGCGACGCGGTCGTCACCTGGTCGATGCTCGCGTGGTCGAGGAACCGCAGCGGGATGCCCAGGTGCGCCTGCGGGGTGATGACCCCCTGCTCGGACGCGCGCTGGGCCAACGCCGACCCCACACCGCCGTCGACGACGCCGTCCTCGATCGTCACGACGAGGTCGTGCTCGCCCGCGAGCTTGACCAGGGCGGCCGGGACCGGCAGCACCCACGTTGGTGAGACGACGGTGACCTCGACGCCGTGCACCGCGAGCGCCTGACCGGTCTCCAGGGCGCATCCGGCCATCGAGCCGATGCCCACGAGCAGGACGCGGCGCGCGGCGGCCCCGCCTGCGGGCGCCGCCTCGTAGCGGGCGACGACGTCGACACCGTCGAGCTCCGAGACCGCCGGGATGGACTCGACGAGCGCGCTCTTGGGGTAGCGCACCACCGTGGGGGCGTCGTCGACGTCGACGGCGGCGCGCAGCGCGGCGCGCAGCGTGACCTCGTCGCGCGGCGCGGCCAGGCGCAGGCCGGGGACGGCGCGCAGCATCGCCATGTCCCACATGCCGTTGTGGCTCGCGCCGTCGTCACCCGTGATGCCGGCGCGGTCGAGCACGAACGTCACGCCCGCCTTGTGCAGCGCGATGTCCATGAGCACCTGGTCGAACGCGCGGTTCAGGAAGGTCGCGTACACCGCGACCACCGGGTGCAGGCCGGCGAAGGCCATGCCGGCGGCCGAGGTCGCCGCGTGCTGCTCGGCGATGCCGACGTCGAAGGTGCGCTCGGGGAACTCCTTGGCGAACGGCGCCAGGCCCACGGGGGCGAGCATCGCGGCCGTGATGGCCACCACGTCGGGGCGCCGACGCCCGATCTTGACGATCTCGTCGGCGAACACCGAGGTCCACCCGAAGCGCGAGGGCGCCACCGGCAGTCCGGTCTCGGGGTGGATCTGCCCGACGGCGTGGAACCGGTCGGCGACGTCCTGCTCGGCGGGCGTGTAGCCGCGCCCCTTCTCGGTGATGGCGTGCACAATCACGGGAGAGCCGTACCCCTGGGCGAGCGTGAGGGCGCGCTCCATCGCCGCCTCGTCGTGCCCGTCGATGGGCCCGATGTACTTGATGCCGAGGTCCTCGAACATCCCCTGCGGCGCCACGACGTCCTTGAGGCCCTTCTTCAGACCGTGCAGCCAGTCGTAGGCGAACCGTCCGGGTGGGCCTGAGCGGAACAGGGTGCGCTTGCCCCAGCCGAGGAACTGCTCGTAGCCGCGCGTGGTGCGCAGCGTGTCGAGGTGGTGGGCCAGGCCGCCGATGGTCGGCGAGTACGAGCGCCCGTTGTCGTTGACGACGATGACCACCCGCCGATCCTCCGACTCGGCGATGTTGTTGAGCGCCTCCCAGGCCATGCCTCCGGTCAGGGCGCCGTCGCCGATGACGGCCACCACGTGCCGGTCCTCGAGGCCGCGCACCTGGTTGGCCTTGGCGATGCCGTCGGCCCAGCTCAGCGCCGTCGACGCGTGGGAGTTCTCGACGACGTCGTGCTCCGACTCCGCGCGCGAGGGGTAGCCCGACATGCCGCCCTGCTTGCGCAGCGCCGAGAAGTCCTGACGGCCCGTCAAGAGCTTGTGCACGTAGGTCTGGTGGCCCGTGTCGAACACGATGGTGTCGCGCGGCGAGTCGAAGACGCGGTGCAGCGCGATGGTCAGCTCGACGACGCCGAGGTTGGGGCCCAGGTGGCCACCGGTCCGCGAGACGTTGTGGACCAGGAACCGCCGGATCTCCGCGGCGAGCGCAGGCAGCTGATCGGGCGACAGCCTCCGCAGGTCGGCGGGCGACGTGATGCCGGCCAACAAGCCCATGTGCACTTCCTTCCGAGCGACCAGCCGCGCCACCGGACGCGGACCGATCAAGCCTAGGCGCTCCGACAGACTGCGCAGGACGGGCTCGCGGCGCGCCTCAGGAGCGTGCACCCGATCTGCACGCCGCCCCCACGGCCCCATGGCCGCGCGTAGGCTCGACGACGCCGGCGCAACGCCTTCGCCGGAACGCGAGCGCGCCGCCCGTGCGCGCCCTGTTTGGAGGAGCCATGCGCTTTCTCGACGGGCAGCAGCCCACCACCGACCTGACCTACGGCGACGTGTTCTTGGTGCCGTCCCGCTCGGACGTCGCGAGCCGCTTCGACGTCGACCTGTCGACCGACGACGGCACGGGCACCACGATCCCGATCGTCGTCGCCAACATGACCGCCGTCGCCGGCCGGCGCATGGCCGAGACCGTGGCCCGCCGCGGCGGCCTCGCGATCATCCCGCAGGACATCCCGGTCGACGTGGTCGCGGACGTCGTCGCCGGCGTCAAGTCCAAGGACCCGGTGGTCGAGACGCCCGTGACGGTCGGCGCGCACGACACGGTCTCCACGGTGCTGACGCTGCTGGGCAAGCGCGCGCACGGCGCCGCGGTCGTCGTCGAGGACGGGCGACCCGTCGGCGTCGTCACCGAGGCCGAGTGCCTGGGCACCGACCGCTTCACGCAGGCGGGCCGCGTCATGTCGAGCGACGTCGCGCGGTTCGACGCCGACGAGCTCGCGGCGCTGGGGCTTGAGGCGGCGTTCGAGCGCCTGCACGCGGCCAAGACGGACCTGGCCGTCGTCGTGCGCCCCGACTCCGCAGGCCCGCAGGCCGGGGCGCTCGTGGGCGTGCTGACGCGCAAGGGCGCCGTGCGCTCGACGGTCTACTCCCCCGCGCTCGACGCCGCTGGGCGCCTGCGGGTCGGCGCCGCGGTCGGCATCAACGGCGACGTCGCCGCCAAGGCCAAGGAGCTGCTCGCCGCGGGCGTCGACGTGCTCGTCGTCGACACCGCGCACGGGCACCAGACGCGCATGCTCCAGGCGCTCGACGCCGTGCGCACGGTCGCGCCCGACGTGCCGGTCGTGGCGGGCAACGTCGTGACGGCCGCCGGTGTGCGCGACCTGGTCGCCGCCGGCGCCGACATCCTCAAGGTGGGCGTGGGTCCCGGCGCCATGTGCACGACGCGCATGATGACCGCCGTCGGGCGCCCGCAGTTCTCCGCGGTGCTCGAGTGCGCCGCCGCGGCGCGCGAGCTCGGCACGCAGGTGTGGGCCGACGGCGGGGTGCGGCACCCGCGCGACGTCGCGCTCGCGCTCGCGGCCGGCGCGTCCCAGGTCATGGTCGGCTCGTGGTTCGCGGGCACCTACGAGTCCCCGGGCGACCTGCACGACGACGGCGCCGGGCGTTTCTACAAGGACTCGTTCGGCATGGCCTCCGCGCGCGCGGTGGCCGCCCGCACGGCCGGCGAGGGCACGGCGTTCGCCCGCGCCCGCAAGGGCCTGTTCGAGGAGGGCATCTCGAGCGGCAAGATGTACCTCGACCCGGTCCGCGCGGGCGTCGAGGACCTGCTCGACGAGATCACCTCGGGCCTGCGCTCGGCGCTCACCTACGCGGGGGCGCGCACGCTCGCGCAGTTCGCCGAGCGCGCCGTGGTCGGCATCCAGTCGGCGGCCGGGTACCAGGAGGGCATGCCGGTCCCCACGTCGTGGTGACGGCGCACGCCGCGGTCGCGCATGGTGACGGCGGTAGCCTCGAGGCGTGACCGACACACCGCGCAGCGCGCGGGACCAGCTCGCCGCGCTCGCCGCCGACCCCGCCTTCCCGGGCCCGTGGCCGCACGCGCGCGGGGCCCTCGACGACCGCGCGGCCCGCGCCGCGGCCGTCCTGGTCCTGTTCGGGGTGCTCGACCAGCTGCCCGCGGACCACGAGGCGCAGCACGAGGCCGTCTCACACGACCTCGACGTGCTGCTGCTGCGCCGAGCCGCGACCCTGCGCTCGCACGCCGGGCAGGTCGCGTTCCCTGGCGGGCGGGTCGAGTCGGACGAGGACGTGGTCGCCGCGGCGCTGCGCGAGGCGCGCGAGGAGACCGGGCTCGACGTCGCGGGCGTCGACGTGCTCGGCACCCTGGCGACGCTGCCGATGCCCGTCAGCAACCACCTCGTGACGCCCGTGGTCGGCTGGTGGTCGACGCCGTCGCCCGTGGGCGTGGTCGACGCCGGTGAGTCGGCGTACGTCTTCCGCACGCCCGTCGCCGACCTGCTCGACCCCGCGCACCGCTACACCACGGTGCTGCGGCGGGGCAGGGCCACGTGGCGGGGCCCCGCGTGGCTCCTGTCCGTCGACGGCGTCGAGCACCTCGTGTGGGGCTTCACCGCCGGGGTGCTCGACGCGATGTTCACCCACCTCGGCTGGACCGAGGACTGGGACCGCGGGCGCGAGCTCGAACTGCCGTGACGGCGTGAGGGCCGAGCTCGACGTCACCGTGGCGCTCGCACGGGCGCTGCTGCGCGAACAGCACCCGGACCTCGCGGCCCTGCCGCTGCGCGTCGCGGCGAACGGGTGGGACAACGTCATGGTCCGGGCGGGCGAGCGCCTGGTGCTGCGGCTGCCGCGACGCGCGGCCGCCGCCCCGCTCGTCGAGCACGAGCGGGCCGCGCTGCCGCTGCTCGCGCCGACCCTGAGGCGTGCGGTCCCCGACGTCGTCGTGCCCGTGCCGCTCCGGGCGGGCGCTCCGAGCGCGGCGCTCGGCTACCCGTGGCCTTGGAGCGTGGCGCCGTGGGCCGACGGCGTCGCCGCGGCCGCCACGCCCGTGCCCGCCCGGCGCGCGTGGGCGCCCACGCTCGGCCGACTGCTCGCCGCGCTGCACCGCCCGCCCGGCGGCGGCGTCCTCGCCCCGCACAACCCGTTCCGCGGCGTGCCGCTGCGCCAGCGCGCGCGTCCCGCGCTGGCCGAGACGGAACCCGGCGCCCGGCTGTGGGACGCCGCGCTCGCCGCCGCCCCCTACGACGGGCCGCCCGTGTGGCTGCACGGCGACCCGCACCCCGCCAACCTCGTCGTGGCTCCCGCCTCCCACCACGGGGCGCGGGACCGCCTCGCCGCCGTCGTCGACTTCGGCGACGTGACGGCGGGCGACCCCGCGAGCGACCTGGGATCCTTGTGGCTGACCTTCGACGCCGCGGGGCGGGCCGCGTGCCGCGACGCGCTGACGACGGCGGGCGCCGGCCCGGGCGGAGCCGGCTGGGACGAGGCCACCTGGACGCGGGCACGCGGCTGGGCGCTGGTGTACGCCTCGGCGATGCTGGCCCATCCCGACCTGCACCCGGGCCTGGCGCCCATCGGCGAGCACGCCATCGGCGAGCTGTTCGCCGGGCGTTGAGGCTCAGCGCCGCGCGCGGCCGCGGCGCACCGCCCACACCGCCACGAGCGCGAACACCACGGCCCACACGACCACGTTGGCCACGCTCCACCACAGCGGGTCCTGCGAGGCGCCGCCGCCCACGTCGATGACCTGCCCGCGCAGCTGGGGGTAGCGCACGAGGCTCGCGTACCCGTACATCGGGGTGAATCTCGCGACCTGCAGGATCGTCCCCGACAGCGGCACGAACAGGTTGCCGAAGAACGCCAGCAGCACCAGACCCGCCGCGGCCACGCTCACCGCGCTCTCGGAGCGGAAGGTCTGCGCGATCGCGAGCCCGTAGAGCGCAAAGAGCGAGGCTCCCAGCCACGCGATGACGAACGTCGCCACCCAGATCCAGGCGGCGTCGGCGCGCGCCCCCGTGAGCGCGCCCACGACGAACACCGCCGTCACGCCCCCGGCGGCGATGATCAGCGCGACCGCCACCTTGGTCGCCACGTAGCCGGCCGGGCGCATGGGCGTCAGCCCGATCTGGCGGCCCCAGCCCTGCATGAGCTCGATGGCGGCCATGCCCGCCACTGCCGTCGTGGCGACCGACGCCCCATACACGGCCATCGACGCCATGACGTAGAACCGCACGGTGGCGTGCCCGGCGCTCTCGTCGCCCGCTCCGAAGGTCGTGCCGAAGATCAGGTACATCGCCACGGGCAGGCCGATGACGAACGCGATGTTGGCGACGTCGCGCAGTTGGCGCTGCAGGTCGATGCGCAGGTACGTGAGGTTCACCGATTGCTCCCCTGGGCCGCGGCGTCTTCGGTCAGGGCGAAGAACGCCGACTCGAGCGAGGGCGCGGTGACCTCCAGGTCGTGCCCACCGAGCGTCGTCAGGAGCGCCAGCGCGGCGGCGTCGGAGCCGGGGCCGACGGCGATCACGCGATCGCCCTCGGCGCGCGCCTCGCGCACGCCGTCCACCGCTCGCAACGCCGCGAGCGCGCCCTCGACCGTCGCCGACGGGACCGTCGCGGCGACCATGCGGTCGCCGACGAGGCTGCGCAGCTCGTCGGTGGGCCGGTCGGCCCGGATGCGGCCGTGGTCGATGAGCACGGTGCGCGGCGCGAAGGCCTGCGCCTCCTCCAGGTAGTGCGTCGCGAACACGACCGTGCGCCCCGCGTGGGTCTCGGCCCGCATCGTCTCCCAGAAGTCGCGCCGCGCGCCGGCGTCCATGCCCGCCGTGGGCTCGTCGAGCACCAGGATCTGCGGGTCGGGCAGCAACGCGAGCGCGAACCGGAGCCGCTGCTGCTCGCCGCCTGAGCACTGGCTCACCTTGCGGCGTGCGAGGTCGGCGATCCCGGCGCGCCGCATGACCTCGGGGACGCGGGCGTCGGCGCCGTGCAGCGCGGCGATCGACCGGACCGTCTCCTCCACGCGCAGGTCACGCAACAGCCCGCCGGTCTGCAGCACCGCGGACACCTTCCCCGCGGTGACGGCCTGGCGTGGGGCGAGGCCCAGCACCTCGACCGCGCCCGACGTCGGCGGGACCAGGCCCAGCACGATGTCGAGCGTCGTCGTCTTGCCCGCGCCGTTGGGGCCCAGGAACGCGACGATCTCCCCCGGCGCGACCTCGACGTCGATCCCGTCGACGGCGACGACCGGCCCGGCCCCGTCGCGGCTCGGGTACTCCTTGCGCAGGCCACGGACGCGCAATGCCGGTGCGGTCATGGCCCCATGCTCGCCCATGCGGGCGGCGCCGTCGAGGGCGCCGCGCACGCACGACGGCGCCCCGACCCTGCGTGGAGGGTCGGGGCGCCGTCGTCTCGGTCAGGCAACCAGCGAGCGCAGCACGTACTGCAGGATTCCGCCGTTGCGGTAGTAGTCGGCCTCTCCGGGGGTGTCGATGCGCACGACCGCGTCGAACGCGACGGCGGAGCCGTCCGCCTTGGTGGCCGTCACGGCGACCGTCGAGGGCGTCGTGCCCTCGTTGAGCGCGGTGACGCCGACGATGTCGAACGTCTCGGTCCCGTCGAGGCCGAGCGACGCGGCGCTCTCGCCGGCCGGGAACTGCAGCGGCAGCACACCCATGCCGATGAGGTTCGAGCGGTGGATGCGCTCGAACGACTCGGTGATGACGGCCTTGACGCCCAGCAGCGCGGTGCCCTTGGCGGCCCAGTCGCGTGACGAGCCCGAGCCGTACTCCTTGCCGCCGAGCACCACGAGGGGGATGCTGGCCGCGGCGTAGTCCTGCGCGGCGTCGTAGATCGTGTCCTGGGCGCCCTTGACGAAGTTGTGCGTGAAGCCGCCCTCGACGCCGTCCAGGAGCTGGTTCTTGAGGCGGATGTTCGCGAACGTGCCGCGGATCATGACCTCGTGGTTGCCGCGGCGCGAGCCGTAGCTGTTGAAGTCGCGGCGCTCGACGCCGTGCTCGGCCAGGTACCGGCCGGCCGGGCTGTCGGGCTTGATCGACCCGGCGGGCGAGATGTGGTCGGTGGTGACCGAGTCGCCGAGCTTGGCCAGCACGCGCGCGCCGGTGATGTCGGTGACGGGGGCCGGGGACGCCTGCATGCCGTCGAAGTACGGGGGCTTGCGCACGTAGGTCGAGGTGGGGTCCCACGCGAACGTCGCGCCCGTGGGCACCTCGAGGGCGCGCCAGCGCTCGTCGCCCTTAAAGACGTCGGCGTAGTCGGCCTCGAACATCTCCCGGTCGATGGACCCCGCGATCGTCCGCTCGACCTCGTCCGGCGTCGGCCAGATGTCGCGCAGGAACACCGGGATGCCCTCGTCGTCGACGCCCAGCGGCTGGGTGTCGAAGTCGAAGTCCATCGTTCCGGCCAGGGCGTAGGCGATGACCAGCGGCGGCGAGGCCAGGTAGTTCATCTTGACGTCGGGGTTGATGCGGCCCTCGAAGTTGCGGTTGCCGGACAGCACCGAGACGACCGACAGGTCGTGCTCGTTGACCACGGCCGAGACCTCCTCGGGCAGCGGGCCCGAGTTGCCGATGCAGGTCGCGCAGCCGTAGCCCACCAGGTGGAAGCCGAGCTTCTCGAGGTACGGCCACAGGCCGGCCTTCTCGTAGTAGCCCGTGACGACCTGCGATCCGGGCGCCATCGAGGTCTTGACCCAGGGCTTGGACGACAGGCCCTTCTCGACCGCCTTCTTGGCCAGCAGCGCGGCGGCGAGCATGACCGACGGGTTCGAGGTGTTGGTGCAGCTCGTGATCGACGCGATCACGACGTGCCCGTGGTCGAGCTCGGTCGCCGTGCCGTCCGCCAGCGTCACCGGGGTGACCTTGTGCGGGCGGTGCGCGACGTCGCCGTGGCCGGCGGCCACGGGCGCGTCGCTCGCGTCGGAATGGCCGAGAGCGACGGAGTCGGAGGCCGGGAACGACTCGGCCGAGGCCTCGTCGAGGCCCGTGAGCGAGTCGTCACGGAACGGCGCCGCCTCGCTCGCGTCGACGTAGTCGAGGATCGAGGAGGCGAAGGACTCCTTGGCGCCCGACAGCTCGATGCGGTCCTGCGGACGCTTGGGGCCGGCGATCGACGGCACGACCGTCGACAGGTCGAGCTCGAGGTACTCGGAGAACACCGGCTCGAGCGACGGGTCCAGCCACAGACCCTGCTCCTTGGCGTAGGCCTCCACGAGGGCGAGCTGCTCGTCGCTGCGGCCGGTCAGTCGCAAGTAGTCGATGGTGACGGAGTCGATCGGGAAGATCGCCGCCGTCGAGCCGAACTCCGGCGACATGTTGCCGATGGTCGCGCGGTTGGCGAGCGGCACCTGCGCGACGCCCTGGCCGTAGAACTCGACGAACTTGCCCACCACGCCGTGCGCGCGCAGCATCTGCGTGATCGTCAGCACGACGTCGGTCGCGGTCACGCCTGCGGGGATCGAGCCAGAGAGCTTGAAGCCCACCACGCGCGGGATGAGCATCGAGACGGGCTGGCCCAGCATGGCCGCCTCGGCCTCGATGCCGCCGACGCCCCAGCCCAGCACGCCCAGGCCGTTGACCATGGTGGTGTGCGAGTCGGTGCCCACGCACGTGTCGGGGTAGGCGCGCAGCACGCCGTCGACCTCGCGCGTCATGACGGTGCGGGCCAGGTACTCGATGTTGACCTGGTGCACGATGCCGGTGCCCGGCGGCACGACCTTGAAGTCGTCGAACGCCGTCTGGCCCCAGCGCAGGAACTGGTAGCGCTCGTGGTTGCGCTGGTACTCCAGCTCGACGTTGCGGGCGAACGCGTCGGCGCGCCCGGCCACGTCGATCTGCACCGAGTGGTCGATGACCATCTCGGCCGGGGCGAGCGGGTTGATGCGGTCGGGGTCGCCGCCGAGCGCGGCGACGGCCTCACGCATGGTCGCGAGGTCGACGACGCACGGCACACCGGTGAAGTCCTGCATGATCACGCGCGCGGGCGTGAACTGGATCTCGGTGTCAGGCTCGGCCTGCGGGTCCCACGCGGCCAGCGCGCGGACGTGGTCCGCGGTGATGTTCGCCCCGTCCTCGGTGCGAAGCAGGTTCTCGGCGAGGATCTTCAGCGCGTACGGCAGGCGCTCGACGCCCTCCACCGCGGACAGCCGGAAGATCTCGTAGGCCTTGCCTGCGACCTCCAGCGTCCCCTTCGATCCGAATGTGTCCACGCTGCTCACTACGGCTCCTCCACAGGGATTCCGCGCCACACGCGTGGGCGCGCGGCGCTGCGTTTCGCGGGCTTGGCCCGGCGTGCCGGACCCCGTCCCCAGCATAGCCCAGATATCTTGACGTCAAGATACTTAGCCTCGCCTCACCTCGGCGGCCTGATCAGCGCGTCAGCAGTGCGACCGCCTCGACGTGGTGCGTCATCGGGAACAGGTCGAAGGCCCGCAACCCGGTCAGCTCGTACCCCAGGTCCGCGAGGTAGGCCACGTCGCGGGCCAGCGCCGCCGGGTCGCACGCGACGTACACGACACGCGATGGGCCGCGCCGCGCGATCGACTCGACCACGGCCCGTCCTGCCCCGGCGCGCGGCGGGTCGAGCACGACGACGTCCGCTGCGCCCACGTCCGCTCCCCCGGCGTCGCCCTCGGCGAGCACCCGGTCGACCGCGCCGAGGCGCAGCTCGACCTGGGGCAGGTGATGGGCGTTGCGCCGCGCGTCCTTGACGGCGCGCGTGTCACCCTCGACGGCGATCACCCGACCGGCCTCGCCCACCACGGCGGCCAACGGCAGCGTGAACAGGCCCGCGCCCGAGTACAGGTCGAGCACGCGCGCGCCGGCGACGTCACCCGCGGAGTCGAGCACGGCCCCTGCCAGGACGGCGGGCGCCTCGCGGTGCACCTGCCAGAACCCGTCGGCGGCCACGCGGTAGCGGAACGCGGCGGGCTCACCCACGGGCGCGGCGGCGCGCAGCGGCGTGACGACCTCGGCCACGGCGCGGCGGGCGTTGGGCCGCCGGTCGACCCGGCCCCCGCGCCACAGCTCGCCGTCGACCAACAGCACCGGCTCCGACCCGTCGGCGGGCGCCACGAGCTCAAGGCGGGCGCCGGGCGTCCACCGCCGGGTGAACACCTCCTCGCGCTCGGCGAGCGCCGCAACGTGCCCCGTGGCGAGCGGCATGTCGTCGAGCGCGAGGACGTCGTGCGACCGGAACCGGCGCATGCCCGCACGCCCGGCGCCGTCGGCGACCAGGTCCACGCGCGTGCGGTACCCGAGCCCACCGCGCTCGTCGTCGCCGGGCGCCGGCTCGACCACGACGTCGCGCTCGATCCCCGCCAACCGCCGCAACTGCTCGACGACGACGGCGGCCTTCCACCGACGTTGCCCGTCGAGCGAGACGTGCGCGAGCTCACCGCCGCCGACGCCGCCGGGGCCCGCGGCGGGCCAGGCGGACGGGACGCGGTCCGGCGAGGCGTCGGCGAGCACCTCGACGGCGTCGGCACGCCAGAACTTGGGGCCGCCCTCGGTCACGACGGCGCGCACGCGCTCGCCGGGCAGCGCGTGCCGCACGAACACGACGCGGCCGTCGAGGCGGGCGACGGCGTGCCCGCCGTGCGCGACGGGGCCGACGACGAGCTCGACCTCGCGTCCGGCGTCGGTGTCGACCTCGGCCGGGCGGGGCCGCGGACGGCGGTGGGCGGGACGGGAGACGCGCGGGGAGTGGGGCACCTGGCCATTCTCCCAGCACGCGCGACCGGGGCGAACCTCAGAACCGCGGAACGCGGCCCTGCACGTAGGTGGTGTCCTCCAGACCCGTGTGCCCCTGCGAGGACGAGAGCTGCCACGGCACCGACGCGACCACCACGCCGGGGGTGAACAGCAGCCGGCCCTTGAGGCGCAGCGCCGACTGGTTGTGCAGCAGCTGCTCCCACCAGTGCCCGACGACGTACTCGGGGATGTAGACCACCACGAGGTCGCGCGGCGACTCGCGCCGGATCGAGCGCACGTACTTGAGGATCGGTCGGCTGATCTCGCGGAACGGCGAGTCGAGCACCCGCAGGGGCACCGGCAGGTCGAGCGACTCCCAGCGTGCGGTCAGCTCGGCGATGTCGTCCGCGTCGACGCCGACGGTGACGGCCTCGAGCACCGAGGGGCGCGAGGCGCGCGCGTAGGCCAGCGCCCGCATGGTCGGCTTGTGGATCTTGGAGACCAGCACCAGCGCGTGCACGCGGCTGGGCAGCGCGCGCGCCGCCGCGACGTCGTCGAGCTCGAGCTCGTCGCGCACGCGGCCGTAGTGCCGGTGGATCGCCAGCATGAGCACGTAGAGGGCCGCCATCGCCAGGATGGCGATGTACGCGCCGTGGGTGAATTTGGTCAGCAGCACGATGATGAGCACGAACCCCGTGCAGCCGAAGCCCACGACGTTGATGACCCGCGAGCGCAGCATGCGCTTGCGCTCGACCGGGTCGGGCTGACGGCGCAGCTCGCGCGTCCAGTGCCGGACCATGCCGAGCTGGGACAGGGTGAACGACACAAAGACGCCCACGATGTACAGCTGGATCAGGCGCGTGACCTGGGCGTCGAACGCGAGGATCAGCACGACCGCCGCGACCGCGAGGGTGAGGATGCCGTTCGAGAAGGCGAGCCGGTCGCCGCGCGTGTGCAGCTGCCGCGGCAGATAGCCGTCCTTGGCGAGGATCGAGCCGAGCACCGGGAACCCGTTGAACGCGGTGTTGGCGGCGAGCACCAGGATCAGGCCCGTGATGGCGGAGATCGCGTAGAACGCGGGCGAGAAACCCTGGAACACCGCGGCCGCGAGCTGGCCGATCGTCGGGTGCTGCGCGTACGTCTGCGGCGGCGGCGCGCCGTTGAGCGTGAGCTGTGTGGCCGGGTCCTCGACGTACTTGACGCCGGTCGCCTGCGCGAGCAGGAGGATCGCGACCACCATCGACGCCGAGATCGAGCCGAGCAGGGCGAGCGTCGTGGCCGCGTTGCGGGACTTGGGCTTGCGGAAGGCGGGGACGCCGTTCGAGATCGCCTCCACACCGGTCAGCGCGGCGCAGCCGGAGGCGAACGCGCGCGCGAACAGGAAGGCCCCCGCCAGGCCCATGAGGCCCTGGTCGAACCCGGCGCTCGGCGCCACCTCGAAGTCGTGGCTCTCGGCCATCGGCAGCTCGCCCGCGAAGTACCGGACCGCGCCCACCGCCGCCATGAGGCCGATGAGCGCCATGAAGCAGTAGGTCGGGATCGCGAACAAGGTGCCCGACTCGCGCACCCCGCGCAGGTTCACCAGCGCGAGGACGACGACGGCGACGACGGCGGCCGTGGCCTCGTGGCCGCGCAGCGCCGGGATCGCCGAGGCGGCGTACTGCGAGGCCGAGCTGATCGACACCGCCACGGTCAGCACGTAGTCGACCAGCAGCGCCGAGGCGACCGACAGGCCCGCGGGCGCGCCCAGGTTGGTGGTCGCGACCTCGTAGTCGCCACCGCCCGAGGGGTAGGCGTGCACGTTCTGTCGGTAGGACAGGACGACCACGATGAGCACGAAGACGACGCCCAGGCCCGCCCACAGCGACACCGTTGAGGCGGCGACCCCGGCGATCGCGAGGGTCAGCAGGATCTCGTCGGGGGCGTAGGCGACCGACGAGAGCGCGTCCGAGGCGAAGACGGGCAGCGCGATGCGCTTCGGCAGCAACGTGTTCCCCAGGTGCTCGCTGCGCATGGGGCGACCGAGCAGAATGCGTTTAGCGGCGTCCGCGATGTCCGACACGGCGCCCACTGTAGGCGCGCCGAGCACCGAGCGCGTGTGTCGGCCGCGCCGTGGCGCCGCGTGTAGCGTTCGTGACGTGCACTTCGTGATCATGGGCTGTGGCCGCGTCGGCGCCTCGCTCGCACAGGAGATCGAGTCGCGCGGCCACTCGGTCGCGGTGATCGACCAGAACCCCGACTCGTTCCGGCGGCTCGCAGGCGACTTCGGCGGTCAGAAGGTGACGGGCATCGGCTTCGACCGCGACACGCTCATCCAGGCCGGCATCGAGGACACCTACGCGTTCGCCGCCGTGTCCGACGGCGACAACTCCAACGTGCTCGCCGCGCGTGTCGCGCGCGAGACGTTCGGCGTCGCCAACGTCGTGGCCCGCATCTACGACCCCAAGCGCGCCGAGATCTACCAGCGGCTCGGCATCCCGACCGTCGCGACGGTGCGGTGGACCGCCGACCAGGTGCTGCGCCGCATGCTGCCCTTGGGCGCCACCGACGAGTACCGCGATCCGTCCGGCGAGGTCCGGCTCGTGCAGATCGACTACCACGCCGGATGGACGGGCCGGTCGGTGCGCCGCATCGAGGAGGCGACGGGTGCGCGCGTGGCGTTCCTGTCCCGCTACACCGACGGCGTCATGGTCACCGGCGACACGGTGCTGCAGGAGAACGACGTGCTGCACGTGCTGCTGCGGTCCGACGACGCGGACCTGGTCGAGCGGACGCTGACCCACGCCCCCGAGAAGGAGGACTGACCGATGCGCGTCGTCATCGCCGGGGCCGGCTCGGTCGGGCGCTCGATCGCCCGCGAGCTGCTCAGCCACGACCACGAGGTTGTGCTCATCGACAAGAGCCCGGCGGCCATGCGCGTGGCCCAGGTGCCCGACGCCGACTGGCTGCTGGCCGACGCGTGCGAGTTGCCGACCCTGGAGAACGCCCAGGTCGCGCAGGCCGACGTCGTCGTGGGCGCCACGGGCGACGACAAGGTCAACCTGGTCTTCTCGCTGCTGTGCAAGACGGAGTTCGGCGTCCCGCGCACGGTCGCGCGCGTCAACAACCCGCGCAACGAGTGGATGTTCGACCAGTCGTGGGGTGTGGACGTCGCGGTCTCGACGCCGCGCATCATGACGGCCATGGTCGAGGAGGCCGTCGCGGTGGGCGACGTGGTGAAGATCTTCACCTTCCACCAGTCGGGCGCCGACATCCTCGAGCTCACGCTGCCGCCGGACTCTCCGCTGGTCGGCACGCGCGTGGGCGCGATCGACTGGCCCGCCGACACGGTGCTGGCTGCCATCGTGCGCGGCCCGCTGCCGATCGCGCCGTCGGTCGACGACACGCTGGAGGCGGGCGACGAGCTGCTGCTGGTGACCGGTCGCGACGTCGACACCGACACGCTGCAGACCCTGCTGGTGGGCGGCTCCGCACAGTCGCACTCAGCGCGCTCGGACTCAGCCCAGGCGGACGCCGCGCAGATCTAGCGCGCCTCTGCCGGCTGCTCAGGGGCCAAGGCGTGCGGGTGGGCGCCGCGCACCACCGCCCATGTCAGCCACAGCACGAGCCCCCACAGCGGCACGCCGAGCACGAGCCGCGCGGTGCCGAGCCACCCGACGGAGTCGTCGAGGTAGAGCGGCACCTGGACGGCGAGCCGCAGCGCGAACATGCCCACCCACAGCCAGGTGGCGACCGTGTAGCGGCGCACCAGGGCGCGGTCTGCGCGCCACGCGGTCATGCCCGCGAACGGGTTGGCGCCCTCAGCGCTCTGCTCGCGCGCCCGCTCCGCGGTCAACCCGGCGCGCAGCGCCTCGACGACGAGCCCGACCGCGGGCCAGCGCGCGAGGATCGAGGCGAGCACGAGCACGAGGTAGGCGGCGTTGGTCCATAGCCCGATGGCGAAGAAGTTGCCCGCCTCGCCCGAACGCCACGCCCAGATCACGCCCACGGCGATGCCGGCGAGCCCGCCGAGCGCCTGCGTCACCGGGGTGCGCTGGGCCAGCCGGACTGCGACGGCGACGAGCCCCGACACGGCGGCGGCGGCCAGCGACCAGCCCAGGTCGCGTGACGCGACGTAGACGACGACGAACAGCGTCCCAGGCAGCACCGTCTCGACGACGCCGCGCACGCCGCCGACGGCGTCGGCGAACGAGAACGTCTCGCCCGTCACGGCCTGCAGGCCGCGGCGCGCCGGCGGCGTGGCCGGCTGCTCGCGGGCGCTCACTCGCCGGCCTTCGGACGCAGCTCGTAGCGCGGGTTGAACATGGTGCGCCGACCCTCGGCCTCACACACCATGCCCTCGACGCAGATGCGCCGGCCCGGCTCGACCCCGGCGATGGTCCGTCGGCCCAGCCACACCAGGTCGAGCGCCCCCGAGCCGTCAAACAGCTCGGCTTCGACCGACGGCACGCCGTCGCGCGGACGCAGCACGACCGAGCGCAGCACCCCGGCCGCCTTGCCGCGCTGGCGCGGGGTCAGCGTAGAGACGGCGACGCAGCCTTGGGTCTTGGCGGCCTCGGCCCGCTCTTCGCCCGCGGCGACGGAGTCTGCGGAGGCGAACACCTGCCGGACGGCGGTGCGCAGCGACATCGTGAGCCCCTGACCTCAGCGGATCTCGGTGATCTCCGGCCCGCGCGTGAGCGGGTCGAAGGCGGGCGTCTTGGCCTGGGGCTCTGCGGCCTCAGCGGGGGCCTGCGCGCCGCCGCTGTTGGGCAGCGTGAGCGTGAGCAGGTCGCGCGGCGGGCGCGGGCTGTCGTCGCGCACGACGACGACGTTGGCGAACACCGACTCCAGCGCGCGGGCCGCCTCGGGGTCGACCGCCGCGGCGCCCGTCAGCACGCCGCGCAGGAACCACCGGGGACCGTCCACGCCCACGAAGCGGGCCGGGCGCACGCCCTGGCGCCCGTCGGCGCCCTGCGCCGGGATGCGCGCGATGAGCTCGCGCCCGAACGGGCCGGGGACGTCGTCGACCGTGCCGCCCTGGGCGGTCACCGACGTGCTGATCTCCTCACGCACCTCGTCCCAGATGCCCCACGTGCGCGGCGCGGCGAAAGCCTGGACCTGCAGCCCCGAGCCCGCGAGCGTCGCCGAGACTCCGGTGACCTTCTTCGTGCGCTTGTCGATCTCCATGCGCAGCTCAAGGCCGGGCATGACGGGCAGCCAGATCGCGCCCAGGTCCACACGCGGTCCCATGGTCGCGACCTCGGCCGCGTCGAACGGGCCCTTGCGCGCGGGCTCTGCGGCGTCCGCGCCGTCCTGCTGCGCGGCCTCGACGACGTCGTGCGTCGCGGCCGCCTCGGGCTCGGCGGCCTCACTCTTCGACGCGTTGCGCCGGAACAGACCCACGCGGGGCTCCTTCACTCGATCGCAGGCGCGCCGCATCGCGGCCGCGCCGTTCTTTCGTCTCCACACTAGCCCGGTTGGGCCCCGCGGCCGTCACCTCGGCCACCGCGTCACCCCTGCGCCGACGCCCAGCCGCCGCTCGACCCGAAGCCGCCCTCGCCGCGGTGTGATCCGGGCAGCGTCTGCGCGCGCACGAACCGCGCCCTCTCGACGCGCTGGATCACCAGTTGCGCGACGCGGTCGCCGCGCCGCAGCCGGACCGTCTCGGCGGCGTCGGTGTTGAGCAGCGTGACGCGCAACTCGCCGCGGTACCCGGCGTCGACGGTGCCCGGCGCGTTCACGATGGTCAGGCCGTGCTTCGCCGCGAGGCCCGAGCGCGGGTGCACGAACGCCGCGTACCCGTCGGGCAGCGCGATCGCCACACCCGTCGGCACGGTCACGCGCCCCTGTGGCGCAATCTCGACGTCGACTGTCGTCACCAAGTCCGCGCCCGCGTCGCCCGGGTGGGCGTAGGAGGGCACGGGGACCGCGTCGTCGAGCAGACGGATGAGGACGTCGACGGTCGTGTCACGGGGCTGCGGGTGCTCGGTCACGGGCCGAAGCGTACGCGGCCACCGCCGCGCACGGGGCAGGATGGGGCCATGCGCAGCGTCTCCCCCACCCCCGACTACCGCGAGCGCCTGGTCCCCGGCCCGGGCTTGCTGGCCGCGGCGGCCTGCGCCGGGCTGCTGATCCTGGTCGTGCTGCTGCCCGTGGCGCCGGTCGCGGCGATCGTCGCGGGCGTGGTGGTCGCCGTCGCGGGCGTGGCCTGGATGGTGCTGGCCGCGCCGGTCGTCGAGGTGGTCGGCGCGCAGTGGCGCGCGGGGCGCGCGCACGTGCCGGTCTCGCTGCTGGGCGACCCGGTCGTGGTGGCGGACCGCGCGCATCGCGACCGCGAGCTGGGCGCGCGCCTCGACGCGCGCGCCCACGTGGTGCTGGTCTCCTCGATCGCGACCGGGGTGCGCGTCGCGCTCGACGACCCGCAGGACCCCACGCCGTACTGGCTGGTCTCGACTCGGCGTCCGCAGCAGCTCGCGGCAGCGCTGCGCGCCGCCGGGGCGCGTACGGATCAGGCCGGTCCGGACGAGCCAAGGGCCGTCACGCCCGAGGCGTGACGGCCCAGCACTCCCCGGCGCCCGGCGGGCGCGTCGGGTCTGCGGACGCGTGTCCGCGGCGTCGCGCGACGCTCAGGCCGCGCACTCCGAGCAGACCATCTGGCCGTTCCTCTCATACGCCAGCTGGCTGCGGTGGTGGACGAGGAAGCAGGACGTGCAGGTGAACTCGTCGGCCTGGCGGGGAAGCACGCGCACGGCGAGCTCCTCACCGGAGAGGTCGGCGCCCGGAAGCTCGAAGCCCTCCGCCGCCTCCGTCTCGTCCTCGTCGACAACACCCGACGTCTTGTCGGAACGGCGCGCCTGGAGCTCCTGGATCGAGTCCTGCTCCACGTCCTCGTCGTTCTTGCGGGGGGCGTCGTAGTCGGTTGCCATCGCTGTGGTCACGCTCCGTGATCTCGGTGTCGGTACGCGCAAGTAATGCTCGGGCTCCGGGATTTGTTCCCGATCAGCCACCGGATTGTGCCCTATGTGGACAGTCCCCGCGAGGCGATCCGCGCCACGCGTCGAAGAACCCCCCACGACCTGCACAAATGGCGGCGCGTGACGCACGTGGTCGCGACACCGGCAGCCGGCGCGCTGAGTCTCAGACGCCGTCGGGCGCGTCCGCCGCCGCGGCCTCGAGCAGGCCGACGAGCTGGTCCAGGCCGGCCCCGCGGCCCGCGACGGTCATGGTCGGCCCGGGCGCGCCGCCGCGCAGCCCGACGACGCGCGCGCCCGCCTCGGTCGCCACGAGCGCGCCGGCCGCCATGTCCCACGGGTTGAGTCCCCGCTCGTAGTACAGGTCGAGCGATCCCTGCGCCAGGAGGCACAGGTCGATGGCGGCGGACCCGAGGCGGCGGATGTCGCGCACCTGGGGCAGCACGTGAGCCAACACCTGCGCCTGGTGCGCGCGGCGTGAGGCCGCGTACCCGAAGCCGGTCCCGACCAGGCTCAGGCCGAGCGGGGCCGGCTCGACCGGGCGCAGCGGGACGCCGTCGAGCGTGGCGCCCTGGCCCAACCCCGCGCTCCAGGTGCGCGCGCCCACGACGTCGTGCACGCAGCCGGCCAGGATGGTCCAGGCGGACGGGTCGGGGGGCCCGGCGACCACGGCCACGGACACCGAGAACGCGCTGACGCCGTACAGGTAGTTGACCGTGCCGTCGATCGGGTCGACGACCCACGTCAGCCCGCTCGTGCCCGGCACGTCGTCGCCCTCCTCACCGAGGATCGCGTCGGTCGGCCGCTCGGTCGCCAGGCGCGCGACGAGGTGCTCCTCGACGGCCCGGTCCATCGCGGTCACGGGGTCGACGTCGGACGACTTGGTGGCGGCGACCGTCACGCGCTCGGGGCGACGGGCGCGCACGACGGCGCCGGCCTCGGTCGCGAGGGACTCGGCGAGCGCGCGCAGGGCGGGGACGGTGACGCCTTCGGGCAGGACGGGTGCTGTACTGGTCACCGGCCCATCCTGCCCCGGGTGCCCCACCTTCCGCTCCAGCCCGCTCCGGGGGCGGGCAAGACCCAGCCGCGCCGCAGCGAGACCAGACGGATGCCGCTGACGAGCAGCACCACGAGCGCCTGCGACCACAGCGCGAGCCACCCCTGCCACCACAGCAGCACGGTGACGATCGCGCCCAGGAACGCCGGAATCGCGTACAGCTGGCGGTCGGCGAGCACGAGGGGCACCTCGTCGACCAGGATGTCGCGCAGGATGCCGCCGCCGATGCCCGTCAGCACACCGACCATGATCGCCGCGAGCGGTCCGGCGCCCAGGGCCAGGCCCTTGGTGGTGCCGAGCAGGACGAAGAACGCAAGCGCCCACGCGTCGAGCACGATGACGGTGCGCCGCATGCGCTCGACGCTGGGGTGCAGGAAGAAGATCACGATCCCGGCGACCAGCGCGGTCGACACGAACCTCCAGTTCGCGATGCCGACGGGCGGCGTCGCGCCGATCAGCACGTCGCGGATCACACCGCCGCCCAATCCGGTCGCCCAGGCCAGCACCAGCACCCCGAAGGCGTCGAAGCTCTTGCGCACACCCGCCAGTCCGCCCGACAGCGCGGCGAAGAACACGCCGGCCAACTCCAGCGCCGTGTCGACGTGCAGCTCGGCGAGCCAGTCCAAGAACGCGGTCACGGGAGACATCCTGCCGTCAGTCGGCGTGCCCGGATCGGCGGCACACCGGCGCGGTTGCAGGCCGCACACGGCGCACGGTGGCACGCTCGATCCGTCAGTACGTCGGCGCGGGGGCGCGTCATGGCCCCGCCGAGGAGGAAGCATGGCCGAGCTCGAGCTCGTGAGGGTGCACACGGACGGTGGCCACCTCGTCCTGCGCTCTGCCGACGGCACGGAGCACTCCCTGCCCGTGACCGACGCGCTGCGCGCCGCGCTGCGTGACGCCGCGCGGTCGGGCGCCACGCCTGACGCCGGCCTGGCGCCCGCCGCCACGCGGGAGCAGTCCCCTGCCGCCGGCCTGCGCCCGCGCGAGCTGCAGGCGCGCCTGCGCGCCGGCGCCACGGCCGAGGAGCTCGCCGCCGAGTCGGGGCTGCCCGTCGAGCATGTCCGGCGCTACGAGTGGCCCGTCCTGACCGAGCGCGAGCACGTCATCGGCATGGTGCGCGGCCACCAGGTCGTCGGCGTCGCGGCCACCAGCGAGCTCGGCGAGATCGCCGACTCGCGCCTGGCGGCCCGCGGGGTGCGCGCCGCCGACGCCGTCTGGTCCGCGCGACGCGAGGGCGCCGCGCCCTGGGTCGTCGAGGTGAGGTTCGCCGCCGGTGACCGCGAGCGCAGCGCGCGCTGGACGTTCGACCTGCGCGGGCGCGTGGTCACACCGCTCGACGACGAGGCGCGTTGGCTCGGTCAGCCGGACGACCCGGTGACCCCCGAGGTGCGCGGCGTTCCCTCGCTCTCGGCGCGGCGCGGCCCACGAGGCGACGCCGCGCGCGGATCGGCGGACCGCGGCGCCTCGTGGGCCGTCGACGACGAGACCGACGTGCTGCTCGACGACCTCGCCGGACGGCGTGGACACCGGCCGCCCCCACGCGGGCGACGGCCGGGGACGACGTCGATCCCGGCGGTCCCCGCGGCCGCCCAGAACGACGGCCACGACGACGGCCACGACGACGGCGTCGACGCCCGCGTCGAGGGGCCTCGGCCCGACGCACCGGTGCGCGAGCGCGGGCCCGCGCCCACCCCGGAGCCCGTCGCCGAGGCGGGTGGAACCGGTGCGAGCGTCGTCGACCTCGGGCGCTGGAACCCGCGCCGCGGCCGCGATCGCTCGGTGTCGCCCGGCGCCGGACCGGGCGCGACACAGCCCGCGCTCCTGCCGTTGCCCGATTCGACCGCGCCGAACGGTGACGAGGCGAAGGGCGCGGGTTCGGCGCCCCAGGCCGAGCCGCAGTCGGCCGCCGATCGCGGCGGCGCCGGCGACCACAGCGGCGCGCACGGTGAGCCCGCCGGGCGCGAGCCGGGTCCCGGAGCCGATGACGCGCCCGACGCCGACCACGTCGCCACCGCCTCCACCCCGGCGGCCAGTGGCGCGCCCGCGACCCCCGGCCGCGGCGTCCCCGCTGCGCGGCGTTCGGGCCGCAAGGGCCGGGCCCAGGTCCCCAGCTGGGACGAGATCGTCTTCGGGGCCCGCCCCGACGCGTGAGCGACGCCTCAGCGGCCGCGGTGGGGCGTCACGGCAGATCGAGCCGCGACTCGTGCGCAGACGCGCGCTGCCGGGCCGAGGCCGCCGTCATCCGCCGCATGTGGTGGCGGCGGCACAGCACCTCATAGGCCACGATCGCCTCGGCGGTGGTGTCGCCGACCACGACCTGCTCGCCCTCGACCACCATGACGCCGCCCACGGTGCGCGCGTTGTGCGTGGCGCGCCGCCCACACCAGCACAGGGCCTGGACCTGCAGGATCTCGGTGCGGTCGGCGAGCTCGATGAGGCGGGCCGATCCGGGGAAGAGCCGGGTGCGGAAGTCCGAGGTGATGCCGAACGCGAACACGTCGATCTCGACCTCGTCGACCAGCCGCGCCAACTGCTCAACCTGCGCGGGTGAGTAGAACTGCGCCTCGTCGCACACGATGTAGTCGACCAGGCGCCCACGCTGGCGCTCCTGCTCGACCACCCACCAGAAGTCGGTCGAGTCGTCGACCTCGCGCGCCCCTGTCTCCAGTCCCAGGCGCGAGGAGATGCGGGCCGCCCCGGCCCGGTCGTGGCGGGTGAAGACCAGTCCGGTGCGTCCGCGCGCGGCGTAGTTGTAGTCGGTCTGCAGCGCGAGGGTCGACTTGCCGGAGTCCATGGTGCCGCTGAAGAAGACGAGCTCGGCCATGTGGGGATCCTCGCAGATCAGGCGGTCGCGGCCAGGAGCGGGACGGTCATCTCCTCGGGCGTGAGCGAGCCGTGCACGCCCGCCAGCCCGAGCGACGCCGGGGTCTGCGTGCGCGAGTCGACGATCGTCAGGCGCCCGCACGGCGCGACGACGACGTCGCCCACCCACGCCAGTACGTGCTCGGCCACCGGGCCGAACCACCCCGCCGCGACCGCGTCGGCGCGCTCGACCACCACGGCGCGCTCGGCCAACACCTCGCGCCACCGGCCGGCGACGCCCGCCGCCGCGGCCGGGTCGCCGCCCGTGTACAGGTGCACGGCGCGTGGCTCGCCGCCGACGAGGTCGACGCCCTGGGCCAGGGCGGGTGTGGTCGCGACGTCGAGGCGGTCATCAGGGTCGACCTCGATCTGACCGTGGTCGGCCGTCACGAGCACCAGCGTCCCGGCGGGCAGGGACCGCACGAGCCGCGCGAGCTCACGGTCGAACGCCTCCAGCTCGTCACCCCACTGCCATGACTGCCAGCCGTGGTGGTGGCCCGTCTTGTCGACGTCCCCCCAGTACAGGTAGGCGAGGCCGGGGGCGCGCAGCGCCCGCACGACGCCGTCGACCCGCTGGGCCAGCGACTCGGCGGCCACGTACTGCGCGCCGCGCAGCGCGGCCAGCGTCATGCCCGACCCGGCGAACCGCGACGGCCCGACCGAGGTCACCGCGACATCGGCCGCCACGAGGCGCTCGAACACCGTGGGCTCGCGCTGCAGCGTCGGGGCGGGCACCGGCAGCACCCCGGCGAGCGTCTGACCGCCCGGGCGCGAGACCCGCGAGGGGTCCGACTGCTCGGTCCACGACACCATGTTGGCCAGCCCGCCCGTGGCGGGATTGCGCTGCGTGTAGCCGAGCATGCCGGTCAGTCCGGGCGCGGCGCCCGTGCCGAACGCGCTGATCGCCGCGGCCGTGGTCGAGGGGAACGTGGTGCGCAGCGCGCGCGTCTCGGCCAGGCGCCCGCGCAGGAACGGCGCGTGTCCCGCCCGCTCGGCGAGGTTGAGCAGGCCCAGGCCGTCGCACAGCACGACGACGACGCGCTGCGCCGCAGGCAGCCCGAGCGCGGCCGCGCACGACGCCGAGCGCAGCCCGGTCGACGTCGTCACCTCGACGCCCAGCGCCCCGGCTGCGGCGGGCAGCACCGCCGCCAGCGAGTCCAGGCCGTAGGTGGGGGCGAGCATCCCGGCGGGCAGGACGGGGGCGGCCACCTCAGGCCCGCCGCGCGGTCGCCGCGGACAGCTGGCGCGCGAAGGCGACCGCGCGGCGCACCGCGTCGGGGCCCTCGGCCGCACTGGACACCCGCACGACCACGTCGTCAGGCATGAGCTGGCCGGTCAGGCCGTGGTCGGCCTCGCACTGCGGGTCACCGCACGTGGCGGGCTCAAGCTCCAACCGGGAGACCGCGCCCCAGCCGATCACGAGGCTCAGCTCCGAGGTGTGCGCGCCGCCACGCCCCGACCGGTAGGCGGCCGGCTCGGCGACCATGTGCGTGAGCGAGACCGACCGGATCTCACCCAGGGCCACGGTCTCCGTGGTCGCCGCGGCGGACGACGGGTGGGCGTGGTCGCCCTCGTGGTCGTCGACGTGCGCGGTCACCAGACGCGAGGCCGTCAGCACGAGCACCGTCAGGTGACGGCGCACCTCGGAGTCGAAGGTCGTCTCGGCCTGCACCAGGTGACCCATGACCGGCTCACCCGCGAGCGCCACGTCGAGCACGTCGACGACGAGCTGCGGGTAGTAGCCGGCGCGCACGATCTCGGCGTGCAGGTCCGCGGGCAGGGTCAGGTCGGTGGCAGAGCGCTCGGGGTGGGGCACCGGCCCATTGTTCCACCACGGCTGTGCGCGCCGTCGGCGGCGATCGCCTCGCCGTCGTCGCGACGGCGCGCGCGGATCGCCGACGGCGCGCCGCGGACCGCGCGGCTCAGGCGGCTCAGGCGGGCAGCGCGCGGCGCAAGGGGTCACGCCGCTCCTGTGCGTGGCGCACCCGCACGGCGGCGTGCAGGATCGAGGCGCCGTGCTCGCCCGCCACGACGGGGTACAGCTCCACCGAGGCGAGCTCGGGCAGGTCGTCGGCCATGACCGAGACGCGCGCGACGACGTCCTCGACCGCAGCGACGTCGGCGAGCGGGGCGCCCTGGTACCCGAACAGGCGCGGCGCGGCGCGCACGGCCCGCACGAGCTCACGCACGTCGACGTCGGTCAGCGGCGCGACGCCTGAGGCGACGTCGCCCAGCAGGTCGACCGCGTCGCCCGCGAGCCCGAACGAGACCACCGGGCCGAACAGCGGGTCCTCGACCGAGCGCACCACGACGGCGGCTCCGGCGGGCGCCATCGACTGCACCTCGAGCACCGGCTCGACGCCCGCGGCGCGCGCGACGGCGGTCATGCGCTCGACCGCGTCTCGCAGCTCGTCGCCGTCGCCGAGGTCGAGGCGCACGCCGCCAAGGTCGGTGCGGTGCCGCAGCGCGGGACTGGCCGTCTTGAGCGCGACGGGCCACCCGAGCGCCCCGGCTGCGGCGACCGCCTCCTCGGCCGAGCGCACCTGGGCCACACGCCAGGGGCGCAGGCCATAGCAGTCGAGCAGCTCGGCGGTGCGGGCGTCGTCGAGCAGGAGGCCGTCGTCGCACTCGTCGGGGTTCGGTCCCTCGCGCAGCGCCGCCTCGACCACGCGCCGGGCGCGCGGGCGGTCAACGCCCGGGGGCCGCACGGGCGCGCCGTGGTCCTGCTCGCGCCAGCGCGCGTAGGCGACCACCTTGCCGAGCGCGGCGACGGCGTCCTCGGGCGTCGAGTAGGCGGGAACGCGCACCGTGACGCCGTCGGGGGCCGTTGCGGCCAGCTCGTCCGGCATCCCGTGCAGGCCCACGACCGACACGACGGTGGTGCGCCCCGAGCGGGCGGCCGCCTCGGCGACCGTCCGGGCGACGACGTCGCCGCGGGGCATCACCACGGGCACGTCGACCACGACGACGGCGTCGCACGCGTCGTCGGCGTAGAGCGCCTCGACGCTGCGTCGCACGTCATCGGCCGAGCGCTCGGGCGCCAGGAAGTCGCTCGACGCCGCGACCACGAGTCCGTGCGCCGCGGCGGCCTCGGCGACCAGCGCGGCCAGCGCGGCCGAGCTGGCGAGGATGCCCACGCGGCCGCCGCGTGGCAGCGGCTGGTGGGCCAGCACCTGGGCGATGTCGATGAGCTGGTGGGTGTTCTCGGCACGGATCACCCCCGACTGCCGCAGCATCTCGTCGAGCATCGCGCGTGGGGTGTGCGTGGCCCGCACCGCGTGCCCGGGCGGGACCACCTGCCCGGAGCGGCCCGCGACCACGGCCACGACGGGCTTGTCGGCCGCCAGCCGCCGCGCCACGCGCGTGAACTTGCGCGGGTTGCCGATCGACTCCAGGTACAGGCACGCGACCTGTGTGGCGGGGTCGGTGAGCCAGTACTGCATGAGGTCGTTGCCCGAGACGTCGGCGCGGTGGCCCGCCGAGACGAGCGCCGAGACGCCGAGCCCGCGCCGCTCGAGCGTCGCGGTGAGCGTGACCGCCGCGGGCGCCGACTGGCAGAAGATCCCCACGACGCCGGGCGCGGGCGGGCGCTCGGCGAGGCTCGCGCGCAGCCGCGCGCCGGGCACGGTCGAGACGATGCCGTACGAGGCCGGCCCGACGACGCGCATACCCAGGCCGTGCGCGGCGCGCAGCAGCTCGCGCTGACGCTCAAGGCCCGCCGGCCCCGTCTCGGCGAATCCGGCCGAGAGCACGACGACGCCGCGCACCCCCTTGCCGGCCAGTCGTCGCACCGCGCCGAGCGCGCGCTCGGCGGGCAGCGACAGCAGCACGAGGTCGACCTCGGGCACCTCGTCCCACGACTCCAGCCCGCGCACGGACGGCGTCGGCGGGAGCGGTCCGGGAGCGTCGAGCGCCAACAGCTCGGTGTCACCGGGATCGGCCGCGACCGCGTCGAGCACGCGCTGGGCCAGCAGGGCGGCCGACTGCCAGCCGGGCACGGCGCCGTCGGGCCGCTCCGGCCCCGGGCCCACCAGCAGCACACGCCGGGCCGACAGCAGCGCCTGCATGCTGCGCGCCTCGGCGCGGTGCTCACGGTCGGCCATGACCTGCCGCGAGCGCTCGGTCGGGTCGAGGTCGACCGACACGGTCACCACACCGTCGTCGATCTGCTGGCGCAGCCCGTAGCCCGCGTCGCGGAACACGGCGAGCATGCTGCCGTTCTGCGGCAGCACGTCGGCCGTGAACCTCCGCAGCCCGCGCTCGCGCGCGGCCGCGGCCAGGTGCTCCAGGAGGACCGAGCCGACGCCGCGTCCCTGCAACGAGTCGGCCACGTTGAAGGCGACCTCGGCCAGCCCGGGCTCGACGACGTCGTAGCGCGCGACGCCGATGATGTCCTCGACGCTCGCGTCGTCGGCCCCCGGGCGCACCGCGACGAGCGCGACGCGGTCGGTGTGGTCGACGTGCGTGAACAGCTCAAGCTCGCGGTCGCTCAGGCTGCGCACCGGGGCGAAGAAGCGGAAGTAGGAGGAGCGCTCGGACTGGTGGGTCTGGAAGCGCTGGAGCGCGTCGGCGTCGTCAGGGCGGATGGGCCGCAGGTGCGTGGTGGTGCCGTCGCGCAGCACGACGTCGGCCTCCCACGCGACGGGGTACGGCGGCGCCTGGCTCATTCACCCAGGCTAGCGGGACGCGGCCGCGCGCATTGGTCATGACGTGTCTCCCCCGCCGCGGTTACGCTCCGGATGCCCACAGCGGCGCCGCCCGGGAGCCCGGGCCGACCGCCGGGCGAGGAGACCACATGACCAAGCGAGGGGCCGTGCTCTTCGGAGCGCTCGGACTCATCTGGGGCATCCCCTACCTGCTCATCCGGATCGCGGTCGCGGACCTGTCACCGGCCGTGATCGTGCTCGGCCGATGCGTCATCGGCGCGCTGGTGCTGGCGCCGTTCGCGGTGCGCTCGGGCGACCTGCGCGCCGTGCTGCGCCGCTGGCCCGCGGTGCTCGCCTACGCGAGCGTGGAGATCGCGACGGCGTGGTGGCTGCTGACCGACGCCGAGCGGCACATCACCTCGTCACTGGCCGGCCTGCTCGTGGCGGCCGTGCCGATCTTCGCCACCGCGCTCGCCCTCATGCTGCGCGTCGAGCGGCGCCTGTCGGCACTGCGCGTCGTCGGCCTGCTCGTCGGGCTCGCGGGCGTCGCCGCGCTCGCCGGCGTCGACGCCGCGCAGGGCGCGGCCCTGCGCCCCGTGCTGCAGGTGCTGGTGACCGCGCTGTGCTACGCCGTCGGGCCGATGATCGTGGCGCGGTCGCTCGGCGGGGTGTCCCCCGTGACGGTCAACGCCGTCGCGCTGACCTTCTGCGCGATCGTGTACACGCCGTTCGCGCTCGCCACCTGGCCGACGGCGGCGCCGTCGGGCGGCGCGCTCGCCTCGGTCGTCGCGCTCGGGCTGGTGCCGACAGCGCTCGCGTTCGTGCTGCTGTTCGAACTCATCGCCGAGGTGGGCCCCGCGCCCGCGACCGTCATCACCTACCTCAACCAGGCGGTCGCGCTCGTCGCCGGCGTGACATTCCTGGGAGAGCCGATCACCACGGGCATCCTCGTCGGCTTCCCGCTCGTGCTCGCGGGCGCGTTCCTCGCGACGTGGCGGCCACGCCGGGCACGGCTCGCGGGCGCCGTGGCCCACACCGGCTAGCATTCGCTCGAACGCCCGTCCGAACCGGTGGTCACGCACGCCCACCCCGACGCCCCGCAGGAGCCGCACCCCGATGGCGCGCAAGCCCGCCGCACCCCCCGTCGAGAGCTTCGACGAGAAGATCGTCGACATCGACGTCGCGTCGGAGATGGAGACGTCGTTCCTCGAGTACGCGTACTCGGTCATCTACGCCCGCGCGCTGCCCGACGCGCGCGACGGCCTCAAGCCCGTCCAGCGCCGCATCCTGTACATGATGGCCGACATGGGCCTGCGGCCCGACCGCCCACACGTGAAGTCCTCGCGCGTGGTCGGCGAGGTCATGGGCAAGCTCCACCCGCACGGCGACGCCGCGATCTACGACGCGTTGGTGCGCCTCGCGCAGGACTTCTCGCTGCGCCTGCCCTTGGTCGACGGGCACGGCAACTTCGGCTCGCTCGACGACGGCCCCGCGGCGGCGCGGTACACCGAGGCGCGCCTGGCGCCGCCGTCGACGTCCATGACCGCCGGACTCGACGAGGACGTCGTCGACTTCATCCCGAACTACGACAACAAGCTCACCCAGCCCGAGGTGCTGCCGAGCGCGATCCCCAACCTGCTGGTCAACGGGGCGAGCGGCATCGCCGTCGGCATGGCCACCAACATGGCCCCGCACAACCTCGTCGAGGTCGTCGCGGCCGGCCGTCACCTGCTCGCGCACCCGGACGCCACGCTTGAGGACGTCATGCGGTTCGTGCCCGGACCCGACCTGCCCACCGGCGGCAAGATCGTCGGCCTCGACGGCGTGCGCGACGCCTACCGCACCGGGCGCGGCACGTTCCGCACCCGCGCGACGGCCCGCGTCGAGAGCATCACCCCGCGCCGCCGCGGCATCGTCATCACCGAGCTGCCCTACCTGGTCGGCCCCGAGAAGGTCGTCGAGAAGATCGCCGACGGGGTCAAGTCCAAGAAGATCCAGGGTGTCGCCAACGTCCAAGACCTCACCGACCGCAACCACGGCCTGCGCCTCGTGGTCGAGGTCAAAACGGGCTTCGACCCCGACGCGGTGCTCGAGCAGCTCTACCGGACCACGCCGCTGGAGGACTCCTTCGGCATCAACAACGTCGCGCTGGTCGGCGGCCAGCCCCAGACGCTCGGCCTGCTCGACCTGCTGCGGGTGTGGGTCAACCACCGGCTCGACGTCGTGCGCCGCCGCACGGCCTACCGCCTGGCCCGACGCCAGGAGCGCCTGCACCTGGTCGAGGGCCTGCTGCTGGCCATCGTCGACATCGACGAGGTCATCCAGGTCATCCGATCCTCCGACGACGCGGCCATCGCGCGCGCGCGCCTCATGGACGTGTTCGACCTGTCGGAGCCGCAGGCGACCTACATCCTCGACCTACAACTGCGCCGTCTGACCAAGTTCAGCCGCATCGAACTCGAGAAGGAGCAGTCGGAGCTGCAGCGCGAGATCGCCTCGCTCGAGGAGATCCTCGGCTCGGACGAGGTGCTGCGCCGCGTCGTCTCGGGTGAGATGGCCGACGTCGCCACGGCCTACGGCACCCCGCGCCGCACGGTGCTGCTCGACTCGGCGGGCGCGACGGCGACGTCGTCCGCGGCGCCCGCCCCGGCCCGCGGACGCGGACGCGCTCCCGCGATCTCGCTCGAGATCGCCGACTCCCCCACACGCGTGCTGCTGTCCGCGACGGGTCTGCTGGCCCGCACGTCGGGCGAGTCCGCACACGCCCCCGTGACCCGCTCCGGGCGCCGGCACGCGCATGACGCCCTGCGGGGCGACGTGGCGACGACGACACGCTCCGACGTCGGGATCGTGACGTCGGCGGGCCGCGTGCTGCGCGTCTCGACGCTGGAGCTGCCGGCCATCCCGCCGACCGAGGGCGCGCCCTCGCTCTCGGGAGGCATCCCGGTGGGCGAGCTCGCCACCCTGGGCCCGGGCGAGGAGGCGCTCGCAGTGGTCTCACTCGCCGCCGACGCGCCCACGCTCGCGCTCGGCACCGCGGGCGGGATCGTCAAGCGGGTCGCGGCGGGCGACGTGCCGGGCAACAAGGACGAGTGGGAGGTCATCGCGCTCAGGGACGGCGACGCCGTCGTGGGCGCCGCCCCCACGGGCGACGACGACGAACTCGTGTTCGTCGCCTCGGACGCGAGCCTGCTGCACTTCGACGCCTCCGCGGTGCGGCCGCAGGGCCGCGCGGCCGGCGGCATGGCCGGCATCAAGCTCGCGCCGGGCCAGAGCGTCGTGTTCTTCGGCGTCGCACGCGCCGCGGTGCGTCCCGAGCTCGCGGTCGTGACGGTCGCCGGCTCGGGCGACGAGCTGCCCGGTGTGGGCGGCGGGTCCGTCAAGGTCACGCCGTACGAGCTCTACCCCGGCAAGGGGCGCGCGACCGGCGGCGTCCGCTCGCACCGCTTCCTCAAGGGCGAGGACCGACTCGTCCTGGCCTGGGTGGGCGAGAGCCCTGTGCGCGCGGTCGGCGGCGGCGGACAGCCCGTCGAGCTGCCGGCGCCGGACCACCGCCGCGACGGCTCGGGCACCCCGCTGCCGGGCCCGGTCGCCGCGTTGGGCTGAGTCCCCGCGGGCGGGTCGCCGTGACGCGCGCCGCGTGGCGCGGCGCCGCTCAGTCGCGGTCGACCGCCGCGAGGATGGCCGCGGCGAGCGGTGCGGGCTTGGTGAGCATGGGCCAGTGCCCCGTCGGCAGGTCGATGATCTCGTAGTCGTCCAGCGACCCGAGCTCGCGCACGTACGGGTGGTCCTGCGCGATCAGCGCGCGCAGTTGGTCGGCCGGGAACTCGCACGCGATCACGGTCGCCGGGATCGCCCGGCGCAGGGCCGGGTCGCCCGGGTGGTGGTGCCCCTCGCGCACGGTGTGCGCCGGCTGCGGGATGGCCCGCGAGCGCATCGCCGCCCGCAGGTCCTGCGTGAGGTCGACCAGGTCCTCGGGCTCGAACTGGTCCCAGGCGGGCAGGTCGTGGTCGATCACCGCGGGGTCCAGCCCGGAGTCGATCGCCTGCCCCTCGCCCATCGGCCCACTGTCGACGTAGACGACTCGGGCGACGCGATCGGCCCGACGACCGGCCGCGTTGTACGCGAGCCCACCGCCGGCGGAGTGTCCGACCAGGGCGACCTTGCGCTCGCCCGGCACGTCGTCGATGGCGTCGACCACCGCGCCGATGTGGTCCTCCAAGTGCACGCGTGAGCGGTCGGCGCCGGGCGCCAGCCCCGGCAGGGTCAACGGGTGGACGTCGTGGCCGGCCGCCACGAGCGGCGGCGCGACGTCGTCCCACGCCGAGGCGTCGAGCCAGAATCCGGGGATCAGCACGATGTCCATACCGCTGACCCTACGTGTGACCCCCGACACTTCGCCGCCGCACCCCGGCCGCGATGAGCGTCTGCGCCGCCAGGTAGGTGAGCATCACGGCGAACCCGAACACGCCGCGGGGCAGCGCGCCGATCACCTGCGGCGCCACCTGGCCGACACCGAGCAGCCCGTCCGAGACGAGGAACAGCGCGCCGCCGACGCCCGCGAGCCGGTCGACGCCCGTCGCGAGCACCGCCATCGTGACCAGCAGCGCGCCGTACACCGCGAGCCCAGCCACAAACGCCGCCGCGGCCCACGTCGGCGACGCGCCCCACCTCAACGTCGAGACGAGCCCTGCGACGACGACGGCCGCGTACACGGTCAGGTAGACCACGACGACCCCGCGCCGACGCCGCAGCACACTGGCCTCGCGGAACGGCGCGAACGCGCGCACATACACCGCCTGGGCGCACGCGAACAACCCCATGAGCACCAGGAACGACACCGCGTCGGGGGCGAACGCCGGCACCGTGTCGCCCGCCCACGAGCACAGCAGCGCGAGCACGCTCAGCACGGCCAGACGCGGGCGCGGCGCGGCGATCGCGCACCACAGGGACGCCGCGAGCAGCGGCACGAGCAGCCACTGTGTCACGCCCGCCACGCGCACAGGACCGACAAAGTGCGCGCCCAGGTGCACGACGACGAGCGCGGCGAACGCGCCGAACCACGCGCGGGCGGCGCGCGTCGGCAGCCACGGCTCAATCCGGCGGCGCAGCGGGTCGAAGAAGGTCGCGGGCAGCGCCCCACCGGGGTCGGGAACGGGCTCGGGGTCGAACCCCGGTCCGGTCGCGGCCGCGTCGTCGGAGCCGGTCGTGTGGACGTCATCGTGCACGGGCCACAGCGTAGGGCCGCAGCCCTCGCCGCAACACCCCCCACCGCCGCGCCGCAGGCGATGTGAGCCACCCGCCCGTGCGGGCGCCCGCGCGCCGTACGCTTCCCCCCGTGAGAAGCCTGGACGCCACCCCCACCGCACCCACGAGCGCCGACGCCCGCGCCGCAGCGCTGCTGGAGGCGGTGCGCACGCGCGTCGTCGTCGCGGACGGCGCCATGGGCACGATGATCCAGGCCGCGGACCCGACCCTCGACGACTTCGAGGGCCACGAGGGCTGCAACGAGGTGCTCAACGTCTCGCGCCCCGACATCATCGCGGGCGTCCACGACGCCTACCTCGCCGTCGGCGTCGACGCCATCGAGACCAACACGTTCGGCGCGAACTGGTCCAACCTCGGCGACTACGGCATCGACGACCGCATCCACGAGCTCGCCCGCGCCGGCGCCGCGATCGCCCGCGAGCGCGCCGACGCCGCGGCGACGCCGGACCGCCCGCGCTGGGTGCTCGGCGCGATGGGCCCCGGCACCAAGCTGCCGTCGCTGGGCCACACCACCTACGCGCACCTGCGCGAGACGTTCGCCCAGCAGGCGGCGGGGCTGCTGGAGGGCGGCGCCGACGCGCTGCTGATCGAGACCTCACAAGACCTGCTCCAGGCCAAGGCCGCGGTCACCGCCGCGCACGACGCGATGTCCGCCGTCGGGCGCGATGTGCCCGTGATGGTCTCGGTGACGGTCGAGACCACGGGCACGATGCTCATGGGCTCGGAGATCGGCGCGGCGCTGACCGCGCTGCAGTCGCTCGGCGTCGACACCATCGGCCTCAACTGCGCGACCGGGCCGGACAAGATGAGCGAGCACCTGCGCTACCTGTCGCAGCACAGCGAGCTGCCTGTCACCTGCATGCCCAACGCCGGCCTGCCCGAGCTCGGCCCGCACGGCGCCACCTACCCGCTCACGCCCGCCGAGCTCGCGGCCGCGCACACCCAGTTCGTCGGCGAGTTCGGCCTGGGCCTGGTGGGCGGGTGTTGCGGCACGACGCCGGAGCACCTGCGCCAGGTGGTCGAGGCCGTGCGCGGCCGGGCGCTGCCCGAGCGGACCGTGCGGCGCGAGAACGCCGTCGCCTCGCTGTACTCCCCCACCGACCTCACGCAGGAGCTCAGCTACCTGGCGATCGGCGAGCGCACCAACGCCAACGGCTCCAAGGCGTTCCGCGAGGCCATGCTGGAGGGCCGCTGGGACGACATCGTGGACCTGGCGCGCGCGCAGACGCGCGAGGGGGCGCACCTGCTCGACGTATGCGTCGACTACGTGGGGCGCGACGGCGTCGCCGACGTGCGCGAGGTGGTCTCCCGGCTGGCCAGCGCCAGCACGCTGCCGCTGGTGATCGACTCGACCGAGCCCGCGGTGCTGCGGGCCGGGCTTGAGCTCGTCGGCGGGCGCGCCGTCGTGAACTCGGTGAACTTCGAGGACGGCGAGGGCCCGGGCTCGCGGTTCGACCGCATCATGTGGCTGGTCAAGGAGCACGGCGCCGCCGTCGTCGCCCTGACCATCGACGAGCAGGGCCAGGCGCGCACCACGCAGACCAAGGTCGCGATCGCCTCGCGGCTCATCGACACGCTGGTCGGGCGGTGGGGCATGCGCGTCGACGACATCATCGTCGACGCCCTGACCTTCCCCATCGCGACGGGGCAGGAGGAGACGCGGCGCGACGCCATCGAGACCATCGAGGCGATCCGGCAGATCACCGCGAAGTACCCCGGCGTGCACACCACGCTCGGCGTGTCGAACGTGTCGTTCGGGCTCAACCCGGCCGCGCGCACAGTGCTCAACTCGGTGTTCCTGCACGAGGCCGTCGCGGCGGGCCTCGACTCCGCCATCGTGCACGCGGCCAAGATCCTGCCGCGCACCGCCATCCCCGACGAGCAGTGGGAGGCGGCGCTCGACCTGGTGTGGGACCGGCGGCGGTACGACGACGCGGGCGAGCTGGCGCACGACCCCCTGGCCCACCTGCTCTCGCTGTTCGAGGGCGTCGACGCCGCGGCGCTGCGCGACGCGCGCGCCGCCGAGCTCGCCGCGCTGCCCGTCGGCGAGCGGCTGGCCCGGCGCGTCGTCGACGGCAACAAGAAGGGCCTCGAGGACGACATCGACCTGGCCCTCGCCGACGGAATGCGGGCGCTCGACATCGTCAACGAGCACCTGCTCGGCGGCATGCAGGTGGTCGGCGAGCTGTTCGGCTCGGGGCAGATGCAATTGCCGTTCGTGCTCCAGAGCGCCGAGGTCATGAAGTCGGCGGTCGCGCTGCTCGAGCCGCACATGGAGCGGGTCGAGGGCGACTCGGGCTCCAAGGGCACCATCGTGCTGGCGACCGTGCGCGGCGACGTGCACGACATCGGCAAGAACCTCGTCGACATCATCCTGACGAACAACGGCTACACGGTCGTCAACATCGGCATCAAGCAGCCCGTCAGCGCCATGATCGAGGCCGCGCAGGAGCACGACGCCGACGTCATCGGCATGAGCGGCCTCCTGGTCAAGTCCACGGTGGTGATGAAGGAGAACCTGGCCGAGCTCGCCGCGCGCGGGCTCGCGGGGCGCTGGCCCGTGCTGCTCGGCGGCGCCGCGCTCACGCGCACCTTCGTCGAGGACGACCTCGCCTCGGCGTTCCCCGGCGTCGTCCGCTACGCTCGCGACGCCTTCGAGGGCCTGCGCCTCATGGAGCCGCTCGTGCGCGTCGCGCGCGGCGCCTCGCCCGACGACGTCGGCCTGCCCGCGCTGCGCAAGCGCCGCCACGCGGCGGTGTCGCTCGTCGAGACGGCGCCCCAGGACATGCCCGCACGCTCCGACGTCGCCACCGACAACCCGGTGCCCACGCCGCCGTTCTGGGGCACGCGCGTGGTCAAGGGCATGCCGCTCGCGGACTACGCCGCGTTCCTCGACGAGCGGGCCGTGTTCCTGGGCCAGTGGGGCCTCAAGCCCGGGCGCGGCGACGACGGCGCCTCCTACGAGGAGCTGCGCCAGCGCGAGGGCCTGCCCCGCCTGGCGATGTGGCTCGAGCGCATCCGCACCGAGCGGATCCTCGACCCGTCGGTCGTCTACGGCTACTTCCCCGCGTGGTCCGAGGGCGACGACGTCGTCATCGCACACCACGAGGGACCGGACGGCGGCTCGGGCGGCCCCGCGGGGACCGAGCGGCTCCGGTTCCGGTTCCCGCGGCAGCGGCGCGACCGGCACCTGTGCCTCGCGGACTTCATCCGGCCCCGCTCCTACGCCGAGGAGACCGGGCAGTTCGACGTGCTGCCCGTGCAACTGGTGACCGTCGGGTCGACCGTGGCCGACCACACCGCCGCGATGTTCGCGGCCAACGCCTACCGCGACTACATGGAGCTGCACGGATTGTCGGTGCAGCTCACCGAGGCGCTGGCCGAGTACTGGCACGCGCGCGTGCGCGCCGAGCTCGGCTTCGCCGACGAGGAGCCGCCCGACGTGGCCGGGCTGTTCAAGCTCGAGTACCGCGGGGCGCGCATGTCGCTCGGGTACCCGGCCTGCCCGAACATGGAGGACCGGCACAAGGTCGTGGAGCTGCTGCGCCCCGAGCGGGTGGGGGTCACGCTGTCCGAGGAGCTGCAGCTGCACCCCGAGGCGAGCACCGACGCGTTCGTGTTCCACCACCCGGACGCCAAGTACTTTTCTGTGTGAGGCGCAGGCACGCTGGTCGGCGCCGCTCAAGGTGAGCCCGATCTTGGCCGACGAGATGGTGAGCGGATCGCGCTCGAACCGATCCGATCCGCTACTCTCGCCGGTTTGATTGCTGGGTGACCCGTGCAGCGCAGAGGCTGTGACCGGAAAGATTGTGAGCGGACATGGCCTGGTTCAGGCGCAAGAGGAACGTGCGACCGTCAGATCCCGTCGTCGTGCAGGTCGAGTACCTACCTCGCGGCGCTGCGGTCCCCGACCATGCTGACGACCTGCCCGAGTGGGCCAAGCGGCTCGACCCCACCAGCGACCTGCGGGCCTACGCCTACGAGTGGCGTGTCGAGGGATTGCCCTCGATCGGAGACTTCGCCATCGACGACAACGGCCGAGTTGTGGTCGTCGTAGGCCGGGGACTTCACGGATTCGACGGCTCCCTCGCCCAGATCGTCGACCGCCTGCACCTCAACGCGATCGAACTGACGGCGCGCGGCGGCTACGCCTCCGACGACCCCACCCAGACGCCCGTAACACACATCGACCTGACGGACGAGTTCGAGTCCGCACTGGAGATCCTCCGGTCCGGCGGGTCGATGTTCCTCACCGGCAAGGCGGGCACGGGCAAGTCGACGCTCATCCGTCACTATATGGAGTCGACGAGGCGCAACGTCGTCGTCGCGGCGCCAACGGGCATCGCCGCGCTCAACGTGGACGGCTTGACGATCCACCGCCTGTTCTCCTTCCGGGCAAGCACGTCGCTCCACGACGTCGAGTCCGGCGGCTACCGGCCTGGCCGCTTCGCGCGTGAGATTCGGGGCATGGACACCCTGATCATCGACGAGGCGTCGATGGTGCGAGCCGACCTGCTCGACCAGATCGAGACCGCATTGCGCCGGTTCGGCCCCCGTCGCGGCGAGCCGTTCGGCGGCGTCCAGGTCGTCCTCGTCGGGGACCTGTTCCAACTGCCACCCGTCGTACCTGAGGCCGAGAGGGCGTGGCTGGAGTCGCGTTATGAGACGGAGTACTTCTTCTCCGCCCGTGCGTTCTCACGAGACCGTTTCCCGACGGTGGCGCTGACCAAGGTGTTCCGCCAACTCGGCGACGACCACCTGACCGGCGTCCTCAACGCAGTGCGCGAAGGCCTGCTCGCAGACGAGATGCGCGCCTCGCTCAACACCCGTGCCGACGCGGATTTCACCCCGCCACAGGACGAGTTCTGGCTGACCGTCGCGCCGACAAATCACATCGTGACGGCCCGCAACCGCACTGCCCTGGAACGGCTTGCGGGCGAGACGTTCCACCACACCGCCACGTCGTGGGGTGACCTGACGCACTTCGACAGCCCCGTCGAGCCGGTGGTGACGTACAAGGTCGGCGCGCAGGTCATGCTGCTCAACAACGACACGGCTGGCCGCTGGGTCAACGGGACCATCGGGCGTGTCGAGGCCGTCGACGGCGACACGGTCACCGTCCAACTGAACGGCGGCGGCGCCGTCGAGGTCGCACCCCACACGTGGGACGTGACCGAGCCACGCTTCGTCGACGGCACGATGTCGCGCGAGGTGGTCGGCGGGTACACACAACTGCCATTCAAACTCGCCTGGGCGGTGACGATCCACAAATGCCAGGGCCTCACGCTCGACCGCCTCGTAGTCGACCTGTCGGGCGGAACCTTCACGTTCGGGCAGGCGTATGTCGCGTTGAGCCGCTGCACGACGATGGACGGGTTGGTGCTCCACCGGCCCCTCGAGCCGCGCCACCTCCAGACTGACCGGCGTGTCGCCCGGTTCCTGGCGCAGAGCTCGGGTCCTGCCGAACGTGGCCCTGTGGCGATCGCGACGCTGAACGTTGGAGCGCATGACGTGCGCTCCAAACCGCGCCCGGTCGAGATCGCCTGCGTATTCGTCGACGGCACGGAGTTCTCCACGCTCGTCAACCCCGAGCGCGACCTCACCGGCGCGCGGGAGGGGTTCGGCATCGGCGTCGACGACATCACGCTGGCCCCGAACCTCGCCCAGGCGTGGACCGTGCTCGCACACGTCCTCGACGGGGCGACGCCAGTCGGTGTCGACCTTGACCAGACCCTCGGCTACCTCGACTGGGAGCTCAAGCGCCTGGGTGTCGTGCACCAACTCCCACCCGGCGTCGAGGTCGACCCCCGCCGCGCCAAGGGCGACGAGGAAGCGGAGCTCACCGCGCCGTCAGCGATCCGCCGCGCTCGGGCGGCACTCGCGATCCACCTGCGGGAGCCAGGCGCCTACGGGGCAGCGTTCGACACACCCGAGACGCGGGAGCAGCCGACCTACATCCTCACGCGCGACCGACTTCACGTGCCCGGAGCCGGCCCCGCGCTCAGGGCGCTTGTCCAGGCGAGCCAAGCCATCAGCGAGGCCGTGCTCCACGGTGTCGCGGCCGGGTCCGAGACGGCCATCGGCAGTGGGCCGTTGCGCGAGGTCGTCACCGCACGCCTCGCATCCGTGGCCGCGAAGTCGGCGGGCCTGTCACCGTCACTTGTGGACCGTCTGGCCTTGCTGACCCCGGTGCTCGGGACGGACCTCGCCGCGGATCTCGCGGCTCGCTTCGCGGCGGACACTGCCTCAACCGTCTTCCGCGGGGCACGGGTCTGCTTCACCGGCGACGCCACCGACCTCACCGGGGCGCCCATGGCCCGGGCGGACCTCAAGGCGCACGCCGAGCGGATGGGGCTCGTGCCTGTGGACAGCGTCACCAAGACTCGATGCGACCTCCTCGTCGTCGCGGAACTCGGCACGCAGTCCGGCAAGGCACGCAAGGCGGCGGAGTACGGAAAGCCCGTGATCTCCGTGGCAGAGTTCCTGGTCGCCGTCCCCAGCGAGCCGCCGACGGCGCCAGCTGCGCCCACTGCGCGCGCGAGCCGCCCTGCCACGGCGAAACGCCAGCGACCCGTCCCTGCTCAAGGGTGCGAGACCGGTGACCGGGTGACCAGGGACAGCGCCCAGCTCCCCCGCGTCGCCGAAGCAGCCGAGGCGCTCGCACTCCAGCGCGAGGGTAGAACCATGGACGAGGTCGCGGCCCTGCTCGGCAAGTCTCCGCACACGGTCAAAGACCTGCTCGCTGACGCACGGTTCTACGATGATCCCGAAGCGCAGCCAGAACGACTCGCACTGGCGCAGCGGGCCGCGGAACTCCTCCGGACGACCGAGATGAAGAAGACGGAGATCATCGCGACGCTCGGCCTGGGCTCCAAAGCCGCGGGACGCGTGTTCCGCGACGCCACATTCATGGAGACTCGGTAGAGCGGGACTCGGGCAGGCGTCCGACAGGATGGTCTCGTGGACCCTCTCTCCGCGCGAGCGTTGATCGGCGTCGTGACCTTGACGGCCCTGACCACCGGGGCGCTCGCACTTGTCCGGGCGCCCCGGCTCGCCGCGCCGGCGTGGGCGGTGCTGCGCGGCGGACTCCAGCTCGCGGCGATCAGCGCGATCCTGCGCGGGGTGATCTCGGATCCGGCGTGGGTGGCGGTCGCGATCGGGGTGATGTTCACAGTCGCCACGGTGACGGTCACCCGCAGGCTCGGGTTCACCCCCGCTCTGCTCGCCACGGTCGCGTCCGCGGTGGCCGCGGGCGTGGGAGCGGCGCTGGCCATCGTGTTCGGGACCGGCGCCCTGGACATGAGCACGCGCAACGCCTTGGCGGTCGGCGGCATCGTCATCGGGGGCGCCATGACCACGGCGACGCTCGCCGGCCGACGGCTCGTCGCGACGGTCCGCGACCGGTGGGACGAGGTCGAGGCATGGCTCGCGCTCGGCGCGACCCACAGGCAGTCGACGGCGGCGATGGCGCGGGACGCGGTGGCGGAGGCGCTCGTGCCCGCCACGGACCAGACCCGCACGACGGGTCTGGTCACCCTGCCTGGCGCGTTCGTCGGGGCGATCTTCGGCGGACTCTCGCCCCTGGACGCGGGCAGGTTCCAGATCGTCGTGCTGGCCGCCATCCTCGCGGCGGGCACGCTGACCGCCGCGCTCCTGGTGCGGGCCGTCGCACCCGTGTCGCACCGACCTGGGGCGCTGTAGGGCACGCCGCGTGGCACACGCGCAGCGCAGCCCTCAGCGCGTGACCCACGACGCCCCGTCCTCGACGAGCACCTGGATCTGGCGGTCGGTCACCACGGCGACGCTCAGGTGCGCCCCGCCGAGCGGAACGTCGGCCAGCGCGATCGCGAGGCCTGGGCGCGGCCCGTACCGGACGACGGCGGCCGGCTCGTGCGGCGCGCTGACCCGCACGTCGCTCAGCGGAACCGTCAGGCCAACCCCGGTCGCCTTGACCACCGCCTCCTTGCGGACCCAGGTGCGCAGCAGCCCGGCGTCGTCGGACGGCGGCTCGTGCGGGCCGAGCAGCACTCCGGCCACGGATCCCACACCGACCCGGCCGACGGGCTCGACGTCGACACCGACCGGCAGGTCGCACGCGGCGACGACGGCGAACCCGTCACCGTGGCTCACCGACAGCAGCGGGGCGCCGTCGACGAACGGGGCGCCGTGCGGGCCTCCACAGGCGGGACAGCGGCGGGTCACGGTCACCGACTCGGGGCGAGCGCCGAGCGCCTGTCCCGCGATCACGCGGACGAGGGCCGACGCCGTGGCGCTGAGCCTGCGGTCCTCGGGCCGCCGATGGGCGCGTGCCCGGACGCGTTCGGCCTCGCTGAGCACGCCCTCGGCGAGTCCGTCGGACAGGGCGCCCGCCCGCACCACCACCACGCGGACCTGGACGGGCCGCACGTCTGCGTGATCGGCGCGGGTCACAGGCCCGGCCTGGGCGACGCCGGGCGCCGCGTGCGATCGCCTCATGGTCGTCCCTCCGTCGCGCTTGTCGCCCTCACCGTAGGACGACGGGCCCGTGGGCCACGAGTGTTCGATTGCGTGACCAGGCCGTTCACTTGGCCGATCACGCCTTGACGGGCGACGCCACCCCGGCGACGGTCGTCATGCGCAGGCGATCACGCGTGCGCGACCCGCCCCGGCGGGCTCCCCGCAGACGCCCCCGGGCGTCCACCAGATGAGGAACCGATCGTGACGTCGCCGCAGCAGCCGCAGCCCCACTACGCCTCCGCCGCTCCTCCCAGCGCCGGACCTTCGGCTCCAGCCACCTCCGTGCCGGGGCGCGGCCTAGGCATCGCCGGGTTCGTCACGGCGTTCTTGGTCTCCCCGGTGGGGCTGGTCCTCTCGATCATCGCGCTGGTGCAGTCACGCAAGGCCGGGCACAAGAACGGCCTTGCCCTGGCCGGCGTGATCGTGAGCGTGCTCGTCACGATCGGCTGGGTCGTCGTCATCATCGTGACCGTCTCCTTGGCTGCGGAGCTCCTCGAGACCTGTCGCGACCTCGGTCCGGGCACGCACGTCGTCGGAGGCGCCACGTACACCTGCTCGTGATCGGCTCAGACCGAGGCGGCTCACCTGGCGGGTGAGGCGCCACCCGGACAGCGAGACGCCCCCGCGATGTGGAATTCGCGGGGGCGTCTCGATCCGCTGTCTCATTCGGATCCCGCCGACGCTCTCGCGCCGGAAGTCTGCCTCCATCCTACCGTCCGGCCCCGCGTCGCCCGACCCCCGCGTGCGGGCTCACCGATCGACGGCGTCCCGCACGGAGTCATAGCTGGCCCGCAGGATTTCGGCGGAGCGGGCGTACTGGGCGAGCTCGTCGTCGTCGAGGTAGAGGTGCACGAGCTCTCGCACGCCCGCGCGGCCGACCACCACGGGGACGCCGATGTACAGGTCGCGGATCTGGTAGGCGTCCTCGACGTGCGCGGACACCGGGAGGATGACGTTCTCGTCGCGCAGGATCGCGGTGGTGACGCGCGCCAGCCCGCCCGCGACCCCATAGCTCGTGTTGCCCTTGCCGCGGAAGATGTCGAACCCGATCTCGCGCACCCGGCGATCGAGCTCGTCGAACGGCGCGATGCCGTACGCGCCGGCGTTGTGGCGCATCCACTCGCGGATCGGCAGCGACCCGATCGACACGTTCGACCACGCGGTGAACGCCGACTCGCCATGCTCGCCGAGCACGTAGCCGTGCACGTTCGCGGGATGCAGGTCCAGGTAGTCGGCCAGGATCGTGCGCATCCGGCTCGTCTCGACGAGCGTGCCGGTGCCGATGACGCGCGACGGCGGCAGGCCCGACGCCGCGGCGACCACCCGGGTGAGCACGTCCACGGGGTTGGACACGACGAGGAAGATCCCGTCGAAGCCCGACTCCATGACCGAGCGCGTGATCGACGTCATGACCGAGACGTTCTTGCCCAGCAGCCGCAGGCGGTCGAAGTCGCCGTCGAGCACGGCGGCCGGCGCGTTCGCGGTGATCGCGACGATGTCGGCGTCGGCGCAGTCGGCGTAGTCGGCCGCGTAGATCTTCTTCGCGGCGACGGGCGCGTAGGGGACGGCGTGGCGCAGGTCGAGGGCGTCCGCGTGGGCCTTGGCCCGGTCCAGGTCGATGATGCCGATCTCGTCGGCGATGTCGAGCGTGATGAGCGAGTGCGCATACGCGGACCCGACAGCGCCGTCGCCGACGATCATGACCTTCTTGGTGCGTGAGGGGGCGGCGATCATGACGTCACGGTACCCACGCCGCCGCCCGCGCACCCGCGTCAAGGCCGACGCCAGGCCTCCGAGTCCTCGTCGTACTCCCACACGTGCGCCCGGTCGCCGCCCGCACCGGCCGACGCGCCCGACGCGCCCGACGCGCCCGTGAGCCAGAACGTGGCGTCCGGGTCCCATCCGGCCAGCACCGAGGCGACGCCGTCGGCGACCGGGACGGCGCGGCCCGCCGTCGTCAGGTAGCCGGCCACGCTCAGGTGCACGCCGTCGCACTCGCGGGCGAGCGCGGCCCAGTCCGGCTGAACCCACTCCCCCTGCCCGCGCCCGGTGGTGCGGTACCAGTCGTGGCGGCGCGAGGCGGTCACCTCCAAGGGGTGGCGGCGGCACAGGTCGGCCCACGCGGCCGGGCCGTCGACCTCGAGCACACGCGCACCCGGGTCGACCGCGACCGCGCGCACCTCGGCCCGTCGCCAGCCGGCTGAGTCCTCGACGAGCCACAGGCCCACCGGCCCGCGCGCGCCCAGGTCGCGCGTCGTGCGCGGGGTCAACCAGGGCGGTGTCGACCACCATGCGCCGGAGAGGTTCGCCGTCGGGTCCGTCGGGCGGTCGCGACGTGCCGCGGCCTCGCCCGCGACGACGTCGGCGCGCCAGGCGTCGAGCTCGGCGACGCCGCCGTCGCGCGCGCTGCGCGGGCCATCGGCGTCGTGCCAGACGACGGACCGCTGCGTCGACCGGTCGACCGGCTCCGACCACCAGGCGATGTGGGGCGAGGTGGCGATGAGCTCGGCGACCGGCGTGAGCGCGTCGCGGACGCGGGGCGTCGCGGCCAGCACATCCTCGCCGTCGGGCTCCTGCCAGTACCGGGCGCTCGCCATCGCGTGATCGAACGCGCCCATCAGGTCGGGCTCTCGCAACGCGGGCCAGCGCGCCGTCGCGAGCGCCGTGGCGACGTCGTCCGCCGACGCCGTCGGCGGGTCGCCGCCGCCAGGCGCGAGGGAGAACATCACGCGCGAGGCGCCCGCGCCGGGGTCGAGCGCGTAGGAGGCGTAGAACGCGGCCGCGCGCACGTCGGGGTTGAGCGCTGTGGCGACCTCCAGGCACAGGCGGCGCCCGCGCGGCCCGGCCAGGAGCGAGGTCGCGCCGAGGGCGCCGGCCGCGGTCATGGTCCGCAGGCTACCGCCAGGACTGGGCGGCCGAGGCCGAGACGCCACGGCTCATGGACGGCCCACGGGGTAGTCTGCGCGGTCGTGACCAGCACGTGGACCTTCGAGGAGATCGCCGACGACGACGTGGCGCAGGTCGTGGCCCTGTGGCACGCCTGCGACCTGACGCGTCCGTGGAACGACCCGCATCTCGATATCGCGGACGCGCGCGCGAATCCGGCCTCGACGGTCCTGGTCGCACGCGACGCGAGCGGCGTCGTCGCGTCCGTGATGGCCGCCTATGACGGGCACCGCGGTTGGCTGTACTACGTCGCCGTCTCCCCCGACCTGCGGGGCGCCGGGCTCGGCCGCGCCGCGGTCGAGGCCGGCGAGGCATGGCTGCGCGCGGCGGGGGCGCGCAAGACGCAGCTCATGGTCCGCACCACCAACGACCAGGCGGTCGGGTTCTACGAGCGTCTGGGCTACGCGGACCAGTCGACCACCGTGCTCGGCCGCTGGCTCTGACCGGGCGGCGCAAGGTCACGACGGGTCGGCCCGCGGGCCCGTCAGCAGTGGCAGCACGACCTCGTCGAGGATCTCCGCGATGGTCTCGTCGGGCACGGGCCTGAGGGTCAGGAGCGCCTCGCCGCGGAACAGGTCGAAAGCGGCCGACTTGACCCGAGGGGTCAGCCGCGCCGGGTCAACCTCGCCGCGCGCGACGGCCCTGCGGTAGATCTCCTCCGAGCGCGGCTCGCGACCTGCGATGAACGCCTCGCGCAGATCGCCCATGGCAGTCCCTGTCTCCGCGAAGTAGCCGACCAGCCGCGCGGCGATGATGACGCCAACGCGCACGCGGTTCTGGTTCGTCCAGCGCAGCAGCTCGACGAGGTCGCCGCGCAGCGTGCCCGTGTCGATCGGGTCGAAGGTCTCGCCGGCGCCGCCGTGGCGGACCGCCGCGCGGGTCAGCTCGGGCTTGGACGGCCAGCGGCGGTAGACGACGGCGCGGCTCGTGGCCGCGCGCTCGGCCACGCCCTCGTAGGTCATCGCGTCGTAGCCCTTGTCGACGAGCTCGCCCCAGGCGGCGTCGAGCAGCGCCCGCTCGAGCTCGGCGCCGCGTCGCCGGCGGGCGGGGGCGGCGTCGGGCGCCGTCGGCGACACCTCGTTAAGAGACATTGCGTTTCCTATCGGTCGAGGCTTACTCTCCGTAAGAGTCACACTGTATCCAACGGGAGTCACCAATGGTTGAGAACTCTGGCCCGCCGCCCGAGGTCAAGCGCATCACCTGGACCGTCCTGGTCGGCGGCATGGCGGTGCTGTTCGACTCGACGATCGTCGCCGTCGGCATCCACACGCTCGCGACCGACCTCGACGTCAGCCTCGCCACCATCCAGTGGGTCTCCACCGCCTACCTGCTCGCGCTCGGCGTCGCCGTGCCGCTGGTCGGCTGGGCCCAGCGCGCCCTCGGGTCCAAACGGCTCTGGATGGCCGCGCTCGCGCTGTTCCTGCTCGGCTCGGTGCTGTGCAGCCTGGCGTGGGACGCCACGAGCCTCATCGCGTTCCGCGCCGTCCAGGGTCTGGCCGGCGGGATGCTCATGCCGCTCATGACGACGATGGTCATGCAGGCCGCGCGCGGCCAGAACCTCGGCAAGCTCGCCGTGACGATCGGACTGCCCGTCGCGCTCGGCCCGATCGTCGGCCCCGTGCTCGGCGGCCTCATCCTGCAGTACCTGCACTGGTCGTGGATGTTCTGGGTCAACGTCCCGTTCTGCGTGGCCGGGCTGATCCTGGCCTGGCGCGTGCTGCCGCGCGACCCCGCGCCGACCCGCGCCCGGCTCGACGTCGTCGGCCTGGCCCTGCTCACCCCCGGGCTGGTGAGCCTCCTGTACGGCCTGAGCAACGTCTCGCACGACGGCGGGCTCGCGCGCGCCGACGCGTGGGCGCCGGCCGGCGCCGGCGTCGCGCTCGTCGCGGCGTTCTGCCTCTGGGCGGTCCCGCGCGGCCACCGCGCGCTGGTCGACGTCGCGCTCCTGCGGCACCGGCCGCTGTGGACCAGCTCGGCGCTGATGTTCCTGTCCGGGTTCGGGCTGTTCGGCGCGATGTTCCTGCTGCCGCTGTACTTCCAGACGGTGCGGGGCCACGACGTGCTCCAGGCGGGCCTGCTGCTCATCCCCCAGGGCGTCGGGGCGCTGCTCAGCCGCGTCGCGCTCGGCAAGGTCGTCGAGCGGGTCGGCCCGCGCTGGATCACGCTGACCGCGTTCCTCGTGACGGCGGTGGCGACCGTCCCGTTCGCGTTCGCCGGCGCGATGACCAACCAGTGGTGGCTCATGGGCGTGCTGCTGGTGCGCGGGCTGGGCCTGGGCTCGGCGCTCATCCCCCTCATGGCCCACGCCTTCACGGGCCTCGCGCACGACGACGTCCCCGACGCCTCGATCGTCTCGCGGCTGCTGCAACAGCTCGGCGGGTCGTTCGGCACCGCAGTGCTGGCCACCGTGCTGGCCGGACAGGCGGCGCACGCGCACGACCTCGTCGGCGCCGCGCACGCCTTCGACCACGCCTTCTGGTGGGCCGTCGCGTTCACCCTGGTCGCCGTCGCGCTGTCCTTCCTCCTCCCCGGGCAGCCTCCCGGGCGGGCGCCACGGGCGGAGCAGGACCGCCCCGGTCAGCCGGCGCGGACGGAGCGCGCGGTCGCGCGCGCCTGAGACGTTTTCGCTCAGAGCGAAACGGGTCGAACCGGCGGATGCGTGAGGGCCGTCACCGGGTTGTGACAGTCACGACCCCGAGGAAGGCGCTCCCGATGGCTGCGTGGAACCCCGACCTGACCCTCCCCCGCTGGCTGTCGTTCGTCCAGCCGGCCCTGCAGTGGTATCAGCTGCGCCGCGACCTCACCGCGCTCACCGCCGAGGTCGACGAGCAGCGCGAGGCCGCGAGCCCGGACGCCTGCCCGGCCTCCTGAGCCTCGCGGGGCGGGCGGGTCCCGCCCCACACAACGCACCACGGGCGAGAGCGGCGCGCGACGTATCGCGCGCCGCTCTCGCCCCTCCCTTCCTCTCGGGCGTCCCTCTCGGGCGTCCCCACGACCCATGAGGGGCCGGGCAACTCCCGGCGGAGAGGAACCAGGATGACGATCGTCATGCCACCACAGGCGCGCGCGGCGCTCACCGCGGCCTGCGCCGTGCACCTGCCCGGCGACCCGGGCTACGACGCGGCCCGGACCCCGTGGAATCTGACCGTCGACCAGCGCCCGGCCGCCGTGGCCGAGCCCGCCGACGCCGCCGAGGTCGCCGCCGTCGTGCGGGCCGCTCGCGCGGTCGGGCTGCGGGTGGCGCCCCAGAGCACCGGGCACAACGCGACGCCGCTGGCCGCGCGCGGCCTCGACGACGCCGTCCTGGTGCGCCTGGGGCGGCTACGCGGCGTCGAGGTCGACCCCGTGCGGCGGGTCGCGCGCGTGCTGGGCGGCACACCCGCCATCGACGTCGTCGAGGCGGCCGCCAGGCACGGCCTCGCCGTGCTGCACGGCTCGTCACCCGACGTCGGCTTCGCGGGCCTCGCCCTCGGCGGCGGCGCGTTCCTGTACTCGCGGGCGCTGGGCCTGACGGCCAACTCCCTCGCCGCCGTCGACCTGGTGACCCCCGACGGCGATCTGCGGCGCGTCAGCGCGACCGAGCACCCGGACCTGTTCTGGGCGGTGCGCGGCGGCGGCGGAAGCTTCGGCGTCGCCACCGCGGTCGAGGCGCGACTGTTCCCGCTTGCCGACGTGCACGCTGGGCTGATGGTCTGGGACGTCTCGCGCGCCCGCGAGGTGCTGCGCGCCTGGGCACGATGGGCGCCCGGCGCCCCCGACGAGGTCACCACCACCGTGCGCCTGCTGCGCGTCCCGCCCCTGCCCGACGTGCCCGAGATGCTGCGCGGGCGCCACGTCGTCGTCCTCGACGGGGCCGTCCTGGACACCGACGAGCGCGCGGGCGACCTGCTCGCGCCCCTGCGCGCGCTCGATCCCGAGGTCGACACGTTCGCGCGCGTGCCCGCGGCCGCGGTCGCGCGCCTGCACATGGACCCCGAGGGCCCGTCGCCGTCGGTGTCCGCGTCCGCGACGCTCTCCGCGCTGCCCGACGAGGCCGTCGACGCCCTGCTGGCGGCGGTGGACCGCACACCGGGGCTCATGATGGTCGAGTTGCGCCAGCTCGGCGGCGCGCTGAGCCGGGCGGCCGACGGCGCTGGCGCCCTGGCCACCCTGCCCGGCCAATTCCTGCTGTTCGCCGTCGCGATCGCCCCCACACCACAGGACGCGACACGTGGACGGGGCGAGGCGGCCTGCGTCGTGACGGCGCTCGCGCCCTGGGAGACGGGACGGCACTACCTCGCCTTCGCCGAGAGCGCCGTCGACCCGCGCACGGGCTTCGACGCGCACGCGTGGGAGCGGTTGCTGGCGGTCCGCGCCGCGGTGGACGCCGAGCGGCGGCTGGCGGCCAACCACCCGATCGCCTGAGCAGAGCCCGCGTGCCTCAGCGCCGCCGCGCCGTCGTCGCGATCACGGCGCGGTCGACCGCCCACGCCCCGACGAGTGTGACCCCGAGCCACGGGTGACCGTGCCCCCACAGCCACGCGCCGACGACGCCGAACAACAGCGCCTCGATCCCGAACCGCACCGGCTCGGCCGGCCGGCGCCGCGCGCGCGGTGAGAGCCACGCCGCCCACGCCACGCCGATCACGATCGGCGCCATGACCGTCGCGGGCCACCGCCACCAGGCGCCGTCGGCCGCCGTCCAGGCGCTCCACGCCGCGCCCACAAGCAGCGCCACCTCGAGCGCGAGCCGCACGAGCAACGCGAGCCCGCGCACCGCGGGGCCTTCGACCTCGGACGTCGCCGGCAGGTCGGGATCAGGCTGCCCCGTCGCAGACATGCGGCGACAGTACCGCGCGGCGTCCGCAGCCGTCAGGCCTCGCCGGCGCCGCCGTGTCGGGGCGGACCTGTACGTTCTCCCCTGGCCTGCTGCGCAGGCCACAGCGCATGTCGTCGAACGGGAGGGCCGAACGAGCATGATGGGTGGGCACCACGCGGCGTCCGGGGCGGCGGCCTGGGTCGCCGTCACCGCGACGACGCCGATCGCGTTCGGCTGGTATCCGGTCTCGGACATCGGGGTCATCACGGGGGCGCTCGTGTGCGCGGGGGCCGCGCTGCTGCCCGACGCCGACCACCACGCGGGCACCATCGCCCGCTCGTTGCCGCCCGTCTCGCAGGGTGTCGCGCGCGCCATCGCCGCGGTCTCGGGCGGGCACCGCGGCGGCACCCACTCGCTCCTGGGCGTCGCCGCGTTCACGGCGATCGCCTGGGCTGTGGGCCACCTGACCCTGCGCACCGAGGCGTTCGGGGACGTCCTGGTGGGCCCGGGGATCGTGGCCGTCCTGCTCATCGCGTTCGCGCTGCGCGCGCTGCGCCTGACCGGCGAGGGGCGCTGGTGGGCGTGGCTGGCGTCGGGGTCGCTCGCGGCGCTCGTGGCCGCATACGCGCCCGAGGAGTGGTTCTGGCTGCCGTTCTGCGTCGGCCTCGGCTGCCTCGTTCACCTGATCGGCGACCTGCTCACCACTCGGGGCGTGCCCCTGCTGTGGCCGATCCGCTTCCGCTCGCCGCGCTGGGTGCGCCGCCACCGCGCCCTGCCGTTCGACGACGTCTGGCGCGCGGGCGGCAACATCGCCCTGCCCCTGCTGGGCGACGCGGGCTCGTGGCGCGAATGGCTCGTGATGACCCCGGTCAGCGTCTATGCGGTGCTCGGTGTGGGGTGGGCGACGCTCGACCTGGCGGGCGTGGACACGGCCTCGGCCTGGGACGCCGCGGCGTCGTGGGTGACGACGACGGCGGGCGGGCTGCTGGGCGTCTGAGGCCGGCGGCCGCGGGCCGGGCGTGGACGACGGGAATTCCGTCGACACCGGCCCGTGGCGCGTGCCAGCATCAGCGCACACGCGCCGCACACACATCCTTGGAGGGAGGCCGCGATGACCGCACTCGTCTACGCCTGCCTCCCGCACGCTCAGCGCTAGCCGCCGACGCTGCCGGGAAGGTCGGGCCCCGTCGCCCCACCCCTTCCTCCCGAGGAGACCCACCCATGTCCGTTCCGGACACCTTCGACACGCCCGCGCCCGGCGCCCGCTGGTCCACCTGGACCACCGTCGCCAAGGGGCAGCGCGGCCCCCGACCGCACCCCGACTGGGTCGTCACGGCGGCCGCCGCCATCGACACCGAGCTCGGCGTCCTCAAGACGGGCAAGGAGGCCGACGTCCACCTGGTCGAACGCGCCGTGCCCGGCGACCCCGACCGATGGAGCCTGCTCGCCGCCAAGCGCTACCGTGCGCGCGAGCGCCGCCAGTTCGACAGAGACTCCTCCTACACCGAGGGCCGCAGGACGCGCCGCTCCCGCGACCAGCGCGCGGCCGAGGACCGCACGTCCGCGTGGGGACGCTCGGTGCGCGCCGGCCAGTGGGCCCTGGCCGAGTTCTCGGCGCTGTGCGCTCTGTGGGAGGCGGGGGCGCCCGTGCCCTACCCCGTGCAGCTCGACGGCGTCGAGGTGCTGCTGGAGTTCATCGGCTCCCAGGACGACGACGGGGCGTGGGTCGCCGCGCCGCGGCTCGCACAGGCGCGGCCCGCGCCCGACGTCGTCGCCGGGTACTTCGAGCAGTTGCGCGATGCGATGGGCGTGTTCGCCCGGCTCGGCTGGGCGCACGGCGACCTGTCGCCGTACAACGTGCTGGCGGACGGCGACCGCCTGGTGGTCATCGACGTGCCGCAGGTGGTGGACCTCGCGGCGAGCCCGTTCGCCGTCGAGTACCTGCATCGCGACTGCGTGAACATGTGCGCGTGGTTCGGCGCGCGGGGGCTCGACGCGGACCCTGACGAGCTGTTCGCGGACGTGTACGCCCAGGCGTGGTGACGGCGGCCGGGCGCGGGTCCGCTCAGTGGAAGTCGCGCGAGCGTGTGGGCACCGGCAGGCGCAGCGGCGCCAGGTGCTCCGCGACGAGGTTGGCGGCGCCGTCGGCCTTCTCCAGTCGGCCGCGCACCACCATGGCCGGGGCGCCGCGCGCCACGGCGCGGAACCTGTGCCACAGGCCCGGGGAGCACACGACGTTGAGCAGTCCCGTCTCGTCCTCGAGCGACAGGAACGTCACTCCGCCCGCGGTGCCCGGGCGCTGCCGGTGCGTGACCACACCTCCCGCGGCCAGGCGGCGGCCGTGCTCGGCGCCGATCACCTCGGCCACCGTGACCACACCGGCCCGGCGCAGATCCTCGCGCACCAGTTCGACGGGCGAGACTCCGGGCGTGACTCCCGTGGCCCACGCGTCGGCGACCACGGTCTCGACCATGGTCATGCCCGGAAGCGTGGGCGCGACCACCCCCACCGAGACGCCCTCCAGCGTGCCCGGCCCCTCCTGGCCGAGCGCGCCCGCGGCCCACAGCGCCTCGCGCCTGCTCACCCCCAGGCAGTCGGTGGCCCCCGCGGTGGCCAGGGCCTCCAGCTGCGCCGTCGTCAGGTCCACGCGGCGCACCAGGTCGCGCAGGTCGCGGAACGGGCCGCGCGCGTCGCGCTCGGCGACGATCGCCTCGGCCACGTCCTGACCGACGCCGCGCACCTGGGCCAGGCCTTGGCGGACGGCGAGCGAGAGGTCGGGGTCGGGGCCGAACTCGGGCGATGGGGAGCGCGGCAGCGGCGTCACGACGGTCTCGACAGGCTCGACCGGCGCGGCGGGCTCGACCGGCGCGGCGGACTCGACCGGCGCGGCGGGCAGGCGCTCGACGCCCGCGAGCGCCCGCGACGCGTTGAGGTCGGGGCGCAGCACCGCGATCCCGTGGCGGCTGGCGTCGGCCGCGAGCGTCTGCGGGGAGTAGAAGCCCATGGGCTGCGCGGCCAGCAGTCCCGCGTAGAACGCGGCCGGGTGGTGCACCTTGAGCCAGCTCGACGCGTAGACCAGATAGGCGAACGAGTAGGCGTGCGACTCGGGGAAGCCGAAGTCGGCGAACGCCTTGAGCTTGTCGTAGATCTGCTCCTGGACGTCGGGCGGGACGCCGTTGCGCGTCATCCCCTCCATCAGCCGCCCGCGCAGCGCCTCCATCCTCTCGACCGAGCGTTTGGAGCCCATCGCGCGCCGCAGCCGGTCGGACTCGGCGGGCGTGAACCCGGCGACGTCGATCGCCATCTGCATGAGCTGCTCCTGGAACAGGGGGACGCCGAGCGTGCGATGGAGCGACCTCTCCAGCAGCCGATGCGGGTAGGTGACCTTCTGGCGCCCGTTGCGACGCTCGATGAAGGGGTGGACGCTGCCGCCCTGGATCGGGCCGGGCCGGATGAGCGCGACCTCGACGACGATGTCGTAGAAGGTGCGCGGCCGCAGGCGCGGCAGCGTGGCCATCTGGGCGCGCGACTCGACCTGGAACACTCCGACGGTGTCGGCGGCGCACAGCAGCTCGTAGACCGCGGGGTCCTCGTCGGGCAGGTGGTGCAGGCTCAGGCTCGGCCCGCCGTCGTCCGCACCGCCGCCGTCCGCACCGCCGCCGCCCGCTCGCTGCGCCTCGACGCTCTCGAACGCGAATCTGATCGCGGTGAGCATGCCCAGGCCCAGCAGGTCGAACTTCACCAGCCCGGCGTCGGCGCAGTCCTCCTTGTCCCACTGCAGCACCGTGCGGCTCTCCATGCGGGCCCACTCGACCGGGCACACCTCGATGACGGGGCGGTCGCACATGACCATGCCGCCCGAGTGGATGCCCAGGTGCCGAGGCAGGCGCAGGAACCGCTCGGCGAGGTCGATGACGTGCTCGGGGATGTCGCCGGTCTCGGCCGACGACGGCGGCTGGTGGGCGGGCACGACGTCGTGGGCGTCGTCGGCGCGGCGGGTGTCGGCCGCGAGCGGGTCGCGCACGGCCCCGAGGCTCGGGGTCCACTCGCGCGGGCGCCACAGGGCGGCGCCCCGGGCCTCCTTGGCGGCGGCCCGCGTCTCGACCGTGGGGGCGACCTTCGGGCGGTCGCGCAGCGAGCCCCACCGCTCGATCGACTTGGACCACGCGTCCTGCTGCCCCACGTCGTACCCGAGCGCGCGGGCGGCGTCACGGACCGCCGAGCGCGGGCGGTAGGAGATGACGTTGGCGACCTGCGCGGCGTGCGTGCGCCCGAACCGGGCGTACACGTGCTGGATGACCTCCTCGCGGCGCACCGACTCGATGTCGACGTCGATGTCGGGCGGGCCGTCGCGCTCGGGCGCCAGGAACCGCTCGAACAGCAGCCCGTGCTTGACGGCGTCGACCGCGGTGATGCCCAGCGCGTAGCAGACCGCGGAGTTGGCGGCGCTCCCCCGGCCCTGCGCCAGGATCCCGTTGACGCGGCAGAACTCGACCAGGTCGTAGACCACGAGGAAGTAGCCCGGAAAGCGCAGGTCCTCGATGACCCGCAGCTCGTGGTCGATCTGGGCCCACGCGCCCGGCACGCGCTCGGCCTCGCGCGGGCCGTAGCGCTCGATCGCCCCGCGGCGCACGAGCTCGCGCAGCCAGGTGGCCTCGTCGTGGCCGTCCGGGACGGGGTACGGCGGCAGGCGGGGGGCCACGAGGCCCAGGTCGAACGCGCACTCGGCGCCGAGGTCCGCGGCCGTGGGCACCGCGCGGGGATGGCGGTGGTGCAGGCGCGCCATCTCCTCGGGCGAGCGCAGGTGGGCCGTGGGCGCGCCGGGCAGCCAGCCGTCCATCGCCTCCAGCGAGCGGGTGGCGCGCACGGCCGCGAGCGCCGCGGCCAGCGTCGCGTCGCGCGGACGCGCGTAGTGGGCGTTGGCGGTGGCGACCAGCGGCAGGCGGGCGTCGTGGGCGAGGTCGGCCAGGGCGTCGTGCAGGTCGGCGTCGCGGGGGTCGCCCGTGGCCGTGATCTCGACGGCGACGTTGTCGCGGCCGAAGACCGCGGTGAGGCGGTCGAGCTCGCGGCGGGCCGCCGCGGGTCCGGCCGCGGCGAGCGCACGGCGGACGGCGCCCTTGCGACAGCCGGTGAGCGCCAGCCACTCGCCATGGGCCTGCTCGCCCAGCCGCTCCAGGTGGTAGGCCGCCTTGCCCTTGACGCCCGCCTCCAGGTGCGCGGTGGCGATCGCGCTCGACAGCCGCCCGTAGCCGTCCGAGCCGCGCGCGAGCACCAGCAGGTGGTCGGCGCGCGGGTCGGGCGTCCCGGTGGGCGGGTCGAGCACGTGCCCGGTCGGCAGGCGCAGCTCGGCGCCGAACACGGTCGCGAGCCCCACACTGGCCGCGGCCTGCGAGTGCCGCACGACGCCGTACAGCCCGTCGTGGTCGGTGATCGCGAGCGCGCTCAACCCCAGACGCGCGGCCTCGGCGGCGAGCTCCTCGGGGTGCGAGGCGCCGTCGAGGAAGCTGAACGCCGAGTGCGCGTGCAGCTCGGCGTATCGGGGGGCTGGATCAGTCATAGACGGCCTCCACCGCCCACCCCTCGCCGCCGGTGGCGAGCAGCAGCCCGCGCCCGTCGCCGAGCGCCACCTGCAGCAGCACGCGCCGCGTGCCGCCGTCCGGCTCCCACCACCGCTCCATGAGCGGCCAGGGCCCGGCCCACCCCACCACCCGCTCCCCGCGGGCGGAAGGGCTCTGCGGCGCGCGGGCGCTGCCATCGCCCTCGCGGGGAGAGATCTCCACCTCCGCGGGCGGGGCGGACAGGCGCAGGCGGGGGGCGAGCCGCACCTCGTGGCCCTCGGCATCCAGGACGCGGGCGCGCGCCGGACGTTCGAGCACGGTGGCCGGCGCCGGAGGCGGGAGGGCGCCCGGCCACGGGAGCGCCGCGTCGCGGGGCGGCACCGCCTGCTCGCCGAACGGGGTCAGGTGCACGCGGTCGCGCGGGTCGCGGCCGCCCTGCACCGCGACCGTGAGCACCGCGTCACCGCCCAGCAGACCCTGCACGCGCCCCAGCGCGCGACGGGCGCGCACGTCGCCGCCGGCGTCGGCGCCCCACAGGCCCGGCTGGTGCGTCCCCGCCGGCACGACCTCCTCCGCCGCGAGCGCCAGGCGCACGATCGGCGCGGGCGGCGCGTCGCCCCCGCCCCGCGAGCGCCCGCCCCGAGCGGACGCGCGCGTCAGCCACCCCTCGAGCTGCCAGCGCACCCGGTCGGTGATGCGCGCGGCGCTCAGCCCGCCGGTCGCCGTGTCGTCCGTGCGCCACACCCGTTCCAGCTCGGCCTCCTCGGTGCGCGCCGTGATGCGCAGGCGCCCGCACGCCAGCCCACGCCGCGACAGCAGCTCGTACAGCTCCTCGGCCAGGCGCCGGGCGGCGAACGCCGCGACGTCGACGCGCAGCGCCGGCGGGTCCAGGTCCGCCCCGACGGCGAGGTCCTCCTCGGGCCGGCGGCGCGCGGGCGGGCGCAGGTCCTCGCCGCGCGCCAGCCGCTGCGCCCAGGCGCCCAGCGCTCCGAACCGTCCGCTCACGCTCGCCGGGGCCAGCGCCGCCAGGTCGCCCAGGGTGCGCACGCCGAGCCGCCACCACAGGTCGACGGCGTCGCGCACCGCCGTGATCCCCCCGGGGTCGGTCACGGCGTGCAGCAGGTCCGCGGTGGGTCGTGGCGCGAGGAACGCCCGCGACTGCCCCGGCGGCACGACGACGTCGCCGCGCGCCGCGAGCACCGCGGCGAGGACGCCGTCGCCCACCCCGACCTGCGCCTCGAACCCGGCCGCGCCCACCGCCTCGACCAACGCGCGCGCCAGCTCCCCCTCCGTGCCGTGGTAGCGCGCCGGGCCGTCGGAGGGCAGGAGCAGGAGTCCTGGCCGCGCCACCTCGACGCCCGCGACCACCGTCTCGGCCGCCACCGCGACCGGCTCGAACTCGCGCACGTCGCGCGCGTCGTCGGCGTCGAGCAGCACCAGCTCCGGGCAGCGCTCGCGCGCGACCCGGCGGCGCATCCCGCGACGCACCCCCGCCGAGCGCGCCACGGCCGACGTCGCCACGACGCCCTGGTGGGCGAGCACCGCGGCGGGCAGGTGCGCGTCGACGCCGGCGGCGCCCATCGCCGCGACGACGGGCCAGTCGGGGACCCACAGCGCGGCGGTGCGGACCGGGCCCGCCGCCGGGCGGCGGCCTCGCGGGGCCGGGGCGGGCGCCGGGGGCGGCTCGGCGGTCATGCGACCACCCGTAGCGTGCCCGCGGGCGGGAGCGCCGACGGCTCCCCGGGGCGCGGGGGCGTGGCGGGCTCTGCCGACTCGGGCGTCGAAGGCCCGGGGCTGGTGGCCTCGGCGGGCCTGGCCGACGGTCGAGGGTCGGCCCGCGGTGGCGGTGTCGCCCCCGTGACGGGAACCTCCACATCCAGGCCGACCGGGCGCGCCGCGGCCCCACGCCCGGTGCGCAGCACGCTCAGGGTCCGCCGCCGCAGCCAGCCCGCGCCGTCGTCGGCCCCCCACCACGCCCCGCCCCGCGCGTCGAGGGTCACGTGCGCGCCGGGCCACGGCGTCGTCGAGGCGAGCAGTGACCCGCGCTCCCGGGCGCGCGCGGCCAGGCGGCGCCTGTCGGCGTCGAGCAGCGTGACGCGCGGCCCCACCACCACGACGTCTACGCCGTCGAGCAGCGCCGCGACCACCGTGGGGGCGTCCGGGCCGGGATCGGGGACCAGGGCGACCCGTTCGAGCGCCAGCCCCGCGTCCGCCGCGGCGAGCATCCCCACCGCCGGCGCTCCGACGAACGCGACCCACGCGCCGTCGCGCGAGGCCGCCGCGAGCAGCCCGAGCAGCAGCGACGTCGACCCCTGGACGGCGAGCGCGCCGCCCGCGGGCAGCGTCCCACCCGGCAGGAGCGCGGCCAACGCTGGCTGCACTGGCCGACCCTTCAGGGTCGGCGCGGGCGAGGTCTTCCCGCGCCGCACAGCCGCGGACCGGGCAGCCGCAGACCGCGCAGCCGCGGACCGGGCCGCCACCGGGTCCACCGCCGATGCGCCCGCCACACGATCCGCACCCGCAGGCGAGACCACCGCAGGCGAGACCACCGCAGGCGAAGGCGCCAGCGGCGACGCCGGTGTCGCGGCGCGCCCGTGCGGCACATGCGACCGGCGCACCCCGGTGCGCTGCTCCGCCGCGGCGAGCGTGGCGAACGCGTGCGCCAGACGGCTCGCGCCGCCCGCGGCTTCCCCGGAGAGGTCATGACCATCGGTGACGACGACGCCCATGGAACCCTCCCCCGCGGGCGGCGCCGGCTCGTTCGAACCGGCCGAACACCCGTTCGAACACATGTTCTAGTCAACGCCTCGGGGGCCCTGCTGTCAACCGCCGCGTCACCGGACGCCGGTCGCCGGTCGCCCACACACACCCACACACCCGGGCCACGCCTTCGCCGTCCTCGCGGCGCGGCCGTCGCCCTCGGGGCGGTCAGCGTCGGCGCCGCGACCAGTCCCCCGCGGTCTTTGCGCCTACAGCACTCCGACCAGCAGGATCACGAGCGCCGGGATGACGACGTAGCACGCGGCGACGTACACGCCGATGACCCAGGTTCGCGCGGAGGCGACCCGCGCCAGCGCCTCGGCGCAGCGCAGGGGCACCGGACGCAGGAGCGGGATCACGTAGATCACGAGCAGCGACAGGAGGTTGAACAGCAGGTGCACGAAGGCCGCCTGCAGGCCGATCCGCGCGTCCTGGCCGATGACCGCGAACGCCGCGAGCACCGTGGTGAAGGTCGTGCCGATATTCGCCCCGACGGTGATCGGGTAGAGCTGCTTGGAGGTGAGGAAGCCGCCCGCGGCGAACGGGATGAGGATCGAGGTGGTGACCGTCGAGGACTGCGTCACAAAGGTCACCCCCGTGCCCGTCACCACGCCGACGGTCGAGTTGCGCCCCGCGGCGCGGGTGAGCAGGTCGCGCGCGCGGCCGACCATGAGCCGCTTGAGCAGCTTGCCGAGGAGCTTGACCGCCGCGAAGATCATGCTCGCGCCGATGACGATCGCCACCAGTGGGCCGAGGAGGGCGTCGAGGTTCGCCGTCGCGCCCGTGATCACGTTGACGACCGGCCGCGTGATGGTCCGCACCAGGTTGAAGCCCGCCGGATCGGGCATCAGCGACGTGCCGTACAGCACGTCGGCCAGCGCGCCGCTGAGCCGCTGCAGCGGCTGGAACGCGAGCTCGATCGGGAAGAACACCAGCAGCGCGAGCCAGTTGTAGAAGTCGTGGATCGAGGAGGCCTCCAGCGCCCTGCGGTACTCGCGGCGGTTGCCGATGTACCCGAGCGCGATCAGCGTGCTCGTCAGCGTGGTGCCGACGTTGGCGCCGAACAGGATGGGCACGGCCGAGGCCAGTGGCAGCGCGCCGGCGCCGACGGCCGTGACCGTGATCGCCGTCGTCGTCGTCGACGACTGGATCAGGACGGTGCTGAGCACGCCGACGAACAGCCCCACCCACGGGTTGGCGGCGAACGCGAACAGGCTCTGCGCGGCGTCGCCGCTCAGCCCCGAGAAGCCGCGTCCGATGACGCTGACGGCGGTGATCAGCAGGTAGATCAGCGCGATGACCCCGACCCAGCCGAGCGCGCGCACCCAGGGCGGGGTGTCCAGGGTCGCCAGACGGACCGCGCCGAGCGCGGCTTGATCCAGTCCGGGTTTGTCCTCGTCCGCAGGCTCGGCCAAGTCCGCGGCCCTCGCTGGCCCCCTGCCCGGCACGACGACGGCTGCCGCATCCACCATGGCTTGAACCTAAGGTTCGCCGTTGCGCGGCGCTGACGCGAGGCGGGCTCGATAGCCGTGCGCTGTCGCAAACGCATGCGCCGCGCGGGCCGGCGCGAGGCTGCGGGGGTGGCGGACGGCGTGCGCCGGGGGGCAGGATGACCGCATGTCACTTGAGCGCCCGTATCCCCCGGACCCGTACTCCCTCCTGCCTCAGGCGCCCACGTTCACTCTGACCAGCCCCGACATCACCGACGGGCAGCGTCTCGACGCGACGTTCTCAGCCGACGGCGAGAACGTCTCACCCGCGCTCGCGTGGTCGGGCTTCCCCGAGGGCACGCAGTCCTTTGTGGTCAACGTCTTCGACCCGGACGCCCCGACGCCGTCGGGCTACTGGCACTGGAGCGTGGTCGATCTGCCCGTGACGACGACGTCGCTGCCGCGCGGCGCCGGCGCCGTCGGCGGCGCGGGGCTGCCCGCCGGCGCCTTCCACGTGCGCAACGACGGCGGCGAGCACGGCTTCATCGGCGCCGCCCCGCCGCCCGGCGACCACGAGCACCGGTACTACTTCGCGGTGCACGCGGTCGACGTCCCCAAGCTCGGGGTGGGGCCAGACGCGTCGAACGCGACGGTCGCGTTCCACCTCGCGTTCCACACGCTGGCGCGCGCCGTCATCGTCGCCTCCTACCAGCGGTGACGCTGCCGAGGCTGGGCGACCTGGCCTGGGCGCCCGCGCTCGACCACCCCGACCTGCTCGCGCCGAACGCCCTGGCCGCACTGCGGTCGTGGGCGGCGCGCGAGGCGGGCGTGGCGGACCAGGTCGCCGTCGCCCCGATCGACCCCGACCACGCGGACACCACGACGCTCAACGACGTCCACGGCCTGCCGCCTGAGGCGAGCGCCAACTGCGTGCTGGTGGCGGGGCGGCGCGGCGACGTCGAGCGCGTTGCCGCGTGCGTCGTGCCCGCCACGACGTTCGCCGACGTCAACGCCCGGGTGCGCAAGTTGCTCGACGTGCGCAAGGCGTCGTTCATGGCGCGCGAGCGCGCGGTGGCCGAGTCGGGGCAGGAGTACGGCGGCATCGGGCCGCTGGGCCTGCCCGCGGGGTGGCGGGTGCTCATCGACGCGCGGTTCGCGCGCCCGGGCGCGCTCGCGTTGCAGGGCTCGGGCGTGCGGCGGTCCAAGGTGCTCATGACCGGCGCGCTGCTGTGCGCGCTGCCGGGCGTCGAGGTGGTCGAGGACCTCGGGATCGAGCGCTGAGGGCGGTCAGATCTCGGCTTTGCCGCGCCGCCAGTAGCCCATGAACGCGACGGCCTGACGGTCGACGCCGCGCTCGGCCACCAGGTGGCGGCGCAGCGCCTTGATGACGCCCGCCTCGCCCGCCAGCCACGCGTACAGGACGGCGTCCTGGGTCAGTGCGTGCCCGTCGTCGTCGATCGGCACCTCCCACAGCACGTCGCGGTCGACGTCGACGTCCTCGAGCGACGTCGACGGCTCCGCCGTCGCGACGGGCCCCGGCGCGCTCGACGGGCGCACCCCCATCGCAAGCAGTCGGTCGGCGGCGGCCTCGACGGCGGGGACCAGCAACCGCCCGTGCTCGGCGCCGTCGCGCCCGAGCCAGCGCACGCGCACCCCGGCGGGCGCCACGAGCGTCCAGCGGTCCTCGGGATGGGGCACCTCGAGGATCACCTCGCCGACGGCGTCGTCGGGCAGCGACTCGCAGATCGCCGCGATGGCGGGCACGGCCGTCTCGTCTCCGGCGATCAGCAGCGCGTGCGAGCGCTCGGGCGGGGCGAAGCCGACCCCGCCGTGCGGGCCGTCGTAGCGCGCGTCGGGGGCGATGATGACCAGCGGCGTGCCGGGACGGGCGCCGTGGGCCCAGCGTGAGGCCGGGCCGGTGTCGCCGTGCAGCACGACGTCGACGTCGACCTCGCCCCGGTCCTGGCGCACCGCGCGCACGGTGTAGGTGCGCAGCGGGTTGCGGCGCTCCTCGGGCAGTTGCCGCCACGAGGTGAACCAGTCGGGGCTCTGCCGGTCGAGGTACTCCCAGCCGCCGCACGGGGCGGGCAGCAACAGCTTGATGCGCTGGTCGCGCCCGTTGTCGGCGACCAGGTGCAGGTCGGGTCCGGTGAACGTGATGCGCACGAAGGAGGGGCACAGGCGCACCACCCGTACGACCTCGACGTCGAACATGCGCCACGGCCGCACCTGGGGCTCGACCACCGTGGGAGTGAGAGTCTCGGTCACGAAGGTCAGCCTAACCTCACCCAGAGGCATCCTCGGGTGTGACGTCCGCCTCGCGGACACCCGCAGCGTCGGTCGCCACCTCCCGCTGCGCGATGCGCCGCAGGGTCGCGAGCACGGGGTCGGTCAGCAGCGTGCCGACGACGACCTGCCGCACGGCGCCCTCCTCGTCGCCCGGCACCGAGGCGAGGTCGGCCAGCGCCACGTCGCGGCTCGCGCGCGCCCAGGCCGTCCACCCGTCCTCCAGGCCCGCGACGCCGGCGCGCTGAGCGTCGCGCAACTGCGCGGCGAGCCGCGCCGCCAACGTCGGGTCGCAGTCCCACCCCAGTTCGGCGAGGCCAGCCGCGACCCGCGCGGGCCACGGGTCCTCGCCGCCGGGGCCCGACGCCGTCGCCTCGGCGCCGAGCATGGCCTCCTGCGCCGCGCCGAGCAGCGCGAGCCGGTCGGCGGGCGGGTTGTCGAGCACGCCGAGCACCCGGCGCACGTCGGCGAGGGCGAGTCCGGCTGTCTGGGTCAGCGCGCGCACGAGTCGCACCCGTTCGACGTGTCCCGCGTCGTAGGCGGCCTGCGTCGCGGCGGTCGGACGCCCGGGTGGCACGAGCCCCTCGCGCAGGTAGTACTTGAGCGTGGCGACGGGCACACCCGTCCGCTCCGACAGGGCCGAGATCCGCACGGACCACCACTCTCCCTCCGACCTCTTGACATTGGAGAGTAGCACTCTCCAATAATGGGGAGCGTCACTATCCAAGATGTTCAGCAGCCTTCGGGGGACGACATGCCGGCACTCACCACACACCAGCACGACGGCGCGCTCGCCGTCTTCCTCATCGGGGCGCGCGTCAACAAGCTCTGGCGCCCCGACGCCTGGATCCCGGCGTTCGCCGCGATGGGTCCCATGCTCCGCGAGCTGTACCGCGACCCCGACTCGGGGTTCCTGGGCGCGCGCACCCTGATCGGCGGCCGCGGCGTCACCGTGGTGCAGTACTGGCGCAGCGTCGAGCACGTGTACCGCTACGCCAACGACGACGCGCGCCGGCACCGCCCCGCATGGCTTGCCTTCTACCGGCGGGCCAAGCGCGTGCCGGGCGCCGTCGGCGTCTGGCACGAGACCTTTCACGTGCCCGACGGCGGCCACGAGACGCTGTACGTCGACATGCCGCCGTTCGGGCTCGCGCGCGCCACGGGCGCCGTGCCCGCCGCACGCCGCGGCCGCACGGCGCGCGAGCGGCTCCAAGGCCGCGCGCGCTGACCGCGACCGCCAAGGCGGGCGGCGAGCCGCGGTCGGCGCCCTCAGACCCGCGTGGCCCAGAACGCGACCGCGGAGGCGGCCGCCACGTTGAGCGAGTCCACGCCCGGCGCCATCGGGATCGTGACGAGGACGTCGGCCGCCGCGATCGCCGCCTCGGTCATGCCGTGCCCCTCGGTGCCCAGCACGAGCGCGAGCCGCTCGGGCGGGTCGGCCGCCAGGGCGTCGAGCGGGACGGCGTCGTCGCTCAGGGCGAGCGCCGCGACGGTGAACCCTGCCTCCTGCAGCTCGCGCAGCCCGCCCGGCCACGTCTCGAACCGGGTCCACGGCACCTGGAACACCGTGCCCATCGACACGCGCACCGAGCGCCGGTACAGCGGGTCGGCGCAACGCGGGGTCACCAGGACGGCGTCGACGCCCAAGGCGGCGGCCGAGCGGAACGCCGCGCCCACGTTGGTGTGGTCGACGACGTCCTCGAGCACCGCCACCCGGCGCGCGCCGGCGCCGCCCCGAGCCGCGGCGAGCAAGTCGTGCACGCTCGCCAGCGCGGGCCGGCGCATCGCAGCGAGCGCGCCGCGGTGCAGGTGGAACCCCGTGATCCTCAGCAGCACGTCCTGGGCGGCGACGAACACGGGCACACCCGGCCAGTCGGCCAACACGTCGCCCATCGAGTCGAGCCACCGCTCGGCCATGAGGAACGAGCGCGGGCGGTGCCCGGCCGCGAGCGCCCGCCGGATCACGGTCGAGGACTCGGCCATGTAGAGCCCCTCGGCGGGCTCGCGCGCGGCGCGGAGCTTGACGTCCTTGAGGTCGGTGTAGTCGGTCAGGCGCGGGTCGGCGGGGTCGTCGATCCGGACGACGTCGGGGGTGCTCACCCGCCGATTCTCCCAGGCCCGCTCAGCGCCCCGGCCCGCTCAACACCGCAGTCCGCTCAACGCTGCGGCGTCAGCGTGACGTCGACCTGCCCGTGCGCGGCGTCGAGCGTGAGGGCGCCCGCGCCGCCTTGCGCGCTGACGCGGTACGCGCCCCGGAACCCGCCGACCTCCACGCGGCCGGCGGCGTCGGTGCGCAGCGTCGTCGGCGCCGTCCACCACTCACCCCTGATGAGCGAGCGCAGGCGCTCGTACGACGGCTTGGGCGCGCCGTCCTCGCGCAGCAGGCCGCCCGGGGCGCCGAGCCACATGCCGCGGTCGCCCAAGCCCCAGTAGGTGATGGCCTCGACCTGCGGGTGGGACACGAGCGTTCGGTACCACTCCTCAAGCTCGTCGGCCTGACGCTCCTCACCCTCGGGCGTGCTGGGCCACGCCGGGACCTGCCAGTCGTTGAGGTCGTCGATGTGCTTGGGCATGGGCTCGCCCGACAGCACCGTGGTCTCGGTCATGTGGATCGGGATGTTGTAGCGCGAGAACCGCTCCAGGATCCGCAGCGTCTTCTCCCGGCCCCAATAGCCCTGGTGCTGGTGCGACTGCAGGCCGAGCCGGTCGATGCGGATGCCCGCCTCGAGCACGGCCTCGATGAGGCACTCGTACGCCGTCGACATGTCGAAGTCGTTGAGCAGCAGGGTCGCGTTCGGGTTGACGGCGCGCGCCTCCTCAAAGGCCATGCGGATCATCTCGACGCGGCCCTTGACGCGGGCCAGCGGCGTGATGCCGTTGGCCTCCGCGTCGAAGACCGGCATGATGACGACCTCGTTGATGGCGTCCCACAGGTCGATGACGCCGGCGAAGTCGGCCGTGTCGCGGCGGATGCGCGCGCGCTGCAGCCGCTCGACCTCATCGACGCCCTTGCCGAGCAGCCACTCCGGCTGCACGGTGTGCCACACGAGCGGGTGGCCCTTGACGACGGCGCCGCGGTCGGCGAACCACCGCGCCGCCGTGAGCAGCTCCTGCGTGCGCGGCTGGCCCTCGACCGGCTCGAAGCGACCCCAGTAGAACGGCAGCGTCACCTGGTTGAACAGGCCGAACCAGTGCTCGGCGAAGGACTCGTCGTACGAGTCGGTGGCCTCACCCGCCGCGAGGCGGTTGGCGTGGTCGACCAGCTCGAAGCCGATGTTGCCGAACAGCAGCTCGTGGTCGGTCTGCTCGACGACGACGTCGGCGTCCGCGAGCGGCGCCCCGTCGGCGCCGCGCACGGTCACGGTGGCGGCCGCGCGGCGGTGGGCCAGGCCCGGGTCGACGGCGTAGCGGACGGGCGGCGTGAAGAGGGACGTCGTTGCGCTCACGAGACGCAGCCTGCCATGGACCGACGGGGCGCGCGAATCGATTCGACGCGATTCGCGCGCCCCGCGGGCTCAGACCCGTCGTGCGGCGGCCGCCGCCTCCTGCCCATCCACGTCAGGCGACGCGAACTGCGACTGGTACAGCCGCGCGTACGCCCCACCGGCCGCCAGCAGCGTCTCGTGGTCACCCGTCTCGACGATCCTGCCGTGCTCCATCACGACGATGACGTCGGCGTCGCGGATGGTCGAGAGCCGGTGGGCGATGACGAACGACGTGCGGCCACTGCGCAGCGCGTTCATCGCGTGCTGCACCAGCACCTCGGTGCGTGTGTCGACCGAGCTGGTCGCCTCGTCGAGCACGAGGATCTCCGGGTCGGCCAGGAACGCCCGCGCGATCGTCAGCAACTGCCGCTCGCCGGCCGAGAGCGACGAGCCCTCGTCGTCGAGCACCGTGGCGTACCCGTCGGGCAGCGTGCGCACGAACGGGTCGACGTGCGTGGCGCGCGTGGCGGCCAGGAACTCCTCCTCGCCCACCTCACGGCGCGTGCCGTAACGCAGGTTCTCCTCGATCGTGCCCTTGAACAGCCACGTGTCCTGCAGCACCATGCCGACGCTCGAGCGCAGCGCGTCACGCGTGAGCTCGCGGGTGTCGACGCCGTCGAGCGTGATGCGCCCGCCGTCCACCTCGTAGAACCGCATGAGGAGGTTGACCAGCGTGGTCTTGCCGGCGCCCGTGGGCCCGACGATCGCCACCGTCTGCCCCGGCTCGGCGACCAGGTTCAGGTGGGCGATGAGCGGCTCGCCGTCCTCGGGCACGGGCGCATAGGAGAACGAGACGTCCTCGAACGCGACGCGACCGCGCACCCGGTCGAGCACGATCGGCGCCGCCGGGTCCGCCGTCTGCTCGGGCGCGTCGAGCAGCTCGTAGACGCGCTCGGCCGACGCGACGCCCGACTGCAGCAGGTTCATCATCGAGGCGACCTGCGTCAGCGGCTGGGTGAACTGCCGCGAGTACTGTATGAACGCCTGCACGTCGCCCAGGCTCAGCGTGCCCGAGGCGACCCGCAGGCCGCCGACCACGGCGACCACGACGTAGTTCAGGTTCGCCAGGAACCCCATGGAAGGCATGATCGTGCCGCTGATCGCCTGCGCCTCGCGCGAGGCCCGGTACAGCGCCTCGTTCTCCGTGGCGAACCTCTGCGCGGACGCCTCCTGCTGGCCGTAGACCTTGACCAGCGAGTGCCCGGTGAACATCTCCTCGACGTGCGCGTTGAGCCGGCCGGTCGAGGCCCACTGGGCGATGAACCGCGGCTGGCTGCGCCGCGCGATCCGCGTCGTCACGATGACCGAGAGCGGCACCGTCACCAGCGCGACCAGCGCGAGCACCCACGAGATCGAGAACATCATCGCCAGCACGCCGAAGACGGTCAGCACCGAGGTGATGAGCTGGGCGAGCGTCTGCGTCGTCGTCTGGGCGACGTTGTCGATGTCGTTGGTGACGCGCGAGAGGATCTCGCCCTTCTGCTGCTGGTCGATGTGACTGAGCGGCACGCGGTGCAGCTTGGCCTCGACCTCGTCGCGCAGGCGCCGCATGGTGTTCTGGACCGCGATGGTCATGATGTACGTCTGCAGCCACCCGAACAGGAACGCGCCGACGTAGATCGCCAGGACCCCCAGGAGCACCTGGCCGAGCCGGTCGAAGTCGATGCCCTGGCCGGGCACGACGTTGGTCATCCCCGCGAGCATGTCGGCGAGGCGGCCCTCGCCCGACTGGCGCAGTGCGTCCACGGCCTGCGCCGTCGTGGCGCCCGCGGGCAGGCGCGCGCCGAGCATCATGCCGACGACACCCTCGAAGATGATGTTGGTCGCATGCCCCAGGATGCGCGGCCCGATGACGGACAGCGTGACCGAGGCCAGGCCGCTCAGCGTGAGCGCGACGACCTTGCCCCGCTCGGGCCGCATCGAGCGCGCGAAGCGCAGCAGCGACCCCTTGAAGTCCATCGCCTTCTCGCCCGGCATGCCCATGCCGCCCGGTCCGCCTGCGGGACCGAACCCGCGGCGCGGCGGGCGAGTGGGCTTGGTGTCCGCCGCGGTGGCTCCCTGCTCGCTCATGCTGCCTCCTCCAGAGACATCTGGGAGGTGACGATCTCCTGGTACGTGTCGTTGCCGGCGAGCAGCTCGGCGTGCGTGCCGCGCCCGACGATCCGCCCGTGCTCGAGCACGAGGATCTGGTCGGCGTCGCGGATGGTGGCCACGCGTTGGGCGACGATCAGCACGGTCGCGTCCTGCGTGCGTGGGGCCAGGGCGGCGCGCAGCCGCGCGTCGGTCGTGTAGTCGAGGGCCGAGAACGAGTCGTCGAAGAGGTACACCCGTGGGCGGCGGATCACCGCCCGGGCGATCGCCAGCCGCTGACGCTGTCCGCCAGAGAACGTGGCCCCGCCCTGCGCGACCGGCGCGTCGAGCCCCTCGGGCAGCTCGGCGACGAAGTCGCGCGCTTGCGCGACTTCGAGCGCCTCCCACATCTCCTCCTCGGTGGCGTCGGGCTTGCCGTAGCGCAGGTTGGAGGCGATCGTCCCGCTGAACAGGAACGCCTTCTGCGGCACCAGCCCGAGAAGCGAGCCCAGGTCCCCCGTCGCGAGCGAGCGCACATCGACCCCGTCGATCCGCACGGCGCCGCCCGTGGCGTCGAACAGGCGCGGGATCAGGTTGAGCAGGGTCGTCTTTCCGGCGCCGGTCGAGCCGATAACGGCGGTCACGGTGCCCGGCTCGGCGGTGAACGACAGGTGCGCCAACACCGGGTCCGCGGCGCCCGGGTAGCGGAACTCGACGTCGTCGAGCTCAACACGCCCGCGCGGGCCGCCTCCGCCTCCGAGGTCCGCGAGCGCGACCGGCGCCTGCGGCTCGACGACCGACGTCTCGGTGGCCAGCACGGCGCCGATGCGCTCGGCGGCCACCGCGGCGCGCGGCACCATCATGGCCATCATCGTCGACATCATCACGGCCATGAGGATGTACATGAGGTAGCTGAGGAACGCCGTCAGCGACCCCACCTGCATCGAGCCCGCGTCGATCTGCCCGGCGCCGAACCACAGCACCGCCACCGACGACAGGTTCATGATGAGCATGACCGCGGGGAACGCGATGGCCATGAGCTTGCCCGCCCCCAACGACGTCTCGTAGAGGGCCTGGTTGGCCTGGCCGAACCGCTCGACCTCACGCCCCTCACGCACGAACGCGCGCACCACGCGCAGGCCCGAGATCTGCTCACGCAGGACGCCGTTGATGACGTCGATCCGGCCCTGCATCGCCCGGAAGTACGGCACCATGCGCCACAGCAGCAAACCCATGACAATGCCCAGCACGGGCACGATGACCAGCAGCAGCCCCGACAGCGCGACGTCCTGCCGCAGCGCCATGATGACGCCGCCGATCGCCATGATCGGGGCCATGACCATGATCGTGAAGGTCATCAGCAGCACCATCTGGACCTGCTGGACGTCGTTGGTGGTCCGGGTGATGAGCGAGGGCGCCCCGAACTTGCCGACCTCGCGCGCGCTGAAGCCCTGGACCGAGTCGAACAGGTCGCGGCGCAGGTCGCGGCCGAACGCGGTGGCGGCGCGGGCGCCGAGGAACACCGCCGCGATGGCGCAGACCATCTGGCCGAGGCTGACGGCGAGCATCCAGCCTCCGGTGCGCCAGATGTAGCCCACGTCGCCCACCACGACGCCGTTGTCGATGATGTCGGCGTTGAGCGAGGGCAGATAGAGGTTCGCCAGCGTCTGCAGCAACTGCAGCGCGAGCAGGCCGCCGACGGCGGCGGCGTAGGGCCGCAGGTATCTGCGGGCCAAGGTCAGGAGCATGGGGGGTCCTTGGTGGTGGGTGTCTCGTTCGTGGGTTGCTCGTGGGACGGTCCGGGGCGCTCAGCCCGACGGGCCGACGAGGCCGTGCACGACGGCGTCGGCCAGGACGCGGGCAGGCAGGGGCCGCACGAGGCTCCCGGGGCCGGCGCGCCCGTGCAGCACTGACGCTTCGATGAGCGCGACCGCGACGTCGACGGGCACGCGCAGCCGCGCCCGGTCGGGGGCGAGCGCGGACCGCAGCCCGTCCGCGATGACGGCGCGGTGCGCATCGTGTTGGTCGACGAGGCGCTGGCGCAACTCACCTAGGCGTCGCCCGTCCTCCGGACTGCGCGGTGCGGCCTCCCCCACACGGGCGTGCAGCGCGCGCAGGATCAGCATCCAGCGCGTGGCCTCCCCCATGCGCTCGTGGCCGAGCTCGATGATGCGCGTGACGCGCTCCACGAGCGGCAGCTCGCGGTCGACCGTGTCGAGGTCGGCGCGCGTGACCGAGGGCTCGGTGGCGCGCAGCAGGCCGGTGACCGCCACCTCGCCCACCAGGGTGTTCTTGTCCGGGAAGGCGCGAAAGAGCGTGCCCTCGGCCACGCCAGCGGCGGCCGCGAGCTCCCTGGTCGTCACGTCGAGTCCCTGCTCGGCGACCAGCGGCAGCGCCGCCTCGACGATGGCCGCGCGGCGCTCGTCCGGCGCGAGCGGCGCGGCGCGGCGGCGTCCGGCCTCGCGCCCGTCCACCCGCGTCGTGTTCACCAGGCAACCGTAAGTGAGTGAGTGCTCACTCCGCAAGGAGGGGCCGAGGCTGGCGCGCGCAGCGCGCGCCGGCACGACAACGGGCCTGCGGCCCCGCTCCGGCGTTCGGGAGCGGGGCCGCAGGCCCGTCAGTGATGCGGACTCAGCCCGCCGGCGGAGCCGGGGGCACGGGCGGGATCGGGGGAAGCGTCGGCTCCCCCGGGTGCTGCCCGGCCTCGTGCGACGGGTCGAACGGCATGCCCGACCGCGTGCCGGACGCCGTGGCGTCCGCCGTCGCGGCCTCGGACTGGCGCTGCGCCTCACGCAGCGCCTCGGCCGGGTCGGCGAGCGCGCCGGTGCCCAGTGCCTCCATGCGCTCCTTGCGCAGCGCCCTGGCGGCCGCCGACTCCTCCTCGTTCGACGTCACGGGGGCGCCGTCCGCCGGCACGCCCGGGATGCCGGACCCGCCGAAGCCCTTGGAGATCGAGCCCAGCGCGGCCGTGAACTCGGTGGGCACGACCCACAGCTTCGAGGCTGTGCCGTTGGCGATCTGCGGCAGCATCTGCAGGTACTGATAGGCCAGCAGCTTGGGGTCGGCGTCGCCCGTGTGGATGGCGTCGAAGACCTGGAGGATCGCGCGCGCCTCACCCTCGGCCCGCAGCACGCGCGACTGCGCGTCACCCTCGGCCCGCAGGATCGCCGACTGCTTCTCACCCTCGGCCGTGAGGATCTGCGACTGCTTGACGCCCTCGGCCGTGAGGATCGCCGCACGGCGGTCACGCTCGGCGCGCATCTGCTGCTCCATCGAGCCCTGCACCGAGGCGGGCGGGTCGATCGAGCGCAGCTCGACGCGGTTGATGCGCACGCCCCAGCGACCGGTCGCCTCGTCCAGGACGCCGCGCAGCTGACCGTTGATCTGGTCACGGCTGGTCAGCGTCTGCTCCAGGTCCATGGACCCGACGACGTTACGCAGCGTGGTGACCGTGAGCTGCTCGATCGCGGTGATGTAGTTCGCGATCTCATAGACCGCGGACTTGGGGTTGGTCACCTGGAAGTAGATGACCGTGTCGATCGAGACGACGAGGTTGTCGGAGGTGATGACCGGTTGCGGTGGGAACGAGACGACCTGCTCACGCAGGTCGACGCCCGCGCGCACCTTGTCGATGAACGGCACCAGCAGGTGCAGGCCTGGCTCCAGGGTCTTGTGGTAGCGGCCGAGCCGCTCGACGATCAGCGAGACCGCCTGCGGGACGATCCGCACCGCCCGCACCAGCGCCGTGACGAAGAAGATCAGCACGACGAGCAGGACCAGATACAGCACGAGCGTGGCGGGGTTCAGACTTCCGTCTTCGAACAAAACGAGTCTCCTTCGCTGGAGGTGACTCCGCCGCGGCAACGGCGAAGGACGTGCTCAGGCCGTGCTGGTGGCGCCCACGGGCGCCACGACGGCGGTCGCGCCGTCGATCCGCACAACCTCGACCTCGGACCCGACTGCCAGCACCGGCGAGCCGGGCCGTCCGTCGTCCTCAAGCCGGGCTGTCCAGACCTCGCCGGTCAACTTGACCCGGCCGCCGGTCTCACTCACCTCGGCGACGACGATCGCGCGCCGCCCGACCTGCGCCGCGGCGTTGGTCTCGGTCAGCGGCACACGCCGCTTGAGTTGGCGCAACACCCAGGGTCGCAGCGTCACGACGAGCAGCGCGGAGGTCACGCACGCGACGACCACCTGCAGCCACACGGGGGCGCCCAGAGCGGCCGCGAGCGCACCAGCCAGCGCGCCGCCGATGAGCATCAGGACGACGACGTCCAAAACGATGATCTCCACGATGCCGAGCGCGAACGCCGCGCCGACCCACCACAGCCAGTCCATCGTGGTCCTTTCGACGAAACCCAGGCAACCTCGGTCTTTTACCTGGAATTTACCCTCGCAAGCGGCCGTGGGCTAGCCATTCGGCAGAGTCGATCGCTCCTGGTGTCGCTCCTGGTGCCGTCCCTGTGTCGCCGCGGGCGTGGCCGCGCGCGCGAGCCACCGCCCACCGCCGTGGGCCACGAGCAGGTCGAGCCCGAACGCGGCCGACAGGTTCTGCGACGTGAGCACCTCCTCGAGCGGTCCGGCGGCCTGCACCGCTCCGTGCGGGCCGAGCAGCAGCATGTGGGTGAAGCCGGGCGGGATCTCCTCGACGTGGTGCGTCACCAACAGCAGCACAGGCGAGTGCGGGTCGCGCGCGAGCTCGGCGAGCGCGCTCACCAGCTCCTCACGGCCCCCGAGGTCGAGGCCCGCGCCAGGCTCGTCGAGGATGAGCAGCTCGGGATCCGTCATCAGGGCACGCGCGATCTGCACGCGCTTGCGCTCGCCCTCCGAGAGGGTTCCGTAGGTGCGGTTCGCCAGCGCGTCCACATCGAACGCGCGCAGCAGCTCGGTGGCGCGCTCGGTGTCGAGCTCCTCGTACTGCTCGCGCCAGCGCCCGGTGACGCCGTAGGCGGCGGTGACGACGACGTCGCGCACGAGCTCGTCGCCCGGGATCTGCTCGGCGAGCGCCGCCGAGGCCAGGCCGATGCGCGGGCGCAGCTCGAACACGTCGACCCTGCCGAGGGTCTCACCGAGCAGCGTCGCCGTCCCCGAGGTCGGATGCATCCGCGCCGAGGCGATCTGCATGAGCGTGGTCTTGCCCGCGCCGTTGGGGCCGAGCACGATCCAGCGCTCGCCGTCGGCAACCTGCCAGTCCAGCGCGTCGAGGATCGTGGTGGCGCCGCGTCGGACGGTGACGCCGTGGAGGTCGAGAACCCAGCTCATCGCGCGGCCCGCACCGCAGCGGAGGCGACGTGAGCGATCGGGTGAGGTGCACTCATGGTGCCCGACCCTATCGGTAGTCTGACGCCGTGCCCGCGAACCCCACCGCGCTCCCCCGCAGCGTCGTGCTCGCACTGTGGCTGCAGGCCGCACAGGCCGCGCCCGGCGTCGTCGTGCGGTGCGTTCAGGGCGACGACGAGCCCCACACCGTGACAGGACTGCCCGGCGCCGAGGCGCGCGACGCGGGCCTCAAACAGCTCGTCGAAGCGTGGTCGACAGGCCCGCGCGAGGTCGTCGCGCTCCAGCCCTCCCCGGGCGACCCCGCCGGTGTGCCGGCCGCGGCGACCCAAGCCGCGACCGACGCCGGAGAGTGCCTCGCCGTCGCCACCCCGCACGGGTCATGGGTCGTCGTGCCCCAGGTGACGACGTTCGGCAGCGCCCTCGAACCGGGCCACCTGGTCCAGTGGCGCGTGCTCGACGTGCCGCCGTGGTCGACGGCGGTGGCCGGCGCGCTCGGGTCGCTCGCCGAGGCCGAGCGCGAGCTGCGCACCGCGCTCATCACGGCGACCGACGCGCTCGACCAGCTCGACGTCGCGCGCTGGCGTGACGACGCGGCCGACGCGATCGAGGCCGTGCGGCGCACGTCGACCGACGCATGGCCCGTCCCCCCGCTCGACGGACGGCGCGCGCGCGTGCTGCAGCTCGCGACGCGGCTGCTCGCGATCGTGACCGTCGCGACCGCTGACGACGGTGGCGCCGTCAACCTGTGGCAGGTCGACCAGCGCTCGACGGCGCTGCGCGAGGTCGAGCGCACGGCCCGCCACGCGCTGGCCGCGGCGACCTACGCCCGCGCCACCGCCTGAGCCCCGCCCCGGCGGTAGAGCGCCACCCGGCGGTCGAGCCTGTCGAGACCCCCGCACACCCGGCGGTCGAGCCTGTCGAGACCCCAGTGCGTCGGGATGGTTTCGACAGGCTCAACCATCGGGGGCGCGGTTTCGACAGGCTCAACCATCGGAGCGGGCGCGTCAGCCCTCCAGGACGGCGCGGTAGACCTGCATGGTCCGCTCGGCGATGGCCGTCCACGAGAAGTGCTCCTCGGCCCGGCGCCGCCCGGCGGCCCCCATGTCGGCGGCCGACTGCGGGTCGGCGAGCACGCGCAGCAGCGCGTCGCTCAGGTCGCGCACGTACGTCGGCGGGTCGAGCGGTGTGCCCGTGCCGTCGTCGACCTGCTCGATGGGCACCAGCACGCCCGTGACGCCGTCGTCGACCACCTCGGGGATGCCGCCGGTCGCGGACCCGACCACCGGCAGGCCGACGGCCATGGCCTCAAGGTTGACGATGCCCAGCGGCTCGTAGACCGACGGGCACACGAACACCGTGCCCGCGGCGAGCACCGCGATCAGATCGGGTCGCGGCAGCATCTCCTCGATCCAGATGACGCCGGCGTCCTCGCCCGGGCCCGCGCCGCGCCGCTCGCGCAGGTTGGCGACGAGCGACTTGACCTCGGCGAGGATCTCGGGGGTGTCCGGCGCGCCGGCGCACAGCACGAGCTGGACCTCGGGAGGCAGCGCCTCGGCCGCGCGCAGCAGGTACGGCAGGCCCTTCTGGCGGGTGATCCGCCCGACGAACACGACCGACTGGCGCAGGGGGTCGATGCCCAGGCGCCGCGCGGTCGCCTGCGCGGCCTCAGCCTCGGCGCCGGTGTCGGCGGGGCGCGTCCAGCCCGACAGGTCGATGCCGTTGTGCACCACGTGCACCTTGGCCGGGTCGAGCTCGGGGTAGCAGCGCAGGATGTCGGCGCGCATACCGCCCGAGACCGCGATGATGCCCGCGGCGCCGAGGTAGGCGGTGCGCTCGGCCCAGCTCGACACCGCGTAGCCGCCGCCGAGCTGCTCCGACTTCCACGGGCGCAGCGGCTCGAGCGAGTGCGCGGAGATCACATGCGGGATGCCGTGCAGGAGGCCGCCGAGGTGGCCGGCCATGTTGGCGTACCACGTGTGGGAGTGGACCAGGTCGGCGCCGGCGAGGTCGTTCGCCATCGCGAGGTCGACGCCGAGCGTCGCCAGCGCGGGGTTGGCGCTGGCGAGCGTGTCGGGTATCTCATACCCGAAGACGCCCTCCGCCTCGGCCTGCGGCCCGCGCGGACCGTCGAACGCGCGAACACGCACGTCAGCGTGGGGTCGCAGCACCTGCGACAGCTCGGCGACGTGGACGCCGGCGCCGCCGTAGACGTGCGGCGGGAACTCGCGCGTCAGGAGGTCGACCCTGAGGCGCGCGGATGAGGGGGCGAGGCCGGTCGGTGGAGTCACGCGCACACCGTAGCGAGCACAACGACGCCACGCTATGAACTCGACGCGTCCTGGCAGCGCGACGCGGCGCGCGCGGCAATAGGGTCAAGCCATGGCGTCCACCCCCCATGTGCTCGCGATCGTTCTCGCGGGCGGCGAAGGCAAGAGGCTGATGCCGCTGACCGCTCACCGCGCCAAGCCCGCGGTGCCGTTCGGCGGCATCTACCGTCTGATCGACTTCGCGCTCTCGAACATCATCAACTCCCACTACCTGCGGGTCGTCGTGCTGACGCAGTACAAGTCGCACTCGCTGGACCGGCACATCTCCAAGACGTGGCGCATGTCACCGCTCTTGGGCAACTTCGTCTCGTCGGTGCCGGCGCAGCAGCGCGTCGGCAAGCACTGGTATCTCGGCAGCGCGGACGCGATCTACCAGTGCCTCAACATCATCGAGGACGAGCGGCCCGACATCGTGGTCGTCGTGGGCGCCGACCACGTCTACCGCATGGACTTCTCGCAGATGGTCGCGGCGCACATCGAGTCGGGCGCCCGCGCCACCGTCGCGGCGATCCGCCAGCCCATCGCGCTCGCCGACCAGTTCGGCGTGATCGACGTCGACCCCGCCCAGCCGGACCGCATCCGCGAGTTCCTGGAGAAGCCGACCAACCCCGTGGGCCTGCCCGACGCGCCGCATGAGGTGCTCGCGTCGATGGGCAACTATGTGTTCGACGTCGACGCGCTGGTCGAGGCCGTCACCAAGGACGCGGCCGACCCGAGCTCGCGCCACGACATGGGCGGCGACATCATTCCGGCGTTCGTCGAGCAGGGCACCGCGGGCGTCTACGACTTCATCCGCAACGACGTGCCGGGATCGACCGACCGCGACCGCGACTACTGGCGCGACGTGGGCACCATGGACGCCTACTTCGAGGCCAACAAGGACCTCATCGCCGTCCAGCCGGTCTTCAACCTCTACAACGGCGAGTGGCCGCTGTACACCGGGTACATCGGCCTGCCGCCGGCCAAGTTCGTGCATGCGGGCCCCGGTCGCCTCGGCCACGCGGCGGACTCGATCGTCTCCCCGGGCGTGCTCGTCTCGGGCGCGACGGTCGCCGGCTCGATCCTGTCGCCCGGCGTGCACCTGCACTCGTGGGCCACGGTCACCAACGCCGTCCTCATGGACGACGTCCAGGTGCACCGCCATGCGCAGGTCCACCGCGCGGTCATCGACAAGAACGTCGTGGTGGGCGAGCGCGCCCGCATCGGCGTCGACCACGAGGAGGACCGCGCGCGCGGCTTCACCGTGACCGAGTCGGGCATCACGGTTGTCCCCAAGGGCACAATCGTCACGTGAACCATGCGCTGCCGCACGTGACGGCCCCGCGACGCCTCGTCGTGACCGACGTCGACTCCACCTTCATCCAGCAGGAGGTCATCGAGCTCCTCGCCGAGCACGCGGGCACGCGCGCCCAGGTCGCCGAGGTGACCGAGCGCGCGATGCGCGGCGAGCTCGATTTCGCCCAGTCGCTGCGTGAGCGTGTCGCGACCCTCGCGGGGGTGCGCGTCGAGGCGCTCGACGCCGTGCGGAAGGCCGTCGTGCTCTCCCCCGGCGCGGCCGAGCTGGTGGCCGAGTGCCACCGGCGCGGCTGGGCGTTCGGGCTCGTCTCAGGGGGCTTCGAGGAGGTCGTCGGTCCGCTCGCGGCGTCGCTCGGCGTGACACGTGTGCGGGCCAACCGGCTGGAGGTCGCCGACGGCGTGCTGACCGGCCGCACGCTCGGGACGGTCGTGGATCGAGCCGTCAAGGCGCAGACGCTGCGCGAGTGGGCGGGCGCGGAGGGCGTCGCGATGGCCGACACCGTCGCCGTCGGCGACGGCGCGAACGACCTCGACATGATCGCCGCGGCCGGCGTGGGCGTCGCCTACCGGGCCAAGCCCGTGGTGCGCGCCCAGGCGCCGCACGCCCTCGACGGTCGTCTGGACGAGGTCCTCGACCTGGTGGACGGGCTCGCGCGCGTCCCCTGAGGCCCACGCTGACGGGCCGCGCCGACGGCGTCCTCAGGGGCGGGCGACGGTCAGCAGGCGCGCGCGCGACCTGCCCCACACGGCCCAGTCGTCCTCGGACTCCAGGATCGAGTAGGTCGCCGTGGGCACGCCCACGCGCACCTGGGCGAGCGCGGCGTCGTCGGACCCGGGGCCGGCCAGGTGCGCGGCGGTCGCCGCGATGGTCGGCTCGTGCCCGACGACGAGCACGGTGGCGACGCCGCCCGCAGACCGCACCAGGTCGAGCACGTCGGCCACCGAGGCCTCATAGAGCTCGGGGCGCAGACGCACGTCGGTCGCGGCGCCGTCGAGCTGGCGCGAGAGCAGCTCCCAGGTCTGGCGCGTGCGCAGCGCCGTCGAGACCAGGGCGAGGTCGGGGGCGAGACCCGCGGCGGCGAACGCCTTGCCGACGCCGCCCGCCTGCTTGCGTCCGTTGGTCGCCAGGGGTCGCATCTCGTCGGGCACGCGGTCGCGGCCCGGCTCGGCCTTGGCGTGTCGCAGGAGCACCAGCCGTCGTACGGTCATCGTCTCTCTCAGGTCGTCGGGGGGCAGGCCTACTGCCCCATCGCGTGTACACCGCCGTCGACGTGAACGATCTCACCGGTCGTCGCCGGGAACCAATCAGACAGCAGGGCGACGACGGCGCGCGCGGCGGGCTCGGCCGTCGTCTGGTCCCAGCCGAGGGGCGCGCGGCTCGGCCACGCGTCCTCCATGGTCGCGAACCCGGGGATCGACTTCGCTGCGGTGGTGCGGATCGGCCCGGCCGAGACGAGGTTGGCGCGGATGCCGTCCGGGCCCAGGTCACGCGCCAGGTAGCGGTTGGCCGACTCGAGGCCGGCCTTGGCGACACCCATCCAGTCGTAGACGGGCCAGGCGAACTGCGCGTCGAACGTCAGGCCGACGACGGCGCCGCCCGCGGTCATCAGCGGCTTGGCCGCCACGGCGAGCGACTTGTACGAGAACGTCGACACGTGCAGCGCGGTGGCGACGTCCTCCCACGCACCGCTCAGGAAGTTGCCGCCCATCACGGACTGGGGTGCGAAGCCGATCGAGTGCACCACACCGTCGAGACGGTCGAGGCCTGCGGCGCGCACGGCGTCGGCGAGGCCGTCGAGGTCCTCTTGGCTCGTCACGTCGAGCGGCACCACGGGCGCCTCGACGGGCAGGCGGCGGGCGAACGCCTGCGTGAGCTTCATCTGGCGGCCGAACGAGGAGAGCACGACCTGCGCACCCTCCTCCTGCGCGAGGCGTGCGGCGTGAAACGCGATCGAGCTGTCGGTCAGCACCCCGGTGACGAGGAGCTTCTTGCCGTCGAGCAGACCCATGATGACCTTTCGGGAGCTGGTGCTGGGGGGAGACTAACGAAGCGGGCCGTCAGTGGCCCATGCCGAGGCCACCGTCGACCGGGATGACCGCTCCCGAGACGTAGGCCGCGGCGTCGGAGGCGAGGAACCGCACGACGCCCGCAACCTCGTCGACGGTGGCGAACCGGCCCGCGGGGATCGCCGACTTGTACTGCCGCTGGGTGTCCTCGGGCAGCACAGCGGTCATCGCCGTCTCGACGAAGCCCGGAGCGACGACGTTCGCGGTGATGCCGCGGCCGCCGAGCTCACGCGTGATCGACCGGGCCATGCCGACCAGCGCCGCCTTGGACGCGGCGTAGTTGACCTGGCCCGCGCCGCCGTACAGGCCCACGACCGAGCCGATCATGACGATCCGGCCGCGCCGCAGGCGGATCATGCCCTTCGAGGCGCGGCGCACCACGCGGAACGTGCCCGCGAGGTTGGTGTCCAGGACGGCGTCGAAGTCCTCGTCGCTCATGCGCAGGAGCAGTCCGTCACGCGTGACGCCGGCGTTGGCCACGAGCACCTCGACCGGGCCGAGGTCCGCCTCGATCGCGGTGAACGCCGCGTCGACCGCGGCGGAGTCGGTCACGTCGGCGACGTAGCCGTGGGCGCCGTCGGGCACGTCGCCGCCGCGATGCAGCGCGGCGACGGTGTCACCGGCGGCGACGAACGCCTCGGCGATGGCGCGGCCGATGCCGCGCGAGGCTCCGGTCACGACCACGACACGGGCGGGCGCGCTCATCGCGCTCATGGGAGGGTTCCTTTCGTCGGGAGGGGCCGAGTGTGAACGTACCGCGACGCCGCGCCTGACCACGCGCACGCCGCGGACCGCTTCACAGCCCGGACTTGCCGGATTCCTACAACGCCCCAGGTCCGCCCGCGGGCAGTCACGGACCCCTTGGGGGGTGTGCCCTGACGCGACCGACCGCTCGTAGACTGGCGGTGTGAGCACCACGCGGACCAGCGCGTCGGCCGCCGGGTCCGGCCGTCGGCAGGACGGAGCGGTGCCGTCGATCACCGACGCGCCCGAGTCCCTCACCGACGACCAGGCGCGCCGCCAGCGCCGGTACCTGCTGCAGATGGGGCTGCGCGTGGTGTGCTTCGTCGGCGCCTACTTCGCCGACGGCTGGCTGCGGTGGACGCTGATCGCCGGCGCCGTCGTCATCCCCTATCTCGCGGTGATCCTGGTCAACGCGGGCCGCGACCGGGTCCAGTACGCCACCTCGGCGCTCGAGCCCGCCGCGCCCCAGCAGTTGCCGCCGGCGCCCGAGGGGGCGACCGTCGTCGAGAACGATCCCGAGGAGAGCTGAATGGACCTGCTGGGCGCCGCGGACCCGGTCGCCGCGGGCGACCTCGTCTGCTCGGCCAAGGGCTGCCGGGCGCCCGCCGCCTGGGGTCTGCTGTGGAACAACCCCAAGCTGCACACGCCCGAGCGGCGCAAGGTGTGGCTCGCGTGCGACGACCATCGCCCGACGCTGGAGCAGTTCCTCGGCCGCCGCGAGTTCTGGAGGCGGACCGTGCCCGTCGCCGACCTCGAACGGCTCGACCCGGACCCGCGCTCGTGACGCTCGCCACGGCGCCGGCGCCTGCGGCCACAGCGTCGCGCACCCGTCGTCAGTGGGTGACGCTCGGCCTCGGGGCTGTGGTGGTCGCCGCGCTGTGTGTGCTCGCCGCCGTGTGGCAGTGGCACCGCTACACGGCGCGTGAGGCGCAGATCCACCTGATCGAGTCCAACTACGGCGCGGCGCCCGTCGCCGTCGGCGAACTGCTGCCCGCGCCCGGCGCGGCGCTGGCCGACGACGAGGTCTGGCGCCCCGTCACGCTGACCGGGCGCTACCGTCCCCAGGACACGGTGCTGCTGCGCAACCGGCCCGTCGACTCGACGGCGGGCTTCCACGTGCTCGTCCCGTTCGAGGCCGACGACGGGCTCGTGCTGGTGGTCGACCGCGGGTTCGTGCCGCTCGGTGAGGACTCCAGCAAGCCCGACGCGTTCCCCGCTCCCCCGGACGGCGAGGTCACGGCGACCGTGACGCTGCGCGCCGACGAGCCGGCGTCCTCGCGCGGCGCCCCCGGCGGGCAGGTGCAGGCGATATCGACGGCGCAGGTGCTGGGCGCGGGGCCGTCGGGCGCGTCATGGGCGCAAGGCCGGACCGTGGCGGCCTACGGGCAACTGCGCACCGAGCAGACCGCCTCCGACGCGGAGCCTGTGCCCACCGCGCTCATCCCGCTCCCCGCGCCCGACCTCGACCCGGGCTCACACCTGTCGTACACCTTCCAGTGGTGCGTCTTCGCGGCCGGCGCGCTCGGCGGGTACCTCGTGCTGTGGCGGCGCGAGACCCGCGGCGCCCAGCCGACGGCGGGCGATCTGCTGCTGGCCACAGGCGAGGCGAGCACGCGCGCCCCGCGGCCGCCGCGACGTCGTCGGCCGACGGACGAGGAGATCGAGGACGCGGCGCTCGGCGACGAGTGAGCGGTCGGCGCGACGAGTGACCGCGTGAGGTCACAGCCGCGCCGCGTGCAGCGCGTCGCACGTCTGGAGTGTTCCGCCGTTGTAGCCGGCCGTGAACCAGCGCACGCGCTGCTGCGAGGTGCCGTGCGTGAACGCCTCGGGGTTGACGCGGCCCGTGGCCTGCTGCTGGATGCGGTCGTCGCCGACGGCCGAGGCCGCCGACAGCGCGTCGCGCACATCGGCCTCGGTGAGCGGGTTCAGGAACGGGATTCCGGTGTCGGGGTCGAGGGTCGTGGCGGCGTGCGCGGCCCACATGCCGGCGAGGCAGTCGGCCATGAGCTCGATGCGCACCGAGTCGGAGGCCGCGCCCGTCCCACCCCGGTTCGCCTCGTCCATCGCGCCGATGAGGTTCTCGATGTGGTGTCCCATCTCGTGCGCGACGACGTACTTGCGCGCCAGCGGCCCGCCGGAGGACCCGAAGCGCGAGGTCAGCTCGTCGTAGAAGCTGACGTCGACGTAGATCGTCTGGTCGGGTGGGCAGTAGAAGGGCCCCGTGTCGGCGGTCGCCGGGCCGCACGCGGTGTCGACGGCCTGCGTGAAGCTGTACACCCCGGGCTGGGTGTACTGCACCCCGGCCTGCTCGGGCAGGACGTCCTGCCAGTACGCGTCGAGCGCCTGCGCCGTGGCCGACAGCTCGCAGTCCAGGTCGGTGTTGGCCTGCAGCGCGGTGCAGTCGGCAACGAACTGATCCTCGCCGGTGGCCTGCTGCTGGGCGCCGTCGGCGCCGGTGAGCGCGTCGGTGAGTCCGGCGATGTCGCCGCCGTTGCCGAAGAACATCGCCAGCAGCGCGACGATGACCGCGCCGAGGCCGCCGCCTGCGATAGCCCCGGTGCGGCGGGTGCCGCCGCCCTTGCGCACGCGCCCGCCCTCGAACTTGCCCCCCTCGCTGAACGTCATGTGCACACGGTAAGTCGCGCGCTCGCGGCGCGCGGCCCCAGTCGGGGCCGCGTCCCCTGCGCCGCCGCGGCGGCCTGGCGCCCCGGTAGACTCGGGTGGCCGCCGCCGCCGTCGGCGCCCCCGCACGGGCCTCTTGGGGCTGCGCGCGCCGGGGTTCCCGACCTTCCCGACAGACACCGAGGCACACCTGTGATCACCGCCCACGGCGTCGAGCTCCGCATCGGCGCCCGCGTCCTGCTGCACGAGGCGACCTTCCGCATCGCCTCAGGCGACCGCATCGGCCTCGTCGGCCGCAACGGCGCCGGCAAGACGACGCTCACCAAGACCCTCGCGGGCGAGACGCAGCCGACATCGGGCCAGATCGTGCGGTCGTCCGACGTCGGCTACCTGCCGCAGGACCCGCGCACCGGTGACCTCGACGTCATCGCGATGGACCGCGTGCTCTCGGCGCGGGGGCTCGACTACCTGGTCACGGCCATGCGTGAGACCGAGGCCCGCATGGCCTCGCCCGACCCCGACGTCATGGCCGCCGCGCTCGAGCGCTACCCCAAGCTCGAGACGCGGTTCCTGGCGGCGGGCGGGTACGCCGCCGAGTCCGAGGCGCACCGCATCACGCACAACCTCGGGCTCGACGACCGCATCCTGGGCCAGCCGCTGCGCACCCTGTCGGGCGGGCAGCGCCGTCGCGTCGAACTGGCCCGCATCCTGTTCTCGGGTGTCGGCACACTGCTGCTCGACGAGCCGACCAACCACCTCGACGCGGACTCGATCCTGTGGCTGCGCGACTACCTGCGCTCCTACCCGGGCGGGTTCATCGTCATCAGCCACGACGTCGACCTGTTGCGCGACACCGTCAACAAGGTGTTCCACCTCGACGCCAACCGGGGCGAGCTCGACCAGTACAACCTGGGCTGGGACAAGTATCTGGAGCAGCGCGAGCAGGACGAGAAGCGCCGCCGTCGTGAGCGCGCCAACGCCGAGAAGAAGGCCGGCGCGCTGCTGGCCCAGGCCGAGAAGATGCGCGCGAAGGCGACCAAGGCGGTGGCGGCGCAGAACATGATCCGCCGCGCCGAGACCATGCTGGGCGGGTTGGAGGGCGAGCGGCAGGCCGACAAGGTGGCGCGGCTGCGCTTCCCCAAGCCCGCGCCGTCGGGCCGCACGCCGCTCACGGCCAAGGACCTGTCGAAGTCCTACGGCTCGCTCGAGGTGTTCACCGGGGTGGACCTGGCGATCGACCGCGGGTCGCGCGTGGTCATCCTCGGACTCAACGGCGCGGGCAAGACGACGATGCTGCGCATCCTGGCCGGCGTCGAGAAGCCCGACACGGGCGAGGTCGTACCTGGGCACGGGCTCAAGCTGGGCTACTACGCGCAGGAGCACGACACGCTCGACATGGACGTGACGGTCGTGGAGAATCTGCGCCACGCGGCGCCCGACCTCACCGACACCGAGGTGCGCAGCGTGCTCGGCTCGTTCCTGTTCTCGGGCGACGACGCCGACAAGCCGACGCACGTGCTGTCGGGCGGCGAGAAGACGCGCCTGGCCCTGGCGACCCTCGTGGTCTCCAGCGCCAACGTGCTGCTGCTCGACGAGCCGACCAACAACCTCGACCCGGCCTCGCGCGCGGAGATCCTGGGCGCGCTCAAGACGTACGAGGGCGCCGTCGTCATGGTCACGCACGACGACGGAGCGGTCGACGCCCTGGAGCCCGAGCGCGTCCTGCTCCTGCCCGACGGCGACGAGGACCTCTGGAGCGACACCTACCGCGACCTCGTCTCCCTCGCCTAACCACCCCGCCGAGATACCGGTCCTCGGTCATTCCGGGTGTTCTCGGTGACCGGACTCCGGTATCTCGACGCGGGACCGGTATCTCGTGGGAGGGTGCGGGGGTGAGAGAGGGGTTGCTCGCGTACCGGGTCCGGGCGCAGATGGTCACTGCGGGGACGGCCCGGGGCGACGGGGCGTTCGTGGTCGGGCGGCTGGGCGGCGTGCAGGCGCAACTGCACGACATGTCGCTGTGGGCGCTGTCGCGGCGCAGCGGACGCACACGCGCGCAACTCGCCGCGGAGTTCGACGCCGGAGCCTTCGTGCGCACGCACGTGCTGCGCCCAACGTGGCACCACGTGCTGGCCGCCGACCTGCCCGACCTGCTCGCGCTGACCGCAGACCGTGTGCGCCGCACCCTGGACACCGCGGCGCGGACCGCCGGCCTGCCGCCCGCCACGCGCCACGCCGCCGCCGACGTCGTCGCCGAGGCCGTGCGCGCCCACGGCCCGCTGACCCGCGCCGAGGTCGCCGCACACCTGACCGCGGCCGGACTCGACGGGCCGGGCGGCCGGTGGGCGACGCAGCCGCTCGCGCATGTGCTCATCGAGGCGGAACTGCGCGGAGCGGTCGGGTCCGGTCCCATGCGCGGCAAGCAGCACACCTACCGCGCGCTCGACCTGCCGCCGTCGCGCCGCGCCGACGACGAGCGCCTCGCGTGGCTCGCGCGCCGCTACGTGTGCGGCCACGGCCCTGCGCGTCCCGAGGACCTCGCCTGGTGGGCGTCGCTGCCGGTCACGGCGGCGCGCCGCGCGTTCGCCCTCGCGGCCCTGCGCCCCGTCACGCTCGCGGGCGTCGAGCTGTTCGTCGACGACGACGCCGCACCGGATGCGTCGCCCGTGCCCGCGGCGATGCTGCTGTCCAACTACGACGAGCTCATCTCCTACCGTCGCGACCCGGGCGACTGGGGCCCGTACGCGACCGACGCGGTGCTGCGCGCGCAGGGGCTGGTGCTGGTCGACGGCGCGCTCGTCGGCCTGTGGACGCGCGCGGAGACGACGCGCGGCGTCGTCGTCACGGTCTCGACGCCCGTGAGCCTTTCCGCGCGAGCGCGCGCCGGCCTTGAGGCCGAGGCCGAGCGCTACGGCCGGTTCGCCGGCCTGCCCGCGACGCTCACCATCGCCTGAGCCGGGCCCGCCGCTCCCCCGCTCCCCCACTCACACGAACGCGAAGACGGGCGGGAACACGAGCACCACCACCGCCGCCCAGGCGGCGTACACCGGCAGGTAGCGCGTCTGCCAACGCTCGACGGCGCCGAACCCGCCCGCCCCGCGCAGGAACCGCCACACCAGCCACCCGGTCCCGACCAGGTGGACCAGCAGCACCAGGTTGAGGCCGAGCGCCGCCGTCTTGTTGGCCGTCCACCCAAACTCGGCGGTGCGCGAGACCATCGCCGACAGGGCGACGGCGTTGACCGCGACGGCGACCACGACGAGCACGAGCTGGAGCCCGTCGAACCAGGTGCGCGGCGCGAGCGGGTCGCGCGCCGAGATCGAGTAGAGCAGCAGCGCGAGCACCAGCACCAGCACGGCGTCCATGAGGATCAACAGCTCGCGGTCCACCGAAACGAGCGACCCGTGGGCGAGCAGCACCACGAGCGTCGCCGCCAGCATGACCACGGTCAGCGGGGTGAAGACGCGCGTGAGCACAGGCGCCATGTTCTCCACGACGCTCTTCTTCGCCTCGACGAGCCAGGCCGCGACGAAGAGCGCTCCTGGGCCGGCGAACGGCATGAGCCAGTCCTCGACGAAGGGCTCGAGGCTGACGTTGACGACGCCGAACATGGCCACGGTCAGGCCCAGCAGCATGCTGCCGCCGATCGCGATGAGCGTGAGGTAGATGAGCAGCTCACCCGTGAACCGGACGAAGTCCATCCGACGGGCGTGAGAACGCCAGCGGCCGGTGTAGGCGACGCCCAGCAGCAGCCAGAGCACGACCGGCAGATGGGTCGCGGCCAGCACGAATGTCATCCCGGGGCCGTCGTTCGCCGGGCTGGCGAACGGGTAGAGGTTGACCGCGAGCGCCGGCGCCGCGGCGAGCGCCACCAGTGCGACGACGACGCGCGCGGGCAGCCGCCGCGACCATGCGAAGTAGGCGGCGAGGAACGGCAGGACGGCGACGGCGGCGTTGGCGAGCAGCAGGGTGTCGTCACGGGCGCCGAGCAGCGCCTTGACGACGAGTCCGCAGGCCCCGGCCAGCGCGATCAGCACGCCGAGGTCGCGTAGGCGTGTCGTCGTCGCGGCGGGCTCGTCGGGCACCAGGACGAGCTGGCGCCACAGCCGCTCGGAGTGCTCGCGCGCGAACTCACGCGAGACGGCGTCGAGGCCGCCCATGCGCTTGACCGCGACGAGGAAGGCCTCGTCGTCGTCGAGGCCGCCGGCGCGCAGGTCGTCGACCCGGCCGCGCAGGTTGTCCTCCAACTCCTCGGCGTCGTCCGGGGTGATGGCATGGCGCCGCAGCACCCAGGAGCGCCACAGGTCGATCTGCTCCTCCAGCGTCCCGCGCTCGTCGAGACCGGCCGGGGTGGGAGCCTGACCCGGCTCGTCCGGCCCGCCGCTCACGCCCATGCCTCCGCGGTCGCGGGGCCGGCCTCACGCCGGTCCCACACCTGGCGCAGCGCGTCGGCGACGACACCCCACTGCGCCTGTCGCTCGCCCAGGGCTTGGCGTCCGGCGGGGGTCAGCGCGTAGTGCTTGCGCTTGCGCCCCGCCTCGGACACGCCCCACCGGGCGGTGACCCAGCCGTTGCGCTCAAGCCGGTGCAGCAGCGGGTAGAGCATGCCGTCGGTCCACTGCATGCGGCCCCCGGACAGCTCGCCGACGCGTTTGAGGATGGCGTACCCGTGCAGGTCGCCGCCCGCGAGGATGCCCAGGACGAGCGGTGTCGCGCTGGCCGCGACCAGGTCCTTGTCGATGTGCACGAGCACGCTCCTATACCTAGCGGTGCAAGGGATTGAACCCTAGCACCACAAGGTATCGGGGCGCAGGACGCGCCGACTCACCCGGCGCCGCCCGACGATCCGCGGGGCGCCGCTTGCCCGAGCCCGCGCGCCTGCGCCAAGATCGCCGCCATGCCGCGCATCGCCACCCACTCCCGCACCCTGGGGACCTGTCCCTAGGGCGGCGTCCGCGCGCCCCCACGATCCGCTCCGCGCGATCGTGTCAGGTGGATCCAGGCCGGCCGTCGCCCTCGCGCGCGGTCGGCCTTTCGTGTGCCCGGTCGCGCCCTCTTCCTCCGACCCGCCACCCGCCGAGGATCCTCCGTGACCCAGCTCGTCAAGACCCTCCCCCTCCGACTCCTCGCCGCCATCGCGCTCGGCGCCGTCGTCGGCCTGCTCGCGAACGAGACCGCCATCAGCGTCGTGCAGAGCGTGCGCCACCTGACCGGCCAGCTCGTCCTGTTCGCCGTCCCGCTGATCGTCCTGGGCTTCGTCGCCCCGTCGATCGCCCGTATGGGCGCGGGCGCCTCGCGCCTGCTGGGCGTCTCGCTCACCCTCGGCTACACCTCGGCCGTGCTCGCCTCGCTGCTCGCGGCCGCCGCCGGCTACCTGATCGTCCCCGCGCTCTCCATCCCCGCCGAGGTCGAGGGTCTGCGCCCGCTGCCCGACATGCTGTTCGAGCTCGACGTCCCACCCGTCATGCCGACCATGAGCGCGCTCGCCCTCGCCCTGCTGCTCGGCCTCGCGGTCGCGTGGACGCGCGCCGAACGCTGGGGCGGCGCGCTCGAGGAGTTGCACGCCATCGTGCTGCGCGTCGTGGCCAAGGTCGTCATCCCCGTCCTGCCCCTGTTCATCGCCTCGGTGTTCGCCCTGCTGGCCTATCAAGGCCGCCTCACCCGCCAGGCGCCCGTCTTCCTCCAGGCGCTCGGCGCCGTCGTCGCCGTGCACCTGGTGTGGGTCACGGTCCTGTACATCGCGGCGACGGCGTACTCGCGCCGCAACCCGTTCGAGGTCGTGCGCCACTACGGCGCCGCGTACCTCACGGCGATCGGCACGATGTCCTCGGCGGCCACGCTCGGCGTCGCGCTCAAGGGGGCCTCGGCCTCCTCGGTCCTCGACCGGCGGATGGTCGACTTCGGCGTGCCGCTGTTCACCCACGTCCACATGCCCGGCTCGGTCATGAGCATCACGTTCCTGGCCCTGACCACCTCGCAGGTGCTCTACGGCGAGCTTCCTGGCCTGCGCACGATCCTGCTGTTCGTGGTGCTGCTGGGCGTCTTCGCGGTCGCGGCGCCCGGCGTCCCTGGCGGCACGCTCATGGCCTCGCTCGGCCTGGTCACCTCGGTGCTGGGCTTCGACGAGGCGGGAGTCGGCCTCATGCTCGCGATCTTCGCGCTCCAGGACTCGTTCGGGACGTCCACCAACATCGTCAGCGACGGTCCGATGCTCATGGTCCTGTCCCGCTACGCGCAGCGGGGCCGCGCCGACGACGCCGACGACGCCGCCCCCACCCGCGAGCTGGTCGGCGCGGGCGCCGGCGGCGCCTGAGCCTGGGTCGCGGGGGCGAGCGGCTTCCTGGGGCGAGCGCGTCCGGGGCGGGATACCGTCGAAACGCGGGACCTGGCGGGAGACCGACGGCGGAGGCGCGGGTGGACGGACACGATGGGGGCGCACGCGACGCGGGCGCGCCGGTCGCCGCAGGCCGGGGCGCGCACAAGCGCGCGGGCTCGCCGCGCCTGACCTGGCGGCGCGCCGCGACGACGGCCGCGCTCGTGACCGCCGCCCTCCTGCTGGCCGCGTGCGCCGCAGGCGCCAACCCGCAGCTCGACACCCCCGCACCCGGCGGCGCCGACCCCGCAGGGCTCTGGCTCGGGCTGTGGCACGGGCTGATCCTGCCGATCACGTTCGTCGTGTCGTTGTTCACCGACACCGTCTCGGTCTACGAGGTCCACAACACGGGCAACTGGTACGACGTTGGGTTCGTGATCGGGATCGCGTGCTCGTTCGGCGGCGGCGTGTTCGGCACGCGGGGGCGCAAGGGCTGACCGGAGGGCGCTATGGGCATCATCCAGATCGAGCTGTTCGCAACCCTCGACCTCGTCGCGCAGGCGCCGGGCGGCCCGGACGAGGACCCCGACGACTTCGCCTACGGCGGCTGGCAGGCGCCTGTGCTCGACGACGTCGCCGGCGCGCAGGTCGCCGCGGCGTACGAGGGCGCGGACGCGCTGCTGCTCGGGCGGCGCACCTACGACATCTTCGCGGCGTACTGGCCGCGCTACGAGGGCGACGAGGACTTCGAGATCGCCCGGCTGTTCAACTCGATCCCCAAGTACGTCGCCTCACGCGGGCGACCGCGCCTCGACTGGGCGGGCTCGACGCTGCTCGGCCCGGATCTGGCCCGCGCGGTGCGCGAGGTCCGCGACCGCCACGAGCAGGTGCGCGTGGTCGGCAGCCTCAACCTGGTCCAGACCCTGCTGCGCGAGCGCCTGTTCGACCGGCTCGACCTGTGGGTGCACCCGATCGTGCTCGGCGGCGGCAAGAGGGTGTTCGCGGACGGGGCGGTCCCCGCGAGCCTCACGCTGTTGGAGCCTCCCGTCGCGGGCCCCTCAGGCACGGTGTTCCTGCGCTACGCGCTCGCCGATGGCGCGCCGGGCGTCGGGGACATGGGCGCGCCCGACCGCGGCCGGTGACGGAGGCCGCGCGCGGGGGCCTGGCAGGCGGTGTCACGGGTGATGTGACGCGCGCCGAATCCCGCCGAAACCCGCGCCGTGCGACGCCCCGCCCGCTAGGTTCAGGGGATGGAACTCGACGCGGAGTCACCTGTCGGCAGACACATCATGGCGGCGCTCGTCGGCAGCGCCGGATCAGGCATGACCACACTGGTCGAGGCCGTACTCCACCGAGCCGGAGCGATCGCCCGCCCGGGCACCATCGCCGCCGGGACGACGGTCGGTGACTACCAGCCGGAGGAGGTCGCGCGCGGCACCACGCTGACCACCGGCCTCACATTCCTGGAGTGGGACTCCGACGACGGCGAGCACTATGAGCTGACGTTGGCCGACACGCCCGGGCACCCCGACTTCGTCGGCGGCGTCGACGCCGCACTGTCGGCCTGCGACCTCGCGATCGTCGTCGTCTCGGCGGTCGCGGGCGTCACCGCGGGGACGCACGCGGCATGGGCCGCGGCCGACGCCGCGGGTGTGCCCCGCATCGTCATGGTCACGTGCGCGGACCGCCCACAGGCGGACTTCCACCGCGTGCTCGACGAGTTGCGTGAGGCGTTCGGCTCCCGGCTGTGGCCCATCGAGCTGCCCATCGGCACGGAGGAGGAGTTCCGGGCCGTGGTCGACGTGCTCGGCGAGCGCGCCCTCGTCCAGGGCCCGGCCGGCAAGCGGTCCGTGGAGCCGCTGCCCACCGACCTCGCCGCCGAGAGCCACTCGCTGCACGACGACGTCACCGAGGAGGTCGTCTCGCACGACGACACCCTGCTGGAGGCCTACCTCGACGGGAACGAGCCCTCGCTCGACGACCTGCAGCGCCGGTTCGCGCAGGAGATCGCCGCGGGCGAGGCCGTGCCCGTCGTCGTCGCCTCGGGCGTCACCGAGACGGGCGTCGACCGGTTCATCGACGTGCTGTGCCTGCTCGCGCCGGCGCTGGCCACCAGGGACGCGGCCATCGTCACGGACGACGGCACCGAGGTCGCGGTGGCCCGCGACCGGCACGGCGAGGCGCTGGTGCACGCCTTCGACGTCGTCGCCGACCAGTTCCTCGGCCAGATCACGATGCTGAGGGTGCTGTCGGGGACCATCCGCCCCGGCGACCGGCTGCACAACGCCACGACCGGCGCCGAGGAGCGGTTCGGCGGGCTGTTCCGCCTGCGCGGCGCGCAGCGCCTGCCCTGCGACGAGCTGCGCGCGGGCGACGTGGGCGGCGCCGCGAAGCTCGTGGGCACCCCCGCCGGGTCGCTGTTGTGGTCGCGTCCGTCGGGCCACGCGCGCCCGCGCCCGCTGCCGCACCACCCGCCGGTGTACTCGGTGGCGCTCGACCCGGTCACACAGTCCGACACCGAGAAGCTCTCGACGGCGCTGGCCCGGGCCGTCGCGGAGGACCACACGCTGTCGGTCGAGCACACCGGCGGGCGCACCATCGCCCGCGGCCTCGGCGAGACGCACATCGAGATCCTCGTCGACCGGCTCAAGCGCGTCTTCGGGGTCAACGTCACCACGGCTCCCGCGCCCGTCGCCTTCCGCGAGACCATCAAACGCGAGGCCAAGGCCGAGGGACGCCTCAAGAAGCAGTCGGGCGGCCATGGGCAGTTCGCCGTCGTCCAACTCATCGTCTCGCCCCTCGGCCCCGGCGGAGGCTTCGAGTTCGTGGACTCGGTGGTCGGCGGCGCCGTGCCACGGCAGTACATCCCGGCGGTCGAGAAGGGCGTGCGCGACGCGCTCGAACGCGGCGGCCCGAGCGGGCACCCGGTCGTGGACGTGCGCGTCGAGCTCGTCGACGGCAAGTCGCACTCCGTCGACTCGTCCGACATGGCGTTCCGCACCGCGGGGTCGATGGCGGTCCACGAGGCCCTGGCCGCGGCGGGAACCGTCGTGCTCGAGCCGGTCTCGGCGGTCACCGTCACGGTCCCGCAGGCCTACCAGGGCGCGGTCATGAACGACCTGTCGGGGCGGCGCGGCCGCGTGCACGACACCCGGATGACCGACTCCGGCGACGCCGTCGTGGTCGCGACAGCGCCCGAGGTCGAGCTCCAGCGCTACGCGCTCGACCTGCGCTCGCTCACCCAGGGCTACGGACAGGTGACGATCACACCGGACCATTACGAGGTCGCACCCACCCCCACGCACGCCTGAGGCCCAAAGGCACACGGGCGGTCGCCGGCGGCGGCCGCCCGTCGGCGCGTTCGCCTGCCGTTCGCATCGCGTTCACCCAGGTCAGGCAGGGTGACGCCACGTGAGACGACACCTGCTCACCGCGGCGCTCGCCGCGGTCGCCGCGATCCCCCTGTTCGCCGCCCCCGCCGCAGCGCACGGCTTCTCCTCGACCGTCTACGCCGACGTCACCACGCCGTCGGACGGCACGGTGCGCACGCAGCTCGGCCTGGAGTACGACCTGCTGGTCGTCTCGGTCGCCGAGCACGCGCAGGACCCGGCGCTGTTCGACGACGGCATGGCGGTGTGGCAGACGGGCGAGGAGCCCACCGCCCTCGCCGACCACGCCGCGTCCGTCCTGCGATACGTCGAGGCGCGCTACCGCGTGAGCGTCGACGGTGAGCGGTGCGTCGCGTCCCAGGTGGGGGCGTTCGGCGTCACCGAGCGTGACGGCGTCCCCTACGCCCTGCTGACGCTGGACCACACATGCGCCCCGTCCGACGGCGACGGCCCGCGGCACACCGAGATCACCAGCACCCTGTTCGGCGACGACGAGGGCTATGTGACCGGGACGACGACCATCCTCGACTACGACCTGGCTGGGGCGGCGGGCAGCGCCGCGCTCACGGGCCAGCACCCCACCTTCGAGTCCGGGCAGCCCTGGTACGACCGCATGGGCGAGTTCTTCGTCCTGGGGGCCGAGCACCTGCTGACGGGCATCGACCACATCCTGTTCCTGCTCGCGCTCATCGTCGGCTCGCGGCGCCTGCGCGACGTCGTCCTGGCCGCCACGAGCTTCACGCTCGCGCACTCCGTGACATTCCTGCTGGCCGCGCTGGGCCTGGTCGACGCCCCTGCCGCGCTGGTCGAGCCGGTCATCGCGGCGTCGATCGCCATCGTCGCGCTCTGGCACCTGTGGGCCCTGCGGCGGCGAGGCGACGCGCTCGGGCGCGGCGCCGTCCACCGCCCCACGAGCGCCTCGCTTGCGGCCCGGCTGGAGCTCGACCGTGCCGACTGGCTCCGACTCGCCGTGGTGTTCGCGTTCGGGCTCATCCACGGCCTGGGGTTCGCCGGGGCGCTCGGCATCGACGAGGCCTTCTCCTGGACGCTGCTGTGGTCGCTGCTGGTGTTCAACGTGGGCATCGAGGTGGTCCAGCTGTCGATCATCGCCGTGGTGTTCCCGCTGCTGACGCTGCTGCGGAGGCGGGCGCCGCGCACCGGCCGCTGGGTGGGCGCCGTCGTCGCCGCGGGCGTCGCAGTCATGGGCGTCATCTGGTTCGTCCAGCGCATCGGCGTCGGCTGACCAGACCCACCGAGCGTGCAAGCGCTGTTCAGCCCATGCTCATGCTTCTGTCAACGAACGTTCACCGAAGGCCGAGACGGTGGACGGTGGTGCCGTCCGGCACCACCATCCCTGGAGGATTGATGCACACGAACACTCACGCCCCGACGCCGCGCCGGCGTCGGGCCCGTGCGGCCGTCGCGGGCGCGGGCTTGATCAGCCTCGTCGCCGCCGGCCTCGCGTTCGCCGCGTCGTCGGCGAGCGCCGCCGACCTGCCGGCGAGCTTCCTCGGCACCGGCTCACAGTGGCGCTACTCGGACGACAACACCGACCCGGCGGCGGGCGGAGCCGACCGCCTGGTGTGGACCGGCGCCGGCTTCGACGACGCCGCGTGGAAGACGGGCGTCAGCCCGTTCGGCGCCAAGAACGGCAAGCCGACCGGGCTCGGCTCCGGCTTCCCCGTCACGACGCCGCTCAACCAGTACATCGACCCGACGGCGTCGCCCCAGGTCGACGTCCCCACGTTCCACCTGCGCTCGTCGTTCAACCTCACCGCCGCCCAGCTCGGCGAGCTGACGGGGCTGACGGGCACGGTCGTCTACGACGACGCCCTGCAGGTCTTCGTCAACGGCGTCAAGGTCGCAGGGCTCCTCGACGACCGGGTCGAGGCCGCCGCCGAGGCCCAGCGCAACCTCACCTACGCAGGCGTCTCCAACGGCGACCCCGTGACCTCGACCTTCACCATCCCGGCCGAGGTGCTGCAGGCGGGGACCAACACCATCGCCGTCGGGCTGTACAACGACCGCGAGAACAGCTCGGACGTGTACCTCGACCTCAAGTCACTGGTCCCGGTCGTCGAGGAGCCCGAGCCGGGCGCCGCCACGATCTCCGACCTGGTGCTCGGCGTCGGCGCGAGCGAGGCCGAGCGCAACCTCGCCTGGTACTCCGACCTCGACACCGAGCAGGTCGCGCAGATCGCGCCCGCCGGCGAGGTCGTGGACGGCCGGTTCCCGGCCGACGCCGTGTCGGTCGCGGCGACCGGTGGGGCGACGTCGAGCGGGGAGTACAACCGCTTCGCGACGCTCACGGGCCTGGAGCCCAACACCGCCTACTCCTACCGCGTGGGCGCCGAGGGCGCCTGGTCGGGCGTGTCCACGTTCCGCACGCAGTCCTTCGACGGCGGCTTCGACTTCCTGTTCTTCGGCGACCCGCAGTTGGGCTCCTCGGGCAACCTCGCCTCGGACACCCAGGGCTGGATCGACACGCTCGACGTCGCGACCACCGCCTACCCGAGCGCCGAGATGCTGTTCTCGGGCGGCGACCAGGTCGAGCACGCCAACAACGAGACCGAGTACGGCTCGTTCCTGTCGACCGACTACCTGCGCCAGATCCCGTTCGTGGCCACCAACGGCAACCACGACGTCGGCGACAAGGCCTACAACCAGCACTTCAACGTGCCGAACCTCGACGCCGCGGCCGGCCCCGGCACGTCGACGTCCTCAGGCGGCGACTACTGGTTCGTCTACAAGGACGTGCTGTTCCTCAACCTCAACTCCAACTCGCGCGACTACGCGTCGCACGAGCGGTTCGTGCGCGAGACCATCGCGGCGCACGGGGACGAGGCGAAGTGGAAGGTCGTGGCCTTCCACCACTCGATCTACTCGACCGGCCCGCACGCGACCGACGCCGACGTCATCGACCGCCGCAACACGTGGCCCACGCTCTTCAGCGAGCTCGGCGTGGACCTGGTGCTGCAGGGCCACGACCACAGCTACGCGCGCTCCTACCTCATCCGCAACGGTGAGAAGGCCGACCCGAACGAGCAGGCGGGCGCCGACATCCTGACCCCGGGCCCAGGCGGCGTGCTGTACGTGACGGCGAACTCCGCGTCGGGCTCGAAGTACTACGCGGCGTCCAACTCCTCGTCGTGGTGGCTGTCGGCCTCCAACCAGGAGAACGTGCGCAACTACACGGCCGTCGAGGTGAGCGACGACGCGATCAGCGTCAAGACCATCCGCTCGCAGGCCAAGGACGCCGCCCGTCCGGTGAACTCGGTCGTCGACCAGGTCACGATCGCCAAGCCGGTCGCGCCCGACACCCAGAAGCTCCAGGTCGTCGTGCCCGAGGGCGCGCCGGGCGAGCTCGTGTGGGCCATCGACGGCGCCAACCCCCTCGTGGACCTGGGCACCGCCACCCCGGCCGGCGACCACTTCGCCGCGACCGGCACGCTCAACCCGGTGCGCGTCACCGACACCCGCCGTGGCGGGCCGACGTGGTCCATCTCAGCGCAGGTCGGCGACTTCACCGGCAGCAAGGGCGCGTTCTCGGGCAAGTACCTCGGCTGGACGCCGCAGGTGCTGACCGCCGGCGGCGGCGCCACCGCGGGCGCCCCGGTCGCCTCCGGGTTCGGCGGCGGTGACGGCCTGGCCTCCTCCTCGGTGCTCGGCGCGGCCGGCGTCGGCCACCCGACCGGCTCGGCGACCCTGGGCGCCGGGCTCGACCTCAAGATCCCCGTCGACGTCACCGACGGGACCTACCGGGCCACGCTCACGCTGACCGCGCTGAGCTGAGTCTCCACCCCCGCGGCTCGGTGGGGGGCGGCATTCGCCTCCCCCCACCGAGCCTCCCCCACCTGAGCCGCAAGGACCCCTGATGCCTGTCACCCTCCGCACCGCGCGCGCCGCCCTGGCGTGCGTCCTGGCCGCGACCGGCCTGCTCCTGGCCGCGCCGGGCCCCGCCGTCGCCGACGACTCGACCACCTGGGGCGTGCGCACCGGATCAGGCGACCAGGGCGGTGACCGGGAGAACTTCTCCTACACCCTCGACCCCGGCGAACGCCTCGACGACGTGCTCGTCGTCGCCAACCACGGCGACGCGCCGCTCGACCTGGACGTGTACGCCGCCGACGGCTACACGACCGACGCCGGGCAGCTCGACGTGCGCACGCGCGACGAGGCCTCGGAGGAGGTCGGGGCATGGCTCACGCCCGGCGCCGCGAGCGTGCGCGTCGAGCCCGGCGCCTCGGCCGACGTCCCCTTCTCGATCACCGTCCCTGACAACGCGACGCCCGGCGACTATGCGGGCGCGATCGTCACCTCGCGCACGCAGGCCGAGCAGTCCGCCGACGTCGAGACCCGCCTCGGCGTGCGCGTGTTCGCGCGCGTGGCGGGCGACCTGGCGCCGAGCCTCACCGTCACCGGCGCTCACCTCGACTACCACGACTCGCCTAATCCGTTCGCGGCCGGTGACGCGACGCTCACCTACACCGTGCGCAACACCGGCAACGTGCGCTTGGCCGCAGGCCAGCAGGTCCACGTGGCCGGACCGTTCGGCTGGTTCGGCCACGATGCGCAGGCCGCCGACGTGCCTGAGCTGCTGCCCGGGGAGACGTGGCAGGTCAGCGTGCCCGTCGACGGCGTGGCGCCCGCCTTCCGCGCGGCCGCGCACGTGGTGCTCACCGCGCAGTTGCCCGCGGTCGCGGGTCAGACTCCCGGGGTGGCCCCCGTCGAGTCGAGCGCGACGGCGGTGGCCGTCCCGTGGGCGCTGCTCGCCCTGATCCTCGCGCTCGCCGCCGCCGTCTGGGTCGCCCTCGGACGCCGTCGGGCCCGCGCCCGTCGTGAGGCGGCGCGCGTCAGCGCGGCCGTGGCGCAGGCGCTGCGCGAGCGCGACGAGGCCACCGACGGCACGCGGGTGACCGCGTGAGGCGGCGCGCCCGCGCGACCGCCGTCGTCGCGACCGCCGTCACCGCCGTCCTCGCGCTCACCGGCTGCGACGGGACGACGCCGACCGGCGCCCCGAGCCCGTCGGCCTCCTCTACGGGCGCCCCGCTGACCGGGTTCGCCGCCGCGTTCCTCGGCGCCACGACGACGCCGGCGCCCGAGGCGACCGTGACCCCCACCCCGGGAACGTGGGACGACGTGACCCCACCCGCCGGATACACGATGGCGCTCATCACCGCCGGCGACGACCCGGCGAGCGCCACCCTGTCCGACGCGGTGCGCGGCTTCGCCGTCGAGCACGGCGTCGCGCTCACCGTCCTGCCCACCGCGGACGACGACCAGGTCGAGGCCGCGGTCAACCGGGCCGTCGGGGCCCACCCCGACCTCGTCGTCGGCGCCGGAGACGGCGTCGTCGACGTGTTCGCGCTGCTGACGGCACAGCACCTTGACACCCAGTTCCTGCTGGTCGGCTCGCAGCTTCCCGAGCCCACCGACAACGTCACCGCCGTCGTCTGGGAGGGCGCCGGATTCCGCGGCTCAGGCCTGGGCAGCGGCCACGCAAACCCGGCAGCCGTCACCCGGGCGCAGTCGCTCGAGGCGACGCGCGTCGGGGTGACCGCGGTGCTGTACGACCTGACGGGCATCGTGCTCGACCTGCGGTAGCGGCGGGCCGGACGCCCGGCGGGGCATATGTGGGACGATCCGGGCATGGCGCTCGCCGACCGAGTCTCCTTCGGCCTGTCGCTGCCGCACCGGATGGCCGAGGCGGAGCCCGCGGGGATCGTGGGGCGTGTCGCCCGACGGGCCGAGGCGCTCGGCTTCGACGACGTGTGGGTCAGCGACGGCGGTCTCGGCCTGTCCGGGACGCTCGAACCGTTCGCCGTCCTCAACCACGCCGCCGCGCTCACCACACGGGTGCGTCTGGGGGTCGCGGTGCTCGTGCTGCCCACCCACCACCCGGTGCGCGTGGCGCACGCCGTCACATCGCTCGACCGGCTCAGCGGCGGACGCGCGGTGCTCGGCGTCGGCCTTGGAGGCCGACGGCACGACGACGTCTACCAGGTGCCGCCCGAGCGTCGAGTCACGCGCTTCAGCGAGCAGATCCGCCTCGTGCGCGCGCTGCTCGCGGGTGGTCGGGTGAGCCTCGACAGCGACTTCTACTCCGGTGTGGTCGACGCCGCCGCACCCACCGCCCCGCAGGCGGTCCCTCCCTTGTGGATCGGTGGGACACATCCGGACGCCGTCCGACGGGCGGCGCGGCTTGCTGACGGGTGGATCGGCGCGGGCAGCTCGAGCAGCGCGACGTTCACGGCACTCGTGCCGCGGCTGCGTGACGCGCTTGAGGAGTGCGGTAAGGATCCCGCCGCGTTCCCCATCTCCAAGCGCGTGTACGTCTCGGTGTCCGATGACAGGCGGTCCGCGCGCGCCGAGGCCGACTCACTGCTCGGCCCGACCTACGGCGACCCGCAGATGGCCGAGCGTGTCGCCGTCTGCGGCACGTCCGACGACGTCGCCGAGCACCTTGAGTCCCTGGCCGACGCCGGCGCGACCCACCTCTTGCTGCACCCCACGGCGAGGCTCGAGGAGCACGCCGACACGCTCGCGCGGATCGTCGGGCTCGCCTGAGCCCGCGTTCAGCCTCCGCTCGGGTCCGCGTCCGTGACGTCGGCCACCTGGGCGCCGAGCGCGCCCAGCAACGCGTCGGCGTCGACAGTCGCGGCGACGCCATGGGCGCCTGCGCCGATCGACACGTCGCCCGCGCCCACCACGCGCGCGTCCGCGACCACGGGCCACGCGTGCAGCGAGCCGAAGGGCGTGATGGTTCCGCGCTCATACCCGGTCACGTCTCGGGCGACGTCCTTGTCGGGCAGCGACAGCCGTGAGACGCCCAGCACGCGGCGCAGCCGAGGCCAGGAGATCTGGCGGCCACCGGGCACCAGGACGAACAGGAAGTCGCCCTCGGCGCGACGCACCACGATCGTCTTGAGGATCTGCGCCGGGTCCAGGCCGCGCGCCGCCGCGGCCTCGGCGAGCGAGCCGACCGGGCCGTGCTCGGTGATCGTGTGCGTGAGGCCCGACGCCGCGAGCGCCCGCTGGGCGCGGCCGCGAGCGTCGTCGGACGGTTGAGGCATCTGCCCAGCGTAGGCGCGGGGCGTGGATCAGGCCCCGGAGCCGGGCCGCTTCAGGCTGAACCCGAAGATCGTCGTCTCCGGCACGGGCAGCTCGTCGTATCCCGCCGCCACCTCGGGGAAGCCGGCCGGCGGGCGCGGGCCGACCCAGACCCGCCAGAGGGCGCCGTCGGGGTAGACGTAGCCGTCGGCGCGGACCGTGGCCCTCCCCGCGGCCGCAATCTGCGCGGCGAGCGCGTCACGGTGCGCGGCGGGGACGAACCCGACATATCGGTTGCGCCACAGCACGGCGACGCGACCGCCCGCGCCCTCTTCGAGCGCCAACTCGGCGGGGATGGGCGACGGCTTGCCCTCCGCGGGCGCGAAGGCCTCACGGATCGGCACCTGGAGCGCCGGAGCCTCGGTCGCGACGAAGCCGTCACCCACCTCGGCGACGATCACGGGACGACGCGCACGCAGACTCACCCCGCGATCCTGGCACAGCCACGGCCCTCGGCGCCGCGTGGGCGCCCGCGCCGCTCCCGGACCCGGCGCGCGGCCGACGTGGGTCAGTCGAGCAGGTGGCGCAGGTATCGCCGCGGTGAGTCGAGGAACGACCGCCAATGCCCCACCAACTCCAGGTCCTCCCACGCGGTCTGCCGCAGGCCCCACGGGCCGACCTCCAGGATGGTCGCGCAGGTGCAGCGCCGCGGCGACCGCGCCGACCCGCAGGAGGGTCCGATCTCGGACGGCCACAGTGGCATTTCGGTTGGGTCTGTCGGTCTTCGGTGTATCTCCTGACCTGGAGGTACATGGAATGAGCACGCAGGTTGAGGCGGTCGCTGACGCGACCGCAGCAGAGGAACTGGACCCGATGACGACGACACCGGTGGCGCCGCAGCTGGACAAAACGATGATCGCCGCACTTGTCAGGGAAGCACAGGCCAACGGGATGGGCATCAACGGGGAGAACGGGCTGCTGGCGCAGCTGACGAAGCTGGTCCTGGAGTCCGCGCTCGAGGGTGAGATCACCGCTCACTTGGGGAACGAGACGCACGAGAAGGGCGCCTCGGCGGACGGCAACGCCCGCAACGGCATCCGTGCCAAGACGGTGCTGACCAAGGGCGGCCCGGTGCAGATCGAGGTCCCAAGAGACCGGGCGGGCACATTCGAGCCGGCGGTGGTCAAGAAGCTTCAGCGGCGGCTGGGCACAATCGAGGACATCGTGCTCTCACTATCCGCCCGAGGGATGACGCACGGAGACATCAGCGCGCACCTCGCCGACGTCTACGGCTCCGAGGTGTCGAAGACGACGATCTTCACGATCACGGACAAAATCCTCGACGGCATGGCCGAATGGCAGAACCGGCCCCTCGACCCGGGCGCCTGTGAAGAATGCTGGGCGACCGTGTTGACGCTCCTATAGTTGTCAACTCACCAAGGTTGCGGAAGCCGAGGGCGGAGCCGCGCAGGTGCTCGAGCCGGCCGTTGATCGCCTCTGTCGGGCCGTTGCTGGAGCCGGGGCGGTCGAAGTAGGCCAGCACGTCCGCTGCCCGCTTCTTCAGCGTTCGTCCGAGCGAGGTCAGCTCCTTCAGCCCGGCGGGCACGCTGCTGGAGACCGAGGCGATGACCGCGGCCATCTTGGCTTTTCCGGCGGCGCGGTCTTCGCACCGGTAGGCGGCGACCATGCGCTGGTAGATGCCCCAGGTGGCCTCGACGGGCACGTGCTCCTCGATCGCGAACAGTGCCTCGATCCGGGTCTTCTGCTTGTCGGTGAGCAGGTCGGCGCCGGAGTGCAGGGTGCGTCTGGCCTTGTAGAGCGGATCGTCGTTGCGGCCTCGGCGTCCGTGCAGCTCTTGCTGGACCCGGCGACGGACCTCGTCCAGCGCGTCCCCGGCCAGGCGCACCACGTGGACGGGGTCCATCACGGTGGCGACCTGTTCGCCCAGGGCCTCCTCGGCAGCGGTCTTGAACCCGGTGAAACCGTCCATCGCCACGATCTCGATCCCGTTCTTCCAGTCCTCGGGGCGAGCTTCGAGCCACGCCTTGAACACGGGCTTGGAGCGGCCTTCGACCATGTCGAGCAGCCGTGCCGGGCCGGTCCCGTCGCGCACCGGGGTCAGGTCGATGATCACCGTGACGTACTTGTCCCCGCGCCGGGTGTGCCGCCACACGTGCTCATCGACACCAATGACGGCGACGTCGTCGAAGCGGCGCGGGTCGTCGATCAGGACCCGGTGCCTCTCAGCCAGCACGGCGTCGTTCGCGGTCGTCCAGGACACCGCCAGCGACTCTGCGATGCGGGCGACGGTCAGGTGCTGGACCACCAGGCCTTCCAGTGCCCACCGCAGCCCGCCACGGGACACCTTGGCCCGCGGCTCGGCGGCCCGGCTGGTGTCCTGCCGCCACACCCGCTTGCACACGGCGCAGGCGTAGCGGCGGATGCGGACCAGCAGCGTGGTCGGGCGCCAGCCCACCGGCGGGTGCGCCAGCCGGCGCGTGACCGTGTCCCGTGCCGAGCCCTGGGCACCGCACCGGCGGCAGAACTCGTCACCCGCTGTGGGCTCGATGCGGCGCTTCAGCACCGCCCGGTCGGGCTCGAGGCGTTGCCCGGTCACCACGAGGCCGAGCTCGTCCAGGCAGCAGAACGTCGTCAGGTCAGGAGAGTAGAAGGTAGCGTCAGGCACGTCGGGGTCTTCCGGATGGACGGCGTAGGAACCTCCATCATCGGGGGACCTCGACCCCTACCCCGACACCGACGACGACGTCGGCGCTATGTGAAGTCTCAGGACATCGTGGACGGTTCTGTCTCATGACATCGTGCACAGTCGGTCTCAGGACATCGTGGGCACTTGGCCTGCGTGTTCGTCTCGGGCATGGACTTCAACCACGTGCCCGCAGACGTTCGGTGGGCGATCGCGAACTGGCCCGAGGACGCCGAGCGGGGAGCCGTGTCGCGCTTCTGCGAGCGGCACGAGATCAGCCGGTCGGTGTTCTACAAGATCCGGCGGTTGGCCCCTGAGGTAGGGCCGGTCGGGGCGACAGAGCCGGGCTCACGGCGACCGCACGCGAGCCCGTCCCGCACCGAGGAGTCGGTGATCGAGCACGCGATCGCGGTGCGCGCCTGGCTCGTCGAGCAGGGCCTGGACGCCGGCCCGTTGTCGGTCCACGCCCGGATGACCCGGCAGGGCCTGAACCCGCCGTCACGCGCCACGCTGGCTCGCGCGTTCGCTGCCGCCGGGCTCTCGAAGCCTGAGCCGCGCAAGCGGCCACGGGCAGCGAACCGCAGGTTCGTCTACCCGGCCCCGAACTGCTGCTGGCAGATCGACGCGTTCACCTGGTCCCTCGCCGACGGCACCACGGTCGCGATCCACCAGGTCATCGACGACCACTCCCGCATGGCTGTGGGAACCCTCGTCGCGGACGGGGAGACGGCGAAGGCCGCCGTGCAGGCCGTCGCGGCCGCGATCCGCCGCTGGGGCGTCCCGCAACGCCTACTCTCGGACAACGGGCTGGCGTTCAACCCCACCCGGCGCGGGTTCACCGGCAAGCTCGTCGACTACCTGATCGATCTCGGGGTCAAGCCGATCACCGGGAAGCCGGACAAGCCCACGACCCAGGGCAAGAACGAACGCTTCCACCAGACCCTGCAAAAGTGGCTCAACGCCCGCCCACCTGCCAAGACGATCGCCGACCTGCAAGCGTCAGTTGACCAGTTCGACCAGTACTACAACCACGAGCGCGTCCACCAAGCCCTCGACGGGAAGACTCCGGCCGAGGCGTGGGCCGCCACCGCCCCAGCACCAGAACCGACACCCGAGCCGCGCATGCCACAGATCCCGCCGTCCCTGCGAACCCTCACACCAGTAACCCCGGCCACGCCCGCGACCGGCGCGACCACCGCCACGGCCGCTGACGAGGCTGCGGCCCCGCCGGCCTCGAGGCGGACCAGGACGCCGCTCGCACTGCACGCCGCGACGGGCAACGTGACGTTGAACGTCAAGCAGAACGGACAGGTCAAGGTCCTCAGCTGCTTGTTCTACGTCGCGACCAGCAGGGCCGGACAGCCAGTCCACGCCATCTGGGACGAGAACAACGTGGAGATCTTCACCCACGACGGCGAGCACCTCGTCACCTACCCGCGCCCCGTGACCACCGGCATGTACTACCGCGCACCGCCCGCGGTGGCACCCCGATGAAGACGACCAGCCAGAACCCCTCAGCCGGAGTCACCGGAACGGCGCTGCGCACCGTCTCGAAAGGCGGCTACGTCGGCGTCCTCGGCAGCAAGTTCTACGCCGGCTACAAGCGTGCCGGTCAGCACGTCACGATCACCTGGGACGCCACGACGGTCACCATCACCGACCCGACCAGCACGCCGATCGCGAGCTACGACAAGCCGACCCGGCCGCGCGGCTGGCACGGCCCGACGGAGAACCGAATGACCACGAAGTCCTGAGACATGCCTGTGTCCACGAAGTCCTGAGACATTTCCGTGCACGATGTCCTGAGACATCACAACGACGTCGGCGCTACACCCTCAACCGCGAAGAGCCGCATCACCCCAGGTCACACGCCCGCCAACCACTCACGCCCCGCGCCTTGTCGTAAGTCGGGCCATCGAGACGGGCGCGATGCCGGCGAGTTTCCCGAGTGCGGCCTCGGACTTGATGCGCTCGGGGTTGTCGCGGGCCACGACGAGGATCTCGGCGGCGGTGTCTACGCCGACCCCGAACGACGCGAGCAGTTGGGGCGCGGCACAACGGACCACCTCACCGATCTGCATGGTCAGGTCCGAGGCCTCCGTGGTGAGGTGCTGCTGTCGCTTGGCCAGTTTGCACAGCACGTGCCGGCACCGCCATCACGCCGCACGGCAGACCGATGAAAGATCGAGGTTAGGACAGGCGCTTCTTCACTGCGCTGGCGAGGGCCTTCGTTACTTGGCCGCGGATGAGTTCAGCTGCGTACTCGTAGCCGATCGGGATCGTGCCGTCGTCGGTAAGCTGGATGAACTGCCGGAGGACATCGTCGTAGAGGGACCCGACGGCATCGACCGTGCGGTCATCCCATATGGGGGCCGCATCGAACCCCTCGCCGACGTGTGCGACTAGAGCGTTGCAGACACGTCGCTTGTTCGCCTCGTTGCTGAGGTCGAAGAGGGTCTGCTCGATAGCTTGCACCTTGAGGCGGAGCGTCTCATCGCCATCTGTGAGCGCGGCCACAGCCTCGCTGTAGCCACTCTCGGTGTAAGCCTTGATATCGCGCATTAGCTTGCCGCCACCCGAGGAGCCGGCTCGAGTGCGGCCGCTCGTCGCCACGACCTCGCGCTCCCGGCGACGGAACGTGGTGGCATGCGCCCTCTTGAGGGCCTCCTCGGCACGGGCGTCAGGGTTAGCGAGACCGGCTGCTCGTGCAACAGCGACGCTGAGTGTCCGCCAGGATGCCTTCGCCGCTGCAGTCATCTCATACACCTTGGAGAACTTGAGTTTCCGGAACTCGCGGTAGGCTTCCAGAACGGACTTCTTCTCGCTGACCGGAACCTTTGACCAGTCAAGGACGCGCCACTCGCCGAGGTTGTTCGTCGAGACCCAGCGAGCGCCTTCGCAGCCGACCTCGTTGCTGCGGTACAACGCGGCGAGATTGCCGTACACGCTCGCGAGGCTGGCCGCGACGAGCTCCTGATCAGTAGTTGCAACGCTGTTCGGGAGCGTGATCGCCTGGAAATTGTCAGTGGCGACAAACTCCTCGTCGCTCCACCAGACCTGGGGCTGGAAGTATGGGTGCGCGCCGACGGCGATCCGCGAGAGTTTCCAGTCGACCGACCACCAACTCACGCCCTTGGCCTTCACGCTTGGTTTGTCAGCGGCACCAGCGCGTTTCACTGCGCGGACGTATGACTCCAACCCACCGCCGCCCGGCAGCTTGGCAGGCGCGGCGAGGATCCACCAGTTGACATACGAGGGATCGAACTGCCCCGTAGCCTCGTCCTTCGGTGAACGGAAGAGCGGCTTGAGGTACTTCTTGTGGAAGGTGGCCTGGATGTCGAATCCAACGAGAGAGCGAAGCACCCCTGAGTTCTTGGGGTCCCGGTCTTTCAGTCGGAAGAATGCGTGACCGAGCTTGTTACCACGATAAATCGAGACTCCTGACACCGCGCCGAGGCGAATGACGTTTGGCGCCGCCTCAAACGCAGTTAATTCAGCAGGTCGCGTGCCCGCAATGAGGGCATCCTCGGACGGCTCAATCGCACTGAGATCGCGAGTATCGTGGGCCTCAACGGGTCGCGGGAAGCCGTTGAGGACCTCAATATCTCCGCTGACCGGAGCGAGCACGTTTACGAACTCGAACCGACCATACGAGCCATTCTGATCATCCCGCTCTTTGAGGAATAGCGCTATTGGCGCGACCCGTGCATCAGAGAACCACACGTCTGACTCGGTGTGCCAGACCGAGACGTCGAACTTTGAGCGCATCCAGCTCATGAGCGTCGCGTGCTTCTCGTTCTGAAGGATCGCGGCGGGGAGCACGAGGGCAATCCGGCCACCAGGCTTAAGCCACGCTGCCGCTAGAAGAACGAACCAGGCCGCGAGGTTGACATTGTCCGGCATGCCCTGCGGAAGCATGGCGAGGCCGCCGTTACCGGCGATCTGGGCGAGATCGTTTCGGTACACGCCGGGCCGGTCCGACTTCTCGTCGTAGGGCGGGTTGCCGAGCACAACCTCGAAACCATCGGGGTAATTGATCTGGTAAGGAGTGCCGACGAATGGTGTCACGTCGACTGCGGCGTCGCCGGGGCGGATCGCTAGACCGTCTTGGTTGGACACTGCGGGGAAGTTGTGACCCTTATAGACGTCACGCGTCGCGAGGTTGACCGTCGCGAGGTGCACGGCGAACGAGTCGAGGTCGTTCCCAAAGACTTGCTCGAGGACGGCCTCATGCGACTTCGACTCGCGCAACTTCGAGTAGGCCTCGACGAGGAAGGTGCCGCCGCCCGCACAGAAGTCCACAACCCGGTCGTCGGGCCCCTGCACCGCCCAAGCGGTCATCGCTCGGGCAAGACGGGATTGCGTGTAGTGCTGACCCATCTCTTGTCGCTGGTCGGACGAGATCAACCGCTCGAAGATGACGCCGATGATCTCCGAGTTGACCTCGTCGAACCGGACTCCGTCGAGTGCCGCGAACAACTCGAGCCACAGCCAGCGGAGCGTCTGACTCTCGATGCCAAGCAAGTACTGCGCGCCCGCGGAGAGCCCAAAGATCGTCTCGTAATCGCCCGTAACCCTCGTTGCCTCGGCGAGGTTCCTGAGCAGTACCTGGCGCATGTGATCGGACGTAGCCGGCGTCGTGCCGGATAGGATCGCTTTCAGCGAGAACGTAGGCCGAACCGTCTCGTAGAAGAGCCCCGAGGTGAGCACCTCGCCGATCGCCTGCGCGACGAAGTGGCGCACGACGTCGGACTTAGCCATGTCGAAGCCGCGTTGCCCTGCCGCCGCGGAGACTTCGGCAGGAAGTGTCAGCGTCGAGATCGCATTGAGAACCGACGGGAGCGCTTCCGCGAGCAACGCATCCGCCGAAGCCTTGAAGATTGCGAAATAGACCTCGTCCTTGCCCGCCTTCGGGACAGTCTTGTCTTGCAGGAGGAGCGCGCGCAACTGGCGGAAGAAGTCCTCGAGTCCGGGCCGCACGAGCGCCGTTCGACGCTCAGGGGTGAGCACCGACCACCAGTCGGCAACGCCTGTCTCCTTCTCTTCGATGACCTTAATTTCATCGCCGACCATTGCTTCGAGATAACTCGCGTCGGTGTTGTAGGCACGAGAGTCGAACATTGCGGCGGAAAGGAAGTTGGTTGTGAAGGCGTAGCGAACCCCAAGAGCCTTCGCCTTTGCAATCGCTCCCGTCACCTCTCCCGGGACGTAAGGATGGACGCCCTGCGGCGTCTCCGGACGTTTGGCCTCGCCGGAGATCAGCAGTTCTCGACTGCCCGTTGCGCGGCGTACCTCGACGTCGGGGCGCTTGCCGATTCTCTTGGCGGTCGTCTCGACAGCCCACTCGATGTCGAAACCTAGGATCTCGGCGCCAACCTTTTCGGCGATCTCTCGGATGTCGGAGAGCATGCCCACCTCGTTGCGGCCGGTGGAGAGACGCTTCGCCATTGACTGGAACCCCCTGCTGGAACTGACTTGGTTGCCGACCAACCTTAGGATACATGTCAGGGTGATCGCGGGACCGACACCTACGGTGGCGCGAGGTGCGCGCCTGGCTCGGTCAGGGGCGGTGGATCCGCGTTCGCCGGGTGGCGGCGCCAGATGATCCCAGGACTGGACTCGACGAGCCCAACCTGCCGTGTGCTATCCGCACGCTTCAGAACCCGTGGGACGGCCATCCGACCTGACTTGGGCCAATGTGGTGTCCCCTCAGCGGGCGGCCTGACTGATCTTGTCGAGGGCTTCGCGCAGGTCGTCGGGCAGGGGCTTCCTGATCGGCACGGTCTGGGTGCCAATCTTGGCCCAGGTGGTGCGGTAGCGGCGGGCAGTCGTCACGAACTTCTTGATCGACCACCCGGTCGTGGTCTCGATCCAGTGGGACACGGCCATCGCCGCGAATGCGATGGTCAGGTGAGCCTCGATCGACTCACGCAGTCGGTGATAGACGGGGCGCACGGCGAGGTCGGACTTCGCCATTCGGAACGTCTTCTCGATCTTGTAGAGCCGCTGGTAGGCGCCGATCACCTGCTCCGGGGTGGCGTCGGGGATGTTGCTCAGGTAGGCCTTGAACCCGGCCAGTGACCTGGCCTTGGCCTCCAGGTCCCGGTTGATCGACTTCGTCGCGCCGTCGAGCTTGATGAACCGGTTCCGCTTCACAGCGGCGTGCCCGTCGACCTGCACCTGCGCCTTGGCGACCTGCGCGTCGATCCCGCGCAACGTCCGCGCCGCCCGCCCGCGTTTGAACTGGTAGTAGGTGACGTGGTCGGCCAGGTTCTTCTTCCCCGTGCCCACCGGCTCCTTTGCGACCCACACCTGCCCGTCCTCGTACTCGGTGTCCGGGTGGTCGGCGCGCCACTTCTCGATGACGTAGGGCAGGTGCGGCATCTTCGCCCCGAGGACGAAGGAGAACCCCTCGGCCTCGATCGCCTTCCAGTTCGCCTCCGAGATCATGCCCGCGTCCGCGACGACCACCACGTCGTGCAGGCGGTGCGCGGCCAGGAACGCCTTGAGCGTCGGGATCATCGTCTTCGTCTCGGCGGTGTTGCCCTCCCACGCCGTGACCATCAGCGGCAGCCCGGACGCGTCAGCGAGCAGCCCGATCTGAATGAGTGGCTCCACCCGCCGCTCCTTGCTGAAGCCTGGGACCCGGAACTCGTCCTCTTGTCAACGACGGCCCAAGACTGACCCCTTATCGTCGTCTGAAAGTTGACCCCTCCGGTGGTGGTTGTGTCCTACTTGTCGGTTTTTGTGGTGAGTAGTTCGCGGCGCGCTCGGGTGCGGTAGGAGTCGCCGGTCAGGGTGACGACCTCGGCGTGGTGCACGAGGCGGTCGATCATCGCGGCGGCGACGACCTCGTCGCCGAAGACCTCACCCCAGCGCCCGAAGGGCAGGTTCGAGGTGATGATCAGCGAGCCTTGTTCGTAGCGTGCTGCGACGAGCTGGAAGAAGAGGTTCGCGGCGTCATGGTCGAACGGGATGTAGCCGACCTCGTCGATGATCAAGACCTTGTAGCGGCGCAGGCGTCGCAGCTCGGCGTCCAGGAGGCCGGCGGCGTGCGCTGTGGCGAGGCGGTCGAGCCATCCGGTCGCGGTGTTGAACAGGGCGAGGTTCCCGGCGTGGATCGTCTTGATGCCCAGCGCGATCGCTAGGTGGGTCTTGCCGGTCCCGGGCGGGCCGAGCAGGATCACGTTCTCGGCCTTCGGCACGAACGCGCACGAGGCCAGGTGCGCGAGTTGATCGCGGCGAAGCCCGGGCTGGTGGGTGGTGTTGAAGTCCTCGAGCGTCTTCAGCGCAGGGAGGTGCGCCTGGCCCATGCGGGTGACGATCCCGGCGGCTTCCCGGTCGGCGAGTTGGCGGTCCAGGACCGCGGCGAGGTACTCCTCGTGGGACCAGCCCTCGGCGCGGGCCCGATCGCCGAGCTCGGCGAACACCCGCCCGATCGTCGGCGTCTTGAGAGCCCGGGCCTGGTAGGCGATCCGGGACGTCGTCTGCTCGGCGTTCATCCGGCCACCCCCTGCCCGTCCTCGGCGGCCGCGTGGCCGATGGCGGGGTCGACGCCGAACAGGGTGTCGTAGTCAGACAAGGCGCGCAGCGGCACGATCGTGCCGTCCGCGTGCGTCCTGGCGCCGGCCAGTCGAGCCTGCTCGGCGCGGGCGTCGATGGTCTGCTGGTACTGCTTGCGCAGGACCGCCGCGGTGGCCACATGCGCGGGATCGGTGATCGTGGCGTGGTCGGCCCAGCAGCGGGCATGGGAGGCCACCTGCCGGTCCTCGCACGTGACCCATACCCTCGTCAGGTCCGCGTGCACCTCGACCATCCGCCCGATGACGGACGGGTCGACGGAGTAGTCGTTGGAGTCCAGGCGCACGTAGTAGTCCCGGCCCAGGCGCACCCGGTGATGCCAGCCCGTCGTCGGGGCCACCGGCGGCAGCGGCAGCATCAGGGGCCGTTCCCGATCGAAGACCTCCGCGGGCCGGGCGCCGAGCGCCCGCACGACGCGCTGGTTGGCGTCCTGCGCCAGCCACCCGCCGAGCTGGGTGTTGAAGTCGCCCGGTCCCGCGAACCGGCGCCCCGGCAAGAACGACGACTCCAGGTACCGGTTGTGGCGCTCGACGCCGCCCTTGAACTCCGGGTCCGCGGCCGGAGCGATCACCGCACGGGCGCCCAGCGAACCGACGAACGCGCGCATCGACTGCGTCGGCACCCCGCGCGTGGTGGCGATCGCTGACTCCCTGTCCCACCACAACCGGTGCGGGACCGCGTTCATCTGCCCCAGCAGCTGCCACATCGCCGCGGTCAGGTCCCCGCTGCGCCGCGAGGGCACCATGACCGCGCACATGTACCGCGAGTACGTCGCGACCATCACCAGGACCGGCAACATCATCGCCTGCCCATGCCCCACCGCGATCCGCGGCTCGGGGAACCACAGGTCGCACTGCACCGTGTCTCCGGGCTCGTGCACGACCCGGTCGGCCGGATCGATCCCGCGATACTCCGGACGGATGTCGCGGATCCTGTCCTTGAGGATCGTCAACGAGCGCGTCCACCCGATCCGCTTGGCGATCACCGTCGCCGGCATCGTCGGGTCCAGCCGCAACTGCTCACGCACCAGCGGCTCGACCTCGTCGACCAGCGAACCCTTCGCCGGCCGCGAGTACCGCGGCGGATCGCTCGCCGCCAACGCCGCCCGCACCGTGTTCCGCGCGACACCCAGCCTCCGCGCGATCGCCTTGATCGGCACGCCCTCAGACCTGTGCAACCGGCGGATCTCCGCCCAGTCCTCCATCGAGATCATCCCTCCAGACTCAGCCAAAGGGGTCAAGATTCATCCGTCGCCACAGGGTCAGTTTTCAGGCGTCGTCAACACCTCTTTGTCGGTTTCAAACCATAAGTTCGTCACGTCGAAAAGTAGTAAGCTCGCAGGTCCTAGCCTCGCGGCACGCGCGCACGCCGCGGAGAGGGAATCGCGGAACCCCTCAGCCGAGTACAGGCGAAGTCGGCGCTGCATCGTCCGATACGACGCGTGCGGCACCCCGACCTCGGGCAGCACCCGCTCGATCGCCGCCTGCTTCGACGTCGGCTCGACGATCCTGGCAAGGACGAGATCACGGAACACGTCATCGCCGGCCGCCTCGTCGAACCCCAGCGCCCGGAACCCGGCGTTGAGGGCGTCCCACAGGGCCGCCATCTGCGAGGCGACCTCCTCGAGCGGCTCGCCAGCGCGCCGAGGACCGTCAAGACCAAGCTCAAGGACACCCTGGCCTGCGTTGATGCGCTCACGAGCCTCGACAAGCAACAACTGGACGTCCTCGTCGGTGCGGCCCGAGCCGACGTACTCGACCTTCCGCTTCCCGCCGACCTTGCCCCACACGATCTGGACCTGACGCGTGCCATTCGCACGCTTCAGAACCCGCGCGGACGCCATCCCGTCAGCCTAGAGCGCCGCCGTGGTGTCCCCCTCGGGCGACCACGCTACGCATCACCCCAGGTCACGCGCCGTCAGCAGCTCGAAGCCCCGCCGCGTGTCGCAAGTCGGGTCCCAGGACTGGACTCGACGAGCCCAACCTGCCGTGTGCTATCCGCACGCTTCAGAACCCGTGGGACGGCCATCCGACCAGCCTAAGGCGCAGCCGTGGTGCCCCCTTCAGCGGCTCACACCCCGCATCACCCCAGGTCAGGAAGTCGCGGGTCGCTCAAGCTCGGCAATGTGGCCCGAGTCGGGTCGTACTTGATGCCCACTATCCCGGACCTCCGAGGGTCACGTCCTGACGAGGTTCATGAGGTCGTCGTAGCTCGTGACCACGTTGTACTCGACGTTGTCAGCGTTCTTGGGGTTGAGCGCCGCGAAGAACTTGCGGGCGCAGTCGATCTTGACCTCTTCAACGCCTCGGAGCTGAAGCGTTGAGAGCGAGCCCTTGGTCTCGGCGACGAAGTAGACGTGCTTGACCTTGCCGTCATGGAACGCGATGGCCCAATCGGGGTTGTAGTCGCCGACCGGGGTCGGGATGAAGAAGCCCCGCGGGAGCTTCGCGTAGACCTTGACCTCGCTGCTGACATCGAGCGACTCGACGAACGAGCGTTCGCCGCCCGAGTCGGTGACCACGTAGTCGTAGATGTGCTTGTCGAGCTTCTTGGCCTTGGCGAAGTCTTCCTTCGTCTGGTTGGCCGTGAAGATGCTCGAGTCGAAGCGGTCGTCCAGTGCGTCGTAGGTCAGGTGCTCGACGATCACCGTGGCCTTCTGCTCGTTGACTATCCGCGCTGTCTCGGTGATGAATCGCTCGGGGTTGAGGCGGAACTTTGCGAACGTCGCCGGCTGCACGGCGCTTAGGATCGCGGCGCAGGTGCGGCGCGTGAGCTGCGTCTTCTCTGCGATCTCGCCAAGTAGGTCGTAAGCCACTGTCGAGCCGGCCGTAACGGCTTCGCTGACCGTCTCGGTGCTCTTTGTCTCGAAGCTCTCGCCGTCAGTGAGTTCGTCGGCCTCGATCCGTTCGAGCTGCCGGCCGGCCGTGACGACGTACTGCATCGCTGCGACCTTGAGCTCCTTGTCAAGTGCCTTGATGCACTTGCCGATCAGCTCGTCCGAGTCGAACTCGACTTGGTAGACCGCCTTGTGGTTGATCTGACCCCACAGGTCCTGGAACGCCTTGAAGTTGGCGTCGTTAAGCGGGATCTTCTTCGGCTTTCGGCCGTCGGTGATCGGGACGTCGAGGTACAGCATGTCGACCAAGGGCCAGAGCCCATCAATCACCGGCGCCAAGAGCGGGTTCGTCGGCGTTACGAATGCCTCAGCCGTTTTGGCGTCTTGGTAGGTCTGCGTCACAGCCCCCGAGTCGTCGATGTAGTCGGCCTTGACGAGGTAGTTATAGAACGCGGTCGCAAGCTGCTCCGCGACGACGGTTTCAACACCGTCGGCATTGGTAAAGGTCTTGCCTGTAAAGAACTTGACCGACGCCTTCTTCGGGCGGGAGGCCAGGGTTGCCGCGATCTCCTTCTGGAGGCCGTCAACAAATGACGTGTAGGACTCGTCCGTGACGACGGTGAGCTCGTTGATCTCGTGGACCGTCGACGGGTGGTCCTGACGTTCACCGGTGCGATCGACGGAGAGACGCAAGCCGCGGCCGATCTCCTGGCGCCGCGAGACGGTGTTGTCTGAGCGCTTGAGCATGCCCATCACGAACACGTTGGGGCTGTCCCAGCCCTCGCGCAGCGCGGAGTGCGAGAACAGGAACCGCACCGGCTCCTCGGGCGAGAGCAAGCGCTCCTTGTCCTTAAGGATCAGGTCGTAGGCGTCGGTGTCCTTCGACTCGCCCTTCTCGTCGCCCGTCTTGTTGATCGCACCGTCGACCTCGCGCCCTGACCGCTTGTCGATTGAGAAGTAGCCAGCGTGGATGTCACCTACAGCGTCGCGGCGGAGGTACTCCTGGTAGCCGGGCTCCAGGTCCATCTCTGAGAGTGCCGCTTCGCGGGCGAGCGCGTACTCCTCTTCGAAGATGCGGGCATACTCGCCCTTGGTGTCCTCGCGGTCGTAGTCGCGGTACTTGGCGACCTCGTCGATGAAGAACAGCGACAGCACCTTTATGCCTCGCGCAAACAGTTCGCGCTCCTTGGACACGTGTGCGCCGATGACTTCGCGGATCTGGATGCGCCGCTTCGTCTCCTCTGAGACGTCCTGCGTGATCTGGCCCGCGAGGATCAGGTCGCCGTTCGAGAGTTCGACAACGTCGCGGGTGGCGTCGATGTCGATAACCACGAGGTCCTTGTACGCCTCGATGCCGTTCGACAGGGCGTGCAGGTTGGTGCCCTTGTCCACGCGCTTCGGTTGCCGCTTTATCCCACTTGCAGTCTCGACCTCAAGCTCTATCCGGGCGCGCGGGAGTGAGCCTTTCGCCACCTCGATGGAGTCGACGTACAGGTACGCCGTCGAGCCCGCGAGGCCCTTCACTGTGATGCCGCGCACCGCGATCCGCTTGACGAGCTTCTCGTTGAAGGCGTCGAGGGCGTCGAGGCGGTGCACCTTGTTGTGTTCCACCCGGTGCGTCGCCGAGTATCGCAGGACCATCAAGGGGTTGAACCGCGACAGCGACTCCTGTGACCTCGCCGCGCTGATGCGCTGTGGCTCGTCGATGATCAGGATGGGTCTGTTGGCCGCGATGACATCGATCGGCTTGCGCGAACCGAAGTCGTCGAGGCCAACCAACTCCTCGACGCCGCGAGCGTTCACCTTGCGCGTGCCGTAGATGCGACGGTTGTCCGCTCCAGTCGAGTTGAACGCCTGGATGTTGATGATCATCACCTGCACGCCCGCGTTGGACGAGAACGCCTCGAGCTCGTGGAGCTGCGACGAGTTATAGACGAACGAACGCGGCTTCGTGCCGTAGGTCTGCTGGAAGTGCTCGGCGGTGATGTCGAACGACTTCTTGACACCCTCACGGATAGCGACCGACGGCACGACGACGATGAACTTCGACCAGCCGTAGCGCCGGTTCAGCTCCATGATCGTCTTGATGTAGACGTAGGTCTTTCCCGTACCCGTCTCCATCTCGACGTCGAGGTTCGGCACACCCGCGGGCGCCGCGGGTGACGTGGCGAGGGACGTCGACAGCGGCAGACCCCGTGCCCGCTGAACGGACCGGATCTGCTCCAGGACTTGCTCCGGAGAAAGCGCGATCTCCCGATTTCGGAGTCCGGAGTCAACGCGCTCAGGCTCAGCGAGCTTGCTCTGGACACCACCCAGCACAAGTTCGCCCTGCCCGCCGGAAGCGATCGGTACGTACGAGGAGCCATCGGTCGTCGCACGAGGTGCCCCGCGTCGGCCAGGATCGATGGTGTACTTCTCGCCGGAGGCCTTTGGCTGGCCAGCGAAGACGTCGACAACTGCGTCGACGGCATCGGTCTGGTACTGCTGGACCTTGAACTGGAGCCGCATCACAGGGCCTTGAGTTCGGTCGCCGGGGACAGCTCGCGGAAGACCTGCTCAGCGTTGATCCGGTCCGCGTCTGACGCGAACGCGGAGTCGCGGAACACTGCGCGCAGCGGCGTACGTTCGGCTATGGCGCGGACCAGGTTGCCGTCGACGATCGTGTCGAAGCACGCGATGAGGGCACCCTCGTCGACAACGTGCACGGTGTGGTCGCCCCACCGTTCCTCGGACAGTTTCACGTCCAGCGGCAGGCCCCAATCGAGGAGCACCTGGAACAAGAGATCGTCACCTGTGCGATCGGCCTTGGTAGAGGAGGTCAAGCCGGCAAGTGCGCCCTGCTCGTACTTGTCCGGGGTCATCGCGACGTCCGCCATGCTCGTGGTGTCGACGCGCAGCAGGCGGTAGCCAACGTCAGGCGGGTTGATCTGGCCCGAGAGCTCCGCCCCGACGTTTTCAATGCGCTTGAGGCTCATCCCAAGGATGGAATCGAAGTCGGGCTCCGGCGCAGAGAGTGGCTCGTGGACCTGAACTGCGATGAACCGCCGGTTCCCGCCATCGAGCGCGTTTTGGGCCAGCACGGCGTGGGCGGTGGTTCCGCTGCCGCTGAAGAAGTCCAGCACGATGTGCTCATCGGTCGGGTTGGTGGCCAGTGTGAGGATCCGCTGGATCAGCTCGACGGGCTTTACGGAGTTCAGGACGTTCTCGGTGTGCCTGAACGGTACGTACTTCAGGAGCGTCTTCTTGGCGTCCTGCGTGTGCCCGACCTCGCTGTACGGCCAGAGTGTCTGCGGAGTCCTCCCGGCCGAAACTTCCGAAATGAACCGCTTTACCGCGGGAGCGTTGTCGCCATCCGCGCCCCACCAGATGCGGTTGTCGGCGTCCAACTCACGGAACCGGCTCTTCGAGATCCGCCAGTAAGTACCACGCGGCGGGCCGTCGATCACGCGTCCGCTTGGTGTGGTGATCGAATACAGACCCGCACTGTACGGGTTCCGTGCGGTCATGTTCTCCGCCTTCCACGGCCCCCGCGGATCACCGTCCGGGTTCTTGTATCGAGCCTCCTGCTCCGCCGTACGAGGAAGCGGGTTTGGTGTCCATGCTGGCTTATTTCGGGCGTAGATGAGAATGTAGTCGTGGTCTTCGGAGAACCACTGCGCCGAGTTTTTCGGCGCGTACACCTTCTGCCAGATAATCTGAGCGACGAAGTTCCGTGCGCCAAATACCTCGGTCGCGAGCTTGCGGAGGTTGTCCACCTCGTTGTCGTCGATCGAGATGAAGAGCACGCCGTCGTCGGTCAGGAGGTTCTTGGCGAGCCTGAGACGTGGGTACATCATGCTCAGCCAGTCCGAGTGGTAACGACCATCGGTCTCTGCGAGGGCGACGAGTCTTGAGCCCTCGGAGTCTGCCTGGCCCGACCGCTTCAGGTACTCGTCGCGCGTCGACGAGAAGTCGTCGTCGTAGATGAAGTCCCGGCCCGTGTTGTAAGGTGGGTCGATGTAGATGAGCTTGACCTTGCCGAGGTAGCTCTCCTGGAGGAGCTTGAGCGCTTCGAGGTTGTCGCCTTCGATGAAAAGGTTCTTCGTGCTCTCGAACTCGACGGAAGCATCCATGTCAGGGCGGAGTGTCTTTGCGATCGGAGCACTGGCGGCATACTCCGCCTCGCGCTTACCTGGCCAGTCGAGCTGATAGCGCTCTACCGGGCCCTCGACCACGTGGTTGCTGAGCTCCTGGCGAAGCGCGTCGAAGTCGATCGCACGGGTGGGGTTGCCGACGGCGTCGAGAGTCTCGGTCACGACGGACGGAAAGAGTTCTGCGACCTTGTCGATGTTGGCCCGGGTCAGGTCAGGCGAGGTCATGCGGAGCTTCTCCATCGATCCCTACTTCGTCGTGTTGAGTTCGTGCTGCTTGGCCAAGAGGGCGCGCCGGAGTTCGACCCTGCGGTTGAACTGCCGTTCGGTGCGGATCTTGCGTTCGAGCGCAGCGACCTCACGCTCGAGTCGGCGCACGTCGCTCAACCTATCGGCGACCTCTGACAGCGACTCGCCGGGACGCGCCGTGACCGGCATGAGCGGCTCGAGGAGCGCCGCGTACAGGGCGGCGAGCGTGATCGCCGTAGGCAACGGTGCGCGGCGGGAGTCAGCCGGCATCCATGCCGACGAGTAGTAGGAGGCGACCTTCGGGGCGCCCGAGCCAATGATCTTGTGGGCCGCAACCATGCGCGTCTCGTCGGTTCGGTTGATCTCAAAGATGATCGGTTGCGGGATCGCTGCGTCGATCGCTGTCAGGACGGAGTCGGTGACGTCGTCGGCGCGTGCGTCGAGGACTAGAACCTGGACCTCGGGCATGCCCGGATCGGCGGGCAGACGGAGCGTCGACTCGGCGAGCTTGTACGCCCAGGTGATCCGCTCGACGTCATCGACGAAACGCTGCTTCACCGCGGCGTGGACGGCCCCGTGGTTGTAGATCGCGTTCTTGGGGACGACACGGCCGAACGCTGCGGCGGTCGGCCACCGGAAGAGGATGCGGGCGTCAGGCATCGCGGTCGACCACGGCGATGAAGGCGATGAGTTCGAAGTCGTCGAGGCCGGCGATCTGCTGGGTGAGTGCGGTCGTCGGGCCGGCGGAGAAGAGAGAATCGATATCGCGTTCGTCGGTGACATCGATCATCGAACCGATTGCATCGGTCAGAAGACCGGAGTACTTGCCCATCTTCGCGCCGTCCTTCGTATCTGCGTTGAACCGCGCGACGACGTCGGCGACGGGCTCGTCGAAGGGGCGGCAGCCGGCACGCAGTAGATCGAGGAGTCGCTTGGCTTCGGTGTGGTCGGCGATCACCTCGCCGTCGTCAGACAGGTAGACGAGGTAGTGCGGGTGGAGCCGGTTGCCGCGGTTCATCGCTTCGTCGGCCTCGAGGTTGTGCAGGGCGAAGATGACGCCCGGGACCAGTCCCTTGTCGGGGTCGGCAGGGGCGACAGCGTGCAGGCCCTTAGGCAGAGCCACTGTGTTGCCGGCGTCGTCCATATAGCCGAGTAGGTCCATGCGGAAGTCGTTCAGCCCGAGATCAGTGATGGACACACCGGTGCGCACATCCTCAAGTTCTATGACCTCGTCCTGGAGACGGCGCAGTTGCTCCTTGCGGAACGGGGCGTCGCTGGACTCGTGGGTCAGGACGTTGTCGTCGGCCGTACCGGCGACGTCGGCGATGACCATGCGGTTCTCGACGCGTTCCTTGAGGTTGATGTAGGCGTCGAGGGTGATGTCGGGCCAGAAGTTGACGAGCTGGATCTCGGTGTTGATCGAGCCGATGCGGTCGATGCGGCCGAACCGCTGAATGATCCGCACGGGGTTCCAGTGGATGTCGTAGTTAACGAGATAGTCGCAGTCCTGGAGGTTCTGGCCCTCGGAGATGACGTCGGTGCCGACGAGGAGGTCCACCTCCCTGTCCTGCTTCTCGGCCTCAGGCATCGTCAGGTGGCGTTGTTTGGAGCGCGGCGAGAAGAGGGTCATGACCTCCTGGACATCATAGCCGCGACCCCTCGACCTCGCGGGGAGCGTCGTCTTCGCGCCGGCCGCGCCGCCTGTGACGAGGGCGGCTTCCGAGCCTAGCAACGCGGCCGCTGGAGCGAGGTGCTCATAGAGGTAGCGGGCGGTGTCGGCGAAGGCCGAGAAGATGAGGACCTTCTTGTTGCCCGGGTTGATCGGGTGGGCCACCTTGTCGCGGACGATCTGGAGCAGGCGCCGGAGCTTGAGGTCGTGCTCGGGCCGAATGGCGGTCATCAGGCGCAGCAGCTCGCGGAGCTCGGAGCGGTCCTGGCGTAGGTCTCGGCTGTAGGTCTCGATGTCGATGTCTCGGATGTCGATGGTGATCTTCGCGCCGATCGTCAACGCCTCGACGTTGGCGTCGTCCTCATCGTCGGCGTCGAAGTCCATGCCGGCGACGTCGTTCGCGACGTCGTGCGTGATCGAACCAGCCGCGAGGGTGTCCAGCATGCCAGTGACGGACTGCTCGATACGTGCGAGGGTGAGGCGGAACGCCTCGACCGAGCTCTCGAGACGCTTGAGGAGGTTCACAGTCATAAGCACCTTGAGGCCCTGCTCGCGGCCGGCCTGGCCAAGGTTCTCCCTGGCGGTCCCGCCCGCGACGTTGTACTTGTCCTCGTACTTGGGCAGCCGTGACGGGAACACGTATGCGAGCGGGGTGTAGACCGCGAGGTTCAGACGCTGGAGGGACTCGAGGATCTCGTCGAAGGTCGGGGCACCGTCAAGATCCGTGATCGGGGTTCGGTACGAAAGCGGCGTGCGGCGCTGCGGGAACGCGCCGATGGCCCTGGTGTCGTAGAACGTCTGGATGTGGCGGCGCGACCGCGCGATCGTGACCGCGTCCAGGAGCTCGAAGAAGTCGAAGTCGAGCATCTGGAGGATGCGGTCGGTCGTCCGGTCTGCTGGCTCAAGCTTCGACCACTCATTGAAGACGCGTTGGGCGTCTCGGAAGACGGCGTCGATCGTCGTCGTCAAGCCAAGGTCCTTCTCGAGGTTCTCGGACTCGCCCTCGTAGGCGAGCTGGAGCTGATTCTTCAGATCGTTGAACCGGTTGTTGACCGGCGTTGCGCTCAGCATCAGCACCTTGGTCTTCACGCCCTCGCGGATGACCTGCCGCATAAGCCGCTGGTAGCGCGACTCCTTCTCCTCGGCGTAGTCCGCGTTGCGGAAGTTGTGCGACTCGTCGATCACGACCAGGTCGTAATTGCCCCAGTTGATCCGGTCCAGCCGCAGGCCGAGGCTCTCGCCGCCCGTGCGCGAGAGGTCAGTGTGGGCGAGGACGTCGTAGTTGAACCGGTCCTTCGCAAAGATGTTGGTCGTCAGGTTCGCGTTGTAGTTGGTCCAGTTCTCCGCGAGCTTCTTCGGGCACAGGACCAGGACGGACTTGTTGCGCAGTTCGTAGTACTTGATGACCGCCAAGGCCGTGAACGTCTTTCCGAGGCCGACGCTGTCGGCAAGGATGCAGCCGTTGTAGTGCTCGAGCTTGTTGATGATGCCCGTCGCTGCGTCCTTCTGGAAGTCGTACAGCGCGTTCCATACCGCCGTCTCCTGGTAGCCCGTGCGGTCGTTCGGGAGAACGTCCTCGCTGATGTCGTCGAGGAACTCACTGAAGATGTTGTAGAGGATCAGGAAGTAGATCCGAGCAGGAGCGTTCTCGGCGTACACGCCGACGATCTGCTCGTGGACAGCGTCGGTGACGTCGCGGAGCTGGCCGGGGCTGTTCCAGACTTGGTCGAAGAGAGCAAGGTACGTGGTCGTCATCGCCGGCTCGTCGAACCGGTTGACGAGGTTGGACACGGCGTTGCCGCGTCCCAGGCCCAGGTCGGCAGTAGTGAAGCCCTGGAGCGGCATGTAGGTGACGTCGTCGTCGACCATCGCGAACTGCTGCATCGGGTTGCCTGTTGCGTTCGCCCTGAAGGTCACTTTCTTGCGGACCCACTCTGCGCACTCCCGCGCGATCGCGCGCTGGGTCATGCGGTTGCGCAACCGGATCTCGAACTGGGAGCCGTACAGGCTGCCCTCCGCGGCCGCACCCCCGTGGGGCGGCGCGATGAAGAACTGCCGGCGCTCCTTCGGTGACGACGCGCCCATCGCCGAAGGGGGCGGGAAGGCCGGCTGCGTGAAGACGAACTGGAGTTCCTCGATCTGCTCCAACTCCTGGCGCAGCGCCTCGAAGGCAAAGATCGAGAACGTCGAGGCGGCGATCCTGAGCTTCGACCCTGGCTTCAGCTCGCCCCTCAAATCGTCCCCAACGAGGTCGTTGACGTTGTCGATGAGTCGCACGGCTCCATCGTCGCCGACGGACCGGCAAGTGACCCAACCGACAGACGCAGCACAGCGATTGGAGTGTCGTGCGTAGCAGGCATCGACTCCTCCCGACATCGGGCAATACGTGACATATCACATATCACCGCCTACGATGACGCTCATGTCCGATGTGCTCTCCGGCCTCACGCTCGTCGACGGCCGTCAAGCCCGAAGCCGTTGATGCCGATGCGAACCGTCATGGTCTTCTCCTGTGTCGGGATGGGTCGGGGTTGGGTCGGGATGGGTCAGGCCGAGGTCGCCGCGCGCGCGGCCGCGCTGGCGGCGTCGAGCAGCGCGACGGCGCCGCGGATCGCCGCGTCCATGGGCTCCTGTGCGCCTTGGGCGCGCGCCAGGACGTAGCCGCCCTGGATGACGGCGGCGAGCGTGCGCGCGAGATCGTCCGGCACGGTGCTCGCGGGCAGCTCTCCCGCGGCGACGGCGTCCGCGATCGCGTCGCTCCAGCGCCCGAGCATGGTGTCGAAGGCGCCGGCCACGATGCCGAGCAGCTCCGCGTCGGCGACCACTTGGGGGTCCTGGGTCATGCGTCCGACGCGGCACCCGCGCGTGCCGGCGCGTGGCAGCGACAGGTACCGCTTGAGGCGGTCGAGCGGCGAGCCGTCGCCGTCGGCGAGCAGCGCCGAGGGGGCCAGGAGGTCTGCGACCACGCGTTCCATCGCCTCGACGGCCAGCCCGTGCTTGCCGTCGAAGTGGTGGTACATGGACCCCTGGCCCACGCCCGCGCGGGCCAGCACGTCGCGCGGGCTGGTCGCCGCGTACCCGCGCTCCCAGAGCAGCTCCGCCATGGCCGTCGTCAGGCGCTCTCGCGTCTCCATGGCTCGACTGTAACTACTAGTATGTACAGCGTCAAGAAGTCCCGGCCCGTCTCGGCCGCTCGCCCGGAGCGGCCCTGCGCCCCGACCGGGTGCGTCCAGATCGCGAGACGGCGCCCTGCTGCCGGCGCGGCGCGGCGCACGCGCGCGTAGCGTCACCGGCGCGTGCCGCAGCGCGCGAGATGTGCGCGCGAAACACCGGACGCCGTACCGAAGGGCTGAAGATGTCAGTGCTCAACGAAGTGCTCGCCGCCAATGCCGCCTACGCCGCGGACTTCGGCGAGAAGGGCGCGCTCGCCCTGCCCCCTGCGCGCGGGTTCGCGATCCTCACGTGCATGGACGCCCGGCTCGACCCGGCCAAGTACGCGGGGCTGGCCGAGGGCGACGCGCACGTCATCCGCAACGCCGGGGGACGTGCGTCCGACGACGCGATCCGCTCCCTGGTCATCTCCTACAAGCTGCTCGGAACGCGCGAGTGGTTCGTGGTCCACCACACCAACTGCGGCATGGAGTTCTTCACGGACGACGTCATGCGCGGTCTGCTGGCCAGCAGCTTCGAGACCGCCGAGCTGCGCCCGGACGGCTTCCACGACGTGGGCGCCGAGCCGGGATCCGCCGAGGCGCAGTACATCGACTGGCTGACCATCTCGGACCAGGCGCGCAGCGTCACCGACGATGTGCGGCGGATCAAGTCGCATCCCCTGGTGCCCGCGCGCATCCCCGTCTACGGCTACGTGTACGACGTCGCCACGGGTCGTCTCGTCGAGGTCCCGGAGGCGACCGCCGCCGGCGCGGCGGCCTGAGGTCCCCGTCGGCGCCGGCCGCGGCCGGCGCCGACGCGCCGGACGACCACCGCGCCGACGGGCAGCGTGCTCAGGAGGTCCGGCGGCGGTAGGCGAGCGTCGCGCAGGCGTACCCGACGATGAGGACTGCGCCGAGCCAGCCGAGGGCGATCCAGATCGCGGCGCCGACGGGCTCCCCCGCGAAGATCGCCCGAAGGGCGTCGACGATCGCGGTGACCGGCTGGTGCTGCGCGAACCAGCGCACCGGGCCGGGCATCGTGCCGGTCGGGACGAACGCCGAGCTGAGGAAGGGCAGGAAGATCAGGGGGTAGCTGAACGCGGTCGCCCCGTCGATCGACTTCGCGGTGAGGCCGGCGAGGACGGCGAGCCAGGTCAGCGCGAGCGTGAACACCACCATGACCCCGAACACCGCGAGCCACCCACCCACGCCGGCGCCGCTGCGAAAGCCCATGAGCGTCGCGACGGCGACCACGATCGCCAGGGACAGGACGTTGGCCACCAGCGAGGTGAGCACGTGCGCCCACAGCACGGCCGGTGGCGCGATGGGCATCGAGCGGAACCGCTCGACGATTCCGCCTTGCAGGTCCTGGAAGAGTCGGTAGCCGGTGTAGGAGACGCCCGAGGCGACCGTGATCACCAGGATCCCCGGCAACAGGTAGGTGACGTAGGGGACGGAGGCGCCCGTCTCGATCGCCCCGCCCAGCACGTACACGAACAGCAGCAGGAACGCGATCGGCATGAGCGCGGTCGTGATGATGGTGTCCGGGCTGCGCGCGATGTGCCGCAGCGATCGGCCGGTCAGCGTGGCGGCGTCGGTGGCGAAGTGCGTGCTCATGGTCGCTCCGTGGTCAGCGCGAGGAAGACCTCCTCGAGGGTCGGCTGTCTCTCGACGTACTCGACGGTGGCCTGGGGCAGCAGCGCCTTGAGCTCGTCGATCGTGCCGTGGACGAGGATCCGGCCCTCGTGCAGGATCGCTGCGCGATCGGCGAGCTCCTCGGCCTCGTTGAGGTACTGGGTGGTCAGCAGCACCGTCGTGCCCGCGGCGGCAAGCCGGCGCACGGCGTCCCAGACGTCGCGTCGCGCCTGCGGGTCGAGTCCGGTCGTCGGCTCGTCGAGGAACACGACGGGCGGGTCGCCGATCAGGCTCATCGCCAGGTCGAGCCGACGGCGCATGCCACCGGAGTAGGTCGCCACGCGGCGGTCGGCCGCGTCGGACAGCGCGAACCTGTCGAGCAGGTCGGCGGCGGTCGCGCGGGGGTCGGCGAGGTGGCGAAGCCGGGCGACGAGCACGAGGTTCTCGCGGCCGGTGAGGACCTCGTCGACGGCGGCGAACTGTCCGGCCATGCTGATCGACTCACGCACCTTCGCGCCCTGCGTCGCGACGTCGAAGCCGTTGACCGACGCCTCGCCGCCATCAGCGGGCAGCAGCGTCGACAGGATCCGCACGAGGGTGGTCTTGCCCGCGCCGTTCGACCCGAGCAGCGCGACGACGCTGCCGGACTCGACGTCGAGGTCGACGCCGCGCAGCACGCTCAGTTCTCCGTAGCGCTTCTCGACGCCGCGCACGGCGACCGCGGCGGTCATGCCCGTTCGCCCCGCTCGGCTCGGTCGATCGCCGCGACCAGGCGTTCGCGCTCCTTGTCGATCCACTGACGCCCGTCGTAGGCCCGGGCCAACGTCTCGGCGAACTCGACCGGGTCGTCGCCCACGATGTCGGCGATGGGCGTGCCGTCGGCGGCCGCGCGCTCCCAGAGGTCGGCGAGGTCGGCGGTCATGGCCACGAGCGTCTCGCCGTCGGTCACCCCGGCGTAGTACATGAGGTACCGGCTCACCGCGCCCGCCGCCGCGGCGTAGGGCCCGGGAAGCGCGTCGATGCGGGCCTTCGCCCGCTTGTACTGCCTTTTCTGCGCCAGGGAGCCGGTCACCGACTCGATCCACTTCGCAGCCATCGTCACTGCCCTCCCTCTCGGAGCCTCTCCAGCCGGTCGGCGAGGAAGCCCCAGGTGTTCCAGAACTCGTCGAGGCTGGCGCGCCCCTCCGCGTTGAGCGAGTAGACCTTGCGCGGCGGGCCCTTCTCGGAGGCGACCTTCTCGACGTCGACGAGCCTGCGCTGCTCGACGCGCACCAGCAGCGCGTAGACCGTGCCCTCGGCGATGTCGGCGAACCCCTGCTCGCGCAGCCACGCGGTGATCTCATAGCCGTAGGCGGGGCGCCGGGCGAGGACCGCGAGGACGACGCCCTCCAGGATGCCCTTGAGCATCTCGGTCATCTGCTTGCCCACATGCCCTCCCGCTACTCGGTGTCACTGACTACCGCTACACAGTAACACTGAGTACCGCAGTTCAACAGCGCGCCGTGACGTAGCAGAGTCTCCTCGCCGACCCGGGCCGGGTTGATCGTGAGGGCGAGCGGCGACGCTGTCTCAGGTCAGCGCTTGCGCATCGAGATCGCCTCGCGATACCCGGCGAGCCGCGGGAACCGTGCCCTCTTGCGCGCGAACTCCTGATAGCCCAGGTGGGCGTACAGCCGGTGAGCGCCGGCGTTGGCGTCGGTCACCTCGAGCACCAGCTCCTCGAACGGGAGCCCTTCGATGTGGCGCATGAGCGCCGTCGCCACCCCGCGGCCCCGGGCGCTCGGGGTGGTCGCGACACACTCGACGTATCCCGTCGTCTCCGGGTACGGCAGGGTCCGGTGGAATGTGCGACGCAGCACCAGGTGGGCGACGGCGCCGCGCAGCACGCCGAGGTGACGGCGCAGGGCGGCGCCGTCGAGCCGAATGGCGCGCCGCGCGCCGTGTGACGCGGCCGCGATGCCGAGGATCTTCCCGTCCTCGACCGCGACGTAGAAGACGTCCGGCGCGAAGCAGCCGTCGAGCGCGGACGCCCAGCGGTCCTGATCGGCGCACAGCGCCGCGAGGTCCTGCGCGTACGCCTCGACGAACACGCGCGCCACCTGCCCGTGGAGCCGCTCGTCAACCTCGGACATCCGCGCGACCGTGACACCCGTCATGAGGGCTCCTCTCGCCTCGGGCCGGACCGCCCACCCGGGACGAGCATCCCCGCTCCCCCGCCCTCGGACCAGTCAGACTCGTCGGTCACGCGCCCTGGGCGCGGACCAGCCCGTTCTCGTAGGCGGCGATGACGAGCTGGGCGCGGTCGTGCGCGTGGAGCTTGGTCATGACCCGGTTGACGTGGGTCTTGGCCGTGTGGGGCGAGATGACCAGGTCCGCCGCGATCTGCGCGTTGGACAGCCCGCGGCCGACGAGGGTGAGGATCTCGACCTCGCGCTCGGTCAGCGCGGCGAGCGCGGCGGGCGTCTCCCCCGGGGCCGTGTCGGTGGGCCGCACATACCGGTCGATGAGGGTTCGGGTCGCCGTCGGCGACAGCAGGGCGTCGCCCGCGCGCACCGCGCGCACGGCGGCCACGATCTGATCGGGGTCCGAGCCCTTGCCGAGGAACCCGCTCGCTCCGGCCCGCAGCGCCCCGACGATGTAGGCGTCGTCCTCGAACGTGGTCAGCACGAGCACGCGCACGTCCGCGAGCGCCGGGTCGTCGCAGATCTCCCGGGTGGCGGCGATGCCGTCCATTCCGGGCATGCGCACGTCCATGAGGACGACGTCGGGCCGTAGCCGGCGGGCGAGCTCGACGGCGCGCCGGCCGTCGCCGGCCTGGCCGACGACGTCGAGCCCGTCGGCGTGGCTGACGAGGTCGACGACCGCCGAGCGCACGAGCGCCTGGTCGTCCGCGACGAGGACCGAGATCACGGCTGGTCTCCCTGGGTGTCGGTGGGCAGGTCGACGACGACGCGCCACACGCCGGCGCCGTCGTCGCCCGAGGTCATGGAGCCGCGGACGGACTCGACCCGCTCGGTCATGCCGACGACGCCGAGCCCCGTGCCGACGCTCAACGCCGCGGCGTCGGCGCCGATCCGGTTGGTGACGGTGATGCGCAGGCTCGCCGGCAGGTACTCGACGAGCAGGTGGGCGCGGGCGTCGGCGCCGTGCTTGTGCGCGTTGGTCAGGGCCTCCTGGACGACGCGCAGCGCGGTCGCGTCGACGGCGCCCGGCAGGTCGCGCGGCTCGCCCTCGGTGCGGCGGCGCACCGCGAGCCCCAGGACCCCGAAGTCGCGCACCACGTCGTCGAGCCGGGCGAGCCCGGCGGGTCCGACGTCGGACGCGGCGGGGTCGCGCAGCGCGGCCATGAGGTCGCCGATCTCCGTGAGGACGTCGCGCGAGGACGTGCGGATGACGGCCAGGGAGCGCGCGGCGTCGTCGGGCCGTGCGGCGAGGGCGGCGGAGGCGACGCCCGCATGCAGGTTGATGACGGCGATCTGGTGGCCGACGACGTCATGCAGGTCACGGGCGATCGACAGGCGCGCCTCGGCGACGCGCCGCCGCGCGATGGCGTCGCGCGTGGCCTCGGCGCGCTCGGCGCGTTCGCGCGCCTCGGTGAGCTGCTCGCGCTGCGAGCGCGCGGCCTCGCCGAGCGCGGCGCCGAGCAGGACGACCAGGACGTGCTGGGTCTGCCACCGACCGCCCACGAAGGCGCACGCGGCCACCGTCAGCGCGACGCCGACGACGGCCACCGTGGAGACCCGGCGCGGGAGGTGCTGAACGGCCGTGAACACGGCGACCGCGACCGCGACGACCGTGCTGGCGTCGAACTCCCCGACGGCGGTGCCCGCGACCACCAGGGCGAGGGTCGCGGCCAGCGCGGCGCGCGGGAAGCGGCGCCGGACCAGGAGCACCAGGACTGCCGCGGCGGCGAAGCCCATCACGGGGCCGGACCAGCGCAGGCCGACGGCGTGGTGCGCCCGTCCCGGGTCGAAGTCCGTTGCGGCCGAGAGCAGCACGGCGAGGGTGGCCATGACATGCCCGAACCACGGCCAGGTCCAGGGCGGTCGCGTCGAGACAGGGGTCAGCGGCGTGACACCCCGCCCGCGGATCGCTTCCCTCATGGCGACCAGCATCACCCATGCTCCCGCGCCGGGCGTCGCACCGGCGCGGTACCACGCGTACCGCGGACGCGGTACGCGAGTGCCTGCGGCTGCGGGATTCCCCGGCGCCGCCCGTCGCGGACAGTGGTGCTCAGACCGCATGGCACAGGAATCACCACACGGAAGGGACTCCATGTCCGCACCACTGATCTCGGTGAGGGATCTGCACAAGACGTACGGGGCGGGGGCCAACGCGTTCCACGCGCTGCGCGGCGTCGACCTCGACATCCAGGCCGGGGAGTCGCTCGCGATCGTCGGCAAGTCCGGCTCGGGCAAGTCGACGCTCATGCACCTGCTCGCCCTGCTGGACCGCCCGACCGCGGGGTCGATCACGCTGCACGGCACCGAGACCTCGGGACTCGGCGAGCGGGAGCTCAACCGGACGCGGAACGCCGAGTTCGGGTTCGTCTTCCAGCAGTTCTTCCTCAACGCGCAGAACTCGGTGCTCGACAACGTGACGATGCCGCTGACCATCGCGGGCGTCCCTGCGCGCGAGCGCAAGGAGCGCGGGCTGGCGGCGCTGGCCCAGCTGGGCATCGAGGACAAGGCCGGGAACAAGGCCAACGACCTGTCGGGCGGTCAGAAGCAGCGCGTGGTCATCTCGCGCGCCCTCATCAACCGGCCGTCGGTGATCTTCGCCGACGAGCCGACGGGCAACCTCGACTCGAACACGGGCGCGACGGTCGAGTCGATCCTCTTCGACCTCAACCGCACGCAGGGCATCACGCTCGTCGTCGTCACCCACGACGAGGAGCTGGCCGCCCGCTGCGACCGCGCCGTGACCATCGCCGACGGGCTCATCGTGTCCGCGACCGACAAGCCTGCGACCGACCAGGAGGTGGCCGCGTGAAGGCCCTCGACGTCATCAAGCGCGCGAACGCCAACGCGTTCCGCTCCCGGCTGCGCACCACCCTGACGGCGCTGGCCATCGTCATCGGGGCGTTCGCCCTGACCCTGACCAACGCGCTCGGCGCGGGCGTGAACTCCTTCATGGCGGACACCGTCGCGACCATCGGCGTCAACGACGTGCTGACCGTCACGCCGCTCGACGATGACGCTCCCGCGAGCGACGGGCCCACGGTCTTCGACCCCGACCGCGCGACGATGTCCGGTGGCCCCATGGCCGGCGCCATGGGCCCGACGCTCGCGCTGACCGCCGCCGACCTCGACACGATCGCCGCCACCCCCGGCGTGCTCGACGTGTCCCCGCTGCGCATGGTCGCCCTCGACTTCGTCCAGGCCGACGGCTCCTCGCCGTATGAGATCTCGCTCGGGATGGCGCTGCCGGGCATGCACGTCGAGCTCGCCGCCGGATCGAACGTCGACCTCACGACCGACGAGCCGCAGGTCATCCTGCCGACGTCCTACGTCACGCCGCTCGGCTTCGACTCCCCCGCCGACGCCGTGGGCGCCATGGTCGACCTCGGGCTCACCGACGCCACCGGCACGATCGTCACGCAGCCCGTCACGGTCGTCGGCATCGCCGAGCCGGGACTCCTGGGCTCCGCGGGCGCCGTCCCCAACCCTGCGCTCACGGACGCCCTCGTCGACCTCGCGAGCGTCGGCCGCGACCCGGGCGCCCCGGTGCTGCACATGGCCGCGTTCGTCACCTACGACCCGGACGCCGGCCAGGACGCGACCGCCGACCTGCAGGCGGCCCTGGCCGCCGAGGGCTTCGAGTCGATGACGGTCGACGACCAGCTCGGGATGTTCACCTCCGTGATCGACACGGTCGTGTTCGTGCTGTCGTCGTTCGCCGTCATCGCCCTGATCGCGGCGTCGATCGGCATCATCAACACCCTGTTCATGGCGGTGCAGGAGCGCACCCGCGAGGTCGGCCTCATGAAGGCCATGGGTCTGTCGTCGGCCAAGGTGTTCGCCCTGTTCTCGGTCGAGGCCACCGTCATCGGCCTGCTCGGCTCCGCGGTCGGCGTGCTGGCCGCCATGGTCACCGGGCGCGTCATCTCGTCCGCGCTCTCGGGCGGCATCCTCGCCGACCTTCCCGGCCTCGACCTGTTCGTGTTCGAGCCGCTGACGGTTCTCGGCGTGATCGCCGGCGTCATGCTGGTGGCGTTCCTCGCCGGCACCCTGCCCGCCCTGCGGGCGGCCAAGGCAGACCCGATCTCCTCGCTGCGCTACGAGTGAGGTCGCGTCCCGGCCGCTGAACGTGGCATGGCTGCGACGGCCTGACCTCCACCGGTCGGGCCGTCACAGCCAGCCGCGCTCGCGCGCCACGCGCGCGGCCTCATGTCTGTTGGCGGCGCCGAGCTTGGCGACGGCGCTCGACAGGTAGTTGCGCACGGTCCCGGGCGCCAGCGCGGCTCGGCGGGCGATCTCCTCGACCGGGGCGCCGTCGGCCGCGAGCTCGAGGACGTCGGCCTCACGGCCGGTCAGCGGGGAGTCGCCGGCGGCGATGGCGTCGGCGGCCAGCTCCGGGTCGACGTACCGGCCGCCCGCGGCGACCTGACGGATCGCCGCCGCGAGCACGGCGGCCGAGGCCGTCTTGGGAAGGAACGCGCGGACGCCGACGGCGAGCGCCCGCTTGAGGTGGCCGGGCCGCCCGTGGCTGGTGACGACGACGACGGCGACGGCGGGCGCCGAGCGCGCGAGCTCCTCCGCGACCGCGATGCCGTCGAGGCCGGGCATCTGCAGGTCGACGACGGCGACGTCCGGCTGGTGTCTGTGCACGAGCGCGACCGCCTCGGTCCCGGACGCGGCGGCGCCGACGACGGTGAGGTCCGCCTCCAGGCCCAGCAGCGTGGCGACGGCGTCGCGCACGAGGCCCTCGTCGTCGGCCAGCACGATCCGGATCACGCCGCCACCTGCGCCCCTGGGCCACGCGGGGCGTGCGCCTCGAGGACGAACCGGGCGCCGTCGCGCCCCGCCGTCAGCGTGCCGCCGACGGCGGCGAGCCGCTCGCGCAGTCCGGCCAGGCCGGACCCGCCGGAGCCATCGGCGCCGCGGTCGGCGGCGACCCGGGCCAGTCCGTCGTTGACCACGCGCAGCCGCACCTGGTCGTCGTCGACCGCCACGTCGAGTGTGCAGGTGCGCGCCTCGGAGTGCCGCACCACGTTGGTGACGGCCTCGCGCACCACCCAGGCCAGCGCCTCCTGCACCGGGGCCGGCAGCCGGCCCACGTCTCCGACGATCCGGGTGGCGATCCCGGCGGACGCCAGCAGCGAGCGCGCCCCCGCGAGCTCGGCGTCCAGGTCGACGGCGCGGTATCCGGCCACGACACCGCGCGCCTCGCGCAGCGAGTCCTGGGCGAGCGATCGCACGGCGAGCATCTCGCCGACGGCGCGCGGGTCGTCGCGCCGGGCGAGCTCGGCGGCGAGCTCGCTCTTGACGGCGACGGCGGACAGGGCGCGCCCGACGACGTCGTGCAGGTCGCGCGAGAAGCGCAGCCGCTCCTCGGCGACGGCGAGACGCGCCTCGGCGGCCCGTGCGGAGTCGAGCGCGCGGACGACGTCGAGGATCCACACGGTCAGCCGGATCGAGCCGGCGTAGGCGAGCGTGACGGTGAACCCGATGCCGACCAGCGCGGCGGCCTCGCCGGCCGTGCGGTCGAGCAGCGCGCCCGCGCCCGCCAGCGCGCCCGTGCCGACGGCGCCGAGCAGCAGCCCGCGCAGGCGTGCCGTGACGGCCAGCGCCCCGCAGGAGAACTGCCCGACGGCGATGATCATCGCGGACCGCGGGTCCTGCGAGAAGTACGGCATCCCGCCGGTCGGGAGCAGCACGAGCGCGACCGCGACGCCCGCGCCGCCCGTCACCGCGAGCGCGCCCAGCGCCCGGCGCCGCCAGCGGCCGGTGCGCCGGGTCAGTCCCGCGCGCGTGGTGGCGAGGCAAGCGACCAGGTGCGCCAGCCCGACCGCGAGCACGACGAGCGCCAGGGGCCGCGCCGAGGTGGGCTCGGCCGGATCGGTCGCGAGCGCCCCCACCATCGCCAGCAGCATCAGCGGCTCGAGGAACGCGAAGCAGTACAGCGTCACCCGGGTGTACGCCTCGACCCCTGTCGCGCCGCCGCGCACGCGCAGCGTCGGCGCGCCTCCCCTGGCGCCGCCGGCCCCGCTGGTGATGGCCCCGCTCATGATGGCCAGGGTGTCACGCGCGCAGCCCGAACGTCGCCGCGCGCGCCCTCACCGCCGCGGCTGCCAGCGCATCCACCGGCGCGCGGCGAAGGCCGCGGCGACGAGCCATACGGCCAGCACGGCGGCGGGGAACCCCGCGGCCTGGAACGTCTCGGCGAAGGTCAGCGCCGCGCCGTCGTCGCCCGTGCCCGCGACGCCCAGGCGCATGAGCTCGAACACCGGCTGCAGCGGCGTCAACCTCCCGATGCGCTCCATGGCCTCAGGTGAGGCGCTCAGGGGCGCCACGGTGCCCGACAGGGCGAGCGCGCCCACGAGGATCGGCAGGGTGGTCAGCTGCGCCGACTCGACGGACTTCGTGAGGCCCGCGCTCGCCGCGGCCAGCAGCGCGAACAGCGCCATGCCTCCCGCGAGCGCGACGAGCGCCAGCAGCGGGTTGGTGAGCGGCGGCGTCCCGAACATGGCGACGACGGCGATCGCGCCGAGCGCGCCCTGGGCGAGCACGATCGCGACGGCTGGCGCCGCGGTCGCCGCGAGCACCTCGCCGGGCGAGGACTCGCCGGTCAGCAGCCTCTTGAGCACCAGGTCCTCACGGCGCGCGACCAGCGTCGTCGTCAGGTTGTAGTAGACGACGAACATCAGCGCGTACGCGAGCAGCATCGGAAGCAGCCGAGCGCCGAGCGCCGCGCGGGCGCCGGCGTCGGGATCGTTCGCCAGTGCGATCGAGCCGAAGATGACCACGGTCATCACCGGCAGCAGCAGGGCGTTGAACAGCGCCGTGCGGTTGCGCAGCAGCAGGAGCAGCTCGGCGCGCGCCAGGGACGTGACCCGGGCTCGCGCCGGGCGACGTGCGGGGCCCGCTGGGCGGGCCGTGGGCGGTGCGGTTGAGGCGCTCATGCGGCGGTCTCGCTTCCGAGGGTTTTGTCGGGGTGGGTGTGCTGGGCGCGATCAGCGCCCTCGACGCCGTCGCCCGACATCGCGGCGATGGCGAGGAAGGCCTGTTCGAGGGAGGCCGATCGCGCGTCGAGATCGCCCAGACGCAGCGCATGGGCGCTCGCCCAGCCGAGCAGCGTCCCCAGGTCGTCCTGCAGACGCTCGGTGCGGACGCTCACCCGGCCGCGGTCGATGGCGACGGCGCCGTGGAGCGTCGGTACGTCCACCGGGCGCAGGGGCACGACGGCGCCTGCGGCGTCGTGCGGCACGAAGGAGATGCGTGACGGCTCGGCCGCCACGATGTCGGCGACGGCGCCCTCGGTGACGATCCGCCCGGCGTGCATGATCGCGATTCGGTCGGCGAGCGCCTCAGCCTCCTCAAGGTAGTGCGTGGTCAGCAGCACCGTGACGCCCTCCTCAAGCAGGCCGCGCACAAGCCCCCAGGTCGCGCGGCGCGACTCCGGGTCCAGCCCGGTGGTGGGCTCGTCGAGGAACAGCACCTGCGGGCGTCCCATGACCGCCAACGCCAGGTCGAGGCGACGGCGCTCCCCGCCCGAGAGGGAGGCGACCCGCAGGTCGGCGCGGTGGGCCAGGCCGACGACGTCGAGCGCCTCGGCGACGGGACGCGGCGCCGAGAGCGTGCCCGCCCACATGCGGGCGGTCTCGGCGACCGTGAGGTCGGCGGAGAATCCCGCCTCCTGGAGCATGATGCCCATGCGCCCGACGACGTCGCGCCGACGACGTCGCGGATCCAGGCCCAGCACGCGAATCTCGCCCGCGCTGGGTGGGGCCAGGCCCTCGACGAGCTCGACCAGCGACGTCTTGCCGGCGCCGTTGGTGCCCAGGAGCGCGACGAGCTCGCCGCGCCGCACGGCGAGGTCCACCCCACGCACCGCCTCGAACGCCCCATAGCGTCGGCGGGCCCCGCTGACGGTGATCACTGCCTGTGAAGTCATGTCACAAGCCTCAGCGCCGATGGCGGCCGCCGGTAGTGCGGCCGCTCACCGATTCGGGTGCGAGACTCCCGGGTCGGGCATGACAGACGTCACGGACCGGGGCCGCACGGCGCCGCGTCGCTCAGTGCAGTGAGTCGTCGGGCGCGCCTGTCCGCCAGGCGTAGAACGGGACCTGCAGGCCGGCGCGCGTGGGAGCGCACAGGAACGGCCCCGCGCTGACGCCATCGCGGGCGTCGAAGGGAACGACGCGCACGAGCTGCCATCTCCGCTCCCCCTGGCGGGCGCGGATCGTCAGGGCGTCACCCGACCAGCTGACGCGGAACGTCACGCGGGCGTCGCCCCTTTCGGGGGCCGGCGACGCCGACCAGTCCGACCGACCGTCGGTCACGACGGCGCCGATCTGGGGGACGCCGTCGGCGAACTCGACGCCCGCCTTGACCCAGTGCTCGTGCGACGCGCGCACGAACACCCCGGCCTGGTCGAACTGCTGGGAGAACGGCGTGCCGAACTCGACCTCGACGCCGGAGTCGGGGGCGAACGGCGCGACGAGCGCGTGCTCGCTGTCGTGCACGAACCCGTACGAGGTGTGCCGCCACGCGTCGCTGCCCTCCACCGCAGTCGCGCGCAGGACTCCCTCAGGAGAGATGTGCGTCGCAGCCGGCTCATGGGTCCACCGGCCCTCGGACCAGTCGACGCGCCGCCCGGAGACCTGCGCGGTCACAGGGTCAGGCCGAGCGCCAGGGCGATGACGCCGAGCGCGGGGATCACGCCCTGCTTCAGCGCGGCCGCCGCCTTGTCGGGGCTCGACAGCAGCAGGACGAGGCTGGCGGCGACCATCGACCCGGCCCCGGTGAACACCATCGTCACCCCGGCCGTCTGGGCGCCCACGGCGTAGAGCACGATGCCGAGCGCCACGACGACGGCGAGGAACAGGTTGTAGAAGCCCTGGTTGAACGCGAGGTCCCGCTGCGCCTGCGCCTGTTCGACCGTGCCGGTGCCGAACGTCCTGCGGGCGCGCTCACCGGTCCACGCGATCGACTCCAGATAGAAGATGAACACGTGAGTCAACGCGGCGACGGCGGCCAGCACAAGCCCTGCGACGATCATGACCGGGGGTCCTCTCCTGGGAGCGCGCGCCACCTGGGCGAGCCGACCACCCCAAACTAGGCGGGACGGATCGGCGCGCAATCCGAGAGCGCACGCCGTCAGCGCACCTCGCGCAGAACCGTGGCGAGGTCCTTGGCGAACGCCGCTGAGCGTTCGCCGTCCAACGCCGCCACGGTGCACCGCAGCCCGAGGTGTTTGGCGCCGCTGGAGCTGAACACGCTGCCAGGCCGCACGATCCATCCGAGGGCCTGAAGGCCGGCGGCGATGGTCTCGGCGTCAGCGGGCACGGGGACCCAGACGTTCATCGAGTCGGTGGGTCCTGGCACCTCGACGCCCACGGCGGCGAGGTCTGCGACGAATTGCCTGCGCCGTTGCGCGTACGTGTCCCGCGCCGTCGCCAGGAAGCCGACCGGTGCGCCGTCAGCCCCGGCGCCCACCTCAAGAAGCCGCAGCACCGCGCGCTGCAGCAGGTGGCTCACCCACGCGTTGCTGGCGGCGAAGCGGGCGCCCAGGCGCTGGGCGGTGTCGGCGTCGGACAGGACGAGCGCCACGCGCAGGTCGGGGCCGAGAAACTTGGACACGGAGCGCACCAGGGCCCAGTTCGCGGCCTCCGGCGGGGTCGCGCGGTGATACGGCGCCACCGACAGCGCCGAGTAGTAGTCGTCCTCGATCACGAGCACGTGGGGGTGCCGCTCGAGCACCTCCTGAAGCGCTTGGGCGCGCGCGGCGGAGAGCGCCGCGCCCGTGGGGTTGTGGGCCCGCGGGGTCAGCAGCACCGCTCGCGCGCCGTCGCGCAGCGCCGACTCGAGCCCCTGCGGCGTCATGCCCTCGTCATCCACGGGGACCGGCGCGCTGCGGTATCCGGAGAGCTGGACGGCGCCGATGCTCGCGATGAAGCACGGGTCTTCGAGCGCGATCGCGTCGCCGCGGGCCAGATGCGCGGCGAGCAGGCGCTCGACGGCGTCCATCGCCCCGTGGGTGACGGTGACCTGGAACGGGGCCCCGATCTCGTCGGCCGCGTGCTCGCGCACCCACCGGCCGAGCGCGGGCTCCACCGGCGCGGAGCCGTACAGGGAGGGCTCGTAGTCAAGGTCGCGCAGCGCGGCCAGCACGTCGGGCAGAAGTCGCGGATCGGGGTTGCCGCTGCCGAGATCCCGCGACCGGTCGGGCTGGGAGAAGCCCTCGCGGACGATGTCGGGCGCCGAGGCGATGAAGGTTCCCCGGCGCCCCGCGGTCTGCGCGGCGCCGCTGGCCACGAGTTGCTGGTAGGCCGCGGCCACCGTGTTGCGGTTGACGCCCAACTCCGCGGCCAGCGCGCGGATCGTCGGGAGTTCGTCGCCTGGGCGCAGCACTGTCGCGGCGACCAGGTCGCGGACGCTCGCGACGATCGTCGCGGCGCTGTCCCCGCGGATGCGGATGTCGTCCCCCATGGGCTCCCCGGTGTACTCTCCGTTTGTCCTAGGACAACAATCTGTCCTAGGACAAGGGTATCGCGTGGCTCCGGCCCGCGCGGAGAGGGACAGTCATGCAGCTCGACCACACGGCCGTAACCCGGCTCAGTCCGACGGACGCCACACCCACCTTGCGCGCCCGGCGGCGTCCGGGACGGGCCGTGGTGCGGTGGATCACGTCGACCGACCACAAGACGATCGGGTACATGTACCTGGCCGCCTCACTCGTCTTCTTCTGCGTCGGCGGCATCATGGCGCTCGCCATCCGCGCGGAGCTGTTCGAGCCGGGCCTCCAGGTCGTGCAGAGCAAGGAGCAGTACAACCAGCTCTTCACGATGCACGGCACCATCATGCTGTTCCTCTTCGGCACCCCAGTTTTCGCGGGATTCGCCAATATCCTCACCCCGCTGCAGATCGGCGCCCCCGATGTCGCCTTCCCGCGGCTCAACATGTTCGCGTTCTGGCTCTTCCTCTTCGGCGGTCTCCTCACGTGTGGTGGCGTGCTCACCCCGCAGGGCGCCGCGTCCTTTGGGTGGTTCGCGTACGCGCCGCTGTCGAACACGACGTTCAGCCCTGGCCTGGGCGGAGACCTGTGGGTCTTCGGCCTCGCGCTCACCGGTTTTGGCACCATCCTCGGCGCGGTCAACTTCATCACCACGATCATCACGATGCGCGCGCCCGGCATGACGATGTTCCGCATGCCGATCTTCACCTGGAACACGCTCATCACGAGCATCCTGGTGCTGATGGCCTTCCCGCCGCTGGCTTCGGCGCTGTTCGCGCTCGGCGCCGACCGCCGCCTCGGCGCACAGGTGTTCAACCCGGACAACGGCGGCGCCATCCTGTGGCAGCACCTGTTCTGGTTCTTCGGCCACCCCGAGGTGTACATCTTGGCGCTGCCGTTCTTCGGCATCGTCTCGGAGATCCTGCCGGTCTTCTCCCGCAAGCCGATCTTCGGCTACAAGGGCCTGATCTACGCGACGATCTCGATCGCCGCCCTGTCGGTGACCGTCTGGGCCCACCACATGTACGTGACCGGCGCGATCACACTGCCGTTCTTCGCGTTCATGACGATGCTCATCTCCGTGCCGACGGGCGTGAAGTTCTTCAACTGGATCGGCACGATGTGGCGCGGGAAACTCACGTTCGAGACGCCGATGCTCTGGTCCATCGGGTTCCTCGTGACGTTCCTGTTCGGCGGTCTGACGGGCGTCATCCTGTCGAGTCCTGCCATGGACTTCCAGGTCACCGACACCTACTTCGTCGTGGCGCACTTCCACTACGTCGTCTTCGGCGCGACCGTGTTCGGGATGTTCGCCGGCTTCTACTTCTGGTGGCCGAAGTTCACGGGCCGCATGCTCAACGAGCGGCTCGGCAAGGTCCACTTCTGGATCATGTTCACCGGCTTCCAGGCCACCTTCCTGGTGCAGCACTGGCTGGGCGTCCGCGGCATGCCGCGCCGCTACGCGGACTACATGCCCACCGACGGGTTCACGTGGATGAACCAGGTCTCGACGGTCGGCGCGTTCCTCACCGCGATCTCGATGCTGCCGTTCTTCTGGAACGTGTACACCACGTGGCGCCACGCGCCACGGGTGACGGTCGACGACCCGTGGGGCTATGGGCGTTCGCTTGAGTGGGCGACGTCGTGCCCGCCGCCGCGGCACAACTTCGCCTCGTTGCCGCGCATCCGCAGCGAGTCCCCCGCGTTCGACCTGCACCACCCCGAGGTCGCCGCGATGGAGCAGGCCCCAGACCGCACCGCGCTGGCGCCGTCCGACCACCGAAGGAGAAGGCCATGACCACCGCACCCGTGCCGGCGAGAGAGCCGAGGGCAGCCGACAGCGAGCTCCTGGATCCGCCGCTGTACACGATGTGGTCGGCCTTCCAACACCAGCCGGGCGTTCTTCCCGGCAGGCGCGAACCGATCGCGAGCGAGGCGACGGCGTTCCTGGACGACGTCGCCGCCCACGACGTCGTCGTGCGCGGGGTCTACCGCCTATCGGGCATCCGCGCCGACGCCGACTGGCTCGTCTGGTGGCACGCCCCCACGCTGCCAGTGCTCCAGGACGCCTACGACCAGTTGCGCCGAACCCGCTGGGGCGCCGCGGCCAGACCGCAGTGGTCCGTCGTGGGCGCACACCGCCCGGCGGAGTTCAACGCGGACCACCAACCTGCCTACCTCCGCGGACAGGCGCCCGGCCGTTACCTGACGGTGTACCCCTTCGTCAGATCCCTGGAGTGGTACTTGCTCGACAGCGGCGTCAGGGCCCGCCTCCTGGCCGAACACGGCGCGGCCGCCCGTCCCTTCCCCGACGTCCTGTCGAGCACCGTCGCGTCCTTCGGGCTCAGCGACTACGAGTGGATCCTGGCCCTCGAAGCGGCCGAGCCGCACCGGATCATCGACCTCATGCGGGCCTTCCGCGCCACACGCGCGCGGCGTCATGTCCGGCTCGAGACGCCCTTCTATGCCGGCGAGCGGGTGACCGTCCCCGCCTTGATCGCCACCCTCCCCTGAGCGGTCGCGCGGCGAGCGGTTCTGCCAGCGCGCGACGCCGCAGGGGTGCGACGCTCCCGCGGCCCTTGACGCGCACACGTTATCTCAGTCACCATTGAGTCAATGTGAGATGACTGAACTGACGGAGGAGGCGCGATGAGCCTCGGGGGGCGTGTGGCCCGCTACGCGGCGCTGGCCGACCCGATCCGGCTGCGGATCGTCGACCTGCTCACGCTGGGCGACGTCGCCCCCGTCGAGCTGCGGCGCGAGCTCGGCGTCGCCTCGAACCTCCTCGCCCACCACATCGCGGTGTTGGAGCGCGCGGGCTTCGTGACGCGCACCCGCTCCGAGGCCGACCGGCGTCGCGCCTATCTCCACTTGGCCCCCGGAGCCCTCGACGGGCTGCTCCCGACTCCGTCGTTCGCCGCCCGCCGCGTCGTGTTCGTCTGCACCGGCAACTCGGCCCGCTCCCAGCTCGCCGAAGCCCTGTGGGCGCAGGCCTCTGCCGTGCCCGGCGCCTCGGCGGGCACGCACCCTGCGCAGCGGGTGGATCCCGGCGCCGTCGCCGCCGCCGAGCGCCATGGTTTGGCCCTGCGCGCCCACACCCCGCGCGCGTTACCCGACGTCGTCGAGGCGGACGACGTGATCGTCACCGTCTGCGACTCCGCGCATGAGGAGTTGGGCGCCAACGGCCACGTCCACTGGTCTGTCCCCGACCCGGTCGCCACCGGGACGCCGGCCGCGTTCGACACCGCCTATGACGACCTGGCGGCACGCGTGAGCGCGCTCGCCACGCGCGTCACCGCCACCTGATCGAAGCGACGGCGATGCCTGCTCAGGCTGCCCGCCGACCTCTTGCCCCACTGCCCGAACCACGAGCGGAACTGGACCTATGAACCCGTTGAAGATCGTCGTTGTCGGCTCCGTCGCGGCCGGCACGTCTGTGGCCGCCAAGGCGCGCCGGAACACCGAGACCGCGCAGATCACCGTCTACGAGCGCGGCGACGAGATCTCCTACTCCGGCTGCGGGCTGCCGTACTACGTGGGCGGCGACGTCGAGCAGATCAGAGCGCTGACGCCCCGTAGTCCGGCCTGGTTCAAGGCGCGCTACGACGTCGACATCCGCACCGGCCACGAGGTCGTCTCGGTCGACGCCCGCGCCCGTCGCGTGACCGTCAAGGACCTGGCCGGCGGCGAGACGTTCCAGGACACCTACGACGAACTGGTGCTCGCCACCGGCGTCGCCCCGGTCGTCCCGCCGATCCCGGGCGTGGGCCTGCCCGGGGTGTTCACGGTGCGCACACCGTCCGACGCCGCGGCGATCCGCGGTTGGATCGAGGAGCGCAAGGTCACCAGGGCCGTCGTCGTCGGGGCGGGGTACATCGGCCTGGAGATGGCCGAACAGCTCGCCCACCGCGGCCTGGCCGTCACGGTGGTCGAGGCGCTCGACCACGCCATGGCCCGCATGGACGCCGACATGTCCGCCCGCGTCGACGCCGAGCTGCGCAAGCACGACGTCGACCTGCGCCTGGCCACCCGAGTGACCGCCATCAACGGCGCGCCCCGCGCCGTCACCGGCGTCACCGTCGCGGGCCCGGACGGCGAGGCCTCGGTCGAGGCCGGACTCGTCATCGCCGCGGTCGGTGTGCGCCCGAACGTCGACCTGGCCCTCCAGGCGGGCGCGCGCGTCGGGCAGACCGGAGCGGTCGCCGTCGACCGCGTCGGGCGGACGTCTGTCGATCACGTGTGGGCGGTGGGCGACGTCGCCGAGTCGTTCCACCTCATCACCGGGCGGCCGACCTGGGTGCCGCTGGGCTCGACCGCGAACAAGACGGGCCGCGTCGCCGGCGACGCGATCACCGGCGGGCGCCTGGAGCACCGTGGCATCCTCGGCACCTCGATCGTGCGGGTCTTCGACCTCGCCGTCGCCCAGACCGGGCTCACCCAGACCCAGGCCGAGGCGGCCGGGTACGACGTCGAGGTGCTGCACAACATCAAGCCCGACCGCCCCGAGTACCTCGGTGGGAAGTCCATGGTCATCAAGGCCGTCGCCGACCGAGCCACCGGCCGACTGCTCGGCGCGCAGGCCATCGGCCCCTCCGGCGTCGACAAGCGCATCGACGTCCTGGCCACCGCGATCACCTTCGGCGCCGACGTCGCCGACCTGTTCCACCTCGACCTGGCCTACTCCCCCACCTACGCCACCACCAAGGACCCGGTCCACTACACCGGCATGGCCCTGGACGGCGCGATCCACGGCCACGCCCCCCTCATGACGCCCGCCGACCTGGCGGCCCGCCGCGCCGCCGGCGAGAGGATCCAGGTCGTCGACGTGCGCTCGGCCAAGGACCGCGCCAAGTCCCGCGTCGCCGACTCCGTCCACATCCCGCTCGACCAACTGCGCGAACGCTCCGGCGAACTCGACCCGGCCCTGGTCACGGTCACCTACTGCAACAAGGGCGTCACCGGCAACGCCGGACAGAACGTGCTGCGCAACCTCGGCTTTGAGCGCGTCTACAACCTGTCCGGCGGCAACCAGAACTGGCAGGCATACACCAACGCCTGAGGCGACCCGGCCTCGACGCGACGCTCGTCGACGCCGCATCGGGCCGCCCCGGGCTACACGCCCGCGGGCACGGCCTCGGGGACCGGCTCGTACGGCGCCTCGAGGTGGGCGCCACCACGGTAGCGAGCCCCGACGTGCTCGGCAGGCAGACGCGGATGGCCGAAGACCCGTTCGCGCAGCGTGCCGGGCTCGGCCCCGGCCTCCGGGAGGCGCCCGCGTCGGCGCAGTTCGGGCACCACCAGCTCGGCGAAATCCCGGGCAGTGCCGAACGAGTGATACTGGCGCAGGTTGATGCCGTCGATCCCGTCGACGTCAAGCCAGCGCTCGATCTCGTCCGCCACGACCCGAGGGGTGCCGACCACAAAGAACCGCTCCTGACGGCCGGTGCGAATCTGCTCGAGCACCTCGCCCACCGTGCGGTCGAGCGGCAGGCGGACCGCGTCCGGGCTCGTGCCGCTGCGCGCGAGCGCCTGCGCGACGGTGAGGTCACGCGGGAATGCCGTGAGATCGACCGGCAGGCCTTGGTGGGCAAGGATCCCGTCGAGGCTCGCGTGCTGCTGGTAGGTGCGCCACTTGTCCTCGGCCTCCTCCTGCGTGCGGCCCACGATCACTCCTGCCTGCACAACGAATCGGACCGCGTCCTGCCCGCGGCCTTGGGCGACGGCGGCGTCCAGGACCGAGCGCTTGACCGCCTGGAACTGCTCAGTCGTCCGGCCCCCGGTGAACAGCACCTCGGCGTGCCGACCCGCGAACGCTGAACCCGCAGGCGAGCCGGTGGCTTGGAAGAGCACCGGGGTCCGCTGCGGTGAGGGGTGCACCAGGTGCGGGCCGGCGACGCGGTGGGCCGGGCCCACATGGTTGACGTACCGCACCTTGGAAGGCTCCGTGGCGGCGCCGCTCGCCCGGTCGAGCACCACCGCGTCGTCGTCCCAGGATCCCTCCCACAGCTTGTAGAGCACGTGCAGGTACTCGTCAGCGAGCTGGTAGCGGCGGTCATGCGGGATCTGGTCGTCGAGCCCGAAGTTGCGGGCCGCGTTGGGTAGGTAGGACGTGACGATGTTCCAGCCGACGCGACCGCGGGTGAGGTGGTCGAGTGTCGACATGCGCCGGGCGAATGCGAACGGCGGCTCGTACGTGGTCGAGAAGGTCACGCCGAATCCGAGGCGCCGCGTGACCACCGCCATGGCCGAGCAGCACGGGGTCGAGGTTCGGGCTCTGCAGCCCCTCGCGCAGCGACGTCTCGGGCCCGCCGCGGAACACGTCGTAGTGGCCGACGACGTCCGCGAGGAGGACCGCGTCGAACCCGCCGTCCTCCAGGAGCTCCGCGAGATCGGTCCAGTACCCGATGTCCGCCCCGTCGAGTGACGCGCGTGCTGCGGCGTCAGACCGCGGGTGCCGTTCCACCTCCACCACCATGTGCGATACCGACGCCATGCTCGGCGACATTGTCGGCATGCAGCTTTTCGCAGCCTCGCGGCGCCGCCCATGACGCGCTCTCAACCTCGCCGGTGAGCGCGCCGGGTGGGCTGCTACAGCGGGCGCGGCTCGCGGGTTCCCACGACGGGCTGTCGTGCTACACGGGGCGCGTGCTCACGCGTCAGTCGCTCAAGCGCTGCGGGTGATGTGTGTGCGCCACCGGAGACTAGCCCGGGACCGGTGCGCGGACGATCAGCCAGGACAAGGAGTGCTCAACCACGCGACCCCCAATATCGGCCACGGCGCCAGCGACCTCTTCGACCTCGTCCCGGGTTCGGTCGCCGAGCGTGCTGAAGAGCCGGTGCATTGCTCCGCGTCCAGTTCGACACTCCAGCGGTACTCGCCAGTGCCCTCGACGGCGAACAGCCCCAGTGGCGGTCAGCCGCGCCGACGTCGGGCCAACGTCCTCCGGGTCTCCCACGCGAGGCGGCTGACTCCTTCGCGCGACGACCTGTGCGACTCGGTCGCGGAACGCGGTGGGCTCCTCCAAGGGCTCGCCGAAGACGTGCCGCCTGACGAGGAACCGCCCCGCGGGCACCAGAGCCCGGTTAAGCCGGGGCCGCAGCACGTCGAGGCTCATCCGGTGGACCGAGGCCGCCGCGACGGCCAGGTCGAATGCGGTGACCGGCCCGGTCGCAGGAGGCTCGTCACCCGGGTCCGACAGCACGCGGGATCAGCGCGCCACCCCATCCCACAAAGGGACCGAAGGGGACGCCGGTCCCCTTGAGGAGGAACCGGTGTGGAGCGACCGCGCACCCCGTCCCACACAGGTGGCAGGAAGACACCACTCCACTCGACCCGACATCTCTGGAGGACACCGCCGCCACCGCACATCCGTGTGACGGCGCATACGGAACGCGGCCGGTCACCGGTCCCCAGGTGATTCGAAGGAGGAACCCATGACAACAACGACCCCTGACCTTCTGCTAGACCTCACCACGTCCACCGCGACAGTCACGGTCACCGAGCCCGCACCCGAGCCGTTCGACGTCGTGTACGCGTTCACCGACTCGACCGAGCGGCCGCTCGCGTCGTGGGCGCACCTGCTCACCGTCCTCGCGCAGGTCGGTCAGGACCGCGCCCACGGCTACCTGTTCGTCCGCGAGCGGCGCGGACCGCGCAGCGCCCAGTGCATCGGCAGCGCCTGCGAGGACCGCCTCGTGGTCGAGGTCCGCACGGGTGGCGACGGCTACGACGCCGTCGTTCGTCCAGCCGAGACGAGTTCACCCCTGGTCACGGCCACCTGTGCCGTCGACAGCATCATCCGCCAGGAGGGGCGGTTCACGAGCCTGCGCTCCTACGTGCTCACCGCCCCGAGCACCTACCTGCTCACGGTGCTTGACGCCGCACGCGCCATCCAGTACTGGCTCGAGCGGGGCACCGCCCCGACGGGCCTGTCCATCACCCCCGACACGCTCCCCTGACCCGAAAGGCAACACCCATGGCCATCACCGTCCGCACCCCCGGGGTGCTCGTGCGTCACCTGTCCGCCGACGTCGTCGAGCTGGACCTCGACGCCCGCCGCTCCACGCACTCCTTCCACTCCGCGCTGAGTCGCATGCGGCAAAACCTCGACGACATCCCGGTCCGCATCTTCAACGAGGTGCCCACGTGGTGGGACGCACCGAGCGACCGCGACGACGTCGTCTGCCCCGAAGCGGGCGTCCGGCGGTGCATGCATCGCGTCATCATCGCCGCGGCCGACGCACCGCGGGCGGCCACTCTGCTGCACCACGCAGGCTACTCGGTGCTCACCTTGGACCTCCCCCAGCCTGCGCCCGTCGTGGCGTTCGACGACGGCGCCGCCGTGCCGCCCGGGCCGCAGGAGGCCGACGACGACGTTCCCGACTATCCGCCCGTCACCCTGCCGGAGGTCGACCTGCACGCGCGCTGTGCGGTCTGCGGGTTTCGCGCCTACGTCGCCACCGCCCACTCCGCAGACGGCATGACGCTCGAATGGTGCAACCACCACTTCAACCGCTGCGTTCGCGACACGGACCCGTTCATCGTCGCCGACTCCCGCCACCTGCTCACCGCCACCGCCTGACTCCGGATGGAGGCAATGCCCACGACGGCCTGCACCACCGCGCAATCGCTCGACGTTGACATGTCCGCCGATGTCGCGTGCGAGTGCATGCTCGTCGGCCTCGAGGTCGATGCCCACTCACCGGACGCGTGCCGGCGGCCGGCGCGGTGGGTCATCCGGTCGACCTGCTGCACCCAGACCATTCTGCTCTGCGACGACTGCCTGACCGCCGCGCGAAAGACGGTCGCGGACATCGTCTCCCGGCAGGCAACGAACGAGTACCGGTGCTGGACCTGCGATGGCCCATTCGCCGCCGGCACCGTCCGACGCCTGTGAACACCCAGGAGGAACACCTCACATGACCACCCCGCTCATACTCAACACCCTGCCGCCACTCAGTGCGGAGCCCGCACCCGACGTCGACCTCGACAAGCCCATCGCTTGCTGGTGCTGCGAGAACCACCCGTCATTCGGGCCCCGTGAGCACGATCTGTGGGACGACGAGACGCAGGCGTGGATCTACCACTGCGACTGCCCGCGCCATCATGTGGCGGTCAGCCATGACCCCGCCCGATGGGTAGCCAGACAGGAGGTCGGTCGCCTGGAGGACGGGAACGTCGTCGACCGGAGCACCCTGACCTGGCCGTTGTGCGACCTGTGCGCGCAGAACTGGAAGGACGAGACCTCCTTCGGCGGCGTCGACATCTTCCCGCTGTAGCCGACGCCGAAAGAGGTGCGGACCGAGGACCTCGGCGACGAAGTCACGCGTCGCTCGATGAGCACACCACGAGTCCCTTGAACGCCGCCGGTGATGAGAGGTGTGACCATGACCAGAGCTGACCACGCTTCAGCGGACACGGCTACGGCCGAGCACACTTCGCCAGCGATGCGGGCAGAAGACGGTGCGAGTGAGATGCTCAGCATGGCCAGAGACATCCTCGCTGCCAACGAGCTCGCGGCCACCGGCATGAGCCAGCGACAGTTCAGTCAGGCGCTCGGCCTCTCCGTCGCGACCGTGAACCGCTACCTGAACCGCGACGAGCGAGGCCTGTCGATCGCCAAGGCACGCAGCATCATCCTTGGTGCCAACCTCGACGGAACCGATCGCAGTCAGATGGTCAACGCGCTTGCCACGATGCGACACTGGACGCAGGTCAGCGACCGTGTCGGACGAGGCCGCTTTGACTGATCGCGGCCGCATCCTCGGAGGAGAGATGCGGCATGACGACGCCTCCTGACGAAATCCCGGCGCGCACCGCCGCCGCTGGGGACACTCGCAGGTGGCGACGAGTCGCCTCCTATGGCCGCCGGATCGTGATCGGCCCGGCAGTTGCGAGGTTGCTGCCCGCCGAGCTGTCAGCCGGTCGGTTCGTCGGCCTCAAGGGCGAGTGCCGCAAAGCGGGCCGTCATCGTCGGGTTGCCGCGGGTGAGCTTGCGAATCGTGACCTCGTCGAGCCCGCGGTCGGCGAGGTCGAGGTGCTGGCTCCACAGGCGCATCGCCTCCTTGATCTTCTCGAGGTCCTTGATGGCGTTGTCGATCGCCTTGATCGCTGACTCGTACTGGCTGCGCGCGTTGCCGACCCGCTTCTTGAACTGGTCCTGAAAGCTCTTGAGCGACTCCTCGAAGTTCGTGATGTCGACGTTCTGCTGCTGGATGCGCTCCAGTTCGGTGCGCACCTTGATGGAGTCCTGTGCCGCGTTGCGCAGGAGGGTGATCATCGGAATGAAGAACTGCGGGCGGATCACGTACATCTTCTCGTACTCGTGCGAGACGTCGACGATGCCGCGGTTGAACAGGTCGGACTCGGGCTCGAGCATCGACACGAGGACGGCATGCTCGCAACCCTTCTCGCGGCGATCCTTGTCGAGCTCGCGGTAGAAGTCAGCGTTGCGCTTCTTCGTGGCCGTCGTGTCGGCCTCGTTCTTCATCTCGAACATGATCGAGACGAACTCCACGCCGTCCGCGAAGTCGCGGAAGATGTAGTCGCCCTTCGACCCGGACGACGCGTCGTTGTCCTTGCCGAACGTCGCGGTCTGGAACGCGGTCGCGCGCAGCTCCTCGAACGACATCTCGCAGTGCTGCTCAAGAGTCTCGCCCAACATCTTCGTCGAGAGGCGAGCTTTGAAGTCCTTGTGCATCTGGATGGTCTCGTTGAGCAGCGCGACCTCCTTGGCATGAGCGTCGCGCGCAGCGGTCGCATGAAGGGCCGCTTCGGCGGCGGCGGCGTCCAGCTTCGCCTGCAGCGCGTCGCGTTCCCTCTCGGCAGCGGAGACGGCCTCGACGACGGCGAGGCTCTGCTTCGTGGCCGCCTCGTTGACGGCGGCGGTCAGCTCGGCGATGCGGGCGTCCTTCTGCGCGATCGTCTCTTGAACCGCGAGGCGCTTGCCCGTCTCGGCTGCGTCAAGCTCGGCCTTGAGCCGCGCGATCTGCGCGTCCTTGTCCGCCGTCTGGCTGCGCAGGGTCGCGGCAGCCTGCGCTTCGGCGGTCTCGAGCCGCTGCTTCTCGCGCACGGCTGCGGCGTCGAGCGCCGTCTTGAGCTCGGCGATGCGCGCCGCGCTGCCCGCCTCGGCCTGCTGCAAAGCGGCGGCGGCCTGCGCGGTCGCGACGGCGAGGGCGTTGTCCTTGTCGGCCGCGGCCGCGGACTCGGCCGCTGCGAGGCGCTCGTGGACTTCCGCCTGGAACTCGGCGCTCCGGACCTGCGCGACGATGCTGGCGTAACCGGCCTCGTCGACGGTGAAGGCCTTCTTGCAGTGCGGGCAGGTGATCTCATGCGTCATCGCAAGTCTTTCGCCGGCTGGACGTGGGGCTCCCACGAAACCACGTCGCACCACCGCCCCTGACGGCCCTGTCGCGTCGTGCCGGTCCTGGTGGTGCCGAATCCCGCGCGCCCCGACCCGCCACGCCCGGGAAGGGCGGTGGCCACGCCCGCTGACCGCACGAGTGCCTGACGGCACTGACAACCCGGCGGGTCTGGCGCCCATCGCGACACCGCCTGGCGGAACAAGACAGGGAGAGGCCGCAGTGCGGCTCAGGTCGCGCCCGAAGGGGACGCCGAGGAAGCTAACCAGCGAGGATCGGCCCCGTCAGCTGTCACAAGGAAGGGCCCATGAGCACCGGAGCTGAACAGCAACCCTCGGAATACGAGATGACCGAAGAAGGCGCCGACGAACTTGAGCAAAGGACGCAGCTCGCGGCGCGCATTGGCGTCATCACGACGCGGACCGTCGATCTCATGCCCGCGTCCGTACGCGACGAGCACGCAGACGCGACCGCGGAGTACACGGCCGCGGTCGAAGCCGCCACGGTGTCGCAGTTCGCCACAAAAGATGCGCTGCAAGCCCAGTTCGGCTCAATCGAGCAATCTGTCATCCACCTGGGGCACCTTGTCGCCCGCCGAGCAGAGCAGCTCGCGGGGATCACCGCCGAGCAGGCGCTGGCCGCATGGTGGACTCGCTTACGTGGTGCCCGCCGGACGGCTCGGATCGCCCGTGAGACACGCGAGGCCGTTCCGACCGAGGTTCAGCGGCAGCGCGACGCAGTTCGCACCGTGCTTCTCAAGGCAGGGAGACGTCACCGTCTCGGCATACTCGACTTTGTGTATCAGGCGGCGATCGACCAGACGAGAATCTGTGAGTGTGAGGGGCATCGCTCCTCTCGCGAGTCCGCCCGGCGCCGACTGATAGCGGCCAGGGTGGCATACGTCACGGACCCCGAGGTCATCGACGCAACGTCCCGCGTGCACGATGCCCCCCCACTCCCACCGGATGACCGGGCGCTCGCCGTTCAGCGTGCCGAGCGTCGGCTCGCTGCCGTCGAGGTCGGCGATGACGTCGAGACCCGAGCGGACCTCGCGCGGCTGGCTGCTGGTTATCTCGGCGCTCTTGTCGAGATCCGCCCCATGGGCGGTGACCACGTCTTCCACCCCGATTCGGAGCCGGACGCCATCGATGCCTACAGCGCCGCGACCGCGGTGTTCCCCGAAGCGTGGGTCGAGGCGTCCAACCGACTGTCCCGTGCACCATCGGCAGTGGATACAGAATCCAGCACGATCATCGAGACCAGCGAGCCTCTCCGAGTCTCGATCAGTGCCGATCGTGCTCGGTACTCGAGCGGGACTCCGATCGATCTCGAACGTGAGGTCCGCGGATCCGAAGTTCGCGCGGGGACGCACTGGGAGAAGGACCTCATCCCTGGGCAGAACCTGTCCACCCTGCGCGGTGACTACATCTGGATCCCCGAGGGCGACGCGATGCGCCTGTCGGAACAAGAGCCGACGGCGCCCGCGTGGGAGTACTGGCCACATGACGTCGCCACCACGGACGACGCGGGGCTGCGCCCCCTCGGATCGGGATGGACCCTGCACGGAGTGGCGAACGGACAGGCGATGTGGCGCCGCCCGCGCCACGGTCCCCGTCGGATCGAACGGACGAGGCAACCGTCCAGCCGCACGAACGCGCAAGACGACCGCATGCCCCTCCCCGCGTTCACCGCAACGGGAGGCGGTCCAGCCGGGGAGACCTTCGCGGTCTGCGTGCATGAGCTGGCGCACCGGTTCGAGGAGGCCGTCTACGGCGTCAGGGGACTTGAGGGGCTCTTCACAGCGAGGCGGGCAACCAAGGCGGACGGGGACGTCGCAGCGCTGACTCCGATCTACGCCGACGACGGCGAGGTCGCGCGCGACGGCGGCTACGTAGACCCCTACTTCGGCCGCGAGTACTCGCACGGCAACTTCGAGGTGCTCTCGTGCGGGATGCAGGCCCTGTTCGGCGGGGAGTCCGGTGGACTCGTGGGTGTCGGCGGCCTGAGGACTGACCTTGACCATCGGGCATTCGTGCTCGGAACTCTCGCTGGAACTGGACGCACCCGTGACCTCTCCTGACAACGTCATCTCTGTCATCAGCCGCTTGTTCGACCCCGGGAGCGTCGCGCTCGGCGGGCACCACGGCGCCGCCTGGCACGGCAACGACGGTTTTGACTACGACCGCGTGGCACGCACGCTGACACTGGGCCGAATGCACTGCCCGGCCTGCGACCGCTGGCTCTACCCCGGCTTCCGCCCCAAGACCGGCCGCTGCGGAGCGTGCGCCGGGACCGGCGTCGGTCCGAGTGGTGACCACTACTCGTGTTCGTTGTGCGACGGCCGAGGCCGCGAGCGGCGTGACGGCGTCGTCGTTTGCCGCGTGTGCGGTGGAGCCTCCGGCTTCACGGTCCCGGCCACCTGGGACGCGCCGGCGCCCGCTCGGGTGCTCACTGACCTGCCTGTGGGGATCACCCGTCTGCCCGAAGATGAAGCTGCCGAGCACTGCGCACGAAGCACCGTGCTCGCAGTTGTCGATGACGACCAGTGGTGGCTCTGCACCGATGAGGACGCTCTCGTCGCGGATGCCCGCCGCACGCTGGCGGATGGCATACCCGCACGCGACATCGTCCTGCTCGGCGGGCCAGCGGCAGAGAGCGCAACGCTCATCGCTGGCTTGCGTGTGGTTGTGACCAGCGCCGGCTACACGATCGTCGTCGACCGAGACCCTCGCGGCGAGGCGCCTCAGTCAGCGTCTGGCAAGCGTCCGAACGTCCCCGCGTCCCAATCGGCCTGACAGGCAGGACACAGCGCGCGCCACAAGGCGTTGGGCGTCATCTCCAATCTCCAGCTCACTCGCCCGCATCCTCCGCAGGCGCCAGTGGCGACAAGGCGCTGCAGCGCGCGGTCGACGAGCAAGAGATCGTCCTGGTCCAGTACGACAGGGGTCGGACCGTCGTCGTGGCTCATCGTCTCGCTGTTTCCCTCCGACAGGGTGGCGGGCACTTCCGCCCTGAGGCTAGTTCGGCACGCGGGGACGCGCGTGCTCGGCGGTCCACGCCGCCTTGTCATGTGGCACGGTGCGGCCCGGGTCCGATTCCTAGGGCTCACCCAGCGGGAGGTCGCCCTCGCACTCGGGCTAACCATCGCGCGCGTCCGGCAGCTCACGGCCGCGCCCACCGAGAAGCCGGAGCCGGACCGGGCAGGTATCGCCGCTCTGTGTCGGCGATGACCCGCGGTCGGAGCTGCTCCGCCCGTTCCACACCGTCAGCGACCCCTGGTCGCGGCGCGCCCTCAACGACGGGCAGACGATCTTGCACGTCACCGATCGCCGCGGAGCGGCGGGTGGCCAGTGGACTCGCACGGACCGTGTCGAGATCACATCATCGGCGGCCACCCGATCGGCGTCGCTCAACGGTCCGTCGCCTCTTCGACATCCATCTGCGCCGCGGCGTCCGCCACCTCCTCCGACGTGATGGTGTGATCGCTCGGCGGTCGAACACCGAGCATGTCGCGCGCCCAGGCGCGGTGATCCTCGTTGACGCCCGCTTCCGGGACCATCTCGTCCACGGCCCCCCGGCACTCCGCCCAGTCAATGTCCCCGTTCCGGGTCAGCCAGTCGCGCAGGGCGTCGTCGTCACAGTCCACGACGATCCGGACGAAGCGTCGATTGCCAACGTGGTTGGGCGCGTGGCGCAGGTGGCTGTTCCAGTCGAACGCGTACTCGCGGGCGGCTGAGACCAGGTCGCTCATCGCCTCATCGCGTGTGCCGCCCGTGCCGACGACCGAGGGAATGGCCTTGACGACAGCGGTCCACTCGCCCTCGCAGAACACCGCGACACCGGGGTCGTACTCGTCGCGGTCGCAGCCGGTCATCTGTGCCGCCATCTCCGGGTCATCGTCTCCGTGCATGGCCTCGCACACGTCGTCCTCATCGACCCCGCCAGGCGGACCGGGGTGGACGACGCGCCCCGACTGTCGCGTCGAGTCATCAGTGACTGCCTGCGCGATGCCCTCGTCCATCTGCTCGACGGTCAGCGGTTCGTTGTCGTATGACACCGCCCCGAACAGCGCCTCGACCGGCAGTCCTTCGATGATCGCCCTCACGGCTGGCGGGATCGGACCGACCGGCTCGGCACGGTAGTAGAGGTGGGCGATGTGCCCGTCCGTGTCGTACTGGTCCTGCTGCCGCTCGACCCATACGTACCTGACCATGACGATGTCACCGGTCTGCGTCAGGCACGGGAGCGTCATGCCGACGTCGACGTCTGCGGTCGACGGTGAGGACAGCAGGTGCGCGCCTCCGGGCTGAAGGCCAGGCGCGCCGTACTCGGGCCCCGCGACCCATGGGCCGGTGATCTGCGCGAGATAGAGGCCGTCGTCACCCCACCCGGTCTGGTCGAACTGGTCGGCGGCGTGCCGGTCGCACAGGTCCGCGTCGAACGGCGCCCAACGCTGACCAGGACGCCCGCACACCTCGCAGTAGGGGTCGGTACCGATGGTGCAATCGTCCACCATCCCATCCTCCCCGAAGCCTCGACACAGCGCCTGCATCACCAGGCAACGGTCCGGCCGAAAACGCGCTTCGCCGGCCGATGTCGGACGCCCGTGGGGGGCTCCACGGATGCATGCAGATCTGCCGCCCGATCCCGCGCCCGTGACGTCGCTCGATCCGGTCACCGAGCCGGGACGGTGGCTCGTGACCACCGCGTCCGGTTCCCGTCATCTGCTCGACACCAGCGCCCCCGACGACGCGCCGCAGGTGTGCAGGCTCGCCGCCGCCCAGTCGGAGCCGGGCAGCAGGTTTCTCGCGGGCGGCCCGTGGTTCGACGAGATGACCGGTGAGCGTCACTCGGGCCTGAGGGTCGGGAAGGACGCGATCCTGACGCTGAACCTTCGCGGCGACGGCGCGGCGACCATACGGCGAACGACACCCGTCGTCCTGATCGAGCCGATCGAGCAGGGGCGGCTGGCCGAACTCGGGCAGGAGTCGTAGGAACGCCGGTGGCCGTCGCGTGTCGGAACGGCGCGAGCCCGTGGTCGCGCCACGTGACCGCCCGCCGGGCGGGTGAGTCAGCCACGGACGGCGTCATCGCAGGCGACCCGCGTCGACCGGGCCGGCCGAGAGCCGAGACAGGTGCGCCGGCATGCTGATACCTCATCGCCCGGTCCTGGCCCTCGACGTCGATGGCGTGGTCCGCGTGTCGGGCCCGGCGAAGGTGCGCGACTACCTGCGGGAGAACGTGATCGCCGACGGTCCGGTCCGCGTGTTGACGCCTCGCGAAAACTGACCCCTTGAGGGGCTGGGAAGTCTGACCCCCTGGTTGATGCTTCGGGGGTGATCAGCGTGGAGAACTGGGCGGAGATCCGCCGGTTGCACAGGTCGGAGGGCGTGGCGATCAAGGAGATCGCGCGCCGGCTCGGGATCGCACGCAACACGGTGCGCGCGGCGTTGGCCTCTGATCGTCCGCCGCAGTACGAGCGGGCCAAGACCGGGTCGGTCGTCGACGCGTACGAGCCGGCGATCCGGTCGCTGCTGCTGAATGCGCCGCGGATGAGTGCACCGGAGATCGCGTCGCGGATCAACTGGCCGCACTCGATGTCTCCGCTCAAGAAGCGGTTGACGACGTTGCGGCCGCAGTACGTCGGGTTGGATCCGTCGGACCGCACCGAGTACGAGGCCGGGGACATCGCCCAGTGCGACCTGTGGTTCCCGGACTACAAGATCCCCGTCGGCCCCGGCCAGGAGGAGATCCTGCCCGTGCTCGCGATGACGCTCGGGTTCTCGAAGATGACCGCCGCCGTGATGATCCCGACCCGCAAGGGCGGAGACATCCTGGCCGGGATGTGGAACCTGATCAGGGGGTGGGGCAAGGCTCCCCGGCAGCTGGTCTGGGACCGGGAGGCCGCGATCGGCGGGCGCGGCAAGCCGACCGTGGAGGCGGCCTCGTTCGCCGGGACCCTCGGGGTGAGCATCACGCTGGCCCCGGCGGTGGATCCGGAGTTCAAGGGCGGGATCGAGCGGCGCAACAAGTACTTCGAGACCTCGTTCCTGCCGGGGCGCACGTTCACCAGCCCGCAGGACTTCAACACCCAGTTCGCCCACTGGCTTGAGACCACAGCGAACGTGCGCCGCATGCGCGTGATCCGCGCCCGCCCCATCGACCTGTTCCAGCAGGACCTCGCCGCCATGGTCGACCTGCCGCCGATCGCGCCGATGATCGGGCTCACGCACCGGGTTCGGCTCGGGCGGGACTACTACGTGCGGATCGACTCCAACGACTACTCCGTGGACCCGCGCGCGATCGGCAGGTTCGTCGACATCCGCGCCACCGCCGACCAGGTGATCGTCACGTGTGACGGGCAGGTCGTGGCCGACCACACCCGCTCCTGGGCGCGCGAGCTGACGATCACCGACCCGGAGCACCGGGAGATCGCCAAGGCGCTGCGCCACGACCTCGCCGAACGCCGTAAGGCGTCCCGGGCGACCCGCACCCACGCCGACGGGCACGTCGTGGCGATCCGGGCGCTGCCCGAGTACGACGCCCTGTTCGGCGTGGACTTCGACCCCCGCCCCGACTCCGGGGCGGGTTCTACCGCTGAAGGGACGAGATGACCACCACCACGACCACGAGACCTGACGGGCTGGCCTCGAAGCTGGCCTACCTGACGAGGGTCCTGAAGACGCCCACGATCTCACGCACCTGGGAAACGCTGGCTGACCAGGCACGGGAGGCGAACTGGTCCCACGAGGAGTACCTCGCCGCGGTCCTCGAACGGCAAGTCGCCGACCGGGAAGCCTCCGGGGCGACCATGCGGATCCGCACCGCGCACTTCCCGGCGATCAAGACACTCGAGGACTTCAACCTCGACCACCTGCCGTCCTTGCGCAAGGACGTCCTCGCGCACCTGGCCACCGCGACGTTCGTGCCCAAGGCGGGGAACGTGATCCTGCTCGGCCCGCCCGGCATCGGGAAGACGCACCTCGCGGTGGGCCTGGGCATCAAGGCCGCCCAGTCTGGCTACTCGGTCCTGTTCGATACCGCGACGAACTGGATCGACCGCCTCGCCCGTGCCCACCACGCCGGGCACCTGGAGGCCGAGCTGAAGAAGATCCGCCGCTACAAGCTGATCATCGTCGACGAGGTCGGCTACATCCCGTTCGATACCGACGCGGCGAACCTGTTCTTCCAGCTCGTCGCCTCCCGCTACGAACAGGGCTCGATCATGGTCACCTCGAACCTGCCGTTCGGCCGGTGGGGCGAGGTCTTCGGCGACGAAGTCGTCGCCGCCGCCATGATCGATCGCCTCGTTCACCACGCCGAGGTCCTCACCCTCGCCGGCGAGTCCTACCGCACCCGAGCCCGCCGCGAACTCCTCGCCAAGGACCGCGAGAAATGAGCGGAAGCTTTCTCAGCGCTCAGGTGAGCTCCCAGCCGCATCCATGGCGCGCTGGATCGCGGTTCGATAGCCCCACACGAGATGCCGAGTTCCGACCGGTGCGTCCTGGTCGTAGCGCGGTGCTGAGTCGCCTTCGACCGGCGCCCAGCCCGTCACAGCCAGGCCCGCCTTGCGGAACAGGTCAATGTGGGTCAGTCCGTGTTCGGTGGGCACCACCCCGGCGACCGTGGCCTCGACCGGCGGTGACTGGCCGCGCCACGGCAACGGCGTGACGACGAACGACGACGCAGACCCCGGTCCTGAAGGCAGAAGCACGGTGACCTGAAGACACGCCCAGGAGCCGTCTTCCAGGGGAACCCCGATCAGGTCACCAACCCGGAGGCTGCGCGACGATCGAGGCGAGAACGGGAACACACGCTCGACCTCAGCCACGCACCAAGCCTGCCCGAGTCGCAGCCGAGAGGGGTCAGTTTTCGGGAACCCGGAGGGGGTCAGTTTTCAGAGACCGTTGACACCGCGAGGCGGCGTCACTGCTGGACGCGCAGGAGCCGGACATCGCACGGTTCGAGGTCCGGTTCGCGCGGGCGGCGTGGCCCACGCGGTTTCACACCCCCGTGGTCGCGGGCGTTCGAGCGCGACGGCGTGCAACGCGACGAGGTGCGCGAGGACACGTTCTTGCTGACGCCGGTCGGCGCGTGGGTGCGCGGCCTGCTCGACGCGGGCGTGGAGGCGGTGTGGGCGACCACCTGGCAGGAGCACGCCAACCGCTACTTCGCGCCGCTGCTGGGGATTCCCAACCTGCCGGTCGCCGCCGAAGGCATCGCGGAGAGCTGGGACGAGGACTCGGTCCGGTGGAAATGGCGCGCCCTGGCCATGCGGTACCACGACCGACCCGTGTTCTTCGTCGACGACAACGCGTGGGGCGGGCAGCCGACGGCCGCCCCATACAACAGATGGCGCCCAACGCGATCGTCGGGATCACCGCCGCCCAGCGAGATCAGGTCTCTGCGTGGCTGGCCGACCCGCCCGAGCACTTCTCGCCGGTCCACGGCGACCTGGGCGACGACATCGACCTGGACTTCTGATGACCGACGACACCCTCCTCCACCGCGCGCGCCTTCTGGCGCAGTGCGTGCGCGGCGAAGGACGCTGATGGCGCGTGGGTGCCAGATCGGCGCGGCGACGCGGAGCACGCGTGGCGACGCGTCGGACTCCAACGATGCACGCGAGAACATCCTCCGCCGGACCCGGGACGTCGCCGTCGACGTCCGTGCCGCACACCCCTGCCTTGGCGTCCCTCTTCGATCGCCTTCTCCTGCCCGCCAGACTGGACGCCGTCGGCTATGAAGCAGAGCGACCCGTGACCCGCACGGGACATGAGCGCCGAGGTGAGATGGAGGCGGCGGGCAGTGCACAGCGCAGAACCGCCGCATCCACCCGTGTTATGGCCACCATGTGGCACACGTGGGCGCGGGGGCCGGCACCGCCGGGGCGATAGACCGCGAGGGACCCAGGCTCAGTCGCCGATCCGGGCCGCCCGTAGCCCGTCGCGGATGGCCGCCTGCGCGGCGACGTCTGACTGGTTGTACCTGTGCAGCCAAGCCCGGCCCGCGGCGGCCTCCGCCGGATCAGCGCTGCGCGCCCGCTCGATCTCGACCTGCGACTGCAGCCCCCCGGCGTCGTCGACCGACCAGCGAAACCCGAAGAGCGGCGCGACGACCTTGATCGACGTGCCTCGCCTAGTGAGGAACGCTTTGCGGAACCACGCCTCGAGGTCGAACGTGCGACCCTCGAGCGCCTTGTGGACCTCGGGGTACTTCGACGTCCGGCTTCGCTCCGGGTTGGTCCAGTGGTAGATCTGCAGCGACTTGCCGGCCGACTCCGCGTCCGTCGCGATCCTGTCGATCACCGCTGCGAACTCACGCGCAAGCTCCACCGCGCCGTCGTCGTCGAGCGGGACGTACGAGACGACTGGGGCGAAGACCGCAGTGGCGTCGTCCTGGCCGTCACGAACGCGAAGACCCCACATATAGATGCGCCCGTCAAGGTCCCACTCGATGTCGAAGTCGACCTCCACGTCCGCGGACGGGATCTGTGGCCAGGCGCCGAGCGGCTCGAAGTCGACGCCGGCCATCGTCATGCGCGCCCGGCGCACGAGCGTCTCAAGCTTGCCGACGGCGCGGGCGCCTGGCTGGGTGTCGCGCGAACCCCACTCCACGCACACACCAGGCTCCAGCGCGGCCAGGTCGGCCAGCGTCGTAATCCCGTGCTTGTCATACAGGTGCCGCCACTGCTGCGCGGTCGGCAGCCCCTTCTCGATTGCGAACGACGCGTCCTCGGGCCCCGCGACCTCGCGGCAGCAGGAGGCCCACACGCAGGCACCGCACTCATCGACCCGGAACGGGCGCACCAACTCCCGCCCATCAGCAGCCTCGCGAGCGACCTTGAGCCGGAACGCGAACTCGTGGTCGTACCGCTCGAGCAGCGACCGCTTCGCGCGACCCGTCGACGCGGACGCCGAGTAGGTGTCCTTGACCGGATCGGTCAGGCCGTACCAACGGATCAGCCAAGGGTCGCCGCCCTCGGGCGTGAAGTCCGAGTTCCCGATGATCCCGCCGACCAGGTGATCGTCTCCCGCGTGCAGTCCGAGGTCCTGAAGCATGCGCGTGTAGTGCGCCAACTGGATGCCGTCGCTCTCGCGATGCGTGCCCGCGTCCGACAGACCACCCACCTGCCGCAGCGCCGCGGGGGCGTCCAGCGTCGACGCCGTCGCCGAACGCGTCTTGGCCTCGCTGCGCGTGCCGTGGTTCTTCACATCGACGGGCACGTACCCGATCCCGATGCGCACAAGGACGTCAGGAGCCCCCGTGCGCGGTCCGACGTCAGGAAGGCGCCCATTGACGATGACAGCGGCACCGGCGCGCATCGCAGCCAGCGTCGCCGAACGGTTGGCGTCCCACCCGTCGACGTCGGTGAGGACCATCGCGCCGGGCGCCTGCGCGAGCCTCGCGTTCACATGGCCTTCAAAGGCGATCCCCTCGTCGAAAAGACGCTGCGTAGCCTCGTCCACAGGCGGCCGCGGTGGGGACGACGGGGAGAAGTCGTTGTGCACCGCCCGGGCGCACATCTTCGCCGGGTACCCACCCAAGACGATCTCGCCAGTCGCCATCGACACACACTCCCCCGCAGACATCGTCCCCATCCTTCCCGACCGGTACGGCAATCGCCCGCTGACGGCCGACGACGAACGAGCGCCCCGCTCCACCGCGGTCCGGCGCGGAGCTCGCGCGTCGTCCTGAGAACGGCGTCGACGGCACGGCCAGACGCCACGATGCCGTCGCCGGGCGCGACGCCCCACGCACGGCAGTCTGATGCCCCTGAGCGGAGAGGACCCACGATGGCGAGGGCATCCCGAGGTAGTCCGGCTGGAGCGGGAGCGGCTCGACCAGGAGCAGTTTCAGGCCGAGTTGCGCACTCGGCAGGCGGCGGAGCGGGCGGGCCGGGGCGCTCACACGTTGCGTTGACCTGCTGGTCGAGTCGTTCGCGGAGATGGTCCCCGACGACGTCGCACGCACGCTCGCCGGCCGCGCGGTCGAGCGGTCGAGCGGCTGTTCACCTGGACCGACCGCGATGGTGACACGTGCCTTTGCCGTGCCATCCGCGTCTGCCCGACGCTCTGCACGACTACGGGTTCGCCTGCGCGTGCCACCGCGACCCCGTCCGGCGCGCCGGCGGCCTGTCTGCGTTCTGGTCGGGACTGGGCACCGACGCAGCGAGCCCGGAGGGGATCGCCGCGCGGGCCGCGCGACAGGCGCAAGAGCGCGAGTTGGCCGAGTGGCTCACGACGCAGCCAGGTGACCGTCACCTCCCACCGCGGGTGTGCGCCCGAGCAGTGGACAGGCGACATCAACGGGCGTCGCTTCCACTTCCGGGAGCGGTGGGGCGAGTGGACCCTCGACCTCGACATCGTCCGCGTCCCGGCCCTGCGGCTGGCCGGAGTCGACGATGACGGCGTCGGTGTCTACGACGACACCGCGACCGACACCCAGGGTCAACTGGACGACGGTGGCCGCCTGTCCACTCGACGTTCCGCCTGGCTCGCCCGGGCCGCCCTGGAGGACATCCTGCTGAGCCTGGTCCTCGCAAGGGGCGTCGATCCCGGACGGTCCGCGAGCGCCAGCGCAACGCTCACCTGCATTGAGTCGCTCTACTGCAAGGTAGATCCCGGTCTGGCCGCCTCTGCCCAGTACGCATGGCACCGCCTCAGCGAGGCCTGCCACCAGCATGCCTACGAGTTGGAGCCAGCGCATGGAGAAATCGCGCACCTCATCGATCACGTCGATCGGCTGGCCGCACGCCTCGCCGCGGTCTGAGGATCGATCCTCAGCCCTCCACTCAGACGTTGAACCCCAGCATCCGCAGCTGCTCGCGCCCCTCGTCGGTGATCTTCTCGGGCCCCCACGGCGGCATCCACACCCAGTTGACGCGGAAGTCCGCCACGAGCCCCTCGAGCGCGGTCGCCGACTGGTCCTCGATCACGTCGGTGAGCGGGCACGCCGCCGAGGTGAGGGTCATGTCGATCGTCGCGTGGTTGTTGGGGTCGACATGGATGCCGTACACGAGCCCCAGGTCGACGACATTGATCCCCAGCTCGGGGTCGATGACGTCGCGGAGAGCCTCCTCGACGTCGGCCACGGTGGTCACACCGGCCGACACCACCTCGTCGGTCATGGATGTTCTCCTCTTACTGGGCCAGCGCGCCGCTGCGCGCCAGCGAGTCTTTGAGCGCGGCCCAGCCGAGCAGCGCGCACTTGATGCGGGCGGGGAACTGCGAGGTCCCGGTGAACGCGGTCGCGTCGCCGAGCAGATCCTCATCCTCCGCCGAGTCGAGCCCCTTGCCGCGCGAGGCCATGAGCCGGTGGAAGACGGCGTCGACCTCGGCGACCTCCTCCAGTGTGAGCCCCGTGACGAGCTCGGTCATCACCGAGACCGACGCCTGGGAGATCGAGCACCCCTGGCCCTCCCACGACACGCCGTCGACCACCTGGCCGCCGTCCCCCGCCGCGACGGCGACGCGCAGGGTGACCTCGTCGCCGCACGTCGGGTTGACCTGGTGGGACTCCCCCACCCGGTCGCCCGCCGGCGCGTCCACGAGGCCGCGGCCGTGCGGGTGCTTGGCGTGGTCCAGGATCACCTGCTGGTACATCTGATCGAGCGCGCTCATGCCTCTCCGTTCACTCCGCTCCGAAGAACGCGCGGACCCCGGCCAACGCTTCCCGGAAGGCCACGACCTCGTCGATCGTCGTGTAGACCGACGCCGAGGCGCGCGCGGTCGCCGCGACGCCGAACCGCCGGTGCAGCGGCTGCGCGCAGTGGTGTCCCACGCGCACGGCGACGCCGTGGTCGTCGAGCACCTGTCCGACGTCGTGCGCGTGCACGCCGTCGACGACGAAGCTCACGACGGCGAGCCGGTCGGCCGCCTCGAGTGGTCCGATCACGCGCACGCCGGGGATCTCGGCGATGCGCAGCAGCTCGGCGGCCAGCGCCTGCTCGTGCGCCACGACGGCGGGCATGCCGAGCTCGTCGAGCCACTGCGCCGCCACGCCCATGCCCACGGCCTGCGCGACCATCTGCGTGCCGGCCTCGAAGCGCTGCGGCGGCGGGGCGTACGTCGTCGTCTCCATGGTGACGACCTCGACCATCGACCCGCCGGTGAGGAACGGCGGCATGGCCTCGAGCAGCTCGCGGCGCCCGTAGAGCGCGCCGACGCCCGTGGGCCCGAGCATCTTGTGCCCGCTGAACGCCGCGAAGTCGACGCCCAGCGCGCGCAGGTCGACGGGCAGGTGGGGCACGGACTGGCACGCGTCCATCACGGTGTAGGCGCCGACGGCGCGCGCGGCCGCGACCAACGCGGCCACGGGCGCGATGGCTCCGGTCACGTTCGACGCGTGCCCGAACGCCACGATGCGCGTGCGCTCCCCGACGACGGAGGCCGCGTCGGACAGGTCGACGCGCCCGTCGTCCCCGACGCCGAACCACCGCAGCACCGCCCCGGTCCGGGCGCACAGCTCCTGCCACGGCACGAGGTTGGCGTGGTGCTCCGCCTCGGTGACGACGATCTCGTCGCCCGGACGCAGCGCGAACCGCTCGGCGGCCGCTCCCCCGCGCCCGAGCGAGGCGTTGGAGAACGCGTAGGCGACGAGGTTGATCGCCGCGGTCGCCCCCGAGGTCCACACGATCTCGTCCTCGCCTGCGCCCACGAACCGGGCGACGGCGGCGCGCGCGGACTCGAACGCGTCGGTCGCCTCCTCAGCGAGCTGGTGCGCGCCGCGGTGCACGGCGGCGTTGCGCTGCTCGTAGAAGTCGACCTCGGCCTCGAGCACCACGTTCGGCTTCTGCGAGGTGGCCGCCGAGTCGAGGTAGACGAGCGGACGACCGCCCCGCACCGTGCGCCCGAGCAGGGGGAAGTCCGAGCGGACGGCCGCCCAGTCGACGGGCGCGACGGCGCCCGGGAGCACGGTGTCGGTCACGGTCATCTCAGGTCTCCTCGCGTCAGGACATCGTGGCGCCGGCGCCCACGAACCGGTCGTAGCCCTCGTTCTCGAGGCGCTCGGCCAGCTCGGGGCCGCCCTCCTCGGCGATGCGTCCGTCGACGAACACGTGCACGAAGTCGGGCTTGATGTAGCGCAGGATGCGCGTGTAGTGCGTGATGAGCAGCACGCCGACGTCGGTCGACGCGAGCGCCCGGTTCACGCCCTCGGACACGATGCGCAGCGCGTCGACGTCGAGGCCCGAGTCGGTCTCGTCGAGGATCGCGAAGCGCGGCTTGAGCAGCTCGAGCTGCAGGATCTCGTGGCGCTTCTTCTCGCCGCCCGAGAAGCCCTCGTTGAGCGAGCGCTCGGAGAAGGCCGGGTCGATGCGCAGGTTCTCCATCGCGCCCTTGACCTCCTTGCCCCACGTGCGCAGCTTGGGGGCCTCGCCCGCGATGGCGGTCTTGGCGGTGCGCAGGAAGTTCGCGACCGACACGCCCGGCACCTCGACGGGGTACTGCATCGCCAGGAACAGGCCGGCGCGGGCGCGCTCGTCGACGCTCATCGCCAGGACGTCCTCGCCGTCGAGCGTGACGGAGCCCTGCGTGACGGCGTACTTCGGGTGGCCCGCGAGCGCCGAGGCGAGCGTGGACTTGCCCGAGCCGTTGGGGCCCATGATGGCGTGGGTCTCGCCGCTGGCGATGGTCAGGTCGACGCCGCGCAGGATCGGCTTGGCGCCCTCCTTGGTCTCGACGGAGACGTGGAGGTCGCGGATCTCCAAGGTGGCCATTTCTACTCCATGTTCTTCGAAAGTCAGAGGGCGACGGGCGTGTCGACGTCGATCAGGACGCTCTCGCCGTCGATGCTCACGGGGTACAGGGGGACGGGCTTGATCGCGGGCAGCTGGACGGGCTTGCCGGTGCGCACGTCGAACTGCGAGCCGTGCAGCCAGCACTCGACGAGGCAGCCGCTCACCTCGCCGTCGGACAGCGAGACCTGGCCGTGCGAGCAGATGTCGCTCAGGGCGTGGTACTCGCCGTCGCCGTCGCGCACGACGGCGACGGGCACGGTGGCGCCGTCGGCGCCGTCGAGCTCGACCAGCATGGCCTCCTCGGGGGCGAGGTCGGCGACCGCGCAGGCGTACTGGAATGTCACGCGGTCACTCCGCGGAGTCGGCCGGGGCGACACCCGTGATGACGCTCATGGACTTCTCCAGCTCGGCCTCGATCGAGGCGAGCAGGCGGTCCTGCACGGTGGGCACGCCGATCTGCTCGATGAGCTCGGCGAAGAAGCCGCGCACGACCAGGCGCCGGGCGTCGGCCTCGTGGATGCCACGCGACTGCAGGTAGAAGAGCTGCTCGTCGTCGAACCGGCCGGTCGCCGAGGCGTGCCCGGCGCCCTCGATCTCGCCCGTCTCGATCTCGAGGTTGGGCACCGAGTCGGCGCGGGCGCCGTCGGTCAGCACGAGGTTGCGGTTGAGCTCGTAGGTGTCGGTGCCCTCGGCGTGGTGCTGGATGAGGACGTCGCCGACCCACACGGCGTGCGCGCCGACGCCCTGCAGGGCGCCCTTGTAGGTGACGCGCGACTTGCAGCGCGGCTGCCCGTGGTCGACGAACAGGCGGTGCTCCTGGTGCTGGTCGGTGTCGGCGAAGTACAGGCCGACCATCTCGACCTCGGCGCCCTCACCGGCGAACGCGGCGTCGGGGGTGATGCGCACGACGTCGCCGCCGAAGGTGACCACGACGTGCTTGAGGCGCGCGTCGCGGCCGATGAGCGCGCGGTGCGAGGACGCGTGGACGGCGCCGTCGGCCCAGTCCTGCACCGCCACGACCGTCAGGTGCGCGCCCTCGTCGACGACGATCTCGACCGTCTCGTTGAGCAGCGCGTTGCCGCGGTGGTCGACGACGACGACGGCCTCGCTGAACCGCTCGGCGTGGATGAGCACGTGCGTGGCGGTCGCGTCGGTCGACGTCCCCTCGATGCGCACGGCCGTGACCTCGGACGCGACGGCCTCGGCCGGGATCGTGACCACCGTGGACTGCGCGAACGCGTTCCACGCGGTGACGGCGGTGCGGTCGCCGGGCTTGCCGGCGGCCCCGAGGCGCTCGTCGTCGCGGCCGACGGTCTCGACCTTGACCTCGGGGGCCGCGGTGACGGCCACGGCGACGCCCGAGGCGCCGAGCTCGGCCGCGAACAGCGGCTGCAGGCGCGCGACGGGGCTGAAGCGCCACTCCTCCTCGCGGCCCGTGGGCACGGGGATGTCGGCGAGGTCGAACGACGTGAGCCGCTCGGCGCGCGACCCGGCCGGGACGACGCCCTGCCCGAAGGCGTGGGTGTGGGCGCCGTCGGCCTTGGCCCGCGAGTGGTCGGTGGTGATCTCGGTGGTGCTGGTCATATCAGCCGACGGACCCTTCCATCTGCAGCTCGATGAGGCGGTTGAGCTCGAGGGCGTACTCCATGGGCAGCTCGCGCGCGATGGGCTCGACGAACCCGCGCACGATCATGGCCATGGCCTCGGTCTCGGGCATGCCTCGGGACATCAGGTAGAACAGCTGGTCCTCGCTCACGCGGGACACGGTGGCCTCGTGGCCCATCGACACGTCGTCCTCGCGGACGTCGACGTACGGGTAGGTGTCGGACCGCGAGATCTGGTCGACCAGCAGCGCGTCGCACAGCACGTTCGAGGCCGAGTGCGCGGCGCCCTCGAGCACCTGCACGAGGCCGCGGTAGGACGTGCGCCCGCCGCCGCGCGCGACCGACTTCGACACGATGGACGACGACGTGCGCGGGGCCGCGTGCACCATCTTCGCGCCGGCGTCCTGGTGCTGGCCCTCGCCTGCGAACGCGATCGAGAGCGTCTCGCCGCGCGCGTGCTCGCCCAGCAGGTAGATCGCCGGGTACTTCATGGTCACCTTGGAGCCGATGTTGCCGTCGACCCACTCCATGGTCGCGCCCTCGGCGGCCGTGGCGCGCTTGGTCACCAGGTTGTACACGTTGTTCGACCAGTTCTGGATGGTCGTGTAGCGCACGCGGGCGTTCTTCTTGACGATGATCTCCACGACCGCCGAGTGCAGCGAGTCGCTCGAGTAGATCGGGGCGGTGCAGCCCTCGACGTAGTGCACGTAGGAGCCCTCGTCCGCGATGATCAGCGTCCGCTCGAACTGGCCCATGTTCTCGGTGTTGATCCGGAAGTAGGCCTGCAGCGGGATCTCGACGTGCACGCCCGGGGGCACGTAGACGAACGAGCCGCCCGACCACACCGCCGAGTTGAGCGCGGCGAACTTGTTGTCGCCTGAGGGGATGACGGTGCCGAAGTACTCCTGGAAGATCTCGGGGTAGTCGCGCAGGCCCGTGTCGGTGTCGACGAAGATGACGCCCTGCGCCTCCAGGTCCTCACGGATCTGGTGGTAGACGACCTCGGACTCGTACTGCGCGGCGACGCCCGCCACGAGGCGCTGCTTCTCGGCCTCGGGGATGCCGAGCCGGTCGTAGGTCTCGCGGATGTCCGCAGGCAGCTCCTCCCAGCTCTGCGCCTGCTTCTCCGTGGAGCGCACGAAGTATTTGATGTTGTCGAAGTCGATGCCTGTCAGGTCGGCGCCCCAGTTCGGCATGGGCTTCTTGGCGAACAGCCGCAGGGCCTTGAGCCGCTGGTTGAGCATCCACTCGGGCTCCTTCTTGAGGGCCGAGATGTTGCGCACGACATCCTCAGAGAGCCCACGTCGGGCCACGGCGCCGGCCGCGTCGGAGTCGTGCCAGCCGTACTCGTACGAGCCGATCGACGCGATGATCTCGTCGTCGGTGCGCTGCTCCGTAGGTGCAGTCATCGTGTTCCTTCCACAGGTGCGTGCTGGGCGGCGCCCAGGGTGGCGTTCTGGGCGGTCCCCAGGGGGAGGTTCGTGACGCAGGCGTGCGCTCCGCCCGCGATGGTGGCGAGCCGCTGCACATGCGTGCCGAGCAGCTCGGAGAAGGCGCGGGCCTCAGCCTCGCACAGCTCGGGGAACTCCTCGGCGACGTGCTGCACCGGGCAGTGGCCCTGGCACAGCTGCGCGATCGGCACCAGTGTGGCCGCCGCGACCGGCCGCAGCGAGGCGGCGTAGCCCTCGCCGGAGAGCGCGTCGGCCAGTTGCGCCGCGCGCTTGGCGGGGTCCGACGCCGTCAGCCGGGGCCCGACGTGCGCGATGAGGTCCTCATAGCGCTGGGCCGCGAACGCGGCGACCGCGGCCTGCCCTCCCGCGGCCCGCAGGTGCCGCAGCGCCTCGACGGCCAACTCGGCGTAGGCGTCGTGCAACTCGGCCTGGCCGCCCGAGGTGACCACATAGGCGCGGGCCGGGCGTCCGCGCCGCACCGGCGCCACGCCGGGCGCCGCGTGCACGGTGATCGTGCCGTCCTCCTCGAGCTGGGCGAGGTGGCGGCGGATCCCCGCCGAGGTCAGGCCCAGGCGCGCGGCCAGGTCGGCGGCCGTGACGGGGCCGTCGCTCGCGACGAGCTCGAGCACCCGCCGACGCGTGGACTCGGCGGACTCCTCGCCCGGTTGCGGGCCAGGCTCCGCGCCCTGCTGCGGGGCCCGCGGTGCGGCGGTGACGCCGTCAGGCGTAGTCACAGGCGTCTCCCTCCAGGGTCGGTGCGCATGGGTCGCGGTCGGGGGGCCGCAGACGATATAGCGAACATACCTGTTGCGTAATCCACGGTGTCAAGCAAGGTCTACCTCACTTCCCTGCCTCACCCGCGGTCGCACGCCGTACGATCCCGAGGTGCCCTCCCCCACCGCGCGACCCACGCGCACGCCGTCTGGCGCCGCCCTCGTCGTGGACGGGCTGGTCAAACGTTACGGCGGCCGCGCCGTCGTCGACGGCCTGGCGCTGAGCGCCCGCGCGGGCCAGGTCACCGCAGTCCTCGGCCCCAACGGCGCCGGCAAGACCACCACCATCGAGTGCTGCGAGGGCCTGCGCGCGCCCGACGGCGGCACGGTGCGTGTCCTGGGCCTTGACCCGCACGCCGACGCCGCGGCCCTGCGCCCACGCGTCGGCGTCATGCTGCAGGACGGCGGCCTGCCGAGCGGCGCCCGCGCCCTTGAGGTCCTGCGGCATGTGGCCGCGATGTACGCGCGCCCCCGCAACGTCGGCGAGCTGGTCGAGCGCCTCGGGCTCGGCTCCTTCGCGCGCACGCCGGTGCGGCGCCTGTCGGGCGGGCAGCGGCAGCGGCTCGCCCTCGCGTGCGCCGTCGTGGGGCGTCCTGAGCTCGTGTTCCTCGACGAGCCCAGCGCTGGCATGGACCCCCAGTCGCGGCACGCCGTGTGGGACCTGGTGCGCGAACTGCGCGCCGACGGCGTCGCCGTCGTGCTCACCACCCACCTGCTCGACGAGGCCGAGGCACTCGCCGACCTCGTGCACGTCGTCGACCACGGCAAGGTCATCGCCTCGGGCGCCGTGCCCGACCTGCTCGCGCGCAGCGCCGACGCCGGCGCCGAGGTGACCGTCCGGTTCACCGCGCCGCCCGGGTTCGACGTCGCCCACGTCGGCGCGTGGCTCGCCGAGCGCGGGGTGAGCGACCCCGCGGTGACGGTCGGCCGCCGCACGCTCGAGGACGTGTTCCTCGACCTGACCGGAAGGCACCTGCGATGACCGCGACGACCGCCCACCGCAGCGCCGCGGCGCCCGCATGGCGGCGCGTCGCCGCCCAGGCGGCGTTCGAGACGCGGACCATCCTGCGCAACGGCGAACAGCTCCTCGTGACCCTCGCGCTGCCGCTGTTCCTGCTCGTCGGGCTGGTGCGCACCTCGATCTTCGAGCTCGACACCGCGGGTGCGACGCGCGTCGACTTCGCCACCCCGGGCGTGCTCGCCGTGGCCGTCATGTCCACCGCGTTCACGTCTCAGGCGATCGCCACGGCCTTCGACCGGCGCAACGGCGTGCTGCGGCTTTTGGCCACCACGCCGCTGGGCCGCGGCGGCCTGCTCGCCGGCAAGGTGCTCGGCGTGCTCGCGGTCGAGGTGGTGCAGGCGGTCGTGATCTCGGGCGTCGCACTCGGCCTCGGCTGGCGCCCGCACGTCGAGGGTGTCGCCGCGGCCGTCGGAGCCGGACTGCTGGGCACCGCGGCGTTCACCTCGCTCGCCCTGCTCATCGCGGGGGCGCTGCGCGCCGAGGGTGTGCTGGCGGTGGCGAACCTCATGCTCGTCCTGCTGATCGCCGGCGGCGGCGTGCTCGTGCCGCCCGACCGCCTGCCCGGCCCGCTCGCGCCCCTCGCGGCGCTGCTGCCCTCGGGCGCACTGGGCGAGGCGATGCGCGGCGCGCTGCTCGGCGGCGGTGTGCCCCTGGCCGCCATCGGCGTGCTGATCGCCTGGACCGCGGCCTTCGGCTGGAGCGCCGCGCGGCTGTTCCGCTGGCAATGACGCGCCCGGCGGCAATGACACCCCGGCGGGCGCCACTCGCGCGGCGTATCTCACACCCGCGGGGCCCGCTCGCGGCGGGGAGCGCCGTCGTCGGACGCTAGCGTGGGCCTGTGGCCGAGACCCTCGTGAACGACACGGCACGCCGCGACCGGCTGGCCCCGTGGCGCCGACACACGCGCGCCGTGCTCATCGCCAACGTGATCGGGCAGATCGCGATCATCGTGACCGGCGGCGCCGTGCGGCTGACCGCCTCGGGCCTGGGCTGCTCCGAGTGGCCGATGTGCACGCCGGGCAGCTTCACCCCGCGGTACCACCCCGAGTCGAGCTTCCACCCGTTCGTGGAGTTCGGGAACCGGACGATCACCGGCGTGCTGGTCGCCGTCGGCGTCCTCGTGCTGTTGCTGGTGTGGACCGACCGCTCGCGCTCTCGCGCCTACCGCGCCCTCGGCCTCGTGCCCCTGGCCGGCGTGCTCGCGCAGGCGGTCATCGGCGGCGTCGTCGTGCTGCTCGAGCTCGACCCACGCTGGGTGTCGCTGCACATGGCGGTCTCGACGGCGCTGGTGTGGCTCTCGGCCTACCTGCTGCACCGCCACGGCGAGGGCGACGGCACACCCGTGCCGCTGGCCGGGCCGCGGGTGCGCGCGGCCGGATGGGCGCTCGGGATCCTGCTGATCCCGGTCATCACGCTGGGCGTGCTCGTGACCGGCTCGGGCCCGCACTCGGGTGACGACACCGTCGGCTACCGCTTCGCGTTCGACCCGATGGCCATCACCCGGGCGCACTCGGGCGCGGTGTGGCTGTTCGTGATCGCGCTCGCCGCGCTGGTCCTGCTGCTGTCGCGCACGACGACGTCGCCACGGGTCGCCGCGGCCCGCCGCGCCGCGTGGCTGGCCGTCGCCGCGACCCTCGCGCAGGGCGCGATCGGCTACACGCAGTACTTCACCGGCCTGCCGGCCTGGCTGGTGGGGGTGCACATGCTGGGCGCCGGCCTGCTCATCTGGGCGACCGCCCACGCCGTGCTGACCCTACGCACCCGCCCCTGACACCCCAGCACCACCCGCGCACCCCTCGCCGCGCCCGCACAGCCCGGCCCGGCCCGGCCCGCGCGTTCGAGCATGCGCGGAGAGTTCGAGCATCCGGTGGGAGTTCGAGCGCCCGAGGGCTCGAAGACGCCCCTGATTGCTCGAACTCTCCGCGAATGCTCGAACTCCACTCCCCCGCCGACGCGCGAGCATCCGACGGCGCAGCGGGCAGGCGAGCAGGCAGCGGGCGCGGCGGCTGCGGCCCGGCGGGCTCGTGGGTGGGGTGTGCGAGCGGGCGGCGGGGGTGTGACAGGGGCGTGACAGGGTGGTGACAGCGCGTCGGCGCACGCTCAGTGCCATGAACAACCCCGCGATCGAGGCCACGGGCCTCGTCAAGGTCTTCGGCGACAACCGCGCCGTCGACGGCGTGGACCTGACGGTGGCGACCGGCTCGGTCTACGGCGTCCTGGGCCCCAACGGCGCCGGCAAGACCACCACCATCCGCATGCTCGCCACGCTGCTGCGGCCCGACGGCGGCCACGCCCGCGTCTTCGGGCACGACGTCCTGCGCGACCCGCAAACCGTGCGCTCCCTCATCGGCGTCACCGGCCAGTACGCCTCAGTCGACGAGAACCTGTCGGCCACCGAGAACCTCGTGATCTTCGGCCGGCTCCTGGGCCTGTCGAGCCGCGCCGCGAGGGCCAAGTCGGTCGAGCTGCTCGAGGAGTTCGCGCTGACCGAGGCGGCGCGCAAGCCGCTCAAGGCATTCAGCGGTGGCATGCGCCGCCGCCTCGACCTCGCCGCGAGCCTCATCGCGCAGCCTCCGCTCATCTTCCTCGACGAGCCCACCACGGGCCTCGACCCGCGCACCCGCAACCAGATGTGGGACACCATCCGGCGCCTGGTCGCGCAAGGCTCGACCGTGCTGCTCACCACCCAGTACCTCGACGAGGCCGACCAGCTCGCCGACCGCATCGCCGTCATCGACCGCGGCCGCGTCGTGGCCGAGGGCACGGCCGACGACCTCAAGCGCTCCGTCGGCCAGCAGTCGCTGCAGGTGACCATCGCCCGCCGCGACGCCGACCGCGCGCGGGGCGTGCTGCTCACCGTCGTCGGGCAGGAGCCCTCGTCGGCGCCGCTCGCCGACGGCCTGCGGGTCTCGGCGCCGGTCGACGACTCGACGGTCGTCACCGAGGTGCTGCTGCGCCTGCGCGAGGCCGGTGTCGAGGTGTTGGAGCTGGCCCTCGCCAAGCCCTCGCTCGACGAGGTGTTCCTCACGCTCACCGGGCACGCCGCGACCAGCGATGACGCCGCCCACGCCGCAGAGAAGGTGCTCGCATGACCACCCTGACCGCTCCCACCGCTCCCCTGGCGCGCGCCCAGGCGGCGCACCCCGTCACTCTCGCCACGACCGTCTCGCAGTCGCTGACCATGGCGTGGCGCGGGCTGGTGAAGATCCGCCGCACGCCCGAGCAGCTCTTCGACGTGACGCTGCAGCCGATCATCTTCACGCTCATGTTCACCTACATCTTCGGCGGCGCCATCGCCGGCAGCGTCACCGACTATCTGCCGACGATCATCCCCGGCATCCTCGTGCAGACCGTCATCACGACGTCGGTCGTCACGGGCACCCAGTTGCGTGAGGACATGGACAAGGGCGTGTTCGACCGGTTCCGGTCGCTGCCGATCGCCCGCATCGCCCCGCTGGCCGGAGCCCTGCTCGCGGACACAGTCCGCTACCTCATCGCCACGACGCTGACCATCGTCATGGGCCTGATCATGGGCTGGCGCCCGGCGGGCGGCGCGCTCCGGCTGATCGGGGCGGCGCTCCTGGTCATGCTCGTCGCGTGGGCGGTGAGCTGGATCTGGGCGTTCTTCGGCATGATCGCCCGCACCGCGTCCTCGGTGCAGGGCATCTCGATGATGATCATGTTCCCTCTGACGTTCCTGTCCAACGCCTTCGTCCCGGCGGACACGCTGCCGGGCTGGCTGCGGGGGTTCGTCAACGTCAACCCCATCTCGCACCTGGTCACGGCGGTGCGTGAGCTGGCGGCTGGCGGCTCGGGCGGAAGCGACGTGCTCCTGGCCCTGGCGGGCGCCGCCGTCGTCGTGGTGGTCTTCGCCCCGCTCGCCGTGCGCGCGTACATGCGCAAGGCGTGATCCATCCGTAGGTCCGGTCGGCCCTCGGCGGCTTCGCTGCCGGGGGCCGACGGCGTGAACCTCAGGCGGGGCCTGCGAACGACTCCAGCAAGGCCAGCGCGCGCGCCGGCTGAGTCTCCCGGTCGAGCGCCGCGACACGCGCGGCGGCCGCGTCCAGGGCGGCGCCGTGCCGGGCGGCGAGGGAGGCGCGCAGCGGCGCGCGCCGCAGCGCCTCCAAGTCCTGCCGCGCGCCGAGCGCCTCCCCGAGACTCCACAGCTCGAGGCCCAGCGCCACGTCGGCGGCGCTCGCCTCCGCGTCCTGGGCCAGTGCGACGGCGGCGCCGACGCACGTCGTGCCCAGCACGGGGCGGTCCACGCCGCGCGCCGCCCACATCACCATGAACGCCGCCGCGCGCCGGCTTGCGTCGCGCGCCGCGTCGAGCGCCTCGGCCCGGCGCCCCGCCTGGGCGAGCCGCACCGCCGACGCCGCGCCCATCATGATCGCCCACGGCGCCGCGGGTCCCTCCTCGCCCGCGAGCGCGGCACGCGCCTGCCGGTAGGCCTCCAGCGCACCGTCGACGTCGCCGCGCGCGTACGCCACCTCGGCGCGTCCCGCGTGGACGACGGCGCTCTGCTCCACTCCGCCGGCCCCGCGACCCTCACCGTCGGCGGTGTCGAGCGAGTCGCACAGCCGCTCCGCCTCCTCGACGTCGCCTCGATCCAGCGCAGCGGCCAGGTCGATCCAGTCGAGCATGCGGGTGGCGTCCCCCGTGCCGAGCCGCCCCAATCCGGCCCGGGCGCGAGACGACCACTCGATCGCCGCGGCCGAGTCGCCGTCCTCGCTCAGCCCGGAGGCGGCGAGCATGGCCGCGAACGCGCGCGACGCGACGTCGCCGACAGGCTGCGCCGCCTCGTATGCCTTGATCGCCATCTCCACCGAGTCCGCGAGGCGTCCGTCGTTCTCCGCCTCCTGTGCGAGGGCCGCGTAGGCCATGAAGACGAGGAACGGGTCGTCGTCGTGGCGCAGCGCGCCCATGAGTCGCACGACCTCGTCGAGGTCGCGGCCGAGCGCGGCCAGGAGCGTGCGGGCGACCAGGCGCGTGCGACGCCCGATGGCGGGTCCGGCCGGGTCCGCGTCGTCCACCCGCAGCAGGCGCACCAGACGGGCGATCATCCGGGCGGCGCCCGGGCCGCCCTCCATGCCCCGCGACACCCCGGCGAACCCGAACGCGAGCGCCGCCCGGTCGCGGTCGGCGCGAGGCACGTCCCACCAGGTCGCCGCCTCGACGACGGCGGAGGCGAGTCCGGCGGCCCGCTCGGGGGCGCCCTGCAGCACCCACACCCCGGTGAGCGCGACAAAGACGTGGACGACGACGTCGGGCCGCAGCGCCGCGGACGCCCCGGGTCGTGGCGGCGCTGTGGCGGGGGCGGCGGCGGCGCGCAGTGCGAAGAGCAGGTTCTCGTGCTCGCGCGCGATCTCGTCGAGCGCGTCGAGCTGGCCGGGCCCGAGCAGCTCGCCCGAGCAGCGGTCGGCGACCTCGGTCGCCCACGCCCACATCGCGGCGTGCACGGCGGGGGCCTCGCCCGCCTCGTCGAGCCGCACGAGGCCCAGCTCGCGGACCGTCTCGAGCATGCGGTAGCGCGTCCCGCCCGGCACGTCGGTGGCGGCCGCGATCGACTGGGTGACGAGCGCGTCGAGGTCGTCGAGCGCGTCCAGCGGCCGCGCGCCTGGGTCAAGCCGCCCGAGCACCGCCGCGGCGCGCGCGGAGAAGCCGTCGGGCAGCACGGCCATGCGCCGCCACAACTCCTGCTGCGCGGGCTCGAGCAGGTTCCAGCTCCACGCGATGACGGCCTCCAGGGTGCGGTGCCGCTCGGGGGCCGTGCGATCGCCGCCGCGCAGCAGCGCGAACCGCTCGTCGAGGTGCGCCTCGATCTCCTCGACGCTCATCGTGCGCACCCGGGCCGCGGCGAGCTCGATCGCGAGCGGCAGCCCGTCGAGTCGCTCGACGAGCCGCACCACGACGTCGTCGGGCAGGTGCGCGCCCGGGCGCGCCGCTGTGGCGCGACGGCGAAAGAGCTCGGCGCCCGCCCCGCGCGCGTCGAGCGGCGCGGGCGCGTAGACCTGCTCGGCGGCGAGCTGGAGCGGTGCGCGCGACGTCGTCAGCACGCGCAGTCCAGGGGCCGAGGCGAGCAGCTCGTCCGTCCACTCCGCGGCCCCTGCCACGACGTGCTCGCAGTTGTCGAGCACGAGCAGCGTCGGCGTCGACCGCACCCGCTCCACGAGTTGGTCGCGCACGTCGCCCACGAGCATGCGGTCGCGGATGCGCGCCGAGGTGGTCGCGGGGATGCCGAGCGCGTCCGCGAGCGCCAGCGGCACGTCGTCGTCGGTGCGCACGCCGGCGAGCTCGGCGACGGCGACCTGCGGCGGCTCGGCGGATGCGCCGTCACGCGCGCGGCCGGCGACCTCGAGCGCGAGACGCGTCTTGCCCAGCCCGCCGGGGCCGAGGATGGTGACCAGGCGGTGGGTGTCGAGAGCGGCGAGCACCGCGCCGACGTCGGCGTCGCGGCCGAGCAGCGGCTGCGCCGCGGCGCGCAGCGTGCGGGCCGCGACGCGCGCGGGCGCCGGGGTCTGTGGCGCCGGCCCGAGCCCGCTCACCAACGCCGCCAGGTCGGGTGACGGGTCAGCGCCCAGCTCGGTGACGAGCGCGTGGCGCAGGTGCGCGAACACCCGCGCGGCCTCGTCTCGGCGTCCGAGCGCGCCGAGCGAGGTGAGCAGGTCGCGCGCGGCGACCTCGTCGGTGGGGTCGGCGTCGAACGCGGGGGTCGCGAGGGCGACGACCGTCTCGTGGTCGCCCATCGTGACGGCGGCCTGGCGGTGGACGGCGACGAGGTCGTCGTGCAGCCGGGCCGCCGTGGCGCCCAGCACCCCCGCCAGCGCCTCGAAGGACGGGCCGAGCCCGTCGCCCGGCGTGCCGCGCCAGCGGGCCAGGGCCCTGCGTGCGGCCTCGGCCGCGTCGGCGGGCGCCCCGTGCGCGAGCGCGCGGCGCGCGGCGTCCAGCTCCGCGCCGGCGGCGTCGAGGTCGCTGGGCGCATTGAGCGCGTACCCCCCGGTCCGGGCGACGACGACGGCGCCGCCCGCGGTCGCCCGCAGCCGGGACACGAGCGACTGCAGGGCGGCGCGCGGGTCGGCGGGCACGCCGTCGGTCCACAGGTCCTCGACCAGGCAGGCGGCGGGTACGGCACGGCCGCCCGCGAGCGCGAGCGCGACGACGAGCGCCGCGGCGCGTTCGCCGCGGGGCGGGCGCGGACCGCCGTCGGGACCCGCGACGGTCACGGGTCCAAGGACGCCGACGCAGGGCTCGGTGGGGTGGAGCACTCGGCAACCCTAACCGGCCCAACCTGCACGGACGCGCCGCGGGGCGCCAGCGCGACGGCACGCGCCGCACCACAGGCCGGCCGCGTGATCGCGGCTCGGCCGACTCAGCGCGGCAACACCCCTCGGCGGTAGGGCCAGGGCGCGTCCGCGGGCCGCAGGGCCGCCCAGCCGCTCGCGCGCGCGGCGGCCGCGGCGAGCGCGCCCACGACCGTCGACGGGTTGTGCAGCGACCCGTCGAGCACACAGGCCACGACCTCGTCGAGCGGCGCCCAACGCACCTGCATGGCCGCCTCTTCGTCAGTGCGCACGTGGCGCTCGGCCTGCGGCACCGGCGTGAGGTCGCGCGCGAGGAAGACGCGCAGCGCCTCGTTGCTGCTCCCCGGCGAGGTGAGGAAGTCGGTCAGCACGTCCCACCGGGCGGCCCGCAGGTCCGCCTCCTCAGCCAGCTCACGCGCGGCCGCGACCTGCGCGTCCTCGCCCTCGACGTCGAGCAGCCCGGCGGGAATCTCCCACAGCACCGAGCGCACGGGGTGGCGATACTGGTCGATCAGCGCGACGTTGCCGTCGTCGTCGAGCGCGACGACCGCGACCGCACCAGGGTGGTCGACGTACTCGCGCAGCACCGTCCCGGCCTCGCCGAGGTCGACGTCGTCGCGCACGACGTCGAAGATGCGACCGCGAAACGCGTCGTCGCGCCGTGACCAGGGTCGCGGCGCGACGACGTCGTGCAGCACGCCGCTCACGCGCCCTGGCGCTCGAGGGCGGCGGCGATGAGCCCCGAGAACAACGGGTGCGAGCGCGTCGGGCGCGACTTGAACTCGGGGTGCGCCTGCGTCGAGACGTAGTACGGGTGCGTCTCGGCCGGCAGTTCGACGAACTCGACGAGCGTCGAGTCCGGCGACGTGCCCGAGATGCGCAGGCCCGCCGCCTCAAGCTGCTCGCGGTAGGCGTTGTTGACCTCGTAGCGGTGCCGGTGCCGCTCGGAGACCTGCTCGGCGCCGTAGGCCTTGGCGACCTGCGAGCCGGGCGTCAGCGTCGCCTCGTACCCGCCCAGGCGCATGGTGCCACCCAGGTCGCCCTTGCCGTCGACGATGGCGAGCTGCTCGGCCATCGTGGCGATGACGGGGTGGGGGGTGGCCGGGTCGAACTCGGTCGACGACGCCTCGGCGTGGCCCAGCACGTTGCGGGCGTACTCGATGACCATCGACTGCAGGCCCAGGCAGATGCCGAGCGTGGGCACCAGGTTCTCGCGCGCCCAGCGCAGCGCGCCGATCTTGCCGTCGATGCCGCGCACACCGAACCCACCAGGCACCAGCACCGCGTCGACGCCCTCGAGCGACGCCTGCGCGCCCTCAGGCGTCTGGCAGTCGTCCGCGGCGACCCAGCGGACCGAGACCTTGGTGTCGTTGGCGAAGCCGCCCGCCCGCAACGCCTCGGTGACCGACAGGTAGGCGTCGGGCAGGTCGATGTACTTGCCCACGAGGGCGACCTCGACGTTGTGCTCGGGCTCGTGCACGCGCTCAAGCAGCGTGTGCCACCCGTCCCAGTCGACGTCGTGGAACGGCAGGTCGAGGCGGCGCACCACGTAGGCGTCCAGGCCCTCGGCGTGGATCACGCGCGGGATGTCGTAGATGCTCGGCGCGTCGGCGCAGTTGACCACGGCCTCGGTGTCGACGTCGCACATGAGCGCGATCTTGTTCTTGATGCCCTGCGGCACGGGGCGGTCCGAGCGCAGCACGATCGCGTCGGGCTGGATGCCGATGCTGCGCAGCGCGGCGACCGAGTGCTGGGTGGGCTTGGTCTTGAGCTCGCCCGACGGCCCGATGTACGGCACGAGCGAGACGTGCAGGAAGAAGCAGTCATCGCGCCCCAGCTCGTGGCGCACCTGACGCGCGGCCTCCAGGAACGGCAGCGACTCGATGTCGCCGACGGTGCCGCCGATCTCGGTGATGATGACGTCGACGCCGTCACCCGCCTGGTCGCGCATGCGCGACTTGATCTCGTCGGTGATGTGCGGGATGACCTGGACGGTGTCGCCCAGGTACTCGCCGCGGCGCTCCTTGGCGATGACGCGCGAGTAGATCTGGCCGGTGGTGACGTTGGACGACGCGGGCAGCTCGATGTCGAGGAACCGCTCGTAGTGGCCGATGTCGAGGTCGGTCTCGGCGCCGTCCTCCGTGACGAACACCTCGCCGTGCTGGAACGGGTTCATGGTGCCCGGGTCCACGTTGAGGTACGGGTCGAGCTTCTGCATGGTCACGCGCAGGCCGCGCGAGCGCAGGAGGCGTCCGAGCGACGAAGCGGTCAGGCCCTTGCCGAGCGAGGAGACCACACCGCCCGTCACGAAGATGTGGCGCGTCGTGTGCGAGGCACCCGAGCGGCCGGAGGAGCGGGTCTGCTGTCGAGTGAGGTGGTCTGCCACGGAACTCCATCCTATCCGACACCCCGTCACCCGCCCGGCCACCGACGCTGTGGGTCACAGCACGCCCCCCGCTCACACCTCACCCCCACCCCGCGTGACCCCCCACCCCGCGCAACCACCCCGCGCAGCCGCCCCGCGCAGCCGCCCCACACGCGTGAAGTTCGAGCATTCGTCGAGTTGTTCGAGCGCCCGAGTGCTCGAACAACCCGACGAATGCTCGAACTCGCCGCGAATGCTCGAACTCCCGCGCGGAGGCGTGCGGTGGCGGCGGCTCGGTCTCGGCTTCGGGTCTCAGTGTCCGGGCAGGCGGGTCGCGGCCTTCTTGGCGAAGCCGAGCACGCGGGCGCGGAGCCCCGCGTCGGCCAGGGCGGCGACGCCGAGCGCCACCACCGCGATCGCCACCGCCGCGGCCCCGAGGCCGAGGTTGGCCGCGAGCGCCGCGCCGTCGAACCGCACCTCGCCGTGCACGGGAGCGGTGACCGCTGTCGGCACGAGGCGCCCGAGGACCGCGCCGACCGTGACGCCGACCGCCAGCACGAGCACGGTGAGCGGCACACCGGTCAACGCCCCGGCGCCCAGGTTTCGGCGCACGGCCGCCATGAGCCCGACCCCGGCGACGAGCATGCCGAGCGTCGTCGCGCCGCCGAGGAAGGCGAGCACCTCCGACGGCGTGGCGCCCGCGCCGAGCGCCGTGGGCGCCAGCGCGACGCCTGCGGCGACGACCAGCCAGCCAGCGGCGGTCGCGACGACGGCCGCGCGGCCGCGGTCCACCGTGTACAGGACGCGTGACAGGTGCAGGATGAGCGCGAATCCCACCAGGCCGGGCGCCATCCAGGTCAGACCCGCGGCCATGCCGGGCGCGTCGCCCTGCACCATGAGGTCGAACACCGCCTCGACCTGCGGGGCCGCGGCCAGCAGCGCCGCGACGCCCACGGCGACGGCCGCAAGCAGGGCGCGGGTGGTCGAGGACACGAGAGCGCGCAACTCGTCCATGCGTCGGTGCGTGGCGTGCTCGGTGAGCCGCGGGAACGCGCTCGTCGCGATGGGGAACGCGAGCACGGCGTACGGCAGGAGGTACACCTGCTGCGTGTAGAGGTAGACCGAGAACGTCGTGTCGCCGAAGCCCTGCGCCGTGCGCACGACCAGCAGCGCCGACAACTGCTGGGCGAGCAGCGCTCCGACGCCCGCGAACGCGAGCCGGGCGGCGCGGGCGCCTTGTCCGGCGGGGAACCGCAGTGTGGGGCGCAGACGCAGCCCGGTGCGCCACACGGGCACGACCAGCGGCAGCACGAGGAACGCGACGCCGACGGTGGCGCCCCACGCAAGCCAGCCCAGCGCGCGCGCCGACAGGTCCGCGACGGCGCGCGGGTCCTCCCCGATCACGCTGAACCCGGCGTACACCCCGATGACGACGAGGCTGGAGACCAGTGGCGCGAAGGCGGGCCAGAAGAACCGTTTGTGCGCCTGGAGCACGCCACCGAGCACCACCGCGACGCCGTAGAGCGGCACCTGGATCGCGAACACGCGCAGGAACCCCGTTGCGACGTCGGCCACGACGGGGTCCTGGACGTCAAGCAGGTGGACGGTGATGGGCCGCGCCAGGAGCGCGACCACCGCCCCGAGCGGGACGAGCACCGCGAGCGTCCAACCGAGCAGCGCCGAGGCGTTGCGTGAGGCGATCGCACGGGACTCGGCGCCGCCCTCGCCCGTCAGCGCGGCGCGGCTCAGGGGGCCGGCGACGAGCGGCACTATCGCCCCCGCGAGCGCGCCGCCCGCGGCGACCTCGAACAGGATGTTGGGCAGCGTGTTGGCGGTGTTGAACGGCTGCCCCACGCCCCCCGATCCGAGCCACCAGCCCTGGGCGAGCCAGCGCCCGAACCCGACGAACCGACTCGCGAGCGTGACCGCGGTGATGAGCAGCGCGGCGCCCGCGAGCGTCTGCGCGCGGCTGGCCCCGGCCGAGCGTTGGGGCGCGGAGGGCTCCTGGGTCACCGCCGCCCCAGGTCGTCGACCGCCTTGAGCCAGGGAGTCTGGGCGATGACGGCCGAGAAGCTCACCCTCTCGCTCGCCAGGTTGAGCCCCACGACGCCCGCGAGCGCGGCGAGCCGCAGCGGGCGCGGCAGGCCCAGCGCCAGGCGCGCGCCGACCAGGGCTCCGAGGGCGTTGGCGCCACTGTCACCGAGCATGTCGCGCTCGCCTAGGTCCCCGGGCCAGGCCGCCGCCCCGGCGCCCAGCACCGCGCCGGTCCCCGCAGCCGCGAGCGGCCCGCCGACGGGCACGACGGCGAGCGCCGAGGCAGCCTTGAGCGCGCGCCCAGGGCGCAGGTCGAGCAGGTTCGCCAGGTTGGCGGCGCCCGCGATGAGCGCGCCGTTGACGACGACGTCGCCGCACCACTGCGCGGCTGAGCCGGTCTTGCGGGTCCCGGCCGCGGCCGCCACGATCGACGTCGCGCCGATGCCGAGGACTTTCAGACCACCGGTCGTCAAGCGCCCCTGCGCAAGCGCGCCGAGGTGCCCGCGCAGGCCTTTCGTGCGCGTTGACGTGTCCTCGGCCAGGTCGTCGACGAGCCCGAACGCGCCGGCGCCGACGGCCGCCGTGACCCCGGCGATGCGGCCACGGCCCCGTCCGGCGACCAGTGCGCCCGCGGCGAGTCCCGCGGCGACCGCCGGACCCTCAAGAAGGCTGATGGGCTCGCCGCGGTGGTTGACGCGCGTCCAGCGCGCTTCCCCCCCGGGCGGCCTCCGGTCGAAGGCCACCCGCGCTGCCGCAGTGACCCCCGCGGCCACCGCGCCGCCGAGCGCCAGTCGACGCGCGCCCATCAGCCGTTGCCGCCTTCCGAACCCGCGCCGCCACCAGGCTGCGTGACATCGCCCGTGTCGTCGTCGGTCTGTCCGTCGGCGCCCGCGCTGTCACTCCCGGCGTCCGCGCCCAACCCGGTGTCGGCCCGGGGGCGCACGACGCGCGGCAGCGGCGTCGTGCCGTCCTCGAACCCGTAGTGACCGGTCGTGCCCGCGAGCTGCGCGGCGACGGCCAGGGGGGCCGCGATCTGACCGACGGGCTTGTCGACTCCGCTCACGGTCGACACGCGCTCTGCGACGTCACTGTCACCACGCACCGTGGAGACGACGTCGCCCGACGTCGTGGTCGGACCAGCGACGACGGTCGGCGCGACCGCCTGGACCGCGCCCGCGAGGGTGGCCATCGAGACGGCGGTGGCCTCGGACGGCGCCGGCGTCGCGCTCTGCGGCGCCCCGGAGCCGGCCGTGCCTGACACCAGCAGGACGGCGTCGGCCGCCGCAGTCAGATCGCCGTCGACGACGATCAGATCCGCCTGGACGAGTTGCTGCTGGAGGGCCTGCGCGTCGTCGCTGCGCGTCCCGGGCTCCGACTCGTGCGCCAGCGCCAGCGCGAGAGCGGTCCCGAGCAGCTCCTCGGTCGAGGCGTCCTCGGACAATCCCTCCTCGATCGACCGCAGGCGCGGGCGCATGCCCGCCGCGACGGTCTCGCGGAAGCCCTCGTGGTCGTCGTCGGCCCACGCCTCGGTGAGCGCGAGCCTCGCCGAGACTGACCCGCCCGCCGCCTCGATCCCCGCAGTGACGTCCTCCATGATGTCGTCGGACACCCCGTCGAGGTCCACCACGGCGACACTCCGGCCCACGAGCGTGCCCTCGAGCAGGGAGGGCCCGGCGGCCTCGATGAACTCGAGCCGTTCGTCGGCGTCGGCCTGCGACCGGGCGAGCGAGTCGCGCAAGTCGTTGCGCTCGGTGCGCAGCGAGTCGACCTGGTCGGTCAGCTGGTCGCCGATCGTGCCCTGGAGCGGGCCTGCGCCCAGGATGATGCCCACGGCGAGCGCGAGGAACACAGAGATCAGTGAGACGAGGTGGTAGCGGAAGTCGATCACGGTGTGCGGGCGCTCCTTGGGCGGGCAGGGCGGTCTGTGGTCGAGGGGGCGGAGGCGGGCTCAGCCTCCGAAGAGGCGGCCGATCCCCGAGACGAGGTCGTCGAACCGGGCCGCGACGAGGCCGAAGAAGGTCTGGCCGACGTTGGTCGACCACAGCGCCGCGACGACGGCGGCCACGCCGGCGAGCGACAGCAGCGCGAGCTGCGTGTTCGAGATGCGCGTGCGGTACAGCCGGGAGACGCCCTTGGCGTCGACGAGCTTGCCGCCGACGCGCAGCCGGGTGAGGAAGGTCGAGGCCATGCCCGCGCGGCCCTTGTCGAGGAACTCGACCAGGGTGGCGTGCGTGCCCACCGCGACGATGAGCTCGGCGCCCTTGTCGTCGGCCAGCAGCATCGCGATGTCCTCGCTCGTGCCGGTCGCCGGGAACACCACGGGCTCGACGCCGAGCGCGCGCACGCGCTCCAGCCCGGGCGCGTTGCCGTCGCGGTAGGCGTGCACCACGATCTCGGCGCCCGACGCCAGCGCCTGGTCGGACACCGAGTCCATGTCGCCCACGATCATGTCGAGCTTGTATCCGGCGTCGAGGATCGCGTCGGCGCCGCCGTCGACGCCGATCAGCACCGGGCGGTTGTCGAGGATGTACGGGCGCAGGATCGCGAGGTCCTCGCGGTAGTGGTAGCCGCGCACCACGATGAGTACGTGCCTGCCCTCGAACACGGTGCGGACGTTGGGCACGCCCACGCCGTCGAGCAGCAGGTCCCGCTCGCGGCGCAGGTACGACATCGTGTTCTCGGCGAACCGTTCGATCTCGGTCGACAGGCCCTCGCGCGCGGCGGCGAGGCTCGCCTCGACCGTCGCCTCGGTCTGACGCACCCCCTCGGCCACCGTCTGGCCGTCGACGACGACGCGGCCCCCGTCGATCGTGACCGCCGCCCCCTCGCGCAGGTCCATGACCGCAGGGCCGAGGTCGTCGACCAGGATGACCCCGGCCTCCAGCAGGATGCTCGGGCCGGCGTTGGGGTAACGGCCCGACGTCGAGCGCGCCGCGTTGAGGACGGCGACGGGCCGCGCGGCCACGAGCGCGTCGGCGGCGACGCGGTCGATGTCGATGTGGTCGATCACCGCGACGTCGCCGACCGCGAGACGCTTGGTGAGGTCCTTGGTGCGGCGCCCGACGCGCGCCGGGCCGCGCGTCGAGGCGGCGTCTGACGCGTCCTTGGCGTGCGCGGTCGAGCCGCCTGACCTGCGGGGAATGAGCTTCATCGGTCTCATCGTCCCACGGTCGAGCTCTCCAGAAGCTCTCGCGCGTGCCTGCGGGCGTTCTCACTGTCGTCCTGGCCCGAGAGCATGCGCGCGAGCTCACGCACCCGTGCGTCGTCGGTCACCTCGTGGACGCCGGTGACCGTGCCGCTGTCGCCGGCCGACTTGGTGACCACCAGGTGCGTGTCTGCGAAGGCCGCCACCTGGGCGAGGTGCGTGACGACGATCACCTGCGTGCTGTGGGCCAGCAGAGCCAGTCGACGCCCGACCTCGACCGCAGCGCGGCCGCCTACTCCGGCGTCGACCTCGTCGAACACGAAGGTGGGCAGCGTCGGCTCGGCGCCGACCGCCCCCTGCACCGCGGCCGTCGCCAGCGCGACCTCGAGCGCGAGCATGACGCGGGAGAGCTCGCCGCCCGACGCACCCTTGCCGAGCGGGCGCGCGGACGCCCCGGGGTGCGGGAGCAGGGAGAACGTCACCTGGTCGGCACCCCATGGTCCGGGCTCCGCCGGCGCGACGTTCACCTCAAGGCGCGCGCCGCCCATCGCGAGCCCTGCGAGCTCGGCGGTGACCGCCGTCGAGAGCCGTTGGCCCGCGGACGTCCGACCCACGGTGAGGTCGCCGCTCAGCCGCGCGAGGTCGTCGTCGAGCTCGGCGGTGCGCTGCGCCATGCCGCGCAGCCGCTCGCCGCCGTCGTCGAGGTCGAGCAACCGCAGCCCCGCGTCGGACGCCCAGCGCAGCACGTCGTCGACCGTCTCGCCGTAGGAGCGCGTGAGCGCGGTGAGCTGCGCGAGCCGGGCGTGCGCGGTCTCCAAGCCCGCCGGGTCCGCCTGGAGGTCGTCGACGTAGGCCGACAGCTCGGTCGCGGCGTCGGCGACGAGGTAGCCCGCCTCGGCGATCCGCCCCGCCAGTTCTGCCAGGCCCGGGTCGTCGTGCGCCGCGGCCTCCAGCGCGCGCCGCGCGCGCGTGAGCTGCTCGACGGCCGAGGCGACCTCGTCGGACTCGCCGGCCAGCGCGTCGTGCGCCTCGGCCGCGGCGACGCGCAGCGCCTCGACGTTGCCCAGGCGGGCCACGAGCGCCTGCAGCTCGGCGTCCTCCCCCGGGCGCGGGTCGACCCGCTCGATCTCCGCGAGCCCCAGGCGCAGCAGCTCGGCCTCACGCGCGCGCTCGACGGCGCGCGCCGTCAGGTCGTCGATCTCGGCCTGCAGGGCCGCTCGCTCCGCCCAGGCCGCGCGGTAGGCGTCCAGCGTGGCGAGGTGCCCCGGTCCTGCGAACGCGTCGAGCGCCTCGCGCTGCTTCGACGGCGTGCGCAGCCGCAGTTGGTCGGCCTGCCCGTGCACGGTCGCCAGCTCGTCGGCGATCTCGGCGAGCACCCCCTGGGGCACGCCCCGCCCGCCCAGGTGGGCGCGTGAGCGCCCCTCGGCGGCGACGGTGCGCAGCACGACGACGGTGCCGTCGTCGTCGACCGTCCCGCCCGCGTCCTCGACCCGCTCGACGACGCCGTTGCGGCCCACGACGTGCCAGCGCCCCTCGACGACGGCGCCCCGCGCGCCCGGTCGCACGGCGCCCGGGTCCGCCTTGCCGCCCATGAGCAGGCCGAGGCCCGTGAGCACCATCGTCTTGCCGGCGCCGGTCTCCCCCGTGATGACCGTCAGGCCGCGCGCGAGCGAGACACGCGCCGACCGGATGACGCCGAGGTTCTCGATCGCGATCTCCTCAAGCACGTCACACCGCCTTGGCGTCGTGGGGCGACTGCCCCCGCGGGTGGGGCGCCTCGGGGGCAGCGCCGTCATCGGTCGCCGCGTCGGTGAGCGCGGTCAGCCGGGCGCGCGCGGCCGCGGCGTCGTCGGCGGCCTCTCGCCAGCCGACGACCGGCAGGGAGAACTTGGACACGAGTCGGTCCGTGAACGGCGCAGGCGACAGGCGCGCGAACCGCAGCGGCTGCTCACCGCGCCGCACCTCGACGGTCGAGCCGACGGGAAGGTCGATGCTGCGCCGTCCGTCGCACGTGAGCACCGCGGGCACCGGTGACCGCTCCAGCACCGTGATGCGGTAGGCCGAGCGTGGGCCGATCACCAGCGGCCGCGCGAACAGCGCGTGGGCTGACAGCGGCACCAGCAGCACACCGTCGACGTCGGGCCACATGACCGGCCCGCCCGCCGAGAACGCGTGCGCCGTCGAGCCCGTCGCCGTCGACAGGATGACGCCGTCGCAACCGAAGCTCGACAGCGGCCGGCGGTCGACCTCGATGCCGACCTCAAGCATCCGCTGCCGCTCGGCCTTCTCGATGGTGGCCTCGTTGAGCGCCCAGCCGGTCAGCGGCTCGTCCTCGCCCGGGCGGTGCACCTGGACGGCGGCGACGGTGCGCTCCTCGACGACGTAGTCGTGCTCGGCGAGCCGTTGCACGGCGGCGCGCAGGTCCTCGCGCTCGGACTCGGCGAGGAAGCCCACGTGGCCCAGGTTGACGCCGAGCAGCGGCACCTGCGTGCCGTGCGTGAGCTCGGCCGCGCGCAGGATCGTGCCGTCGCCGCCGAGCACCATGACGACCTCGGACTCGGCGACGCCCTCGCGCAGACGGGTGGTGGCCATATGGTCGCCGAACGTCTCGGCGAGGTCGTCGTCGTGCAGCGCGACCTCGAATCCTGATGCCTCCAGTTCGCGCACGGCCTCGCTCAGCGCCGCGACGGCTCGGGGGCGGCCGCCGTGCGTGACGACGAGCACTCTGCGGGTCACGATGCACCTCCGGGGCGATTGGGCGGGAGCGCCGGCGTCAGCGGCACGACGGGCGGCGGCAAGGTCGGGTTGCCGTCGGGCCGCCAGTCGGCCGCGGCGCGGACCGCCGCCTCGACAGATCTGTCTGGCGGGCCGGAGCCCAGTTCGGCGGGCGGCGTGGCCCGCTCGAACACCACAAAGTACTCGCGGTTGCCGCTCGGCCCGGGCAGCGGGCTCGGCACGACGGCCCGCGCGCACAGCCCGGCGCGAGCGCCCGATTCGATGACGTCGACGACCGCGGTGACGTGCAGCGCGGGGTCCCGTACGACGCCGCCCGCGCCCAGCCGCTGCCTGCCGACCTCGAACTGGGGCTTGACCAGCAGCAGCGCCCACGACCCGGGCGCGAGCACCCCTTCGACGGCGGGCAGCACGAGCGTCAGGGAGATGAACGACAGATCGCCGACCACAAGGTCGGGCTCGCGGGCGAGGTCCTCGCGGACCAGGCCGCGCACGTTGTACCCCTCGACCACGGTGACGCGCGGGTCGGCGCGCAGCCTCGGCACGAGCTGGTCATGGCCCACGTCGAGCGCGACGACGTGCGCCGCGCCCCGCCGCAGGAGCACGTCGGTGAACCCGCCCGTCGAGGCGCCCAGGTCCAGGCACCAGCCGCCGTCGACCGCGGCCGCCACGCCGCGCCCGGTGGCGTGGGAGCCCAGCGCGTCGAGCGCCCCCGCGAGCTTGAGGGCGGCGCGTGAGGCGTACCCGGCGTCGTCGGGGTCGGGTTCGACGACGAGCTCAGCGTCCTGCGGCACACAGATGGACGGCTTGGTGACCGTGCGCCCGGCCGTGCTGACGCGGCCCGCTCGGACCAGGTCGGCGGCCTGGGCGCGTGAGCGCGCCAACTGTCGCCGCACGAGTTCGGCGTCGACGCGGACCGCCGTCACGCGGCGCCGCCGTCGGCAGGCTCGCCCGCGAGGCGGGCGCGCAGCGTGTCGTGCACCGCCTCGAATCGCGCCACGTGCTCACTGACGGGCAGGTCGTCGAGGTCGGCGAGCAGGTCCGCGGGCGCGACGGCGTCGGGTCCGCCCGCCTCTACGCGTGTCCCGCTTCCGTCCTGCGACATCGCTCTCCCCCGGTCAGTCATGCGGCCGGTCCGACCGCTGGTGGCGTGGGCCGAACGGCCCGTCACCACGCTACCGGCTGCCACCGACGCTGACCGCCAGGCGCCGCGCGCAGACGGCGTCTCCACAGCCGGGCGGCTCGTCGCGTCGGCAGTCTGCTCAGGCGGTCAGCTCGGGCACATCCGCCGCGGCCACGGGCTCCCCGGCGTCGGCCGCCGCCCACACGGCCGCGCACGCCGCGCGCACGACGTCGATGCCCGCCGTCCCCTGCCGGTCGACCTCAAGCCGTCCGTCGGCCACGCGGGCCGCGCGACCGGCGCACTCCCACCAGCCGTCCGCGCCGAGCGCCGGGAGCGGGTGGGGCTCCAGCAGCGCGCGCAGGTCCGCGCCGACGTAGTGCGGGCGTAGCCCCGGCTCCGCCAGCACGTCGTCGCGCGCGCTGGACACACCCGTCAGGACGTGCAGACCCGGATACCCGCCCGAGCGCGCCCCGGCCAAGTCGGTGTCGAGGCGATCGCCGACCACCAGCGCCCGCGCTCCACCGGCCCGCTCGACGGCGAGCCGGTACATGGTCGGCGACGGCTTACCCGCGCTTGACGGCTCAACGCCCGTCGCGGCCATGACCGCGCCGACCAACGCCCCGTTGCCGGGCGCGTAGCCGCGCGCGGTCGGCAGCGACAGGTCACGGTTGCTCGCCACATGCCAGGCGCCGGCCGCGACGGCGTACGCGGCCTCGGCGAGGTCGGCCCACGCCAAGTCCGGCGCGAAGCCCTGCGCGACCGCCACAGGTGCGTCGTCTGCCGATGACACGACCTCGAAGCCCGCCGCGCGCACGGCGGTGAGCAGCCCCGCGCCACCGACGACCAGGACGCGCGCGCCCGGCTCGAGGCGGGTGCGAAGCAGCGCCCCACAGGCCTGTGCGGCCGTCATCACCTCGTCGGGCGCGGTCGGGATGTCGAGCCCCGTGAGCTGGCCGGCGACCTCCTCAGGCTCGCGCGACGCGTTGTTGGTGACGAACACCAGCCGCAGCCCGCGGCCGCGCGCGGCGACGAGGCTGTCGGACGCGTGCTCGATCGGCAGGTGGCCGCGGTAGGCGACCCCGTCAAGGTCGACGAGTGCGAGGTCGTACGCCTCGGCGAGCGGGACGTCGCTGCCGAGCAGTCCTGCGGTGGTCACGAACGAGCCTCCTCGTCGGTCACGTCCTCTTGCTCCTCGTCTACGCCCTCACCGGCCTCGTCGATCGGCTCATCGTCGGGCTCCGCGTCCACGTCGTCCGACTCATCGTCCGCGTCCGACTCATCGTCCGACTCATCGTCCGCGTCCACGTCGTCCGACTCAGCGTCCGCGTCAGCCTCGTCCGACTCATCGTCCGCGTCAGCCTCGTCGTCGTAGACGTCGTAGACGACGACGTCGTCCTCGGGCTCGGCGTTACCCGTCGCGCGCTCGAGGTCGTCGGGGTCGACGTCCGCAAGCAGCGCCGCAGCCTCCTCGTCGCGTCCGGCGGCCTCCAGCGCGGCGGCGCGGGCCGCGAGCACGCGCAGCGCGCGATCGCCCGACTGCGGCGGGATCTTGTCAAGCACGACCAGTGCGGCGTCATGCTCTCCCAGATCTGACCGCGCGCCGCTGACGACGAGCGCGAGCTCGACCTTGCCGACCGCGTCGAGCGTGTCGGCCTCCGGCGAGGCAGCAAGAGCGATCGCGCGCTCGGGCCGCCCGAGGCCGCGCTCAGCGTCCGCCATGATCGGCAGGTGCTCGGACGAGCCATTGAGCCGACGCACCGTGCGCAGCTCGCGCAGCGCCTCCGCGAAACGTCCCGTGCGGTACGCGGCGATCCCTGCCGCCTCCCGCACGACGTCGATGCGGCCGCCGCGGCGAACCGCCGCCTGCGCGTGCTCGTAGGCCAGCTCGGGGTCGATGTCGAGTAGCCGCCCGGCCATCACCAGGTGCGCGCCGACGCGCTCGGCGTTCTCCTTGGACAGGGCGCGCAGTCGCTCGCGGGCGTCCTTCGCGAGCTCCCGGAAGGTGACGTCCTCGGGCACCTCGGGCTCGGGGACACGCAGGCGCTCCGGACGCTGGTCCTGGGCCGGGCGGTCGTCCCGACCCGGTCGGCCACGGTCGGACGGTCGACCGCCGCGCTCGCGCATACCCTGGCCGCCACGCCGCTCGTCACGGTCGCCGCGCTCGCGCATACCCTGGCCGCCACGCCGCTCGTCACGGTCGCCGCGCTGGCGTTCATCCCGGCGGAAACCGGCCTCACGACGCTCGGATCCTCGGCGCTCGTCCCCACGATCGTCACGGCGAAAGCCGCCGCGGCGACTCTCGTCAGGACGTCCGCCCGCACCACGGTCCTCACGACGGAACCCGCCATCTCCGCGGTCATCACGGCGGAACCCGCGCTCACCGCGCGCTTCAGGTCCGTCCTCGCGGCGGAAGCCGCTCGGCCGGTCCTCACGACGGAACCCGCGGTCGCTCCGCTCGCCGGAGCGGAACCCTCCATTCCGCTCACCGCCGCGGCGATCGCCACCGCGAGAGGGAACGTCCCCTCGGTCCTCGCGGCGAGGACCGTCGCTGCGGTCATCGCGGCGGTAGCCCTCGCGGCGGAACCCACCGTCAGCGCGATCATCGCGACGGAAGCCGCCCTCGCGCCGCTCGCCCCCGCGAGCGTTCCGCTCACCACGGTCTGGGCCCTGGAATCCACGCCGCGCGCCCTCACCGCGGTCGCGATAGCCACCGTCGCCGCGGTCATCGCGGCGGAAACTCCCCTGCTCGCGACGCGCCGAGTCGCGCCGATCGGACCGCTCGCCGCCACCGTAGCCAGGATCGCGCCGCTCGCCACCGCGGAAGCCGCCGTCCCGCCGCTCACCGCCGCGGAAGCCACCCTCGCGGAAGCCACCCTCGCGGTTACCTCCCTCGCGCCGATCGCCACCACGGAAACCGCCATCCCGATAGCTGCCCTCACGCCGCTCGCCGCCGCGGAAGCCGCCGTCGCCTCGGGCGTCGCTGCGGAAACCACCCTCGCGGTAGCCACCCTCACGCCGCTCCCCGCCACGGAACCCACCGTCACGGCGCTCGCCGCCACGAGAGTCCCGGCCGTCACGACCGAACCCTCCGTCGCGATCGTCGCGCGCGGGGCCCTCGCGTCGCGGTCCGCCTCGCAAACCCTCCGGCCGCTGGTCCCGACGAGGTCCACCGCCACGCTTGTCGTCACGCGACCACGGCTGACCCCCTGTGCGCCCGCCCGAACGCGGGCCGTCGCCCGAGCCCTGCCGGTCGCCTGCGGGTCTGCCTGCGGAACGGGGCCCTCGACGGTCGTCGAAGCGGCGCGGGCGACGGTTGTCGCCGCGCTCCTCACCCTGCTCACGGGCGGAATCGTTCACGGTGGTCCTCTCGGTTTGTGCGTCAATCGATTCTCCCACGCGACCGTGGGCCGGCACGTTCGCGCGGCCCGGCCGGACTTGTGAGATCGGCGTCTGCGGAGGTGTCTGGGTATGCGAAAGACCCCGCACCTGGGGTGCGGGGTCTTTCGTGAAGGGTGTCCGGCGGCGTCCTACTCTCCCACCCCGTCTCCAGGGCAGTACCATCGGCGCTATAGGGCTGAGCTTCCGGGTTCGGAATGGGACCGGGCGTTTCCCCTATGCTATGACCGCCGTAACAGTGTCGAGTTGTTCGGGGTGCCCCCTCGTGTCCCTCACGTGTGTGGGGGTGGGGGGTGGTTGCCCGTGACTCGGGAACCGCACAGTGGACGCGTCGCATGTAAGTGTGTGTGTGTGTTGAAGTTGTCGGCTGATTAGTACCGGTCAGCTGCGGCAGTCGTTGGTCCTGCCTTCCACATCCGGCCTATCTACCCAGTGGTCTCGCTGGGTGCCTTCAGACCCGAGGGTCTTGGAAACCTCATCTTGAAGCAGGCTTCCCGCTTAGATGCTTTCAGCGGTTATCCTTCCCGAACGTAGCTAACCAGCGGTGCACTTGGCAGTACAACTGGCACACCAGAGGTTCGTCCGTCCCGGTCCTCTCGTACTAGGGACAGCCCTTCTCAAGTTTCCTGCGCGCGCAGCGGATAGGGACCGAACTGTCTCACGACGTTCTAAACCCAGCTCGCGTACCGCTTTAATGGGCGAACAGCCCAACCCTTGGGACCTACTCCAGCCCCAGGATGCGACGAGCCGACATCGAGGTGCCAAACCATGCCGTCGATATGGACTCTTGGGCAAGATCAGCCTGTTATCCCCGGGGTACCTTTTATCCGTTGAGCGACGGCGCTTCCACAAGCCACCGCCGGATCACTAGTCCCGACTTTCGTCCCTGCTCGACCTGTCGGTCTCACAGTCAAGCTCCCTTGTGCACTTGCACTCGACACCTGATTGCCAACCAGGCTGAGGGAACCTTTGGGCGCCTCCGTTACATTTTGGGAGGCAACCGCCCCAGTTAAACTACCCACCAGGCACTGTCCCTGGTCCGGATCACGGACCGAGGTTAGATGTCCGAAGCAGTCAGAGTGGTATTTCAACGTTGACTCCACCCGAGCTGGCGCCCGGGTCTCATAGTCTCCCACCTATCCTACACAAACTGCGCCGAACACCAATACCAAGCTATAGTAAAGGTCCCGGGGTCTTTCCGTCCTGCTGCGCGTAACGAGCATCTTTACTCGTAGTGCAATTTCGCCGAGCTCGCGGTTGAGACAGCGGAGAAGTCGTTACGCCATTCGTGCAGGTCGGAACTTACCCGACAAGGAATTTCGCTACCTTAGGATGGTTATAGTTACCACCGCCGTTTACTGGGGCTTAAATTCTGAGCTTCGCTTGCGCTGACTCGTCCTCTTAACCTTCCAGCACCGGGCAGGCGTCAGTCCGTATACATCGTCTTGCGACTTCGCACGGACCTGTGTTTTTAGTAAACAGTCGCTTCTCCCTGGTCTCTGCGGCCCTCCCCGCTTCCCCCAGCTAGTGGGTTGACGGTTCGGGCCCCCCTTCTCCCGAAGTTACGGGGGCATTTTGCCGAGTTCCTTAACCACGATTCGCTCGATCGCCTTGGTATTCTCTACCTGACCACCTGAGTCGGTTTGGGGTACGGGCGGCTAGGACCTCGCGTCGAGGCTTTTCTTGGCAGCTGAGGATCACCCGTTTCCCGCATACGCGGTCACTGTCAGCTCTCACCCGTGGTGGTGTGCGGATTTGCCTACACACCGGGCTACGGCCTTGGACGTGGTCTACCATCGCCACGCCGGGCTACCTTCCTGCGTCACCCCTGTTAACACGCTTACCTACTGCCCGATCGGGTCACGCGCCGCCCGCGCCGGTGCCGGCCGAAGCCGGCGGTGGCGCGCTTGGGGCGTTTAGCATCTCGAGGTTCGGTATGGGCGGTCCTTCGCCGGTAGGAGAATATCAACTCCTTGTCCATCGACTACGCCTGTCGGCCTCGCCTTAGGTCCCGACTTACCCAGGGCGGATTAACCTGGCCCTGGAACCCTTGGTCATTCGGCGGACGGGTTTCTCACCCGTCATTCGCTACTCATGCCTGCATTCTCACTCGTGTGGTCTCCACCGCTGGGTCACCCCGCGGCTTCACCGCCCACACGACGCTCCCCTACCCAGCACAGCCCCTGAACCAACGACCACAAGGGTCGCGGCTTGGGTGTCGCTGCGCTGCCACGGCTTCGGCGGTGTGCTTGAGCCCCGCTACATTGTCGGCGCGGAATCACTTGACCAGTGAGCTATTACGCACTCTTTCAAGGGTGGCTGCTTCTAAGCCAACCTCCTGGTTGTCTGTGCAACTCCACATCCTTTCCCACTGAGCACACGCTTAGGGGCCTTAGCCGGTGATCTGGGCTGTTTCCCTCTCGACTACGGAGCTTATCCCCCGCAGTCTCACTGCCCCGCTTAAACTTACCGGCATTCGGAGTTTGGCTGACGTCAGTAACCTGGTGAGGCCCATCGGCCATCCAGTAGCTCTACCTCCGGCAAGAAACACGAGACGCTGCACCTAAATGCATTTCGGGGAGAACCAGCTATCACGAAGTTTGATTGGCCTTTCACCCCTAACCACAGGTCATCCCCCAGGTTTTCAACCCTGGTGGGTTCGGCCCTCCACGACGTCTTACCGTCGCTTCAGCCTGCCCATGGCTAGATCACTTCGCTTCGGGTCTAGACCCGGCGACTATGGGCGCCCTGTTCGGACTCGCTTTCGCTACGGCTTCCCCACACGGGTTAACCTCGCCACCGAGCACTAACTCGCAGGCTCATTCTTCAAAAGGCACGCCGTCACCCCTGCAAAGGAGGCTCCGACGGATTGTAGGCACACGGTTTCAGGTACTATTTCACTCCCCTCCCGGGGTACTTTTCACCTTTCCCTCACGGTACTAGTCCGCTATCGGTCACCAGGTAGTATTTAGGCTTAGCGAGTGGTCTCGCCAGATTCACACGAGATTTCACGGGCCCCGTGCTACTTGGGATCCCGTCCACCAGGCCGCACCATTTCGTCTACGGGACTGCCACCCTCTACGGTCCGGTATTCAACCCGGTTCGACTATGACACGGCTTTCTGACTGGCTGGAGAGGTGTCAGCCCCTCCCAGACGGTCCCACAACCCCGTGACGGCAACGCCTGACAGCTTTCACACCGCCACGGTTTGGCCTCATCCGCTTTCGCTCGCCACTACTCACGGAATATCTCTTCCTGCCGGTACTGAGATGTTTCACTTCCCGGCGTTCCCCCCACACACCCTATATATTCAGGTGTGGGTACCCGCACATGACTGCGGGTGGGTTCCCCCATTCGGACATCCTCGGATCACAGCTCGTTTGCCAACTCCCCGAGGCTTATCGCAGGCTACGACGTCCTTCTTCGGCTCCTGGTGCCAAGGCATCCACCCTGTGCCCTTAAAAACTTCAACAAAAATACGATCACACTACAGAGACATTCAGGGACGGCCACCCCAAGGGCGACCGCCGTATGAACATCTTGGATGCTCGCGTCCACTGTGCAGTTCTCAAGCTACGGACGACCCGCCAGACCCAGCGCGCCCACCCCCACAAACCTGGGAGGCGGTACGACACCACCAGCGACCCGCTACAGAGCACAACCCCCACCAACGAACCACCCACCCCCACCAGACCCCACACCCCCCAACCCCGCCCCACCCACCCCACCAGGGGAGGACGAGCACGAAACCAGGAGGCCCAGAGCCCACCAGGGGAGCCAGGCGGCCCCGCGGCGATTGCCTCAGGACCCAACAGTGCGCTCACGAGCCAACCCAGATCACCGACCAGCGTTCCCACCCCACCACCACCACCACACCCCACAGGACAAGCCCACAGGACACGACGACGGCGACCAGGCGTACTGGACAGGCCAACGACCCGAACCGACTCAACAGTCAACGTTCCACCCAGAGCACCACCACCAGCACACTCGGCCGGCGCGTGGTCCACCATGGACGCCCCCCACCCAGACCCGAAGGCCCCAGACGGCGGACGCCGGTGAGCTCCTTAGAAAGGAGGTGATCCAGCCGCACCTTCCGGTACGGCTACCTTGTTACGACTTAGTCCCAATCGCCAGTCCCACCTTCGACCACTCCCCCCACACAAGGTGGTTGGGCCATGGGCTTCGGGTGTTACCAACTTTCGTGACTTGACGGGCGGTGTGTACAAGGCCCGGGAACGTATTCACCGCAGCGTTGCTGATCTGCGATTACTAGCGACTCCGACTTCATGGGGTCGAGTTGCAGACCCCAATCCGAACTGAGACCGGCTTTTTGGGATTCGCTCCGCCTTACGGCATCGCAGCCCTCTGTACCGGCCATTGTAGCATGCGTGAAGCCCAAGACATAAGGGGCATGATGATTTGACGTCATCCCCACCTTCCTCCGAGTTGACCCCGGCAGTCTCCCATGAGTCCCCGGCATAACCCGCTGGCAACATGGGACGAGGGTTGCGCTCGTTGCGGGACTTAACCCAACATCTCACGACACGAGCTGACGACAACCATGCACCACCTGTGCGCCGACCTTGCGGAGACGCCATCTCTGACGCTGTCCGGCGCATGTCAAGCCTTGGTAAGGTTCTTCGCGTTGCATCGAATTAATCCGCATGCTCCGCCGCTTGTGCGGGCCCCCGTCAATTCCTTTGAGTTTTAGCCTTGCGGCCGTACTCCCCAGGCGGGGCACTTAATGCGTTAGCTGCGGCACGGGAACCGTGGAATGGCCCCCACACCTAGTGCCCAACGTTTACGGCATGGACTACCAGGGTATCTAATCCTGTTCGCTCCCCATGCTTTCGCTCCTCAGCGTCAGTGACTGCCCAGAGACCTGCCTTCGCCATCGGTGTTCCTCCTGATATCTGCGCATTCCACCGCTACACCAGGAATTCCAGTCTCCCCTACAGCACTCTAGTCCGCCCGTACCCGATGCAAGCCCGAGGTTGAGCCTCGGGATTTCACACCAGACGCGACAGACCGCCTACGAGCTCTTTACGCCCAATAATTCCGGACAACGCTTGCGCCCTACGTATTACCGCGGCTGCTGGCACGTAGTTAGCCGGCGCTTCTTCTGCAGGTACCGTCACTTGCGCTTCTTCCCTGCTGAAAGAGGTTTACAACCCGAAGGCCGTCATCCCTCACGCGGCGTCGCTGCATCAGGCTTTCGCCCATTGTGCAATATTCCCCACTGCTGCCTCCCGTAGGAGTCTGGGCCGTGTCTCAGTCCCAGTGTGGCCGGTCGCCCTCTCAGGCCGGCTACCCGTCGAAGCCTTGGTAGGCCATCACCCCACCAACAAGCTGATAGGCCGCGAGCCCATCCCCCACCGAAAAACTTTCCAACGCCCACCATGCGGCAGACGCTCATACCCGGTATTAGACCCCGTTTCCAAGGCTTATCCCGAAGTGGAGGGCAGGTTGCTCACGTGTTACTCACCCGTTCGCCACTGATCCACCCCGAAGGGCTTCACCGTTCGACTTGCATGTGTTAAGCACGCCGCCAGCGTTCGTCCTGAGCCAGGATCAAACTCTCCGTAAAAGAAAACATCAACCCCCACCACCCCAAAAGGCGGCCAGAGCCAACAACCATACGGTTCGTCCAACACTGACAGAACCAAGCTGAACTGCTTGATCATGTCCAAAGGAATCCTCACGAGCCAACCCACAAGGGCCAACCCGACAAGGGATAAAAATTTGGCATTGACTATCAAACGCACTGTTGAGTTCTCAAACAACCGACGCACACCATCAAGACCAGCCCATTCCGACCGGCCCCATCCGGGGCAACCCTTCAACCTTACCTGGTCTCTCTCGGCCTGTCCAATCGGCCCTTGCGAGCCAGTGAACTTTCCGGTGAGACGCCAGGCCCACTCCCCGGCGGCGAGCCGCTCGTGTGAAGGTGAGTGGTGTGGCTGCCCGGTCGGTCCGGCCACCTCGCGGTGTCCGTTCCCCGTTCCGGGCGACGTCCGAGAACATTACACGCGGTTCCCGGTGGCGCCAAATCGAGCGGCGCCGCCGCGCCACCGGGAGCGTTTGCGCAGGTCAGCGCACTACTGCGTCGCGGCGACCGCGAGCGTGCGCTTGCCGCGGCGCAGCACGGCGTAGCGGCCGTGCAGCAGGTCCCCCGGTTCGAGCGCCTGCTCGGCCGACGTCACCTTCGCGTTGTTGACGTACGCCCCGCCCTCACCGATCGCTCGACGCGCGGCCGCCTTGGAGTCCACGAGCCCGCTGCCGACGAACGCGTCGACCACCAGGTCTCCCGGCTTCGCCGTCGTGCGCGGCAGCTCCGCGACGGCGCCGCGCAGCGTCGCCTCGTCCAGGTCGCGCAGGTCGCCACGGCCGAACAGCGCCTGGCTCGCGAACACGACGGCGTCCGTGGCCGCCTGGCCATGGATCAGCGTCGTCAGGTCGCCGGCCAGCGCGCGCTGCGCCTCGCGGGCGAACGGGCGCTGCTCGACCTCCTGGGCGAGCGCCTCGATCTGCTCGCGCGTGCGGAAGGTGAACACCTTGAGGTAGTGCACGACGTCGTCGTCGGCGGTGTTGAGCCAGTACTGGTAGAAGGCGTACGGGCTCGTCAGCTCGGGGTCGAGCCACACCGCGCCGCCCTCGGACTTGCCCATCTTGGACCCGTCCGACTTGGTGATGAGCGTCGTGGCGAGCGCGTGCACCGCAGCCTGCTCGGTCTTGCGGATCAGCTCGACGCCCGACAGCAGGTTGCCCCACTGGTCGTTGCCGCCCATCTGCAGCGTGCAGCCGTGACGGCGGAAGAGCTCCGCGTAGTCCATGCCTTGCAGGATCTGGTAGCTGAACTCGGTGAAGCTGATGCCCTCGTCCGAGGCGAGCCGCCGCGCCACGATGTCCTTCGAGAGCATCGTGCCGAGGCGGAAGTGCTTGCCGACGTCGCGCAGGAAGTCGATCGCGCTCATCGGCGCGGTCCAGTCGAGGTTGTTGACCATGACGGCCGCGTTCGGCCCCTCGAAGTCGAGGAACGGCTCGATCTGGCGCCGGATGTTCTCGACCCAGCCCGCCACGACCTCGCGCGAGTTCATCGCGCGCTCGGTCGTCGGGCGCGGGTCGCCGATGAGCCCCGTCGCCCCGCCCACGAGCGCGAGCGGCCGGTGGCCGGCTTGCTGCAGGCGGCGCATGTTGAGCAACTGCACCATGTGGCCCACGTGCAGGCTCTGCGCTGTCGGGTCGAAGCCCACGTAGTAGGTGATCGGTCCCTCGGCCAGCGCGGAGCGCAGCGCGGCCTCGTCGGTGGTCTGCGCCACCAGGCCGCGCCACTGCAGCTCGTCGAGAATGTCGGTCACCGTGGTACTCCTCGCAATGGTCCTGCGGCCCGGTCCGGCCGCCCGCCCTAGTCTGCCCGACGACGACGCCCCGCCCCAGCGCGTTTCACATCGCGACGCTCACCGGCGGCGCGGCGAGACAGGGCGGTAGGCCGATACGGTCGGCTCCCCCACCAGCCACGACCGCCACGGGTACAGGTCGGCTCGTCCCCCCTCGCCGCCCACGCCGACGCGCGGGCCCGTGGCGACGGCGCCGCGCTCGCGGTCGACCGGGAGCGTCATGACGAGGGGCGCGCGCGGGTCGGTGAGGTCGGCGCCGTCGTCGGACAGGTCGAGCGCCAGCGCGACGGTCAGCCGGGCGGGCCCGCGCGCGAGCTGTCGGTCGGAGTCGCAGACGCCGACGGCGACCCGCCGGGCGCGCGCCAGGTCCGCGCCCGCGACGACCTCGCCCGCGCGCAGCAGCACCGCGGCGGCGCGGCCGACCGGCCCGCAGACCACGTTGACGCAGTGGTGCAGGCCCAGGTGCCGGTAGACGTAGAGGCGGCCCGGCTCGCCGAACATCGTCGCGTTGCGTCGGGTGCGGCCGCGGTAGGCGTGCGAGCCCGGGTCGTCGGCGCCGTCGTACGCCTCGACCTCGGTCAGGCGGAGCGCCACCACGCCCGCCTCGGTGCGGCGCACCAGGCACGCGCCCAACAGGTCGCGTGCGACGTCGCGCACGTCGCGCGCGTACCAGGCGCGCCCAGGCACGTCCCATGGGCTGACGTCCGTCGTGGTCACGGCTGGACGTTACGTCGCCGGGACCCGGCTCGGCCACGTCAGCACCCGGCCGACGCCGTCGAGCCGGACGTCGGCCCGCTCACGGGTGCGCTCACGCCCGTAGTGCGTGGCCTCCTCAACCATCCACGCGACCCAGTGCGCGCGCTCGGCGCGCCCGTCGCGTGCCAGGCCGCGCCGCAGGCGCTCGGCGTCGTCGGCCTCGACCCACAGCAGCAGGCGCGCGTGCGCGTCGACGCCGCGCGCCCCGGCGCCGCACCCCTCGACCACGACGAACGGAGCGCGGGGAACCTCATGCTCCTCGGCGTACGCCCCCGCGGCCCAGTCGTAGCGGCGGTAGCGGCCGGGCCGACCCGCCGCGAACGGTGTGAGCACCCACTGCGCCAAGCGCGCCGCGCCGCCGTCGGGGCCCGCCTCCCAGCCCTCGTACAGGTCGTCCAGGTGGACGGCCGGGGCCGGGCCGCCCGTCCCGTCGCCCAGGCGCGCGGTGAGCTGGGCGGCCAGCGTCGTCTTGCCCGAGCCGGCCGGGCCGTCCACGACGACGAGCAGCGGCACGTCGCGCGGCACGGCGGCGCGGGCGGCGCGCGCGAGCGCCGTCAGGGCGGCGAGGACCGGGGCGCTGACCGTCATGCCGGGACCGCGCTCACCCCTGCGCCCAGAAGCGGTACTCGGTGGCGCGCTCCTTCGCGGACTCCAGCTGCTCGGCCACGCGCGCCGGGGCCGTGCCGCCGACAGCGTCGCGCGAGGCGACCGATCCCGCGACGCTGAGCACCGCGCGCACCTGCGGCGTCAGGTGCTCGCTGATCGCGGCGAGGTCGGCGTCGGACAGGTCCCACAGCTCGACGCCGCGCTCCTCGCACGCCTTGACGCAGGCGCCGGCGACCTCGTGGGCGACGCGGAACGGGACGCCCTCGCGCACCAGCCACTCGGCGATGTCGGTCGCGAGCGAGAAGCCCTGCGGGGCGAGCTCGGCCATACGGGCCGTGTCGAACGAGAGCGTGCGGACCATGCCCGCGAAGGCCGGCAGCAGCACGGTGAGGGTGTCGACCTGGTCGAAGACCGGCTCCTTGTCCTCCTGCAGGTCGCGGTTGTAGGCCAGCGGCAGGCCCTTGAGCGTGGCGAGCAGGCCCGTGAGGTCGCCGATGACGCGGCCGGCCTTGCCGCGCGCGAGCTCGGCGATGTCGGGGTTCTTCTTCTGCGGCATGATGCTCGACCCCGTGGAGTAGGAGTCGTCGAGGCGGACAAACCCGAACTCCTTGGTGTTCCAGAGGATGACCTCCTCGGCGAACCGGGACAGGTCGACGCCGAGCATCGCCGCGACGAACGCGAACTCGGCCACGACGTCGCGCGCCGCCGTGCCGTCGATCGAGTTCTCGACCGGGCCGTCGAAGCCCAGGTCGGCGGCGACGGCGGCCGGGTCGAGGCCGAGCGACGATCCCGCGAGCGCCCCCGAGCCGTAGGGGCTGCGCGCGGCGCGCACATCCCAGTCGATGAGCCGGTCGACGTCGCGCAGCAGCGGCCACGCGTGCGCGAGCAGGTGGTGGGCCAGCAGGACCGGCTGCGCGTGCTGCAGGTGTGTGCGCCCGGGCATGACGGCGTCGCCCGCCGCCTGGGCCTGGGCGATGAGCTCGTCGACGACGGTGAGCGCCTGCCCCGCGATGGTGCGCGCCTGCTCGCGCAGGTACAGGCGCACCAGCGTGGCGATCTGGTCGTTCCGCGAGCGCCCCGCCCGGAGCTTGCCGCCCAGCTCGGCGCCCGCACGCTCGATGAGGCCGCGTTCGAGCGCGGTGTGCACGTCCTCGTCATCGGGGGCGGGACCGAAGGCGCCCGCCGCGACGTCGGCGGCGAGTTGGTCGAGGGCCGCGCTCATGGCGTCGAGCTCGGCGTCGGACAGCAGGCCGGCGCGGTGCAGCACCTTGGCGTGGGCCTGCGAGCCGCGGATGTCGTAGGGCGCGAGCCGCCAGTCGAAGTGCGTGGAGCGCGACAGCGCGACGAGCTCGGGCGACGGGCCTCCCGCGAAGCGGCCGCCCCACAGCGCGACGGCGGGCTGCGCGGCGGGCTGGGTGCCAGACCCGGCGTCGGGGGCGGTCTCGGGGGTGTCGTTCTCGGACATGGTGGCCTTCCGGGTGCGGATCGGGCGGTGCGCGTGGGTGGGCGTCAGGACGGGGTCGCGAGCGACAGGAACCGCTGGGCGAGCTCCTCGCCGCCGTCGGGGTCGCGGGAGATCACGAGGATGGTGTCGTCGCCGGCGATGCACCCCAGCACCCCGGGGAACAGCGAGTGGTCGATGGCCGAGCCGAGGAAGTTGGCGGCGCCCGGCGGGGTGCGCAGCACGACGAGGTTGGCCGACGCCTCGGCCGAGACCAGCAGGTCGGCGAGCAGGCGGCCCAGGCGCGCGGCGAGGTACTCCCCGTCCTGGTCGGCCTGGACGCTGCGGTCGCCGCCCTCCCCCGGCACGGCGTAGACCAGGCCGCCGGCCGCCGTGCGGACCTTCTCGGCCCGCAGTTCGATGAGGTCGCGCGAGAGCGTCGCCTGGGTGACGGACAGGCCCTCCTCGGCCAGCAGGCGGGCCAGCTCGGACTGCGAGTGCACGGCGCCGCGGCGCACCAGGTCGACGATGCGCGCCTGGCGCGCCGCCTTGGTCAGCGGGGCGACCGCGCCGTCGCTCATCGTCGCACCCCCGCTCGCGCGGGGCTCATCGCTGCTCCAGCAGCCAGGCCAGCAGCGCCTTTTGAGCGTGCAGGCGGTTCTCCGCCTCGTCGAACACGACGGACTGTGGCCCGTCGATGACGTCGCCGGTGATCTCCTTGCCGCGGTAGGCGGGCAGGCAGTGCAGCACGACGGCGTCAGGTTTGGCGTGGGCCAGCAGCGCGGCGTCGAGCCGGAACGGCACGAACGGCCGCGACCTCTCCTCCGCCTGCGCCTCGGCGCCCATCGACACCCACGTGTCGGTCGCGACGGCGTCGGCGCCCGCGACCGCCTCGACCGGGTCGGTGGTCACCGTGACCGATCCGCCGGTCTGCGCCGCGATCTCACGCGCCCGGGCGACGATGGCGCCGTCGGGCAGGTAGCCCTCGGGGCCGCCGACGCGCACGTGCAGGCCCGCGGTCGCCCCGCCCAACAGGTAGCTGTTGGCCATATTGTTCGCGGCGTCGCCCACGTAGGCGAAGACCTGGCCGGGCAGCGCGCCGACGCCGCCGCGATGCTGGGCGACCGTGAGCAGGTCGGCGAGGATCTGGCACGGGTGGAAGCCGTCGGTCAGCGCGTTGACCACCGGCACGCGCGACACCGCGGCCATCTCCTGGATGCGGTCGTCGCCGAAGGTGCGCCACACGATGGCCGAGACCATGCGCTCAAGCACATGCGTCGTGTCGGCGATCGACTCGCGCACGCCGATCTGGGCCAGATTGCCGTCCACGACCAACGGAAAGCCGCCGAGCTCGGCGATGCCCGCGGCGAACGACACCTGGGTGCGCAGCGTCGGCTTGTCGGTGATGAACGCGACCGCGAGCGGGCCGGACAGCGGCTGGCGCACGAACCGGTCGTCGCGGAACGCCATCGCCAGGTCGAGCACCTGCCGCTGCTCGGCGGGCGAGAGGTCGTCGTCGCGCAGGAGGTGGCGCACGGTCATCGTTGCTCCTTGGGGGTCTCGACAGGCTCGACCGGCGCGGTCGGCTCGACCGGCGCGGTCGGCTCGGCCAGCGTGGTCGGCTCGACCGGCGTGGTCAGGGTGGCGAAGAACCGCGCGGCCTCGCGCGCCTGGTCGGGCGAGAGGATGAGCGGCGGGGCGAGGCGGATCGCGTCGGGCGCGACGGGGTTGACGATCAGCCCCGCCTCGAGCGCGGCGGCCGCGACCTGCGCCGCGACCGGCTCGTGCAGCGCCACGGCCAGCAGCAGCCCGCGACCGCGGACCTCGCGCACCAGCGGCGAGGCGCACATCTCGATCTCCTCGCGCAGCAGCGCTCCGACCTCGCGGACGTTCGCGAGCAGGCCGTCGCGCTCGATGACGCCGATCGTCGCGAGCGCCGCGGCCGCCGCGACCGGGTTGCCGCCGAACGTGGACCCGTGCTGCCCGCGGCCCAGCAGCGTCGCGGCGCGCTCGCCGTAGGCGATGACCGCGCCGACGGGGAACCCGCCGCCGAGCCCCTTGGCCAGGGTGACGACGTCGGGCACGACGCCGCCGCCGACCTCGGGGTGCTGGTAGGCGAACCAGGCGCCGGTGCGGCCCATGCCGGTCTGCACCTCGTCGAGCACCAGCAGCGCGCCGGCGTCGGACGTGAGGCGGCGGGCGTGCGCGAGGTAGCCGGGCGGCAGCGGGCGCACGCCCCGCTCGCCCTGCAGCGGCTCGACGACGAGCGCGGCGACAGGCCCGCGCTCGGCGACTGCGGCGGTTGAGAACGCCTCGTCGAGCGCGGCGGTGTCGCCGAACGGGATGTGCTCGACGCCGCCGGGCAACGGCTCGAACGGCTCCTTGTAGGCGGCCTTGGCGGTGAGCGCGAGCGCGCCCATCGAGCGGCCGTGGAACGCGCCCTCGAGCGCGAGCACGCGGCCCACCTGACCGTCCGGGCGCACGCGACGGGTCATCTTGAACGCGGCTTCGAGCGCCTCGGTGCCCGAGTTGGTGAGGAACACGCGCGAACCGGCGGGCGCGTGGGCCAGCCGCAGCAGCGTCTCGGCGAGGGCGATCTGAGTGGGCGTGCCGAAGAAGTTCGAGACATGTCCGAGCGTGCCCCACTGCGCGCTGATGGCGGCGGTGAGCGTGGGGTGCGCGTGACCGAGCGCGTTGACGGCGATGCCCGCGAGCAGGTCGAGGTAGCGCCTGCCGTCGGCGTCCCACACGTAGCAGCCCTCGCCGCGCACCAGCACGCGCTGCGGCGGGCCGAAGGTGTCCATGACGGCGTGGGAGTAGCGGTCGGTCCAGGCCGCGGACGAGACGGCCTCGACGGGGGCGCCCTCGGTGACGAGGGCGAGCAGGTCGCTCATGCGGGGTCCTTCGCGGGAGTGTGGGGCGGGTCCGGCACGACCATCGTGCCGTTGCCGCGCGTGGTGAAGACCTCGAGCAGCACCGAGTGCGGCTGGCGGCCGTCGATCACCGTCGCCGCCGGCACCCCGCCGTCGACGGCCCGCAGGCACGCCTCCATCTTGGGGACCATGCCCGACTCGAGCGACGGCAGCAGGGCGGCGAGCTCGCTCGCCGTGATGCGCTCGACCAGCGAGGACCGGTCGGGCCATGAGGTGTAGAGCCCCTCGACGTCGGTGAGCACGATGAGCTTCTTGGCGCCGAGCGCGACCGCGAGCGCCGAGGCCGCCGTGTCGGCGTTGACGTTGAGCACCTGCGTGGGGTCGGCGACGTCGGGCGCGACCGTGGAGACCACCGGGATGCGTCCCGCCGCGAGGATGTCCTGGACCGCCGAGGGGTCGACGCCGGTGACGTCGCCGACCAGGCCGACGTCGACCGGCTCGCCGTCGACGACGGCGACGCGGCGCGTGGCCTGGAACAGGCCGCCGTCCTCCCCCGAGAGCCCCACGGCGAGCGGGCCGTGGGCGTTGACCAGGCCCACGAGCTCGCGCCCGACCTGGCCTGTGAGGACCATCCGGACGACCTCCATGGCGGCGGGCGTGGTGACGCGCAGGCCGCCGCGGAACTCGCTGGGGATGTTCAGGCGCGCGAGCATCGCGTTGATCTGGGGGCCGCCGCCGTGCACGACGACGGGGCGCAGGCCCACCTGGCGCAGGAACACCATGTCCTGCGCGAAGGCGGCCTTGAGCGACTCGTCGACCATGGCGTTGCCGCCGTACTTGACCACGACCAGGGCGCCGGAGAACTCCTGGAGCCACGGCAGGGCCTCGAGCAGCACCTCGGCCTTCTGCTCGGGGCGCAGGTCGGTGCGGGTGTCGAACACGAAGTCGCTCATGACGAGTACGCGCTGTTCTCGTGCACGTAGTCGTGCGTGAGGTCGTTGGTCCACAGCGTGACCTCGGCGTCCCCGGCGTGCAGGTCGACCTCGACGGTGACCTCGCGCGCCGCGGCCAGGTCGACGAGCTCGCGCGGCTCGCCCACGCCGCCCGCGCGGCAGACCTGGACGCCGTTGACCGCCACGTCGAGCGCGAGGGCGTCGAAGGGCGCGACCTGCGGCGGGACCGTGCCGACCGCCGAGAGCACGCGTCCCCAGTTGGGGTCGTTGCCGAAGATGGCCGCCTTGAACAGGTTGGAGCGCGCGACCACCCGGGCGACGGCGAGCGCGGCGTCCTGGGTGGAGGCGTTGCGCACCGTGATGGCGATGTCGTGGCTGGCGCCCTCGGCGTCGGCGACGAGCTGACGCGCGAGGTCGGCGCAGGCCGTGGTGACGGCCCCAGCGAGCTCGTCTGGCGTCGGCGTGCGGCCGCTCGCCCCGCTGGCCAGGAGGATGACGGTGTCGTTGGTCGACATGCAGCCATCGGAGTCGACGCGTTCGAACGTGGCGGCGGTCGCCGCCCGCAGCGCGGCGTCGGCCGTCGCGGCGTCGACGTCGGCGTCGGTGGTCAGCACGCACAGCATGGTCGCCAGACCCGGGGCGAGCATGCCCGCGCCCTTGGCCATGCCGCCGACGCTCCAGCCCGCCTCCTGGACGAGGGTCTGCTTGGCGACCGTGTCGGTGGTCATGATCGCGTGCGCCGCGGCGTCCCCGCCGTCGTCGGCGAGCGCGCCCACCGCGGCGTCGACGCCGGGCAGCAGCCGGTCCATGGGCAGGCGGACGCCGATGAGGCCCGTGCTGCACACGAGCACGTCGCCCGCGCCCACGCCGTCGGCGCCACCGACGCCCGCGGCGCCGAGCGCGGCAGCCGTGTGCTCGGCCGTGCGGTGAGTGTCCGCGAAGCCCTCGGGGCCGGTGCACGCGTTGGCGCCGCCCGAGTTGAGCACGACGGCGCGCGCGGCGCCGTCCGCGACGGCCTGGCGCGTCCAGACCACGGGGGCGGCCTGCACACGGTTGGAGGTGAGCACCGCGGCCGCGACGCGTCGGGGGCCGGTGTTGACGACGAGCGCGACGTCGGGCTTACCCGACACCTTGAGGCCGGCGGTGACGCCGGACGCCCGAAATCCCGCGGGGGCGGTGATGGTCACGGTGCGACTCCTTCGGTGATCAGGCCGGCCGTCTCGGGCAGGCCGAGCGCGAGGTTGAGCGACTGGACGGCCCCGCCCGCGGTGCCCTTGACGAGGTTGTCGATGGCGGTGACCGTCACGACGCGCCCGGCGGCGGCGTCGACCGCGACCTGGATGAGCGCGGTGTTGGCGCCCAGCGTCATCGCGGTGGTGGGCCACTGGCCCTCGGGCAGCAGGTGGACGAACGGCTCGTCGGCGTAGGCCCGCTCCCAGACGTCCCGGACGGCGTCGGCAGCGGTGGCGGGGTCGAGGCCGGGCGCCAGGCGCGCGGTCGCGGTCGCGAGGATGCCGCGCGCCATGGGCACGAGCGTGGGGGTGAAGCTCAAGGTGACGTCCTCGGCGCCGGCGACGGCGAGGTTCTGCCGGATCTCGGGGATGTGCCGGTGCGTGCCGCCGACGGCGTAGGGGGCCGCGGAGCCGAGCGCCTCGGAGGCCAGCAGGTGCGTCTTGAGCGCCTTACCCGCGCCCGAGTACCCGTTGGCGAGCACGGCCACGAGGTCGCGCGCCTCGACGATCCCGGCCGCGACGCCTGGCTGCAGGCCCAGCGTGACGGCCGTGACGTTGCACCCCGGCACGGCCACCCGCGTCGCCCCGTGCAGCACGTCGCGCTGGCGGCCGGTCACCGCGCCGCCGCTCGCGTGCAGCAGCTCGGGCAGGCCGTAGGGCCAGGAGCCCGCGTGCGGGCTCCCGTAGAACTGCTCCCACGCGGCGGGTGAGGTGAGGCGGTGGTCGGCTCCGAGGTCGAGCACGAGGACGTCGTCGGGAAGCTGCGCGGCGATCGCCCCCGAGGCGCCGTGCGGCAGCGCGAGCACGACGACGTCGTGCCCCGCGAGCGCCTCGACGCTCGTCGGCGCGAGCACGCGGTCGGCGAGGGATCGCAGGTGCGGGTGGAGGCTGCCGAGGCTCGCGCCCGCGTTGGAGTGCGCGGTCAGGGCGCCGACGGCAAGATGGGGGTGGTTCGCGGCGAGGCGGAGGAACTCTCCTCCCGCGTAACCCGACGCGCCGGCGACGGCGACCCGGGCACGCTGCGTGCTGGTCATATGCATGACTATACATACCCATGCATAGAAACGACGTGCGCTGGCGCGGGCGTCTCACACCGCGAACCGCCGCTCTCGCGCGGCGCCGGTGGGCGTAGGCGCGAGTGGGCCGCGTCAGTAGGCTCGGCCCATGCGCGCAGTTGCGGCCCGCGAGGCGGGCGGTCCCGAGGTCCTCACATCCGTCGAGCTGCCCGAGCCGGAGCCCGGGCCCGGCCAACTCCTGGTGCGCGTGGCGGCCGCGGGCGTCAACTTCATCGACACCTACCGGCGCTCGGGCCTCTACCCGATGCCGTACCCGCATGTCGTCGGGGTCGAGGGCGCCGGCGTCGTCACGGCTCTCGGCGAGCACGTCACCGGATTCGCGGTGGGTGACGAGGTCGCCTGGTGCGAGGCGCCCGGCAGCTACGCCGAGCTCGCGCTCGTGCCCGCGGCGGGCGCCGTCCGCGTCCCGACGGGGCTCGATCTGACGCTCGCCGCCGCGCTGCCGCTCCAGGGCGTCACCGCGCACTACCTGGTCGCCTCGACGTTCGCGGTGGGGCTGGGCCACGACGTCCTGCTGACCGCGGGCGCCGGCGGCGTGGGCCTGCTGGCGACCCAGCTCGCCGTCGCGCGCGGCGGGCGCGTCATCACCACGGTGTCCTCGGCCGAGAAGGCGGCCTTGTCGGCCGAGGCGGGCGCCGCCCACACCATCGACTACGCGGCAATGGCCGACATCACCGCCGAGCTGCCCACCGCCGTCCGGGCGCTGACGGGAGGCGAGGGCGTGCACGTGGTCTACGACGGCGTCGGGCGCTCGACCTTCGACGCCTCACTCGCATCGCTGCGCCGGCGCGGCACCCTCGTGCTGTTCGGCGCCGCCTCGGGGCCGGTCCCGCCCCTCGACCCGCAGCGGCTCAACCGCGCCGGGTCGCTGTACCTGACGCGGCCGACCATCGGCGACTACCTCGCCACCCGGGCCGAGGTCGAGTGGCGGTTCGGGGAGGTTCTCGGCGCGGCCGCGGCGGGCGACCTCGACGTGCGCGTGGGCGCGACCTTCCCGCTCGCCGAGGCCGGCCAGGCGCACCGCGCGCTCGAAGGGCGCCGCACCACCGGCAAGGTGCTGCTGATCCCCTGACGCGGGGCGTCGGGCGGCGCAGCGGGGCAGCGCCGGTCGCTCACGCCACCAGCGAAGCGAGGCGAGGGCGGCGAGGCCCGCGCCGACGGCGTTGAGCAGCACGTCGTCGACCGAGGAGACCCGGTCCAGGCGCAGGACGTATTGGGCGACCTCGATCATGACGGAGCAGCCCGCGCCCAGCGCCAGGATCCGGCCCACCGAGGCCCAGCGCGCGAACCGGATCGGCGCGAAGAACCCGAGCGCGGCGAAGACCAGAAGGTTGCCGACGATCTGGCCCACGTCCATCGACAGCAGGTCGAGCAGCGGGACGAGGCTCACGCGACCGTCGACCTGACCCGCGCGGCTGCCCGGCATCAACGTCAGCCAGACCCACGGCAGCGTGCCGTACACGATGCCGACCTCAGCCACGGCGGTGCGCCACGCCCACCGCGCGTCGACACCCCGCCGCCGCCTCCACCGCGCCACCGCCACCACGGTCATGGCGGCCAACGGGAGTCCGAGCACGGTCAGATACGCGACGCCGTTGATCGTGAGCAGCCAATCCGCCCAGCCGTGCATGCGCATCAGGCGCATCCCGATCATCGCTGCGCCCTCGGGTCCTGGGAGGCGTCGGCGTACATGGCGGGGCACCCGTCGTCGGCCGCCTGCGGACGCAGCTCGTAGTGCCAGGACTCGTTGGCGTAGATCTGGCACAGGCCGTATGCGGCGCCGTGCTCCGACAGCCATGCGGCCGCCGCGGCCCCGACGTCGACCGCCTCACCCGTGACGTGCGCGGACGCCGTCGGGCTCGCCACCCAGCGGGCGGCCTCCTCGGGTGAGCCGTAGGTGGCGACAGCGTCCGCCAGCAGACGCTCCTGCTCCTGAGCGCTGCGCCAGCCGCTGTTGACGACGAACTCGACCCCGGCGCCCGCCGCCGCGTCCGCCGCCTGGCGCAGGGCGGACAGCAGCGCCGGGTCGAGGTTGGCGAGGGCGGGCCTGTCGTCGTCGAGGGCTAAGGACGCGTGTGCGGGCGGCGCCGGCGACGCCGGGGGCGCCTGCGTCTCGGCGGTCGAGGCGAGCGCCGAGGGCCCCCACGCCGACAGATGCTGGAGTCCGACGACGCCGCACAGCGCCGCCGTGATCAGCGCCGCGGCGGACAGGAGCACTCGGCGTCGCCGGGTGGGCAAGGCCCGAGCCCGGGCGTGAGCGGTAGGGGTGATCATGCCACCAGCCCAGCCGCGCGCCCGTTGCCAGGGCGTATGCGGTTCTCGATACGCCGACGATATGTCCGGGCTCGTAGCATCGATGGTGCTATGCGTGTACTGATCGTGGAGGACGAGCCCTACCTGGCCCAGGCAGTCCGTGATGGGCTGCGCCTGGAGGCGATCGCGGCCGATATCGCCGGCGACGGCGAGACGGCCCTGGAGCTGCTGGCCGTCAACTCCTACGACGTCGCCGTCCTCGACCGCGACATCCCGGGGCCCTCGGGCGACGAGGTGGCCCGCAGCATCGTCGCCTCCGACAGCGGCACATCGATCCTCATGCTCACCGCGGCCGACCGGATCGACGACAAGGCCTCCGGGTTCGAGCTCGGCGCCGACGACTACCTCACCAAGCCCTTCGAGCTGCGTGAGCTCGTGCTCCGGCTGCGCGCCCTCGACCGGCGTCGCGGGCGCCGGCGCCCACCCGTCGTCGAGGTCGCCGGGCTGCGCCTCGACCCGTTCCGCCGGGAGGTCTACCGCGACGGACGCTATGTCGCACTCACCCGCAAGCAGTTCGCGGTGCTGGAGGTCCTCATGGCCGCCGACGGCGGCGTGGTCAGCGCCGAAGAGCTGCTCGAACGCGCGTGGGACGAGAACGCCGACCCCTTCACCAACGCGGTGCGGATCACGGTCTCCGCGCTGCGCAAGCGCCTCGGCGAGCCGTGGGTCATCGCCACCGTGCCCGGCGTCGGATACCGCGTCGAGGCCGCGGGGCTCGATCCGGCGAGCGGGACGGCGTGAGGATGGGCGCGCCCAGGCGACCCGGGGCGAGCGTGCGCGTGAAGCTCACGCTCTCCTACGCGGGGTTCCTGATGGTCGCCGGCGTGCTGCTCATCGCGGTGGTCTGGGTGTTTCTGCTGCGATACGTGCCGGATGCGGCGGTGCGCCTGCCGCAAGATTCGGCGCCGGGACGCCGTCCACTGCCCGACCTGTTCATCCCCGGCCGCTACGACCTGTGGCGGGCCTTCGCGCCACGCGCCGCGCTCGCCCTCGGGCTCCTGCTGGTTCTGGGGCTCGTCGGGGGCTGGCTGCTGGCGGGCCGGATGCTCTCGCCACTGCGCCGCGTGGCCGCGGTCGCGCGCGCCACCGCGCAAGGCTCGCTCAGCGAACGGGTCGCCCTGCCGGGTCGTCGCGACGAGCTGCGTGAGCTCGCCGACGCGTTCGACGCCATGCTCGACCGCGTCGAGGCCCATGTCGCCGAGCAGCGCAGGTTCGCGTCCAACGCCTCGCACGAGTTGCGCACCCCGCTCGCGGTCACCAAGACCCTGCTGGAGGTGGCCCGTGACGACCCGGACCGAGACGTCGACGACCTCCTGCGGCGTCTGGCCACGGTCAACACCCGGGCGATCGACCTCACCGAGGCGCTGCTGGTGCTCAGCCGCGCCGACCAACGCACGTTCACGCCCGAGCCCGTCGACCTGTCGCTCCTCGCCGAGCAGGCGGCCGAGACCCTCCTGCCGCTGGCCGAGCGGCGCGGCCTGGCCATCGTCGTCGACGGCGCGCCGGCCGAGGCGTTCGGCTCCCCCACGCTCCTCCTGCAGCTCGTCACGAACCTCGTGCACAACGCGATCGTCCACAACGAGCCCGAGCAGGGTCGCGTCTGGATCAGAGTCCGCCCCGCCGCGGGCCACGTGGACCTCGAGGTCGAGAACACCGGCGCGCCCGTGAGCCCGGATCAGGTCGCCACGCTGACCGAGCGGTTCAGGCGCGGCGCCGGACGGACCCACACGGACCACCCCGGCGTCGGCCTCGGCCTGGCGATCGTCAAGAGCATCACGCAGGCGCACGACGGGAGGCTCACCCTCGCGCCGCGGGACGGCGGTGGCCTGCGCGTGACGGTGCGACTGCCCGCCGCGCCGCCGACGTAGGCCGAGCGCGGACGACCGGTCCCACTGGCGGCGAGCGGCGGTCCTGCGCGAGAGTGAGGGGCGACACGCCCCATCCCCGATCGGCCGGCCGAGAGGCTCCCATGATCCTGACGGCGATCCTCGCGTGCGAGGTCGGCTTCTGGGTGGCGATCGTGGCCGGCCTGACCGCGCGCTACGTGCTGCGCCGTCCGCGCCTCGGCGCGGGCCTGCTCATCAGCGCCCCGGCGCTCGACGTCGTGCTGCTCGCGCTGGTCGCCGTCGACCTGGCGCGCGGCGGGGCGGCGTCCTGGCAGCACGGCCTCGCGGCGATCTATATCGGCGTGTCGGGGGCCTACGGCCGCCCGATGGTCGCCTGGGTCGACGTCCGGTTCGCGCACCGCTTCGCCGGCGGGCCACCGCCGCAGCGCCTGAGCGGCGCGCGCCACACCGCCAAGTGCTGGCGCGACGTGGGACGCACCATCGTCATGGGCGCCATCGCCTCGGCCATCTCGGGCGGCCTCATCTGGTGGGTCGACGACGCCTCACGCACCGCAGAGCTCACCGTCAACTTCCGGATCGTGGGGCTGATCCTGGCGATCGACACGCTGTGGGCGCTGAGCTACACCATCTGGCCCAAGCAGACGCCTCAGCAGGAGGCGGCCGAGGCGGCCTCGGGCGGCTGAGCCGCCCGAGGTCAGCGGCCCGTGAGCGTCTCGGCCAGCGGGTCCTCGGCGCCGGCGGGCAGCACGCGCAGGCGCCGCGCGGGGGGCCGCGCGCCGGCCGCGAGCTCGCGCAGCGAGGCCACCGTGTCGTGGGTGACGCGCAGGAACCAGCCCGAGCAGGCGTCGAGCTCGCCGCGCGCGACGGCCACCACGAGCTCGACCGTCCGCTCGACCGGCGTCCACTGCGTGCGACCGGCGTGCATGGGCATCGAGGCGGTCATGTCGGTCGCGACCACTCCCGGCGCGACCTCGAAGACGCGCAGCCCGCGCGCGAACCCGGCCTCGTGCAGATGGGCGCCGAGCCGCACGAGCGCCGTCTTGCCCACGTTGTAGGCGCTCGATCCGGCCATCTCGTGGCTGGAGGCGCCCGAGGCGAGGTGGACGAGACGCCCGCCCCCGCGGGCGAGCATGCGCGGCGCCAGCGTGTGCGCGAGCAGGAACGGCCCACGCACGTCGACCTCCACGGTGCGCCACCACTCCTCTGGGTCCGCCTCCCACGCGGGGACCTCGGCGTCGATCACCCCGGCGGCGTCGACCAGCAGGTCGACGCCCCCGAGCGTGTCCTCACCTCGGGCGACGGCGTCGCGCACCTGCGCGACGTCGGTCACGTCGGCGGGCAGCACGACGGCGCGGCGGCCGCTCGCGCGCACGCTCGCGGCGACATCGTCGAGCCTGGCGACGTCGCGCGCGAGGAGCGCGATGTCGAGGCCCGCTGCGGCCAGGCCCTGCGCGACGGCGCGGCCGATGCCGCGCGACGCGCCCGTGACCAGCGCGGTCCGGGCCGGCGGCGGCGTGGCCGCGACGGCCGACGACGACTGCCAGGTCGGCGCCGTCTCAGCCACGCAGCGTCGCCCCCACGCCGTCCGCGGCCGCGACGACGCCCTCGCGCACGGCGCGCACCTCGTCGGCCGAGAGCGTGCGGTCACCCGCCCGCAGGCGCACCGAGTACGCCAGCGACTTCTTGCCGGCGCCGAGCTGCTCGCCCGTGAACACGTCGAACAGCGTGACGTCCTCGAGCAGATCGCCGGCGCCGGCCACCACCGCCGCGCGCACGGTCTCGGCGGGCACATCGGCGTCGACGACGAACGCGAAGTCCTCCTTCGCGGCCGGGAACGCCGGGACGGGCGCGGCCGTGACGGGCTCGTCGCCCGCGGCCGCGACAAGCGCCGACAGGTCGAGCTCGAAGGCGACCGAGCGCGCCGGCAGCCCCGTGCGCTCGACGACCTTGGGATGCAGCTCCCCCGCGTGGCCCACGACGACGCCGCCCGCCACGAGCCGCGCACAGCGGCCGGGGTGCCAGGGCATCGTCTCGGTGTCGGGCTCGACGCTCACCCCGACGCCCACGCGCTGCGCCACGAGCCGCGCGGCGTCCAGGGCGTCGGCCCAGTCCGCGGCCCGCCCCTCGCCCCACCAGCCGGCCGGGGCGCGTCGGCCCGTGAGCACGCCCGCCACGTGACGCGGCTGCGCCGGGACGGCGGCCGCGAGCGCCGCGAGCTCGTCCTGGGACGGGCGCACGCCGACGGGCAGCGACGGCGCGGCGGGAGCGTCGGCGCCCGGCAGGGTCACCAGCCCCACCTCGAAGACCGCGACGTCGGGCAGGCCGCGCGCGACATTGCGACGCGCGGTCTCCACGAGCGTGGCCAGCAGCGACGTGCGCAACAGTGGACGGTCCTCGGCGAGCGGGTTGGCCAGGCGCACCGCGGTGCGGCGCGCGTCGCCCTGGGGCAGGCCCAGCGCGTCGAGCTCGCCGGGTCCGATGAACGGGTAGGACAGCGTCTCGACGAGCCCGGCCTCGGCGAGGGCGCGGGCGACCGAGCGGCGCGCGCGCTGCTCGACGGTCAGGCCGCGGCCGCCAGGGGCGGCGGGCAGCACCGACGGCACCTGGTCGTAGCCGGCGATGCGGACGATCTCCTCGACCAGCGCGACGCGCTCGGTCAGGTCGGGCCGCCAGGTCGGCGGGGTCACCACGACCGAGTCGTCGGCGCCGGGCGCCACGACGCAGCCGATCTGCTCCAGGATGCCGACGACCTGCTCGCGGGTGTACTCGACGCCCGCGACGCGCGTGGCGAGCCCGACCGGCAGCGTGATCGGGGCCGGGGCGGCCGTCGCGTCGAGGTCGCTCACGGCCGGGTCGGCGACACCGCCGCCGTGCTCGACCAACAGGTCGACGACGCGCTGCGCCGCGACCGCGGACAGGCGCGGGTCCACGCCGCGCTCGAAGCGCTTGGCCGCCTCCGAGGGCAGCTTGTGGCGCCGGGCGCTGCGCGCGACCGAGATCGGGTCGAAGTGCGCGGCCTCGACCAGCACCGCCGTCGTCGTCGCGGAGACCTCGGACGAGGCGCCGCCCATGACGCCCGCGATGCCGAGCACGCGGCTCGCGCGCTCACCCGCCGGCGAGTCGGTGATGAGCAGGTCCTCGGGGTCGAGCGCGCGGTCGACGTCGTCGAGCGTCGTCAGGCGCTCGCCCGCTGCGGCGCGGCGGACCACGATGGGTGCGGCGACCTTGTCGAGGTCGTAGGCGTGCAGCGGCTGGCCCAGGTCGAGCATGACGTAGTTCGTCACGTCGACCGCCAGCGAGATCGAGCGCATGCCCGAGCCCTCCAGGCGCCGGCGCATCCACGCGGGCGTCGGCGCGGCCGGGTCGATGCCGCGCACGACGCGCGTGACGAACCGGTCGCAGCCGACCGCGCCGTTCAGCGGCGCGGCGTCGTCGACCTCGACCGCGAACCCGTCCGGCGTCGCGGCCGGCGGGGCCGCCGTCAGGCTCTCGGGCAGGCCGCGGTCGGTGAAGCGGGCGCCGGTCGAGTGCGCGTACTCGCGCGCGACACCGCGGTAGCTGAACGCGTACCCGCGGTCCGGGGTCACGTTGATCTCCAGCACCTCGTCGCCCAGGCCCAGCAGGGCGATCGCGTCCTGGCCCGGGGTCAGCGCCGACTCGTCGAAGCCGAGGCGCGGCAGGACGATGATGCCGTCGTGGTCCTCGCCCAGGCCCAGCTCGCGCTGCGAGCAGATCATGCCGTCGGAGACATGCCCGTAAGTCTTGCGGGCCGCGATGGGGAACGGTCCAGGCAGCACCGTGCCGGGCAGCGCGACGACGACGAGGTCGCCGACGCCGAAGTTGTGCGCGCCGCAGATGATGCCGCGGGCGCCGCCGGGCGGGATGTCGGCGTCGTCGACGCCCTTGATCTGCGCGGCGTTGTGCTCCGGGCCGACGTCGACCAGGCACCAGTTGATGGTCTTGCCGTTCTTCTGCGGCTCGGGCGTCTGGGCGAGCACCCGTCCGACGACCAGCGGCCCGCTCACCTTGGCGGCGTGGACCGCCTCCTCCTCAAGGCCGACGCGCACCAGGTCGGCGGCGAGCTGCTCGGCCGTAAGGCCGTGGGGAAGCTCGACGTGCTCGGCGAGCCACTCCGTGACGACGAGGGGCATCAGATCTCCGTCCCGAACTGGGTGGAGAAGCGGACGTCGCCCTCCACGATGTCGTGCATATCTGCGATCGAGTGACGCAGCATGAGCGTGCGCTCGATGCCCATCCCGAACGCGAAGCCCTGGTACTCCTCGGGGTCGACGTCGGCGGCGCGCAGCACATTGGGGTGCACCATGCCGCAGCCGCCCCACTCGATCCAGCCCGGACCGCCCTTCTTCTGCGGGAACCACAGGTCCATCTCGGCCGAGGGCTCGGTGAAGGGGAAGAAGGAGGGGCGCAGGCGCGTCTTGGCCTCGGGGCCGAACATGGCGCGCGCGAACGCGTCGAGCGTGCCCACGAGGTTCGCCATGGTCAGTCCCTTGTCGATGGCCAAGCCCTCGACCTGGTGGAACACGGGCGTGTGGGTCGCGTCGAGCGCGTCGGTGCGAAACACCTTGCCCGGGCACGCGATGTACAGGGGCACGCCGCGCGCGATGAGGCTGCGGGCCTGGACCGGGCTCGTGTGCGTGCGCAGCACGAGGTTCTTGCCGCCGTCGACGTAGAACGTGTCCTGCATCTGGCGCGCCGGGTGGTCCGGTCCGAAGTTCAGGGCGTCGAAGTTAAACCACTCGGCCTCGACCTCGGGGCCGTCGGCGATCTCCCAACCCATGCCGACGAAGAAGTCGGCGACGCGCTCCTGGATCGACTCGATCGGGTGCCGCGCGCCCACCGGGCGGCGACCGGTCGGCAGCGTGACGTCGACCGCCTCCTCCAGCAGCACCCGCTCGTCGCGCTCGGCCTCCAGCTCGGCCTGCCGCGCGGCGATCGCCTGGGCGACCTGGCCGCGGCGCGGGCCCACGTTCTTGCCCGCGGCCGCCTTGTCCGGCCCGGGCAGCGCGCCGATCGCACGGTTGGCCAGGGCGAGCGCGCTGCGGTCGCCGGTGTGCGCCGTGCGCACGGCCTTGAGCGCGTCGAGATCGCGCGCCCCCGCGACGTCGGCGAGCGCCGTGGCGAGCGCCGCGTCGAGCGCGGCGACGTCGAGCGGGCTCGGGCCCTCGGGCTGGGGCTCGGCAAGTGCAGACATGGCACCTTCCACTGATCGAGGCGGGTTCACGGCCGCGCGGCGCTCTCGCGCGACGGCGCAGGCCGGGGATCAGTCTAGGCGGCTGGGCGTGGACCGGGCGGCGTGGGACGCCGTCGCGCCCGCTCACCCGGCCCGGGCGTCATCCACGGCCGAGCGCGAGCACCGCCACATCGCGGTGCAGCGGGCCGCCCGAACGTCCGGCGCCCAGCTCGGAGGCGACGACGTGGACGGACGTGACGCGCCAGGCCGGGCCACGGTAGACCGCGAGCGCATGCGCCCAGGCGGCGAGCGGCGCGCCCTCCTCGACCCGGCCGCGCGGGCGGCGCGAGCCACCGCGGTCCGTCATCCCACGGCTCGTCATGCCGCGCTGCGCGACGCGTGACGCCGACGCTCTGGCCAGCGTCAGGTGCGGGCGTCCCCCGGCGCGGTCGTCCGCGCGCAGGCCCGCCTCGGCCGCGGCCTCGCCGACGGCGGCCGCCAGTTCACGCAGTCCCGGGAGGCCCTCCCCGACCCCCACCCACAGCGTGCGTCCGCCGAACGAGCCACCGCCCGCCAGCGCGACCTCGAACGGCTCGACCAGGGCGAGCGCCGCGGCGAGCGACGTCGCGTAGCCCGGCACGGCGCCGTCGGGCGCCTCGCCGTGGAAGGCCAGGGTCACGTGCCGCTGCTCCTTGGGCGTCCAGCGCAGCCCGGCGCCCGGGTCGGCGACGGCGGCGCCGCCGATGGAGCCCAGCGCGAGGTCGAGGTGCGCGGACGCCTCCGCGGAAGGGTAGACGGCGGTGAACAGGCGCATAGGTCGATCGTCGCAGGTGCGTGGGCGGGGTCTCGACAGGCTCGACCGGCGGGACGGTGCGGGCGGGGGTCTCGACAGGCTCGACCGGCGGGACGGTGCGGGCGGGGTCTCGACGGGCTCGACCGGCGGGGAGGCGGGGAGGTGGAGGCGCGGGCTCGGCGGGTGTCAGCGGTGGGCGCGGCTTGAGGCGTAGAGGCAGACGGTGGCGGCTGTCGCGAGGTTGAGGGACTCGGCCCTGCCGCGGATCGGCACACGCACGACGGCGTCGGCGAGCGCGCGGTCGGGCTCGGCCAGGCCCCATGCCTCGTTGCCGAACACCCAGGCGGTGGGCGCGGCGAGGTCGGGCGCGCCCGCGGCGCGTTCACCCGCCGCACCGGCGACGTCGAGCAGGTCGTCGAGGTCGAGGTCGCCCGCGCCGTCGGCGGCGAGCACAGTGAGCCCGGCGGCGCGCACGGCGTCGACGACGTCGGCGAGCGGGACACCCGCGACGACGGGCACGTGGAACAGCGAGCCCGCCGTCGAGCGCACGACCTTCGGGTTGTGCACGTCGACGCTCTCGCCCGCGAGCACGACCAGGTCGGCGCCGGCGGCGTCGGCGGCGCGGATGACGGCGCCGGCGTTGCCGGGGTCGCGCACGGTGGCCAGCACCGCCACGAGCGGCGGGCGGCGCCCGCCCGCATCGCCCGCGCGCGCGCCGTCGAGCCCCGCGAGCGCGTCAGCCAGGGCGAGTGGCCGGCTGTCGACGACGGCGAGCACGCCCTGGGCGTCGGGGCTCATGGCCTCCAGGACCTCGCGCGTGCCGAGGTGCACGTAGAGCCCCGCGGCGCGCGCCTGCGTGAGGATCTCGTCGTAGCGCTCGGCGGTCGCGGGGGTCAGATAGACGTCGCGCACGGACTCGGGGGCGAATCGCACGGCCTCGCGCACGCCCTGCGGCCCCTCGACCAGGAACCGTCCGTGCCGCTGACGCGCAGAACGCCCGGACAGCGCCCGCACCTGCTTGACGCGGTCGGCTCGCGGGTTCGCGAGCGACACGTCGAGGGTCGGGCCCGTCCGGGCGTCCGGTGCGCTCAACTCAGGCAGCGGCCTTGGGCGCGTTGACGTCCGCGGGCAGCGCCTTCTTGGCGACCTCGACGAGCGCGTTGAACGCGGCCACGTCGTTGACCGCCAGCTCGGCGAGCATGCGGCGGTCGACCTCGACACCCGCCAGGCCGAGGCCCTGGATGAAGCGGTTGTAGGTGATCCCCTGGGCGCGGGCCGCAGCGTTGATGCGCTGGATCCACAGCTTGCGGAAGTCGCCCTTCTTGACCTTGCGGTCGCGGTAGGCGTAGACGAGGGAGTGGGTGACCTGCTCCTTCGCCTTGCGGTAAAGGCGCGAGCGCTGGCCGCGGTAACCGCTGGCGCGCTCGAGGGTCGTACGGCGCTTCTTCTGGGCGTTGACCGCCCGCTTCACGCGTGCCACGTGATGCTCCTTGTGATTCGGGGCCCGAAGTGCTCCGCGCGGTCATGCTGACCGCGCCGGGAGGTCACTTGCCGAGCAGCTTCTTGATCTTCTTGACGTCGGCGGGCGCGACGACCTGGTCCTGGGCCAGACGCCGCGTGCGAGTGCTCGGCTTGTGCTCGAACAGGTGGCGGGCGTTCGCCTGCTCGCGCATGACCTTGCCGCTCCCGGTGATCCGGAAGCGCTTCTTGGCGCCGGAGTGCGTCTTGTTCTTCGGCATGACTGCCGTCTCTCCTCGTGTCGGTCACCCACCCCGAAGGGCGGGGACGTGGTGCGGGCGACGGGTTGCCGTCGCCCGGATTCATCGGTTGCTGGTCAGCCGCCTCAGCGTGGGCTGCGCGGGCTGGGCTTGGGCGCGATCGGCTTGGGCGCGACCGGCTTGGGCGCCGCCGGCTTCGCCGCGACGGGCTTGGCCACCGTCGGCTTCGGCGCGGGGCGCGCAGGAGCCGGCTTCACCGCAGCAGGAACCGGGCGCGGGGCCGGCGGACGCGGGGCCGTCGGAGCCTTCGCGGGCGCCGCAGCCCGGGGGGCGGCGGGCGCCTGCGGCTCCGGCACGACCGGGGCCGGGGCCGGGGCCGCGTCAGCCTGGGCGGTCGCGGCCGCGACGACGTCCGCGAACGGGACCGCAGCCTCCTGCGGCTCCTCCTGCGCCCGGGCGGGCTCCGGAGCCGACTCGAACTCCACCTCGTCCTCGTCACCGCCCGCCGCGGCGCGACGCGCCTCGGACTTGGTGATGCGCTGGGCGTTGACCGCCGAGGCGCGCTTGCGCTGCTCGGCCTTGGCGTCCGCCTTCTTCTTCATCGGGCCGAGCACCATGGTCATGTTGCGCCCGTCCTGCTTGGGCATCGACTCCACGTTGCCGAGGTCGGCGACCTCCTCCGCGAGACGCGTCAGCAGGCGCACGCCCATCTCGGGGCGCGACTGCTCGCGACCGCGGAACATGATCATGACCTTGACCTTGTCGCCGCCCTCAAGGAAGCGGACGACGTGGCCCTTCTTGGTCTCGTAGTCGTGCGGGTCGATCTTGAGGCGGAAGCGGATCTCCTTGAGAACCGTGTTGGCCTGGTTACGCCGCGCCTCACGCGCCTTCATGTCGGACTCGTACTTGAACTTGCCGAAGTCCATGAGCTTGGCGACCGGCGGACGAGCGTCCGGGGCGACCTCGACCAGGTCGAGGTCGGCGTCCTGGGCGAGCTTCAGGGCGACTGCCGTGGCGACAACGCCGACCTGCTCTCCGCCAGGACCGATGAGCCGGACCTCGGGGACGCGGATCCGGTCGTTGATGCGAGGCTCGCTGATGGTGATGCTCCTAGGAATCGTCGGTGGACCGCCGGGAACGAGGAAAGGCCCCCGCCCTGAGCATCAGGATGGAGGCCTTCGGTATGCCCGGCCACGGAGCGGCGACGCCGCGCCCGCGAGCGGGTGGACGGCGACCACCCCGTCCGGGGTCGTTCCGTCCGACCGGACCCGGACCCTGTCGGCCTGCGCCAGTCGGAACTCGGGTGGGAGGTGATCCACTTGATGCACCCGGCTGGGCTCACGAGCTCTCGGTGAGGGCTTGCGGATCCTGCCGGGTCGGTCAGCGGTCTAGATTAGCACGGGACGGACGGCTTCCCGAAGCCCACCGGGAGCGCGTGGGCGACATCACCCTCCGCCGAGTTCATCGGCTCGATGGCCGCGGACACCTATGATCCCCCCATGAGCACCACCGCCAGCGCCGCCGAGCAGGCCGCACGCGACATCGCCGACGTCCCCGCCGTCGAAGTCATCACCTCCGCGGCCGTACATCTGATGAGCGCGGCGGCGGTCAAGTGCGGACTCGCCGAGGACGCCGAGGAGCAGGGCCACCTCGACCTCGACGAGGCCCGCAAGCTCATCACCGCGCTCGCCGCGCTCGTGACCGCCTCGGCGCCCGACGTCGGCACCATGCACGCACGCTCGCTGCGCGACGGCCTGCGCACGCTCCAACTCGCCTTCCGCGAGGCGTCGGTCATCCCCGACGCGCCCGGCGAGGGCCCCGGTGAGAAGTACACCGGCAGCGTCGTCTGAGGCGCTGAGAGGAGGAGCCCCGTGAGCGACGAGCGCCCCGACTGGTTCGACGCCGCTGCGCAAGGGCAACACCCCGGTGAGCCGGCGGCGTGGTCGCAGCCCGCCGTCGTCCCCGCCCGCGCGCGCACCCGTCGCGGCGTCGCCGCCGTCGTCGTGCTGAGCGTGCTGCTGGTCGGCGCGCTCGCCCTCGGCGGCTACCTCTGGCTCGCCGCCGACCGCTGGCGCGCCGACTCGGGCGCGTGGCAGGCCCAGGCCCACGCGCAAGCGCAGCGCGTCGCAGAGCTGGAGGCCGACCTGGAGGCGTCGAGCCAGGAGTTGACCTCGGCCCGCGACCAGCTCGCGACGGCCACGGCCCGCATCACGACGCTGGCCGACGAGAAGGCCCAGTTGGGCGACACGAACGCGGCCACGCAGCAGTACCTCGACTACCAGCGCCGTGTCAGCGAGGCGGCGGGCGTCGTCGCCGACGCCCTCGGCCGCTGCACCGCCGGGCAGTCGCAGCTCATCACCTACCTGCGCGCCCCCGAGCAATACGACGCCGACGACCTCGACCGGTTCGCCGGCGAGGTGGACGCGCTGTGCCAGCAGGCGACCGACGCGAACACGCAACTTCAGCAGGAGCTGGCCCAGTGACACGTCGGTCCCGCCCGCTGCGCGCGGCAGCCGGGCTCGCCGCGGCGTGCGCGCTCGCGGCATGCGGCGCCGTGCCCCCGTTCCCGACACTGCCCACCGCGGCGCCGTCCGACATCGTCGCGAGCGACCTGGCGCCGACGGCGTCCGCGCCCGCGGCGCCGTCGATCGCGCCGTCCGACGCCGCCGCACTGTCACCCGACGGGTTCGACGCCGTGCAGCGCATGGCGGTGCGCATCCGCAACGTCGGATGCGGGCGCATCTCGACCGGCTCGGGCTTTGCGATCGACCAGAACACGCTCATCACCAACCGCCACGTGGTCGCCGACGCCGCCTCGCTCCAGGTCAGCACGTACGACGGGCGCGACGTGCAGGTCGCGACGGCGAGCACCGCGGCGCTGGCCGACCTGGCCGTCGTGCGCACGGCGGACCCGCTGCCCTCGGCGCCGCAGCTCAGCGACACCGATCCGGTGGCGGGCGACCCCGTGACCGTCGTCGGCTACCCCGAGGGTGGCGCGCTGACCGTGACGCACGGCACCGTGCTCGGGCCCACCAACGACCCACTCCACGAGAACCTGGGCGAGGTGCTGGTCACCGACGCGCCCGTCGAGCCAGGCTCGTCGGGGTCGGCGGCGCTCGACGAGGCGGGGCGCGTGGTCGGCGTCGTCTACGCCAAGACCGACGACAACCGCTCTTTGCTGGTGCCGGTCTCGACGCTGCGCGCGCTGCTGGCCGACGCGGCGGCGTTCGCGCCCGTGACGCCCTGCTCGTAGGAGCGCGGGGGGGTCTCGACAGGCTCGACCGCCGGTGGGCTCGACCGCCGGTGGGCTCGACCGCCGTAGCGGCTCGACCGCCGGTGGGCGCGACCGGTGGCGCCGTCAGTGGGCGGCGCCGACCCGCAGTTCGAGGGAGTCGACGCGGTCGGCGATGACGCTCGACGCGCCCAGGCGCGCGTTGACCTGACTCAGCACGGCCTGTAGCCCCGCACGGTCGAGCCCGGCGTCGAGCGTCAGCACGACGGCGACCTCGGCGGTGCGGCCCGGCTGCGCGTCGACCCGGACCACGTGCTGGACCGGCTCCGCCGCCAGGCGCACGGCGGCGAGCACCTCGCCGTCGACGACGATTCCGTCGGCTGTGGGCACGAGCGCGGGCTCCCACGCGCGCCCCTGCGCCAGCGCCCACACGGCCGGCCGCGGCACGGTCACCGGGACCGGACCCGCGGGGTCGACCACGAGCAGCGACCAGTCCTCGCCCACCGCCGACAGGGCCGCGCGCGCGGCCTCGACCGGCACGGGCCGGGCGCTCGCGCGCCACGCCCGCATCGACTCGACGCTCGTGAAGACCGGCAGGGCGCGCCGCCCGTCGGGCGCCTCCAGCGCGACGACGCCCGAGGACGCCTCCTTGTCGACGTGCAGCTCCTGTCCCTCGGCCCCGGACGGATGCGCGACGGCGTCGGCGACCTCGAGCTCCGCGAGCACCGGCACGAGCACCCGCGCGGCGGCGAGCCGGGCGACCACGTCGCGCAGCGGTGTGATGCCCTTGGCGTAGCCGGCGAGCAGCGCCGCGAGCTGCGGATCGGCCGATCCGTCGTCACCCGCGAACTGCGAGGTCGGCTGGAGCGAGCGCAGGTGGCCCGGCAGAGCCGTGCCGTCGCCCGCGTCGCCGTGCGCGGGCTCGCTCACGGCTGGCCCGCGACGTCGAGCGCCTCGGGCAGTGTGAACGCGCCCGCGTACAGCGCCTTGCCGACGACGGCGCCCTCGACGCCGCCCGGCACGAGCTCGCGCAGGACGCGCAGGTCGTCGAGCGAGGAGATGCCACCCGAGGCGACCACCTTGGCGGGTGTGCGCGCGGCGACCTCACGCAGCAGGTCGACATTGGGGCCGCGCAGCGTGCCGTCCTTGGTCACGTCCGTGACGACGTAGCGTGAGCACCCGGCCTCGTCGAGGCGCGCCAGGACCTCCCACAGGTCGCCGCCCTCCTGGGTCCAGCCGCGCGCCGCGAGCGTCGTGCCGCGCACGTCGAGCCCCACCGCGACCTGGTCGCCGTACCGGTCGATGACCCGCGCGGTCCACTCGGGGTCCTCCAGCGCCGCGGTGCCGATGTTGACGCGACGGGCGCCCGTCGCCAGGGCGCGCTCGAGCGAGGCGTCGTCGCGGATGCCGCCCGAGAGCTCGACCCGCACGTCGAGGCGCGCGACGACGTCGGCGAGCAGGTCGGCGTTCGAGCCACGGCCGAAAGCCGCGTCGAGGTCCACGAGGTGGACCCATTCGGCGCCGCCCGACTGCCAGTCGAGCGCGGCGGCCAGCGGGTCGCCATAGGACGTCTCGGAGCCGGCCTCGCCCTGGACGAGGCGCACGGCCTGGCCGTCCGCGACGTCGACGGCGGGCAGGAGCACGAGGCGTTCGGTCATCAGATCTCCGTTCTTGGCGGCCGGAGCGGGTCGCCGTCGGGGCGGGTGGTTTCGACGGGCTCAACCACCGGGGTCGGGCGGGTGGTGCTAGAGGGACTGGACCCAGTTCTCCAGGAGCGTCGCTCCCGCGTCGCCCGACTTCTCGGGGTGGAACTGGGTCGCGGCGAGCGGACCGTCCTCGACCGCCGCGACGAAGCGCGCGCCGTGCTCGGGCGTGCCGTGGTGCGCCCACGTCACCAGCGGGGGCGTGAAGCGCGGGTCGGCGGCGTCGTCGTGCCCCTGCGTGAAGGTCTGCGCGGCGTAGGAGTGCACGAAGTAGAACCGCTCGTGCTCGACGCCCGCGAACAGGCGCGTGCCCTCGGGCGCCTCGACGGGCGCCCAGCCCATGTGCGGCACGACGGGCGCGTCGAGGCGCTCGACGACGCCGCGCCACTCCCCCAGGCCCTCGGACTCGACCCCGTGCTCGACGCCGCGGTCGAACATGACCTGCATGCCCACGCAGATGCCCAGCACGGGGCGTCCGCCGGCGAGCCGGCGGTCGACCACCTGGCCGCCGCGCACGGCGCGCAGCCCGGCCATGCACGCGGCGAACGCGCCGACACCGGGCACCACCAGGCCGTCCGCGGTCAGCGCGGCGTCATGGTCGGCGGTGAGCTCGACGTCGGCGCCGACGCGCTCGAGGGCGCGCACGGCCGAGCGCACGTTGCCGAAGCCGTAGTCGAGCACGACGACGCGCGGGCGGCCGCCACGGCCGCGGTCCGGCGCGGGCTGGGCGTTGAGCTCGGCGGACGCGCCGCCGTCGGGCAGGAGTGACGGCGCGGCGGGCTGCGCGCTCACTTGTTCTTCCTGGCCTTGCGCGCGATGCCGGTCAGCATGCGCATCGCCTTGAGACGGCCGATGCCCGAGGACGAGACGCCGCCCGGAAGGTCGGCCACCGTGATCTGGCCCGTGAGCAGGTCCTCGAGCGCGTCGGGCGCCCCGGAGAGCACGAGGCCGGGCGGCAGCTCGGCCTCGGCCTTGCCGTCCAGGTAGCGCACCGCGGTGAGCTGACCCTCGGCGCGCGTCATCAGCACCAGCGGCACCTTGGCCACGAGCTGCGAGACGCCCTCGGCGGCGCGCTCGGGCGCCTCGCCCGTCAGGTCGCGCAGGACGGCGAGCGCGCCCACCGGCGTCGGCGCGGCGTCGACCTCAACTCCCGCGAGCGCACAGGCGGCCGCGAGCGCCTCGGCGTCGGCCACCTGGGTCAGCAGCACCGCGAGCTCACGGTCGCTCGGCGCGGTCAGCGCGGAGATGTCGTCGGGAACCTCGAAGTCGTCGGGCAGGTCGTCGGGCAGGTCCTGGCTCACAGCGCTCCCTTGGTCGACGGGATGCCCTCGACGCGCGGGTCGAGGGCCACGGCGGCGCGCAGCGCGCGCGCGAGGGCCTTGAACTGGGCCTCGACGATGTGGTGCGGGTCGCGCCCGGCGAGCACGCGCACGTGCAGGCAGATGCCCGCGTGGTGCGCGATCGACTCGAGCACGTGACGGGTCAGCGAGCCCGTGAAGTGCCCGCCGATGAGGTGGTACTCCTGGCCCGCGGGCTCGCCCTCGTGCACCAGGTAGGGGCGGCCCGACACGTCGACGACGGCGAGTGCGAGCGCCTCGTCGAGCGGCACGGTCGCGTCGCCGAAGCGCGCGATGCCCTGCTTGTCGCCGAGCGCCTGGCGCAGCGCCTGGCCGAGCACGATCGCGGTGTCCTCGACCGTGTGGTGGGCGTCGATGTGGGTGTCGCCCGTGGCCTTGACGGTCAGGTCGATGAGCGAGTGCTTGCCGAGCGCCGTGAGCATGTGGTCGTAGAACGGCACCGACGTCGAGATGTCGGTGCGGCCCGTGCCGTCGAGGTCGAGCTCGACGACGACGCTGGACTCGCTGGTGGACCGCTCGATGCGGGCGGTACGGGTGCCCATCAGGCCTCCTGCTCGGTGATGACGCCGGCGATGACGTCGGTGAGTGCGTCCTTGAAGCGCGCGGTCTCCTCGGGTGTGCCGACCGAGACGCGCAGCCATCCGGCCGGTCCGACCTCGCGGATGAGCACCCCGCGGTCGAGCAGGCCCCGCCAGACGGCGTGGCGGTCGGCGAACGTGCCGAAGAGCACGAAGTTGGCGTCGGTCTCGGCGACGGCGAGCGGCTCGCCCGTGGGGCCGCGCTGCGCGCGCAGCCAGTCCACGAGCCCGTCGCGCTCGGCGCGCAGCGCGTCGACCTGTGCGAGCAGCGCCGTGGTGTGCTTGAGCGCGGCGCGCGCGGCCGCCTGCGTGATGGCCGACAGGTGGTAGGGCAGGCGCACGACGCGCAGCGCGTCGACGAGCGCGGGGCTCGCGGCGAGGTACCCCAGGCGCAGGCCCGCGGCCGCGAACGCCTTGGACATGGTGCGCGCCACCGCGAGGTTCGGGTGGTCGGCGAGCAGTTCGAGGGCCGACGGCGTCCCCGCGCGGCGGAACTCGGCGTAGGCCTCGTCGACGACGACGACGGCGCCGGCGCCGTCGGGCGCGTCAGGCACGCGCACGCGCGCGGCGGCGTCGAGCACCGCCTCGACCACCGCGAGCGGCAGCGCGGTGCCGGTGGGGTTGTTGGGGCTGGTCAGCAGGATGACGGCCGGCTGCTCGCGCTCGACGACCTCGACGGCGTGCGCGGCGTCGAGCGTGAAGTCCTCGTTGCGGCGGCCGGCGACCCAGCGGGTGTGCGTGTCGCGCGCGTACTCGGGGTACATGGAGTAGGTGGGCGCGAACGAGACGACGCTGCGGCCCGGCCCGCCGAAGGCCTGAAGCACGTGCAGCATGACCTCGTTCGAGCCGTTGGCGGCCCAGACCTGCTCGGCGCTCAGGGTCACGCCCGACTCGCGGCCCAGGTAGGCGGCCAGGTCGCCGCGCAGGCCCAGGAAGTCACGGTCCGGGTAGCGGTTGAGCCCGCGGGCGGCCGCGGCGACGTCGGCCGCGATGGTCGCGACGACCTCCTCCGAGGGCGCGTACGGGTTCTCGTTGACGTTGAGCAGCACCGGGACGTCGAGCTGCGGGGCGCCGTAGGGCGCCTCGTCGGCGAGCTCGGGCCGCAGCGGGAGCGCGCTGGCGCGCGGGGAGGCCGAGGCGGTGGGGGTCGTCACCGGGTCAGTCTACGGAAGCGCCCGCGGCCGCAGGGACGGCGTTTCGCGACGTGAGCCCCCGCGCCGGCGGTCCGCTCAGCCGGCCAGGACGACGTCGGCGCCCTGGATCGTCACCGGGACCTCGGCGAGCGGGGACCCCGCCGGTCCGCCGAGCACGGCGCCGTCGGCCAGCGCGAACCGCGAGCCGTGGCACGGACAGTCGAGCTCGCCGCCCGCCGGGGCGACCTTGCAGCCCGCGTGCGGGCAGATGGAGCTGAACAGGTGGACCTCGCGCTCGGCCGGCCGCGTCAGCAGCAGCGCGTGCCCGTCGAGGTCGACCGCGAGCGCCGCGCCGACCGCGACATCCGTGAGCGCCGCGACGCGCGTGCCCTTGCCGCGCGCCGCGACCGCTGAGGCGTCGTCCTGCGGGGTGGCGCGCGGCTCGACGCACCCGGACAGCAGGCACGCGCCCGCGACGGCGGCGCCGGCCGCGCCGAGGACCTGACGGCGGGAGAGGTCGGTCATGTCGCCATCCTGGCGACCTGGCGGCCCGCGATCCAGTCGGCGAGCCACGCGGCGCGCCGTGACGCGCGCCCTCGGCCGCCGTCCACAGGGCGCCGCGCCCGCGCGCCGGGCGCGTGGGTGGGCGCGCCTACGATCACGGGGTGACCGACACCAGCCCTCACGACGGCCCGGCCGACGGCGGACCCGCGCCCGAAGGCCCCGCGCTCGATGGCCCCGCCGGCCCCGCCCTCGACCCCGGCAAGCGCGCGACCCTCGCGATGCTGCGCGGACTCATCGACAACGTCGGCGCGGACGGCGAGCACGGCGTCAGCACACTGCGCGACCAGGCCGAGCGGTCGCTGCGCGCGCTGGTGGGCCGCGACGACGCGGCGCTGCGCGAGGACCAGTGGCGCGCGATCGAGGCGCTGGTCGCGTTCCGCCGTCGGGCGCTGGTCGTGCAGCGCACCGGGTGGGGCAAGTCGGCCGTGTACTTCGTGGCGACGGCGCTGCTGCGCTCGCGCGGCGCGGGACCGACCGTGATCGTCTCGCCGCTGCTGGCGCTCATGCGCGACCAGATCGCCGCGGCGGCGCGGGCCGGGATCCGGGCGGTGACGATCAACTCGGCCAACGTGACCGAGTGGGACGAGGTCCACGCGGCCATCGCGCGCGGCGAGGTGGACGTGCTGCTGTGCTCGCCCGAGCGGCTCAACAACCCGGGCTTCCGCGACGAGGTGCTGCCACGCCTGGCCGCCGACGCCGGGCTCGTCGTCATCGACGAGGCGCACTGCGTCTCCGACTGGGGCCACGACTTCCGGCCCGACTACCGCCGCATCCGCACGCTGCTGGCCGACCTGCCCGTGGGCATCCCGGTGCTCGCCACGACCGCGACCGCCAACGAGCGCGTGACGCGTGACGTCGCCGAGCAGCTCGCCGTGCGCGGGCCTGCGGACGCCGGCCCCGGCGCCGAGGTGCTGGTGCTGCGCGGCGGCCTCGACCGCACCTCGCTGCACCTGGCGGTGCTTGAGCTGCCCGACCAGCCCACGCGCGTGGCCTGGCTGGCCGAGACGCTCCAGGACGTCGACGGCTCGGGCATCGTCTATTGCCTCACGGTCTCGGCCGCCGAGCAGGTCGCCGAGCAGTTGCGCGCAGCCGGGCTCGCCGTCGCCGCCTACACCGGGCGCACCGACCCGACCCAGCGCGAGGCGCTCGAGGCCGACCTCAAGGACAACCGGGTCAAGGCGCTCGTGGCCACGAGCGCGCTGGGCATGGGGTTCGACAAGCCCGACCTCGCGTTCGTCGTGCACCTCGGGGCGCCGGCGTCGCCCATCGCCTACTACCAGCAGGTCGGCCGCGCGGGGCGCGGTGTCGACTCCGCGGTCGTCGTGCTGCTGCCCGGCCAGGAGGACCGTGCGATCTGGGACTGGTTCGGGTCGCAGGCGTTCCCCGCCGAGGGGCAGGTGCGCGCGACGCTCGCGGCCCTCGCGGGCGCGCAGGGGCCGCTGTCGACGGCGGCCCTTGAGCCACTCGTGGACCTCAAGCGCTCGCGCCTGGAGACCATGCTCAAGGTGCTCGACGTCGACGGCGCCGTACGCCGCGTGCCGGGCGGCTGGACCGCGACGGGTCAGGCGTGGGAGTACGACGCGCAGCGCTACGCGCGGGTGAGCGAGACGCGCGAGACCGAGCAGCAGGCGATGGTGGGCTACGTGCGCACCCCCGGCTGCCGCATGGCGTACCTGCGCCGCCAGCTCGACGACCCCGAGCTGGTCGGCCCCGAGGCCGCGGCCTGGCGCTGTGGGCGATGCGACCGGTGCGGTGGCGTCGCGCTGCCCGCCGTGCCCGACGCCGAGGCGGTGGCCGCGGCGCGGCACGAGATGGACCGTCCGGGCGCGCAGGTCGAGCCGCGCCGGATGTGGCCGTCGGGGCTGTCCGCGCTCGGGCTGGACCTGCGCGGACGGCTGGGCGCCGACGAGCTCGCCGAGACCGGGCGCGCCGTCGCGCGGCTCGACGGGCTCGGCTGGTCAGGGCCGCTGCGCGATCTGTTCGGGCAGTCCACACCCGACGGCGAACTGCCGGTGCCGCTGCGCCGGGCCGCGGCGCGGGTGCTCGACGACTGGACGGCGCTGCGCGGCGAGTCCCCCGCCGCCCCCGCGGGCGCTGCCGAACCGCTCGCCGTCGCCGGGCCGCCGTCCGACGTCGAGGGGTTCACCGACCCGGGCGAGGCGATCGCAGGCCCAGTCGAGGCCGCCGCGGGCCCGGTCGAGGCGGTCGCAGGCCCTGTCAGCGGCGAGCCTGGGCGGCGCCCGCTCGTGGTCGAGGGCGTCGTCGCCGTCCGGTCGGTCACGCGGCCGCGGCTCACCTACCACCTCGCCGACGGGCTGGCCCGCTACCTCGGCGTCCCGCTCATCGGCGCGGTCGGCCCCGTCGCCGGGCACGAGGCGCCCGACCGGCACGACGTGAACTCGGCGATGCGGCTCGCCGGGGTCGTGCGGCGCCTGGAGCTCCAGCTCTCCGAGCCCGCGCTGCGCGGCCTGCCGGGCCGCGCGGTGCTCCTGGTCGACGACTGGACCGAGTCGGGCTGGACGCTCACGGTCGCCGCGCGCCTGCTGCGCCAGGCCGGGGCGCGCCAGGTCTTCCCGTTCGTGCTGGGGATCCGGTGAGCCGGCCGGGCCGGCGCGCGGTGCGCCGCGCACTCGTGACCGTCGCGGTGGTGCTCGCCCTCGCTCTCGGGTTGCCGTTCGGCGCGCGCGCCCTGCAGCACACGCTCGCCTATCACCCTTCGCGCACGCCCCTGCCGGCCGCCGCGGACGTGCTGCCCGGCGCCGAAGACGTCACGCTGACCACACGTGACGGGCTCGAGCTGCGCTCGTGGTTCGTCCCGCCGAGCCCTGGGGCTCCGCAGCGCGACCAGGCGGTGCTGTTCGCGCACGGCAACGGCGGCGCCTTGTCGGGGCGGGCACGGCTGGGCGCCGAGCTCGCCGACCGCGGCTTCGCGGTGCTGATGCTCGGCTACCGGGGCTTCACGGGCAACCCGGGGACGCCGTCGGAGCAGGGCCTGGTGCTCGACGCGCTCGCCGGACAGCGGGAGCTCGCGGCGCGCGGGTTCGCTCCCGAGTCGACCCTCTATCTCGGCGAGTCGATCGGGACCGGCGTCGTGGCCGGCCTGGCGGCGCAGGTCCCGCCCGCGGGGCTCGTGCTGCGCTCACCCTTCACGGCCTTCGAGGACGTCGCAGGCGACCTCGTGCCGCTCCCGGGGCGGATCGTGCGGTTCATCATGGACCGCAATGTGTACCCGGTCGCCGCGCAGGTGGCCGCAAGCGACGTCCCGGTGACGGTCATCCAGGGCTCGGCCGACGAGCTGGTCCCGCCCGCGCAGAGCGACGCCGTCGCGGCCGCGGCGCGCCATCTGGTCGAGCACCTCGTGGTCGAGGGCGCGCGGCACAACGACGGGGTGTGGCTCGGGCCGACGGTGGCCGACGCGGTCGCGCGGATCGGGGACTACGTCAAGCAGTGACGCCGTCGGCGGCCTCGTGCGTTTCGACCGGGTGGCTTCAACCGGGTGGTTTCGACAGGCTCAACCATCAGCGGCCGAGACCACGCCTGCGGCAATCCGCTCCACATCCGTGACGACGTCGGCGAGCGGCCGATCGCTCGACACCACGTGGGTGGCCCCACGCCGCAGCAGCGGCTCGACGGCGTCGATGTCGTGCTCGATCTGCGCACGCCCGGCCGCGTCCTTCCCATACGGGTTGTCCGTGCGCGCCGCGACGCGCGCGAGCAGCACCTCGCGCGGCGCGGTCAGGAGCACGACGGCGTCGAGCCGGTCGTAGACCTCGCTCTGGTTGGGCGCCGTCCCGGCCAGGAAGAGCACGCCCGCCCCGTGCGCGTCGATCCGAGCGCGCACCCGGACCAGGTCCCAGACCTGCTCCCACCCGACGGGCTGGCCGGGGGCGCGCACGAGCACCGAGTGCCCGTCGTAGTCGAGGTCAGCCACCGCGTGACCGCGGGCGGCGAGCCCGCGCAGCGCCGCCGTCTTGCCCGCGCCGGACATTCCGGTCAGCAGCACGACCGCGCGCCCCGCCGGGCGGTCGGGGGCGGTCACACCGCCCCTGCGCGCGGCGTGGCGCGGGTGTGCGCCCATCGCTACGCGAACCGGCCGCGCACCGCCTCGCCGTGGGCGGGCAGGTCCTCGTCGTCGGCGACGGCGACGATCCGGTCCGCGAGCTCGGCGAGCGCCTCGCGCGTGTACTCGATGACCTGGACCGACTTGAGGAACGACAGCACGCTCAGCGCGCTCGCGTACCTGGCGGTGCCGCCCGTGGGCAGCACGTGGTTGGAGCCCGCCATGTAGTCGCCCAGTGAGACGGGCGCCCACGGCCCGACGAAGATCGCGCCCGCGCTGCGGATGCGGTCGGCGAGCGCCGCGGCGTCGGCGGTCTGCAGCTCCAGGTGCTCGGCGCCGTAGGCGTCCACCACCTGCACGCCCTGCTCGATGTCGTCGACCAGCACGATCGCCGACTGTGGCCCACCGAGCGCGACGGCGACGCGGCCCGCGTGCTTGGTCGCGGCGGCTAGCTCCTCCAGCCGCTCCTCGACGGCCTCGGCGAGCACGGTCGACGGCGTGACCAGCACCGACGCGGCCATCGGGTCGTGCTCGGCCTGGCTGATGAGGTCGAGGGCGACGTGCCCGGCGTCTGCCGTGTCGTCAGCGAGCACCGCGATCTCGGTCGGGCCGGCCTCGGCGTCGATGCCGACCGCGCCGCGCACCAGCCGCTTGGCCGCGGCGACGTAGACGTTGCCGGGCCCGGTGACCACGTCGACGGGCTCGCACAGCACCTCGCCGTCCTGTGGCTCGGTGCCCACGGCGCCGTAGGCGAACATCGCCACCGCCTGCGCCCCGCCGACGGCGTAGACCTCGTCCACCCCGAGCAGCGCGCACGCGGCCAGGATGGTCGGGTGCGGCAGACCGCCGTGGTCCTTCTGCGGCGGTGAGGCGAGCGCGATGCCCTCGACGCCCGCGGCCTGCGCGGCCACGACGTTCATGATGACGCTCGACGGGTACACGGCCAGGCCGCCGGGGGCGTAGAGCCCGACACGCTCGACCGGGATATAGCGCTGGCGCACCACCGCGCCGTCGGCGAGCTGTGTCGTGTGCTCGGGGGGAACCTGCGCGGTGTGCACCGCGCGCACCCGCACGATCGCCTCCTCCAGGCCCGCGCGCACGGGCTCGGGAAGGTGGGCGAGCGCGTCGTCGAGCGCGGCGGCCGGCACGCGCAGGTCGGCGGGCCGCACGCCGTCAAAGCGCTCGGCGATGTCGCGCAGCGCGGCGGCGCCACGGGCGCGGACGTCGGCGACGAGCGGGGCGACGGCGTCGAGGGCCTCGTCGACCCCGACCTCGGCGCGTGGGAGGACGGCGAGCAGGTCGCGGCGCGTGAGCGTGCGGCCGCGAAGATCGATGCGCTGGATCACGTCGGCCAGTCTAGGCGCCCGGCACGGCGTCAGGCTTGGACAATGTCCTGTATGGCCCCTCACGACACGCCCACGGCTGACACCTCCCCGACCCCGGAGGCGGTGCCGATCCGAGACGAGATGATCCGGCTCGGCCAGTTCCTCAAGCTCGCCGGGCTGGCCGACTCGGGCAACGAGGCGCGTGACCTGATCGCCGACGGTGAGGTGAGCGTCAACGGCGAGGTGGAGACGCGCCGCGGGCGTCAGCTCGCCAAGGGCGACGTGGTCACCGCGGCCGACCCGCAGGGCGCGCGGTCGGCCGTCGTCGCCTGACAGGCGCGCGCCCCAACTCCGCAGGGCGGCGCCGCGTGACGTCGGCGCCATCGCCTCACGCCATGTAGTCGCTCGCCAGCACCCGGTCGGCCGTCAGCCGCAGCACGACACGACCCTCGTCCGGCTCCAAGTCGTGATAGCGGCGCGCGTGGCGCGCCACGGCGTCGGCGAGCGCCGCGGCGTCGTCGACCACCTCGATCACTCCCTCGATCGTGAGCCAGCGCCCGCCGTCGACCTGGCACAGCGCCGCGCGCGGCGCGCCGCCCGCGCGGCCGCGGCGGCGCGCGTTGACCGCCTTGGCCGACCCGCGCTCGGTCGTCATGACGGCGGCGCCCGTCGCGGCGTCCCACATGAACGCGATCGGGGTCACGTGCGGTGAGCCGTCGGCGCGCAGCGTCGTGAGCGTGGCCAGGTGGCGCTCGGTGACGAACACGAGCTGCTCGGGGTTGAGCCGCAGCATCAGAACCCCTGGACCAGCAGGCGCGGAATCTCGCCGCCCGCGGCGATCGCGCGCAGGACGCGCAGCTCGTGCGGCACGACGGGCTCAGGCAGCGCGTCGAGCGCGAACCAGCGCAGGTCGGCGGCTTTGGCGGTCTCGGCGCGGCGCGGCCGGCCCCTCCAGCGGTCGGCCTCGAAGAACACGTCGACACGCTGTTCGAGCGCCGGCCCGCCGGGCTGGCCGCGGTGCATCACGGTGACGGGGCGCAGGTCGTCCGGATCGAGCACGACGCCGAGCTCCTCGCGCGCCTCCCGCACGGCGGCGGCGACGACCGACTCGTCCGCCTCGACGTGGCCTGCCGCCCCCGCGGCCCAGTGGCCGTCCATGAAGCCGGTGCCCTCGCGCAGTTGGAGCAGGACCTCGGGCGCGCCGCTCTGCCCGGTGCGGCGCAGCAGGACGTAGGCGGCGGGGACGACGCGGAAGCGGTGGTCGGCCGAGCCGTCGTCGGTCCACGGGGTCTCGACAGGCTCGACCGCCGGGGGCGGCGCGGGCGGCGATGGCGGCACGGGCGGGCGCTCGCTCATCCGAGGCAGGAGGGGCCGAGCAGCGCCTTGAGGTCGCCGAACAGCGCGGGCGACTTCTCGACGCGCAGGCTGTCGGCGGCCCGCACCACTGTGCGCTTGCCGGGCTCGGCGACGGTGACGTGCACCTGAGCGGAGCCGGGGTGCGAGGCGAGCACCTCGCGCAGGCGCACCATGACGGGCTCGACGCATCGGGTGTGCGGCACCGCGACGTGCACGGGCGCGTCCGCGACCGCCGAGGTGTCGGGCAGCGCGACCTCCATGGCCTGCAGCGAGAGCTGGTCGTCGCGGCGGCGCACACGCCCGCGCACCGAGACGACCTGGTCCTCGGCGAGCGCCGTCGAGTAGGCCAGGTACGTCTCACCGAAGAACATGACCTCGACCGAGCCCTCCAGGTCCTCGACCGTGACGGCGGCCCACGGGTTGCCGTTCTTGCTCATCTTGCGCTGCAGGCTGGTGATGAGCCCCGCGATGGTGACGGTCGAGTTCTCGGGCCGTCCCTCGTCGCCCATGAGCGCGGCGATCGACGTGTCGGCGGCCCGGGTGAGCACGTGCTCCAGTCCCGACAGGGGGTGGTCGGAGACGTACAGGCCGAGCATCTCGCGCTCGAAGGCGAGCTTCTGCTTCTTGTCCCAGTCGGCCAGGTCGGGCACGTCGACCGCGAAGGTCATTCCGGCCTCGGCCTCCTCGCCGCCGAGCCCGGCGAACAGGTCGAACTGGCCCTCGGCCTCCTTGCGCTTGACCGCGATGACCGAGTCGACGGCCTGCTCGTGCACGACGAGCAGCGCGCGGCGCGAGCGCTCGAGCGAGTCGAACGCCCCCGCTTTGATGAGCGACTCGATGGTCCGCTTGTTGCACACCACGGCCGGGACCTTGTCGAGGAAGTCGGTGAACGAGGTGAAGCGCCCGTGCGTCTGGCGCGCCTCGACGATCGCGTCGACCACGTTGGCGCCGACGTTGCGCACCGCCGTCAGGCCGAAGCGGATGTCGGCGCCGACCGCCGTGAACTTGGCCGCCGAGTCGTTCACATCGGGCGGCAGCACCGTGATGCGCATGCGACGGCACTCGTTGAGGTAGAGCGCCATCTTGTCCTTGTCGTCCTTGACGGACTGCAGGAGCGCGGCCATGTACTCAGACGGGTAGTTCGCCTTGAGGTAGGCCGTCCAGTACGTCACGACGCCGTACGCGGCCGAGTGGGACTTGTTGAACGCGTAGTCGGCGAAGGGAACGAGAATGTCCCACAGCGTCTTGACCGCGTCCTTCGAGTAGCCGCGCTCCAGCATGCCGGCCTGGAAGCCGTCGAACTGCTTGTCGAGCTCGGCCTTCTTCTTCTTGCCCATGACGCGGCGCATATTGTCTGCGGCGCCGAGCGAGTATCCGGCGAGCACCTGCGCGATCGCCATGACCTGCTCCTGATAGACGATCAGGCCGTAGGTCTCCCCCAGCACCGGCTCCAGCGCCTCGGCGAGCTCGGGGTGGATCGGCTCGATCGGCTGGCGGCCGTTCTTACGGTGCGCGTACTTGTTGTGCGAGTCCGCGCCCATGGGCCCGGGGCGGTAGAGCGCCGAGACGGCGGTGATGTCGGCGAACACGTCGGGCTGCATCGAGCGCAGCAGCGCGCGCATACCGCTGCCATCGAGCTGGAACACGCCCAGTGTCTCGCCGCGGCCCATGAGTGAGTAGGTCGCCCGGTCGTCGAACGGGACGTCCTCCAGGACGAGGTCCTCGCCGCGGTTGGCGCGGATGTTCTCGAGCGCGTCCTCGAGCGTGTGGAGGTTGGACAGGCCGAGGAAGTCCATCTTGACCAGGCCCAGCGCCTCGGCCATGGGGTACTCGAACTGGGTGATGACCTGGCCGTCACCCTTGGGGTCCATGATCGGGACGACGTCGATGATCGGCTCGCTGGACATGATCACGCCCGCGGCGTGCACACCGGTCTGGCGGATCTGCCCCTCAAGGCCGATGGCGGTGTCGTAGATCTTGCGGACGTTCGGGTCGGAGTCGACCAGCGCCCGAAACTCCGCGGCCTCCGCGTAGCGGGCGTCCTTCTCGTCGAAGACGGCCTTGAGCTTGATCGACTTGCCCATGACGTCGGGCGGCAGCGCCTTGGTGATCCGGTCGCCCGTCGCGAAGTCGTAGTCGAGGATGCGCGCGGCGTCCTTGATGGCGGCCTTGGCCTTGATCCGGCCGAACGTCGCGATCTGTGCGACTCGCTCGGCGCCGTACTTCTCAGTGACGTACGCGATGACCTCGCCGCGGCGGTGGTCGTCGAAGTCGATGTCGAAGTCGGGCATCGACGGGCGCTCGGGGTTGAGGAAGCGCTCGAAGAAGAGCCCGTGCTCCAGAGGGTCGAGGTCGGTGATGCGCAGCGCGTACGCGGCGATCGAGCCGGCGCCCGAGCCACGGCCCGGTCCGACGCGGATGCCGTTGTCCTTCGACCACTGGATGAAGTCGGCGACCACGAGGTAGTAGCCGCAGTAGCCCTTCTGCGCGATGACGCCGAGCTCCATCTCGACGCGGTCGCGCACGTCCTGGGTCAGCCGGTCGCCGGGGTACCGGTTCTCGATGCCGCGCCAGACCTCCTTGCGGAACCAGCTCTCCTCGGTCTCCCCCGCGGGGATGTCGGCGCGCGCCATGTAGCCGCCGGTCGACTCCACGAACTCGACGTCGCAGCGCTCGGCGACCTCCAGGGTGTTGTCGCAGGCCTCCATGAGGTCCTGCGATCCCCACAGGTCGCGCATCTCCCGGGCGGACTTGATGTAGTAGCCGCTGCCCTCGAACGCGAACCGCTTGCCACCCTGGGAGTAGGTCGGCTCCGACAGCCGGCTGCCCGAGTTGACGCACAGCAGCGCCTCCTGCGCCGAGGCGTCCTCGGGGTTGTTGTAGTGCGAGTCGTTGGTGGCCAGCGGCCGCATGCCCAGCTCGCGACCGAGCCGCAGCAGGTCGTCACGCACGCGCTTCTCGATCGCGATGCCGTGGTCCATGAGCTCGAGGTAGACGTTCTCGCGCCCGAAGATGTCCTGCAGCTCGCCCGCCTCGCGCACCGCCTCGTCCCACTGGCCGAGCCGCAGCCGCGTCTGGACGGCGCCGCTGGGGCAGCCGGTCGAGACGATGAGGCCCTTGGCGTAGGTCTGCAGCAGCTCCTTGTCCATGCGGGGCTTGTAGAAGTACCCCTCAAGGCTGGCGAGCGAGGACAGCCGGAACAGGTTGTGCATGCCCTCGGTGGTCTGCGACCACATCGTCAGGTGGGTGTACGCGCCGCCGCCCGAGACGTCGTCGCCGCCCTCCTCGGCCGTCTCGCCCTTGCCCCACCGCACGCGCGTGCGATCGCCGCGCGCGGTGCCGGGCGTCAGGTACGCCTCGATGCCGATGATGGGCTTGACGCCGTATTTCTTGGCCTTCGAGTAGAAGTCGTACGCCCCGTGCAGGTTGCCGTGGTCCGTCATCGCGACGGCGGGCATCCCCTGCGCGGACACCCGCTCGAAGAGTCCGTCGAGCAGCGAAGCGCCGTCGAGCATCGAGTACTCGGTGTGGACGTGGAGGTGGACGAAGTTGTCGGACGCTGGCACCGTCCGAGTCTCCCACGCCCCCACCCACACTCCTGGCGTCAGGCCCTCGCGATCACCTTCGACGCGTCCCGATGGTCGATGCCGGCGTCGAGGTAGACCTCACCCGTGACGGTGTAGCCCAGCCGCTCGTAGAAGCCGATGGCCTGGACCTGCGCGCTGAGCAGCACGGTGACCGCGCCGTCCGCGCCCGCGTGCTCGGCGAGCGCGATGCGTTCGAGCGCGCCCATGAGCGCGGAGCCGACGCCTGCGCCCCGCGCCGCGGCCGCCACGGCGACGCGCCCGATGTGCGCCTGGCCCGGGCGCTCGACGTCGGTGAGCAGCCGCGCGGTCCCGATCGCGGCCCCGCCGCGCGCGGGACGCGCGAGCACATGCGTCGTCGTGGGCGCATGGTCGGCCTCGTCGAGCTCAAGCTCGGGCGGCACGCGCTGCTCGCCGACGAAGACCTCGACGCGCACCGCGAACGCCTCGTCGAGCTGCGCGGGCGTGCGCACCCGCTCGACGACGACGTCAGCCACCGTAGGCGCCCCGGACCGTCGCGAGGGCGTGCTCCAGGTCGTCGGGGTAGGAGGAGGTCACCTCGACCCAGGCGCCGGTCAGCGGGTGCTCGAACCCCAGGCGGACGGCGTGCAGCCACTGGCGCGTCAGTCCCACGCTGGAGGCCAGCACGGGGTCGGCGCCGTAGGTCAGGTCGCCCACCAGCGGGTGGCGCACCGCCGAGAAGTGCACGCGGATCTGGTGCGTGCGCCCCGTCTCCAGGTGCACCTCGACCAGCGAGGCGGCGGGCAGCATCTCCAGCACCTCGTAGTGGGTCACCGACGGCTTGCCGTCGGCGACGACGGCGAACCGCCAGTCGTTGCTCGGGTGCCGGCCGATGGGCGCGTCGATCGTGCCGACCGTCGGCTCGGGGTGCCCCTGGGCGAGCGCGTGGTAGACCTTCTCGACCGTCCGCTCTTTGAAGGCGCGCTTGAGCGCGGTGTAGGCGGCCTCGCTCTTGGCCACGACCATGAGCCCCGAGGTGCCGACGTCGAGCCGGTGCACGATGCCCTGCCGCTCGGCGGAGCCCGACGTCGAGACGCGGTATCCCGCGGCGGCCAGCGCGCCGACCACGGTCGGCCCGGTCCATCCCGGCGACGGGTGTGCCGCGACGCCGACGGGCTTGTCGACCACGACGACGTCGTCGTCCTCGTAGGCGACGCCCATGCCGGGAACCGGCTCCGGGGCGGCCTCGGGCGCCGCCGCGGGGTCGGGGACGTCGACCTCAAGCCACCCGCCCGCGGGCAGCCGGTCGGACTTGCCGACGGGGCGACCGTCGAGCCGCACCGCGCCCGCGGCCGCGAGCTCGGCCGCCTGGGTGCGTGAGAAGCCGAGCATGCGCGCGAGCGCCGCGTCGACGCGCTCGCCCGCGAGCCCGTCCGGGACCGGGAGGGTCCGCGAGGCCATCAGGCCTCGCGCTCCGCCTCAGGACGCTGACCGTCGTCGGGCGCCGTCACGGGGGCGTCGGCGTGACGGCCCTCGCGGCGTCCGTCGAGCCCGATCCCCAGCAGCGAGAGCAGCGCGAGCAGCACCGCCGCCACCACGATCGCGATGTCGGCGACGTTGCCCGTGAACCAGTTCGCGTAGCCGATGAAGTCGACGACGTGGCCCTGCGCGAACCCGGGCTCGCGGAAGAGCCGGTCGGCGAGGTTGCCGACCGCGCCGCCCAGCAGCAGCCCGAGGGTCACCGCCCAGGCGCGCGAGCGGATCCGTCGGATCACACGCACGATCACGGCCACGACGGCGACGACCACGATGGTCAGCACCCAGGTGTAGCCGGACCCCTTGCCGAACGCGGCGCCCGGGTTGAACACCAGCCGGAACGTGAGCAGATCGCCGATCACCTGACGTTGCGGCGCGCCGAGCTCCAGCTCGGTCAGCGCCCACCACTTGGTGAGCTGGTCGACGGCGAGCACCGCCGCCGCGAGCGCGAAGGTGGCGGCCACCAGGCGGCGCGACGACGTCGGCGCAGGTTCAGGGACGACGGGCGAGGCGTCGGGTTCGGTAGACATCTCGCGCAAGTGTAGGGCGCGTGGGTGGGGCCGCAGGCCCGTCAGCGCCTCTCCTCGCGCGCCTTGGCCTCCACCGAGAGCGTCGCACGCGGGAAGGCCTGCAGGCGGGCCTTGCCGATCGGCAGGCCGGTGACCTCGCAGGTGCCGTAGGCGCCGGTCTTGATGCGCTCGATCGCACGCTTGGTCTGGGCGAGCAGGTCGCGCATGTTGTTCACCAGCGTGAGCTCCTGCTCACGCTCCAGTGCGCTCGACCCGTAGTCCGCCTGGTCGTCGCCGGCGCCGTCGCCGGAGTTGCGCAACAGGTCGCTCAGGTCGCGGTCAGCCGCGGCGAGCTCGGCCTCAAGCCGCTCGCGGTCGGCCAGTAGTCCGGCGGCCAGCTCGTGGATCTCGGCGAGCGTCCACGGCTCCTCGCCCTCGCGCACCGGAAAGGACGTCACGTCCCGAGCGAGGTCGGGAAACGTCTGGTCGATGATGTGTGCCACCGTTGGCTCGGCTGCGGGAGTTGCCTTGCTCATCGCATCCCCTTTGGTCGAAGTCACCGCAGCGTAGAGGCGCGAACCGGCCCGCACAACCTACGCCACGCCGAACGGGGCGAGGATGTGCGGGCCGGTCGAGACCAGGACGTTGGGGCGCCCGAGCTCAGAGCTGCGGGGTGGAGCCCTGGTTGCTGCGGGCCGGCAGAGCCGAGCCGCGGGCGTCGAGCTCGCCCAGGAGGTTCTGCAGGAAGCTCTTCAGGCGCGTGCGGTAGTCGCGCTCGAACAGGCGCAGCTCGTCGATCTTGCGCTCCAGGAGCGAGCGCTCCTGCTCCAGCTGGGAGAGCGTGCGGTGGCTGGTCTCCTCGGCCTCGCGCACGATGCGTGAGCCCTCCGACTTGGCCTCGGCGATCAGGCGGTCGCCCTCCTCCTGGCCCGAGCGCACGTAGTCGTCGTGCAGCTTCTGGGCGAGCTGGAGCATGCCGGTCGCGGACTCGGGCTCGGCGGCCTTGGGCGCCTGGGCTGGGGCGGGAGCGGGTGCGGCGACGGGGGCCGCGACCGCGGCGGCCGCCGCGTCGGAGCGTGAGAGCTCGGCGACACGTCGCTCCGCGGCGGTGAGCTTGGACCGCAGCTCCTCGTTCTCCTCCTGCACCGCGGAGAGGGTCCGCACCACCTCGTCGAGGAAGTCGTCGACTTCCTCCACGTCGTAGCCCTCGCGGAACTTCGTCGCAGCGAACTTCTTGTTGAGGATGTCTTCTGCGGTCAGCAGCGCCATCGTTTCACCTCACGCTTCGGTTTCGTCCGGTCGAACGACCACGGTAGCCGACGTGCCCAGCGCCAGCATCGCGACGTCGCCGCCCGCACACGGATCCTGCACGGATTCCCTCTTCATTCGCCCGACTTGCTCCGCGGTGTCATGCGTTCGTCAGGATCTGCGAGGCGATGAGCACCACGAAGAAGACCAGCATGAACCCGATGTCGAGCCCGACGTTGCCGATCCGCAGGGGCGGGATCAGCCTGCGGACCGCGCGCAGCGGCGGGTCCGTGACGGTGTACACGACCTCGGCCAGCACCAGGACGACGCCGGTCGGCCGCCAGTCGCGCGCGAAGAACTGCACCCAGTCGAGCACCATGCGCACGACGAGGCACAGCAGATACAGCCACAGGACCAGGCCGAGGACGTGCAGCACGGTGGTCATCGCGGTCCTCTCCCGGGTCCGTCGAAGCGGCGCGTGTGGGTATGAGACGAGTTCACGCGGCCACCCTAAGGTCTGCGGCGAGGATGACGACGGGTCCGCCAGGCCGGGTCACCTGGCGGACGCCTGATGGCCGGCGTCAGCTCTGGTTGTAGAAGTGGCCCGGACCCTTGGCGGGCGGCGGCTCGACCTCGTCCTCGCCCATGATCTCGACGTGCTCGGGCGAGAGCAGGAACACCTTGTTGGTCACACGCTCGATCGCGCCGTGCAGGCCGAAGATCAGACCGGCCGAGAAGTCGACCAGACGCTTGGCGTCGGCGTCGTCCATGTCGGACAGGTTCATGATCACGGGCGTGCCGCCGCGGAACGCCTCGCCGATGAGGCGGGCGTCGTTGTACGAGCGCGGGTGGATGGTGGTGATCCGCCGCAGGTCCGACGACGGCGCGACCTCCTTGAGGGCGGGCCGACGCAACGGCGTCACCTCGGCGGGATAGTCGTCGCGCTCACGCACGGGTGCCTCCAACTCTTCCCCGAAGTCGTCGCCGTACTCGTCGGCGTAGTTCTCGCCCTGCCCCTGGTCGTCTGCAAGACCCAGGTACAGCATCGTCTTGCGAAGCGCTCCGGCCATCGCTCCCACTCCGTTTCGTCGCCCCTGCGGTCGGTGCCTTGACGTTAACCACGCGGGCACGCTAGAGAGCCCGCGACACGCCGGTGTGTCGGCGCGCCTGCGTCACGTCAGCACGACGAGGCCGGCCTGCCGTCCCGTGGTGGTCCCGGCCGCCGTCGCGCGCCGGTGCGAGAACAGCTCAGGGTCCTCCAGCGTGCAGCGGTCGACGTGGACGCACGAGCGCACGCCGCTGGCCGCGAGCTGCGCCCGCACGGCCGCGGGCAGGTCGAGCGCGGGGGTTCCCTCGCGTGTCGTCGCGTGCGCCTGCGGCACGATCGCGGCGACCTCGTCGCGCATCTCGGCGGGCACCTCGTAGCACCGACCGCACACCGCGGGTCCGACGGCGGCCCGCAGTCCCGCCGTCGTCGCCCCGGCCGCGAGCATGGCGTCGACGGCGCGGTGCACGACGCCGAGCCGCACGCCCGCGCGCCCGGCGTGCACGACGCCGACGACGCGGGCGACGGGGTCGGCCAGCAGCACGGGCACGCAGTCGGCCACGAGCACACCCAAGCCCAGACCGCTGGCGGCGGTCACCACGGCGTCCGCCTGACCGGCGGCCAGCGGTGGCGCCGACGACGCCCACTCCGCACGCTCGGCCGCGTCGAGCACCAACACCCGGTCGCCGTGGACCTGGGCCACGAATGCGACGGGCGCGCCGAGCCAGGCGCCCACGCGGGCGCGGTTCTCACGCACGCGCAGCGCGTCGTCGCCGGTGTTGGCGCCCAGGTCGAGCGACGCCCACGGCGCCGGCGAGACGCCGCCGCGCCGCGTCGTGAAGCCCGCGACGACGCCCTCGCCGAGGTCGACGCGCAGCAGGCCGGCGCCGACGTCGTCGGGCAGCAGCGCGTCCTGTGACCAGGCCGGCGGCATGTCGCGCAGACAGGGCGCGGTCACAGTCCGCCCACCGGGGCGGGCGCCGTGGCGCTCACTTGAGGAAGTCGGGAACGTCGAGCTCCTCCTTGGGAGGAGCGGCGTCCCAGATGCGCGGCACCTCGACCGGGCGCTCGACCGTCACTCCCTCGACCTCCTCGACGACCGCGACGCTCGGGCGCGCGGCCTGTGCGACAGGCTGCAGGCTCGTCGGCACGTCGTCGGGGTCCGCCGGGATCGGACGGGGCAGCGTGTGCGCGCCGTTGACGGGGGGCTGGGGCACCGGCACGGTCGCCGGGCCCGCCGTGGAGACCGCGGACTGGCCACCTGTCGCCGTGGCCGCCACGGGACGGGCCGTCTGGCCGGCGATCTGCCCCAGGCCGCGGCCGTCCTTGCGCGCCTGCGGCACGCCGCCGTCGAACCCGGCCGCGATCACGGTGACGCGCACCTCGTCACCGAGGGCGTCGTCGATGACGGTGCCGAAGATGATGTTGGCCTCGGGGTGGGCGGCCTCCTGCACCAGGCGGGCGGCCTCGTGGACCTCGAGCAGGCCGAGGTCGCTGCCGCCCTGGATCGACAGCAGCACGCCGTGCGCGCCGTCGATGCTCGCCTCAAGCAGCGGCGAGGAGATCGCCAGCTCGGCGGCCTGGACGGCGCGGTCCTCGCCGCGCGCCGAGCCGATGCCCATGAGCGCCGAGCCGGCGCCCTGCATGACGGACTTGACGTCGGCGAAGTCGAGGTTGATGAGGCCCGGGGTGGTGATGAGGTCGGTGATGCCCTGGACACCCGAGTGCAGCACCTGGTCGGCCGAGTGGAACGCCGCGATCGCCGAGACGTTGCGGTCCGACATCTGCAGCAGGCGGTCGTTGGGGATGACGATGAGGGTGTCGACCTCCTCGCGGAGCGTCTCGATCCCCTGCTCGGCCTGGACCGAGCGACGACGTCCCTCGAACGTGAACGGACGGGTCACGACCCCGACCGTGAGCGCGCCGAGCGAGCGCGCGATGCGCGCGACCACGGGGGCGCCGCCTGTGCCGGTGCCACCGCCCTCGCCCGCGGTCACGAAGACCATGTCGGCCCCGCGCAGGACCTCCTCGATCTCCTCCTCGTGGTCCTCGGCGGCCTTGCGGCCGACCTCGGGGTCGGCGCCGGCGCCCAGGCCGCGCGTGAGGTCGCGTCCGACGTCGAGCTTGACGTCAGCGTCCGACATCAGCAGTGCCTGGGCGTCGGTGTTGACGGCGATGAACTCGACGCCCTTGAGCCCGACCTCGATCATGCGGTTGACAGCGTTCACGCCACCACCGCCGACGCCCACCACCTTGATGACTGCCAGGTAGTTCTGCGGAGTTGCCACGTCGATGCCTCTCGGGTCGATCCTTGTCCCCGACGCCCGCAACCCTGAACCCTAAGGTTCGACTTGAGGGTCAGAGTTATGTCAGGTTGCTGCTGCCCCTGACGGTATGCGGCGTGGCGCGGCCGTCATGGGAACGTGCGTCGGCGTGTCGCCGCCGCGTTCTCAGCGCGTCACGGGGAGGTCGGGCGAACTGACGTCGAACACCTGCGCGTCAGGCGCCGCCTGACGCAGCGCCTGGACCACGGCGAGCTTGAGCGCGACACGGTCGTCGCTGCCCCACTTGATGACCTGACCCGACGACAGGGTGGTGCGCACGTCGTCGCGCGTCGCCGCGCTCACCTGCGTGACCTGGTCGGCCAGCTCCGCCGGCAGACCCGCCAGCACACGCAGCGCCGCCACGAGCGCGGGCGCCTGGTCGTCGTCCAGGCTCGCCTCGACCACGGGCAGACCCTCGGGGGGCTCGGGCGTGGTCCCGACGCGCACGCCGTCGGCGTCGACGAGCGCGAACCCGTCATCGACCGGCGCGGCGGCGACCGGCTCGCGCGAGGTCAGCGTCACCGCGAGCCCGTGCGGCCAGTCGCGCAGGATGCTCGCGTCGCGCACGCCGTTGAGCTCCAGCAGGCGCTGACGCAGCGCGACGGTGTCGATGCGCGGCAGCGGCACACCGACCTCCTCGCCGATGACCGCCTGGACCTGCGCCACGTCGATCGTGCTCCCCTGCCCCGTGACGCTCACCTCGCGCATATCGAGCGCGAGCAGCGGCGAGACGAACGCGGCCCAGGCCAGGACGAGGACTGCGGCCACGGCCGCGGCCCACACCCCCAGCCGGCGCACCACGAGGTGTCGGCGCATCGAACGCCGCTCCGCGAGCCGGCGCGCCATCGCGGTCGAGACCGTGGCGCGCCCCCGAGGGCGCTCACGCGTCGCCTGGCCCGCCGCGCGAGGGATGGCCTGTGTGCGCGCGGACGCCGAAGGCGCGGTCCGCGGTGCCGGCGCCGAGCGCGCCGGGGCGGGCGCCGGGCGCGGGGCGGCCGTCCGGGCGCCTGTGCGCGCAGCGCCCGCCGCAGCGCCCGACGCGCTCTTCGCGACGGGCTTGGGCGGCACGCGGGGTTTGGCGGGAGGACGCACGTCGCCATCCTGCCGCGTCCGTGCGCCGATCCGCGGCAGGCGTCGCCGGGCGGCGGCGTGACGCGCACAACCCAGCGGCCCACGTCAGTCCGCGAGGTCCCCCAGGATCAGCGGCGCCAACTGCGTCACGTCGCCGGCGCCGACCGTGAGCACCAGGTCGCCGGGACGCGCGAGCGCCGCGACGGCGTGCGCCGCCTCGACGCGATCCTCGACGGCCCGCACCGTGCCGCCCGACGCCGTCGCGGGCAGCAGGTCGGTGATCGTGCGCGCCGACACGGTGGGGTCCACGTCCTCACGCGCCCGGTAGACCCCGGTCACGACGACCTCGTCGGCGAGCGCGAGAGCGGCCGCGAAACGCTCGGCGAAGATGCGGGTGCGCGAGTACAGGTGCGGCTGGAAGAGCACGAGCACGCGTCCAGCGCCCGCGATCGGCCGCGCGGCGCGCAACAGCGCCTCGATCTCGGTGGGGTGGTGGGCGTAGTCGTCGACGACGCGCACCCCGCCCGCCTCGCCGCGCGGCTCGAAGCGGCGCCCCGTGCCCACGAACGCCGCGGCGCCCGCGACCGCGTCGGTGGGCGCCGCGCCGAGCAACACCGCGGTCACCACCGCCGCGGTCGCGTTGAGCACGTTGTGCGTCCCCGTCACGGCGATGCGCAGGTCGAGCGGCGCGTCGCCGAGCGGCCCGCCGCGCACCGTCGCACTCACGCCCTGCGCCGTCGAGACGATGTCGCTCACGACGACGTCGGCGCCCTCAGCGGCGCCATAGGTGACCACCGTGCCGCCGCGCGCGCGGTGGGCCGCCGCGAGCGCGGCCGCCCCGGCGTCGTCGGCGCACGCGATGAGCACGCCGCCGGGCCGCACGCGCCCGGCGAAGGCGACGAACGCGGCGTCGAACGCCTCGCGCGTGCCGTAGTGGTCGAGGTGGTCGGGCTCGACGTTGGTGACCACGGCGAGGGTCGGGGCGTAGTTGAGGAACGAGCCGTCGGACTCGTCGGCCTCGGCGACCAGCACGTCGCCGGCGCCCAGGTGTCCACCCGGGACCGCGGACACCGAGCCGTCGGCGTCGCGCACGCGCACCGAGCCTCCGATCGCGAACGACGGGTCGGCGCCCGTGGCGCGCAGCACCGAGACGACCATGGCGGACGTCGTCGTCTTGCCGTGCGCCCCGGCCACCGCCACCGCGCGCTGGCCGAGCATGAGCGAGGCGAGCGCCTGCGAGCGGTGCAGCACTCGGACGCCCGCCGCGCGCGCGGCGGCGAGCTCGGGGTTGTCCTCACGCACCGCGCTGGAGACCACGACGGTGTCGACCAGCGGCCGTCCGTCGGGCGCGACCACATGCGCGGCGTCGTGGCCCACCCACACCCGCACGCCGTCAGCCCGCAGAGCGTCGAGCGTCGCGCTCTGCGCGGCGTCGGAGCCCTGGACCGGAACACGACGCGCGGCGAGCAGGCGTGCGACCACGCTGACCCCGGCGCCGCCCACGGCGATCAGATGCACCCGGCCGAGCTGGTCGACCGGCACCGTCTCGTCGCTCACGCCGCACCCGCCCGGGTGGCGACGGCCTGCTCGACGAGGTCGGCGACCCGGGCCGCGCCGTCGCGCACGCCCGTGCGCCGCGCGGCCTCGGCCATCGCCGCCAGGCGTCCGGTGTCCGCGACGAGCGCCGGGACATGCTCGGCGACCCACGAGGAGGTGAGGTCGGCGTCGTCGACGAGCAGCCCTCCCCCGGCCCGCACGAGCGGCGCGGCGTTGAGGCGCTGCTCGCCGTTGCCGATGGGCAGCGGCACGTAGACGGCGGGCAGCCCGAGGGCCGCGAGCTCGCACACCGTGCCGGCTCCCGAGCGCGCGACGACCAGGTCGGCGACCGCGAGCGCGAGGTGCATCTCGGACAGATACTCGCGCACCTGGTAGCGCCGCGACTCGACCGACGAGCCCAGACGCGCGACGGCGTCGCGCACCGGGCCGTCCTTGCCCTTGCCCGTCAGGTGCAGCACCTGGGCGCCCGAGGCCAGCAGCGCGTCGGCCGCGCCGGCGACCGCGGTGTTGAGGCTCAGCGCCCCCGAGGATCCGCCCGTGACCAGGACGGTCGGGCGCGCCGGGTCGAGGCCCAGGGCGTCGGCGGCCGCGACGCGTGTGCCGGCGGCGTCGGACTCACGCGCGCTGACCAGCTCGGCGATCTCGCGGCGCAGCGGCAGACCCGTCACGACGCCCCCGCGCAGCGGCGTGCCCTCGAAGGTCAGGCCCACGCGCGCGGCCCAGCGCGCGCCGAGCTTGTTGGCCAGGCCGGGGCGCGCGTTCTGCTCGTGGATCACCACGGGCACGCCGCGGCGGCGGGCGGCCAGGTAGGCGGGCGTCGACACGTAGCCGCCGAAGCCGACGACCACCTGCGCGTCGATCTCCTCGATCGCGGCCTGTGCCGCGTGCACTGCGGCGCTGAGCTTGCCGGGCAGCGTCAGCAGGTCGACCGAGGGGCGGCGCGGCAGCGGAACCCGCGGCACCGGCGCCAGGCGATAGCCGCGGGCTGGCACGAGCTCGGCCTCGAGGCCGGTCGCGGTGCCCAGCACCAGCACCTTCGCCTCGGGATCGCGCGCGCGCAGCTCGTCGGCGACCGCGAGCAGGGGGTTGACGTGACCGGCGGTGCCGCCGCCGGCGAGCACGACGGAGTGGACCTTGTGACTCACAGACGCGACCCTACCCGGGCGCGCCGCACGTCAGCGCCGCCCGGCCCGCCGCCATCGCCGCGTGACCCGCCCCGCGCCCTGGTCGCCGCGGCGTCCGGGACGCCCGGCGACGGCACGCTGGACGCCGAGCACCGCGAGCGAGCGGCGCACCACACTGCCGCGGGCCGCGAGCGCCTGGGCCGCGCCGGGCTCCGAGCGCGCGAACGAGATGACCATGCCGAGCGCCGCCATCGTCGTCACGAGCGCCGACCCTCCCGCGGAGACCAAGGGCAGCGGGACGCCGATGACCGGGATGACGCGGATGACGACGCCGATGTTGACGAACGCCTGGCCCACGATCCAGCACGCGACTCCCGCGGTGGTGACCTTGACGAACGGGTCGGGATGGCGGCGGATCACCCGGCTCATGGCGATGCCGAGCGCGACGAACAGGCCCAGCACCATGAGCGTGCCGAGCAGGCCGAGCTCCTCACCGATGACGGCGTAGATGAAGTCGTTGTGCGCCTCGGGCAGGTAGCGCCATTTCTCACGGCTCGCGCCGAGGCCCAGGCCCAGCACACCGCCGCTGCCGAGCGCGTACAGGCCGTGGATCGACTGGTAGCACTCGTTCTGCACGTCCTGGCACGTGCCGTAGGTGGCGAAGATGCGCCCCATGCGGTCGCTGCTGCCGTAGACGAACACGTAGCCGATGATCACGGCGGCGAGCCCGCCGCCCAGCCCAAGCAGCCGGGCCGGAGCGCCCGAGACCCAGAACGCGCCGAGCGCCAGGGCGATGAGGATGAGGCCTGTGCCCAGGTCGTGCCCGGCGAGCACCAGGCCGAGCACGAGCACGACTCCGGGCACGGCGGGCCAGATCACGTGACGCCACCGGCCCAGAAGCCGCTGTTTGCGGCCCAGCACCGCGCCGAGCCACACCGTGAGCGCGAGCTTGGCGACCTCGGACGGCTGGAAGCGCACGGGTCCCAGGCGCAGCCAGTTGCGGTTGCCGCCCACGAGGTCGCCCATGAACATGACGGCCACCAGCAGCACGACGGCGACGCCGAGCGCCGGCCACGCCAGCCGCTTGTACCAGCGCACCGGGATCCGCGCGGCCACCAGCAGCGTCGGCAGGCCGATGATCGCGAACTTCGCCTGGTCGAGGAACGCCGAGTACGGGGAGGCGCCGTCGGCGATCGACGTCACGGTCGAGCTCGACAGCACCATGACCAGGCCGAGCACGAGCAGCAGGCTCGATGTCCCCACCAGGGTGTAGTACGAGGTGACCGCCGAGTTCCACTGGCCGAGCCAGGGCCGTTCGTCGGTGGTTGCTACCGCCATGCCGCGCCTTCCGGGTGAGCCGCCCTAGGCGTCGCGGGTGATCGCCTCCACCGCTGCGGCGAAGGCCTCGCCCCGCTGTGCGTAGGAGCGGAACTGGTCCTGCGAGGCGCCGGCCGGGGCCAGCAGCACGGTGTCGCCCGGCTGGGCGAGCGACCGTGCCGCGTCGACGGCGCGGCGCATCACGGTGTCAGTCTCGCCGGGGTCGACCACGACGACGGGGATCTCGGGGGCGTGTCGGGCCAATGCCGTCGTGAACGGCTCGGGATCGACGCCGATCACGACCGCCGCGCGGAGTCTGTCGGCGCGCGCCGCGACCAGATCGTCGAAGCGGGCGCCCTTGGCCAGGCCACCGGCGACCCACACGACCGACCCGGCGGCGAAGCCCGCGAGCGAGGCCGACGCGGCGTGCGCATTGGTCGCCTTGGAGTCGTCGACGAACGCGACCCCGTCGCGGGCCCCGACCTGCTGGATGCGGTGTCCGCCCGGCCGGAACGCGCGCAGCCCGTCGCGCACCGCCGCGGCGGGCACGCCGTGCGCGCGCGCGAGCGCCGCGGCCGCGAGCGCGTTGGCGACGACGTGGGGCGGCGCCGGCGTGTCCGCGCCGGGCGCGAGGTGGGCGAGGTCGTCCAGCGTGCCGAGCTCGGCCGCATACGTCAGGCGGTCGACGGCGTCGGCCGGGGCGTGGAACGCGCGGTCGACGAGCACGTCCTCGACCAGGCCCAGCGTGCCCGGACCGGGCGCGCCGAGCGTGAAGCCCACCGCGCGGGCGCCCTCGGCGACGTCGGCCTCGCGCACCAGCTTCTCGGTGCGCGCGTCGGCCACGTTGTAGACGCACGCGACCTGCGCGCGCTCGAAGATCCGGCCCTTGTCGGCGGCGTACGCCTGAGCCGACCCATGCCAGTCGAGGTGGTCGTCGGCGATGTTGAGGACCGCCGCCGCCCGCAGCGCGGTGGTGTGCGCGAAGTGGAGCTGGAAGCTCGACAGCTCGACCGCCAGCACGTCGAGGTCCGGGTCGAGCGCGGCCTCGATGAGCGGGGTGCCGACGTTGCCGACCGCGCGCGTGCGCAGCCCGGCGGCCGTCAGGATCGAGGCGAGCATCTCGACCGTCGTCGTCTTGCCGTTGGTGCCCGTGACGGCCAGCCACGGCGCGGGCCCGTCGCCCGCGGCGCGGTCGACGCGCAGGCGCCAGGCCAGCTCGACCTCGCTCCACACCGGCACACCGGCCGCGCGCGCGGCGACCAGCAGCGGGTCGACCGGTTTGACCCCAGGCGAGGTGACCACGACGTCCGCCTGCGCGAGCACCGCGGCGCGGTCGGCGTCGCTGGACGGCGTGCGCACGTCGGCGTCGTCGGAGGGGGCGAGGGTGACGACCGACCTGACGAGCGCGCCTCTCCCGTCGGGCCCACGCAGCGCGCCCGCCACGGCGCGGCCCGTCACGCCGAGCCCCACCACCAGCACGCGCGCGTCGGCCAGGGCGACCCGGGGCTCGACCGGACCGTGGCCCTCGAACGCCACTACGACACCACCCATTCGGCGTAGAAGATGCCCATGCCGAGGGCAGCGAACAGCCCCGCGATGAGCCAGAATCGGATGACGATCGTGACCTCTCCCCACCCCGACAACTCGAAGTGGTGGTGCAGCGGCGCCATCTTGAACACGCGTCTGCGCGTCATCTTGAAGAACCCGATCTGGATGACGTCGCTCATCACGATGATGACGAACATGCCGCCGATGATGGCCGCGAGGATCTGCGTGCGCGACAGGATCGACAGCGCCGCGAGCGCTCCCCCGAGCGCGAGCGAGCCCGTGTCGCCCATGAAGATCTTGGCGGGGCTCGCGTTCCACCACAGGAACCCGAAGCACGCGCCCACGATGGCCGCCGCGACGATCGCGATGTCCTGCGGATCGCGCACCTCGTAACACCGTGGACCCGCGACGGCGAGCCGCTGGCACGACTGGTTGAGCTGCCAGATGCCCACCAGCACATACCCCACGAACACCACGAGCGAGACGCCGGTGGCCAGGCCGTCGAGGCCGTCGGTGAGGTTGACGGCGTTGGACCACGCCGTGATGAGGAAGTTCGCCCAGATCACGAACAGGATCAGGCCCACCGTCGCGCCCGCGAACGCGAGGTCGAGGTTGGTGTCGCGCAGGAACGAGATGCGTGTCGAGGCGGGCGTGCGCCAGTTGGAGTTGGGGAACTGCAGCGCGAGCACCGCGAAGGTGACGCCGACGAACCCCTGGCCGATGATCTTGGCGCGCGGCGTCAGACCGAGCGAGCGCTGCTTGCGGATCTTGGTGAAGTCGTCGGCAAAACCGACCACACCCAGGCCCGCCATGAGGTAGAGGGTCAGCAGCGCCGTCGCGCTCGGCCACCGCTCCGCGACCGCCATCGACGCGCCGACGCCGACCAGCGTGGCCCCGATGATGACGACGCCACCCATGGTCGGCGTGCCGCGCTTGGTGAAGTGGGCCGTCGGGCCGTCCTGCCGGACGAACTGACCGTAGTTGCGCCGCACCAGGAACCGAATGAACAGGGGCGTGCCGAACAGGGCCACGAGCAGGGAGACGCCCGAGGCGACGAGGATCGCGATCACCGCGCGGCCCCGGGCTCCGGCTCGTGCGCGGCGCCCGCCGCGACCCGAGCGCCGACCGCGCCCGCGGCGAGCTCGTCGCCGAGTCGCCACAGGCCGGTGCTGTTGGAGGCCTTGACCAGGACGACGTCGCCCGGCTCCAGGCGCTCGTCGAGCACGGCGCGCGCGGCGTCGAGGTCGGGGACGAACACGCTCTCCTCCCCCCAAGAGCCCTCCTGCAGGGCGCCCTCGTGGATGTGGTACGCGCCCTCGCCGACCACGACGAGGAGTTTGACGTTCAACCGGACCACGAGCAGGCCGATGTCATGGTGCGCGACGCGCGCCCGGTCGCCGAGCTCGCGCATCTCCCCCAGCACGGCCACCGAGCGCCGCTCACGCCCGGCCATGACGGCCAGCGAGCGCAGCGCGGCCCGCATCGACTCCGGGTTCGCGTTGTACGCGTCGTCGATCACGGTGACGCCGTCCGGCCGCTCGGTCACCGCCATGCGGTGCGGGCTGCCCGGCTCGGCGACGGCGAGACGCTCGGCCACGACCGCCGGGGACTGCCCGATGAGGATCGCGGCGGTCGCCGCGCCCAGCGCGTTGGACACGTGGTGCTCGCCCACGAGCCGCAGCCGCACGGGCACGCGCACGTCGTCGGCGACCTCGACCGCGTCGGTGATGCGGCCGCGCACACGCAGCACGAACGAGGCGCGCCCCCTGGCGTCGATCGTGACGTCCTCGGCGCGCACGTCCGCGCTCGGCACGCGGCCGAACGTCACGACGCGATGGCCCAGCCCGGTCGCCCGGGGGGCGAGCCCGAGCACGCGCTCGTCGTCGGCGTTGAGCACCGCGACGCCCCCGGGGCGCAGGCCCGTGATGACCTCGGCCTTGGTGTCGGCGATCGCCTCCACGCTGCCGAAGTTGGCGATGTGCGCGGTGCCCACAGCCAGCGTGATGGAGATCTGCGGCGGCGCCACCGAGGCCAGGTAGGCGATGTCGCCGGGCTTGTCGGCGCCCATCTCCAGCACGAAGTTGCGCGTGCGCTCACTCGCGCCGAGCACGGTGAGCGGCAGGCCCACCTCGCTGTTGTACGAGCCGCGCGGTGCGATGGTGTCGGCGGGGTCCTCGCCCCGCACCAGCAGGCCGAGCAGGTCCTTGGTCGTGGTCTTGCCGACCGACCCGGTGATGCCGAAGACATGCACCGCGGGGTTGGCCTCACGCAGCCGCGCGAGCACGTAGCGGGCGAGATCGCCCAACGCGATGCGCACGTCGTCGACCACGACGAGGGGCAGCGGGTCGCCCTCGCCCGCCGGGTCGCGCTCGGCGAGCACCAGGACGGCGCCGGCGGCCACGGCGCCGCGCGCGAAGTCGGCGCCGTCGACGCGCTCGCCCGGCAGGGCCACGAACAGCGACCCGGGACCCACGTGCCGCGAGTCCGCGACCACCTGCCCGGTCACCCGGATCTCGGGGTCGGCGGCGAGCCGGCCCCCTGTCGCGTGCGCGACCTCGGACGCGGTCAGCTCGATCATGCGGTCGTGGTCCCTTCGGTCGTGATGCCGGGCCGGGCCGCGAGCGCAGCCCTCGCCTCGACCCTGTCGTCGAGCTGGACGTCGACCCCCGCGACGTCTTGAACGGTCTCGTGCCCGCGGCCGGCCACGAGCACGGTGTCCTGTGCGCCGGCGTGGGCGACCACGGTGCGGATCGCGTCGGCGCGCGGCGCCACCTCGCGCACCTCGACGACACGCGCCTGCCCTCCAGCGTGCGCGGCCGCGGCCGCGGCCGCACGCGCTCCGGCGAGCACCTGCGCGCGCACCGCGGCGGGGTCCTCGCCGTGCGGGTCGTCGTCGGTGACGACGACGACATCGGCGCCGGCCACGGCGGCCGCGCCCATCGCGGGGCGCTTGCCCGTGTCACGGTCGCCCGTGGCGCCGAACACCACGGTCAGGCGCCCGGGCGTCGTGGCGCGCAGCGCGCCGAGCGCGAGCTCAAGCGCCTCGGTGTTGTGCGCGAAGTCGACGACCACACGCGGGCGACCGTCTCCCCCGGCGCTGACGACCTCCATGCGGCCCGGCACGACCGCCGCGAGCCCGCCCGCCGCGTCCAACGCGTCGGCGACGTCCTCCAGGTGGGCGCCGCCCTCCAGGACCATGACGAGCGCGAGCGCCGCGTTGGCGACGTTGAAGCCGCCCGGCAGCGTCGTCGAGGTGCGCAGCGTGCGCCCGTCGGTGTGGGTCACGGTGAAGGCCGACCCGGTGCCGTGCGGCGCGACGTCGGTCACGACCCAGTCGGCCGCCGGGCCGCCGTCGCGCGTCGGGGTGGTGCGCAGCGTCGCCACGGGGATGGTCGCGACCTCGGCCATGCGCTCACCCCACGCGTCGTCGACCACGACGACGCCGCGGCGCGCGTGCTCGGGCGTGAACAGCAGCGCCTTGGCGGCGAAGTAGGACTGGAGGTCGCCGTGGAAGTCGAGGTGGTCCTGGCTCAGGTTGGTGAACCCGGCCACGCCGTAGCGCACCCCGTCGACCCGGTGCAGGGCGAGCGCGTGCGAGCTGACCTCCATGGCGAGCGTGCGCACACCGTCCTCACGCATCGCGGCGAGCAGGGCCTGCAGGTCGGCGGCCTCGGGTGTGGTCAGGCGCGAGGGCAGCACCCGGTCGCCCGAGCGCATCTCGACCGTGCCGACGAGCCCCGAGGTGAAGCCCAGCGCCCGCAGCAGATGGTCGATCTGGTAGGCCGTGGTGGTCTTGCCGTTGGTGCCCGTGACGGCGAACGTCGTCAGGTGCTCGGCCGGGGACCCGTACACCCAGGCGGCCACGTGGCCGATGATCAGGCGTGGGTCGGCGGCCACGAGGACCGGCACGCCCAGGCCCCCGACCAGGTCGGCGCCCGCGGCGTCGGTGAGCACGGCGCGCGCGCCCCGAGCCACGGCGTCGGCGGCGAACGCGGCCCCGTGGGCGCGGGCCCCGGGCAGGGCGACGAACAGGTCGCCGTCCTCCACGACGCGGTTGTCCGACGCGACCGAGGTGACCGTCGGCCCCTCGCCGTCGGGCGCGGGGCCTGCGGCGATCCGAAGGTCGAACGTGTGGGCGAGATCCCGTACCCGGCGCGGCGCGTTGTCCGCTGGCCGGATCCGTTCGAGCGGCGATGTCACGGGTAGACCCTAACTGGTGGGGTGGGGGGTATCGGGTCGCACGGGCGTACGCCGCCGCTGTTCAGCGCGCATTGACGCCAGGCGCCGGGCGCCGCGGTCCGCGCGCCCCGGCGCGGGCGCTCACCAGGTCAGCGGCAGCGGCTCGGGGGCCGGCGCGCTCGGCGGCACGGCCTCCTTCTGGAGCACGAAGCTCATGACGTCGCGGAACACCGGGGCGGCGACCACGCCGCCGTAGATCGAGCTGTGCGGGCTCTTGAGGAACACCGAGACGGTGTAGCGCGGGTCGTCGGCCGGGGCGACGCCGATGAACGACGCCATGTAGGTGTAGCCGCCGCTCGGCAGGAAGATCTGCGCCGTGCCCGTCTTGCCGGCCACGCGGTAGCCCGGGATCTGGGCCTGCTGCGCCGTGCCGTCCTCGCCGGTGACCTCCTCCATCATGTGCAGGAGTGTGGTGGCCGTCGCCTCGGAGATGACCCGCGTGCCCGGCTTCTGCTCGGCCGCGACCAGGTCGCCGTCGGGCGAGCGTGTGCCCTCGACCAAGGTCGGCGGGACGCTCACCCCGAGGTTGCCGACGGTCGAGAACACGCCGGTCGCCTGCATCGCGTTGACCGAGACGCCTTGGCCGAACGCCACGGCGTACCGCGTGCGCCCGTCCCACTGGTCGGCCGGGTGCAGGATGCCGCGCGACTCGGCGGGCAGACCCAGCCCGGTCATCTCCCCGAACCCGAACTTGTGCATGAAGTCGTACTGGACCTGCGGGGGGATCTTCTCGGCGATCTGCACCGTGCCCGAGTTCGACGACTGTGCGAGCACGCCGGCCAGGGTGAGGTTGAGCACCGGGTGGTCGTGCGAGTCGCTGAACGTCTGGCCGTTGGGCGTGGTGAAGCGGTACGGGACCGTGAACTGGCTCTCGGGCGTCCACACGCCCGTCTCGAGCGCGGCGGCCATCGTGACGACCTTGCCCGTCGAGCCCGGCTCGAACGTCTCCTGGACCGCGCGCGACCCCTTGGCGACACTCGCCGTCGACCGGTCGTTGGGGTCGACCGCGCCCGAGTCGGCGATGGCGAGCATCTCGCCCGTGTGGATGTCCTGGACCAGCACGATGCCGAAGGCCGCACCCGACTTGCGCACCATGTCGTTGATGGCGTCCTCGGCCTTCCACTGGATGTCGCTGTCGATGGTCAGCACGACGTCGCCGCCCGCGACGGCGGGCGTCGAGGCCTGCTCACCGCCGGGGATGCGCACACCGTCGAGCGAGCGCTCGTAGCTGACCTGCCCCGCGGTGCCCGCCAGCACGTCGTCGTACGCCCTCTCCAGCCCGCCTTGGCCCTTCTGCTCGTCATCGACGAACCCGACGAGCGTGCCGGCGACCGAGCCGGCCGGGTAGACCCGCTTGGACACGAGCTCGGTGCGGATGTAGGCCTGCAGGCCGAGCGCGCGGATCTCGCGCTGCTTGTCGGGCTCCACGTCGCGCCCGAGCACCACATAGCGGCCGTCGCCGTTGAGCCTCGCCGCGAGCTCGGCCTTGTTGGCGCCGAGCACGGGCGCCAGGAGCTGGGCGACGCCGAGCGCGCCGTCGGCGACCGGATTGCCGTCCGCGTCCTGGCGACCGTAGGCGCGATACCCCTGGATCGCCCACGGGTCTGCGGAGATGGTGTAGCGGTCGACCGACGTCGCGAGCACGACGCCGTTGCGGTCCGTGATGTCCCCGCGGTGGGCGGGCTCGGAGATGGTCACCATGCGCGTCGCGCGCGCCTTGGCCGCCAGGCTCGGCGCCTGGAACACCTGAACCTGCACGAGCCGGCCCACGAACACCATGACGACGAGCGCCGCGACGACCATGAGCCAGCGCTGGCGCCGCTCGGGCGAGGCGGGCTTCGGGGCGCCGCGCGGCGGCGCGGGCGGGCGGCGATCGATGGCGCCCGGCGCTCGCGAGACGGCCCCCGCGCGTGGAGGGGCGCCCGCGCCGCGGGCGGTTTCGCCGACCGAGGCGCGGGCGCCCGCCCGGGCCGCCGGGCGCGGCGTCGGCGCGGCCAGGCGCGCCGACGTCCGAGCGGCCGGACGCGGCGTCGTGCGCGCGGCGGAGCCCGCCGACCGCGGGCGCGCGCCCGAGGCGGCGGTCGAGCGCGAGGCGCCCGCCTTCGCCGGGGGCGCCTCGCGCCGGGTCATCGCCCGGCCTCCGCCGTCGGCGCGGCCGATCCCGCCGATCCGGTGATGTCGAGGAACGACGCGCTGTCGCTCGGCACCATCCCCAGTCCCGTCGCACGGTCCTTGAGCGTCCGCTCCGCGGTGCGCAGGCTCTCCTGCTTGGTCTGGACGTCCTGCGAGGTGCGGACCAACTGCCCCTGCAGCCCCGCCATCTCGTACGACCCCCGGGCCATCGTGGTGTTGAGCACCAGCACCGCGAGCAGCGCGGCCGCGAGCACGGCCCCGCACAACGCCAGGAACGGCACGCCCGAGCGCGCCTGGAGCGGCGCGCGCACGGCGGCGAACCGGCGGCGGGACTCCACGCGACCGCCGGGCAACGCCGTCAGGCGAGTGCCGCGCGACGGCGCGGCGGGGCGGCTCGGGACAGTGGCCGGGGCTCGCAGGGCGCTCATCGACGGTCCTCCTTGCGGGTGGTGCTGGTGGTTCTCAGATGTGCGGGGGTGGGCCGCACGCGGCGCGCCGCGCGCAGCCGGACGGAGGCCGAGCGGGGGTTGCGCGCGAGCTCGTCGGCGTCGGCCTCCTCGGCGCCCCGGGTGAGCGCCTCGAGGTAGGGCCGGTGCGTCTCCGGCTCGACCGGCAGACCGGGCGGCGCCGACGACGTCGTGCCGCGCGCGATGGCGCGCTTGACGATGCGGTCCTCAAGCGACTGGTAGGACTCGACGACGAGGCGTCCGCCGACGGCGAGCGCCTCGATCGCCGCGGGCACGGCCCGCTCAAGCGTCTCCAGCTCGCCGTTGACCTCGATGCGCAGAGCCTGGAACGTGCGCTTGGACGGGTTGCCGCCCGTCTTGCGCGTCGCGGCGGGAATGCACGCGCGCACCAGGTCGACCAGCTCGTGGGTGCGCGCCCACGGGCGCTCGGCGCGGCGGCGCACGACGGACCGGGCGATCTTGGCCGCGAACCGCTCCTCGCCGTACTCGCGCAGGATCCGCGTCAGCTCACGCTCGTCATAGGTGTTGAGCACCTCGGCTGCGGTGATGCCCGTGGTCTGGTCCATGCGCATGTCGAGCGGGGCGTCGTGGGCGTACGCGAACCCGCGCTCGGCCTCGTCGAGCTGCAGCGAGCTCACGCCGAGGTCCATCAGGACGCCCTGGACGCCGGCCCGCAGCCCGAGGTCCGCCAGGACGTCGCCGATCTCGTCGTAGACCGCGTGCACCGGGGTGAAGCGGTCGCCGAACCGCGCGAGGCGTTCGCCCGCCAGTCGCAGGGCCTGGGGGTCGCGGTCGACGCCCACCACGCGAGCGGTGGGCACCTGGTCGAGCACTGCTTCGGTGTGGCCGCCCATGCCGAGCGTGCAGTCGACCAGCACGCTGCCGGGCTCGGCGAGCGCCGGGGCGAGCAGGTCCACGCAGCGCTGGAGGAGCACCGGCAGGTGACGCGCGGCGGTGTCGCGCTCGTCGTCGTCCATGGGGCCCTCCTTCGTCTGATCGGCCGGGGTGCGTGGCGACCCCGGGGCGCGGGGGACCCCGTCCTGCCAGGTCTCCCTCCGCGTCTTTCTGGCGCCGGGGAAGTGACGTCAGACCCTCGCGGGAGGAGGCCTCGCGGGGCGGGGCCCCGGTGCTCGCGTGTGCAGTTGTCGGTCAGAAGGCCAGGTCGGGGAAGATCTGCTCGCCGGTGTCGGAGTACGCCGACTCCTTGGCGGCGAGGTAGGCCTCCCACGCCGCGCGGTCCCAGACCTCGACGCGGGTTCCGGCGCCGATGACGGCGACCTCCCGGTCGAGCCCTGCGTACTCGCGCAGCATGAGCGGGATCGAGACCCTGCCCTGCTTGTCCGGCACCTCGTCGCTCGCCCCCGAGAGGAAGACGCGGAGGTAGTCGCGCACCTCTCGGGAGGTCACGGGAGCCTGCCGGACCTGTTCGTACATGCGGCCGAACTCGTCCATCGGCAGAAGGAAGAGGCAGCGCTCTTGCCCTCGCGTCATGACCAGCCCGGGAGCGAGTCGGGCCCGGAACTTCGCGGGGAGGATCAGCCGGCCCTTCTCGTCGAGCTTCGGGTTGTACGTGCCCAGCAGCAGGCCTGCGCCGACGAACGACTCCATCCCTGCCACGGCCCGCACCTCCCTCAGCGCTCCCGCACGCTCCACGTTACTCCACAACCCTCCACTCAACCGGATGAAACGTCCCTGTGCGCTCCACTTGGGCGATGTGACGGTCCTGACGCCCAGGTCACGGCGCCGCGGCGGGCCTGGAGCGCGGTGGAGGGCCGCGCGCACGCTCTGGCGTGTCCGCGCCGCGCGCCGGATCGAGCGCTGCGGAGCGGATCGAGCACTGCGTGAAGCCGGTCACAGTAAGGTCACAGGTCGACTAGGCTCGGAAGTGCCCCCGCAGCGGGGATCAGCCCTCGAAGCGGAGGTCCTTGTGCAGCGAGAGCCCGTCACCCCCACCCTGCCCACACCCGTGTCCGCCGGCTCCGACAACGGCGACGGGACCGGGCAGGCGGCGTTGAGGGCCGCACTAAGCGAACTGGTCGAGGTGACCACGCGTGTGCGGTCGGCGATCGAGTCGGTCGTCACGGGCCGGCCGGGTCTGGCCTGGCTCACGGTGACGGTGTTGCTCGCCGACGGACACCTCTTGGTCGAGGACGTGCCGGGCGTCGGCAAGACGACGCTGGCCAAGGCGCTCGCGCGCTCGATCGACTGCCACGTGGGGCGCATCCAGTTCACCCCGGACCTGCTGCCGAGCGACCTGACGGGCGTCAACATCTTCCGCTCGCAGACCCACGAGTTCGAGTTCCGTCCGGGACCGGTCTTCAGCAACATCGTCATCGGCGATGAGATCAACCGCGCCTCGCCCAAGACGCAGTCGGCGCTGCTGGAGTGCATGGAGGAGGGCCAGGCCACCGTCGACGGCACGACGCACCGCCTGCCCCGTCCGTTCCTCGTCGTGGCGACCCAGAACCCCGTCGAGATGGAGGGCACCTACCCGCTGCCCGAGGCCCAACGCGACCGCTTCATGGCGCGCCTGACCGTGGGCTACCCCGACGCGGACGCCGAGATGCTCATGCTCGACCGCCAGGAGTCGTCCTCCCCGCTGGCCCACCTGTCTCCCGTCACCACGGGCGCCACGATGCTCCGGCTCGCCGAACTGGTGCGGCACGTGCACGCCTCCCCCGCCGTCAAGCGGTACGTGCTCGACCTCGTCGGCGCCACGCGCGACCACCCCGCGCTGCGCCTGGGGGCGTCGCCGCGCGCCTCGCTCCAACTCCTCAAAGCGGCCAAGGCGAGCGCCGCGATGGCCGGCCGGGAGTACGTCCTGCCCGACGACGTCCAGGAGCTCGCGGTCGCCGTGATCGCCCACCGCCTGATCCTGACGACCGACACACGCCTGGCGGGCTCGACCGCGCAGGACGTCGTGTCCCAGATCGTCGCGCGGACGCCGGTGCCGCCGTCACCCGTCGGCCGGCGCTGATGCGCGATGCCCTCCACCGCCTCGCGCGTGTTCGGCCCACCCGTCGCGGTGTCGCGCTCGCGGTCGTGGGGGTCGCGCTGGCCGCGCTCGGCCGGGCGCTCGGCCTGCCCGACGTCGTCGGGCTCGGCGCCGCGGGACTCGCCGCGCTCGTCGTCGCCTGGCTCACGCAGGGACTCCAGCGGCTCGACGCCGGGCGTGGCGCGCTGGCGGTCACCCGCCGCGTGACGCCGGACCCTGTGGTCCGCGGCCAGGAGGCCACCACGCACCTGCTGGTCACCCCCGCGCGGGCGTCGGCAGCGGCCTATGAGCGGCTGGCGCGCATCCGGCTCTCGGAGCACGCGGCGCACGAGCTCGCCGGCTCGGGCGTGCGCCCGCGTGTGGCGGCCCGGCCGGACGAGATCGAGGTGCGTTACGCGATCCACCCGACGCGGCGCGGGCGCTGGCCGCTCGGTCCGCTGTTGACCACACGCACCGACGCGTTCGGCCTCGTGCGCACGACGGCGCCACTGGGCGAGCCGACCGTTGTCTCGGTGTGGCCGCGCACGAGCGAGCTGTCGGTGCGCACGGGCCTGCTGGGCGACCTGGAGAACGCGGGCACGGGAGCGCGGCGCACCGCTCCCGACGACGCGGTGCTGCGCGAGTACGTCGCCGGCGACGACCCGCGCCGCGTGCATTGGCCCACGGCGGCGCGCCAGGGCCGACTCATGGTGCGCACCGACGAGGCCGCCGGGGTGCGCCCCATCTCGGTCGTGCTCGACCGCGCTCTGCTTCCCGCGCCGGGTGAGCTGCGGTCCGTCGCCGGCACGTCGCGCGCCGACGGCGAGTGGGCGGTCGAGCTGGTCGCCTCGCTCGCCTGCTCGTTCCTCGACGCCGGCCATCCCGCGCGCCTGGTCCCGACGTCGCGCCGGCCGCTCGGCGTGGCGGAGCGGTTCGTCACGGGCGCCCGCACCGGACGGCACGCGCTGCTCGACGCGACGATCGACCTGCACGGGCCGCGCTCGGGGGCCGACGCCGACGCCGCCACCACCGCGACGGCCGAGGAGCTGCGTATGGAGGCTGCGCCGGGCGAGGTGACGGTCGCCGTGCTGCGCCCCCAGTCGTCCGGTCCGTTGCGGGCGCTCGCCGCGCTGGCGAGCGAGTCCGCCTCGTGTCTGGCGCTCGTGGTGTGCCCCCACGAGGAGGACGCCGAGCCCACGGTGGCCGCCCTGGGCGCCGCGGGCTGGCGTGTGGCCACCACGCGTCCCGGGATCACCCACGGCCAGGCGTGGGCCGCCCTCGCGGAGCGTGCCGAATGATCCCGGCGCGCACGACCCCGACCGCACGGCTCGCCGTCTCGACCGCGCTGGTCACGGCCGCGGTGCTGGCCTCGATGCTCGGCCTGCGGACCATCGTCCTGCCGCCGTGGCCCGCCACAGGCGTCACCGGTGTCCTGCTGGTCGCCGCGGCCGTGATCATCACCCGTGCCCTGATCGGCGGGCGCCGCGCCCGGGTCGCGGCCGCCGCTCGCGCGGGCGTGGCCGTGCGCCGCGTCCCGACCGACGACGGCGGCGCCTCCTCGGTGCTTCCGACGCTCGCCGGGATCATCGTCGCGGCGTGGTTCCTGCTCGCCCGGTTCGGCGGCGTGGGCGGTCGCACGCAGTGGCTCGTCGGGCCCGAGTCGGCCTCACGGCTCGTCGACCAGCTCGGCGCGGCGGGCGACATCGTGCGCGAGGAGGTCGCGCCCGTCATCGGCACGACGCCGACGGCGTTGCTGTGCGTGGGTGGCGCGCTCGTCGTGCTGATCGCGGCCGACGCGCTCGCCTCGGGCCTGCGCCAGCCCATGCTCGCGGCGGGCAGCGTGCTCGTGCTGTGGCTCCCGCCCCTCGTGCTGACCTCGCGGGTGCCGACCACCACGTTCGTCGTGTCGGTCGCCGCGTTCCTGCTCGGGCTCACACTCGACGCCGGCGCGGCCCGTCGCGCGGTGCGTGACGCGCGCGTGGGCGCCCAGGTGCGCACGGCCGAGCGGCGTCGGGCCGTGCGCACCACTGCGACCGCCGCCGCGGTCACCGCGCTCGCGCTGGTGGTGACCGCCGGGGCGACCGGTCCCGGCCTCGGGCGCGGGTGGACGTCGTTGTTCACCACCACGGCGCGCACCGTCCGCCTCGCCGACGACCTCGACATGTACCGCTCGCTCACCGCGCGGTCCACCGCCGTCGTGCTCACCTACACGTCGTCGACGGGCGAGTCCGCGGGACCGCTGCGCCTCCTGACACTCTCGTCGTTCGACGGGCGCCACTGGAGCGGCGGCCCCGCGGCGGACGGCGTCGAGTTCTCCGAGGACCAGATCCTCTTCCCGCAGGCCGCCGACTCGTCCGAGGCGGCGGTGCGCCTGGACATCACGGTCGGCTCCATGCGCGAGAACCGGCTCCCGGTGACGGTCGAACCACGCACGGTCACCGCCGACGGCGGCTGGCGTTACGACGCGGGCCGCGACGAGGTGGTGGGCGGCGCCACGACGCAGGACGGCGACACGTTCACGCTCGTGTCCCACCCGCGGGACCTGAGCCCGCAGGCGCTGCGCGCCGCGCCTGCGGGCGCCCGTGAGGTCGACTCCGCCTACCTGTCCGTCCCCGCCACACGCCACGTCACTGACATCGAGGCTGCCGCGCGCCAGATCGTCGGCGACGCCGCGACCGACTTCGACCGCGCCGTCGCGCTGCAGAACTACCTGCGTGACACCACGCGCTTCACCTACGACGTCGATGTCCCCCGCGGCCAGACCGGCGACGCGGTGTGGGACTTCCTGCAGCAGCGCCGGGGGTACTGCGTCCAGTTCGCGACGACCATGGTGACGCTGGCCCGCACGCTCGGGGTGCCCGCCCGACTCGCGGTCGGATACCTGCCCGGCGCCAACGTCGACCGCGGCGCGCGGTGGGAGGTCACGGGGCAGGACTCGCACGCCTGGCCAGAGCTGTACTTCCCGGGCAGCGGTTGGGTGCGGTTCGAGCCGACCCCGGCCATTCAGACCGGGGCCGCGCCGGCCTACACGAACACCGCCGTCGGCCAGGCGGCGCCGACCGCGGACCCGACGTTCGACGAGCGCGCCGGGGCGACGTCCGGCCCCAACCCCGGCGCCACCGCGCCGTCGGTCACCGCCACCGCGCCGGCGCCGCGCGCGAACGGCGAGCAGACCTCACCCCGGACGGGCTGGCTCGTCGGCGTCGGCGCCGCGCTGCTGGCCGGCGGGGGGTTGCTCCTGACGCTCTGGCTGCGTCGCCGCGCGACGCGTCCGCCGCTCGACGCCGAGGACGCCTGGGCGCGTGTGGCCGCGGCGCTCGGGGACGCGGGCGTCACGCTCCGCGCGTCGACCACGCCCCGGCAGGCGCCCCGCGAGGCAGCCCAGTCCTGGGCGGCGCGCACCGGGCAGCCGATGCCCGCTGACGTGCGCGACGCGCTGACCACCCTCGCCGACGCGCTGGAGACGGAGCGCTACGCCGTCGGCGGCGAACCGCTCGAGGCCGCCCGTCTCGCCGAGCTCACGCGCGAGGTGACGGCGGGAGTCTCCGCGGCCGGGCGCGCCAAAGCGGGCGCCACGCGGTAGGCGTCTGGTCACGCGGTAGGCGTCTGGTGAGGCGTCTGCGCGCCGGTCGGTCAGCGGCCCTGCTCGCGCCGACGGTCCCAGCGCGCCTCAAGGCGAGCCATGAGACCGGGCTTGTTCAGACCCGGCTTACCGCCCCGGCCCTTGGCCGCCGGTCGGGCGCCAACGCTGCCGTCGGCTCGGACCACTCCCTCGGGTCCCTTGGACCGCGGCGCGAACGCGAACGCCCATCCGACCGCGGCGAACATGACCGCGAAGCCGATGACGCCGAGGATCGGCTTGGAGTTGGCCGCCCCCAGCACGAGGACGAGCAGACCGGCGACGAGACCGATCGCCGCGACGACGTAGCGGATGACGGGTCGACGCCCGGATGACTGGAGAGTGTTGGCCAGGCGGGGATCGTCGCTCGTCAGCGCGCGCTCCATCTGCTCCAGCACGCGCTGCTCGTACTCGGACAGAGGCATCGCGACCCCCTTGTCTGGTGGAGTTCTTCTTTGCACCAGAATAGGCCCGCGCAACCGCGATGGGGTAATCAGACGGCCTGTGAAAGGTATACCGGGGGGCGCACGGACGTGCCGGACGCGGCTCTTCACCCTTCCCTCACCCGGCCTGCGCGTGCCGGGAGTCCCGCAGCCGCTCGCCGTCCTCGGCGGCGCGACCGCTCGTCGTCGCCAGTCCGCCCGCCCCGAGTCCGATCGAGCGGCTGCCGAACCGCTGCCGGACCGCGTCGAGCGCCACCTCGGCCTCACGCCGCGTGGAGGGCCGCTCGGCGCTCGCCTCGTCGAGCGTGAGCTGCTCGGGCAGCCCCGCGCGCGGCTGAAGGTTCTCGGCGCGCACCCCCACCAGCCGCACCGGCAGCCCGCGCAGGTCGACCGCGGCGAGCAGCTCGCGCCCCACCTGATACAGGTCGCGCGCGAGGTCGGTCGGCCCGTCGAGCGTGCGCGAGCGGGTCAGGGTCCGAAAGTCGCTCGTCCGCACCTTGAGCGCGACGGTTCGCGTGACGACGCCCTGCTCACGCAGGCGGCCGGCGACCTTGTCGCACAACTCGAGCACGCGGACCTCGACGGCACGCGGGTCGTGCTGATCCGCTCCGAAGGTCGTCTCGTTGCCGATCGAGCGCTCGTGGCTTGTGGGGACCACGGGACGCGGATCGCGCCCCCACGCGAGGTCGTGCAGGTGCGCCCCGTGCACCCGGCCGACGGCCGCCTGAAGTGTCGCGACGTCGGTGTCGGCGAGCTGTGCGACGGTCGTGATGCCCCACCGCGCGAGCATCGCCTCGGTCTTCTCCCCCACCCCCCACAGGGCGCCGACAGGCAGCGTGCGCAGGAACGGGACCGACGCCTGGGCGGGGACAAGCAGCATCCCGTCGGGCTTGGCGTGGGTCGAGGCGAGCTTGGCCAGGAACTTGTTCTTGGCGATGCCCACCGAGCACGTCACCCCGTGCGCGGCCTGCACGTGGGCGCGCAGGCGCGCGCCGATCACCGTCGGCGGGCCGAGCCGCCGCCGCGCGCCCGACACGTCGAGGAACGCCTCGTCGATGCTGACCTGCTCGACGATGGGGGTGATCTCCTCCATCGTCGCCATGATCGAGCGCGACACGTCGGAGTATCGGCGGTGGTCGGGGGGCACGACGACCGCCTGCGGACACAGCCGCATCGCCGAGGCCATCGGCATCGCGGAGCGGACTCCGAACGCCCTCGCCTCGTATGTCGCCGCGAGCACCACGCCGCGGTCGCGCCCACCGACGATCACCGCAAGACCGCGCAACTCCGGGCGCCGCGCGAGCTCGCACAGCGCGAAGAACGCGTCCATGTCGACGTGCATGACCGAGGTCTGCGACTCGTCCGAGCCCCAGTCGCGGTTGGCCGTCGCTGACCTCGGCGCCTTGCTCATGACGCCGCCGTCGCCGCCCAGCGCAACGGTCGCGAGAAGCCCGAGTGCGGGTCGACGACCATCGCGACCTCGTCACGGAAGTCCTCGGCGCAGGCCATCAGCTCGTCCGCGCGCGGCGCGCCGACCTCCTCGCCGTGCCCGGCGTCGACGGCGGCGCGCAACCGCGCCCCCGACGCGAAGTACACCGACCACGCGGCGAGCGCCGGTTCGACCTTGGCGAGCATCTCCCACACCGTCCGCGCTCCCGAGCGCGGGCCGGGACGCCCACGCAGCTCGACGAGCGCGGCCGCGCTGCGCAGCGCGGCGAGGTGGGCGTGCACGAACCGGTCGGCGGGGTCATCCGCCCGCGCCGCCTCGACGAGCTCGGCGTCGGCCAGGCCGAGCAGCCGCGAGACCGCCGCCGAGACGGCCACCGGCTCCGGGGACCGCGCAGGCTCTGGGGCGTGGCCCACCGTGCGACGGCGCGCCGTGTGCTTGAGGGTCATCCCGCACCTCCCGTCCGCGGGTCTCCCCGCTCCACCAGTGTCGAACACCTGTTCGAACCTTGTCAACCGTCTCGTCGTTCGTCGTCACTCGTCGTCACTCGTCGTCGCCGCGGGGACCGCCCTGGGAGACTGGTGTCCATGGCCCGTCGCCGCGCGCGCTCCGCCAAGCGCTCCCTATCGTCCGCCGAGCCACCGACACCCGCGGGCACGCCACCCGTCGGCCCGGTGCCGATCGACACCGGGACAGTCGAGGTGGTGCCCGACCCCGACCACTCCCGGCGCGTGACGCTGCAGGTCAACGGTGTGCCGAGCTCCTATCTCGACCTTGACGATCCCGGCTTCCTCGCGTTCGAGTACATGCAGCAGATGGACGCCGTCGTCGCGGCGACCACCACGGGCCCGTTGCGGGCGCTGCACCTGGGCGCTGCGGGATGCGCGCTCGCCCGAAGCTGGGACGCGCAACGGCCGGGGTCGCGCCAACTCGCGGTCGACGTCGACGCGCGCCTGGTCACGCTCGTGCGCGAGTGGTTCGGCCTGCCTCGCGCCCCGCGCCTGCGGCTGCGCGCCGACGACGCGGCACGCGCCGTCGCGACCGCCGCGCCCGCCTCCTACGACGTCGTCGTGCGCGACGTCTTCGCCGGCGACACGACGCCGACGCACCTGATCACGGGCCAAGCGGCCGCGCACGCGGCCGCGGCGCTGCGACCCGGCGGGCTCTACCTCGTCAACTGCGCCGACCGCCCGCCGCTCGAGCACGCGCGTCGCGAGCTCGCGACGCTGGCCGCGGCGTTCGGCCCCGACGTCGCCGGGAGCGGGCGGCTCGCGCTGATCGCCGAGCCCGGCATCCTCAAGGGCCGGCGCTACGGCAACCTGGTGCTCGCCGCGGTTCGCGCCGTCACCGACGAGGCGGACCGGGACGACTCCACGAGACCGCCCTCCCCGGCTGCGGGTGAGCCGCCCCGCGGGGACGGACCGCAGGCCCCGGACCTGCGCTCTGCCGCGCTCGCGCGCGCCCTGCGCGCGCTGCCCGTCCCGGCCCAACCAGTCACGGGCGCAGAGTTGACGCGGTTCATCGGCACAGCCCGGCCGTACTGACGAGCGTGGGCGCGGTCCCGCGTCCCGAGTTGACTCGGGACGGGACCGCGCCCACGTCCGGCCTCGGCGAAGCCGTCAGAGCGGGACGACCTGCTCCGCCTGGGGGCCCTTGGGGCCCTGGGTGATCTCGAACTCAACCCGCTGCGCCTCTTCAAGCGTGCGGTAGCCGTTCGTCTGGATGGCGGAGTAGTGGACGAAGACGTCGGCGCCGCCCCCGTCCTGGGCGATGAACCCAAAACCCTTCTCCGCGTTGAACCACTTCACAGAACCCTGAGCCATGCTGGTGTCGAACCTTCCCTGCAACCTCGGCGGGCCTCTTGGCCGACCGTCGCGCTAGTGTCGCACGTCACAACCCGCACGTCACGGGTTTCCACAAGCCAATCCCACGCCGGCGCCACAGTCGACGACGGCCGCTCAGTCGTCGCCCTGCTGGGCCAGGAACCGCTCGAACTCCGCCGCCAACTCGTCCGCGGTCGGGATGGGCGCGGCCTCCGCGAGCAGGCTCGGGCGCCCCAGGCTCCGCGCGAACCGGTCGTACTGCTCCTCCAGGGCGGTCACCACGGCCTGCACCTCGCCCGACTCGCGCAACTGCCTCTCGACCTCGATCGTCGCGTCCGCGGCCGCTGTCGCCAGGCGCCCCGTCACGAGGTTGAGGCCGGTCGCGCGCTCGACATGCTGCAGCGCGACGACGGCCGCTGGGGTGTACTGCGACGAGGCCAGATAGTGGGGCACGTGCACCACGAACCCGAGCGCGTCATGCCCGGCCTCGCCGAGGCGGTACTCGAGCAGCGCGGCCATCGAGCTGGGCACCTTGACCGTGCCGAAGAACGAGGTGTAGTCCTCGGTGAGCCCCGTGCGGGTGCCGTGCGCGGTGAGCGTCAGGGGACGGGTGTGCGGCACGCCCATGGGCACACCGTGGAAGCCGACCGTCAGCGACACGCCGAGCCGCTCCACGAGGCTGCGCACGGCGGCGATCACCCGCTCCCACTGCAGGTCCGGCTCGACGCCGTGCAGCAGGAGGAACCCCGCGCCGTCGCCGTCACGCACGTGGTCGAGCGCGAGGAACGGCTCCTCGTACGCCGCCCACCGATCGGCGTCGAACGTCATGAACGAGCGCTTCGAGCGGTAGTCGAGCAGTTGGTCGACGTCGAACGTCGCCAGCCGGGTGGTGTCGAGCTCGGAGACCAGGTGCTCGGCGGCGATCGCGCCCGCGCTGCCGGCGTCGACGAACCCGCGCAACGAGTAGAGCATGACCGGACCGGAGCGCGTTCCCCCCGCCACGGCGCCCAGCGCCGCGGCGACGGCCGCGTCGTCGATGGTCACGATGCCCTCGGGGTCGAGCACGGTCACTCCCTCCTCGCGATGGCGCCTGTCACCATCCTCACGCAACAACCCGTGCGACACGCCGTTGCTTCCCGGTGTTCGCCCAGCGCGGACCCGGCGGGATCGCTCGGCCCGACGCCCGGCTCACCGCGCCCATTCGGCCGAGTCCGCAAGCGTCGAGGAGCGCTCGCCGGGCACGTCCGCCGATCCGGTCCACCCGACCACCAGCAGCGCGGCGTCGTCGGCCAACGGGCCGCCGTGCAGGTCGCGCACACGCCGCAGGACGCGCTCGACAAGCCCACAGAAGTCGCCGCTGACCTCGGCGGCGAGCACCCCGCGCAGGCCAGGGACGCCGAGGCGCGGCGCGGCGCGCGGCAAGGGCTTGCCCGCGCCGTCGCCCGCGGCCGCAGGCCCGACCTGCGCCTCGACGAGCCCGTCGGTGTACAGAGCGACCGAGAACGGTCCGGTGAGCTCGACCCGCTGGGCGCGCCACCCACCCTCGACCGGCACGCCGAGCGCCCGCCCGCGCAGCGCGCCGTCGAGCACCCGGACCTCGACCGCGCCGACCGGGCCGGTGATCAGCAGCGGCGGGACGTGTCCGGCGAGATAGACCTCGACGGCGTCGCGTCCGGGCATGACCACGACCTGGCAGAGCGTGACGAACACCTCGGCGCTGGCGCGTTCGCTGATCAGCACGCGTTCGAGCAGCGGCAGCGTCCGGTCGGCCGGGGTGTCGCTCAGCACGAGCGTGCGCCAGGCGGTGCGCAGCCTCGCCCCGAGCGCCGCCTCGTCGGGGCCGTGCCCCGCCACGTCGCCGATGACGCACATCACGGCGGCGTCGGCGCGCTCGATCGCGTCGAAGAAGTCGCCGCCCAGCAGGCCGTCGCGGCCCGGCAGGTAGCCGACCATGACCGACACGTCCCTGTCGGCGACCAGCGGCGTCGGCACGAGCGCGCGCTCGAGTCGCTCCGCCTCGGCGGCGCGGACCTCGCCGCGCGACAGCGCGCGCTCTTGCGCGGCGGTGCGCCGGCCTTGCAGCGCGTAGCGCAGCGACCGCCCCAGCGCGACAGGGTCGGCCTCGTCCTTCGACAGATGGTCGTCGGCGCCCGCGGCGACGGCGCTGGCGCCCTGGTCGGCGATGTCCGTCAGCACGACGAGCGCGGGCGGGTCGAGCAGGCCGGCGCAGGCCGCGCGCAGCCGCCCGACCGCGTCAGCCCCGATCGCCTCGGGCTCGGCGGCGTCGGGCTCGGTGGCGTCAGGCTCCTCGACCTCGGACTCGGCGGCTCCGGGCGCGCCCAGGCCGACCAGGAGGCAGTCGACGCCGCCGCGCGCGAGCGCGGACTCGGCCTCCCGCACGCTGCGGACCCGCCGCAACTCGACGTCGAGGCCCGCGTCCCCGAGCGACTCGGCCACCAGCAGCGCGTCGTGGTCGTCGCCCTCGACGAGGAGGACGACCTGTCCGACGGCGCCCGCCCACGCCGCGTCCGGCCCGCGCACGCCGCCGTCAGCCATGTCAGGGATGCTAGACCGCCGCGGCGGCTCACAGCACCGCCCGATCATCACCGCGGGTCGACCCCTCGAGCCGTGGGGCGCGGGCCTGGTCAGCGACTGCCTGGCGCCCACGGGCCGCGACGCCGACGCGTCGGGCCACGCGCGTCGGCAATAATGGTCGGCCGACCCGTCGCGACGGGTCGCGGACACACGCGGGACGACTGGAGGACCGGTGGCAGGCAGGCAGGACGAGCTGGCTCACGAGCAGGAAGTCGTCGACGAGCTCTACGCCCGCTTGGACGTGCTGCGCGAACGCGCGCGCGGGCGACTGCGCGACGTCCGGCGCGAGGGGCCCTCAGGCTCGCCGCAGAACCGCTCCGAGCGCGACGCCTTCGCGACGCTGTACGAGGACCGCGCCGCGCAACTCGACGCGGTCGAGGACCGACTCGCGTTCGGCCGCCTCGACCTGGACCCCGAGCCCAACGCCGACTCGGGCGGCGAGGCGGGCGAGGCGGCAGTGCGCTACGTGGGCCGCATCGGCCTGACCGATGACGACCAGCGCTCGATGCTCACCGACTGGCGCGCCCCCGCCGCCGAGGCCTTCTACCGGGCGACGTCGCTACAGCCGGCGGGCGTGCGCCGCCGCCGCCACCTGGTGACCTCGGGCCGCCGCGTGACGGGCCTGGAGGACGAGTTGCTCGACCTCGACCACGCCGACGACGAGGGCACGCTCGCGGCGTCGTCGCTCTCGGGCGAGGGCGCGCTGCTCGCGGCGCTGGCCACGCGCCGCACCGGCCGCATGTCTGACATCGTCGCCACGATCCAGGCGGAGCAGGACCGCGTGATCCGCTCGGACCTTGCCGGCGCCCTCGTGGTCCAGGGCGGCCCGGGCACGGGAAAGACGGCCGTCGCGCTGCACCGCGCCGCGTACCTGCTCTACGCCCACCGCCGCCTGCTGGACCGCTCGGGCGTGCTGCTGGTCGGCCCGTCGCGCTCCTTCCTGCGCTATATCGACCAGGTGCTGCCCTCGCTCGGCGAGACCGGCGTCGTGTCCACGACGCTCGGCGAACTGCTCCCGGGCCTCACCGCGACCGCCATCGAGGACGGCGAGGCGACCGAGATCAAGGGGCGCCTGCTGTGGGCCGACGTGATCCGCCGCGCGGTGCGCGCCCGCGAGCGTGTGCCCGAGCGCGACCTGCGCGTGCGCCTCGACGGCCACGACCTGGTCATCCGCCGCCGCGACGTGCGCGACGCGATCGCCCGCGCCCGACGCACCCACAAGCCGCACAACGAGGCCCGTGGTGGGTTCGTGCGCGACATGCTCGCGCGGCTCGCCGAGCAGTACCAGACCGCCGAGGGCCGCGACCTGACCCCCGAGGACCGCGCGGTCGTGCTCGAGGATCTGCGCGGCCTGCGCGACGTGCGCGTCGCGCTCAACCTCGCGTGGTTCCCCATCTCGCCCAAGAAGCTCGTCGACGACCTGCTCTCGCGCCCGCACCGCCTCGCCGAGGCCGCGCCCGAGCTGACCGACGCCGAGCGCGCCGCGGTGCTGCGCGCGCCCTGGGCCCCGTGGACCGAGTCGGATGTGCCGCTGCTCGACGAGGCCGCCGAACTGCTGGGCGACGACGACGCCGTGGCCCGCGCCGAGGAGCGCGCGCTGGCCGCCGAGCGCGCCGAGGCGCTCGCGCACGCCCGCTCGGTGCTCGCCTCGGGCGCCGCGGCCGGGTCGATGATCCAGATCGACGCTGAGACGCTCGCGGAGCGGTTCGCCTCCAGCGGCCCACGCCTGACGACGGCCGAGCGCGCGGCCTCGGACCGCGCGTGGGCGTACGGACACGTCGTGGTCGACGAGGCGCAGGAGCTGTCGCCGATGGCATGGCGCATGCTCGCGCGCCGCGTCCCGACCCGGTCGATGACCATCGTCGGCGACGTCGCCCAGACGTCGTCGCACGCGGGCGCGCGGTCATGGTCGGCCGCACTCACGCCAGTGCTGCGCGACGGCTGGCGCCTTGAGGAGCTCACGGTCTCCTACCGCACACCCGCGGCGGTGGCCGACGCGGCCCAGCGCGTGGCGAAGGCCGCGAGCCTGCCCGCCTCACCCCTCACGGCCGCCCGCGAGGTGCCGGGCGCGATCGTCGACGCCCGCGTGCCGGACGGTGGCACGCGGGCTGCGGTCGCCGACGCCGTCGGCTCACTCGCGCGCGAGTTCGTCGGCGCCGACGGCGCGGGCCGGGTCGCCGTCATCGCCGCCGCGGACGCCGTCGCCGGCCTGCGCACGGCCGTCGAGGCCGCGCTGCCCGACGCGCTCGGCGCCGGCGAGGCCGCGCGCCTGGCGGCGCAGCGGCCTGAGGACCAGCAGGTGACCGTGCTCGCGCCACGCGAGGTCAAGGGCCTGGAGTACGACGCGGTGGTCCTGGTCGAGCCCGCTGACGTCGCTGCGGGAGCGGGCGGATGGTCCGACCTGTACGTGGCCATGACACGTCCGACGCAGCGCCTGGTCGTCGTGCACGAACGCGCGCTGCCGCCCGGCTTCGAGGGCTGAGCGCTTGCGCCCCGACCGCGGCGGGGACCGGCGACATCGGGCGACAGGCGCCGCCGCGGGCGTGAGACGGGTTTGGACGACGCTGACCTCAGGGCGCACCATGGGGGCGTGCTGAAGGCCCTGCTCCTGGAGAACGTCCATCCCGTCGCCGCCGAGATCCTGCGTTCCGCGGGGTACGAGGTCGAGACGCGCTCCGGCGCGCTCGACGAGGCCGAGCTCATCGAGGCGCTCGAGGGCGTGCACATGCTCGGCATCCGCTCGAAGACGACCGTGACGCGCAAGGTGCTCGAGTCCTCGCCCGGGCTCGAGGCCGTGGGCACGTTCTCGATCGGCACCAACCAGATCGACCTGGTCGCGGCCGCGTCGCACGGCGTCGCCGTCTTCAACGCGCCGTACTCCAACACACGTTCGGTCGTCGAGCTCGCGCTCGCCGAGATCATCTCGCTGACCCGTCGGCTCTCGGTGCGCGACAAGGCGCTGCACGACGGCGTGTGGGACAAGACCGCCGACGGCGCGCACGAGGTGCGCGGGCGCACGCTCGGCATCATCGGCTACGGCAACATCGGCTCGCAGCTGTCGGTGCTGGCCGAGAACCTGGGCATGCGCGTGGTCTTCTTCGACGTCCAGGAGAAGCTCGCGCTCGGCAACGCCCGGCGTATGCGCTCCATCGAGGAGTTGCTCGAGATCTCGGACGCCGTGACCATCCACGTCGACGGGCGGCCGGGCAACGCGGGCTTCTTCGGCGGCGACCTGTTCGAGCGCATGAAGCCGGGGGCGATCTTCCTCAACCTCTCGCGCGGCTTCGTGGTCGACGTCGACGCTCTGCGAACGGCGATCGAGTCCGGCCACCTCAGCGGCGCCGCGGTCGACGTGTTCCCCACCGAGCCGAAGAAGCGCGGCGACCAGTTCGACTCTCCGCTGCGCGGACTGGCGAACGTCATCCTCACCCCGCACGTGGGCGGATCGACCGAGGAGGCACAGGAGGCGATCGGCGAGTTCGTGGCCGCCAAGTTGCGCGACTACCTCGCCACCGGCTCGACGATGCTCTCCGTCAACCTGCCCAACCTCCAGCTCGCCCCGACGGGCGTGGGCCGCATCATGGTGCTGCACCGCAACGTCCCCGGCGTGCTCGCGGCGGTCAACCAGGTGTTCGCCGAGCACGGCGCCAACATCGAGGGCCAGATGCTCGCCACGCGTGGCGAGATCGGCTACGTGGTCACCGACATCTCCGACGTCGCCCAGCGCGGCGCCTCGGCCAAGCTGCAGGAGATGGGGACCACGGTGCGCCTGCGCATCCGCGACTCGTTCGAGCGCCCCGAGTTCCCGCCGGGGCCTTCCGCCGGCCTGTGAGCGCCGTGCGAGCCCGCGATCGCTTGACCCCGCCTCTCGGAGGCCTCGCGCGCTACGCGTCCGCCGCAGGCTCGTCCTGCGCGGCCGACGCCCGCTCGGCGTGCTCGGCGCGCAGCGACGTGATCGCGCTCTCGAAGTCCTCGAGCGAGTCGAAAGCCTGGTAGACGCTCGCGAACCGCAGGTAGGCGACCTCGTCGAGGTCGCGCAGCGGGCCGAGGATCGCCAGTCCGATCTCGTACGCGTCGATCTCGGCGCTGCCCTGCTGGCGCAGCGTCTCCTCAACCTTCTGGGCGAGAAGCGCCAGGTCGTCCTCACTCACCGGGCGGCCCTGGCACGCCTTGCGCACCCCGAGGACGATCTTGTCCCGACTGAACGGCTCCGTGGCCCCCGAGCGCTTGACGACCGAAAGGCTCGCTGTCTCCAGCGTCGTGAACCGGCGCCCGCAGTTCGGGCACTGGCGCCGGCGGCGGATCGAGGATCCGTCGTCGGCGGTGCGCGAGTCCACCACGCGCGAGTCGGGGTGACGGCAGAACGGGCAGTGCATGCCGGTGAGACTACCGGCCACGGGCCAGGCCAGGGGCTCCGGCGTCCGCCGCCACGCGGTCAGTCCCGGGGAAGCAGCACGCTCTGGCCGACCGTGAGCGCCACCGACTCCAACTCGTTGAGGTCGCGCAGGTCGGCGACGACGTCGCGCACGTCCTGCCCCGGCTCGGCGACGTGCCGCGCGAGCTGCCACAGGGTCTCGCCCGGCGCCACGGTGTGGACCGTGACCTCGACGGGGCGTCCGGGGTCGCTCGCCATCGCGCGGCCGCCGACGCCGGCCAGCGGAAGCGAGACCATGAGCGCCAGGGCGAACACCACCACGCGCCCCCGGCGCGTCAGACGCAACCCGCCCAGTCCGAGGGCGCCGTGCGCCTCGCTCGGGGCGGCCTGCGCCGAGGCGACTCGCGCTGGGACCACGGCCGTGCGGCGCGCCGGGACGTCGAGGGTGGGGCAAGCGATCGTGGCGGCCATGAGGTCCTCCGTGAGTAGAACAGCAGTTCGTTCGAACACCCGTTCGTTCGAACACCTGTAGCATGCCACGCGCCACCGACATTGTCGAGACACGCGTCGAACACGTGTTTGATCCCGCGCCGCTGGTGGCCTAGGGTGGTGCTACGACCAGCGGGAACGGACGGTCGCCACGGGCAGGCCGGCGCCACGCGCACGACGACGGACGGAGAGGTCATGACGGGTCGCACGACGAGCACGGGCGCCGACGCCCCCGGGCTCGCGACGGTGAGCGCCCTCCCGGAGGCCGGGCCGCAGCCCGGCCTGACGCCGCGTCAGCGACGCGTGCTCGACACCATCCGGGAGTCGGTCGAGACGCGCGGATACCCGCCCACCATGCGCGAGATCGGTGAGGCCGTGGGGTTGGCGAGCCCGTCGTCGGTCAAGCACCAGCTCACGACGCTCGAGCGCAAGGGCTATCTGCGGCGCGACCCGAACCGTCCCCGCGCGATGGAGGTCGTCGACCCCACCGGCGCCGGTGCCGCGACGCACGAGGGCTCGCACGAGGCCGCGAGCGGCGCGGGCAAGCGCGCCGGCGCGGCCACGCCCGCCGCTCTCGACCTCGATGACGAGCGGCTCGCGGCGCCGTCGTACGTGCCGGTCGTGGGCCGCATCGCGGCGGGCGGACCGATCCTCGCTGAGCAGCTCGTCGAGGATGTGTTCCCGCTCCCCCGCCAGCTCGTCGGCGACGGCGAGCTGTTCCTGCTCAAGGTGCAGGGCGACTCGATGGTTGACGCCGCGATCTGCGACGGCGACTGGGTGGTGGTGCGCCGCCAGCCGGTGGCCGAGAACGGCGAGGTCGTCGCCGCGATGATTGACGGCGAGGCCACGGTCAAGACGCTCAAGCATGACCACGGGCATGTGTGGCTCCTGCCGCAGAACCCGGCCTACGCGCCGATTCCTGGCGATGAGGCCCAGATCCTCGGTCGCGTCGTGGCGGTGCTGCGCGCCCTGTGAGGCGCCCTGTGAGGCGCCCTGGACCAAGCCCGGCCCGCCACTGACCGGACCTCCATGAGGCTGTCGGCAGCATCCTTCTCGGATGTCCCTATGCCCCCGTTGTTGGCCTGACGTCGCCACGCATCTGCGCAGAATCCCGGACTCAGGACACCAGTGCAGCCTGCGCGGGTGTGGCCGATCGTGCCCCGGCGACGGGAGATCAACCGGGCGCAGGGCATCAACGTCGCCAGCCTGGCCGGCCAGATAATTCACTCGCCGCGTCTGCGGGAGTACCGATTTGATCCTGTCATGCGTATGACCTCAGAGACCGTCGTTGACGGCATCCGCGAACAGCTCTTCACTATCGGGGACATCCCCGGGGTGCTCTGGACGCCCGCCGAGGGCTCCGGTCCCCGTCCGCTGGTCCTGATCGGGCACGGCGGCGGCCAACACAAGAAGGGATGGGAGGTCGTCTCCCGAGCCTTCCCCTACGTCACCTCCTGCGGCTTCGCGGTCGCGGCGATCGACGCGCCCGGTACCGGCGACCGGCCGGAGCACCCGGAGATCCGGCGGCTGGTCGAAATCATCGACGAACGAAAGGCGGCAGGCGAGCCCGCCGGCCCAGAATGGCCCGCCCTCTTCGAAGTCGTAGCGTCGCAGCTCATACCCGACTGGCAGACCACCCTCGATGCACTCCAGAAACTGGACTGCGTCGGCGACAGCCAGCGCGTCGGGTATTACGGCCTGTCCGCTGCCGGTGAGACGGGCATCCGCCTCGTCGCGGCCGAACCTCGGATCAAGGCTGCGGTCCTCGGCCTCATCGCATGCGACTGGCTCACCGACACCGCGGCACGGATCACCGTCCCGGTCGAGTACGTGCAGCAGTGGGACGATGAGGGGAACCCGCGGGACTCCGTCATGAAGCTGTTCGACGCACTCGGCTCCGCCGAGAAGACCCTTCACGCCAATCCCGGCGGCCACTTTGCAATCCCGTCCTTCGAAATCGACAGCTCGCTCCGGTTCTTCGCCCGGCACCTGGGCAGCCCTGGCACCGCGAGCAGCTCCTGACACCACCGGCGCGACGCCGACGTGCGGTCTGCCGCCAGTGGCTTCGTTGACTTCACGAAAGCCAACCGTCAGAAGGCTTCAGAAGCGAGCCACTAGATGAACGCCGTGTCGCGCCCGTCTCGCAGGCGGGATCGTGCTGTGGCGACGGCGAGTACGCCGAGCAGGAGCCACGGGAGGATCGCGAGGGGCTCGCGGGCGAGGGCGGCGTTGCCGGTCCGCATCGCTTGAACCGTCCAGGTCATCGGGAGCCACTCGCAGATCGGGCGCAGCCAGCGGGGATAGTCCTCCAGAGGAGCCACGACGCCGGCCGTGAGCGCCAGGATGCCGCCGAGAACGTTCGCCACGAGATAGGGGTCGGTGACCAGCAACGAGATGACGCAGACCGCGAGTCCGACCAGCGCCCCGCTCACGAGCGCGACCGGCAGGGCCGTCAGGGCACGGGTCGCGGCCCCGCCGTCGTGCGCGCCGTCGAGGAGGTCGATGGCGCCGATCGCCAGGAGCGCGACGATCGCGGCGGATGCGAGCGGGGCGACCGTCCGGGCGCACCAGGACGCCGGGGTGCCGAATCGCGGAACGAGGGAGGCGGGAACGATCCCCGTGATCCGTTCATAGGCGAGGGTGGCGTTGACCGAGGCCATGACCGAGACGAACGCGCTGACGAGGACGCCGGCGTATGCGGTCATCGCCACCTCGGCGCCGCCGACCGAGGCCGCGACAGCAACGATCATGAGGGTCGAGATGATCGGCGTCAGGACGAGCGAGATGAGCGCGGTGCGCCAGCTCGCGAACCGGGGCGAGGACGCCACGGCGATCGTGAGCGCGACGCGCAGGGTCTGCAGTCTCATGGTGTCATCACGTGATGTCGAGGGTTGCGTGGTCGACGGCGCGGCGCAGTGCCGCCTTCGCCACGAAGGCTGACGCGACGAGCCACAGGACGCTGACGACGACGGCGAGGAAGGTGTCAAGCCAGAACACGGCTGGACCACCGCCGTCGGACAAGGCCTGGACCGCGGACCGCAAAGGCAGGATCCGCAGTACCGGCTCGACGGGCGCCAGCGCGCCGGGGAGCCCGAACATGCCGGAGAGCAGCACGATCGGCGCAGCGACCGTGGACTCGTAGACGAGCGCGTTCGGTGAGTGGGCGAAGGCCGCCGCGACCAGCAGAGCGGTCGACAACGAAGCGAACCAGAAGACGACCAGACCGACGATCATGGTCCCGGTGATCGCCAGCGGGATCCCGAGGATCGCCCCGCCGGCGGCGGCGAGCGGGAATGCCAGGAGCCCAAAGGTCGCGGCCGAACCGACGACCGGGACCAGCGCCGGGCGGGCGCCGATCCGTGCCGCGACCTGGTGCACCAAGGTCCCCTGGAACCGCTGGAACCCGATCAGGCCGGTCGAGACGGCGCACGTCGTCCATGTTCCGGTCATCCCGGCCCGCAGCCAGGCCTGCGACGTCACGACGGACCCGGCCCCGAACGAAGCGACGTACTGCAGTAGGAGAATCGACACGGTGCTCGTGACGAGCAACTGGGTGAAGTAGGAGTTCCGAGCGAACAGGCGGACCTGAAAGGCGAGCATCCGCACGCTGCGTGCGATCACGACGTCACACCCGGTTGCTCTGCGACCAGTGCGAGGTAGTTCTCCTCGAGGGTCGGCGGGCGCTCGGTGTAGTCGAGCGCCCGCGCCCTCGCCTCCTCGAGCGTCGCCAGGGACTCGGGGCTTGGGGCCACGGTGCGCCACTGCAGCCTGACATGGTCTTTGCCGTGGAAGGTCTGAACATCGACGACGGCGTCGACGCCGGCCCGCTGTGCGGCCGTCGCCGCCAGCGGATCGCCGGGCGGCAGGGCGAACGTCGTCACGTGGCTGAGCCCTCCGGCCCGGGCAAGGTCGGCGACGTGACCTTCCGCGCGGACCCGCCCAGCGCGCAGCACGATCAGCCGGTCGGAAAGTTCCTCGGCCTCGGTCAGGTAGTGGGTCGTCAGCAGGATCCCGACGCCGCGGCGCGACAGGCTGCGCACGAGTCGGCGGACCATCTGCGCGTGCTCCGGGTCGAGTCCGTTGGTCGGCTCGTCGAGCAGGAGGAGACGAGGTCGGGCCAGCAGACCGCGGGCGATGTGGAGTCGCTGCACCATGCCGCGCGAGAGCTCGTTGACCTTTGATCCGGCCCGGTCCGTCAGCCCGACGTCGGCGAGCACCTCCCGGGCACGGTCGTGCCGCTCGCGCGCCGGCACGCCCGCAAGGTCGGCGAAGTAGAGCAAGTTCGCCGTCGCCGTGGCCCTCTTGTAGAAGCCGCCGTCACCGCCGAGGACCAGTCCGATGTCGGCCATGGCGCGCGCCGACCGACGGTACGGGTCCCTCCCGCTCACCCGCACCGAACCGGCCGTGGGCATGAGCAGGCCGGAGCACATCTTCACCGTCGTCGTCTTGCCTGCCCCGTTCGGGCCGAGCAAGGTGACGATCTCTCCCGCCTCGATCGTGAGGTCGACACCCGAGACCGCGAGGGCGTCGCTCCTGCGGTAGCGGCGGACCAGCCCCGATGCGACGAGCGGAGGCTCAGCACCGATCTGGTTGCGCGCGGCAACTGGCGTAGTCATCGGCCGGACTCTAGGCCGAGTCCTCCACCTGGCGCAAAACGCGCCTCCAACCTCGTGGCGGGTTCGTGGTCCAACCGTGCCGCTGGGTCGTTGAGCGCACGAACGAGACGCTCTAGAGCCTGTCGAACAACTATCCGTGTCGGTCGGGGCGGCGCAGCAGCAGGCGGATCTGGGACAGGATCGCGAGCGCTTCGTGAGCGGTGAGGGTGGCTTCGTACTGCCGCACGAGACGTCGATGTCGGTTGATCCACCCGTTGGTTCGCTCGACGACCCACCGGCGTGGTTGGACGACGAACCCGCCGACGGGCTTGGGACCGGAGACGATCTCCAGTTCGATCCCGGCCGCTGCCGCGGCGGTGGCTGGGGCTTGGCCGGTGTAGCCCTTGTCGGCCCAGACGTGCGTCACGGACGGGCACGGGTTCTTCGTCAGCAGGTCGGCGAACGCGGCCCGGTCCTGGACGTTCGCCGCGGTCACGTGGGCGGCCAGGAGCCGTCCGGCGGTGTCGACGAGGATGTGGCGTTTGATCCCGTCGACCTTCTTCGCGCCGTCGAACCCGCGCTCCCCGGGCGCCGGGGTGGACTTGACGGACGAGGAGTCGACGACGGCTGCGGTCGGTTCCTGGTCGCGGCCGTCGTGGACGCGGTCTTCGGCGCGCAGGATCGTCAGCATCTGCCCCCACAGTTGCTTCTTCGTCCACCTGCTGAAGTGCTTGTGCGTCGCGGACCAGGTCACGGCGAAGTCGTGCGGGAGCGAGCGCCACGGGATACCGGTCGCGACGATGAGGAGCAGCGCGTTGACGTACTCGCGCCACCGGTGCTCGCAGCATGGCCGCCCGCCACGGGTGGGGGTGGGGACCACGAGCGCGGCGATGCGCGCCCAGGCCGTGTCGGTCAGGTCGGAGGGGTACGGGCGGCGCGGGATGAGTTCACACGGGACAGATCCTCTTGACCAGCACCGACATGCCGGACCGTGTCGGCGCCCGTCGGTAGCGTGCGCGTCGTGGCCCGGCATACGACGTTCCAGTGGGTGGCTGACCCCACCGCGGAGCAGGCGCGTGCGCTGGCCCGACACGAGGGCGCAGCACGGTTCGCGTTCAACCAGGGACTTCGCCTGCACCTGAACGCCCGCCATGCGGCCAAGGACGCCGTCGGCGACGACGTCGTGCGGGTGCCGTGGACGGGGTTCGACCTGATCAACGCGTTCAACGCGTGGAAGAAGACCGAGGACGCCGGCCGCCGCTTCGTCGTTGACGGCTCCGGCAACGTTGAGCTGGAAGTCACTGGCCTGGCCTGGCGGGCCGAGGTCAGCGCCCAGGTGTTCGAGGAGGCTGTCGTCGACCTTGGCAAGGCGCTGGGGGCGTGGACGGCCTCTCGGCGGGGCAAGCGCGCCGGACGGCCGGTCGGGCACCCTCGGCTCAAGAAGAAGAACCCGGAGCGCGGCTCGTTCCGCATGCGGAACAAGACCTCCCAGACGAAGACCGGTCAGCGGTCAACGATCCGGGTTGGTGAGAACGGTCCTCGTTCGGTGACCCTGCCGGGCATCGGCGCCATCAAGGTCCACGACGACACCCGCCGGTTGCGTCGCATGCTCGACACGGGCCGGGCACGGATCCTGTTCGCGACCGTCTCCCGGCGTGGCGGGCGGTGGCGCATCAGCTTGAACATCGAAGCCGCCGACCTCCACCCCGCCGCCCAGCATCCCGCCCGTGACGACGCGGACCACAGCGGGTGGGTCGGCGTGGACCGCGGGCTGCGCGCACCCGTCGCCGCCGCCACCGCCGACGGCACCGAGGTGCTCCGCATCGACGAGGCGCCCAAGGCGCTCCGGACCGCGCGACCGGTCACACGCCGGTTGCAGAAGTCGGTCTCCCGGAAGGTCAAGGGCTCCGCGGGCCGGCGGGCCGCCGTCAAACGCCTCTCACGTCACCACGAGCGGGTCCGTGCCCGCCGTCACCACTTCCTGCACGAAGTCTCGAACCTGCTGGTCAAGACCCACGACCGGCTCGTTATCGAGAACCTCAACATCACCGGCATGCTCGCTAACCACCGGCTCGCCGCAGCCATCTCTGACGCGGCCTGGGGTGAGCTCGCCCACCAGATCACCTACAAGCAGACCTGGCGCGGCGGGCAACTCCTCACAGCGGACCGGTGGTTCCCGTCGTCGAAGACCTGCTCAGGGTGCGGTGACGTCAAGGCGACGCTCACCCTCGCGGACCGCGTCTTCACCTGCGGCACATGCGGGCTGACCATCGACCGCGACCGCAACGCCGCGATCAACCTCGCCGCCTGGGGCGAACAGCGACACTCCCAGGTCCTGGACCCCGAAGCACGAGGCCAGGCCAACAACGCCCACCGACCGGACGGCTCTGGCCGACGCCCTCGCGTCGACGAAACCAGCCGGGATGACGTGGGAACCCTCACCGCCACCGCGGCATAGGGACGTCCGAGAAGGACGCTGCCGAGCACCCCACCAAGGTTGTTCGACAGGCTTTAGAGGCCGAAACGCTTCTGGACTGCCCGCATGCTCGCGGCCGAGGCGGTCAACCCGGCGATCTCGGCGTCGGACAACGGCACGCGCAGCACCTCCGGGACCCCGCGGCGGTCGACGACCGAGGGGACCGAGAGGCACACGTCGTCGATGCCGTAGTAGTCGTCCAGGCGCGAGGACACCGTGAGCACGCGGTGCTCGTTCTTGAGGACCGCCTCGATGATGCGTGTCGAGGCCAGGCCCACGGCGTAGTTGGTGGCGCCCTTGCCCGCGATGATGCGGTAGGCGGAGTCGACGACCTCGTGCGCGATGGCGGCGCGCTCGGCCTCCCCGAGCTCGCCGTACTCGGGCAGCGCCTGCCACTCCAACAACGGGACACCGCCGATCGTCGCCGAGCTCCACAGCACGATCTCCGAGTCGCCGTGCTCCCCGGCGATGTACGCGTGGACGTTGCCCACAGCGACGCCGCAGTGCAGCGCCAGCGCCGCGCGCAGCCGAGACGAGTCGAGCACCGTGCCCGACCCGAACACGCGCTCGCGCGGCAGCCCCGAGATCTTCTGCGCGGCGTAGGTGACGATGTCGACGGGGTTGGTGACCATGATGTAGATCGCGTCGGGCGCGACCTCCAGCAGCCCCGGCAGGATCTTGCGGGTCAGGCCGATGGTGGCCTCCGCCAGGTCGAGGCGCGTCTGGCCGGGCTGCTGCTTGGCGCCGGCCGTGATGACCACGACGTCGGCGCCGCGGCACACCTCGACGTCGTCGGACCCCACGATCTCCGCGGGCGGGATGAACATCATGCCGTGCTGAAGGTCGAGCACCTCAGCCTCGACCTTCTGGGTGTTGACGTCGAGCAGCGCGACGGTGCGCGCTGTCCCCCGGGTGAGCGCGGCGTAGGCGAGCGTCGACCCCACAGCACCCGCGCCCACAATGGCGAGCTTGTTGGTGGTGCTGCGCAGGGCGGGGATGGTCACGAGATCCTCCGTGTGGTGACTGGGACGGGTCGCCCGCTCGTGGGCGGTGACGTCGCCAAGGTTAGGTGTCGAGGCGACGCAGCGCAGCGCGCACGACGCCGGGGTCCGCCGTCGGCCAGAAGTCGGGCATCGACCTGGTCAGGAAGGCGCCGTACCTCGCGGTCGCGAGCCGCGGGTCGAGGACGGCGACGACGCCGCGGTCCTGTGCGGTGCGGATCAGCCTGCCCGCGCCCTGGGCGAGCAGCAGCGCGGCGTGCGTCGCGGAGACCTGCATGAACCCGTTGCCGCCGGCCCGCTCGACCGCGCGCGTCCTGGCCGAGCGCACCGGGTCGTCCGGCCTCGGGAAGGGGATCCGGTCGATGAGCACGAGGCGGCAGGAGGGCCCGGGCACGTCGACGCCCTGCCACAGCGAGAGTGTGCCGAACAGACACGTCGCCGGGTCGTGCGCGAACTGGCGTACGAGCGTCGGCAGCTGGTCGTCACCCTGGGCGAGCACCGGGACGTCGAGTCGCTCACGCATCGCCTCGGCCGCGGCGCCCGCGGCGCGCCGCGAGGAGAACAGTCCAAGCGTGCGCCCGCCCGCAGCCTCGATCAGCCCGGCGATCTCGTCGAGTTGCGCGTCGGTGGTGGGCTCGCGCCCCGGGGCGGGCAGATGCCGCGCGACGTAGAGGATTCCTTGGCGGGGGTAGTCGAACGGGCTGCCCACGTCGACCCCGGTCCAGTCGCCGCCATCGTCGCCGTCTCGGCCCAGGCCCAGCGACCCGGCCACGGCGTCGAAGCGCCCGCCGAGCGTCAGCGTCGCGGACGTGAACACTCCGGTCGCCTCGGCCAGCAGGCCCGCGCGGATCAAGCCCGCCACGTGCAGCGGGGCCGCGTGCAGGCGCGAGACGCCGTCGCCCCACCCGCTGCCTGGCCCGTCACCCGGCCGCGCGCACCACAGCACGTCGGACGAGGTGTCCTCGGCCGCCATGCGCTCCGCGACCTCAAACAGCTGCAGCACGGCGGACTGCGCCATCTTCGCGCCCGCGTCGAGCGGCGCTCCGCCGTCCTTGGGCGTGGCGTCGGGCTTGACGCGCGTCAACAGCTCGCGCGCGGCGTCACGCACGGCGCCCACCGCCGTGCGCAACTCCTCGGGCAGCCCCAGCGGGAAGGCGCTGGCCGCGGCCTGTGCGATGAGGGACCCGAACGCCTGCGCCGCGGCGTCGAGCTGCGTCGTCTCGGCCCCGGCGTGCCGGCGCGCGAGCCGCGCGGCGTGCTCGACGCTCGTCAGCGAGAGGTCCACCGTCGCGGCCGAGGTGACGCGGTCGGCGAGCTCGTGCGCCTCATCGACCACCACGACGCCGTGCTCAGGCAGCACGTGCGGGCTGCCCGAGACGGCGATGCCCAGCATGGCGTGGTTGGTGACGACGACGTCAGCCTCGCGCGCCGCCGCGCGCGCTCGCTCGGGGAAGCACTCAGCCAACAGCGGGCACCGCTGCCCAAGGCATTCGAGCGAGGTGACCGACACCTGGCGCCACGCGCGGTCGGGCACGCCCGGAACGAGGTCGTCGCGATCGCCCGTCTCGGTCTCCTGCGCCCACGTGTGCAGCAGCCGCACCTGGTCGGCGAGCGAGGCGGCGCCGTCCTCGCGGCGCCCTCGCCGCCCCTCGGCGGGGTGGTCCGCGGCGCTCTCGCCCGGCGCGAGGCCGGACAGGTCGAACAGCGTCGCGTCGTCGGCCGGGAAACCACCACCGACCTTGTGCAGGCACAGGTAGTTGTGCCACCCCTTGAGCAGTGCGACCTTGGGCGGGCGCGGGAGCAAGGGCGCGACCGCGTCGGCGACAAGCGGCAGGTCCCGCGTGACGACCTGCCGCTGCAGCGCGAGCGTCGCCGTCGAGACGATGACCCGCTCGTCGGCGAGAACGGCGTGGCGCACCGCGGGCACGAGATAGCCGAGCGACTTGCCGGTGCCGGTCCCCGCCTGAACGAGCAGGTGCCGCCCGCTGTCGATCGCCGAGTCAACCTCGACCGCCATGCGGTGCTGCCCGTCGCGCCGCCCGCCGCCCAGGCGCGCGACGGCCAGGTCGAGCAGCGCCTCGACCGAGGCGACCTCGGCGTCGGCGTGCTCGGCGGCGTCGGGGGCGGTGGTCACCGAACGATCCTAGGGGCGGCAGCCGTCGGCGACGAGCACAACCGCCCGCTCCATGCCGCCGAATTCATGCCGCCGAATTCCACCCTGGTGAAAGCGGCCCCTGACGCTGCCCGAGCGCATGTCGGCGTTCTACGCTCGCCAGCGAACGGCCGCTCCCGGGCAGGTCGATGCAAGGGCTCCAGGCGACGTGCCCACGAGAGACGGAGGGCTGCGGTGACCCACACCCGAGAGAAGGGCATGGACACCCGGGGCGACGTGCGCCCCGCACCCGAGCCCACGAACGGCGGGTACCTGCCACAGCTCGACGGCCTCCGCACCGTCGCCGTCCTCGCGGTCTTCCTGTTCCACACCGAGGCGCGGTGGTTCCCGGGCGGCTACGTCGGGGTCGACGTCTTCTTCGTGCTCTCCGGCTTCCTGATCACCGGTGTGCTCCTGCGCGAGCACGCACGCACGGGCTCGGTGTCGCTGCTCGGCTTCTATCTGCGCCGGGCGCGGCGCCTGCTGCCCGCGCTGCTCCTGCTCGCGGTCGTCCTGAGCGTCGCGTATCTCGTGCTCTTCCAGGGAACGCTGCGAACACAGAGCCTCCTGGGCGTCCTGGCGGCGGTCGGGTACGCGACCTCGCCGATCGCCGCCTCGGGCGTCCACCTGGAGTCGATGCTCCACGCGTGGTCGCTCTCGGTCGAGGAGTACTTCTACGCACTCTGGCCGCTCGTCGTCGTCGTGGTGCTCCGGAGGGTGGGCCGGACTCGGCTGCTCGCCGTCACCGCGGCGATCACCACGGCCGCGGTGCTCTACCGCGTCGGTGTCGCGCTCGCCGGGTGGCCCCGCGACCGGATCTACTACGCGGCCGACACCCGCGCCGAGCAACTGCTGCTGGGCTGCCTGCTCGCGCTCGTCCTGGCCCGGCGCCAGCTGCGCGTGCCCGACTGGCTCGCCGCCGCGTGCGCCATGCTCCTGGGGGCCTTCGTCCTGGTCCCGGACGCCCTCACGGCGCCGTTCTACCTGTACGGCGGCTCGAGCCTCATCGGCGTCGCCGCGGCGACCATCATCGCCGCCCTGACCGCGGCGCGGGCGACGGCGCTGTCCCGCGTCATGTCACTGCGGCCTCTTGTATGGGTCGGGCAGCGCTCCTACGGCGTCTACCTGTGGCACGCGCCCATCGCGGGCATCATCGGGACGCTGGTTCCCGCAGCAGCGGTGAGCCTGCAGCTCGACGCGACGGCCACGGCGCTCAAGCTGGCGCTCACGCTCGTCGTCGCCGCACTGTCGTACCGGTTCGTCGAGAGGCGCGTGATGCGGATGCGCCCGCACAGGGCGAGGTTGTCGGCGCGGCCCGTGTGAGGCTGTGGCGCGACGCGTCAGCCCGTCGTCGCCGCGACCCGGGCGCGCTCCAGCTCGGCCGCGAGCGCCTCGTCGACGCGTCCGCGCAGCAGCGTGCCCGTCGCCAGGTGCTCCTCGTGGTCGATCTCGCCCGACTGGTGCACGCGGTTGACCAGGTCGCCGCGCGAGTACGGCACGACGACGTCGATGGCGACGTCGGGCCGCGGCAACTCGGCGGCGATGAGCGCGCGCAGTTCGGCGACGCCCTCGCCCGTGTGCGCGGAGACGACGACGGTGCGCCGCTCGCGCCGCTGGACACGCCCGACGACGGCCGGGTCCGCCACGTCCGCCTTGTTGAGCACCACGACCTCAGGCACCTCGTCGATGCCGGGGATCTCCGCGAGCACCTCACGCACCGCGGCGATCTGGCCCTCGGGATCAGGGTGCGAGGCGTCGACCACGTGCAGCAGGAGCGCGGCGTCGCCCACCTCCTCCAGCGTCGAGCGGAACGCCTCGACGAGCTGGTGGGGCAGCTGCCGTACGAATCCGACGGTGTCGGCGAGCGTGTACACGCGCCCGTCGTCGGTGCGGGCGCGGCGCACGGTGGGGTCGAGGGTGGCGAACAGCGCGTTCTCGACGAGCACGCCGGCGTCGGTCAGCGCGTTGAGCAGCGAAGACTTGCCCGCGTTGGTGTAGCCCGCGATGGCGACGTTCGGGATCGCGTGCCGCTTGCGCTCAAGCCGCTTGGTCGCGCGCGACGGCGCCATGTCCTTGATCTCGCGGCGCAGCTTGGCCATGCGGTTGCGGATGCGGCGGCGGTCGAGCTCGATCTTGGTCTCACCGGGGCCGCGCGAGCCCATGCCGGCGCCCCCAGAGCCCACCTGGCCGCCCGCCTGGCGGGACATCGAGTCGCCCCAGCCGCGCAGGCGCGGCAGCAGGTACTCGAGCTGGGCGAGCTCAACCTGGGCCTTGCCCTCCCGTGACTTGGCGTGCTGGGCGAAGATGTCGAGGATCAACGCGGTGCGGTCGACGACCTTGACCTTGACGATGTCCTCGAGCGCGCGACGCTGCGAGGGCGCGAGCTCGGTGTCGGCGACGACGGTGTCGGCCCCGACGTCGCGCACGAGCGCGGCGAGCTCGGCCGCCTTGCCCGAGCCGAGGTAGGTGCCGGGGTCGGGCTTCTGACGCCGCTGCAGCAGGCCGTCGAGCACCTGCGAGCCCGCGGTCTCGGCGAGCGCGGCGAGCTCGCGCAGTGAGACCTCGGCCTCGGCCGCGGCGGCCTCGCCACCCGAGTACATGCCGATCAGCACGACCTTCTCCAGGCGCAGCTGGCGGTACTCGACCTCGGTGACGTCCTCAAGCTCGGTCGACAGTCCGGCGACCCGCCGCAGCGCGGTGCGCTCCTCCAGGTCGATCTGCTCGCCGTCGTGCGCCACGTGCACCGTGCCGCCCTCGGCGCGGGCCGTGCCCGCCCTGGCCAGGACCCGGGCCACGACGTCGTTCGCGATGGCCTGCGCGTCGCGCGGGGCCGCGCTCGCGTCGTGATCGTGCTCCGCGGCGGGGACCGTCGGGTCCTGCGGGGTGTGGGTCAAGATGTGCCTCTCGTGCGGGGTGCGCCATTTCCGGGCGCGTGGAACACGTCATTCTCCCACGCAACGCCGTCCCGGTCCCGGGGATTTCCGCCCCCGACATCGCGGCGCGTCAGCGGTGCGCGGGCAGGACGCCAGGCGGCCCGCGGCCCGCGGCTCGCGGCGCCCGCCGCATAAGATCACGCCGTGACCGACGCCGAGCTGCCCGACGTTCCCGAGCACTACTTCACGGGTGGGCCCGCCACGGCCGCCGAGCGGCGCACCGTGACCGTGCGCCTCGCGGGGCGCGACGTCGAGGTCGAGGTGGCCTCGGGCGTCTTCTCCCCCGGCCGCGTCGACCTGGGCACGCAGGTGCTGCTGCGCGCGGCGCCCACTCCCCCCTCGACCGGGCGCCTGCTCGACCTCGGCTGCGGGTGGGGCCCGCTCGCGCTCACCCTCGCGACCGAGTCCCCGGAGGCGACCGTGTGGGCCGTCGACGTGAGCGAGCGCGCCCTGGACCTCACGCGACGCAACGCGCAGCGCCTCGGGCTCGCGAACCTACGCACCGCGCGGCCTGGGCCGGGCGGGGTGCCCGACGACGTCACGTTCACCGCCATCTGGTCCAACCCGCCGATCCGCGTCGGCAAGGACGTGCTGCACGACATGCTGCGCACGTGGCTCGCACGGCTCGCGCCGTCGTCGGGCGACGCCGACGGGGCGTGGCTTGTGGTGCAGCGCAACCTCGGCGCGGACTCGCTCGCGCGGTGGATCGAGGCCGAGCTCGGCGAGAGCCTCGGCGTGCGCGTCGAGCGCGCCGCGAGCGCCAAGGGCTACCGCGTGCTGCGCGTGACGCGCTGAGCGGCCGGGGCGCGCACCGGGCCCCGCGCGCCGGGCTCGCTACGGGCGCGTCTCGCCCGTGAAGACCAGCTGCGCGGGCCCCGCGAGCTCGGCGCGGCCGCCCGGCAGGGCGCGCACGCGCAGCAGCCCGCCGGGCACCTCGACGAACCAGGTGTCGACCGGCTCGCGCCCACCCGCGGCGGCCCAGGTGCGCACCGCGAGAGCGGCCGCGACCGCTCCCGTCCCGCACGACTGTGTCTCGCCGACGCCGCGCTCGTGCACACGCATGCGCACGCGCCCGACCACCGCGCCATCCTCGGCGGCGCTCTCGCCGAGCGGCACCACCAGTTCGACGTTGGTGCCGTGCGGCGGCGCCGGCGCGACCTGCGGGGCGACGGTCAGGTCGAGCCCCGCGAGCTCGTCGACAGACGCCAGGGCCACCACGGTGTGCGGGTTGCCGAGGTCGACCGACAGCGCGGGGCGCGGCGCGCTCCAGCCGCGCACGGCGACCGCGGAGTCGGCGCCGGCGGCCTCGGCCTCCGGGCCGCCCGGCAGCAGCCACGCGCCCATGTCGACCGCGTACCACGGCGTGCCGTCGGGCCCCTGCTCCTTGCGCACACGCCGGACCCCGGCCCGGGTGCCGAGCGCGAGCTCACCGCCGTCGTCCAGGCGGGCCAGGCCGAGCGACTCGGCGAACGCCGTGAACACGCGCACGCCGTTGCCGCACATCTCCGCGACGGACCCGTCGGCGTTGCGGTAGTCCATGAACCAGATCGCTCCCGGCTCCTGGGCGAGGACCTCGTCAGCGATGGACTCGCCGGCCCGCGCGATGGCGGCCGTGGGCGCCAAACGGATCACGCCGTCCCCGCCGACACCGCCGCGGCGGTCGGTCAACCGCCGCACCTGCTCGGGGGTCAGATCGAGGTCGCCGCGCGTGTCGGCGACCAGGACGAAGTCGTTGTGGGTGCCGTGGCCCTTGGTGAACCTCAGCGTGCGGGGCTGCGCGGGCGGCGTCGTCGGCTCGGCGTCGGCCTGGGTCGTCATGACCCCAGACTACGGCGGACGGGCGCCGCGCCCGGCTCGGGCAGCGTGCCGGCGTCAGCGGCCGTGACGACGTCGAGCGCCCGGGCGAGCAGGTCGGGGTCGGCCGCGTCGAGCCAGCGCACCCGCGGATCGCGGCCGAACCAGCCCATCTGTTTTCGGGCCAGGCGCCGCGTGTTCGCCGTGACCGCGGCGCGCGCCTCGTCCCGGCTCGTGCGGCCCGCGAGCGCCTCAAGCACCTCGGCGTACCCGACGGCGCGCGCCGCCGTCGTCCCCAGCCCGTGCCCGCACCCGCCCTGCGCGGGGCTCGCCAGGCCGCGCACCTCCTCGACCAGGCCGAGGTCCCACATGCGCTCGACGCGCGAGGCGACGCGCGCGTCGAGCGTGACGCGGTCACAGTCGAGGCCGATCTGCACGGCGGGGCGCACGTACTCCTGCCGCGGCAGGTTGGCGGTGTAGGGCTGACCGGTGATCGCGATGACCTCGAGCGCGCGCACGATGCGCCGCGTGTTGTGCGGCCCGATGCTCGCGGCGGCGTCGGGGTCGTGGCGGGCGAGCTCGGCGTGCAGGGCGAGGCGCCCCTCGCTCTCGGCGCGCTGTTCGAGCTCGGCGCGCACGCGTGGGTCGGTGCCCGGGAAGTCCATGTGGTCCAGCAGCGCGCGCACGTACAGCCCGGACCCGCCGACGACGACGGCGCGAGCGCCGCGCGCGGCGATGGCGGCGAGGTCGGCACGGGCCTCGGCCTGGTACCGCGCGACCGAGGCGTCCTCAAGCGGGTCGAGCACGTCGAGCTGGTGGTGGACGACGCCGCGCCGCTGCGCGGGCGGCACCTTGGCGGTGCCGACGTCCATGCCCCGGTACAGCTGGTAGGCGTCCGCGTTGACGATCTCGGCGGGCGCCCCCGGCAGGCTCAAGGCCTGCGCGAGGTCGAGCGCGAGGTCTGACTTCCCGGTGGCGGTGGGGCCGACGACGGCGACGATCACGCGCCCACCGTACGACGCCGCACGGCGCCGCCAGCGCGCAGCGGCGTCGTCGAACCCGTCCGGTTGGGCCCGCCGCTCATGTCACCAGGCGGCGCACGGTCACGCGGTAGGAGCCCGGCAGGTGCTCGTGCCGGGCCGGCGCGTCGCGCGCCTCGTGCGACCAGCGTCCGTGTGCGGTCACCTGCGCCAGCACCGCGTCCACCCCCGGCGACGGTTGGTCCGCGACCACGATCAGGCCTGGCATGGCGCGTGCCGCGGCCGACGGCGATCCCCGCAGCGCGGCGAGCAGACGGTCGGCGGCGGCGCGCACGGTCGCGGCGGGCGCCTGCGCGGGCGTCTCGACCACGTCGACCGCGCGCGCTGCGAGGGCGAGGCCCGCGTCAGCCAGCGCGAACAGGGCGATCGACGCCCCGGTCGACGCCCACCCGTCCCACGCGGCGTCGGCGCACCCCGCGAGCGATCGCGCGAGCGGCACGTGCGCGTCCGCGATCCCGGCCCCGGCCAGCGTCGGGCGCAGCCGCCCGGACCGCGCCACGGGGCCGTGAGCGAGCACGGCGACGGCGCACGCCTGGGCGACCTCGCGGGCCAGGACGGAGCGGACGGCGTCGCGCAGGCCGGGCACGGCGTCCCCCTCGCCTGACGCACCGCACACCAGCAGGGGCGTGGCGGGGACGACGACGAGGCTCGGCACGCGCCGACACTACCGCCGGTGGGTGGTTCGGCGTGGTCGCCCGGCGTCGCCTCCCACCGCCGCGACCGTGCCCGGTAGGGTTGTTGGGGTGAGGTTCTTCGGGTCACGCCGGGACGGCGGCTCCGCCGACCGTCCGACAGGAAGGGACGAGGGCAGGACGCCAGTCCGCCGCCACGACGACGCTGATGAGGCGAGCGACCTCGACGAACAGGAGCTGCGCGAACGCGTCGAGAGCGTGCTGCTTCGCGTCGCGGCCGGCGCCCGCGGCACGTCTGGCCCTGCGCGTGGCGACCGGGGCCCCGTGCCCACGGCGCTGTCGCACGACCGCGTCGTCGCGTGGCTGGAGCGCTCCGGGTTCTCCTACTTCGCCGACTCCGACGGCGACCTCGGCGGGCTGTGGCACGGCCGGCTCTTCTACTTCCTGGTGCTCGGGGAGCGCGACGAGGTGCTTCAGGTGCGCGGTCAGTGGCACCGCCAGGCGACGATCGAGCGCCTGGAGGAGCTGCTGGAGGTGTGCAACGCGTGGAACGCCGACCACATCTGTCCCAAGACGTACACGCGCGTGCGCGACGACGGCGGCGTCGTCGTGTGCGCCGAGACGACGGTGGACGTCGAGCACGGTGTGACTGACGACCAGCTCGAGCAACTGCTGCAGTGCGGGCTGATGACCGGATCGATGTTCTTCGACAGCCTCGACGCCGAGTACCCCGACCCGCTGCAGGAGGCGCCATGAGCCGCCGCAGCACCTGGCTCGACCGGGTCCGGGGACTGGCGCCGCGCGCGGGGCGCTCCCCGGGGGCGTCGCGACCCGCCGACCCGGTCACCGACCAACGGCCCGAGCCGCTGACGTCACAGCGGGTGGGCGACGACCTGACCCGGCGCGGCTACCGGTTCCGGATCGACTCCGACGGCGACGTCACGGGCACCTGGGACGGCAACCGGTTCTGGTTCCTGCTGCTGGGCGACCACGAGGAGATCCTGCAGATCCGCGGGCGGTGGTCCGGCGCCGCGCCCCGGCCCACACGGCTCGCTGTGCTCCAGGCGGTCAACGACTGGAACCGCGAGCGCATCTGGCCCAAGGTCTACGCGCGCGAGGAGGGCGACGGCCTCGCGCTGTACGCCGAGGTGTCGGTCGACTTCGAGCACGGTGCGACCGACGACCAGCTCGCCGCGACGATCACGTGCGGGCTGGCGACGGCGTCGCAGTTCTTCGGGTCGCTCGCGGCGCTGGCGCCGCCCGACGCGGCATGACGAGGGTCAGCGGCTCAGGAGCGTCGGCATGCCGAGGGAGACCGGGCCCGACGGCGCGGGAGCGCCATGGCTGTGGCCCTCCTCCGGGGCGCCCAGACGCGTGCGCTCGCGCTGCGCCCACGTGTCACCCGAGCGGGTGCGGCGCACCGCGTACGCGCCGCCCGCCAGCGCCGAGTCGGCGATCAGGTGGTGCGGCGCGGCGTGCGTGACCGCCGCGGTCACCATGTCCCCCGGGCGCGGCAGGCGCGGGTCGAGGTCGGCCGTGGGCGCCAGCCTCGGGTCGGCGAGCGAGGTCGGCGCGCCCGGCGCGGTGACGCCGTCGGGCAGGGCGACGTGCACCAGGCGGTTGTCGGGCGCGCGCCCGGACAGTCGCGCGGTCGCGCCGTCCTTCTTGCCCGAGCCCTCGACCACCAGCACCTCAAGAGTGCGGCCCACCTGCGCCGCGGCCTCCTGGGCGCTGATGCGCTCCTGCAGCGCGAGCAGCCGTTCGAACCGCTCCTGCACGACCTCTTTGGGGACCTGCGCGTCCATGGTCGCGGCGGGCGTGCCGGGGCGCGGGGAGTACTGGAAGGTGAACGCCGAGGCGAACCGCGACGCCTCGACCACGCGCAGCGTCTGCGCGAAGTCCTCCTCGGTCTCGCCCGGGAACCCGACGATCAGGTCGGTCGTGATGGCCGCGTCGGGCATGACTGCGCGCACACGGTCGAGGATGCCGAGGAACCTCTCGGAGCGGTACGAGCGGCGCATGGCCCGCAGGATCCGGTCCGAGCCCGATTGGAGCGGCATGTGCAGCGACGGCATGACGTTGGGGGTCTGCGCCATCGCGTCGATGACGTCGTCGGTGAACGCGGCGGGGTGCGGGCTGGTGAAGCGCACGCGCTCCAGGCCCTCGATCTGCCCGCACGCGCGCAGCAGCTTGGCGAACGCGCCGCGGTCGCCGAACTCGACGCCGTAGGAGTTGACGTTCTGGCCCAGCAGCGTGACCTCCACGGCGCCGGCGTCGACGAGCGCCTGGACCTCGGCGAGGATCTCGCCGGGGCGCCGGTCGCGCTCCTTGCCGCGCAGGTGCGGCACGATGCAGAAGGTGCAGGTGTTGTTGCAGCCCACCGAGATGGAGACCCAGCCCGCGTAGACCGACTCACGGCGCGTGGGCAGCGTGGACGGGAACACCTGCAGCGACTCGGCGATCTCCACCTGTGCGGCCGCGTTGTGCCGCGCACGCTCGAGCAGCACGGGCAGGGCGTCCAGGTTGTGCGTGCCGAAGACGACGTCGACGTACGGCGCCTTGGCGACGATCTCACCGCGGTCCTTCTGGGCGAGGCAGCCGCCCACGGCGATCTGCATGCCGGGCCGCTGCGCCTTGATGCCGGCCAGGTGCCCGAGGTTGCCGTACAGGCGCGTCGCGGCGTTCTCGCGCACGGCGCAGGTGTTGATGACGACGACGTCGGCGAGGTTCGCCGCGTCGTCCTGCGCGGACGCGCGGACATAGCCGGCCTGCTCGAGCATGCCGGCCATGTGCTCGGAGTCGTGGACGTTCATCTGGCACCCGAGGGTGCGCACGACATAGGTGCGCGCCGCGGGCACGCCGGACAGGGAAAGGGTGGCGGAGGACATCGCCACTAGGGTACGGTCCCGACTCCACGTCGGGAAAACCCGACGTCGGCGCAGGTCATGAACCGACGAATCGGAATATTGTGATCAAGTTGTAGCCGCAGAGGGAAGTCCGGGGCTGTTGCTCGACCCCGGCGACCGCGATGCTGGACGAACACACGAACGGGGGCGGAACACGATGGACATTGATGCACCCGCACTGGTGGAGCTCACAGGCGTCAACAAGCACTTCGGCGACCTGCACGTACTGCGCGATATCAATCTCACGGTGCGCAAGGGTGAAGTTCTGGTCGTGGTCGGCCCCTCCGGGTCGGGCAAGTCCACACTGTGCCGAGCGATCAACCGCCTGGAGACCATCGACGAGGGCGCGATCCGCGTGGACGGCAAACCGTTGCCGGCCGAGGGCAGGGGGCTGGCCCGGCTGCGCGCCGACGTGGGCATGGTGTTCCAGTCGTTCAACCTGTTCGCACACAAGACGGTGCTCGACAACGTGACCCTCGGTCCGCGGAAGGTGCGCCGTTCCTCGCGCAAGGCCGCCGACGACGAGGCGCTCGCGTTGTTGCGACGCGTCGGCGTCGAGGACCAGGCGCGCAAGATGCCGGCGCAGCTCTCGGGCGGCCAGCAACAACGTGTGGCCATCGCCCGGGCGCTGGCCATGCATCCCAAGGTCATGCTCTTCGACGAGCCCACGAGCGCGCTTGACCCCGAGATGGTCAACGAGGTGCTCGACGCGATGGTCGCGCTCGCCAAAGAGGGCATGACGATGATCGTCGTGACCCATGAGATGGGCTTTGCCCGCAAAGCGGCGGACAGAGTCGTCTTCATGGCCGACGGACAGATCGTCGAAGAGGCAGACCCGGACACGTTCTTCACCGCCCCAACGTCGGAGCGGGCGAAGGACTTCCTCTCGAAGATCCTCATCCACTGACACGGGCGGGCCACCACACGGCCCGACCGGACGCACCACACGAAGGGGACACCATGCGCAAGCGCACTACCGGGCTGCTGGCCCTCGCGGCCTCCGCCGCCCTGACCCTGGCCGCGTGTTCGAGCGCCGAGCCCGGCGGAGAGGCCAACGAGCCGACCGGCGACGGCACCGGAACAGGCACGATCAAGATCGGGGTCAAGTTCGACCAGCCGGGCCTCGGCTACCAGGACGGCGCCGACCACACCGGCTTCGACGTCGACGTCGCGACCTACGTCGCCGGCAAGCTCGGCTACTCGCCCGACCAGATCCAGTGGGTCGAGTCCCCGTCGGCGCAGCGTGAGCAGATGCTGCAGACCGGGCAGGTCGACATGATCTTCGCGACGTACTCGATCACCGAGGAGCGCCAGAAGGTCGTCGACTTCGCCGGACCGTACTTCGTCGCCGGCCAGGATCTGCTCGTGGGCACCGACAACACCGACATCACGGGCCCCGACGCGCTCGAGGGCAAGAACCTGTGCTCGGTCACCGGCTCGACGTCGGCGCAGAAGATCAAGGACTCCTACTCGGCCGGGGTCAACCTGCTGGAGCGCCCGGGCTACGCCGAGTGCGTGACCGCGCTCGTGGCCGGCCAGGTCGACGCCGTCACGACCGACGACATCATCCTCGCGGGCCTGGCCGCGACCGACGCCAACAAGGGCAAGGTCAAGGTGGTCGGCGCGCCGTTCACGACCGAGCGCTACGGCATCGGCCTGCCCAAGGGCTCGACCGACACCTGCGAGAAGGTCAACGCGGCGGTCCAGGAGATGTTCGACGACGGCTCCTGGGAGCAGTTCATCGAGAAGAACACCGAGGGCACCGGCTACACGCCCAACGCCGACGAGAACCCGCCGACGCTGGACGCCTGCGCCTGATCGGACCTCGCTCGACCCTCGTCTCGGCGGACCCGACCGCGATCGCGCTGGTCGGGTCCGCCGTGACCACTCCGTGAAGGGAGCCGCATGTCGCCATTCCTCGACGTGCTCTCGCAGTACGACGTGCTCGGCGCGTTCTGGGTCAACATCCAATTGACCTTCTGGGGCGCCCTGGTCGCGCTCGGCATCGGCACGGTGCTGGCGATCATGCGGATCTCACCCCTGCTCTCGTTGCAGTGGGCCGGCAAGGCGTATGTCAACATCATCCGCAACACGCCGCTGACGGTCATCATGACGTTCCTGGTCCTGGCGATCTGGACACAGTTGAGCATCACGCTCTCGCGCGACTTCACCACGAACTTCTTCCTGTTCGCCGTCATCGGGCTCGGGGTCTACCACGCCGCGTTCGTCTGCGAGGCGATCCGCTCAGGCGTCAACACCGTGCCCGTCGGGCAGGCCGAGGCCGCGCGCGCGATCGGGCTGCCCTTTCTCGCCGCCGCCCGGATCATCGTGCTGCCCCAGGCGTTCCGCGGCGCGATCGCCCCGCTCGGCAACACCCTGATCGCCCTGCTCAAGAACTCGACGGTCGCGGCCGCCGCCTCCGTCTCGACCGAGACGTCGAGCGTCATGAAGACCATGATCGAGTTCCACGCCGACTACCGCTGGCAGGTCTTCCTGACCTTCGCGATCGGGTTCGTCATCCTGGTCATCCCCATCGGCCTGGCCACCACGTGGCTGTCGAGCCGATTGGCGGTCAGGCGATGACCGCGCCCCGCCCCGTCACCATCCGCGACCTCACGGGGAGCACACGATGAGCGCCTCCGTCCTGTTCGACGCCCCCGGCCCGCGCGGCCGCCGCGCGATGGCGATCGGCAACCTCGTGGGCGCCGTCGTCGTGCTCGGCCTGCTCGCCTGGGTCCTGGTCGTCCTGTCGGGCAAGGGTCAGTTGGCCGCCGGGCTCTGGCGCACCGCCACCGATCCGCGGGCCTGGGAGTTCTACTACCTGCCCGGCCTGCAGAACACGCTGCGCGCTGCCGCCTTCGCGACCGTCGGAGCGGTCGTCTTCGGCGTGCTGTTCGGCGTCGGCCGGCTCTCGGCCCTGCGGCCCGTGCGCTGGGTGTGCTCGATCATCGTCGAGTTCCTGCGCGCGGTGCCCGTGCTGCTGATGATGGTGTTCCTCAACGCGCTGTTCGGGATCGGCCTCAAGGCCGTGATCAGCGACTCGGCCTTCACCGCCGTCGTCGTCGCGCTGGTCCTCTACAACGGCTCGGTCATCGCGGAGCTGGTGCGCGCCGGAGTCGGGAACCTGCCGCGCGGACAGGCCGAGGCCGGACTCTCGCTCGGTCTCACCCGCGGACAGACCTTGCGCTCAGTCCAGCTCCCCCAAGCGCTCATCGCCATGTTGCCCGCCGTCATCTCCCAGCTCGTGGTCGTCCTGAAGGACTCCGCCCTCGGCCAGCTCATCGGCTACAAGGAGCTCCTACGCTCGGCGCAGATCCTCGCCTCGGGAGGCGGCAACCCGCTCCAGGCGCTGTTCGTGATCGCCGTGCTGTTCATCCTGCTCAACGTCGTGCTGTCCTTCGTCGCCGGGCGCCTCGCCCGGCGTCTGTCCAGCCGCACCTCGGCCAAGCCTCAGGCGGGGCAGGGTGTCGGGCCGGGGATCGTCGTGACTCGCGCCGGCGCCGTCGACGAGCCGTAGACCTCAGCCCGGCGGCACCCCGGTCGCAGGAGCCCCAGCCCCCAGGTCGAACGGTCGACGGCCTACGGCGTGTCCGGCAGGTCGTCGGTCTCCTCGCCCTCCGCGGCGAGCGCGTCCTTGACGACCGCGAAGGCCAGGCCGGGGCCATAGCCCTTGCGGGCCAGCGCCGAGACGGCCCGGCGCACGCGCGCGTCCCGAGCGGCCCCACGCGAGCGGGCCACGAGCCGGCCCGCGAGCGCCCGCGCCTGCGCCTGCTCGTCGTCGTCCCCGACCTGGGACAGCGCGTCGGCCGCCGTGTCCTCGTCGATCCCCCGCCGGCGCAGTTCCGCGGCGATGGCGCGCCGCGCCAGGCCGCGCTCGGCGTGCCGAGTGCGCACGACCATCTGCGCGTACCCGGTGTCGTCGACCAACCCGACCTCGTCGAACCGGTCGAGCACGGGCGCCACGACGTGCTCGGGGTAGCCCTTGCGGGCCAGCGACTGCTCCAGCTCACGGCGGCTCTTGGGCGCGGCCGTGAGGATGCGCAGCACAGTCTCACGCGCGAGCTCGGCCGCCTCGTCAGCGCTGACCTCGCCCATCTCAAGCCGTTCGGCCACGGTTTTACGTGGGGCGCGCTCGCGCGCGCCAGCCCGACCACCCGGGTCACCCCCGGACCCGTCCCGCGGCCAGGACCGGCGGCCCGTGCGGCCGCGGCGCTTCCCCACGCCGCGACCGCCGTCGCCCACGCCGTGCGCGTCATCCCGCTCGGCTCCCGGGCCGTCCGCGGGCGCCGGGGAGCGACCGCCCCACGGGTCCGGGACCAACGCCCCGGACTCCCGCGAGGCGTCGACCATCAGAAGGGCGCCTTCTTGCCCTTGGCGCCGCTGGCGGGCGCGGCCGCGGCGGCCGGGGCCGCGGCCTTGCCTGCGGCGGTCGGGGCGGCCGCCTTGCCCGCCGCGGCGTCGTCGGCGGGGGCGTCGACCTTCGCGCCCACGCCGAGCTTCTCCTTGATCCGCTTCTCGATCTCGTTGGCGAGGTCGGGGTTGTCGCGCAGGAACCCGCGCGCGTTCTCCTTGCCCTGGCCGAGTTGGTCGCCCTCGTAGGTGAACCACGAGCCCGACTTGCGGACCAGCCCGTGCTCCACGCCCATGTCGATCAGGCCGCCCTCACGCGAGATGCCCACGCCGTAGAGGATGTCGAACTCGGCCTGCTTGAACGGTGGCGCCATCTTGTTCTTGACGACCTTGACGCGCGTGCGGTTGCCGACGGGCTCGGTGCCCTCCTTGAGCGTCTCGATCCGCCGGATGTCCATCCGCACGGAGGCGTAGAACTTGAGCGCCTTGCCACCTGTCGTGGTCTCCGGGCTGTTGTGCACCATCACACCGTCGACGAGGTAGTTGTGGTTCCCCTCGACCTCGATGTCATAGCGGTGCGTCGCGCGCGTCTGGGGCTTGACATGGACGTCCAGCACCTTGGCGGGCATCGGAACCATCCGGGGCTCGACGAACTGGGGGCTCACGTCGAACGCGCCCTGGAATCGCGGCAGCACCTTGTACTGCATCGACGGGTGGATGTACGGCGCCACGATCTCCTGCAGTCGCGCCGTACCCGCCGTCGTGAGCTGAATGACCCACTGCTGCTCGGCGCCGCGCTGGCGCAACGCGCAGTCGACGCCGTGCGTGTCGCGCAGGTAGCCGACCAGGCGCTCGCGTGAGCCGGGGCTCATCGCGTCCACGCACACCTCGGCGCGTCCTGAGCCGTCCGCGGTGCGCTGCTGTAGGCCCTTCGAGCGCACCTGGAACGAGAAGTCGTCCATGTACCAGACTGCGAGGGCGAGCGGGGTGAGCGCCTTGAGGTAGTCGTCGGTGATGTGCTTCTTGCCGTCACCGAAGTAGACGACCTCGCGCAGCTCCGCGAGCTCGGGCAGGGGCGTGAGGTCGATGTGGACAGAGCCGTCCGCTCGCACGCTCCGCGACTGCCCGACATTGCCGAACATCGAGGCCTTCCAGTCGAGGTAGGCCACCTGCTTCGGACCATGGCCCATGCGGAACCTGACCCCGCGGCGACCACGCGTGTTGGGCGCGATGTGCGCGTCGCCCAGCAGACCGCCCAGCACCATCTGCCACTGCTGGTCGGATAGCAGCACGTCCTGCGCGACCATCACGCGGTCGCCCGCGATGATCTCGCCCGCCTCGCGCCAGCCCCCGGGGGTCCTGATGAGGTGGTTCTCGGTGGCCGCGAACTGCGCCCGCCCGTTCTTGCCCGACTTCTCGACGGTGAACTGCAGGAACCGCTCGGTCGGACCGTTGTCGAACCAGTTGACGACTCGGCGGGGTACGACCTGACCCGTCTCGGGGTCGTAGGACAGCACGTCGACCGGCATCCTCTGGTTGACGATCTTGCCGATCTTCTCGGTCGTGCCGTCAGCCAGGACCACGCGCGTCGAGTAGTGGAAGCACCCGAAGAACACGCCGATCTTCTCGCGCAGCTGGTTGATGAAGATGGCGGTCGTGCCCGAGGAGTTGAGCGCGCCGGTGATCTTGCGCAGCGCCTGGGACATCAGGCGGGCCTGGAGGCCCACGTGGCTGTCGCCCATCTCGCCCTCGATCTCGGCCTTGGGCACCAGCGCCGCGACCGAGTCGATGACGATGACGTCGAGCGCGCCCGAGCGGATCAGCATGTCCGCGATCTCGAGCGCCTGCTCCCCCGTGTCGGGCTGGGAGACCAGCAGCGCGTCGGTGTCGACGCCGAGCTTCTTGGCGTACTCCGGGTCCAGGGCGTGCTCGGCGTCGATGAACGCCGCGATGCCGCCCGCGCGCTGCGCGCTGGCGACCGCGTGCAGCGCCACCGTCGTCTTGCCCGAGGACTCCGGGCCGTAGATCTCGACGACGCGGCCACGTGGCAGGCCCCCGATGCCGAGTGCGACGTCGAGTGCGATCGAGCCGGTGGGGATCACCTCGACGGGGGCGCGGGACTCGTCGCCGAGCCGCATGACCGAGCCCTTGCCGAAGCTGCGGTCGATCTGGGCGAGCGCGGCCTCAAGGGCCTTGTCACGGTCTGCCGGTGCGGGCATGTCGGTCACCTTCGTGTTCGGGGCGCGGCGTGTGCGCGCCGGCTTACGTGTCTGCATGCTCATCGGTGCCAGACCGTAGGCGCAGCCACCGACACGGACGCCTTCTCCGGCCCTCACCTGTCGACAAGGTTCCGGAATCCGTGCCTGTGGACCGACTCTAGCCGAACATCTGTTCGATGGTGGCGACACGCCGGTGTGTCGTCCACGCGGGGTCACGCCGCGAGGTCACCGGCTGCGCGGCGGCGCCTGTCGTCCGGGGTGCTTGCCCCAGCGCTCGGCGTCGGGCACGTCGAGCGCGTCGCACAGCGCGTGCCAGACGTCGCGCGGCTGCAGGCCGGCGTCGAGCGCCTCCACGGGCGTCCGGCCCCCGAGGTCGACCAGCACCTGCTCGCGCGCGAGCGCGCGCCCGTAGGCGGGTCCGAAGACCTCGTCGACCAACTGCCAGAACTCACGCAGGCGCACGGGACTAGCGTGCCATCCCGCAGGGTCTCCACGGGCGGGGCGGGCGACGGGTGGTTTCGACAGGCTCAACCACCCGGGAGGTCGGGGCGGGCGGGCGGCGGGGGTGGTTTCGACAGGCTCAACCAGCCGGGGGGTCGGGGCGGGCGGGGGGCGGGGGGTTTCGACAGGCTCAACCACCGGGGGTGTGTCGGCGGGGCGGGACACAATGGTCGGGTGGCCACTCCCCTCGACGGCTTCGGACCCGCGACCCGCGCGTGGTTCTCGGGCGCGTTCGAGGGCCCGACGGCGGCGCAGGCGGGCGCCTGGGACGCCATCGGCCAGGGCCGGCACACCCTCGTCGTCGCGCCGACGGGCTCGGGCAAGACGCTCGCGGCGTTCCTCTGGGCGATCGACCGTCTGCACCATGAGCCGGTCCCCGAGCGGGCCCGACGCTGCCGCGTGCTGTACGTCTCGCCGCTCAAGGCGCTGGCGGCCGATGTGCAGCGCAACCTGCGCTCCCCCCTCACCGGCATCCGCCAGGCCGCCGCCCGGGCGGGCGCCGAGACGCCCGAGGTCGTCGTCGGCATGCGCACGGGCGACACTCCCACCTCCGAGCGCCGGGCTTTCGCGACCCGCCCGCCCGACGTGCTGGTCACGACGCCCGAGTCGCTGTTCCTCGTGCTCACCTCCCAGGCGCGCGCGGGGCTCCTGGGTGTCGAGACGGTGATCCTCGACGAGATCCACGCGGTGGCGGGCGCCAAGCGCGGCGCGCACCTCGCGCTGAGCCTCGAACGGCTCGACGCGCTCCTGGTCGGCGCGGGCGCCGCGCCCGCGCAGCGCGTGGGCCTGTCGGCGACCGTCCGGCCGGTCGAGGAGGTCGCCGGGTTCCTCGCCGGCCACCGCTCGCCCGACGACGGCGGCCGCCAGGTCGTCGTCGTGCAGCCGCCCGCGGCCAAGGAGTGGGACATCGACGTCGTCGTTCCGGTGCCCGACCTCGCCGACCTCGACGCCGTCGCCGACGCCGCAGGCGCCGCGCGAGACGCCACCCAAGCGGGGGCGGGCGCCGCGCTCGGCGCGCTGGGCGCCGCCGCGCCCCCGGCGCCCGACCTGTCGGGCGAGGCGACCTCTCCCCCGCGGCGGGCGTCGGTGTGGCCGCACGTCGAGGAGCGCGTCGTCGACCTGGTGGCCGCCCACCGCTCGACGCTGGTCTTCACCAACTCCCGGCGCGGCGCCGAGCGCCTGACCAGCCGCATGAACGAGCTGTGGGCCCAGCGGCGGGGCGAGTTGATCGGCGACCCGGCCGCCACCTGGCCCGCGCAGGCGCCGGGCCAGTCCGGGACGGCGGCCGCGCTGCCCGCCGGCGGCGATGTGCTCGCGCGCGCCCACCACGGCTCGATGAGCCGCGTCGAGCGCACCCGCACCGAGTCGGAGCTCAAGGAGGGCCGGCTGCCCGCCGTCGTCGCGACGAGCTCGCTCGAGCTCGGCATCGACATGGGCGCCGTGGACCTCGTGGTGCAGGTCGGCGCGCCGCCGTCGGTCGCGAGCGGCCTGCAGCGCATCGGCCGGGCGGGCCACCAGGTCGGGGCCGTGTCGCACGGCGTCGTCTTCCCGACGCACCGCGGCGACCTGGTGCCGGCCGCGGTCGTCGCCCAGCGCATGCGCGACGGCGAGATCGAGCCGTTGCGCGTGCCCTCGACACCGCTCGACGTGCTCGCCCAGCAGGTGGTCGCCGCCCTCGCGACCGACGACTGGGACGCCGACGAGCTGCTCGCGACCTTCCGGCGCGCCCATCCCTACGCCCACCTGGGCGCCGCGACGTGGCACGCGGTGCTGGACATGCTCGCGGGCCGCTACCCCAGCGAGGACTTCGCGGAGCTGCGCGCCCGCATCGTGTGGGATCGCGCGACGGGCCGCCTGTCGGCGCGCCCGGGCGCGCTGCGCCTGGCCGCCACGAGCGGCGGCACCATCCCCGACCGCGGGCTGTACGGCGTCTTCCTCGCCTCGGGCGACGCCGCCGACGGCGCGGCCGGACCCGGCGGCGCGCAGCGCGGCGGCAAGCGCGTCGGGGAGCTCGACGAGGAGATGGTCTACGAGTCTCGCGTGGGCGACACCTTCACGCTCGGCTCCTCGACGTGGCGCATCGAGGACATCACACCCGACCGCGTGCTCGTGACCCCCGCGCCGGGCCTGCCGGGCCGCCTGCCGTTCTGGAAGGGCGACTCCCAGGGCCGCCCGGTCGAGCTCGGGCGCGCCATGGGCGCGTTCGTGCGCACCACCGCCGCGCTGCTCTCCGACGACGGCGCCACGGGCCGCGCGCGCCTGCGCGAGGCGGGGCTCGACGCGTGGGCCGCCGACAACCTCGCCGCCTACCTCACCGAACAGCGCGCCGCGACGGGCGCCGTCGCCGACGACCGCACCATCGTCGTCGAGCGATTCCGCGACGAGCTCGGCGACTGGCGTGTGGTGGTCCACTCCCCCTTCGGGGCGCGCGTGCACGCGCCGTGGTCGCTGATCCTGGCCGGGCGGCTGCGCGAGCGCTACGGACTCGACGTGGCCGCGATGCACTCCGACGACGGCATCGTGCTGCGCCTGCCCGATGCCGACGCCGGGTGGGACGGCGGCTGGGACCGCGCCATCGAGCAGGGCGGACCAGGGGTCGGCGACGCGCCGCTCGTGTCCGCGCAGGACCTGCTCGTCGACCCCGACGACGTCGTGCGCGCGGTGCGCGACGAGCTCGGCTCGTCGGTGCTGTTCGCGGCCCGGTTCCGCGAGGCCGCCGCGCGCGCGCTGCTGCTGCCCCGTCGCCGCCCCGACCGGCGCCAGCCGCTGTGGCAGCAGCGCCAGCGCGCCGCCCAGCTGCTCCAGGTCGCCGCGCAGTTCCCCGACTTCCCGATCACGCTCGAGGCGGCGCGCGAGTGCCTGCAGGACGACTTCGACGTCGCGGCGCTCAGCGCGCTGATGGGCGACATCGCGGCGGGGCGGGTGCGCATGGTCGAGGTGGCGACCCAGAGCCCGTCGCCCTTCGCGCAGTCGCTGCTGTTCGGCTACACCGCGCAGTTCCTGTACGACGGCGACGCGCCGCTCGCCGAGCGCCGCGCGGCCGCGCTCTCGCTCGACCCCGACCTGCTGGCCGAGCTCCTGGGAGACCAGGGCGCGACGGCGATCGCCGACCTGCTCGACCCCGCGGCCGTCGAGCGCACCGAGGCCGAGTTGCAGGGCCTTGCGCCTGACCGGCAGGCGCGCGACGCCGAGGGGCTGTGGGATGTGCTGCGCCGCACGGGCCCCCACCCGCTTCCGGCGCTCGAGGCGCGCACACGCGCGCAGGCGCGCGGGCAGGTCGCCGACTGGCTCTCCGGGCTGGAAGGTGACCGGCGCGTCATCCGGGTGCGGTTCGCGGGCGCCGACCAGTGGGCCGTCGCGCAGGACGCGGGGCGCCTGCGAGACGCGCTGGGCGTCGCGCTACCGGTCGGCGTGCCCGAGGCCTACACCGAGCTGGTCCCCGACCCGCTGGGTGACCTGGTGCGCCGCCATGTGCGCACGCACGGCCCGGTGGCCGCGGCCGACGTCGCCGCTCGCTTCGGACTCGGCGTCGCCGTGGTGCTGCACGCCCTCGCCCGGCTGGAGGCGGCGGGCACGGTGGTGCGCGGCGCACTGCGACCGTCGTCGCTGGGCGGCACGGGCGACGAGTGGTGCGACCCCGACGTGCTGCGCACGCTGCGTCGCCGCTCGCTCGCGGCGCTGCGGGCCGAGGTCGAGCCCGTCGAGCCGCAGGCGCTGGGCGTGTTCCTGCCGCGCTGGCAGCAGGTCGGGTCCCGGGCGGCGGCGCGCGGGGCCGACGGCGTGCTGCGCGCCGTCGAGCAGCTCGCCGGCGCCGCCGTGCCCGCGAGCGCCCTGGAGACCCTCGTGCTGCCCACTCGGGTGCCCGACTACTCGCCCTCGCTGCTCGACGACCTCACGACGGCGGGCGAGGTGTTGTGGTGCGGCCACGCGCGGCTGCCCGGCTCGGGCGGCGGCGACGGCATGGTGTCGCTGCATCTCGCCGACGGCGCCCCGCTCACGCTGCGGCCACCCGACCCGGTCGAGGAGGGTGGCCCGCTCGACACCGACCTGCACCGCGCGGTGCTCGACCTGCTCACGGGCTCGGGCGGGTACTTCCTGCCGCGCCTGGCCGACCTCGCGGGCGCGTCGACCGGCGCGACGCTCGAGGCGCTGTGGGACCTGGTGTGGGCCGGGTGGGTCACCAACGACGGCCTCGGACCGCTGCGTGAGGCCGTCGGGGTGGGCGGGGGCGGCGCGCACCGGGCGCCGCGCGCCCCGGCCAGGGCCCGCCCGGTGCGCCACTCGCGCTTCGGCGCGCTCGGCCGCCCGGCCTCGGCGCTCTCGGCGGCCGCGACGGTGCGCTCGGGTGGAGGCCGGTGGGCGGCGCTGCCGACCGTCGAGCGCGACCCCACGCTGCGCGCGCACGCCCTGACGCAGGTGCTGCTGGAGCGTCACGGCGTGCTGACGCGCGCGGTCGCGCCGTCGGAGGGGGCCACGCGCGCGTTCCGGGACGTGTACCGGGTGCTGCGCGAGTTGGAGGAGCGCGGCGCGGTGCGGCGCGGGTACTTCGTCGAGGGGCTCGGCGGGTCGCAGTTCGCGTTGCCCGGGGCGGTCGACCAACTGCGTGTGGACGCCGCGGATCGGGTGCGCGCCCGGGAGGCCGACGACGAGGCGCCCGCCCGGCCCGGGCCGACGCCGCACAGCGCGCTCCTGCTCGCCGCGACCGATCCCGCCAACCCGTACGGCGCGGCGCTCGCGTGGCCGCCGGGCCCCGCGCCGCTCGACGGCGCGGGGGCGCACCGGCCCGGACGCAAGGCGGGCGCCGTGGTCGTGCTCGTCGACGGCGATCTCGTCCTGTACGTCGAGCGGGGCGGACGCACGGTGCTGTCGTTCGCGCTGGACGGGCGCGCCGCGGCAGACCAGCCGGCGATCGCCGACGCCGCCGCGCGCGAGCTTGCCCGCGCGGCGCGGGCGGGATCGCTGGGCCGCCTCCTCGTCCAGCGGGTCGACGGCGTCGCGGCCCTCGCCGCCGCCCGCGAGCGCACTGCGGTGGCGGCCGCGCTGCTCGACGCGGGCTTCGCGGTGACGCCGCGCGGCCTGCGCGTCGCGGGCGGGTGACCGGTGCCTGAGGGAGACGTGCTGCGGCTGACGGCCGAGCGGCTCGGCGCGGCGCTGGCCGGATCGCCGCTGGTGCGCGCCGAGCTGCGCTGGCCGTCGCTCGCCGGCGCCGACCTCGTCGGCGCCACGCTGCGCGAGGCGGTCGCGTACGGCAAGCACCTGCTCCTCCGCTTCGACGACGCTCCTGCGCCCGCCGCGACCGACCCCGCCGTCGCTGACCCCACCGTCGCCGACCCCGCCGTCGCCGACCCCGCCGTCGCCGACCCCGCCGTCGCCGACCCCGCTGTCACCGCCCGTCCGCGCGCAGCGCCCCTCCCCGACGCCGAGCCGCCATCGGGCCTGACTCTGCACGCACACCTGCGCATGGACGGCTCCTGGGACGTGCGCCGCACGGGCAGCCGAGAGGCGGCGGGACGCTCGGCCGCGGTGCGGGCCGTGCTCGCCACCGACACCTGGACGTGTCTCGGCTGGCGTCTGGGCATGCTCGATCTGGTGCGCACCCGCGACGAGGGCGCGCTCGTGGGCCACCTCGGCCCCGACGTGCTCTCCCCCGGCTTCGCGACCGGGGACGGCGTCGTCATCGGCGCCCGGGGCCTGGCCGTCGAGCCGGGACGTGCCGTGTGCGCGGCGTTGCTCGACCAGCGCGCAGTCGCCGGGCTCGGGACGATCTGGATGGCCGAGACGCTGTTCGCCGAGCGTCTGTGGCCGTGGACCCGGGTGGGCGACCTCGACGAGGCGGGCCGGGTGCGGTTGCTGCGCACCGCCGCGCGCCTGATCGGCGGCAGCGTGACCGTCGGGCGCAGGTCGGGGTTGGGGGCCGTCGAGCGGCGCGTCCACGGTCGCCATCATCGGCCGTGCGCGCGCTGCGGCACGCCGATCGCACTGGGCTCGACGACGGGTCCCGAGGTCCGGCCGGACCAGGGGGCGTTCGAGCGCGTCGTGTACTGGTGCCCGTCCTGTCAGCGGCCGCGCTGACGGGCGCGTTGAGCCGTCGCGGGCGCGGACGGCGTGGTTTCGACGGGCTCAACCAGCGGTGGGGCCCGGACAGCACGACGGGCGGCCCCCGGTGGAAGGGGCCGCCCGCGTGTGGTGTGTGTCTGTGGTGGTCAGCCGACCGGAGTCAGCTCGACGTCGGCACCACGGCGCCAGTCCCCGCCGCGGGCCAGCAGGCCCGCCACGAAGTCCGCCGGGATGGTGTCGGGAACGGCCACGCCCTCGGCGATCGCGATGCGGTCGCTGACCTCGCGCAGCACGAGCGACATCGGCAGGTCGAGCGCCTCGCAGATCGAGGCCAGCAACTCCGACGACGCCTCCTTCTGACCCCGTTCGACCTCGCTCAAGTAGCCGAGCGAGACGCGGGCCGCGGACGACACCTCCCGTAGGGTGCGCCCCTGACGCTGCCGCGCGTCGCGCAGCACGTCACCGATCTCTCGTCGAAGTACGACCATCTCGCGCCCCCTCTCGTCACCCGCCCGGTCCCCGTGACCGGAAGTCGCATTACCGTACCGTGTGCGTCCCGAGGTGGGCCTCGACTGGCGCATCCCGGGTCGACCTGTTGGCCTGGTACTGATCACGCCCTCTCCAACGCCGTCCCCCCGGCCCTTGTTCCCTGTCGCCCGGCCGCGAGACGCCCGTCACAGCGGGTATAGGTCGAACCTCCCACGCACGCTCGCACTGCGCCAGCCCGGGGCGAGAATCGTGACACGGAGTTCACCCGCCCATCACAGCGCCTCGATCGCGAGGGTCAGCACCCCGTCGGCCGCGCCGGCGCGGACGGCGGCCCTGTCTCCCGGCAGGTCAAGGCGGCGCACGAGCGAGCGCACCGGGGTCGCCACGGCGACGAAGGCGAGGCCGGGCGCCTTGCCGTCCTGGGGGTCGGGCCCGGCGACACCCGTGGTCGCAAGGCCGACGTCGGCCCGTGCCACGCGGCGCACGCCGTCGGCCATCGCCGCGGCCACGTCGGGGTCGACGGCGCCGCGCTCGGCCAGCAGTCCTGCGTCGACCCCGAGCAGTGACGCCTTGAGGTCGGTCGCGTAGGCGACGACGCCGCCGCGCAGCACGGCCGACGCGCCCGGGACGTCGACCAGACGCGCGACGACCAGTCCCCCGGTCAGGGACTCCGCGACGGCGAGCGTCCAACCCCGTGCGGCGACCCGCGCGAGCACGTCGGCCGCGTCTGGGACCTGCGGCCTCACACCACGCTCACGGCGTCGGCGCCGTGGTCTTGGAGGTCGGGTCGCGGCGGGCGTCGCGCCGCACACGCCAGCCGGCCACGGCGTAGTCCACACCGGTCACGACGGTCACGGCGATCGCGGCGGCGAGCACGACCCACGCGACCACACGCACGAAGCCAGGCAGGTGCTCCAGCGGCAGCAGGAAGAGGGTGATGGCGGCGACCTGCAACGCCGTCTTGAGCTTGCCGCCGCGCGAGGCGGGGATCACCACGTACCGCAGCAGGGACATGCGCATCGCGGTGATGCCCAGCTCGCGCACGAGGACGACGACGGGCACCCACCAGGGCAGCTCGCCCAACGGGACCCACAGGAGGATCAGCGCCACACCCACGAGCGCCTTGTCGGCGATGGGGTCGAGCAGCTTGCCCAGGTCGGTGATCAGGTTCCGGCTGCGCGCCAGGTAGCCGTCGACGCGGTCGCTCGCGGCGGCGATCACGAAGATTCCGGTCGCCACCAGGCGCCACACGACGCTCTGGCCGTCCTGCGCGAGCAGCGCCCAGGCGAAGACCGGCACGAGCACGATGCGTGCCATCGTCACCAGATTGGCGGCGTTCCACGGGGAGGGGACTGCGTCGACCACTCGCTCAGCGTAGTTGCTGCGCCGGCCCCCTCTGCACCCGCAGCGCCGTCGGGCGTGATCTGACCGGGCGAGATGGCCTAGCGTTCAACGATGCACCTCACGGCTTCGACGTCAGGCGGACCCCTGTGACACGGACGCGACGCGGCGCCCGGCGCCCGCGCTACGGACTGGCCGCAGGCCTGGTCGCGGGCGGTCTCGCGGCGGGCGCGCTCACCGGGGCGGTGACCGGCCACCTTCAGGCCGACCGCTCCGCCGACGCCGCGGGCGGCGCCCCAGGCGCCGCCGCGCCCACGGCTCCGGCCGCGCAGGAGCCGACGACGCCGCCCCCGCCGTCGCCCGAGCCGGCCGTCTTCACTCTGCTGGCTGGCGGCGACGTGCTGCTGCACGCGCCCGTGACCCGGTCGGCCACCCACGACGGCGTCCTGGACTACTCGGCCGTCCTGTCGGGGCTCGACGCGTGGGTGCAGGGCGCGGACCTGGCGCTGTGCCACTTCGAGACGCCCGTGGCGCCGCCCGGCCAGCAGGTGACCACCTACCCCGTCTTCGGCGTGCCCGCGCAGATCGTCACGGATCTGGCCGAGCAGGGCTGGGACGGCTGCTCGACGGCGTCGAACCACTCGGTCGACCGCGCCCTGCCCGGGCTCGTCGCGACGCTCGACGCGTTCGACGCCGCCGGGCTCGGCCACGCCGGCACGGCGCGCACCCAGGCCGAGGCCGACGCGCCGCAGCTGTACACGCTGGAGCGCGAGGGGCGCGCGCTGACGGTCGCGCACCTGTCGATCACCTACGGCCTCAATGGGCTGCCGATGCCCGCCGACGCCCCGTGGGCCGTCCACCTCATCGACGTCGAGGCCACGCTCGCCCAGGCGGCCGCGGCGCGCGGCGCGGGCGCCGACCTGGTCGTCGTCAGCCTGCATGACGGTGTCGAGTACCGCGCCGAGCCCACGCAGGATCAGATCGCGGTGTCTTCGGCCCTGGCCGACTCGGGCCTGATCGACCTCGTCATCGGGCATCACGCGCACGTGCCCCAACCGATCGTGCGGCTCGACGGCGGGCCGGGCGGGGTGGGCATGTGGGTCGCCTACGGCCTCGGCAACATGGTGTCGAACCAGAGCGTCGACTGCTGCACCGCGGCGTCGTCGAACGGGGTGCTGATGACGGCCACGGTCGTCGCGCAGCCCGACGGACCGGCGCGTGTGACCGGCGTCGAGTGGACCGCGACGACCGTCGACCGCGCGGCCGGGCACCGCGTGCGCGTACTGGCCGAGGCCTTGGCGGACCCGGCCTCGGGCACGCTCTCCCCCGCCGAGCTCGCGGCACGGGACCAGCGCGTGCGCGACGTCGTCGGCGGCCAAGCGCCCGAGCGAACCACGCCGCCGGCGCCGACCGGGCCTGCGCCGGTGGTCGTGCGCCGCGCCGAGCAGCCGGCCCCGCCCGCCTGAGTCGAACGCCTGAGCCGAACGCCGCCCGGCGTCAGCGCCAGCCGGTCTCCGGGTCGGTGTCGGCGTCGTCGTGGTAGTCGGTCGCGGCCGCGGGCCGGTGGCCGTCGACGCCGTCGGCGTACCGGTCGGCGCCGCTCGGCTCCTCGTCCTGGTCGAAGACCTGCTGCGGCTCGCCGCGCAGCAGCGCGAGCGCCGCGGGCAGGTCGTCGGGCTGGACCAGCACCTCGCGCGCCTTGGACCCCTCGGACGGGCCGACGATCTCACGCGACTCGAGCAGGTCCATGAGGCGACCGGCCTTGGCGAAGCCGACGCGCAGCTTGCGCTGGAGCATCGACGTCGAGCCGAACTGGGTCGTGACCACGAGCTCGGCGGCCTGCAGCAGCACGTCGAGGTCGTCGCCGATGTCGTCGTCGACTTGCTTCTTGGCGCTGGCGGGCGCGACCACGTCGACCCGGTAGACGGGCTTGAGCTGCGCCTTGACGTGCTCGACGATGGCGTGCACCTCGGACTCGCTGACCCAGGCGCCCTGCACGCGCATGGGCTTGGCGGCGCCCATGGGCAGGAACAGGGCGTCGCCCTGGCCGATGAGCTTCTCGGCGCCCGGCTGGTCCAGCACGACGCGCGAGTCGGCGAGCGACGACGTCGCGAACGCCAGACGCGAGGGCACGTTGGCCTTGATCAGGCCCGTGACGACGTCGACCGACGGGCGCTGCGTGGCCAGGACCAGGTGGATGCCCGCGGCGCGCGCGAGCTGGGTGATGCGCTGGATCGACGCCTCGACGTCGCGCGGGGCGACCATCATGAGGTCGGCGAGCTCGTCGACCACCACGAGCAGGTACGGGTAGGTCGCGATCTTGCGCTCCGAGCCGGGCAGCGGCTTGACCTTGCCGGCGCGCACCGCGGCGTTGAAGTCGTCGATGTGCTTGTAGCCGAACGCGGCGAGGTCGTCGTAGCGCGCGTCCATCTCCCGCACCACCCACTCCAGCGCCTCCGCGGCCTTCTTGGGGCTGGTGATGATGGGGGTGATCAGGTGCGGGATGCCCTCGTAGATCGTCAGCTCGACGCGCTTGGGGTCCACGAGCACCAGGCGGACCTGCTCGGGCGTCGAGCGCATCATGATCGAGACGATCATCGAGTTGATGAAGCTCGACTTGCCCGCGCCCGTGGCGCCCGCGACGAGGATGTGCGGCATCTTCGCGAGGTTCGCGACGACGAACCCGCCCTCGACGTCCTTGCCGATGCCGACGACCATGGGGTGCTCGGTGCGCCGCGCGGCGCCCGAGCGCAGCACGTCGCCCAGCACGACGATCTCGCGGTCGGTGTTGGGGATCTCGATGCCGATCGCCGACTTGCCGGGGATGGGCGCGAGGATGCGCACGTCGGCCGAGGCGACGGCGTAGGCGATGTTGTTGGACAGCGACGTGATGCGCTCGACCTTGACCTTGGGCCCGACCTCGACCTCGTAGCGCGTGACCGTGGGGCCACGTGTGAAGCCCGTGACCGCGGCGTCGACCTCGAACTGCTCGAACACCCCGGTCAGCGCCTCGACGACGCGGTCGTTGGCGGCCGAGCGCGTCTTGTGCGGAGCGCCCTTGACCAGCAGCTCCTCGTCGGGCATGAGGTAGACCGTGTCGCCGCCCAGCATGGGCTGCACCGGGCGGCCCACGGGCGCGGGCGGCGGGGGTGGGGGCGTGACCTCGCGGCCCGCGGCCTCGTCGTGGTGGACCGCGGTGATGATCTCGGTGGCAGGGTTGGCCGTGGGGTTCGCCGCGGGCTTGGCGCCGCGGGTCGGCTTGCCCGCGCCGGGGCCCTTCTCCAGCAGCGCGGCCTTCTCGAACGCCTCGTCGCCGGCGAACCCGCCGTCGGGCTTGCCCACCTCGCGCCTCTCGGCGGCGCGCTCGGCGCGCGTCTTGCGGCGTCGTTTGGCGGGCGGGGCGTCGTCGCCGTCGTGCGCCGAGACACCGTCGGCGAGCTCCAGGCCGTCGCCGTCGGCGGGCTCCTCGCGGTGGTTGCCCGTGAGCCGGTCGTAGACGCCGCGCAGCCGGTCGGGGATGCGGTGCACGGGCGTCGCGGTGATGACCAGGAGCGCGAAGAAGCCCAGCAGCAGGAAGATCGGCACCGCGACGGGCGCGGTGACACCGGCGACCACGGGCGTCGCCACGAGGTAGCCGACAATCCCGCCAGCGCCGCGCAACCCGGCGAACCCGTCGCTCGGGCTCGGCCCCCCGGCCGAGATCGCCACGAGCGCGCACACGCTCACGACCATCAGCGAGACCCCGATCGCGACGCGCGAGTTCGACTGCGCCCGCTCGGGGTGGCGCATGACGCGCACGCCGAGCCACAGCAGCAGCACGGGCACAGCGACGCCCGCGGCGCCGAACGTGCCCGCCACGACGGCGTGCACCGCGTCGCCGAACACTCCGGGAATGCCCCACCACTCGCGCGCGGCCACCACGATGGCCAGCGCGAGCAGGAGGAAGGCGACGCCGTCACGGCGGTGCTCGGGTTCCAGGTCTCTCGCTCCTCGGAAGATCGTGCGGACGGCGCCCCCGACGCCGTGGGCGACGCCGAGCCACACGGCGCGCACCGCGCGCACGGGCCAGGACCGGCGCGCTGGCGCCGGCGGCCGCTTGGACGCGGGCCTCTTGGCCGGCGGACGGCTGGCGGACTGCCGCGTCGCGGCGCCGCGCGCCTTGGTCGCCGCGCCCGGCGACCGCACGACGGCGGTGCGCGCCGAAGCGCCCGGCTGTCGGGACGTCGCGGCGCGCGACGTCCCCGCCGAGCCCTTCGCCGTCCGCGTGGGGGGTGTCCGGGTCGCCATAGTGCCCCCACGGTATCGAGCGCGGGTGACGGCAGGCGGCATCGACACGGCTCGGAGGGCCACCGGGCGGACCGCGGGGCGGACGCCGGGCGAGCGGCCGGCGAGCGGCCGGGCGGGCCGACGCCGCCCCTCGGCTCGCGACAGGAGGCGCTCACGGGTCATCCACCAGAGTTGTCGGCGCTGACGGCCATGGCACGATGCGACCATCGCCGCGCACCGGCACGGGGCACGAGACGAAGGGGCGCGATGCGCGAGTTGAGGCAGGTCGCCACCGGGGTCTGGGTCGCGACCGCGCAGGTCTGGACGTCGAACACCGTCGTCGTGGTCGACGACGACGGCGCCGCGCTCGTCGTCGACCCGGGCATCACTCGCGCGGAGGTCGACGGGCTCGTCGCGGCGGTCGAGGCCCACGGGTGGCGCGTGGTCGCCGGCCTGTCGACGCACCCGCACTGGGACCACGTGCTGTGGTCACCGGCCTGGGGCGCCGCGCCGCGGTTCGCGGCGCCACGCGCGATCGCAGCGCTGGCGGGCGATGTCGAGCGCGGATGGGCCGAGGCGTCCGCGACCGCGCCTGGGCACGACCGCGCGCTGTTCGGCGCGCTGACCCCGCTTCCGACGGCGGACGGCGCCCCGCTCGGCTCCCCGGTCCCGCTCGGCTCCCCGGTCCCGCTCGGCCCGCCGGCGCCGCGCGGCTGCCGGGTCGTGACGCACGACGCGCACGCGCCCGGGCACCTGGCGCTCGTGACGCGTGGCGTGCTCGTGGCGGGCGACATGCTCTCGGACGTCGAGGTGCCGCTGCTCGACGTCGGGCCGGGCGGGGACGGCGCACGCGCACCGCGGGACCCGGTCGCCGACTACCGCGCGGCGCTCGACGCGCTGGAGCGCGCTGTCGAGGAGTGCGAGGTGGACGTGCTCGTCCCCGGGCACGGGGCGGTGGCCGTCGGGCGCGAGGCGATCGCGCGGCGGTTCGCCGACGACCGCGCGTACCTGCGCGACCCCGACGGGTCGAGGGACCCGCGGCTGGCCGACGCGTGGGTCGCGGGCGAGCACGCCGCCCAGGTCGCCTTCCTGCGCTCGCGCGCCACGGGGTGACGGGCCGCGGGGTGAGGGCCCGCGAGGTGAGGGACCGCCGCACGGAGACGCACGCCGCAGGGCGCGGGATCGTTCAGCGGGCGGCCGAGGGCCACGCCGCCTGACGGGCGGCGACGGCGCGGACCACGCGCGCCCAGAGCGCGAAGGCGGCGAGGGTCGCGGCGGTGGCGCCGAGGTCGGCCGCCACGTCGAGGCGCGACGCGGTCTGAGCGCCGAACGCCTCGACGTTGCCCAGCAGCATCGCAGCGAGCCAGCAGCCCCACCAGAGCCCGAGCGTGGCCCGAGGGCGCACACCCGTCCCGGCGGCGACGTCGCGCACGACCTGGTAGGGGAACCAGAGGTTGACGATCGGGACCACCCACCCCAGCCAGACCCAGACGCCGCCGCGCACGTGACCGACCTCAGATGCGGCCTGCGCGAACGCCCGGGCGGCCGACAGCCACCCACATGTGACGACAAAGGCCCCGACCTGGGCGAGGACCACCAGGAGTCCCGTGACGTCGACGGCGGTCGTGCCGGCCGCAGGGCCGCCGCCCGCGCGTCCGCTCGCCGCCGAAGCGGCCGCGTGGAGCGTCGCGAGCAGGAGCGCGACCTGCGCCAGCGTGACCGCCGCCGCGATCGCGACCGTCGCTGTGGCGAGCCGGGTCGGCGCCTGCGGCAGCACCGGGGTCCGGCGCGGCTGGTAGCCCCGGAAGGCGGGCACATCGCGTGCGTCCGGGCCCGCGCGCAGCGCCGGCCCGGGCGACGGCGACGGCGGTGTCAGATGCGGGACGCGCGGTTGCTCGGTCATCAGGGCCCTTCAGGTCGGCGAACGCGCGCCACGCTACGGCGGGCGAGGCCGTGCCCGAGGGCAAACGATCAGCGCCGGCCGGTGAGCGATCACCGGCCGGCGCCAGGCTCGCTAAGGCTCAGGCCTCGACGACGACCGGGACGATCATCGGGCGGCGCCGCAGCCGGCGGTTGACCCATTGGCCGATCACGCGGCGCATGATCTGCTGGAGCTGGTAGGTGTCGGTCGCGCCCGCCGTGATGGCGTCCTCCAACGCCTTGACCACCTCGGGGCGGATCTCGTCGAACACCGCGGCGTCCTCCGCCATGCCGCGCACCAGGATCTGGGGGCCCGCCAGCACCTTGCCGGTCGCGGAGTCGACCACGGCGAAGACCGAGACGAAGCCCTCCTCGCCGAGGATGCGACGGTCCTTGAGCTCGGCCTCGGTGATCTCGCCGACGCTCGACCCGTCGACGTACACGTACCCGCACGGCACCGCGCCGACGACCGACGCCTTGCCGTCCACGAGGTCGACGACGACGCCGTCCTCGGCGAGGACGACGCGCTCGGCGGGCACGCCGGTGCGCACCGCGAGCGCCCCGTTGGCCACCAGGTGGCGGACCTCACCGTGCACCGGCATGACGTTCTTGGGCCGCAGCACGTTGTAGCAGTACAGGAGCTCGCCCGCGGACGCGTGCCCGGAGACGTGCACCTTGGCGTTGCCCGAATGGACCACGCGCGCGCCGAGCCGGGTCAGCCCGTTGATGACGCGGAACACCGAGTTCTCGTTCCCGGGGATGAGCGACGAGGCGAGGATGACGGTGTCGCCGTGGCCGACCCGCACCTGGTGGTCGCCGTTGGCCATGCGGCTGAGCGCGGCCATCGGCTCGCCCTGCGACCCGGTCGACATGTAGACGATCTGGTCGTCGGGCAGGTCGGCGGCCTTCTTGAGGTCGATCAGCACCCCGTCGGGCACCCGGAGGTATCCCAGGTCGGCGGCGATGGCCATATTGCGCACCATCGAGCGTCCGACGAGCGCGACTCGCCGCCCGTGGTTCTGGGCCGCGTTGAGCACCTGCTGCACGCGGTGCACGTGCGAGGCGAACGAGGCCACGATGATGCGCTTGTCGGCCTGCGCGAACACCGAGTCGAGCACGGGTCCGATCTCGACCTCGGGCGTGACGAAGCCGGGCACCTCGGCGTTGGTCGAGTCGACCATGAACAGGTCGACGCCCTGCTCCCCCAGCCGCGCGAACGCGCGCAGGTCGGTGATGCGCCCGTCGAGCGGGAGCTGGTCCATCTTGAAGTCGCCCGTGTGCAGCACGGTGCCGGCGTCGGTCGTGACCGCCACGGCGAGCGCGTCCGGGATCGAGTGGTTGACGGCGACGAACTCGCACGAGAACACGCCGAACCGCTCGGTCTGCCCCTCCTTGACCGCGAGCGTGATGGGCGAGATCCGGTGCTCCTTGAGCTTCGCCTCAACGAAGGCGAGCGTGAGCTGCGATCCGACCAGCGGGATGTCGCGCTTGAGCCGCAGCAGGTAGGGCACGGCGCCGATGTGGTCCTCGTGCCCGTGCGTGAGCACGATCGCCTCGACGTCGTCCAGGCGGTCCTTGATGTAGTCGAAGTCCGGCAGGATCAGGTCGACGCCGGGCTGGTTGTCCTCGGGGAACAGCACGCCGCAGTCGATGATCAGCAGGCGGCCGGCGTATTCGAGCACGGCCATGTTGCGGCCGACCTCGCCGAGGCCGCCGAGCGCGACGATCCGCAGGCCTCCCGCGCGCAGGGGCGGCGGCAGGGTCAGCTCAGGGTGTGGGTGGCTCACGGGGAACTCCATCAAGACGTCGGGGTGTGAAGGGGTGGCCGGGGTCTGCCCGGCCGAGAGTCGTGGCGCGCTCAGGAGGTCGCGGCGAGCGCGCCCGCGTCGACCAGGCTCGCGCGCACCGCGGCGGCCTCGTCGTCGGACGCCGCCACGAGCGGCAGGCGGACCGTGCGGCCGGTCACGACGCCGAGCGCCTCGACCGCCGCCTTGGCCATGACGGCCTGGAAACCGGCGCCGTTGAGCGCGGTGATCGCGGGCAGCGCGGCGCGGAACGCCGCGAGCGCGCCGGCGGTGTCTCCGGCGTCCCAGGCCGCGACGGCCTGGGCGAAGGCGCCGGGCACGGCGTGCGCGGCGACCGAGACGACGCCGGCGCCGCCGTGGGCGAGGAAGGGCAGGAGCAGCGCGTCGTCGCCTGAGTACCAGGCCAGGCCGGTGCTCGCGGACAGGCCAGCCACGGCCGCCACGTCACCCGAAGCGTCCTTGGTCGCGACGATCAGCGGGTGGCGCGCGACGCGCTCGTACGCCTGCGCGCTCACGCGTACGCCGGTGCGTCCGGGGACGTCGTAGAGCATGACGGGCTTGCCGCCCGCGTCGGCGACGGTCTCGAAGTGCCGGGCCAGGCCCTCCTGCGACGGGCGCGAGTAGTAGGGCGAGACGACCAGGAGGCCGTCGGCCCCCGCCTGCGCGGCCTGCTGGGCCATGCGGGCCGCGTGCGCGGTGTCGTTCGACCCCGCTCCCGCGAGGACTGTGGCGCGGTCGCCGACCGCGTCGACGACGGCGGCGACGAGGTCCGCCTTCTCGGGCGCGTGCGTCGTCGGCGCCTCGCCCGTGGTGCCGTTCAGGACGATGCCGTCACAGCCGTGGTCCACCAGCCAGACCGCCAATCTGCGCGCGGCCTCCAGGTCCACTGTCCCGTCGGCCGCCATCGGGGTCACCATCGCGGTGAGAACGGCCCCGAAGGGGCGCGCGGGGTTTGACGTCAGAGCCATGGGAACACCGTACCGGCCGAGACACGTGGGCTCCCGCCACGCGGCGACGTGAGCCGCGACGCGGCATGCTCGGAGCATGGTCACCGCGCTGTCCCCCGCTCTCGTCTCCCACCTGCCCACAGGTCTGCTGGTCGACGGGCACTGGGGCCCGGCGACCGGCGGCCGCACGTTCGAGGTCGCCGACCCCGCAACCGGGGATGTGCTGTTCGACGTCGCCGACGCCGCCCCCGAGGACGCCCGCCGCGCCCTGGCCGCCGCGCACGACGCCGCGCCGGCCTGGCGCGCCACCCCGCCGCGCGAGCGCGGCGAGCTGCTGCGCGCCGTCTACGAACGCCTGGTCGCGCGCGCCGACGACGTCGCCGCGCTCATCACCGCCGAGTCCGGCAAGACCCGCGCCGAGGCGCGGGCCGAGGCGCTCTACGGCGCCGACTTCCTGCGCTGGTACGCCGAGGAGGCCGTGCGCCTGCCCGGGCTCGCGCGCACCGCGCCCGGCGGCGCCAACCGCCAGCTCGTCCACCGCCGTCCGATCGGGCCGGCGCTGCTGATCACCCCGTGGAACTTCCCGCTGGCCATGGCGACCCGCAAGATCGGCCCGGCGCTCGCCGCCGGGTGCTGCGTCGTCGTCAAGCCGGCCCACCTGGCCCCGCTGACGACGATGCTCGTGGCCGAGGTGCTGCGCTCCGAGCTGGAGGAGCGCGGGCTGCCGGCCGGCGTCGTCAACGTCGTGCCGACGTCGCGCTCCGCCGCGGCGACCTCGCCGCTGCTGGCCGACCCGCGTCTGCGCAAGCTCTCGTTCACCGGCTCGACCGCCGTGGGCCGCTCGCTGCTCGAACAGGCCGCCGCCCAGGTGCTCGGGGTGTCGATGGAGCTCGGCGGCAACGCGCCGTTCATCGTCATGCCCGACGCCGACCTCGACGCCGCGATCGAGGGCGCCATGGTGGCCAAGCTGCGCAACGCCGGGCAGTCGTGCGTCGCGGCCAACCGGTTCCTCGTGCACGACTCGCTCGCGCGCCAGTTCGCGCGGCGCCTCGCCGAGCGGTTCGACGCGCTGCGGCTGGGTCCCGGCGCCGACGATGGCGTCGACCTCGGCCCGCTCATCGACCCCGCCGCGGTGGAGAAGGTCGACGCGCTGGTCGCCGATGCGACCGCGCGCGGCGCGCAGGTGCTCGCCGGGGGCGAGCGGCTGGCGCGTCCGGGCTCGTTCTACCGGCCGACGGTGCTGACGGGCGTGGGACCCGACGCGCGCGTGGCGCGTGAGGAGGTCTTCGGCCCGGTGGCGCCCGTCATCGCGTTCGCCGACGACGACGAGGCGATCGCGCTGGCCAACGACACCGAGTACGGGCTCGCGGCCTACGCGTACACGACGTCATTGGCGCGCGCGGCGCGGCTGGGCGACGAGCTCGAGGCCGGGATGATCGGCCTCAACCGCGGCATGGTCTCCGACGCGAGCGCGCCGTTCGGCGGGCTCAAGCAGTCGGGCCTCGGACGCGAGGGCGGCGAGGCGGGCGTCGAGGAGTACCTCGAGACGGTCTACGTGGCCCTCTGACGCCCACCGCGGCGCGGACCACGCGCTGCGCGACGAGACGGCGTTGTCCCCTCGGCGCGGGGCGTGGTTGGGTGTGCCGGTGGCACGCATCCCACCGAGTCCCGCCGTGCGCGCGGCGACGCGCCAGGGGCTGTCGGTCGCGATCGCGACGGGGCTGTACGGCGTCTCGTTCGGGGCGCTCTCGGTGGCCGCCGGGATCGGTGTGCTGCCCACCATGGCGCTGAGCCTGCTGCTGTTCTCGGGCGGCTCCCAGTTCGCGCTCGTCGGCGTCGTCGGGGCGGGCGGGTCGCCCGTGGCGGCCGTCGCGACCGCGGCCCTGTTGGGCGCCCGCAACACCCTCTACGGCGCGGTGGTCACGCCGCTGCTCGGCGTGCGCGGGCCGCGGCGCGCGCTCGCGGCGCAGCTCACCATCGACGAGTCGACCGCGGTCGCCGCCGCCCAGGCCGACCGGCGCGCCGCGCGCGCCGGGTTCTGGGTCACCGGAGTGGGCGTGTTCGCGCTGTGGAACGCGTTCACTCTGCTCGGCGCCCTGGCGGGGCACGCGATGGGCGACCCGCGCGCGTGGGGCCTCGACGCGGCGGCGGCTGCGGCCTTCCTGGCGCTGGTGTGGCCGCGGCTCGCCTCGCGCGCGACCCAGGTCGTGGCGGGCGTCGCCGTCCTCGTGTCGGTCGCGCTCATCCCCGTGGCGCCGTCGGGCATCCCGGTGCTCGCCGCGGCGGCGTCGGCGATCGTCGTCGGCTGGGTGGCCGGGCCGCGCGCCACGGCGCCCGCGAGCGAGCGGGCGGGCGCATGAGCGCCGCAGCGCTGTGGGCCACGGTTCTGGCGGCCTCACTCGCGTGCTTCGCGCTCAAGCTCGCCGGGCACCTGGTGCCCGAGCACTGGCTGGCCGACCCGCGCGTCGCGCGCCTGACCTCGCTGGTGACCGTCGCGCTGCTCACCTCGCTCGTCGTGGTCCAGACGCTGGGCGCGGGCCGCGGCGTGACGCTCGACGCCCGCCTGCCCGCCCTCGCCGTGGCCGCGATCGCGCTCGTCCTGCGCGCGCCGTTCATCGTGGTCGTGGTGCTCGCGGCGGCGACCGCCGCCGGCCTGCGGTGGCTCGGGTGGGGCTGAGGCGCGGTCGTCCCCACGCGTGACGGTACGGTCGAGCCCATGGCTCTGTTCACCTCCGCCGACGGCGTGAGCGCCGACGTCTCGGTCCGGCCCGCCGTGCCCGGTGACGAGGACGCCGTGACCCGCGTCCAGACCGCGGCGTGGCGCGTGGCGCCCGCGCTGGGCGACGCCGTCGTCGACCTTGTGGACGCCGACGCCGTCCGCGCGCGGTGGGCGCAGGCGGTGACCGCTCCGCCAGGCCCGGGATTCGCGGTGCTGGTCGCGCTGGCGGGGCCGGCCGTCGTCGGCTTCACCGCGGTGGCGCCGGGCCAACTGCTCGCCCTGGAGGTCGACCCGGCCCACCGCCGGCGCGGGCACGGCTCACGGCTCCTGTCGGCCGCCGTCGACCGGCTGCGCGCCGACGGCGCCGACGCCGTGGTCACCTGGGTGCTCGACGGCGACGAGGCGCGCGAGCGCTTCCTCGGGCAGTCCGGGCTCGGCCCCGACGGCCCCGAGCGCGCGTTGGCCGTCGGGCTTGAGGCCGACGGGGTGCGCAGCGTCGTCGAGCACCGCTGGTCCGCGCTGCTGTGAGCTGATCCGGGCCGCGCGCCGCGTGCAACCGCGCGCGCCAGCGACGCGCGCGCCGACGCGCGGCGGCCTCCGCGCGGGCGTCAGGGCTGTTTGACTTGGCCGATGGTCACCTCCGGCGACTCGCTGTGGCGCACCCTTGTGGGCCTGCGAGGCAACCCCCGCGCCTGCGTCTGGACCGAGCCCCTGTGGGGCCTGTCGATGGCGCTCGTGCTCCCGTACCTCTCGGTGTTCATGCTGTCCCTGGGCCTGCATGACAGCCAGATCGGCATGCTGGCGACCATCGGCATGGTGTCGCAGGTGGGCTTCGGCCTGGCCGGCGGCATCATCACCGACCGGATGGGCAGACGCGCGACGACCGCGTGGTTCGACGTGGCGGCCTGGGTCATCCCGTGTGTGCTGTGGGCGTTCGCCCAGAACTTCTGGTTCTTCCTCGCCGCCTCGCTCGTCAACGGCGCGCTGCAGGTGACCCAGAACTCGTGGGACTGCCTCATGGTCGAGGATGCCGAGCGCGGCAAGATCACGCGGATCTACTCGCTCGTCAAGGTCGCGGCCGACTGCTCGGCGCTGTTCGCGCCGATCGCGGCCGTGCTGGTCGCCCAGCTCGGGCTGGAGCCCGCGGTGCGCATCCTGTTCGTCAACGCGGCGCTGGTCATGACCGTCAAGATCGTGTGGCTGTACCGGTGGTCGTCGGAGACCCGCCAGGGCAAGGTCCGCATGGAGCAGACGCGCGGGCAGAGCGTGTGGCGGCTCCTGGCCGGATACCGCGGCGCCCTGGGCCTGCTGCTGCGCTCGCGCGGCTCGCTGCTCGCCCTCGTGGTCGCGGCGCTGACCGCGGCGGTCACGCTCGTCAACGGCACGTTCTGGCAGGTCGTGGTCAGCCAGCACCTGCACGTGCCGGACGCGCTGCTGCCGTTCTTCCCCATGGTCCGCTCGATGCTGTCGGCGCTCTTCTTCTTCACGCTCATCCCACGGCTGACCACCTCCGTGGACCTCAAACGGCCCACGCTGTGGGGGTTCGGGGTGTACCTCGCGGGGCAGCTCGCCCTGGTGGCGATCCCGGCCGCCGACGGCGCGGCGACGGCGGGCACCTTCGCGTTCCTCGCGCTGTGCCTGCTGCTCGACAGCTTTGGCGCGGGCATGCTCTTCATGCTCTCGGAGTCGCTGGTGGCGCTGCACGTCGACGAGGCCGAGCGCTCGCGCGTCATGGCGATCCAGCGCACGTGCGTCATGCTCGCCGCGGCGCCGTTCGGGTGGGTCGCGGGGTGGCTGTCGGGGATGGACCGCACCTACCCGTTCCTGCTCACCGCGGGGCTGCTCGCCGTCGGACTCGTGGTCACCTGGGCACGCTGGGTGCCGACCCACGCCGACCTGGACGCCGCGCTCGCCGCGCAAGAGCCCGCGACGTGACGGCCCCCTCGTCACGCAGCCGTGACACAACGGTGACACGCCGCTAGCACGCCGTTGGCACGCTGGCCACGTGACCCGGATCGTGACGAACTACTTCGCAGCCGCATCCGACGACGTCGCGGCAATGGCTCTGCTGGACCCCGAGGGACCGTCTGCGCTGGCGCAGGGCTCGGGCGAACCGCTCTTCGACACGGTGGAGCTGCCGTCGATCGAGCCGTTCGTGATGCTGGGCACGCTCTACGAGCTGCTCTCAGGTCGGCCCTACCGCGAGTGCACCGCGGAGGATCGGCACGGGCAGGTGGTGGGCGGCTCGGATGAGGGCCCGTGGGTCGTCACGCTGTCGGACGGCCTCGTGAGCGCGCTCGCGCAGACGCATCGGGCGCGCCTGGCCGAGGTCGCCGAGCGGTGGGCCCGCACTCCTGAGCTGCGCACGCTCAACCCGCAGCGCCAGCCGGTGCGGCTCGGCGGCGCGGTGGCCTCACTCGCCGCGTTGGCTCACCGCGCGGTCGAGGTGCGCCACTCGCTGTACTGCTGGACGTGCCTGCCCGAGTGACGCGGTGTGGTCAGTACAGGGCCGACGCCTGGCGAAGCGCGGCCCTGGCCCGCTTGCGGTCACCCGCGGCGTCGTAGGCGAAGGCCAGGCGGTACCACGCGCGCCAACTGTCCGGCGCGGCCTCGACCGCCTCGCGGTAGGGGCCGAACGCCGCGTCGGCGGCGGCTTTGTCGATCCGCCCGCCCGGTGAGCGCGGCAGGTCGTCGACCGGCAGACCGCCACTGGCCGCGAGCTCGTCGGCCATGCGCTGCACGCGCGTGGCCAGGCGGAACTCGACGGCGATGAGCCCCACCACGAGCAGCGGGATGATCAGCGCGGCGGCGCCGATGGCCACGACCAGCGGCTCGCCTGTGCGGATCATCGATATCCCGCGGCCCGCGACCGCCCACACGTACAGCGCGAGCAGCATCGTGACGACGACGGCGCCCACCAGGCCGCGCGCAGGACGCCGCGCGCCGTGCGCCATCACAGCTCCAGCAGGTGCTCGAGCCCGACGGTCAGGCCGGGCCGCGATCCGACCTGACGCACCGCGAGCAGCACACCCGGCATGAACGACACCCGGTCGAACGAGTCCTGACGGATGAGCAGCTGCTCGCCCGGGTTGCCGAGCAGCACCTCCTCGTGGGCGACGAGGCCACGCAGCCGCACCGCGTGCACGCGCACGCCGTCGACGTCGGCGCCGCGCGCCTCCCAGCCGGTCTCGGTCGCGTCGGGCATCGGCCCCAGGCCCGCCCCGCGGCGCGCCGCCGCGATCGCCTCGGCGGTGTGCCGCGCCGTGCCGGAGGGGGCGTCGACCTTGTTCGGGTGATGCAGCTCGATCACCTCGGCGGACTCGAAGAACCGCGCGGCCTGGGCCGCGAACCGCATCGCGAGCACCGCGGACAGCGCGAAGTTCGGCGCGATGACGACGCCCAGGCCCCGCTCCCGCTCGGCGTTGACCCGCGCGGCGTGCTCGGCGACGCGGGCGCGCGACTCGTCGGTCCAGCCGGTCGCCCCGACCACGGCGTGCACGCCCGCGTCGAGCAGCGCGTGCACGTTCGCCTCGGTGGCGCCGGGCACGGTGAAGTCCACCGCCACCTGGGCGCCGGCGCCGCGCACCGCTGCGGCGACGTCCTGGCCGGCCTCGACGCGCGCGACGAGCTCCATGTCGGCGGCTGCCTCGACCGCGGCGCACGTCGTGGCGCCCATGCGCCCGGCGGCGCCCAGCACGGCGACGCGGATCTGCTGGGTCATCGTGGTCCTTCCAGTTCCGGATTCGGGTGGTTGAGCAGGGGCGCGGGTCAGTCTCCGAAGGGTCCCACACGCACCACCGAGCGCGGACGCGCGGCCAGGTCGACCGCCAGGTCGCGCACGTCGTCCACGGTCACGGCGCGGATGCGCTCCAGTGACTCCTCGAGGCTGAGGATCTCACCGAACACCAGCTCGGCCTTGCCCAGCCGGCTCATGCGCGAGCCCGTGTCCTCCAGCCCGAGCACGAGTCCGCCCGACAGCTGCCCGATCGAGCGCTCGAGCTCGGCGGCCGTGATGCCGTCGCAGGCGAGCCGGTCGAGCTCCTCGTGCAGCAGCCGCTCGACGACCTCGGCCTTCGACGGCGCACAGCCCGCGTACAGGCCGAACGTGCCGAGCCCGCCGTGGCCGGCCGCGAACGAGTAGGTCGAGTAGGCCAGTCCGCGCCGCTCGCGGATCTCCTGGAACAGGCGCGAGCTCATGCCGCCGCCGAGCACCGCGTTGAGCACGCTGAGCGCGAAGCGCCGCTCGTCGGTCGCGGTGAGCCCGGTCGAGCCCACGATGACATTGGCCTGCTCGACGGCGCGGTGCACCGACAGCTCGACGCCCTCGGTGGGCACGCCCTCGGTCTGCGGCGCGTCGGAGCGCCGCTCGCGCGGGGCGACGGCCTCCTCGAGCGCCCATCCACCGTGCGTCAACGCCTCGGTGACCTGACCCACGACGGTGTCGTGGTCGACGCCGCCCGCGGCCGCGACCACGAGCGTGTCCGGGCGGTAGTGCCAGCGGTAGTGCTCCCAGACGGCGTCGCGCGGCACGGCGCGGATGGTGTCGGGTGTGCCCCCGATGGGCCGCCCGAGCGGGTGCGCGCCGAGCACGGCCTGCGCGAACTCCTCGTGCACGACGTCGCTCGGGTCGTCGTCGTTCATGGCGAGCTCTTCGAGGATGACGCCGCGCTCGGTCTCCAGCTCGCCCTCGTCGAGGCGCGCGGAGGTGACCATGTCGGCGATGACGTCGATCGCCATCGGCAGGTCGGAGTCGAGCACCCGCGCGTAGTAGCAGGTGTGCTCCTTGCCGGTCGCCGCGTTGGCCTCGCCGCCGACGGCGTCGAACGCCTCGGCGATGTCCATGGCGCTGCGCTGCGTGGTGCCCTTGAACAGCAGGTGCTCAAGGAAGTGCGTCGAGCCGTGGTGCCCGTCGGTCTCGTCCCGCGAGCCGACGCCGACCCACGCGCCCACGGTCGCCGAGCGCTGGCCCGGCATGTGCTCGGTGAGCACCCGGACGCCGCCGGGCAGGACGGAGCGACGGATCGTCGCCCCGTCCTGCCCGGCGGTCAACTCGGCACCCGGCTCGCCCGCCGCGATGAGCGGGAGGTGCCAGGTCATACTCAGGCCTCGGCGGGCTCAGCGCCCTCGGCCGGGGCCTCGGACTGTGCGTCGTCCTCGTCGGTCACGGCCACGAGCGACAGCTTGCCGCGCGGGTCGATCTCGCCGATCTCGACCTGGACCTTCTGGCCCACCGACAGCACGTCGTCGACGTTCTCGACGCGCTTGCCGCCCACGAGCTTGCGGATCTGCGAGATGTGCAGCAGCCCGTCCTTGCCCGGGGACAGCGAGATGAACGCGCCGAACGACGTCGTCTTGACGACGGTGCCGACGAAGCGCTCGCCCACCTCGGGCACGTGCGGGTTCGCGATCGCGTTGATCGCCGCACGCGCGGCCTCCGCCGACGGGCCGTCGGTGGCGCCGATGTAGACCGTGCCGTCGTCCTCGATCGAGATGTCGGCGCCGGTCTCCTCCTGGATCTGGTTGATCATCTTGCCCTTGGGGCCGATGACCTCGCCGATCTTGTCGACCGGCACCTTGACCGAGATGACGCGCGGGGCGTTCGGGGACATCTCGTCCGGGACGTCGATGGCCTCGTTGATGACGTCGAGGATCGTCACGCGGGCCTCGTGGGCCTGGGTCAGCGCGCCGGCGAGCACCGAGGCGGGGATGCCGTCGAGCTTGGTGTCGAGCTGGATGGCGGTGACGAACTCGCGCGTGCCGGCGACCTTGAAGTCCATGTCGCCCAGCGCGTCCTCGGCGCCGAGGATGTCGGTCAGCGCGACGTAGCGCGTCTGGCCGTCGACCTCGTCGGAGATGAGGCCCATCGCGATGCCCGCGACAGGGGCGCGCAGCGGCACACCGGCGTTGAGCATCGACAGCGTCGAGGCGCACACCGAGCCCATGGACGTCGAGCCGTTCGAGCCCAGCGCCTCGGAGACCTGGCGGATCGCGTAGGGGAACTCCTCACGCGAGGGCAGCACCGGCACGAGGGCGCGCTCGGCGAGCGCGCCGTGGCCGATCTCGCGGCGCTTGGGCGAGCCCACGCGGCCGGTCTCACCCGTCGAGAACGGCGGGAAGTTGTAGTTGTGCATGTAGCGCTTGCGCGTGACCGGCCCGAGCGAGTCGATCTGCTGCTCCATGCGCAGCATGTTGAGCGTGGTCACACCCAGGATCTGGGTCTCGCCGCGCTCGAAGATGGCCGAGCCGTGCACGCGCGGGATGACCTCGACCTCGGCCGAGAGCGTGCGGATGTCGCGCGGACCGCGACCGTCGATGCGGATCTGCTCGGTGAGCACGCGGTGGCGCATGAGCTTCTTCTGCACCGAGCGGAAGGCGGCCGAGACCTCCTTCTCGCGACCCTCGAACTGCTCGCCCAGCTCGGCCAGCAGCTCGGCCTTGATCTCGTCGAGGCGGGCCTCACGGGTCTGCTTGTCGGCGATCGTCAGGGCCTGCGACGCGCGCTCGGTGGCGGCGGCCTCGACGGCGGCGTACGCGTCGTCCTGGTAGTCCGGGAACAGCGGGAACTCCTGGACCTCCTTGGCGGCCTGGGCGGCGAGCTGGGCCTGGGCCTCGCACAGCGCGCGCAGGAACGGCTTGGCGGCCTCGATGCCCTCGGCCACGACGGCCTCGGTCGGCGCCTGGACGCCCTCCTGGATGAGCCTCCAGGCGTCGTCGGTCGCCTCGGCCTCGATCATCGCGATGGCGACGTCGACGTCACCCGCGGCGTCGGTGACGACGCGGCCGGCGACGACCATCTCGAAGACGGCGCGCTCCTTGTCCGAGTACTTCGGGAAGGCGACCCACTGGCCGTCGATGAGCGCGATGCGCACACCCGCGACCGGACCCGAGAAGGGCAGGCCGGAGATCTGGGTCGACAGCGACGCGGCGTTGATCGCGAGCACGTCGTAGGCGTCGTCGGGGTGGATGGCCAGGACCGTCACGACGACCTGGACCTCGTTGCGCAGGCCCTTGACGAACAGGGGGCGCAGCGGGCGGTCGATCAGACGGCAGGCGAGGATCGCCTCGGTCGAGGGACGGCCCTCTCGGCGGAAGAACGAGCCGGGGATGCGCCCCGCGGCGTACATGCGCTCTTCGACGTCGACCGTCAGCGGGAAGAAGTCGAACTGCTCCTTGGGGTGCTTGCCGGCCGTCGTGGCCGACAGGAGCATCGTCTCGCCGTCGAGGTAGGCGGCGACTGAGCCGGCCGCCTGGCGGGCCAGACGGCCCGTCTCGAAGCGGACGGTGCGGGTGCCGAAGCGGCCGTTGTCGATGACGGCCTCGGCGAACTGGATCTCGGGACCCTCCACGGGTGCCCTCCCATCTGCGAGGGCGCCGGTTCCGGCGGTCTTCGATCGAGGCCCACCGACAGCCTCCGCGTGGAGCGGGGCGACGTTCGGGAGGCCACTACCGAGGACCGGACGGGAGCCCGGCGCGACATGGTTCTGCTACGTGACTACGGGTACATCTCACCAGAACGGCCCGGCCCCAGCGAGAGGGACCGGGCCGGTCTGGCGTCAGATGTCAACGGCGTGTGGCGTCCCGTGGGAGCGGGCCGCCGCCATCGCCGCCTACGGCTCGGCCGAGGAGCGTCAGCGACGCAGGCCGAGGCGCTCGATCAGCGAGCGGTAACGCTGGATGTCGATCTTCTGGAGGTAGCCCAGGAGGCGACGGCGCTGGCCGACGAGCAGGAGCAGGCCACGACGCGAGTGGTGGTCGTGCTTGTGCTCCTTGAGGTGCTCGGTCAGGTCCTTGATGCGCTGCGTCAGGAGCGCGATCTGCACCTCGGGCGAGCCCGTGTCACCCTCGTGGGTCGCGTACTCGGTGATGATCGCCTTCTTGGTGGCGTTGTCGAGCGGCATGTGGCTCTCCTCGGTGTCGTTGCGCGGTGCACCGGGGCTCTTCCACCGGGCGCTCTGGATCCGCGGCCGTTCGTACGGCCTGGTCATCCTACCAGCGCGGCCCTGCCCGTCCGGTCGCAGGGCGCGTGCGGCCCGTCACCCCAGCAGGTCGCGCGCCCGGTCGACGTCGGCGCGCATCTGCACGACCAAGTCGTCCACGCTGTCGAACCGCAGCGTCGGGCGCAGCCGCTCGACGAACTCGACGACGACCTCCTCGTCGTACAGGTCGAGGTCGTCGCGGTCCAGCACGTAGGCCTCCACGCGCCGGTCCACGCCGTCGAACGTCGGGTTGGTGCCCACCGACACCGCCGCCGGAAGCACGCGGTCGGCGTGATCGGCGTGGTCCGGGCCCGCCGCGGCGAGCCCGGGACGGCGCAGCCATCCGGCGTAGACGCCGTCGGCCGGCACCATGCCCTGGATGGCGCCGAGGTTGGCGGTGGGGAAGCCGAGCAGGCGTCCGCGCGCGTCGCCGTGCACGACGAGGCCGCGCACCCGATGCGCGCGCCCGAGCACGTCGGCGGCGCCGGCGACGTCGCCCTCGGCGAGCAGGGCCCGCGCCGCCGAGCTCGACCAGCGGGGGCTGCCGCCCGCGGTCTGCGGACGGCACACACCGATGTCGTCGACCGCGACGACCTCGAACCCGTGCGCTCCGCCGAGCTCGACCATGGTGGCCAGCGAGCCGGAGTTGCCCTTGCCGAACCGCACGTCGTGGCCGACGACGACGGTGCGCGCCGCCAGCGCCTCGACGAGGTAGCGGGTGACGAACTCCTCGGGCGTCAGGCCCGCCAGGTCGAGCGTGTAGCGCAGGACGAGGACGGCGTCGAGCCCGGTCTGGGCCATCAGGTCGAGCCGGTCGTCGAGCCCGGTCAGCAGCTCGGGCGCGTCGTCGGGGCGGTGCACCTGCGCCGGGTGCGGGTCGAACGTCACGGCGACGGCGGCGCGGCCGTCGGCGCGCGCGAGGCCGACCACGCGGCCGAGCACCGCGCGGTGTCCGCGGTGCACACCGTCGAAGTTCCCGATCGTCACCACGCAGGAGGAGTGACCGCCCTGCCCCACACCGGCCGTGAGGGCCTTGGCGGCCTCGGCCAGGTCATGCCACACCTGCACGCGCTTCGCTCCTCGTCGTCCGCTCGTCCTCGGCCCGGAGCCCGACCCGAACCGCACGAAGGCCAAGCGTAGAGCGTGATCACACGCGCCTGGGCGCGCGAGGCGGCGCAGACGCGACGGGGCGCGCGCGGCGATGCCGCGCGCGCCCCGTCACCTGACGTCCTCAGCGTGCGTCGTCGTACCCGGCGAACCCCGCCTCGTCATCGAGCTTCTCCAGCACCACGCGGGGCTTGATGAGCTTGCTCGGCTCCAGGTCGTCGTACCCGGCGAAGCCAGCGGCGTCGTCGTACTGGTTCGCGGGCTGCGTGTCGTTCGTGCGGTCCTGCATGTCGTCGTCGACCTCCTCGTGCGGCGTGCGATGCCTCCATCCTGGCCCCCGGGGGGTGGCCCCACACCTCCGGTCGGCGTGGCGTGCCTCACGATTCGGCGCGCCTCGACGTCAGCCCGCCGTCGACGACGACGTCCGTCCCGTTGACCCAGGAGGCCTCGCGCGACAGCAGGAACGCCACGACGGCCGCGATCTCCTCGGGCTGCGCGTGGCGGCCCGTGTGCGCCGCGGCCCGCTGGACCGCGCCGCCCATCGAGGTCTCGAAGTCGCCGAGGATCGGCGTCTCGACGGGCCCCGGGCTCACGGTGCAGCTGCGCACGCCGCGGGGCGCCAGCCGCGCGCACAGGCGCCGGGAGTAGGCGAGCACGGCCTTCTTCGACACGTCGTAGGCCTGCGCGCCGCTGATCCCGCTGGACCCGGCCCACTCGAGCGCCGCGTCGTCGTCGGCCGCCAGCAGCCATGCGATCCGGTCCTCGAAGCCGGGGTGGTATCCGGCGAGCGAGGCGACGGCGACGATCGCGCCGCCGACCGCGATCCTGTCGGCCAGCGCCTCGGTCAGGCGTCGCGTGCCGAGCAGGTTGACCCCGATCACCGTCCGCGGGGGCGCGGTGCCGGGCACGCCCGCGACGTTCGCGAGCCCGTCGATGCGGTCGGGCAGCGCGCCGAGCGCCTCGCGGACACTGTCGGCGTCGGCCAGGTCGCACTCGACGAACTCGATCGCGTCGTCCGGCGCGGCCTTGCGGTCGAGTCCGATCACCTCGCAGTCCTGGGCCAACCGGCGCGCGAGCGCGGCGCCGATTCCGGACGCCGCCCCGGTCACGACGACGCGCCTCATGTCCCCTCGATCCGCGGCGGCCGCGCCACGCGCCCCTCGGCGTCCCGCGCGCCCGGTACCCCGCGGGGGCGGTAGGCGATCGGCTCGACGCCGGGCTGCAGCACGTAGAGCCCGCCGGGCTCGTGGGCCGCGAGCGCCAGCCGCGCGACCGTCGCGGCGGACAGGAGCGGGAACTGGCCCGTGCGGTACTGGGCGGGGATGAGGCCGGTGTTCACGAAGCCGGGACAGATCGCCGAGAGCGTGACGCCCCGGCGCTCCAGGGCGGGCGCCAGCGCCCGCACGAGTCCGACGGCCGCGTGTTTGGTCGCGGTGTAGAGCGGGTCGTCAGGCCAGGTCGCCACGCCGGCGAGCGACGCGGTCACCACGATCCGGCCCGGGCCGTCGGCGTCGCAGGCGGCGCGCAGCGCGGGCGCCGCGGCCCGCACCCCGTTCCACACACCGCGCACGTTGGTCTGCCACAGCAGGTCGAACGTCGCGTCATCGACCGCGAGCGCGTCGGGGCCCGGCCGCGCCACACCCGCGCCGAGGTTGACGTAGGCGAGTCGGCCCAGCCCGGACGCGGCCTCGACGGCGCGCTCCATGTCGTCGGGCGCGCGGACGTCGGTGGCCACGAACCGCCCGCCGACCGCGGTGGCGAGCCTGTCCCCGGCGTCCTCGTCGACGTCCGCGACGACGACCCTCACACCGCGGTCGGCGAGCAGTTCGACGATCGCCCGGCCGACGCCGCTGGCGCCCCCGGTGACCAGGGCGGACTCAGGGCGCTGTGCGCGCATGACGACCTCCCGCGCACGCCGGCGCGGTCACGCGCTGTCGACGGCCATGCCGCCGTCGAAGCGCAGGTAACCGCCTGTCATGTACGACGACTCGTCGCTGGCGAGGAACGCCGCGGCGCTCGCGACCTCCTCGGGGCTCCCGTAGCGGCCGAGCTGGGTCAGTGCGGTGTAGGCGGCCTTGGCCTGCTCGGGGGCGCCGGGTGCGGCGCCGTTCTCGATGTCGCGCATCATGGGCGACTCGATGACGCCCGGCGCCAGCGCGTTGACACGCACGCCCGACCCGGCGAGCTCGGCCGCGGCGGCCTTGGTGAGGCCGATGATCGCGTGCTTGGAGGCGCAGTAGGCGGCGATGAGAGGCACGCCGCGCAGCCCGGCCACCGACGCCACGTTGACGATCACGCCGCCGCCGCGCGCCGCCATCCGAGGCCCCGCGTACTTGAGGCCGAGGAACACGCTGCGCACGTTGACGCGCATGATGGTGTCGAACGAGTCCTCCTCCAGATCGGTCAGCGGCATGATGCCGGCCTGAACGCCGGCGTTGCTGACCAGCACGTCGACGCCGCCGAGCTGGTCGGCGGCGTCGAGGTAGGCCGTGACGCCCTCCGGCGTGGCGACGTCGCCCTCCACCGCCTCCACCTTCGCTCCCTCGGCCTCCACGGCTACGCGCACCGCGTCGAGCGGACTGCGGCCGCTGCCGACGACGACGAGATTCGCCCCCTCAGCGGCCAGGCGCACGGCGATGGCGCCGCCGAGCGCGCCCGCCGCTCCGGTGACGACGGCTGTCTTGCCTGCGAGTCGGTTCCCCATGCCAATCACTTCCCTGTCTCCTCGTTGAGATGCGGATGTGGCTGCGAAGGCTCGCCTGCCTCATCGCAGGATGGACTTGACCTCCACGAACTCGTCGATCCCGAACTCGCCGAGCTCGCGCCCGACGCCCGAGTGCCCATACCCGCCGAACGGGGCGTCGAAGCGGTCGCGCGTGCGCACCCCGTTGACCTTGACCTGGCCCGTGCGCATCTGACCGGCGACGCGCGCCGCCCGGTCAGGGTCGGCGGACCAGACGCCCCCGGACAGGCCGTAGCGCGACGCGTTGGCGATCGCGACGGCCTCGCTCTCGCCGGTGTAGGGCAGAACGACCAGCACCGGGCCGAAGACCTCGTCCTGGGCGAGCGGGGAGTCGGGCGCCACGCGCGAGAACACCGAGGGCCGCAGGAAGTGGCCGCGGTCCAGGCCCTCGGGGGCCCGCGGTCCCCCGGTCAGGAGCCGTGCGCCCGACGCCAGCGCCCCGGCGATGTGTGAGCGGACCGAATCGCGCTGGGCGGCGCTGATCAGCGGGCCGAGGTCGGTGCCGTCGGCGAACGGGTCGCCGACGCGCAGCTCCTCGACCGCGGCGACCAGCCGCTCCTCCACCTCGGCGACCCGGTCGCGGGGCGCCACGACGCGCGACAGCGCGTTGCACGCCTGCCCGCTGTTGGCCAGCCCCTGCCACACGGCGCTCGGGATCGCGACGTCGAGGTCGGCGTCGTCGAGCAGGACGTTGGCGGACTTGCCGCCCAGCTCCAGACAGCACCGCTTGACGCCCGCCGCGGCGAGCTGTCCTACGCGCGCGCCGGAGGCCACCGAGCCCGTCAGCGAGACGACGGCGACGTCGGGATGTGTCACGAGCGCCTCGCCGACCTCACGCCCGGGGCCGGTGACCAGGTTGAACACGCCGGGCGGCAGACCGGCCGCCGCCACGCACTCGGCGAAGGCGAACGCGTTGAGGGGGGCGAGTCCGCTGGGCTTGAGGACCACCGCGCACCCGGCCAGCAGCGCGGGCCCCACCTTGGCCGCGATCTGGTGCAACGGGTAGTTCCACGGCGTGATGGCCGCCACCACCCCCGCCGGCTCACGCACCACGGTGCTGCCCGCGAGGCTCTGCCGCCACGGGTGGCGCTGTGCGACGCGGACGCTCGCGCGCAGCACCTCGACGGGCATGCCCGCCTGAGCCGCGATCGCCTGCCGCAGCGGCGTGCCGATCTCGGTCGCCGTCACGACGCCGAGCTCGCCTCCGCGTGCGGCGAGCTCGTCGGCGAGCCGCGAGACGAGCCGCGCGCGCTCCTCGACCGGGCGCCGCCCCCACGCGGGCCACGCCGTCCGCGCCGCGCCGACCGCGCGCTCGACGTCGGCGCCGTCGCCGGCGACGACGCTCGCCACGATCCGCTCGGTCGCCGGGTTCTCGACCTCGATCACCGACCGCGACTGGGAGCGGACCCACTCGCCGCCCACATAGAGCTCGTCGCGGTCGCGGAGCAGGCGCGTGCGGACCCCCGCCAAGCCGGTCATGCTCCGCCCCGCACGACGCGCACCGGCAGCCTCTTGACGCCGCGGAACCAGTTGGACAGCAGCCAGTCGGGCTCGCCGGTCACCTCGAAGCGGACGCCGCGCTGGAGCGCCGCCTCGAAGAAGAGCCGCGCCTCCAGGCGGGCCAGATGCGCGCCCAGGCAGAAGTGCGGTCCGGCCCCGAACGCGAGGTGCGCGTTCGTGCGCCCGCCCAGGACGAACGTGTCCGGGTCGGGAAAGACGCGCTCGTCACGGTTGGCCGAGGCGAACCACAGGACGACCTTCTGCCCCGCCGCGACACGCGTGCCGTGCAGGGTCACGTCCTCGCTCGCCGTCCGCCGCATGTTGATCACGGGCGACACCCAGCGGAGCATCTCCTCGATGGCCGCGGGCAACACCTCGGGGCGTCGCTCCAGCTCGGGCCACAGGCCGGCTCGGCTCAGGACGCGCACACCGCCCGACAGCAGGTTCCGGGTGGTCTCGTTGCCGGCCACCGTGAGCAGGAGGAAGAACGGGTCCAGCTCGTCGGGCCGCAGCCGCTCGCCCTCGACCTCGGCGTGCGTCAGCACGCTGACGAGGTCCTCGCGCGGCTCGGCGAGGCGCGCGTCGGCCAGCGCGTGGAAGTAGTCGAACAGCTCGGCGCGAGCCGTCGCCAACGCGTCGGGCATGGGCGCGTGGTCCGGGTCCTGGCTCGCGATCATGTTCGTCCACCGCAGCAGGAGCGGCGCGTCCTGGCTGGGCACGCCCAGCATCGTCGCGAACACCAACAGCGGCAGCCGTTCGGACACCGTCGCGACGAAGTCGAGCTCACCGCGCTCCACGGCCTCGTCCAGCAGTCCGGTGACGACGTCGACGATCCGGCCCTGCCACCCCAGCACCCGCCGCGGGGTGAAGTGGGGCACCATGACCTTGCGCAGCAGCAGGTGCCGCGGGGCGTCCATATTGTGGATCGAATGGCTCTCGCCCTCGGCCCTGCGGCTCTGGATCTGGGTGCCGTCGGCTGAGGAGAACGTCGCCGCGTCCTTCGCCACCGCGTCGACGTCCGCATGCCGCGTCACCGACCAGAACCCGGGACCGTCCGGCTCGTCGTTCCAGAAGACGGGCGCGTGGTCGCGCAGCAGGCGGAAGGCCTCGCCGTCGCGCCCCTGCGCGAACATGCGCGCGTCGGTGAGGTCGATGGACTCCAGGGTCAGCCCCGAGGTGGTCATTGACGCTCCTTCCCCGCGTCCGCGGGCTCACTGGATGACGGTGACCGTGCCCGTGGCGCCGTCGACCGACACCCACTGGCCGTCCTGGAGCGAGCGGCTGCCGACGCCGACCGACACGACGCACGGAATGCCCAGCTCGCGGCTGACGATCACGGCATGGCTGACGGTCGCCCCCTGGTCCACGACGACGGCCCCGGCCGGGATGAACAGCGGCGTCCACGACGAGTCGGTGATCGCGGCGACCAGCACGTCGCCGGGCTCCAACCCGCGCGGGTCCGACGGGTCGGTGATGACGCGCACACGGCCGGTCGCGGTCCCCGGGCAGCCGGGCACGCCCTGGAGCACGTCGCCGGGCGCCGCGGGGGCGACGTCGACCGCCCGGCGCCGCCACGTGTCGAGCGGGGGCACCTGTCCGTCGACGATGAACGGAGCCTCGAGCGCCGCGAGCCGGGCCATCTGCTCCTTGCGCGGGGGCACGATCTGCGCGACCTGGGAGGCGTCGGAGATGACTGACGTCCACTCGGCGTCGGTGAGCATGCCGAAGTCCTCGACCTCGGCGAAGACTCCCCGCTCGACCATGCGACGGCCCAGCTCGCGCATCGCCATGCGCGCCTCGTGCACCAGGGTGATCACGTTGGTCTTGCTGCGCTCGCGTCCCGCCAGGAACGTGCGGGCCGCCTGCGCGCCCGCCAGGAACTGCGCCTGGGTCGGCGGGTCACCCGCCAGCGCGGCCGCGGCCTGGGCGAGCGCCGCCTCGCGCTCGGAGCCGAGTCGCCGCTGCGCGTCGCGGGGGTCCGCCGAGTTGGGGGCGTGACGGATCCGGTCGATGGCCGACCACGCGATCTCGGGGTGCGTCTCGAACGTGCGTGACCGCATCTCCCACTCGTTGAAGCCCCGGGCGCCGTGGGCGCGGATGAACATGTCGAACGCCGCCAGGAACCCGGTGGCGTCGGGGTGGCTCGAGGCCTCGAGGCGTGCGCGCAGCCCGTCGACGCCCGTGTCGAAGGCCTGCGTGAGGTGCGCGGAGGCGGTCACCGTCCGCGACAGGTCCCACAGCGCGTGGGCGGGCAGCGCGCTGTCGACCTCTCCCAGGCCGCTGATCAGCCGGGTCACCAGGGTCGGGTCGTCCAGCGCGGCGGCGACGGCGCCCAGGATCGCCGGGGGGACCAGCGCGCAGTGCGTCAGGAAGATGTGCTCGACCCACAGGCGCTGCCAATGGGTGTTGATGAGGTCGCGCGCCCGCTCCAGGAGCTGCGCGTCGGTCAGCGCACCCAGGTCGGGGCGCTGGTCCCGCAGGGCGCGCACCGTGTCGCGCGACGCCTCCTGCTCGGGAAGCCGGGTGGCCGTCAGGATCCACTCGAGGGTCTTCGCGCTGCGCTCGGCGTGCGTCGGGCTCTCGTCGTGCGGGCCCGCCATGTACGGCGGCGCGGTCGCCGCCTCGGCGCCGAAGAAGGTCTGGTCGACGGCCTCGGGCGACATCCCCGGCACGCGGGCGCCGAAGACGCGCGTGATGCTCACGTTGAGGTACGCGTACCCGCCGAACACCCCCAGCGTCTCCATCACGCCCGGCGTGAACTCGTCGTCGTCGAACGCGCCGAACCGCACGAGTGCCTCGGCCCAGCCCGGCTCGGCGTGCGGGATCCCCCACAGCGTCCAGGAGAAGGGGGCGACCGGGTCGGGGAAGACCTCCCCCACGTTGCCACGGGTGTAGATCGGGAACTTCTCACTCGGGTCGTTGTCGACCACCCATCGCTCCGGCATGTGACTCACTCCTTTGTGATCGGTTCCGGTGGGGACGGGCCGCGCCTCGACGGTCCGCTCGCGGCCTCAGGGAGACCGCGAGCCGTACACCGCCTGGTACCACAGCTCGCCGACGACGCGGCCGAGCTGCTGCAGCTCCTCGACGCGGGGTGCGCGGGCGGGCAGCCCGATGTGCGTGTAGGCGAGTTGGTCGGTCATGGCGCCCAGCGCGTCCGCGACCAGGTCCGTGGCGCGGTCGGCGTCGATGCGACCTTCGCGCTCGAGCCGGCGCAGCCATCGCGCCGTCCGCTCGGTGAACTCGGCGCGGATGCGCAGCCAGCTCTCGGCGAACCCGCTGCCGTCCTGGGCCGAGGATGCCTCGCGGGTCACGCGCATGAGGTGGCGGTGCTGGGCGTAGGTCGTGAAGTACGCGACCGTGGAGCGCACCAGCGCCTCCCGGTCGTCCAGCCCGGTCGCGTTCAGGCGGCGCGTCGAGCACAGCAGGTCACGCACGCACGGCTCGATCACGGCGAGCAACGCCTCGCCCTTGTTGGCGAAGTGTCGGTAGAAGCTGCCCTGCGAGACGCCCGCGTTGCCCACGATGTCGCTGATCCGCGTGCGTGTGTAGCCGTACTCGGCGAAGCAGGTGGCGGCGGCCGCGACCAGCCGCTCGCGGGTGCGCGCGCCGCGGGCGGTGCTCGCCCCGCTGCCGAAGAGCCCGCTCGTGGAGGCGTCGGGCGCCTGCGGTTCAAGGCTCGACGCGATGCGACTGTCAGTCGCTATTGCTGACGCTCGCGTCGCGTCGCCTGCCGCCGTCGATGCCATGCAGGGAGTTAGCCATAGCGCGTCCACCCATGTCAAGGGGCTGTTTCCGGGGCTATGCGCCGGGGTCTTGTGCGATAACGGTCGCCAGCCGTACAGTCCCGAACCTGACGAATGTGATCGCTAGTCACTATCGAGGAGATAAGGATCGATCGCATGTACCCGGGTGACCACGCGCTGCGCGCACCGGAGCGGCCGGCGCTGATCATGGCGAACGAGGGCCGCGTCGTGACCTACCGCGAGCTCGACGAGCGCAGCCGCCTCGTGGCCGGCGCGCTGCGCGAGCACGGCGCGGGGCGGGGCGACGTCGTCCTGGTCGCATGGGAGAACGACGTGCGCTGGGGTGAGGTCGTCTGGGCGTGCCTGCGCGCGGGCCTTGTCGTCGCGCCGGTCAACACCCACCTGGGCCCCGATGAGCTCGCCCCGCTCATCACGCAGGCGGCACCCACCGTCGTGGTCACCTCCGCCCGGCTCGCCGCGACCGTCGGCGCCGCGCTCGACCGTGCGCAGTGGCGTGCGGGCTGCCTCGTCGCCGACGCGCCTCGGCCCGAGTCGCGCGGATGGGCCGACTACGAGCGGGCCGTCTCCCGTGCGACGCCGCTGCCGGCCGCGGACGAGGCCGCGGGCGCACGGCTGCTGTTCAGCTCGGGCACCACGGGCCGACCGAAGGCGTTGCGCCAACCGGTCCCCGACGCGCACCCGCGCGACCTGCCGCTGCGACTGGGCCCGTTGCTCTCGCGCCTGGGGTTCGACACACCCGACCCCGTCTACCTGTCGACGGGGCCGGCGTATCACGCCGCGCCATTCGCGTTCCTGCAGACGGTGCACCAGCTCGGCGGCGCCGTCGTGCTCATGGAGCGGTTCGACCCCGCCGCGGCGCTGCGCGCCATCGAGCGCCACCGCGTGACCCACAGCCAGTGGGTGCCGACGATGTTCGTCCGCCTGCTGCGCCTGCCCCAGGCCGAGCGCGACCGACACGACCTGTCGTCGCACCGGGTCGCCGTCCACTCCGGCGCGCCCTGCTCCCCCGACGTCAAGGAGGCCATGCTCGAGTGGTGGGGGCCGATCCTCCACGAGTACTACGGCGCGTCGGAGGGCTACGGGCACACCGCCATCGGCCCCGCCGAGTGGCGCGCGCACCGCGGCTCGGTCGGCACCGCCGTGCGCGGGCGCCTGCACATCCTCGACGACGACGGCGCCGAGCTGCCGGTGGGCTCCGTCGGCGCCGTGTGGTTCGAGCCACCCCCGACGCCGCAGGGCCCGGCCCCCCGCTCGGCCTGGGGCGCCGTCGGCGACCTCGGCCGGCTCGACGACGACGGCTACCTGTACCTGACCGGCCGGGCGGGGCAGACCATCATCTCGGGCGGGGTCAACATCTACCCGCGCGAGGTGGAGGACGTCCTGATCACGCACCCCGACGTCGCCGACGTCGCCGTGATCGGCGTGCCGGACACCGAGTTCGGCGAGAGCGTTCGGGCGATCGTCCAGCCCGAGCCGGGCCGCGCGGGCGACGACGCGCTCGCCGAGGACCTGATCACCCTCGCCCGGGCGCGCCTCGCCCACTTCAAGTGCCCCCGCGCCGTCGACTTCGTCGACCGACTCCCCCGCACCGCGACCGGCAAGCTGCTGCTCGCGCCGCTCCGGGCCGCCTACTGGCCCGAGCAGACACCGTAGAGGACAGCCATGGAACTGCTGCTCATCAGGCACGCTCGACCGGAGCCGGCGACCGCGCACGAACCCGCGGACCCGCACCTGAGCCCGGAGGGCCACCGCCAGGCCGGTCTCCTGGCTCAGTTCCTCGCGGGGTCCGGAGCCCGGGTCGACGCGCTCTACCGCAGCCCGATGCGACGGGCCGGACAGACGGCCGCTCCGCTCGCCGCGGCGACCGGGCTGACCGCCCACGTCGATGACGGCCTGGCCGAGTTCGACACGGGCGCCTCGCTCTACATCCCCACCGAGGAGCGCACCGACGACCTGGCCGCGCTCTGGGAGGGCCTGCGGGCGGGCCGCTGGGACGGCGTGACGATCGACCTCGACGCCTTCCAGCGCCGGGTGGTGACCTGCGTCGAGCGGATCGTCACCCGCCACCCCTCCCAGGTCGTCGCCCTGGTCTGCCACTTCGGCGTCATCAACGCCTACGTGGCGGACGTGCTCGGCCTGCGCGACCCCTTCTTCTTCGAGCCTGGCTACACGTCGATCACGCGCGTGATGGCCGACCAGGAGGGCCGTCGCAGCCTGCGCAGCGCCAACGAGACCTCCCATCTGCTGCCCCACGGGCCGAACCCACCACAGGAGGAGACCATGGCCGACCAGCGGACGACGTCGACGCCGACCTCGACGCGGCTTCTCGTCACCCATGCCCTGCGGGTCCTGGGCATGGCGACGCCGCAATACGTCTCGCGGCTGACCGGGCTGCCCGAGGGCGAGATCGCCGACGCGCTGGCCTCGGCGCAGCGCGATGACCTCGTGCGCGCCCGCACCGGGCGGCTCGCCGGGTGGTCGCTCACCGCGGCCGGGCGAGTCTGGCATGCCCGCGCGCTCGCCGAGGAGCTGGAGCGCAGCGGTGTGCGTGGCGAGGTGGAGCGCGCGCACGAGGCGTTCGTCGCGCTCAACCAGCCGTTCAAGCGCATCTGCACGAGCTGGCAGGTCAAGGACGCCGTTCCCAACGACCACGCCGACGCCGCGTACGACCGTGCGGTCCTCGAACGGCTTGAGGCCCTGCACCGCGAGGCCATGGGCCTGACCGGCGGGCTCGCGCACGCGCTGCCACGGTTCGGCTGGTACTCCTCGGCCCTCACCGACGCGCGCGACCGGTTGCTCGGCGGCGACCTCGGTGCGCTGTCGGCGCCCCTGTCCGGCAGCTACCACGACCTGTGGATGGCGCTGCACCAAGACCTGCTCTCGACGCTGGGCCGCGAGCGCTCTGCGAAGGACGGACACTGATCATGCTCCGCACCCGTGCCACCCGCCCGCTGCCCGTCGACCAGGCGCCCGGGGACGCCGTCTTCCCGTTCGACCACGCCCACGCCTCGCCGCCGCGCGAGCTGACGGACCTGCTGGGCGGCAAGGGCGCCGGACTGGCCGAGATGACCTCGGCGCTGGGCCTGCCCGTGCCGCCCGGGTTCACCCTCGCGGTGCCGCTGTGCCGCCGGTACCGCGCCGCGGGCTGGCCTGCGGGCCTCGACGCCGCGCTGCGGTCGGCGGTCGCGAGGCTGAGCGAGACGATGGGCCGGTCGTTCGGCGACCCGGCGGACCCGCTGCTTCTGGCGGTGCGCAGCGGGGCTCCGCGATCCATGCCGGGCATGCTCGACACGGTGCTCAACATCGGGCTCAACGACGAGACCGCCCACGCCCTGGCCGAACGATCCGGTGACCCGTCGTTCGCGTGGGACACCTACCAAAGGTTCCTGCACCTGTACGCCACCACCGTCATGGGCGTGCCCGACGGGCGGCTGCCGCCGCGCGCGGACGCCCGGGCGCAGGATCCGCGGCAGCGGGTCGCCGCCCTCAAGGCGGCCGTCGAGGCCGCGGCGGGCCAGGGCGTCCCGACCGACCCCGACGTCCAGCTCCGCCAGGCCGTCGAAGCCGTCTTCCGGTCGTGGGACTCCCCGCGCGCCCGCGCGTCTCGGGCCACGGAGGGAGTCGACGACGACCTGGGCACCGCCGTCAACGTGCAGGCCATGGTGTTCGGCAACGACGGCGCCGACTCGGGCACCGGCGTCGTGTTCACACGCGACCCCACGACGGGCCACGACGTGCTCTACGGCGACTACCTGCCCCACGCGCAGGGCGAGGACGTGGTGGCGGGCAAGGCCATGACGCTGCCGATCGCGCGCATGGCCGAGCACGTGCCGGACGCCCACCGCGACCTGTGCGCCGCGCTGCGGCGCCTGGAGGCCCACTACCGCGACATCTGCGACGTCGAGTTCACGGTCGAGAGGGGCAGGCTGTGGCTGCTGCAGACGCGCGTCGCGCGGCGCGGAGCGGTCGCCGCGGTGCGCGCGGCCGTGCGCATGACGCACGACGGCGCCATCGCCCTGACCCCCGCGGAGGCCGTCGCGCGTGTGCCCGCCGACCTGCGGGCCAGAGCCCGGCACGAGGTGCTCGACCAGGAGGGCTGCGCGGTCGAGTCGACGGCGCCCTCGCTGGGCTCGGGGATCGGCGTCTCCCCCGGGCGCGCGTCCGGCCGGGTCGTGCTGTCGAGCGAGGAGGCCGCCGAGACGGAGGGCGACTACATCCTCGTGCGCCCCGAGACGAGCCCCGACGACATCGCCGGGATGTCGGCCGCGGCGGGTGTCCTCACGACGACCGGCGGCCTGGTCAGCCACGCGGCGGTGGTGGCCCGCGGCTGGGGTGTGCCGACCGTCGTCGGCGCGCATCACCTGACGGTCGGCGCCGAGGGCGTCCTCGACGGCGGGCGTGTCGTCGCCCGCGCCGGTGACGTGATCACGATCGACGGCGCCACCGGGCAGATCTGGCGCGGGGCCGCGGCCGAGCACGCCGAGGCGGCCGACCCCGAGCGGATCCTCGCGAACCGGCTGCCCGAGCTGGCGGTGCTGGAGCGATGGGCGGGCGCCGACGACCACCGAGACGAGGAGCGAGCCCGATGAGGATCTGTGTGGACCGCGACCGGTGCACCACCCTCGGCGTGTGCGAGGCGGCGGCGCCCGACGTGTTCGAGATCGACGACGAGGGGACGCTGGTGCTCAAGGTGACGGTCGTCGACGAGGGCAACCGCGAGGCCGTCGAGGCCGCCGTCGACGCCTGCCCGACCGAGGCGCTGCGCATCGAGGAGTGCTGAGCAGCGGTGGAGCGCGTCGTGATCGTCGGCGCCGGCCTGGCCGGGATGCGCGCGGCCCAAGCCGCCCGCAAGGCGGGGTTCGCGGGACGGCTCACGCTCATCGGGGCCGAGCCGCACGCGCCCTACGACCGGCCCACGCTGTCCAAGGCCTTCCTCGCGGACGCCGGGCCGCTGGACACACCGCTCCTGACCGGGGCCGACCGGATCGCGGACGACCTCGACGCCGAGGTGCTGCTCGGCGCCGGGGCCAGCGGACTCGACACGCAGGAGCGCGTGGTGAGCGTCGACGGCCGCGAGACGCCCTATGACGCGCTCCTCATCGCCACCGGCGCCCAGGCCCGCACCCTGCCGGGGACGGCGGGCCTGGCCGGCGTGCACACCCTGCGCACGGTCGACGACGCCCGCGCCGTGCGCGCACACCTCGACGCCGGAGCGCGCACGGTGGTGGTCGGCGCGGGGTTCATCGGCGCCGAGGTGGCCTCTGCGGCGCGCAGACGAGGGCTCGACGTGACCATCCTGGAGTCGCTGCCCACCCCGCTGACCCGCTCGGTCGGCGCCACCGCGGGGGCGGCACTGGCCGCCCTGCATTCGCGCCATGGCGCCGCGCTGCGCTGCGGCGTCATGGTGGCGGGTTTGGAGGGCGAGGGGCGCGTCAGGGGGGTGCGCCTCATGGACGGGTCCCTCGTGCGCGCGGACCTCGTGGTCGTCGGGATCGGAGCGACGCCGGACATTACGTGGCTGGCCGAGTCGGGGCTGCGGCTCGACGGCGGTGTGGTGTGCGACGCGACGCTCGCCACCGGCGCGCCCGGCGTCTACGCCGCCGGGGACGTCGCCCGCTGGGCCCACCCTCAATTCGGCGTCTCGATGCGCCTGGAGCACTGGACCAACGCCTCCGAGCAGGGCGCCCACGCGATGCGCAACGCGCTCGACCCGCGGGCCGCGACCCCGTTTGCGCACGTGCCGTTCTTCTGGTCCGACTGGTACGAGGACCGGATCCAGTTCGTCGGCGTCCCCGACGGCGAGCCCTCCGTCGTCGCGGGCGGGTGGGACGAGCCCGCCTTCGTCGCGCTGTACCGCACGGGCGACCGCCTCGTCGGCGCCCTGGCCCTCAACCGGCGTGGCGACATCATGAAGTACCGCGCGCTCATCGCCCGAGGGGCGTCGTGGGCGGACGGACTCGCACTGGCGGCGAGCCGCGTGCGCCCCGCCTGACGTGCGCCGCCTCACGTGCGCCCCGCCGGGCCGCCCCCGCGCCGTCGCCCGGGCGGCGTCAGGCCGCGGCGAGCACCAGCACCGGCCGAGCGAGGTCCTCGCCGCGGCGCCGGGAGTCCTCCAACAGCGCGACCAGGGCGCCGTCAGGCCCGATCGCGGCCACGGTCTCCGCTCGCCCCGTCGGCGTGATCGGGCGGCCATACCCCAGATCGCGGGCCTCGTCCGCCGAGAGCGGGCGCACGGGGAAGGTGGCCCGCGCGGCGTCGGCGAGCGGGATCGTGGCGAGCACGCCGTCGGCGTCGGCCTGGGCCTCCATGGCCTCCAGCGTGCGCGCGTCGGCGAGGGTGTGGCCGCCGACCCGGGTGCGCCGCAACGCGGTCAGGTGGCCGGCGGAGCCGAGTGCCGCGCCGAGGTCGCGAGCGAGCGCGCGCACGTAGGTGCCCGAGGAGACCGTGACGGTGACGTCGACGTCGAGCACCGGGATCGCGGGGGTCTCGACAGGCTCGACCGGCGTGGGGGTCTCGACCGGCGCGGGGGTCTTGACGGGCGCGGGAGGGGTCTCGACAGGCTCGACCGGGGGTGGCGCCACGGCCGTCGTCGCGCGCGCGGTGTGGACGGTGAACTCGCTCACGGTGACGGGACGGGCCTTGAGGTCGACCTGCTCGCCCGCGCGGGCGAGGGCGTAGGCGCGCTTGCCGTCGACCTTGATCGCCGAGACCGTCGTGGGCACCTGGAGGATGTCGCCCGTCAGGTCCGCGACCGCGGCGCGCAGCGCGGCGTCGTCGGCCGACCCGGTGTAGCCGGGCGTCGCCGCGACCTCGCCCTCGGCGTCGTCGGTCGTGGTGCCGACGCCGAGCCGGATGGTGGCGTCGTACGCCTTGTCGGCGCCGACGACGTACGTCAGCAGCTTGGTCGCCTTGCCGACGCCGACCACGAGCACGCCCGTGGCCATGGGGTCGAGCGTGCCGGCGTGGCCGACCTTGCGCGTGCCGGCCAGCCGGCGGACCCGCCCGACGACGTCGTGGCTGGTCCACCCGGCCGGCTTGTCGACGACGACGAACCCGTCGGGCGCCGTGGGGCGGCGCGGCGGGCGCGCAGCGTCGGGCACCTCAGGCCTCGTCGTCGAGGGCGTCGTCCTCGTCGTCGTGCGGCTTGCGGTACGGGTCCTCGTCGCCCGCGAACGCCTTGCCCGCGCGCAGCGCGGCGAGCTCCTCGTCGCGGCGGCGGGCCTCGGCGAGCGCGGCCGTCAGGTGCGCCGCCGTCTCGGGGACGGCGTCGAGGTGGAAGTCGATGGTCGGGGTCAGGCGGACGCCCGTCTGCTTGCCGACCTCGGAGCGGATGAGGCCCTTGGCGCTCTCGAGCGCCGCGGCCGTGCCGGCGCGCTCCTCGTCGGAGCCGTAGACGGTGTAGAAGACCGAGGCGCCCTGCAGGTCACCGGTGACGCGCACGTCGGTGACGGTGACGAACCCGAGGCGCGGGTCCTTGATCCGGGTGTCGAGCATCTGGGCGACGATGACCTTGATGCGGTCGGCGAGCCGCTTGGCGCGCGGGTTCTCGTTCATGGGGGTCCTTTCAGGGCCGGCGACGCGAACGGTGGTTGAGCCCGGGGCCACCCCCGCCAGGATTGGCGGGGGTGGTCGGGCTCAACCACCGGGGTCGGGTCAGGAGCGCGGCTTCTCGCGCATCTCGAAGGTCTCGATGACGTCGCCCTCGGTGATGTCGTTGAACGACCCGAGGCCGATGCCGCACTCGAAGCCCTCGCGGACCTCGGTGACATCGTCCTTCTCGCGACGCAGCGACTCGATCGTGAGGTTGTCCCCGACGACCTTGCCGCCGCGCAGCACGCGCGCCTTCGAGTTCCGTCGGATGGTGCCCGAGCGGATGATCGAACCGGCGATGTTGCCGAACTTCGAGGAGCGGAAGACCTGGCGGATCTCCGCGGTCCCGAGCTGGACCTCCTCGAACTCGGGCTTGAGCATGCCCTTGAGGGCCGCCTCGACGTCGTCGATCGCCTGGTAGATGACCGAGTAGAACTTGACCTCGACGCCCTCGCGGTCCGCCAGCTCCTCGACGCGCTCGCCGAACTTGACGTTGAAGCCGATGATCACGGCGTTGTCGACCGTGGCCAGGTTCACGTCGTTCTGCGTGATGGCGCCGACGCCGCGGTGGATGACGCGCAGCTCGACCTCCTCGCCCACGTCGATCTTGAGCAGCGCGTCCTCCAACGCCTCGACGGCGCCGGACACGTCACCCTTGATGACGAGGTTGAGGGTTTCGACCTTGCCGAGCTCAAGGGCCTTGGTGAAGTCCTCGAGGCTGATGCGCTTGCGGCGCTTGGCCAGGAGGGCGGCACGCTCGGCGGCCTCACGCTTCTCGGCGATCTGACGGGCGGTGCGCTCGTCAGGGGCGACGAGGAACGTGTCGCCCGCGCTGGGCACCGAGCTCAGGCCCAGCACCTGCACCGGACGCGCCGGCTCCGCGGCGTCGACCGCCTCGCCGTGCTCGTCGAACATCGCACGGACGCGGCCGTGGGCCGTGCCCGCGACGATCGCGTCGCCGACGTGGAGCGTGCCGGACTGCACCAGGACGGTGGCCACGGCGCCGCGCCCGCGGTCGAGGTTGGCCTCGATCGCGACACCGCGCGCGTCCTTGTCCGGGTTGGCGCGCAGGTCGAGCGCGGCGTCCGCGGTCAGCAGGACGGCCTCCAGGAGGCTGTCGATGCCCATGCGGTTCTTCGCCGAGACGTCGACGAACATGGTGTCGCCGCCGTACTCCTCCGCGACCAGGTTGTACTCGGTGAGCTGCTGGCGGATCTTGGCGGGGTTGGCCGCCTCCTTGTCCACCTTGTTCACCGCGACCACGATCGGCACACCGGCGGCCTGGGCGTGGTTGAGCGCCTCGACCGTCTGCGGCATCACGCCGTCGTCGGCCGCGACCACGAGGATCGCGATGTCGGTGACCTGGGCGCCACGGGCACGCATGGCGGTGAACGCCTCGTGACCCGGGGTGTCGATGAACGTGATCGCGCGCTCGAGGCCCTCGTGCTCGGTGCGCACCTGGTAGGCGCCGATGTGCTGGGTGATGCCGCCGGCCTCGCCCGCGACAACGTCCGTCGAGCGGATCGCGTCGAGGAGCTTGGTCTTGCCGTGGTCGACGTGACCCATGACGGTGACGACGGGCGGACGCGGGGCGAGGTCCTCGTCGGACTCCGCCTCGAGCTCGGCGTCCAGGTCGATGTCGAACGACCCGAGCAGCTCGCGGTCCTCCTCCTCGGCCGAGACCATCTCGATCTTGTAGCCGAGCTCCTCACCGAGGACGCCGAACGTCGCCTCGTCGAGCGACTGCGTCGCGGTGGCCATCTCACCGAGGTGGAACAGCACGGTCACCAGCGACGCGGGGTTCGCGTCGATCTTGTCGGCGAAGTCATTGAGCGAGGCGCCCTGACGCAGGCGGACGATCGTCTCGCCGTTGCCGCGCGGGACGGACACGCCGCCCAGCGACGGCGCCTGCATCGCCTCGAACTCCTGCCGCTTCGCGCGCTTCGACTTGCGCCCGCGGACCGGACGACCGCCTGCGCGGCCGAACGCGCCCTGCGTGGAGCCACGACCGGCGCCACCACGGCCACCGCCACCGGGACGACCGGCGAAGCCGCCGCCACCACCGGGAGCGCCACCGCCACCAGGACGGCCGCCGAAGCCGCCGCCACCACCGGGGCGACCACGGCCGCCGCCAGCGCCGGCGCCAGCCGGGCGCTCGCCCGGACGGGGCATGGAGGTGCGGCCCGGCATCATGCCGGGGTTCGGGCGCGGACCACCGGGGCGGGGCGCCGCGGGGCGCGGGCCACCCGGACGGGGACCGCCGGGACGGGGACCGCCCGGACGCTCGCCGGCCGAGGCCGCGGGAGCGTTCTCGTTGCGCGCGCCGTCACGCTCGCCGCGCTGCCCCGGACGGGGCATGCCCTGCGACGAGGCGAACGGGTTGTTGCCCGGGCGCGGCGCGCCGGGACGACCGCCCTGGCGCGGCATGCCCTGCGACGAGGCGAACGGGTTGTTGCCCGGGCGCGGGGCGCCGGGGCGGCCACCACGCTCGCCGCCCTGGGCGGGGCGGGGCGCGCCGGGGCGCGGCGCGTTGCCCGCCGGACGCGGGGTGGCCGGGCGCGCAGGGGTCGCCTGCGGGCCGGGAGCCGGAGCGGCCGCACGCGCGGCCGGAGCGGGCCGCGGCGCGGCGGTCGGCGCCGCGGCTGCGGGAGCAGCCGGAGCCGGCGCGGCCGGAGCCGGAGCCGGCGCGGCGGGGGCTTGCGCAGCCGGGGCCGAAGCGGCCGGAGCCGCGGGCGCCGGGGTGGGCGCCGAGGGCGTCGTCGCGGGAGCGGCCTTCGCCGCGGGGGCGGCCTTGGCTGCGGGAGCGGCCGCCGGGGAGGCGCTCTTGTGCTTCTCACGCATCATGCGCTCGACCGGCGCCTCAAGCGTCGAGGACGCTGACCGGACGAACTCGCCTGCGGCCTTCAGATCGTCCAGCAGGGCCTTACTAGTCACGCCGAGCTCCTTGGCGAGCTCGTGCACGCGGACCTTCGCCACATCTCTCCTGTCTCGGCCCTCCCCGGGACAGGGTGGACCGTCGTTAGTACCGAGTACTCATCGCTGGGGACTCATCGGGTGCCCATCGGCTTCTGACCCGCTTCCTTGTCGACGTACGCGTGGTGCGGCCGGGGCGTGGGCCCCGGTCGGGTTCCGTCCGCCGTGGGGCGGACGTGCGGTGACCGTGGTCAACGCTCGGCGGACTCCAGGTGCTCCCGGACGCCCGCCAGGTCGAGCGGGGCGGTCACGCGCAGTGCGCGCGGCACGGCCCGCCGTCGAACGGCGAGGTCCAGGCACGCGGCGACGGGATGGATCCAGGCGCCGCGTCCCGGCAGGGCCTTGCGCTCGTCGACCACGACACGGGGCGCTGCCCCGTCCGTGGCGTCCGGCACGAGGACCAGCCTCCAAAGTGCCGACCGCAGGTCGCGCTCCCGGCATCCGACGCACGTGCGCACCGGTCCGGCGGAGCCCGTGGAACGGGCCACCGGTGAGGCGGTGCGTGAGCGTGCTGGACCCTGGGCGCGCGGCCCGGTCGCCGACAGTCTAGCGCGCGGGTCGTGCTGCGAGGGAACCGGCGCCTGCGGCGCGGGCGCCGGGCTCACGACGGGTCGCGGTCCCTCTGCGCCGCGGGAGCGCCCGGATCGGCCGCCTCGTCGGAGCGGATGTCGATCCGCCAGCCGGTGAGCTTCGCGGCCAGGCGCGCGTTCTGCCCCTCCTTGCCGATCGCGAGCGAGAGCTGGTAGTCGGGCACGACGGCGCGCGCCGCCCGGGCGTCCGCGTCCACGACGGTGACGGACGTCACGCGCGCCGGGGACAGCGCGTTGGCCACGAAGCGGGCCGGGTCGTCGGAGTGGTCGACGATGTCGATCTTCTCGCCGTGCAGTTCGGCCATGACCGCGCGCACACGCGCGCCCATCGGGCCGATGCAGGCGCCCTTGGCGTTGAGGCCCTGCACCTTGGAGCGCACGGCGACCTTCGAGCGGTGGCCGGCCTCGCGCGCGATCGCGGTGATCTCGACCGACCCGTCGGCGACCTCGGGCACCTCGAGCTCGAACAGCTTGCGCACCAGCGCGGGGTGCGTGCGGCTGAGCGTGACCTGGGCGCCCTTGGGGCCGCGGGCGACCTCGACGACGTAGGCGCGCAGCCGCTCGCCGTGCGTGTACTCCTCGGTGGGCACCTGCTCGTGCGGCGGCAGCACCGCCTCGGTGCCGCCGATGTCGACCAGGACGACACGCGGGTCGCGGCCCTGCTGGATGACGCCCGCGATCACCTCGCCCTCCTTGCCGCGGAACATGCCCAGCACCTGGTCGTCCTCGGCGTCACGCAGACGCTGGACGATGACCTGGCGCGCGGTGGCGGTCGCGATGCGGCCGAAGTCGTGCGGCGTGTGGTCGAACTCGGGGCCGAGGTCGACCACCGGCCGACCCTCGGGGTCCTCGTCGTCCGGAGTGCGGATCTCCTCGCGGGCCCACACCGTGACGTGGCCCGAGCGACGGTCCACCTCGACGCGGGCGCGGTGGTAGGCGTCCGGGGTCCGGTGATAGGCAGACAGCAGGGCCTGCTCGATCGCCTCGACGAGCACGTCCAGGCTGATGTCCCGCTCGCGCTCGAGCAGTCGCAGCGTGGTCATGTCGATGTCCATCTCAGCCCTCCACGGCGCCGCTGGCGCCCAGGTTCTCGGTGCGGTTCGTGCCCGCGTCGTCAGCGTGGTCGTCAGGGTCGTCGGTGTCGTCCGCGAGGTCCGCGTCCGCCTCGTCGTCGAGCCGCTTGAGCTCGACCTCCACGCGGCCGCGGCGGACCGCCTCGAGGGGCACGCGCGCGCCGTCGTCGAGCACCAGGACCGGGCCGCCGTCCGCCTCGACGACGTCCTCGAGCCGCCCGACAACCTCACCGCCGTCGGTCAGCGTGAGCGTGACCAGCCGGGTCCGCGCGCGGCGGAAGTGGCGCAGCTCGGTCAGCGGACGCGAGGTTCCCGGCGTCGAGACCTCCAGCACGTACACGCCGGGCACGACGTCGTCGGCGTCGAGCGCCGCCGAGATCGCGCGAGAGACGTCACCCAGCGCGTCGGAGCCGAGGCTGCCGATCTCGTCCTGCGGCAGGTCGACGGTCACTCGCACGACCGAGCGCGACCCGGCCCGCGTCGTCGTGACAGCCTCGAGCCACAGTCCTTGCGCGTCGACCGCGGGGGCCACGACGCGCCGCACCGCGTCCGCGGTCGCCGACCCGCCGGACGTGCGCTCATTCCTCGGCCCTGCCATCGCCTGCCTCCCGTCGGCCATCCGGTGGTCCACTCCAGGTCGGGCACGACCGGTGTGTTGTTGTGCGTCGTCAAGCGTAACGGCCCCGCCGCCCGCCACGACCCGAAACCGCACGTCGCGGGGCGCGCCAGGGCGCGACGTCGCACACACTCGTCCCGGCCCGTCGAGTGGCAGGATCGGAGTCGATGAGACCCTCTACGGCCACCGCGCCCCACCCGGACCGCCGCGTCGCCCGTCGCGCCGCCCGCCTCGTCGGCGTTCTGACGGCCCTCGCGCTCGTCGTCGTGCTGCCGGCCTGCGGTGTGCGCTTGGAGACCGCTCCGCCCGCCGAGCCGGTGCCCGACGCCGCCGAACTGGTGCGCCGCACCGCCGCGAACGACGCCCTCGGCGTCGCCGAGCTCGCCCAGTCGGCGCAATCGGCGCAGGGGTTGCCCGCGGACGTGGACGCCGAGCTCGCCCAGGTCGCCGCGGCGGCCCATGCGCACGCGGACGCGCTCGGCGGCCCCTACGACTCGGGGCTCGACACCGACGAGCCCAGCCTCGCCCCCGAGGGCGGGGCCCAGGAGAGCGCCGAGCCCGCCACACCGGCCGAGGTCGTCGGCGCGCTCGTCGACGCCGCGGGCCGCAACCGCACCGCGGCGACCACCGCCGCGGACGGCCCGATCGCTCGGCTGCTCGGGTCGATCGGCGCCTCGCAGTCCGTCGGGGCGACCCGGCTGGCGGCGCTGGTCGGCGTGCCTGGGCCCGAGCACACGACGCCGGTGGTCCCCGAGCCCGCCTCCGCCGACGAGTCCCCGTCGCCGAGCCCGTCGCCGAGCGAGCCGGGCGACGTCGCGACGACGGCGCCGGGCGCCGAGGACACCGTGCCCCCCGAGGGCCTGACCGCGGCCGACTACCGCGGCCTCATCCTCGCCGAGGACGGCGCGCGCTACGCGCTGGAGGTGCGCGCGGCCCTCGCCTCCGACGAGGCGCGCGAACGCCTGCTCGCGCGCTCGCGAGCGCACGGTGAGCGCGCGCAGGCATGGGCGGTGCTCGCGTCCGTCTCCGGCACCGACCAGGACCCGCGCCGGGTCGCGTACTCGATCCCGCGCGCCGACGACGACGCCACCCTGGTGCGCACGATCGAGCAGGGCCTGGCGACGAACTACGCGAGCGTCATCGGGACGACGGCCCCGAGCACGCGCGGCGTGCTCGTGGACCTGCTGGTCGAGTCGGCGCTCACGCTCGACGCGTGGGGCGCGGCCCCCGTCCCCTTCCCCGGCATGCCCGAACTCGCGTAACGCCAGCTCGCGCACCACCAGCTCGCGCACCACCAGCTCGCGCACCACCGACTCGCGTCACCCCGTCGGCCTTCGGGCGCCGCCACGCTCCCGGGCCGGCCGGGTCCCCCGGCCGGCCCCACGTCGTCAGGCGAGCAGCGCCTCGACCTGCTCGGTCACGGCGGCGACGGCGTCGGCGACCGGCACCTGTCGCGCCTGGCCGGCGCGCGGGCGCACCTCGACCACGCCGTCGGCCAGACCGCGCCCGACCACGACGAGCAGCGGCACGCCGAGCAGCTCGGCGTCGGCGAACTTGACGCCCGGGGAGACCTTGGGCCGGTCGTCGTAGACGACCTCGACGCCGCGCGCCGCCAGTGCCTGCGCGAGCGCGTCGGCGGCCTCGAACACCTCGGCGCCCTTGCCCGTGGCCACGACGTGCACGTGCGCGGGGGCGACGTGCGCGGGCCAGGCCAGGCCGCGCTCGTCGTGGTGCGCCTCGGCGAGCGCCGCGAGCGCGCGCGTGACGCCGACGCCGTAGGAGCCCATGGTCACCACGACCTGCTTGCCGTTCTCGTCGAGCACCGTCAGGCCCAGCGCCTGGGCGTACTTGCGCCCGAGCTGGAAGATGTGCCCCATCTCGATGCCGCGCGCGAGCTCCAGCGGGCCGCTGCCGTCGGGCGCGGGGTCACCCGCGCGCACCTCGGCCGCCTCGATCGTGCCGTCGGCGGTGAAGTCACGGCCCGCGACCAGGTCGAAGACGTGGCGTCCGGACGCGTTGGCGCCGGTGATCCAGCGGGTGCCGGGCACGATGCGCGGGTCGAGCAGGTAGGTGATCGCGCTCGACGTCGTCCCGTCCGCCGCGGTCACCTGGGCGCCCTGCGGTCCCAGCACGGCCGGGCCGATGTAGCCCTTGACGAGCTCAGGATGCCGGGCGAAGTCGGCGTCGCCGGCCGCCTCGGCCTCGGCGGGCGCAAGCGCGGCCTCGACGCGCTTCATGTCGACCTCACGGTCGCCCGGGACGCCGATGACCAGCAGCTCGCGCGTGCCGTCGGGCTGCGTGAGGGCGAGCACGACGTTCTTGAGCGTGTCGGCGGCGGTCCACTCGCGGTCGGGGCGCGGGTGCTTCGCGTTGGCCAGCGCCACGAGCGTGTCGATGGTCGGGGTGTCGGGCGTGTTCTCGACGTGCGCCGCGGGGGCGTCGTCGTACGCGATCGGCTCGGGGACCGGCGTGACGACCGCCTCGACGTTGGCCGCGTAGCCGCCCGCCGAGCGCACGAACGTGTCCTCGCCGATGGGCGACGGTGACAGGAACTCCTCGGAGCGCGAGCCGCCCATGGCGCCCGACATGGCCGAGACGATGACGTACTCCAGGCCCAGGCGCTGGAAGATCCGCTCGTAGGCGTCGCGGTGGCGCTGGTAGGCCGCGTCGAGCCCGGCGTCGGTGGTGTCGAACGAGTACGAGTCCTTCATGACGAACTCGCGGCCGCGGATCAGTCCGGCGCGGGGGCGGGCCTCATCGCGGTACTTGGTCTGGATCTGGTACAGCGTCAGCGGCAGGTCCTTGTACGAGGAGTACAGGTCCTTGACCAGGAGGGTGAACATCTCCTCGTGCGTGGGCGCGAGCAGGTAGTCGGCGCGCTTGCGGTCCTGGAGGCGGAACAGGTTGGGCCCGTACTCCGCCCAGCGGCCCGTGGCCTCGTACGGCTCGCGGGGCAGCAGCGCCGGGAAGTGCACCTCCTGGCCGCCGATGGCGTCCATCTCCTCGCGCACGATCGCCTCGACCTTGGCCAGCACGCGCAGGCCGAGCGGCAGCCAGGTGTAGATGCCGGGCGCGGCGCGGCGGATGTATCCGGCGCGCACGAGCAGCCTGTGGGAGTCGACCTCGGCGTCGGCGGGGTCCTCGCGCAGCGTGCGGACGAACAAGGTGGACAGGCGCAGCAGATCACCGCGACGGGCGAGAACAGACATGGGCCACAGATTACCGGCGCGGCGCCGGGGGAACCGACCTGATTCGGCCCGGTCGCCCGCGGCGCGCACGGGGCGCACGGGGCACACGGGGCGACGATCGTGATCGCGTCCGGCGCTCCGGCGCGCGAGACTGGCCCCGTGCCTGAGCTGCCTGAGGTCGAGGGGCTCGTGCGGTTCCTCAGCGAGCGGACGCGCGGGCGGAGCGTCGCGGCCGCCGACGTGGGGAGCGTCGCCGCGCTCAAGACGGTCGACCCGCCGCTGTCCGCCCTGGTGGGCACGACCGTGCGCGGGTGGTCGCGGCACGGCAAGTGGCTCGACCTGGCGACGTTCACCTTCGACGACGCGCAGGACGCGCAGGACCCGCACCTGCTGTTCCACCTCGCGCGCGGCGGCTGGCTGCGCTGGTACGACCAGGTCCCCACGACGACGGTGCGTCCGCGGCTGGGCGGCTCGGCGCGCGGGGCGGTCATCGCGTTGCGGGTGCGGTTCGACGACGGCTCGGGCTTCGACCTCACCGAGGCCGGCACGCGCAAGCGGCTCGCGATCCACGTGGTGCGCGAGCCCGACGACGTCGCGCAGGTCGCGAGCCTCGGGCCTGAGCCGCTCGACCCGGCGTTCACCGCGCAGACCCTCGCGGGCCTCTTGCCGGCCCGGAGCCAGCAGGTCAAGGGGCTGCTGCGCGACCAGTCGGCGATCGCCGGCATCGGCAACGCCTACTCCGACGAGATCCTGCACGTCGCGCGCATGTCGCCGTACCGGCTCACGCGGAGCCTGACGGACGACGACGTCGCCGCGCTGCACGCGGCGATCGTGGTCACGCTCACCAACGCTGTGGCGGCCGCGTCAGGCAAGCCCGCCAAGGAGCTCAAGGACGCCAAGCGCGCGGGCATGCGCGTGCACGGGCGCACGGGCGAGCCGTGCCCGGTGTGCGGCGACACGGTCCGCGAGGTGTCGTTCGCGGACCGGTCGCTGCAGTACTGCGCGACGTGTCAGACAGACGGGAGGCCGCTGGCGGACCGGCGGCGCTCCCGTCTGCTGCGGTGAGCCTCAGCCCAGGTCGAGCGGGGTGAGGGTGAGGTAGTCGTCGAGCGTGCCGTCGTTCAGGCAGGTCTCGATGATGCGCCGGCCGAGCGGGTGCAGCTCGGGAGACAGGAACTGGCGCAGCTCGTCCTTGAAGAACTCGGTGATGATCGCGGCGCCGATGTCGTAGGCCTCGACCCCCACCTTGGACTGCAGTTCGGGGCGCAGCAGCGACGGACGCACCTGCTGGCCGTCGATCTTCATCTCCCACATCGCGTAGCCGAACAGCGGGCAGCGCGCCGGGACGAGCGAGTCACGCCGGATGTGGCCCTGACCGCGGCGGGCCAGGTACTCACGCGTGAGCCATTCGGCGGCGAAGTCGACCCGGTAGGCGCCGATGTGCTGGTTGGGCGTGAGCACCAGACGCGTCTTGGGCGCTGCGAGGATCTGCTCGAGCAGCAGGTTGGCCGCGCCGACCTTGGTGTTGGTCGAGAACGGCCAGAACGAGCCGACGCCCTCGGCGACCATGCCGCCGTGCGCGATGACCGCAGCCTCGGCCGCGGTCGCCCCGATCGACGGGTTCTTGTCGCCGCGCGGTGTGACCAGGCGCCACAGCCACGCGAGCGACGGCGGGATGACGTGCATGAGGCCCATGACCCCGTAGGTCGGCTGATCCGCGGTGCACGCCGGCATGCGCACGCCGAACGTGCGCACGTCGACCTGCTGCGGCTCGTCGACGATGCCCTTGATCTGGCGGCGCGGGATGACCACACGCGGGTTCGAGCAGGGCTTGCCGCTCGCGTCGCGCACGTGCTCCCACGGCAGGCAGGTCGCGCCGGGCGTGCCCTCGATGTTGAGGAAGATGAGCGGCTCGGCCGGGTGGATGATGGCGCGCTCGAGCTGCGGGTCCTCGCCGTAGCAGGTGAGGTTGTCGACGCGCACGAACCAGCCGTCCTCGGCGTCGGCGACCGTCATCTTGCCGCTCGCCGGCCGCTGCAGGGCCGGGTGGCACAGCGTCATGTCGTCAGTGACGGGCTCGAGGCGCGAGGTCTCCGAGAGCGTGATCGCGTACGGCTCGTCGGTCACCACGTTGGTGCCGAGCAGCACGCGTCCGTCCTCCTCACGCCGCAGCTCCTGGCACATCTCGGACTTGCCGCCACCCGAGGCGCCCTCGTGCATGATGACGGTCTCGTTCTCGTACGGCGTCGTCACGCGCACCGAGGAGGCGTGGGCGGTCAGCCAGCCCTCGTAGGCGCCGACGTCGAGCAGCGCGGAGAACACGCCCTTCTTGGCGCTCGGGCCGGGGTAGAGGTTGTAGGCGAAGATCTCGTGCAGCGTCTGCGTGCGGTCGTGAACCACGACCTGCTTGCCCGCGAAGTGGGTGTGCCGGAACGGCGGGGCCAGGTAGAGGATCGAGCGGGGCGCGAAGGGGCCGAGCTCGTCGAAGGTGCAAAAGCCCTGCAGGTCCACCAGCGCGCAGGCGAAGAACGCGGTGCTCTTCGGCACGACGGCCAGCGACGGGCTGCCCAGGTGCGGTCCACCGGCCTTGAAGGGCACGACGATGAGGTCCTGGCCAGCCAGCCAGTCGAGCGTCTCCTGCTTCACGGGCGCGAAGGGGCCGTAGTCGTCGGCGAACCGCGGCTTGTCGGAGGGCAGGTCGTCGCCGATGCGCATGCAGTCGGGGTCGCGCCGGCGGATGTAGTCCTCGGGGTAGTTGACGGCGATGCCGTTGCGGCACCGCACCACGTCGGCCTCCTTGACCGAGCCGTCGCCGGGGACGTCGAAGACGACGTCGAACGTGTCGGCCCCGTCAGGGCCGAGGGAGAGCTCAAAGAGCTCTGAGCGGCTGGTCGGGATCGTGATGCTGCGCGCAGCCTCAAGACACTCGGCCAGGTATGGGGGAAGCGTGAGCTTCCGGAGCACGTCGTCCATCCCCCCATCGCACCCCTGCTGTCGGCTCAGGTGCGGTGAGTTGTCGCGTTCCGATCGGTCGGAGGCCCGACTGACGCGGTCCGCGCACGACGCCGACGGTGCGCTGGACGCCGTCGAGGCGGCGTCCGCGAAACCCAGATCTGAGGTCATACCTCACGACATCACGGTTGCCTCAGAAAAGCACAGTGGCGAAGGTCCCGACTTGCTCGAAGCCCACCCGGCGGTAGGCCCGCAGCGCCCGCTGGTTGTAGCCGTTGACGTAGAGCGAGACGACGGGCGCCACACGCCGACGGGCGTCGACGACGACGGCGGCCATGCCCTGCTCGGACAGCCCCCGGCCGCGCACGGCCGGATGCACCCACACGCCCTGGACCTGCGCGACACCTTGCGCGACCGCGCCCAACTCGGCCTTGAACTCGACGCGCGCCACGTCCTCGGGCGCCTCGGGCGCATCCGGCGCCGCGAGCCGCACATACGACCGACCCGCCGAGATGAGCGAGCGCACCCGCTCGCGGTAGGCCGCCGCCCCGCCCGCGACAGGCGAGTAGCCCACCTCCTCGGTGAACATCGCCACACACGCGGGCAACAGCACGTCGAGCTCGTCGCCGCGCGTCAGCCGCACGCGCGGGTCGGGCTCGACGTCGGGGTCGCGCGCGATCGCGAGCGACGGCTGGTGCGCGCGCACCTCGCGCGCGGCGGGCCACACCTCCTCCAGGCGCGCCCACAGGGCCAGGGCGGCGCCGGACTCCCCCACGATCGACGACGAGCGCCGGCCGTAGAAGCGCGCTGTGCGCGCGAACGCCGCGACGGCCGCGACGGTGTCGGCCCCGACGCCGGGCGGGACGACCGGCACGAGGTTGGCCCCTGCCCAGCAGATCGCCCGCAGCGCGCCGCGTGTCGGCCACCCCCACACCTGGCCGCCCGCGGCAGCCAGGCCCCCACGCGCGGCGATCTCCAGCCGCGAGGACGCCAGCACGGCCGCGACGGGGTCGCGGGCGCAGACGGCGAGCGCCTCGGGCACGTCCGCGGGGCCGAGGACCCGCGCCGCGTCGCGCCCCAGCCCTGCGGCGACCTGCCCCCGAACGCCCACGGCCGCGCCGAGTCTCAGCCGACCGTCACGACCGGACCGGACCCCGCGTCCGCCGTGTCGTCCTGGGACATCGACTCGGCGATGCGCAACGCCTCCTCGATGAGCGTCTCGACGATCTCGGACTCCGGCACGGTCTTGATGACCTCGCCCTTGACGAAGATCTGGCCCTTGCCGTTGCCCGACGCGACGCCGAGGTCCGCCTCGCGCGCCTCGCCCGGGCCGTTGACGACACAGCCCATGACCGCGACGCGCAGCGGCACCTCAAGGCCCTCCAGGCCCGCGGTGACCCGGTCGGCGAGCGAGTAGACGTCGACCTGCGCGCGCCCGCACGAGGGGCACGAGACGATCTCCAGCTTGCGCTCCTTGAGGTTGAGCGCCTGGAGGATCTGGATGCCGACCTTGACCTCCTCGACGGGAGGCGCCGACAACGACACCCGGATGGTGTCGCCGATGCCCTTGCTCAGCAGCGCGCCGAACGCGGTGGCGGACTTGATGGTGCCCTGGAACGCGGGCCCCGCCTCGGTGACGCCGAGGTGCAGCGGCCAGTCGCCGCGCTCCGAGAGCAACTCGTAAGCGCGCACCATGACCACGGGGTCGTTGTGCTTGACGGAGATCGCGAAGTCGTGGAAGTCGTGCTCCTCGAAGAGCGACGCCTCCCAGACGGCCGACTCGACCATGGCCTCCGGGGTGGCCTTGCCGTACTTGGCCAGCAGCCGCGGGTCGAGCGATCCGGCGTTGACCCCGATGCGCAGCGCCGTGCCGTGGTCCTTGGCGGCCTGGGCGATGTCCCTGATCTGGTCGTCGAACTTGCGGATGTTGCCCGGGTTGACGCGCACCGCGGCGCACCCGGCCTCGATCGCGGCGAAGACGTAGCGGGGCTGGAAGTGGATGTCGGCGACGACCGGGATCTGCGACTTCTTGGCGATCGCCGGCAGCGCGGCGGCGTCGTCGGCGCTCGGGACCGCGACGCGCACGATGTCGCAGCCGGCGGCCGTCAGCTCGGCGATCTGCTGCAGCGTGGCGTTGATGTCGGTCGTCGGCGTTGTGGTCATGGACTGGACGCTGATCGGAGCGCCACCGCCCACCTCGACCTTGCCGACCTTGATCTTGCGGGTCGGGCGACGGGGCGCCAGCACGGGGACAGCCCCCGGGATCGCGGCGCTGGGGGTTCCGAGATTGACGATGCTCACCGGCCCAGTATCCCCCGGTTCTCGGCCCGCGCCTGCGTCCTCGCGGACCACGCACGCACCCGTCAGAAGATCTGCACGGGGTCGACGACATCGGCCACGACGAGCAGCAGTGTCGCGCCGATCAGGACCACGAACATGACGTAGGCGACGGGCATCATGCGCGCGACGTCGGCGGGCCCGGGCAGCGGGCGCAGCCCGCGCACACGCGCGACCGTGCGCTTGGCGCCCTCGTACAGCGCGTTGACCACGTGCCCCCCGTCGAGCGGGAGCAGCGGGATGAGGTTGAACACGAACAACGCCATATTGAGCGAGGCCAGAAGGCTGAGCATGATCGCAACCCGGTCCAGCACGGTCGCGTCGAGGCCCGCGACGTCGGCCGCCGCGCGCCCCACGCCCACGACGGACATGACGCTGTCGGCCGAGCGCGGGGTGTCGGTGAAGGTCTGCGCCGCCGCCTCGTACACGCGCACCGGGAACGTGAACACGGCGCGCGCGGTGCCCGTGAACATGCGCCCGACCTCGCTCGGCACCTGGCTCAGGGGAATCGACTGCCGCGCCAAGGTCGGGGCGAACCCGACGAACGCCCCACTGACCGTCGCCACATCGCCGTCCGGGTCGCGCACGACGACGCCGTCCGCGTCGAGCACCGCGCGCTCGGCGTCGACGGGCGTCACGGTGAGCGTCACCTGCTGCCCGTCGCGCTCGACGACCAGCGGGACCGGTTGGCCGGCGGTGCCGGAGATGGCGTCCAGCAGCTCGCGCCACGTGCCCGTCGCGACGCCGTCGTAGGACACGATGCGGTCCCCGGCGCGCAGGCCGGCGGCGACGGCCGGCGCCGGGGCGGCCGCGGGGTCGCAGGGGGCGCCGGTCGCCGTCGGCACGCACTCGCTGACCGACGCGACAGTCGTGGTCTGCTGCGTGAAGCCGATCGCCATGAACGAGGCCGTCAGCACGACGGCGAGCAGCAGGTTCATGGTCGGCCCGCCGAGCATGACCACGAGCTTCTTGGGTGTGGACAGGTGGTAGAACGCGCGGTGCTCCTCGCCCGGGCGGATCTCCTCGACGCTCTGGTCGCGCGCGTCGGCGACGACCTGGGCGAAGAACCCGCGCCCGCGCCGCGCGCCGTCGGGCGCGGCCGGCATCATGCCGACCATGCGCACGTAGCCGCCGAGCGGGATCGCCTTGATCCCGTACTCCGTCTCGCCCCGGGTGCGCGACCAGATGGTAGGGCCGAATCCCACCATGTATTGGCTCACGCGCACGCCGAACCGCTTGGCGGGCGCCATGTGGCCCACCTCGTGCAGGGCGATGGACACGGCGATGCCCACGACGATGACGAGGATGCCGACCACGATGCTCACCGGCCCAGCCTAGGCGAGCGCCCTGGGGGCCTCCTGGGCGCCGATCGTGGTGGCGCGGTGAGCGTCTGGCGCACGTCGCGACCCGCTCCACCGGTCCAGCGGGGCGACGGCGAGCGTGAGCGCGGCGGCCACGACGAGCGCGACGACGACGGCCGACCAGCCGTTGTCGTCGCTCACGCCGAGCGCGGCCTGGGCCCGCCCCCACGCCGTGCCCCAGGCGGGCCACAGCTGCACGAAGGTGGGCGTGACGAGCTCGAACGCGACGAAGCCGGCGGCCCACGGCACGAACAGCCAGGGCCGGGGGCGCGCGCTGGCGGTCAGGTCGTAGCGACCGCGGCGCACGGCCCAGTGGTCGACCACGAGCACGGCGCCGAGCGGTGTGAACACGGCGCCGATGAGCAGCAGGAACCCCTCGTAGGCGTAGCCGTCGCCGACCATGACGCCCAGCGCCGTCGCGACCGCGCCGACGCCGACGGCCAGCGCACGCCGGTCGGCGCGCGGGGCGAGGTTCTGCACGCTCAGCGCCGTCGAGTAGACGTTGGCGAACGCCTGGTCGACCTCGTCGGCGGCGAGGATCGCCAGGGCCAACGCCCCGGCGGGCACCGCGAGCAGCGCGCCCACCAGGTCGCCGTCGGACGGCCGATAGGCCAGCAGCCCCAGCACGCCCACGCAGAAGAACGCGGCCGAGGCGAGCCCGTAGCCCACGCCGACCGCGACGCCGGCGCGGCCCGCGGTGCGCGGGCGCGCATGGCGCGTGTAGTCGGCCACGAGCGGGATCCACGAGACCGACATCGACGCGACGAGGTCGACGTTGGTCCACAACCCCCACCACCCGCCCGCGGTGACCTGGCCCAGCGGGCGGCGGGCGGCGTCGAGCAAGAAATAGGCCGAGCACGCCACCACCACGAGGATCGCGGCGCGTCGCAGCAGCGCCGCCGAGCCGAGCGGACGCAGCGCCATGGCCGTGGCGATCACACCCGCGACGACGGCGAACACCCAGTGCGGCACGGACGGCCACACCCCGCTGGCGGCGCGCGCGATGATCCACACCTCGAACGCGGCCCAGCCCACGCACTGGACGATGTTGAGCGCCGTGGGCGCCCACGACCCACGCGCCCCGAACAGGCCGCGGAACACGACCATCGACGAGGCGCCCGTGCGGGCGCCGATCGCGGCGACCGCGCCGAGCAGGCCCGCGCCGAGCGCCGTGCCGATGGCGATCGCGGCGAGCGTCGCCGGGAGCGAGGTGGGCACGAAGTAGACCGCGACGACGGGCACCAGCAGGCTGACGCCGAGGCTCGCCCACAGTCCGAGGTGGTCGCGGGGGCGGTGGACGCGCACAGGGGGCGCGTCGAGAGTGACGGGGGCTTCGACGGTCTGCGGGCCGAGAACGGCAGGGCTCATCAGGGTCCTCCCTACGCCGGTGTGAGCCGGACAGGTTCGATCGGTCGGCGGCTCCCGGCCGCCCTCTCAGCCCGGCGGCCGCCTCTGCGGATCCCGGACTCCCGTTGGACGCGCACCTTGGGTGCGCAGGCACACCCTACGCGGCTAGGGTGGTCGGCGGCGCGGGGCGCCGGGACCCTCCCCGAGGGTCCGGCTGAGATGCACCCGTGGAACCTGCTCTAGGTAGTGCTAGCGAAGGGAACGCCCATGAGCTCCGCTGTGTCCTGTCCTGTCACCCCCCAGACCGTCGCGGACGTCGTGACCGCCGTGCGGGCGACAAGCCCCCTGGTCCACTGTGTGACCAACGCCGTGGTCACCAACGTCACCGCGAACGTGCTGCTGGCCGCCGGCGCCGCGCCCGCCATGGTCGCCGCGCCCGCCGAGGCCGGTGACTTCGCGCGGGTCGCCGACGCGCTGCTGACCAACCTCGGCACGGTCGAGGGCGAGCAGCCGAACGCCATGCGGGTGGCCGCGCACGCCGCCGTCGACGCGGGCGTGCCCTGGGTGCTCGACCCGGTCGCGATCGGCTCAATGCGTGTGCGCACCGCGCTCGCGGCCGAGCTGCTCGCCGTCGGGCCCACCATCGTGCGTGGCAACGCCTCTGAGGTCGCGGCGCTCGCGGGCGGGCTCGGCGGCCGGGGCGTCGACTCGCTCGACACGCCCGACGACGTGCGCGACGTCGCGCTGCGGCTGGCCCGCGAGTCCGGCGCCGTCGTCGCGGTCAGCGGCGCGGTCGACCTGATCACCGACGGCGTCCGGATCGCGCGCGTGCGGGCCGGGACACCGCTGCTGACGCGTGTGACCGGCGTGGGCTGCTCGCTCGGCGCGCTCGTGGCGGCGTGCGCGGCCGTCACACCCGACCGGCTGCTCGCGGCCACGGCCGCGACCGCGTGGGTCTGCGTCGCGGGTGACCTCGCAGCCGAGGCCGCCACGACCACGGGCTCGTTCGCGGTCGCGCTGATCGACCGGATCGACGACGTCGACGCGTCCGCGGTGGGTGAGCGCTCCGGGCTCATGGCCGAGGCCGCGCAGGTGACGGCGTGAGCGCGCCGTTCGGGCCGGCCACGCTCGCCGGCGAGCGCCCGGGGACCCCCGCTCCCACGTCGCGTCCTGTCGACCGGGCGGCGTTCGACCCCTCGGTCTACCTCGTCACCGACACCGCGTTGTGCGGCGGCCGCGACGGCGTGCTCGCCACCGTGCGCCAGGCCGTCGTCGGCGGCGTCACGGCCGTGCAGTTGCGCGATCCCGGCGCCGCGACGCGCGACCTGGCCGCGCTCGGCGCCGCGCTGCTCGCCCTGCTGCGCCCTGCGGGCGTGCCGCTCGTCGTCGACGACCGTGTGGACGTGGCTCTGGCGATCGACGCCGACGGCGCCCACGTGGGCCAGCGCGACCTCGACCCGCTGGCGGCGCGGCGGCTGCTCGGCCCGGGACGCCACCTCGGGCTGAGCGTCTCGACGCCCGCCGAGGCGCGCGCGGCCGCGGCACTGGCGCCGGGGACCGTCGACCTGCTGGGGGTCGGCCCTGTGCGCCCCACGAGCTCCAAGGCCGACGCGCGGGCGGCCATCGGCCTCGACGGGCTCGCAGCCGTGGCGGCCGCGTCACGCGCGGCGGGCGGGCCGCCGTGCGTCGCGATCGGCGGACTGAGCGCACCCGACATCCCGGCCCTGCGCGAGGCCGGGGCGGTCGGGGCGGCGGTCATCTCGGCCGTGTGCGGCACGCGTGACCCGCGGGCCGCCACGCGCGCGCTGCGTGACGCGTGGGACGCGCGATGAGCGCCGCCCGCCCCGCGGGCCACCCCGTCGTGGCCCTGACGATCGCCGGCTCAGACCCCTCGGGCGGCGCGGGGATCCAGGCCGACCTCAAGACGTTCGCGGCGTTGGGCGGCTACGGGTGCGCCGCGCTCACCGGCCTCACCGCGCAGTCGACCCTCGGCGTCACGCGCGTGCTGCCGGTCCCTGCGGACATGGTCACGGCCCAGCTCACGACGCTGTTCGCCGACGTCGCCGTCGACGCGGTGAAGATCGGCATGACGAGCGACGCCCAGGTCGCCGGGGCCGTCGCGGACGCGCTCGCCGAGGTGCGCGCGGCCGCCGCGCGCACCGGGACGGCGGCGCCCGTCGTGGTGCTCGATCCCGTCATGGTCGCAACCTCGGGCGACCGCCTGCTGGCCCCCGACGCCGAGCGGGTGCTGCGCGAGCGGCTGCTGCCGCTGGCCGACCTGGTCACGCCCAACCTCGCCGAGGCCGCCGTGCTGCTGGGCGCCCGGGTCGCGCGCGACGGCGCCGAGGCCGCCGACCAGGCGCGCGCGCTGGTCGCGCTCGCCGCCGCGCACGGCGTCCCCGCTCCCCCAGGTGGGCGCTGGGCGCTCGTCAAGGGCGGGCACCTCGACGGCGCCGCCGCGGTCGACCATCTCGCCGGGCCGGCGTCGGCGGGCGCGGTGGGCGCGGTGGGCGTGACGGCGCTCGCGTCGCCACGCGTGGACACACGCAACACGCACGGCACCGGCTGCACGCTCAGCGCGGCGTGCGCCGTCCTGCGCCCGGCGCTCGACGACTGGCCGACGACGGTCCGCGCCGCCAAGGACTACCTGACCCAGGCGCTCGAGGCGGGCCGGCGGCTGCGGGTCGGAGGGACGGGCGTGCTCGGGCCCCGAGAGCCGTGGACGGGGCACGGGCCCGTCGACCACGGGTGGGCCCTGCGGCGACCTGTTGGCCCCAGGGTCGAGGCGGCGCGGGGCGCGGCGGTGGCGTCGACGGTGGTTTCGACAGGCTCAACCACCAGGGGCAGCCTCGGCGGCTGACTCGGCGGTGGTTTCGACAGGCTCAACCACCAGGGGCGGCTGAAGCACCAGGGGCGGCTGACCGCCGTCAGCGGCGCCCGAGCAGCTCGTCGGCGCGGGCGCGCGCCCACGCCTCGGCGCCCTCGACGTCGTCGAGCGTGACGGCCGCGGGCGCGACGCCGTCGTGCTCACCGAGCACACGCTCGACGGTGTCGACGATGTCGAGGAACCCGATCCGCCCGCGCAGGAACGCCGCGACGCCCTGCTCGTTGGCCGCGTTGTAGACCGCCGGGTGCGTCGCCGAGGCTGCTGCGGCCTCGCGCGCCAGGCGCACGGCCGGGAACGTGCCCTCGTCGAGCGGCTCGAACGTCCACGCGGTCGCCTGCGTCCAGTCGCACGGCGCCGCGACCGGGTCGAGCCGGTCCGGCCACGACAGGCCGAGCGCGATCGGCAGGCGCATGTCGGGCGGTGAGGCCTGCGCGATGGTCGAGCCGTCGACGAACTCGACCATCGAGTGCACGACCGACTGCGGGTGCACGACGACCGTGATGTCGTCGACCGGCACGTCGAACAGCAGGTGCGCCTCGATGAGCTCCAGGCCCTTGTTCATGAGCGACGCCGAGTTGATGGTCACGACGGGTCCCATGCGCCACGTCGGGTGCGCGAGCGCCTGGTCGGGCTGGACGGCCTTGATCTCCTCGCGCGCGCGCCCGCGGAACGGGCCGCCGCTCGCGGTCAGGATCAGGCGCCGCACCTCACTGTGCCGGCTCGTGTGCGCGCCCGAGCGCAGGCACTGCGCGATCGCGGAGTGCTCCGAGTCGACCGGCACGATCTGGTCCGGGCGGCGCACCGCTGCCTTGACGAGCGACCCGCCCACCACGAGCGACTCCTTGTTCGCGAGCGCGAGGGTCGAGCCCGCGGCGAGCGCCGCGAGCGTGGGGCGCAGTCCGACGCTCCCGGTCACGCCGTTGAGCACGACGTCGCTGCCCCGCCCGGCCAGCTCGGTCGCGGCGTCGGGCCCGGCGAGGACTTCGACGCTGCGCGCGCCGGCGTCCGCGAGGGCGGCGCGCAGGTCCGCCGCACGGGCCGCGTCGGCCACGGCGACGGCGTCGACGCCCAGCTCCGCCGCCTGCCCCGCCAGCAGCCCGACGTCGGCCCCGCCCGCGCTGATTGCCTCGACACGGAACCGGCCCGGGTGGCGCCGGACGACGTCGATCGCCTGGGTTCCGATCGAGCCGGTCGAGCCGAGGATGGTCACGGAGCGGGGGGCGGCGAGGGACCGAGAGGCGTGCATGGGGATCATCCTCGCAGGCGCGCGCGGCGCGCGCCGATAACGCCCCAGGTCGCAGCGTTGTGTGACCTGGCTTACTTTCGCGTCATGCTCACGGAGACCAAGCGGCCCTCACGCGGGCCCCGGCGCCGACGAGGACTCGCTGTCCTCAGCGGAGCCGTCACGCTGCTCACGGCGGGCACCATCACGTTCGCCATCCCCGCCGCGGCCGATCAGTCCGACGGCGGCACCTACCGCGTCTACGCCACGCGCGAGGGCCTGGTCGGCGCCACGACCGCGAACGGCCACGTCATCACGCCGAACGACCACTTCGTCGCCCTGCCCTCCCGCCGCGCGCTGTCAGCCGACGGATCGGGCGCGTACTCGGTGCGCGTGTGCGCGCCGTCGACCGGGCGTTGCGAGTACGCGCCCGTGTGGGACGTCGGGCCGTGGAACACGCAGGACGACTACTGGAGCGCGACCCGCCACTACGCGCAGGACCTACCGCAGGGCACACCGGCGGCACAGGCCGCGTACACCAGCGGCTACAACGGCGGCCTCGACGCGTGGGGGCGCACGGTGCTCAACCCCGCGGGCGTCGACCTGGCCGACGGCACGTTCGGCGACGGGCTGGGCCTGGCCGACAACGCGACCGTCGACGTCACCTTCCTGTGGCAGGGCGACGCGCGCACCGGCGTCGTCGCCTCGCCCACCCGGCCGCTCAACGTCCGCTCGGGACCGAGCACGGGCTACCGCGCCGTGGGCCTGGCGGCCAACACCGCCCAGGTGCCACTGCTGTGCCACGCGCGCGGGCAGACCGTCTCCGGCACCCGCGGCACGACGAACCTCTGGTACCGGATCGGCGACGGCCACTGGGTCTCGGACGCGTACCTCATCACCGGCACGGGCCTGCCCGTGGCGCCGCCCTGCTGATCGCCGGCGCCTCGGGCTTGCGACCGCAGGCTCAGGGCGCGGTCCACTCCAACGTGTAGCGGAACCACAGCCGCCGTCGTACGCGCGCCCCCGGCAGCACCGCGCGGGCGGTGCTCGCCACCTCGGCGAAGGTCTCCTCGGGGTCGCGGAGCCCGCGCTCATCCCGCGAGCGCAGGGCCGCGAGCAGGCCGCCGCCTGCGCAGCCGACGTCCAGAACGCCGACGGCTGGGTCGTGCGCCGCCGCGAGGCGACGCACGACCCAGCCGTGGAAGTGGTCGTTGTGGCTCCACCACGCGCGCGCGTTGAGCGCGTCGAACACGCGGGTGTGTCGGATCACCAGGTGGTGGAGTCGACGACTCAGGCCGCGGAGCGAGCCTCCTTGACCCACTTGGTGACGGTGGCGCCGGTCGAGCCCAGGCTCGCGGCGACCTGCTTGGCCGCCACACCGGCGTCGACAGCCTCCAGGGCCGCGTGCACGGTCGCGGCGCGCAGCGCCTCGGTGAGCTCGCTCATCGCCTCCAGGCGGCGCAGGTGCTCTTCGTGCTCGCAGATCGGACCAGACGACCAGTCCTGGTGGAGCCCGGCGAGGGCCTCGGTGAGCCCCAAGCCGGGGGTCTCCTGACGGGCGGCCCAAGCGGCGACGGCGGGGGTCAGCTTCGGGGCGGCGGGTGTGGGCATCGAACCTCCTGTGAGAGTGACGTCGGGGTCGAACCTAGTGGCAGCCGACCCGCGCGCGCACCAGGGGGCCGCAGGTGTTCATCGACCGTTCGCTGAGCGATTCACCCGGCTCCGATCCGCACGAGCGATCCCCACCTCACTCGACGCCGAGCAGCACCTCGATCGCGCGCGCGATGAACGCGTCCACGGGCCCCTCCGCGTAGGCGCCGGCGCCCCGCACCGAGCGGAACGTCGCGGCGCGCAGCTCCGCCGACGTCAGCGGCTCCTGGCGGTCGAAGTAGCCGACCAGGCGGTCGCACAGCTCGTCGACCTCGTCGGCGTCATAGCCGTGCTGGCCGCGCTCGGGCGGCGCGAACTTCTCACCGGCGGGGCGGCCCAGTCGGCCGTACAGCGTGCGGGCGCGCTCGGCGAGCGCCCCCATCCACGCCTCCTGGCCCTGGCTGCCCACGAACTCGGCGCGCTGACGCGCGACGAACGCGGCCTCCAGGCGGTCCAGCGCGGCGTCGACCTCGTGCGTGTCATATCCGCGGCGCACCAGCTCGAACGTGGTGGCCTGAATGTCCGCAGCGCTCAACGGCTCGGCCGTGCGGCCCTCGTACGCCTGGCGCGCGTGGTCGAAGAACTCGTCGACCTCGTCCTTGTCATAGCCGGTCCTCAGCACCGACACGGTGCCGAACAGCGCGGTGCTGCTCACTCGTCCTCCTCCTCGGCCGCCAACTGCCCGCAGGCGCCGTCGATGTCCGACCCGCGGGTGTCACGGATCGTCGTCGGTATTCCGTGCCCCCGCAGCCTAGCGACGAACTCGTCCTCGACGGCGCGCTCCGACGCGGTCCAGATCGACCCGGGTGTCGGATTGAGCGGGATCGGGTTGACGTGCACCCAACCCTTGCCCCGCGCGTTGAGCTTCTTGGCGAGCAGGTCGGCGCGCCACGCGTGGTCGTTCATGTCCTTGATGAGCGCGTACTCGATCGAGACGCGTCGGCCCGTCGCGTCGAAGTAGGCGCGCGCCGCGTCGAGCGCCTGTGCGACCGAGAACCTGGTGTTGATCGGCACCAGCTCGTTGCGCAGGTCGTCGTCCGGGGCGTGCAGCGAGAGCGCGAGCGTCAGCGGCAGGCCCTCAGCCGCGAGCTTCGTGATCCCGGGGACGAGGCCCACGGTGGAGACCGTGATGTTCCGCGCGCTCATGCCAAAGCCCTCGGGGGCGTCGGCCACCAGCGTGCGCACGCACGTCATGATCGCCCGGTAGTTGATCAGGCCTTCGCCCATCCCCATGAACACCAGGTTGTTCAGCCGCGTCGCCCCACCCGGGATCTCCCCCGAGGCGAGCGAGCGCATGGCGTGGCGCACCTGCTCCAGCATCTCCGCGGCCGACAGGTTGCGGGTGAAGCCCATCTGCCCGGTCGCGCAGAACGGACACGCCATGCCGCATCCGACCTGGCTCGAGACGCACAGCGTGGCGCGGCGCGGGTAGCGCATGAGCACCGACTCCATGCGCGTGCCGTCATGCAGACCCCACAACGTCTTGACCGTCGTGCCCTTGTCGGCCTTCAGCGTCTTGCGCGCGGTCAGCAGCGTCGGGAAGAGCTCGGCCGCGAACGCCTCGCGCGCGGCCGCGGGGATGTCCGTCCAGTCGGCGGGGTCCGCGGTGAAATGCGCGAAGTAGTGGGTCGCGAGCTGCTTGGCCCGGAAGGGCTGGTGGCCCAGCGCCTCGACCGCGGCCACGCGCTCGGCCTGCGAGAGGTCGGCGAAGTGCCGCGGCGGCTTGACCACGCGCCGCGGCGCCATCTGCAGCGCGATCGGCTTGGTCTCGTGCGACGGGCGCACCTCGGGGGCAGGCTTGGTGTCGGCCATGCGGCACTTCCTTACGCAGCGGGTCCCGACGCCGCCACCGACAGAACGAGGTAGACGAACGGCGCAGTGACCAGGAGGGAGTCGACGCGGTCCAGCACACCCCCGTGGCCGGGGAGCAGCGAACCCATGTCCTTCAAGTCTAGGTCCCGCTTGAGCAGGGACTCGGCGAGGTCGCCCACGGTCGCGGTGACCGCCGTCATGAGGCCCAGCACCAGGCCGAGCGTGAGCGCCGACCCGAGCACCCCGGCGCCGCCTTGCGGCATGAACGCCAGGTTGAGCACCCACAGCGCGCCCACGACGCCGACCAGCGTCGTCAGCACCACCGACCCGGCCAGTCCCTCCCAGCTCTTCTTGGGGCTGACCGTGGGCGCCAAGGGGTGACGGCCGAACAGGACGCCCGCGATGTAGCCGCCCGTGTCGTTCGCCACACCGAGCAAGATGAACCACGCCACCCGCCAGGGGCCGTCCTCCTGCCCGAGCAGGAGGACGACGAATCCGGCGAGAAAGGGCACGTAGGTCGCCGCGAAGACACCGGCGGCGGCGTTGCGCAGCGCCTGCGCCCCGGGCCCGTCGAGGACCTGCCACAGGACGACGGCGGCCAGCGTGAGCACGTAGGCGATCAGCAGCGCCTCGGGCCCGCCCACATGGGCGGACACCACCATGCCGACGCCGCCCACCAGGAGCGGCCACGTCGGCGCGGCGATATCGCGGCGCGCGAACGCCGAGCCCAGCTCCCACAGGCCGGCGCACACCGCCACCACGACGACCGCGACGAACGGCTCGGGCCGGAACCACAGTGAAGCGCCGACGACAACGAGGAGGCCGAGGCCGACGCCGATCGCCGCCGGCAGGTTGCGCCCGGCCCGCGAGGCGCGCGGGGCGGGTTCGGGTGCGACCGTCATCAGACCTCGAGCAGCTCGCTCTCCTTGCCTGCGAGCAGGTGGTCAACCTGGTCGACGTGCTTCTTCGTCAGGACCTCAAGCTCCTTCTCGGCGCGCGCGACCTCGTCCTCGCCCGCCTCGCCGTCCTTGGCCAGCTTGTCGAGCGTGTCCTTGGCCTTGCGGCGGATGTTGCGCACCGTGATGCGGGCGTCCTCCGCCTTCGACTTGGCGAGCTTGACGTAGTCGCGGCGCCGCTCCTCGGTCAGGGCGGGCAGCACGATCCGGATCGCGTTGCCGTCACTGGACGGGTTGACGCCCAGATCGGAGTCGCGCAGCGCCTTCTCGATGGTCGACATCGAGCCCTTGTCGAACGGCGAGATGAGCACCGTGCGCGCCTCAGGGATGTTGAACGAGGCGAGCTGCTGCAACGGGGTCGGCGCGCCGTAGTAGTCCACGACGATCTTGCTGAACATGCCGGCGTTGGCACGGCCGGTGCGGATGCCCGCGAAGTCCTCCTTGGCGACCTCGATCGCCTTGTCCATCTTCTCTTCAGCCTCGAAGAGGGTCTCGTCGATCACTGGTGCTCCTCACATGTCGTCGAAAGGCCTGGCGAGCGGTCGCGAGGCTGCCTACCGTGCCTTCATCAGTGTGCCGATCTTCTCGCCCAGCAGCGCCCGGGTCACGTTACCCGCGCCCTCCAGGCCGAAGACGCGCATCGTCACGGCGTTGTCGCGGCACATCGCGATCGCGGTGTTGTCCATGACCTGCAGGTTGTCGCGCAGCGCGACGTCGTAGGTCAGCATGTCGTAGCGCTGCGCCGACGGGTTCTTGCGGGGGTCGGAGTCGTAGACGCCGTCGACCCCGTTCTTGCCCATGAGCACCTCGTCGCAGTGCGTCTCCAGCGCACGCTGGACCGAGACGGTGTCGGTCGAGAAGTACGGCATGCCCGCCCCGGCGCCGAAGATCACGACGCGGCCCTTCTCCATGTGACGGATCGCGCGCAGAGGGATGTACGACTCGGCGACCTGGCCCATCGTGATCGCGGTCTGCACGCGCGTCGTGGTGCCGTCCTGCTCCAGGAAGTCCTGCAGGGCGAGGCAGTTCATGACCGTGCCGAGCATGCCCATGTAGTCGGCGCGGGCGCGGTCCATGCCGGCCTGCGAGAGCTCGGCGCCGCGGAAGAAGTTCCCACCTCCGACGACGACGGCGACCTGGACCCCCTCACGCACGGCCGCGCCGATCTCCTCGGCGATGCGGCGCACGACGTCGGCGGCCAGGCCCACGGCGCCGCCGCCGAAGGCCTCGCCCGAGAGCTTGAGCAGGACGCGGCGCGGTGCTCCCGTCGGGTTCGAGTGCTGGGTCATCGGCCACCGTCCTGTTCGTCGTGCGTCGTGCTGGGGCTGCGCGGCCGGATAGGGGCCGCGCGCGGGGTGCGCGCCCGGGCCGCCCGGACCCGGGTGCGCGAGCGGCCCGGCTCTACCGTCCAGTAGTGCCGGGCCGCTCGGGTGCGTCAGTTGCCGACGCGGAAGCGGACGAAGCCGGTGAGCGTGGCGCCCGCGGCCTCGACGTGCTTGGCCACCGTCGTCTTGGTGTCCTTGGCCAGCGGCTGCTCCAGGAGCACGTTCTCCTTGAAGAAGCCGTTGAGGCGGCCCTCGACGATCTTCGGCAGCGCAGCCTCGGGCTTACCCTCGGCGATCGACACCTCGCGGGCGATCTCGCGCTCCTTGTCGACGACCTCGGCCGGGACGTCCGCGCGGGCGAGGAACTTCGGCGCCATGGCCGCGATGTGCTGCGCGACGTCCTTTGCAGCAGCGGCGGCGGACTCGCCCTCACCCTCGGTGACGACGACGACGCCGATGCTCGGCGGCAGGTCCTTGGCGGTGCGGTGCAGGTACGTGGTGACCGTCGGGCCCTCGACGCGGGCGACGCGCGCCAGGACGATCTTCTCGCCCAGCGTGCCGGCGGCGGAGGCGATGAGGTCGGCGACGGTCTCACCGGCGGCGGGCGCGGCGAGCGCGGCCTCGGTGTCGGCGGCCCCGGCCGCCGCGACGGCCTCGAGGATCTGGTCGGCGAGCGAGACGAACTTCTCGTTCTTGACGACGAAGTCGGTCTCGGCGTTGAGCTCGATGAGCGTCGCGACCTGACCGGCCGCGGCGTCCTCGACCTTGACGGCCACGAGGCCCTCGGAGGTCGCGTTGCCCTCGCGCTTGGCGGCCTTGGCCAGGCCGCGCTTGCGGATGAGCTCGACGGCCTTCTGCTGGTCGCCGTCGGCCTCGTCGAGAGCCTTCTTGACGTCCGTCATTCCGGCGCCGGTGAGCGCGCGCAGGTCCTTGATGTCCTGGATGGTGTAGTTCGCCATGGTGGGCTGTCCTTCGTGTCTGAAGTGCTGGCGCGTGCGGAAAGCTCGGGGTCGAGCAGGGGTGCGGGCCGAGGTCCGAAGACCCCGGCCCGCCTCACCTCACTCGGACTTCGTGTCGGCCTCGGCGTCGGCCGACGCCTCGGCGGGAGCCTCCGCGACGGCGGGGGTCTCGACGGCCGGAGCCTCGGCGGGGGCCTCAGCAGCGGGAGCCTCAACAGCGGCCTCGGCGACGGGAGCCTCAACAGCGGCCTCGGCGACGGGAGCCTCAGCAGCGGCCTCGGCGACGGGCGCCTCGGTGGCGGCCTCCGCGGCCGGAGCCTGCGCGGCGGCCTCGGCGCCAGCCAGGAGCTCGCGCTCCCACTCGGCCAGCGGCTCGGCCTCGCCCGTGGCGGCGGCCGTCTTGCCGGAGTGGCGCTGCAGCAGGCCCTCGGCGACGGCGTCGGCGACGACGCGCGTGAGCAGCGTGACGGAGCGGATCGCGTCGTCGTTGCCCGGGATGGCGTAGTCGACCATGTCGGGGTCGCAGTTGGTGTCGAGGATCGCGACGACCGGGATGTTGAGCTTGCGGGCCTCGTCGACGGCGAGGTGCTCCTTGTTGGTGTCGACGATCCACACGGCCGAGGGGACCTTGGCCATGTCGCGGATGCCGCCGAGGGTGCGCGCGAGCTTGTCCTTCTCGCGGCGCAGCACCAGGAGCTCCTTCTTCGTCAGACCGGAGCCGGCGACGTCGTCGAAGTTGATCTCCTCAAGCTCCTTGAGGCGCTGGAGACGCTTGTGCACCGTCGTGAAGTTGGTGAGCATGCCGCCGAGCCAGCGGTGGTTCACGTAGGGCATGCCGACGCGCGAGGCCTGATCGGCCACGGGCTCCTGAGCCTGCTTCTTGGTGCCGACGAACAGGATCGAGCCGCCGTGGGCGACGGTCTCCTTGACGAAGTCGTACGCACGGTCGATGTACGACAGCGACTGCTGCAGGTCGACGATGTAGATGCCGTTGCGCTCGGTGAAGATGAAGCGCTTCATCTTCGGGTTCCAACGGCGGGTCTGGTGTCCGAAGTGGACACCGCTCTCAAGGAGCTGACGCATGGTCACAACGGCCATGACTGGTCCTTTCGTCGCGCGGGCCCGGATCCTCCGGGGCGACGCGCGCATCAGGCGGGGCCTTGCGGCGCCCGCGGTACTCGGTTGTCGGTGCGCGCCGGTCGGCGGCACCCCTGACGCCACGCCGGTCCGGCGCCGCCCGTACCTCCCAGGAGAGGACGTGCGGACCACAGCCGAGCCGGCCGCACCCGCGGCCCGGGGGCTGATGCGGGATGCGTTCGTGACGCGCGAAGTCGACCGGGCCGCGCGCACCTGTCCCCCGCTGGACGGCAGGCCGCAGGGCCGCCGAAGGTCGGGGTGGGGTCGCGAGCGTTCCGATCGCTCCCGGAAGTCTACCCGACGCGGTCCGCGCCCGAGCCGCCGAGCGGTGTGTGGCGCGTGCGTCGGTCGTCACGTGCCGCACAAAGCCGCCCCGCCGGTCCCCAGGCGTCCATCGTTGGTGCCTGCGCACAGATTCATGTCGCACGCCCGCAGCGCCGCGCTCGCGCGCAAGAGCCTTCCGGCATGAGACGCCTCGTCGCCGCCGTCCTGCCCGCACTCCTCCTCGCGCCCACGCCGAGCCCGCTGGGGTATGCGGGCGAGGCGCCCCCACAGGTGCTCGCCGCAGCCACGCGGCCTGCGGTCGCGACGTTGAGCGCGTCGGCGCGCTGGGGGCGGGTCGCCTCAGCCCCGCACTCGGGACGCGGCTACGCGCCACCGGTGCCCGGCGCGCTCGCGCGCGGGTTCGATCCGCCCGCGGTCCCGTGGGAGGCCGGCCATCGCGGCGTCGACCTGTGGTCCCCGCCCGGGGCCATCGTCGTCGCGCCGGGCGCTGGGCAGGTCACGTTCGCAGGCTCGGTGGCGGGTAAGCCCGTGGTCGTGGTGACGCACGTCGACGGCCTGCGCTCGTCGCTCGAGCCCGTAGCCGCGACGCTCGCGGCCGGCACGACGGTCGCGGTGGGCGAGGCAGTGGGCGTGGCGGCCTGGGCCCCCGCAGACCGCGCCAACCCCGACCACTGCGCGGGCCTGCGACCGGTCGACGGGGCGGAGGCGTGCGTGCACTGGGGCGTCCGGCGCGGTGACCGCTACCTCGACCCCCTGACTCTGCTGGGCATGGCGCCGCCCATCGTCCTGCTGCCGCCCCGTTGACCGTGCCGCCTGCGACCTCGCCGCCCGTTGCGCCCGCCGCCTGTTGACCTCGCCGTTGGCCGCGCTGTCGACCTCACCGGCGCCCGGAAGGCCCCGAACGCGAGGCGTCAGGCGCGCGGGAACGCCTGGCCGTACACCGCGCGCAGGCGCTCGGCGTCGACGTGGGTGTAGCGCTGCGTCGTGGCGAGGTTGGCGTGCCCGAGCACCTCCTGCACGCTGCGCAGGTCGGAGCCGCCCTGCAGCAGATGCGTCGCTGCCGAGTGCCGCAGGGCGTGGGGGGCGACGTCGTCGACCCCGGCCCGCGCCGCCAGCCGGTGGATGGCCTCGCGCGCCTGACGCTGGCCCCAGCGCCCGCCCCGGTCGCCCACGAGCAGGGCGGGGCCCGATGCCGCTGACGCGATCGCGGGCCTCCCCTCGTCGAGCCAGGCGGTGACGGCGCGCGCGGCCGGAACGCCGAAGGGCACCACGCGCTCCTTGCCGCCCTTGCCCAGCACGCGCACCAGCCGCTCGCCCACGTCGACGTCGTGGACGTCGACCGCGACCAGCTCTCCCACGCGCACACCCGAGCCGTACAGCAGCTCCGCGGCGGCCCACGCGCGCAGCACCGCCGGACGGTCGTCGCCCGTGGCCGCGAGCGCGTCGTCGCGCGCGGTGTCGAGCATCCTTCCGGCCGCCTCGGTGGTCAGCACCGTGGGAAGAACCCGTGGCACCTTGGGGCTGGCGAGCCGGACCGAGGCGTCGCTCGCCGTGAGCCCGACATGGTGCGCCCACCGCAGGAACGCCCTGGCCGCCGCACCCCGGCGGGCCAGCGTCGCGCGCGCGAGCCCGCGCGCCGCCTGCTCGCCGAGCCAGCCTCGCAGCACCACGAGCTGCACATCGTCGAGCCGTCGTGCGCCGTGCCGCACGGCGTAGCGCAGCAGGCCCGTGACGTCGGCGAGGTAGGCGCGGCGCGTGTGCGCCGAGTGGCCGCGTTGCGCGTCCAGGTGCTTGCCGAAGCGCACGACGGCGTCGGCCAGGTCCGCCGGCAGGGGCGGCAGTTCGGCGGCGAGCGCCGCGCGCGCGGAGTGCGACGCGCCGCCCTGTGGTGTCGGGGCCATCTCGTCAGTGTGCCCGGGCGGTGTGCCCAGACCGCCGAGCGCCCCCGCGTGTCGCCTTTCCCGGCTCTCGCCCCACACGTGGGTCTCCCGACGCTCGCCTCACGTGCCGGGCGCCGAGCCGTCACCCGCGCACGCGGCGTCCGAGCCTCGCACTCAGCGCCGGCGCGCGGCCGGGCGCCGCCAACGGGCGCCGTCGGCCTCGACCAGCCCGCGGACCTCGAGCACACCGAGCGCGCCGAGCACCTGCGACAGCGACCGCCCGGCGACCCTCATGAGCGAGGCGGCGTCGGCGCTCGCGCGGGCGGGCAGCGCGTCGAGCACGGCCCGCGCCGCCTCGTCCAGCCCGTCCACCTCGGCCTGCGCGCCGACGGGCGCCGGCGCGGCGTCGTCGCCCACGGACCCGGCCAGCTCCGCGGCCTCAGCGGCGTCGGTCACGCACGTCGCCACACCGTCGCGCAGGAGCTGGTGACACCCGCCGGACGCCATCGAGGTCACCGGGCCAGGCACCGCGCCGACGGGCCGCAGCAGGTCGGCCGCGCGGCGCGCAGTCGACAGCGCGCCCGAGCGCCAGGCGGCCTCGACCACGACCGTCGCGCCCGTCATCGCCGCGATCAGGCGGTTGCGCGCCAAGAACCGCTGCTTGAACGGCGAGGAGCCGGGCGGCACCTCGGCGATCACAGCGCCCACCTGGGCGACCCGGCGCAGCAGGTCGTGATTGCCCTGCGGGTAGAAGCGGTCGACGCCGCCCGCCATCACGGCGATCGTCCGCCCGGACGCGAGCAACGCGCCGCGGTGGGCGACCGCGTCGATGCCGTAGGCGCCGCCCGAGACCACGGCGAAGCCACGGTCGGCAAGGCCCGAGGCGAGCTGCGCCGCCACGTGCTCGCCGTACGAGGTCGAGGCTCGCGCCCCGACGACGGCCACCGACCGGCGGCACGCGCCCGCGAGGTCGGCGTCGCCGCGCACCCACAGCGCGAACGGCGCGGCGGCGGCGAGGTCGTCGAGCCCGCGAGGCCAGCGCTCGTCGTCGGCCAGGAGCAGCGTGCCCCCAGCGCGCTCGAGCACACGCAGCTCGCGGCGCGGGTCGAGGCCCTCCAGCCGCGGCGCCCAGCGTGCGACGCCCGCCGCGAGCGCCCGAGCGGCGCCCACCTGCGGGGCCGTCCCGCCTGGCTGGTCGAGCAGCCAGGCCAGGGCGCCGGCGGCGCCGAGGTGGGCGACGAGCGTCCCGGCGGTCTCGTCGCCGGGCTCGGCCAGACGGCTCCACGCGGCCGCCGCGAGCACCGGATCGTCCGCGTCAAAGGCGAGCGCGCTCATGCGGCCCTCCCGGTGCGCAGCGCGAGCGCCTGGCCGACGTCGCCGGCGGTCGGCTCGTCACGCCCGGCGAGGTCGGCGACCGTGTAGGCCAGCCGCAGCACGCGGTCGGCGCCGCGCAGCGAGAGTGCGCCGGCGTCGAGCGCCCGGTCGACATCGCGCATGACCGACCACCGCGGCCGCAACCGCTCACGCAGCCACGGGCCCGGCGCCTCGGCGTTGACGGTCCAGGGCGTGCCCGCCAATCGCGCCCGGGCCGCCGCCCGGGCGGCCGCGACGCGCGCCGCGACCGCGGCGCTCGACTCTCCGCGCTCACCACGCATCCCGGCCCGGCCCACCGCCTCGACCTCGACCTGCAGGTCGACGCGGTCGAGCAGGGGCCCGGACAGCCGGCTCAGGTACCGTCGCTTGGCCATCGGGGTGCACACGCACTCAAGCCCCTTGCCGGAACCCATCCCGCACGGGCACGGGTTGGCCGCGATGACGAGTTGGAAGCGCGCCGGGAACCGCGCGGTCCCGCCGCTGCGGTGGATGACGAGCTCGCCGTGCTCGAGCGGCTGGCGCAGCGTCTCCAGGACCCGGGCCGAGAACTCGGGCGCCTCGTCGAGGAACAGAACGCCCCGATGCGCGCGTGACGCCGCCCCGGGCCGCGGCAGGCCCGAGCCGCCGCCCACCACGGCTGCGGGCGTCGCGGTGTGGTGCGGGTCCTCATATGGCGGCCGCGTGACCAGTCCGCCGCCGGGGTCGAAGGTGCCCGCGACCGAGTGCACCGCGGTCACCTCGACGGCCTCGGCCTCGGTCAGGTCCGGAAGGATGCCGGGCAGCCGCGAGGCGAGCATGGTCTTGCCCGCGCCGGGAGGCCCGGTGAACAGCAGGTGGTGCCCGCCCGCCGCGGCGATCTCCAGTGCCAGCCGGGGCAGGTCCTGGCCCAGCACGTCGGCCAGGTCGCCGGGCGCGCGCCGCGTCCCGGTCACGCGCGCCCGCCGCGCCGGCTCCACATCCGGCGCGGCGCACGCCGGTCCGCCGTGCATCGTGACGACGTCCGCGAGCGTCGTCGCGCCCCGCACGCGCGCGCCCGGGACGAGTGAGGCCTCGGGAACGTCCGCCGTCGGGACCACGACATCGCGGTAGCCGGCCGCGACGGCCGCGGCGACCATGGGCAGCACCCCGCGCACGGGCTGCAGGCGGCCGTCGAGGCCGAGCTCGCCGAGGTGCACCACACGGTCGAGCCCGGGCGCGGTCGCCACACCGGCGCCCGCGAGCACCGCGACGGCGATCGCGAGGTCGAACGCGGAGCCGTGTTTGGGCAGCGACGCCGGCGACAGGTTGACGGTGATCTTGCGGTTCGGCCAGGCGAGTCCGGTCGAGAGCACCGCGGCGCGCACACGGTCACGCGACTCGCTCAGCGCGGTGTCGGGCAGTCCCACCAGCGTGAACCCGGGCACCGAGTAGGCGAGCTGGGCCTGCACCTCGACCACGTGCCCCGCCAGGCCCACGAGCGCGACGGCCGCCGTCGTCCCGAGCGACATCAGGACACCCCCCGCAGGACCTCGACGCACGCGGCGTCCTGGCGCGGCAGCGTCACCGCGACGACGTCGATCCGCACCTCGTGCGGACGCGGGCGCACCTCGTGCCCGTGCGCGGTGAGCCACTGCCCGGTCAGGCGCCGCAGCCGGGCGAGCTTGCGCGGGGTCACGGCCTCGGCGGGGTGCCCGAACCGCGTGCTCGTGCGGGTCTTGACCTCGACGGCCACCAGCGTCGTGCCGTCGAGCGCGACCAGGTCCAGCTCGCCGCCCTGCCCGCGCCAATTGCGCGCGAGCACCGTGTACCCCTCGCGGGCCAGCATCTCGGCGGCGATCCGCTCGCCCCGCCGCCCCACGTCGTCCTTCGCCGCCATGCGCGACCACCTCCGCGGGCCAGCGTCGCGGTCGCGCGGGCGCCGCACGAGGGGGCGCGGGCCATCTGTGGACGACGGCGCGGCGTCCCCAGACCCGCGACCGCCACGCGCCGCGCGAGCCCGCCGGGCGACCGGGCGTCTCGCTCAGAGCGCGAGGTCGGCCTTGGCCAGCTCCTCGACGTTGACGTCCTTGAACGTCACCACGCGCACCGACTTCACGAACCGCGCGGAGCGGTACACGTCCCACACCCAGGCGTCGCCGAGCCGCAGCTCGAAGTACACCTCACCGGCCGCGGACCGCACCTGCAGGTCCACCTGGTTGGCGAGGTAGAACCGGCGCTCGGTCTCCACCACGTAGGAGAACAGGCCCACCACGTCGCGATACTCGCGGTAGAGGGCGAGCTCCATCTCCGTCTCGTAGTTCTCGAGGTCTTCGGCGCTCACCGAGTCATCCTCCCAGGTCCGTCGTCGCTGGCACGCCGACACGGACGTCGAGGCTCTCCGTGACGGCGTCGGCGAAGCGTTCAGCCACACGGTCGGGCGCGACCGCGTCTCCCGCCAGGGCGCGCAGGTTCCACGACCGGCGGTGTTGCGGCGTCGTGCCGTGCACGCGCAGGGCCTGGATGTGCGCGGGCGCCGAGTAGCCCTTGTTCTGGTCCCACGCGTAGGCGGGGTACTGCCGCGCGAGGTTGGTCAGCAGCAGGTCGCGTTCGACCTTGGCCAGCACGCTCGCCGCCGCGACCGACGCGCACTGCAGGTCGGCCTTGACCATGGTGCGCACCGCGGGCTCGACCTCGGGCGCCGTGGCGGCGTCGAGTCCGGCAGCCTCGAACAGGTCGGCCTGCCCGCGCGAGAGCCAGTCGTGCGAGCCGTCGAGCAGCACGGCGTCGACGTCGCCGCACACGCGGCGCACCTGCGCGAGCGCGCGCCACCCGGCCAGCCGAAGCGCCGCGATGATGCCGTGCGCGTCGATCTCGGCGGGGCCGGCGTGCCCCACCGCCCATGCGACGGGCCAGCGCCGCAGATGCGGCACGAGCGCCTCGCGGGCGGCCGGGGTCAGCAGCTTGGAGTCGGCCACGCCCTTGGGCGCCGTCCGGGTGGCGGCGTCCACGACGACGACGCCGACGCTCACCGGCCCGGCGAGCGCGCCGCGCCCGACCTCGTCCATACCCGCCACGAGGCGCGCGCCCCCGGCGACCAGCGCCCGCTCGAAGCGCAGCGTGGGCGTCTTGCGCGCGCTCGGCTCACGGCGGCGCGGGGGCGTCGGGCGGCGCTGCGCGCGCGGCGCGCTCGAAGCCTCGCCCGACACCGCCGACGCCTCGGCGGGCGGCGCCGAGGCGGACGCCGTCGCGACGTCGGGGTTCACGGCGGTCACGGTGCGGGCACCTGCTCGAACACCGACCCGGGGTTGCGGTGCCAGGTCGCCCGGTCGAACGGCCAGACGGTCGCGAACGCGGTGCCGACAACGTTGTCGATGGGCACGAACCCGCCGCCCGGCTTGCCGGTGTTGTAGCGCGAGTCGGCCGAGTCCTGCCGGTTGTCGCCCATCACGAAGAGCATGCCCTCGGGCACGGTGACGTTGAACGGGTCCTGGCTGGGGATCGAGCCAGGCTTGATATACATCGTCTCGGTGATCGCGACGCCGTTGACCACGACCCTGCCGTCGGCGTCACAGCAGGTCACCTGGTCACCGGGCATGCCGATGACGCGCTTGATGAGGTGCTCGCCCGTGTCCTGCGGCAGCAGGCCCACGACCGTCAGGCCCCGGGAGATCGCATTGCCGATCGGCCCGTGGTCCGGGGCGACGTACGGCTCGAGCCAGCCACCCGGGTCTTTGAAGACGACGACGTCGCCGCGGTGGATGTCGAGCACGCGCGGCACCAGGCGCGAGACCATGACGCGGTCGCCGACCTCCAGCGTGTCCTGCATCGACGCGCTCGGGATGTAGAAGGCCTGGACCAGCAGCGTCTTGATGAGCCATGACAGCACGAGCGCGCTGACCACGATGATCGCGGTCTCGCGCAGCAGCCCCAGCCCGGTGGTGCGCGCGCGGTGGCGGGGAGCGCCGGTGGCCGCGGCCGGCGTCGGCGTCTGTTCGGGGTCTGACGGCGGCTCGGTCACGGGGACGGATTCTGTCACGGATTCCACTCTTCCATCCCCGTGGGGCTGCTCCGACCAGGCCAAGCCCTGCGCGGGCCACGCGGCCGGAGCCACCCGGCACGCAGACGCCGACGGGCGGCCCCTCGTTCGAGGGACCGCCCGTCGGTCGTGGAGGCCGGCGGCCGTCGGCTCACTTGCCCGACGTCTCGCGCTTCTCCTTGATCTTCGCCTTCTTGCCGCGCAGCGCGCGCAGGTAGTAGAGCTTGGCGCGGCGCACGTCACCGCGCGTCACGAGCTCCAGCGAGTCGATCGTCGGGGCGTGCAGCGGGAACGTGCGCTCCACGCCGACGCCGAAGCTGATCTTGCGGACGGTGAACGTCTCGCGGACGCCGCCACCCGAGCGGCCGATGCAGACGCCCTGGAACGCCTGGATGCGCGAGCGGTTGCCCTCGACGACCTTGACGTTGACCTTGACGGTGTCACCGGCGCGGAAGTCCGGGACGTCGGTGCGCAGCGATGCCGCGTCGACGATGTCGAGCTTGTGCATGTTCGTTCTCCCCGCCTGCCACAGGTCAGGCGCATCTCAGGTCCGCGCGGGCGCGCCGACCGGTGCTGATGGTTCATCGGATGCGCGCCGAACTCGTCTCGAGTCTCCTCTCGAGTCTCCCCTGTGGCAGAGGCCGGATCCCGGCTGCGGGCGCACCGCCGACCTATTCTGCCACAGTGTCCGCGGCGCGCCGCAGCCCGCCGTCGGCGACGCGCCAGCCCAGGCGCTCCAGCAGCGCGCGGTCGTGCTTGTCGAGTGCGGCGGCGTCCAGCGCGGCGATCATGTCGGGCCGCCGCTGCGCGGTGCGCTCGAGGGCGCGGTCGCGCCGCCAGCGGTCGATCCTCGCGTGGTGCCCCGACGCCAGCACGTCGGGGATCTCGAGCCCGTCCCACACCGGGGGCTTGGTGTACACGGGGTACTCGAGCAGCCCGGCCGCGCCGTGCGACTCCTCGACGAGCGAGTCCGGGTTGCCGACGACGCCGGGCAGCAGCCGCCCGACCGCCTCGACCAGGACGAGCGCGGCGACCTCGCCGCCGTTGAGCACGTAGTCGCCGATCGACAGCTCGCTGACCTCTCGCCCGGCCGCGCGGTAGTGCTCGGCGACGCGCGCGTCGATGCCCTCGTAGCGCCCGCACGCGATGACCAGGTGGGACTCAGCGGCCAGCGCCTCGGCATGGCGTTGGGTGAAGACCTCGCCCGACGGCGTCGGGATCACCAGGCGCCCGTCCGCGCCCAGCACGTCGTCGAGCGCCTGCCCCCACACGTCGGGGCGCATGACCATGCCCGCTCCCCCGCCGAACGGGGTGTCGTCGACTGTGCGGTGCCGGTCGGTGGTCCACTCGCGCAGGTCGTGCACGCGCAGGTCGAGCAGGCCGGCCTGGCGGGCCTTGCCGATGAGCGACAGGTCGAGCGCGGCGAGGTAGTCGGGAAAGACGGTGACGACGTCGATGCGCACGTCAGTCCTCCGGGGTGTCGACGACGAGGCGCGCGGCGTCGCCGGCGAGCAGCCCTCCGGGCGGGTCGAGGACGACGCGTCCACCCGCGACGTCGACGACCGGCACGATTGCTGTGACGAAGGGCACGAGTGTGCGCTCGCCGCCGGTCTCCTTGATCACCAGCACGTCGTGCGCGGGCAGGTGCTCCAGCGCGACCACCTCGCCGACGACGGCGCCGTCGGTCAGCTCGGCGCGCAGCCCCCGTAGCTCGTGCGGGTACCACGCGTCCTGCTCGTCGGAGGCCTCGGCCTCGACCACGAGGTCGACGCCGCGCAGCGCCTCGGCGGCCGTGCGGTCAGCGGTCTCGGCGAACCGGACGAGCCAGCGGCCCTGGTGCACGCGGGTCGTGACCACGGTCAGCGGACCCGCGGACGCGGGCTCGGTCGCGAGCCGCTGCCCGACGGCCAGGCGGGTGTCGGGGTCGTCGGTGCGCAGGTCGAGCGCGACCTCGCCGCGCAGCCCGTGGGCGCGCCCGACACGGGCGACGACTAGCTGCATGTCTCCTCCTGAGAGCCTGTCGAAACCACGACGGGGCCCGATCCTCGTGGATCGGGCCCCGTCGTGTGTCGCTCAGCGGCGGTCGACGTCGACGACGTCGATCCGTACCGGACCGTCGCTCGCGAGAGCGCCGACGACGGTGCGCAGCGCCTTGGCGGTGCGCCCGCCCCGGCCGATCACGCGGCCGAGGTCGTCCGGGTGCACACGGACCTCGAGCAGGTCACCCCGGCGCAGCGGCTTGGTGGTCACCCGGACGTCGTCTGGGTTGTCCACGATGCCGCGCACCAGGTGCTCGAGGGCCTCGGCGAGCATCAGGCCTCGGCCTCGGCGTCGCCCGCCGCGGCCTCGGTCTCAGCGGGCGCGGCGGCCTTGGCCTCGGCGGCCTTGGCCTTGGCCTTCTCGGCCTCGGCGGCCACGGCCTCGATCGCCGTGGCGGCGTCGGCCTTGCCGGCCTTGGTCCGCAGGGTGCCCTCGGCGCCCTCGAGACCCTTGAACTTCTGCCAGTCACCCGTCACCTTGAGCAGGGCGAGCACCTGCTCGGTCGGCTGAGCGCCGACGCCGAGCCAGTACTGCGCACGCTCCGAGGTGATCTCGATGAACGAGGGCTCCTCGGTCGGGTGGTACTTGCCGATCTCCTCGATGACGCGGCCATCGCGCTTGGTGCGCGAGTCCGCGACGACGACGCGGTAGTACGGAGCCCGGATCTTGCCGAGGCGCTTGAGGCGAATCTTGACGGCCACTGTTGTGGTCACTCCTGGTTCTTGGATGGGCGGCCCTGACACACGTGCTCGTGGGGTCGAGCGGTGAGCGGGGCCTAGACGCGGCGTCGCGCAGGAGAGAGGGGCCTGGGCACGCCGAGTACTCGGACATTGTGCCAGACGCCGCGCCCCTCGCCCAACCGCACGGGCGCCGTCGGCGACACCGCTCGGCTAGTCGGCCAGGGCGCCGGCCACGATCTGCCCGCGCAGCACGACGGCGGTGGGGTGGGCGAGCACCGCGATGTCCTCGCGCGGGTCGGCCGGGTAGACCACCAGATCGGCGCTGGCGCCGTCGGCGACGGCGCCGAAGCCGAGGAACCGCCGGGCGCGCCACGTCGCCGCCGCCACGACGTCGGCGGCGGGCACGCCCGCCTCGACCAGGAGCGCGCACTCCTCGGCGATGCGCCCGTGGCCGATGACGCCGCCCGCGTCGGTGCCGACGAGCAGCGGCACCCCGGCCTCGTGCAGCATCCGCACCTGCTCGTAGCGTCGCGCGTGCATGGCCCGCATGCGGCGCGCGTAGACGGGGTACTTGTCCTGCGCCTGGTCGGCGATCTGCGCGAACCGCTCGACCTGCAACAGCGTGGGCGTCACGGGCACGCCGCGCTGGGCGAGCTCGGCGGCCTGGTCGGGGGTGACGCCCGTGCCGTGCTCGACGCAGTCGACGCCGGCGGCCAGCAGGTCGTCGACCGTCTCGGTCGCGAAGGTGTGCACCGTGACGCGCGCCGCCTCGGCGCGTGCGGCGGCCACGCCCGCGGCGAGCACGTCGGCGGGCCACAGCGGGGTCAGGTCCGCGTCCGCGCCCAGACCCCGGTCGATCCAGTCCCCCACGACCTTGACCCAGCCGTCGCTCGCGCGCGCCTGGTCGCGCATGGCGTCGGGCAGCGCGGCGACGTCGTCGAGCTCACACGCGAATCCGCGCAGGTAGCGCCGGGGCCGGGCCAGGTGGCGCGCCGCGCGCACCAGGCGCGGCAGGTCGGCCCGCTCTTGCAGCGGGCGGGTGTCCAGGGCCGAGCCCGCGTCGCGCACCAGGAGCACCCCGGCGTCGCGGTCGGCGATCGCCTGCGCGGCGGCGGTGTCCAGGTCGACGGCCCCCTGAGCGCCGAGCCCGATGTGGCAGTGGACGTCGACCAGGCCGGGCAGCACCCACCCGTCGATCCGTCGGCCCTCGCCGGGCTGGTCCGCCTCCCGCGTCAGGTGCGCGGCCCCGTCGCGCACGAACACCTCACCGGTCTCGTGCTCGTCGTCGAGCAGCACGTGACCCGTCAGGTGCAAGGGAGCATGCGGGACGGCCATGGCCGGGAGCGTAGTGGCCACCCGCAGCCGCGCCCGGGCGCGCTCGCCGCCCGTCGCCCCCGGCTCGCGCAGCGGGCGCGCGGAGCGTCACCACCCCGCAGGACGCGCCGCGAGGACGAGCGCTCAGCGCCCGCCGAGCAGCTTGTCGAACCCGTCGGGCAGTTGGAGCTTCGACAGGTCCACGTCGTCGTCCTGGCCGCCCTTGCCGAGGCCGAATGACGATCCGGACGGCGCCGCCGGCGCCGCCGGGCCACCGCCCAACGCCCGCTGGAGAGCCTCGCGCTCCTGCTGCGCGCGCTTGGCCGGGTTGCCCGACTTGCCCTTGACCTTCTTCTGCGGCGCCTGCCGGGCGCCCGCGCGCTTGCCGACCCCGGGCATCCCGGGCATCGGCGGCATGCCGGGCACCCCGCCGCCGCGCGACATCTGGCGCATCATCTTCTGCGCGCCCGCGAACCGGTCGAGCAGCTGGTTGACGGCGGTCGTCGTGGTGCCCGAGCCCCGTGCGATGCGGGCCCGGCGTGAGCCGTTGATGATCTTCGGGTTCTCGCGCTCGCCGGGGGTCATCGAGCGGATGATCGCCTCGATGCGGTCGACCTCGCGCTCGTCGAAGCTGTCGATCGCCTCGCGCATCTGGCCCATGCCCGGCAGCATGCCGAGCATCTTCTTCATCGAGCCCATCTTCCGCATCTGCTGCATCTGCACCAGGAAGTCGGCGAGCGTGAAGTCCTTGCCCTCGGCGACCTTGGCCGCCATGCGCTCGGCCTGATCGGCGTCGAACGCGCGCTCGGCCTGCTCGATGAGCGTCAGCACGTCGCCCATGTCGAGGATGCGTCCGGCCATGCGGTCGGGGTGGAAGACCTCGAAGTCCGTGAGCTTCTCGCCCGTGGAGGCGAACATGATCGGGCGGCCGGTCACCTTGGCGACCGACAGCGCGGCGCCGCCGCGCGCGTCGCCGTCGAGCTTGGACAGCACGACGCCCGTGAAGTCGACGCCCTCGAGGAACGCCGTCGCGGTGTTGACGGCGTCCTGGCCGATCATCGCGTCGATGACGAACAGCACCTCGTCGGGGCTGATGGCCGCGCGGATGTCGGCGGCCTGCCGCATGAGCGCCTCGTCGACGCCGAGGCGACCGGCGGTGTCGACGATGACGACGTCGTGCTGCTTGTCGCGCGCGTAGGCGACGCCGTCGCGGGCCACCCCGACCGGGTCGCCGATCACGATGTCGACGTCGACCGCGCCCTGGTTGCCGGGGTGCGGCGCGAACACGGGCACGCCGGCGCGCTCGGCCACGACCGACAGCTGGGTCACCGCGTTGGGGCGCTGCAGGTCGGCGGCGACCAGCAGCGGCGTGTGCCCCTGCCCCTTGAGCGCGTGCGCGAGCTTGCCCGCGAGCGTCGTCTTTCCGGCGCCCTGGAGGCCCGCGAGCATGATGACGGTCGGGGGCACCTTGGCCAGGCGCAGCGTGCGGGTGGCCCCGCCGAGGATCTCGACGAGCTCCTCGTTGACGATCTTGACGACCTGCTGCGCCGGATTGAGCGCGCCCGAGACCTCGACGCCGAGCGCGCGCTCGCGCACCGCGGCGGCGAACTCGCGCACCACGGGCACGGCGACGTCGGCGTCCAGCAGAGCTCGACGAATCTCGCGCACGGTCGCGTCGATGTCCGCCTCGGACAGACGCCCCCGGCCGCGGAGGTTCTTGAAGGTCGCGGTGAGCCGGTCCGACAGGGAGTTGAACACCAGTGCGGTCCTTCGGGGTTCTTCGACAGCAGTCGAGCGGGTGGGACGGTGCCCCAGACTACCGGGCGGTCCGCGCCCACGGTCGAGCCTGTCGACCGACGCGGTGACCGGCCGTCCACCAGCGGACGACGGGCCGCTCAGCCTCCCTCGGCCGCGAGCGCCGCGAGCGCACGCGCCATGAGTCCGTCGACCAGTCGGGCGCGCCACGGCGTCCAGCCGTTCTTCGACCCGAGGCTCGATGCGTCGGCCTCGGTCAGCGCGCGCAGCTCGACCAGCAGGTCGCGGCGGTGGCCGACGGCGTCCAGCAGTCGGTGGAGCGTGACCGGGTCGTCGGGGTCGTGCGACGTGGCGAGCTCGGCCAGCAGCAGGTGGTGGCGCACCAAGACGGTGACGTCGGCGGCGACGGCGCCGTCGACGCCGATGCGCGCGAGGATGTCGGGGACGATCCGCGCGCCCTCCACGCTGTGGTCCGGGTCGAGCGCGGCGCGTCTCTTGCCGATGTCGTGCAGGACCGCGGCCAGCAGCAGGACCTCGGAGCGCACCTGGGCCGGGTCCGGCTGCGCGCGCCGCACGCCCGAGGCGCGCGCGACCGTCTCGACCAGGTGGCGGTCGACGGTGTGGCGGTGGATCGGCGAGCGTTGCGGGCGGTTGCGCACCCCGGCCCACTCGGGGATCCACTGCGTGACGATCCCCGCGAGGTCGAGCGCCTCCCACACGGGCTCCTGGGCGGGCCCGGCGGCGAGGAGCTGGAGGAAGGCGTGCCGGGCCGCGCGCGGCCACGGCTCGGGCAGCGCGGCGCCCTGCGCGAGCGAGCCGACCGTCACGGGCGAGAGCGCGAGGCCCGTGCGCGCCGCCGTCGCCGCGGCGCGCAGTGGCAGCACGGGGTCCGCCGCGGGGTTGGCGTCGATGGCGAGCACGAGCTCGCCATCGTGCTCCACGAGCCCGTCACCCGCCGAGCGCAGGCGCGGCGCCGTGCGCCGGCCGCGCACCACGAGCGTGCGCCGGATCGCCGACGGCGGCTGCAGCGCCTGGCGGGCGCGGCGAACGGTCGAGTCGAGCGCGTAGGCGATGGTGCGTCCGGCCTCGGCGAGCGAGGCGAGCAGCTCGTCGGGGTCGTCGTGGCCGGTGAGCGCGGCGACCTCGTCGAGGTCGGCGAGCAGCAGCCGTGTGGTGCGCCGTCGCGTGACCACCTGCAGCGTGTCGCGCACGTCGAGCACGTGCGCGTAGGCCCGGTCGACGGCGCCGTGCGGGCGGTCGGTGAGCCAGGTCGCGGCGAGCGCCGCGAGCAGGACGGCGTCGCGGATGCCGCCGCGCGACTCCTTGAGGTCCGGCTCGACGAGGTAGGCGAGCTCGCCCGAGCGCTGCGCGCGCTCCTTGACCGAGGCGAGCAGCTCGGGCAGGCGGCGACGGGACGCGGCCCGCCAGTCCGTGAGGATGGTCGAGGCCGTGCGGTGCACCACGACGGCGTCACCGGCCAGGGGCCGCACGTCGAGCCAGCTCGCAGCGGCCGCCAGGTCCGACGACGCCACCTGCCGCGTCTGGTGGAGCGAGCGCACGGCGTGGTCGAGGTCCACGCCCGAGTCCCACAGCGGGTACCAGAGCCGCTCGGCGACCCTCGCGAGCTCGGGCGCGGGGTGGGTGCGCCCGTCGTGCACCAGGACGAGGTCGACGTCGGACAGCGGGCCGAGGTCGCCGCGGGCGAGGCTGCCGACGGCGGCGAGCGCCAGGCCGGAGGGGTCGACGTCGGCGGTGGCCTCGGCGTACAGGGCGCCGACGCGGTCGGTGACCGCCTGGACGAGCGCCGAGCGGCGCGCGACGCCTGAGCGGCCGGGGCCGGTCAGGTCGGTGGCCAGGGCCAGCAGGTCGGTGCGCAGCCCCGCGACGGGGCTGGCGCCCACGCCAGCGCCCGCTCCCCCGGTCGCGCCGGCGCCCCCGGTCGCGCTGGCGCCGCCGCCCCCGCTCACGCCACCGCCGGCGCCCCCGCTCATGCCACCGCCGGTGGTCGAGCCTGTCGAGACCATGGTTCCCCTTTCGTCAAGGAGTGGTCTGACCAGGCTCGACCACCGGCGGACGGGCCAAGCGCGGTGGTCTCGACGGGCTCGACCACCGGCCGGTGAGTCAGAGCGCGGCGTCGCCGCGCTCGCCGGTGCGGACCCGGGCGACGTCGTCGACCGGGACGACCCACACCTTGCCGTCGCCGATCTTGCCGGTCTGGGCGGCGCCCACCACCACGTCGACGATGGACGGGGCGTCCTCGTCGGCGACGAGGATCTCGACCCGGACCTTCGGCACGAGGTCGACGGTGTACTCGGCGCCGCGGTAGACCTCGGTGTGGCCCTTCTGCCGGCCGTAGCCGCTGGCCTCCGAGACCGTCATGCCGCGGATCCCGGCGGCCTCCAGGGCCGACTTCACGTCGTCGAGACGGTGGGGCTGGATGATGCCCGTGACGAGCTTGCTCATGCGCGAACCTCCTTGATGATCGAACCCGCCGAGATCGTCTCGTACGCCGACTCGCCGTGCTCGGCGAGGTCGATGCCGCCCACCTCGACCTCCTCGGTGATGCGCCAGCCCATGGTGGCCTTGAGGATCGAGCCGATGATGAGGGTCAGCACGCCCGAGAAGATGATCGCCGCGAGTGCGATGACGAGCTGGATCACGAACTGCTTGCCGCCGCCGCCGAGGAACAGGCCGACGTTGTCGCCCAGCAGGCCGATGCCGATGGTGCCCCAGAAGCCCGAGACCAGGTGGACGCCGACGACGTCGAGCGAGTCGTCGTAGCCGAACCGGTACTTCAGGCCCACGGCGAGCGCCGAGAGCACACCAGCCACGGCGCCCAGGACCAGCGAGGTCACGGGGTTCATGGCGCCGGCGGCCGGGGTGATCGCGACCAGGCCGGCGACGACGCCCGACGCGGCGCCGAGCGAGGTGGCGTGGCCGTCACGGATGCGCTCGGTCGCCAGCCAGCCGAGCATCGCGGCGCACGTCGCGGCGGTCGTGTTGACCCAGGCCAGGCCCGCGGTCGCGTCAGCGGCGAAGGCCGAGCCCGCGTTGAACCCGAACCAGCCGAACCACAGCAGGGCGGCGCCCAGCATCACGAAGGGCAGGTTGTGCGGGCGCATGGGCTCCTTGCCGAAGCCCTTGCGCTTGCCGATGATCAGCGCCAGCACGAGCGCCGCGACACCGGCGTTGATGTGCACCACGGTGCCGCCCGCGAAGTCGATCGGGGCCACGGTCGCCGCGCCGTCGGTGACGCCGAAGATCTTGGCGGCCAGGCCGTTCTCGGCGCCCGAGAGCAGGCCACCGCCCCAGACCATGTGCGCCATCGGGAAGTAGACCAGCGTGGCCCACGCTCCGGCGAACACCAGCCAGGTGCCGAACCGCGTGCGGTCGGCCAGGGCGCCCGAGATCAGCGCGACCGTGATGATCGCGAACGTGACCTGGAAGGCGACGTCGATCGCCTGCGGGTAGTTGCCCAGCCCCGGCACGGGCGCCCCGTCGACGCTCAGCGTGCCCGACAGGCCGAACTGGTCGAACGGGTTGCCGAAGACGCCGCCGACGTCCGCGCCGTAGGACATCGACCAGCCCCACAGCACGTAGATCACGCCGACGACACCGATGGCCCCGAAGGACATCATCATCATGTTCAGCACGGACTTGCCACGAACCATGCCGCCGTAGAAGAACGCCAGTCCCGGCGTCATCAGGAGCACGAGGGATGCTGACATCAGCATCCACGCGGCATTCCCGGTGTCCCAATCCATCTTGATCCTCCCCTTGCCAGCCGCGGCGGCCGGTCGAGTACAACCGTCGGGGCAGAGCGTTTCGGGGCGGGTCTCGGCGAGTTACAGCGATGTCACAGTGGGGTCGGCGCGGGTAAACGTTACGTTTCCCTCACCCGCTGGCGCGGGCGCGCGTCAGCCGAGGATGCCGTCGACGAACTGCTCCGCGTCGAACGGCGCGAGGTCGTCGGGGCCCTCGCCCAGCCCGACGAGCTTGACGGGCACGCCCAGCGCGCGCTGGACGGCGACGACGATCCCACCCTTGGCTGTCCCGTCGAGCTTGGTCAGCACGATGCCGGTCACGCCCGCGACCTCGCCGAACACACGCGCCTGCTGCATGCCGTTCTGGCCGGTGGTGGCGTCGAGCACGAGCAGCACCTCGGTCAGCGGCGCCTCGCGCGTCACGACGCGCGTGATCTTGCCGAGCTCGTCCATGAGCCCGGCCTTGTTCTGCAGCCGCCCGGCGGTGTCCACCAGCACGACGTCGGCGCCGGTGGCCTTGCCGTGCTTGACGGCGTCGAAGGCGACGGCGGCGGGGTCGGCGCCGTCCCGGTCGGCGCGCACGGTGTGCACGCCCACGCGCGAGCCCCACGTCTGGAGCTGGTCGGCGGCCGCGGCGCGGAAGGTGTCGGCCGCGCCGAGCACCACCGACTTGTCCTCGGCGACCAGCACGCGCGCGAGCTTGCCGACGGTCGTCGTCTTGCCGGTGCCGTTGACCCCGACGACGAGCACGACGCCCGGCGTGCCCGGCTCGGCGCCGTCGGTGCGCACCTCGCGGTCCATGGTGGGGTCGACGAGCGCGATCAGCTCCTCGCGCAGCAGGGCGCGCACTGCGGCCGGGTCGCTCACGCCCTGCACGCGCACGCGCGTGCGCAGCGCGTCGATGAGCTCGCCTGCGGGGCCGGCGCCGACGTCGGCGAGCAGCAGGGTCTCCTCAAGCTCGTCCCAGTCGTCCTCGGTGAGGTGGTCGCGCGAGAGCACCGCCAGCAGGCGGGCGCCGAGCGGCGAGCCCGACCGCGCGAGTCGGTCGCGCAGGCGCACGAACCGGCCGGCGACGGGCTCGGGCCGCTCGACGACGACGGCGGGCGCGCCGTCGCCCTCGTCGCTCGAGCGTGTCGAGACCTCGCCCGCACCCTCGTCGCCGGCACCCTCGTCGGTCGAGCCTGTCGAGACCACGGTGGGCCGCTCGACCCCCTCGACCGGCGGCGGGGGTGGGGTCCCGCGGCGCATCCGCGGTACGAGGAGGGCCGCGACGGCCCCGAGGACCACGACGACGAGCAGGGGGATGAGCCAGGGAAGGACGTCGGTCACGGGCCCCATTCTCCCAGAACCGCCCGGCGTGTCACTGCGTCAGGCGCCCCGCGTCGACGTGTCGCTGGCGCGTGGCCTGCTGACGGGCTCGGGCCAGGACGTCGGTGATCTCCTCGGCGTCCAGATACCCGGGGCCCTCCTGCGCGCCGTCGGCGAAAAAGGCCGCCAGGTCGGTGTCGACAGGCTTGCCGGAGGCGCGGCGAGCGGGATGGCGCAGCCCGGCGCGGAAGCTGCGCCAGAAGCCGCCGAGGCCGCCGTCGGTCGGCGGCTCACCCGGCAGGCGCTCGCCGCGCTCCATGACGCTGGCGAGCAGGAAGACCGCTGTCACGAGTGCCACGGCGACGACCAACCAGACCAGGATCGAGAGCATGCCCCTAGTCTCCCGCACCCCGGCTCCCCGACACCCATGACAAGCCGCGAGAAACCGCCGGATCCTGTGGAGGAATCGCGGTCAGGCCACATCGCCGCCAGGGCCGGCGACACGCGTCAGATCACGTTCGTCCTGGCCCGGCTCGCGCAGCCGCTGCGAGATCACCGTGGTCACGCCGTCGCCGCGCATCGTCACGCCGTACAGCGCGTCGGCGACCTCCATGGTGCGCTTCTGGTGCGTGATGACGATGAGCTGCGAGTGGGTCTGCAACTCGCGGAAGATATCGAGCAGTCGGCCCAGGTTGACGTCGTCGAGCGCGGCCTCGACCTCGTCCATGATGAGGAACGGGCTCGGGCGCGCCTTGAAGATCGAGACGAGGAACGCGACGGCCGTCAGCGACCGCTCCCCTCCCGACAGCAGCGACAGCCGCTTGACCTTCTTGCCGGCCGGCCGGGCCTCGACGTCGATGCCCGTGGTCAGCAGGTCGGACGGGTCGGTCAGGACGAGCCGTCCCTCCCCGCCCGGGAAGAGCGTCGGGAAGACCTGCTCGAACATCGCGGCCGTGTCCCGGTAGGCCTCGGCGAACACCTGCTCGACGCGCTCGTCGATGTCCTCGACGATCTGCAGCAGGTCCTGGCGCGACTTCTTCAGGTCCGCGAGCTGCTCGGTCAGGAACCGGTGCCGCTCCTCGAGCGCGGCGAACTCCTCCAGGGCGAGCGGATTGACGGCGCCGATGCGCGCGAGCGCCCGCTCGGCCTGCTTGAGGCGGCGCTCCTGCTCCTCGCGGACGTAGGGGCGCGCGGCGGCGGAGGTCTCGACAGGCTCGACCGCCGGGGACGGCGCGACCGCCGGGGACGGCGCGACCGCCGGGGAAGGGGCGACCGCCGGGGACGGGGCGACCGCCGGGGACGGGGCGCCTTCGGGCGGCGGGTCGAGGACCGGGACCATGCGGTGCGGCCCGTACTCCTCGACCAGTTGCTGGGGGTCGACCCCGAGCTCGTCGGTCGCGCGCTCCTCCAGCTGCGCCAGGCGGGCGAGCTGCTGGGCGCGCGCCACCTCGTCGCGGTGGGCGACGTCGGTCAGGTCACGCAGCTCGCCGGCCAGCCGGTCGACGTCGGCCCGCACGCCCTCGAGCCGGCTCGCGTGGGCCGTCAGCTCCTCCTGTGCGGCCTCACGCTCCTGCGCGGCCCGCTCGACGGACCTGGCGAGCGCCGCGAGGGCGACCGCCGCGTCGTCGCGCACCTGTGCGGCGACGCGCGAGCGCGCGGCCCGCTCACGGGCGCGGACGGCGGCCTGCTCGCGCGCCGCGCGCTCGGTCGCCGCGGCCCGCGCCAGCCCCTGTGCCCGCCCGGCCACGGCCCGCGCGCGCTCCTCGCTGGTCCGCAGCGCCAGGCGCGCCTCGGTCTCGCCCGTGCGCGCGGCGCTGGCCTCGGCCTGCGCGTGGGCGCGCGCGGCGTCCGCCGCCCCGATCGCCGCCTCGGACTGCGCCGGCTCGGCCTCAGCGAGCTCCAGGCGACGCGCGAGGTCGGCCAACTCTCCCTCGTCGGCCACCCGGCGTGCGGTGGCCTGCGCGAGGGTCGCCCGGTGCCGCTCGGCCTCGGCGCGCGCCGCGCGCTGGGCCGCGCCCAGCGTGCCGAGCTGCTCGGCGACGGCGGCCAGCGCCGCGTCCGACTCGTGCAGCCGCTCGAGCGTCTCGTCGTAGCGTCGTCTGGCCGCGGTGGCCGCCTCGCGCGCGGCCACCAGCGCGAACCGCGCGCGCTCGCCCCGCGCCGTGGCGTCGTCGGCCCGGGCGCGCGCCTCGTCGAGGGCGGCCTGTAGGTGCAGCACGCTCGGCGCGGCCGCCGAGCCGCCCACGGCGCGCACGCCGCCGAGCAGGTCGCCGGCTCGTGTCACGGCGGTCAGCTGCGGGTCGGCGGCGACGAGGGCGCGCGCCTGGGCCAGGTCCTCGACGACGACGACGTCCGCCAGCAGCGCCCGCAGCGCCCCGCCCGCGGGGGCCGCCGCATCGACGACGTCGATCGCCCACCGCCCGCCGAGCGGCGCCGCCGCGGTGGTCGACGGGGGCGCAGGCCTGGACCCCACGACGAGCGCGGCACGGCCGGCGTCGTCGTCGCGCAGCAGGCGCAGCGCGTCGACCGCGGCGTCCAGGTCGGCGACGGCGACGGCGTCGGCGAGCGGGCCGAGCGCGGCGGCCACGGCGTCCTCGTACCCCGCCTCGACGCCCAGGAGCGCGGCGACCGACCCGAGCACTCCGGGGGCGTCGGTGGCCAGCAGCGCGCCGGCGCCGTCCTTGCGGTCGAGGCTCAACGCCAGCGCCTCGACGCGCGCCGACCACGTCGCGCGGTCCTTGTCGGCCTCGGCCGCCTCGGCGTCCAGGTCGGCGAGGGCGGCCTGTGCCCGCTCGACCGCCTCGGCGGCCGCCTCGTGCTCGGCGTCCAGGCCCTCCTCGCCCGCTTCGACGCCCACGACCTGCGTCTCCAGCGCCGCGAACCGGCGGGTGGCCTCCCGCTCACGGCGCTCGGCCTCCTCCAGTGCTCCCCGCACGCGCTCCAGTTCGGCGTCGGCGGCCTCGACGCGGCTGCGGCGCGCGGCGACCTGCCCCGCCAATCGCGCCAGGCCCTCGCGCCGGTCGGCCGCGCCACGGTGCAGGGCGGCCAGCTCCCTCTCGGCCGCGGCTGCGGCGTCCTCGGCGCCGGACCGCCGCTCGACGGCGGCCGCGAGCGCCGTCCGCGCCAGCTCGACCTCGTGGGCGAGCTCCGCCTCGGACGCGCGGGCGCGCTCGGCCTGCGCGTCGAGCTCGCTCGGGTCCTGGCCGCGCGGCTCGGGCTCGGCCACACCCAGCAGCCGCACGCGCTCGTCGGCGAGCGTCTGTGTGCCGCGCAGGCGCTCGCGCAGCGCGACGAGCGCGTGGTAGGTGTCACCGGCGCGCGCGGCCGACGCCGTCGCGCCCGCCGCGGCGACCTCCAGGCGGGCGAGCTCGGCGCGCGCCTGGTCCAGGGCGGCCTCGGTCGCGGCCTGGCGCTCGCGCACGGCCGCCTCGTCGGCGCGCTCTGCCTCCAGTTGCGCGACCAGTTGCGCGAGGTCGTCGGCGAGCAGGCGCGCCTTGGCGTCGCGCAGGTCGGCCTGGACGGTGCGGGCTTTGCGGGCGGCCTCGGCCTGCCGCCCGAGCGGGCCGAGCTGGCGGCGCAACTCGGCCGTCAGGTCGCCCAGGCGCGCGAGGTTCCCGGCCATCTGGTCGAGTTTGCGCAGCGCCTTCTCCTTGCGCTTGCGGTGTTTGAGGACGCCCGCGGCCTCCTCGACGAACCCGCGCCGCTCTTCGGGCGACGCACGCAGCACGGCGTCGAGCTGCCCCTGGCCGACCACGACGTGCATCTCGCGGCCGATGCCGGAGTCCGACAACAGCTCTTGGATGTCGAGCAGGCGGCAGCCGGCGCCGTTGATCGCGTACTCCGAGCCGCCGCTGCGAAACAGCGTGCGCGAGATCGTGACCTCGGTGTAGTCGATCGGCAGCGCGCCGTCGGTGTTGTCGATCGTGAGCGAGACCTCGGCGCGGCCCAGCGGCGGACGCCCCGCTGTGCCGGCGAAGATGACGTCGTCCATCTTGCCGCCGCGCAGCGACTTGGCGCCCTGCTCCCCCATGACCCAGGCCAGGGCGTCGACGACGTTCGACTTGCCCGACCCGTTGGGCCCGACGACGCACGTGATGCCAGGCTCGAAGCTCAAGGTCGTCGCGGACGCGAACGACTTGAACCCCCGCAGCGTGAGCGTCTTGAGGTGCACCGCACCACCGTAACGGGGCGGGCGGCCGATCCCGGGGACGATCCGCAGGGACGTCCCAGATCGGCCGCCCGCGCGGGCACCGCAGGTCAGCGGATGTAGGTGCGCTTGACCTTGGCCATCGTCAGCTCGAGCGCGAAGGCGAAGACGAACACCAGGAGGATCGCCACACCCGCGACGCCGAACTGGCGCCCGCGCACCGCCTCGTTGATCACGCCGCCGACGCCGCCGGCGCCGACCATGCCGAGGATCGCCGAGCCCATGAAGTTCATCTCGAACCGCATGCCGATCCACGCGACCATGTGGCTGCGCGAGGCGGGCAGCATCGCGCTGAGGAACACCTGGACGCGGCCCGCGCCGGTGGCCTGCAGCGCCTCGATGGTCTCATCGGGGACGTCCTCGTAGCCCTGGACGAACACGCGCACGAAGAACGCCGTCGAGCTCAGGGTCAGTCCGATGATGCCGGGCGTGACGCCCAGGCCGAACGGCGCGATCGCCATCATGACCAGCACGGGGTTGGGGATGGTGCGGATCAGCGTCGCGACCGACGTGATGAGCGCGGGGCCGACGGGGTTGCGCACGAGGTTGCGGGTCGCGAACGGCGCGATGAGCAGCGCGAGGATCGCCGAGTAGACGGTCGAGAGCACCGCGATGCCCATCGTGTCGAGGAACGACGTCCAGGTGCGGTCCCAGGCGCTGAAGTCGAGTGAGGCCAGTTCGAACAGCGTGCGGCTCAGGTGCGGGAAGTCGGTGAGCAGACGCCCCCAGGACGCGTCGCGGATCGGCCAGAACGCGGCCAGCGACAGCGCGAGCGCGCACAGCAGGAACAGGTTGACCTCGCGGTCGCGTCCCCGCTGGGTGACGGCGATGCGCCCGCGGCGCACCACCAGGGCGCTCTCGCTCCGGTCGGCCGCCGACCGCGCCGCCGACGGGTTGAGCAGCTTGGTGCGCAGGTAGGAGGTGAGCAGGTCGACGGCGATGACGAGCACCGCGAGGATGAGGATCGTGCCCATCGCGCGCGGGCGCCACCGGGCCAGGCCCAGCTCGCCGTTGAGGAGCATCCCGACGCCGCCGCCGCCGAGCATGCCGACGATCGTCGCGCCGCGGATGGAGACCTCGATGCAGTACAGGAACCAGGCGATGAAGTCCTTGGTGAACGAGGGGACGATCGACTGCATGACGCGCTGCGGGAAGCTCGCCCCGACGGCGGCGAGCGTCTCGGTCGTGTCGGCCGACACCTCGTCCATCGACTCGATGAAGGCGCGCGTGAGGAACCCGAAGGTGCCCAGCGTCAGGGCGGCGAACCCGACGTGGAACCCGAAGCCCATGGCCGTGAACAGGATGACGGCCCACACCAGGTCGGGGATGTTGCGCACAAGCGTCGCGAAGCCGCGCACGATGGGCGCCGCCCACGGGAGCGGCGACACGGCGCGGCAGCCGATCAGCGCCGCCAGGAAGGCGAGCGCCGAGGCGACGAGGGTCGAGGTCAGCGCGAGCGCGACCGTCTCGACCAGCGCCCGCGCCAGCAGGCCCCCGTTGTTGACGGTCGGCGGGAGGTAGTCGGCGGCGACGAACCCGAGCGCGCTGGGCATGCCCGCGAGCGCCGCCAAGGGGTTGAAGCCGGTGATCCAGGTCGTCAGCGCCGTCGCGCCGACGATGACGGCGAGGGCGGCCGTGAAGAACCGGCGCTCCTGCCCCGAGACGAGGGGGATGCGGGCCGCGGGCGCCTGCGGCCGGGCGAGGGTGTCAGCGCTCACCGCGAAGCTCCTCGCCGATCATCAGCTCGCCGACCGGGGTGTCGTAGATGCGCTCGATGGTCTCGGCGGTGAGGTCCGCGGGCGGGCCGTCGAACACGATCTCGCCCTTGTGCATGCCGATGATGCGCGTCGCGTAGCGCAGCGCGACGTCGATCTGGTGCAGGTTGACGATCGCGGTGATGTTCCGCGAGGTGGCCATCTGGAAGATCATGTCCATGATGACCTTGGACACCGAGGGGTCGAGCGACGCGATCGGCTCGTCGCACAGCAGGACCGAGGGGTCCTGGATGATGGCGCGGGCGATGCCGACGCGCTGCTTCTGACCGCCGGAGAGCTCAGCGGCGCGGTTGTACATGTGCTCGCCGAGCTCGATCTCGCGCAGCAGGTCGACGGCGGTCTGCTTGTCGGCCTCGGTGTAGCGGCCGAACATGCCGGCGAGGGTTCCCATGTGGCCGAGGCGACCGTGCAGCACGTTCTGGAGCACCGTCAGGCGCCCGACGAGGTTCGCGTGCTGGAACACCATGGCCACACGGCGGCGCACGGCCCGCAGCCGCGCCCCGCCCGCCTTGGTCAGGCTCTCGCCGTCGACCAGGACGGCGCCCGAGGTGACGTCGACGAGCCGGTTGAGCGAGCGCATGAGCGTCGACTTCCCGGAGCCCGAGGGGCCGATGACGACGACGAACTCGCCGCGCCGCACGTCGAAGGAGACGTCGCGCAGCGCCTTGGTGCCGTTCGTATAGGTCTTCGAGACGCCCTGCACGGACAGGACCACCTCGGCGCCCGGGGGCGTGGTCGTCTCGAGGGGCTTCGGGCTCACGATCGTGTCGGCCATGGCCAGTCTTCCTTGGGGTGGGAGGGTCCGGGTGCGCCGGGGGCGCGCAGGTCAGCCGTGGCGGCGGGGCCCGGCGTCAGGCCCCGCCGCTCGCGTGCGGGAAGGTCAGCCGAGCATCTCGTCGATGACGAACAGGTCGGCGAACTCGCCGATCTCGGTGTCGAAGAACCGCGCCGAGCGGTTGCCCCACATGCCGTAGAAGTAGTCCTCGTTGTCGAAGCCCACGAGGAAGTCGCGCAGCACCTCGATGAGGTCGGCGTCCAGCGAGGACGAGGCGACCATGGTCGCGCCCATGACGGGCTCGGAGCGGTGGATCACGCGCAGGTAGTCCTCCGACAGGCCCAGGCGCTCGAGCTCGACGGCGGTCTGGCGGTGGGCGATGCCACCGGCGACCGCGTCACCCTGGATGACGGCCTGCGCGACGTTCGGGTGGCCGCCGGCGAAGACGACGGTCGAGAAGACGTCGCCGTGCAGGATGTCGTCGAAGTCGAGGTCCCGCTCGGGGAAGGCCTCCATGATCCCGATCGCGGGCAGCAGCGTGCCCGTGGTCGAGATGTGGTCGACGAAGGCGATCGACGGCGCGTCGAGGGCCATGAGGTCGGCGATGGTGTGGATGCCGGAGTCGGCGCGCACGATGATGTCGGAGTGCAGCGGGCCCTCCTCCTGCTGCATGGCGACGAGCGGGAAGGAGTCGGCGACCTGGTAGGCCTGGACGACGCCCATCGCGCCCACGATCGCCATGTCGACGTGGCCGTGGCGCATGGCCTCGACCAGGGCGGACATGTCGGCGACGTGGTACTCGGAGACCTCCAGGCCGGTGGCTGCGGCGAGGTCGGTGGCCAGGCCCTGCCGGGCCGCGGCGAAGTGCGGCGTCTCGTCCTGGGGCAGGTAGCCGATGCGGAGCGACTGGGCGCCGGACGGGGTGTCGGCTGCGGTCGCGCCGCCGGTGCAGCCGGCGAGCATGGCGACGGCTGCGGTCGCGGCGGTGGCCGCGACGGCGGCACGGGCGAGGCGAGTGAGCTTCACAGTGTCTCTGCTTTCTGCGGGGCGCGCGGGTGCGCGCGTCGACCGGGAGGTGGCGCAGGGTGGGCGCCACCCAGGTGGATGCGGGGGTGGATGCGGGGGTGGATACGGGGATGGGCGCCGGGTGGACGCGGGCGAGCGGCGGGCGCGACGGCCCGGCGGGCGCGGTGCGGTCTCGGCCCCGGGCTCAGTGCAGCAGCGCGGCGCGCAGCGCCTCGCGCTTGGCGTCGTCGAGGCCCAGCGCCGTGCGCAGGTAGCCGTCGACGGATCCGAACCGGGCGCGCATCTCGTCGAACGCGGCGTCGAGGTAGGAGCGCTTGGCGACCCAGAACGAGCGCATCACGGCGGCCTCGGTGGGGTCGGCGATCTCGCCGACGATCCGCTCGACGTGCTCGGCGAGGTGCTCGTTGGTCTCGAGGTAGTCCTCGTAGATGGTGTGCTCGTCGACGCCGAGCGCGACCAGCAGGATGACCGCGGCCATGCCGGTGCGGTCCTTGCCGGCCGTGCAGTGCCACAGCACCGCCTTGTCCTCGGGCGCGCCCAGGACGTGGTCGATGAGCTCGACGTAGGTGCGGGTCGCGAGCTCGCTCGTGACGAACTCGCGGTTCACCTCGAGCATCGGCGGCTCGTCGAGCGTGCCCTGCGCCGCCGCGCGCACGGCCTTGGTGATGTTGTTGTCGTGCCCACCCTGCTCGAAGACCGGCAGGTGCACGTTGCGCACGCCTTCGATGGGCGGCGTCGGGCGCTCGGCGCGCTCGTGCGAGGTGCGCAGGTCGGCGATGACATGGACGCGGTCGGCCAGGTAGGCGCGGTCCGCGGGGGTGACGTCGGTGAGCTCGGCGGCCCGCACGAGGCGGCCGAACTTGATGCGGCGACCGTCCTGGGTGGCGTAGCCACCCAGGTCACGGACGTTGCGGGCGCCCCTGATCGGGAGGGTGCGCGATGGCGTGGTCATGGGGTGTGTTCCTCTTGGCCAGCGTCGCCGGGGTCGGCGACCGAGGGTCGCCGCGGGCGCGACGACCTTCGCCACCGTGTTGCGGTGACGGCGCCAAGGTAGGCGGCTTTGGTGAACGAGAGGCAAACAACGTTCAAGCCGCGCCTAAGAACGGTATAGACCTCGCCATGTCCTGGGCGTTCAGAGACCCGGGAACCAGAGCCCGATCTCACGCGCGGCCGACTCCGGCGAGTCCGAGCCGTGCACGATGTTCTGCATGACGGCGCCGTCCCACGCGCGGCCCAGATCACCGCGGATGGTGCCCGGCGCCGCCGTCGTCGGGTCCGTGGCGCCCGCGAGCGAGCGGAAGCCCTCGATCACGCGGACGCCCTCGGCGACCACCGCGAGCGTGGGACCCGAGAGCATGAACTCCACGAGCGAGCCGAAGAACGGCTTGCCCGCGTGCTCGGCGTAGTGCTGGGTGAGCAGCTCGGGGGTGGCGTGGACGAGCTGGACCGCGGCGAGCCGGTAGCCCTTGGCCTCGATGCGGCGCAGCACCTCTCCGGACAGCCCGCGGCGTACGCCGTCGGGCTTGACCAGAACAAGCGTGCGCTCAGCGGTGGGGGCGGCGGTGTGCGGCGTCGTCGGCGTCGTCTGCGTCATGCCCGAAGGGTAGCGGGACGCCGGCGCGCGCCGGGAGCGCCAAAAGTCCCTTCCGCCCAGACCGACGCCGAGGCGACGCGCGACGGCGTCACACGTTCGGCGCCGTCTCCGGATGCTCGGCGTCGTACGCGCGCCGCTCACGGTCCACGCGGGCGCCGATCCGCAGCGAGGCGGCCCACATGACCACGAACACCGCGGCCACCAGGAACATCATGGGCAGCACGAGTCCGGTCGCGATGACCGGAACCTGCGCGATCGTGCCACCCGCGAGGCCGACCGGCCGCGAGGTGAGCCGCGAGAGCACCAGCAGCAGGACGAACAGGGACCCACCCACGGCCCAGATCGCCGCAGGCTCCGACACGGCGAGCGGGCCCTTCTCGTAGAGGCTGTCGCGCAGGCCGTAGAGGGCGACCGCGGCGAACGCGACGCAGAACGCCTCCAACTGCAGCGTCAGCGCCGTGAACTGCACGAGTGCCGACTTCTTGGGCGCGATGCGGTCGCCGGGGGCGGGCCTGTCCTTGCTGCTCACCCCACCAGGGTATCGGCCGCCCGCCCGGCTCCCGGCCGCCTCACACCTCGCCGAAGCCGCCCTCGATGAGCGCGACGACGGCGTCGAGCGCCGCGCCGGCCCCCGGGCCCCGGGCGACGACGTCGAGCTCGGCGCCGCCCGTCGCGCCGAGCGCGAGGAGCGCGAGCACGCTCGCGCCGTCCGCTCCCCCGACGGTCACGGGCACGCCGAGGTCGGCCACCACCCGTGCGAGCTGGGCGGCGGGGCGGGCGTGCAGCCCGAGCGGGTTGCGCACGGTGACGCGGGCCGAGACGGTCTCGACGGGCTCGACCGGCGGGGTGGGCGGGATCGGCGGGGTGGGCGGGATCGGCGGGGTCGGCGGCTCGGGAGGCGAGGCGAACATCGCCGCCGCCCGGCGTGCGGCGACCTCGACGGCGTCGGCGTCGCCACCCTGCTGCGCCGCGACCGCGGCCGCCACGGCGCCCTCGACGAACGGGGCGTCGGCGAGCCGCACGCGCCCCGACCACTCGTCGCGCAGGTCGAGCGCCGACTCGACGGTCAGCACCGCGGACCCCAGGTCGGCGAGCACCACGACGCCGTCGGCCTGCGCGAGCCCCTGGTCCACGGCGTGCTCGACGACGTCGATCGACGTGCCCAGGCCGCCGTCGACCATGCCGGCGCCGACCAGCAGCGGCACATCCGGCGCCATCTGCGCCGCGAGCTCGACGACCCCGTGCGCGAGCCGCACGGAGTGGGAGACCAGCACCAGGGCGACGCTCACGCGCGACTCACGCTCCGTCGTCAGCGTCGGCCGCGCTCACCGCGGCGCGCAGCAGCAGCGCGGTCGACCGGGCGCCCGGATCCTCGTGACCCGCCGAGCGCTCACCGAGGTAGGAGGCGCGGCCCTTGGTCGCGACCAGCGGGATGGTCGCGGTGGAGCCGGCGTCGGCCGCGTCGGCCGCGGCGCGCAGCACCGCGACGGGGTCGTCGCCGCCCGTCGCCGCGGCGGCCTCGACCGCGGGCTGCCACGCGTCGACCATGGTCTTCTCGCCGGGCGTGGCGTGACCGCGCGCCTCGATGCCCTCCAGGGCCGCCTCGAGCAGCGCGACGACCGAGGACACGTCGAGCGCCTCGCGCGAGGCGGCCTTGGAGGCCCGCAGGAACGCCGTCCCATACAGCGGGCCGGAGGCGCCCCCGACCGTCGACATGAGGGTCGTCGCCACGAGCTTGAGCACGGCGCCGACCTGCTCGGCCTCGCCGTCCGGGGCCGGCGTCGCCTCCAGCTTCGCGACGACGGCGCGAAACCCCCGGTCGAGGTTGGCCCCGTGGTCCCCGTCCCCGATCTGTCGATCCAGCTCGGTCAGGTCGTCCCTGGCCGCGGCGATCGCCGCCGCCGACTCCGCGACCCACCGTCTCGCCCACCCGGCGTCGAGCGCCATCACTGTGCTCCTGTCTCCGTCGGATCCGCGCGCCGTCACCAGTGGAGCGCGGGCGTACGCACTGGGGCGTCCCAGAGGCGTTCGAGCTCGTCGTCCAACCGCAGCACGGTGACCGACGCGCCCTGCATCTCCAGCGAGGTGACGTAGTCGCCCACGAGCGAGCGGGCCACGGTCACGCCGCGCTGCTCCAGGAGCGACCGCGCCCGACCATAGACCACATACAGCTCGGACAGCGGGGTTCCGCCCATACCGTTGACGAACAGCAACACTCGCTCGCCGGCCTGGAGGCCCAGATCGTCGGCGACGGGTTCGAGCAGCAGGCGCGTGACCTCGCTCGCGGTCGCCGCGGGGACCCGATGGCGGCCGGGCTCGCCGTGGATGCCGATGCCGACCTCGATCTCGTCGTCGCCCAGGTCGAAGGAGGGCTTGCCGACATGCGGGACCGTGCACGCGGCGAGCGCGACGCCCATGGTGCGCACGTTGTCGATGACCCGCTGCGCCACCGCGGTGACGGCGGCCAGGTCGTCGCCCCGCGCCGCCGCGGCCCCGGCGATCTTCTCGACCGCGACCGTGCCCGCGACGCCGCGGCGCCCAGCCGTGTAGAGCGAGTCCTCGACGGCGACGTCGTCGTTGACGACGACGGTCGCGACCTCGACGTCCTCAGCCTCGGCGAGCTCGACGGCCGTCTCGAAGTTGAGGACGTCTCCGGTGTAGTTCTTCACGATGGCGAGCACACCCCGGCCGGTGTCGGCCGCCTGGAGCGCGGGGGCGATCTGGTCGGGCGTCGGAGAGGTGAACACCGCGCCGGGGACCGCGGCGTCGAGCATGCCGTCGCCCACGAACCCGGCGTGCAGCGGCTCGTGGCCCGAGCCGCCGCCCGAGACCAGGCCGACCTTGCCCGGTACGGCTCCTGCGGCGCGGGTCACGAAGAGGGGTTGCGCGCCGTCGAGCCCGCGCACCTCGACCAGGTCGGCGTGCGCCGCGGCGAAGCCCGCGAGCGAGTCGGCGACCGCGTTCTCTGGATCGTCCAGCAACTTCTTCATCGGTTCGCACCCTCCGTCCGGGGCCCCAGCGCCGGAGCCCACCTGGTCATTCCACACCCGTGGCCTCTCGCCCGCATGATCCACGCGCGGTGGGCGCACAGGCCGCCTGCTCAGGTGTAGTAGAGCGCCACGCGCCTCCCGTCGGTCTCATGGACGGTCACATCGACGTCGTAGACCGCCCGCAGCACCTCGCGTGTGATGACCTGCTCGGGGCTGCCGTGGGCCACCACACGCCCGTCGCGCATCGCCACGACGACGTCCGACCAGCACGAGGCGAAGTTGACGTCGTGCAGCACCGTCACGACCGTCTTGCCCAGGTCGGCGGCGGCTTGGCGCGCCAGGCGCATCATGGCGCGCGCGTGCTTGAGGTCGAGGTTGTTGAGCGGCTCGTCAAGCAGCACGTAGTCGGTGTCCTGCGCGAGCACCATCGCCACGAACGCGCGCTGACGCTGCCCGCCCGACAACTCGTCGAGGAAGCGCCCGGCCAGGTCCTCCAGGTCCAGGTAGGCCAGCGCGGCCTCGACGTGGCGCACGTCCTGCGGCGTGGTGCGGCCCTTGGTGTGCGGGTAGCGGCCGAAGGTCACCAGGTCGCGCACCGTCAGGCGCACCGCGAGGTGGTTGTCCTGCCGCAGGATGCCCAGGCGCCGGGCGAGCACGTCGCCCTTGGTCGTGGCGACGTCGTCGCCGTCGACCAGCACGCGCCCGGCCTGCGCGGGCAGCAGGCGCGCGACCATGCCCAGCAGCGTCGACTTGCCGGCCCCGTTGGGGCCGATGATCGACACCACTCCCCCGGCCGGCAGGTCGATGGTCACGTCGTCGACCACGACCGACGTGCCGTACCGCTTGGTCAGGGACTCGATGGCGATGCTCATCGCCGCCTCCCGCTGGCCACCAGCATGCCGATGAACACGATGCCTCCCAGAAACTCGATGACGACGGACAGCACGGTGGCGGCGCCCAGGAGGTGCTCGAGCACCGCCTGCCCGCCCACCAGGGTCACGACCGCGAGCAGCGCCGCCGTCGGGAGCGTGACCGCGTGCCGGTGGGTCCCGGCCAGGGCGTAGGCCAGGTTGGCCACCAGCAGGCCGAAGAACGTGATGGGCCCGACCAACGCCGTCGACGTCGAGACCAGGACCGTCACCAGGGTGAGCACGAGCATGGTGGTGCGGCGGTGGTCCACGCCCAGCGAGACCGCCATCTGTCGGCCGAGGGCCAGCACGTCGAGGCGCCGGCGGATCGACCACAACGCCGCGCAGCACCCGCTCACGACGACGGCGGCGAGGGCCAACAGCGTCTCGTCGACCGCCGTGAAGCTCGCGAACAGCCGCGAGACCAGCACCTGGAACTCGCTCGGCTCCATGAGCCGCTGCAGCAGCGCGGTCACCGACCGCAGCCCGGTGCCGAGCACGACGCCGATCAGCAGCACCAGGTGCACCGACCGTCGTCCGCTGGAGAAAAGCGACCCGAACAGCGCGAGCGAGGCGCCCACCATGAGCGCCGCCGACAGGCCGAACTCGGCGATCTGCCCGATCCGCACGACGGCGATCGAGCCGAGCCCGAAGATCAGCGCGGTCTGCAGCGCCTGGTACAGGGCGTCGAAGCCCATGATCGACGGGGTCAGGATCCGGTTGGCCGTCAGGGTCTGGAACGCCACGGTGCTGGTCGCGATCGCGACGCCGACCAGGACCATGGCCGCGACGCGGCGGCCGCGGAAGGGCAGCACGAACGCCCACCCGGCGCGGACGTTGACCACCAGGTACACGGCGATCACGGCGATGGCGAGCACACCGAGCGCGAGCAGCACGAGGCGCTCGCGGCGGCGCTGGGTCGCGGCGGGCGGTGGCGGCGCGAGCGGCGCCGGCGACGTCGGGCGCGCGCGCACGAGGTCAGCCGACATCGGGCGCCCGCCTCAGCAGCAGCCACAGGAAGACCGCCGCGCCGACGACACCCATGACCACGCCGATGGGGATCTCGAACGGGTGGCGGATGACGCGCCCGAGCACGTCGCACACGAGCACCAGCGCGGCCCCGCCGAGCGCGACCCACGGCAGCGAGCGGCGCAGGTTGTCGCCCACGAGCATGCTCACGACGTTGGGCACGACCAGGCCGAGGAACGGCAGCGCGCCGACCACCACGACGACCACCGCGCTCGTCACGGACACGACGGCGAGCCCCAGCGCGAGCACGCCGCGATAGCCCAGGCCCAGCGACGTGGCGGTGTCCTTGCCCAGGCCCACGACCGTGAACCGGTCGGCCACGAGGTAGACGACGATGGTCAGCGCGCCGACGAGCCACAACAGCTCAAAGCGCCCGGCCATGACGCCCGAGAAGTCGCCGGTCAGCCACGATGAGAGCGTCTGCATGAGGTCATACCTGAAGGCCAGGTACGCCGTGCCCGCGCCGATGACGCCGCCGAGCATGATGCCGACGAGCGGGACCGTGACGACCGAGCGCAGCGGGACGGCGCGCAGCACCGCCAGGAACAACGCCGTGCCCGCCAGCGCGAAGCCCGAGGCGACGGCGATCTTGCCGGGCAGCGCCATCGCCGGCGCCCAGATGGTCACGACCAGCAGGCCGAGTCCGGCCGACTCGGCCGTGCCGACGGTCGACGGCTCGACGAACCGGTTGCGCACCAGCAGCTGCATGACGACGCCCGCCACCGCCGTGGACGCGCCCGCGAGCAGGATCGCCACGGTGCGGGGCAGGCGCGAGAGGGTCAGCAGGTCGCGCGCGTGCCCGTCGCCACGCCACAGCGTCGCGGGGGTCACGTCGCTGACGCCGATGAACACGCTCGCCAACGCGAGGGCCGCCAGCAGCGCGAGCGCGCTGCTGACGGCCAGCCGGTGTGTCACCGGGCGTCGAGCACGGCGCCGACCTCGTCGGCGATCGACTGCAGGGCCACGACGCCGCCGCCCATGATGTACCACGTCGTCGGGTCGACGTAGACGATCTGGTTGTTCGCGGCGGCCTTGGTCTTGGCGATGATCTCGTTGTCGAGCACCTGCTCGGCGGTCTTGGCGCCCTGGCCGGTGGCCGAGTCCCGGTCGATCACGAACAGCCAGTCGGGGTCGGTCTCGAGGATGAACTCGAAGCTGATCGCCTGGCCGTGCTGGGCCTCCTCGGAGATGTCAGCGGCGGGCGCGAACCCGAGCGAGTCGTGCAGGAACCCGAAGCGGCCGCCCGCGCCGTAGGCGGTGACCTCGCCGCCCGAGGTGAGCACGATGAGCGCGGTGCCCGCGTCGGCGGCCTTGGCCTTGACGTCGGCGATCGACGCGTCGAGCGTGTCGACGAGCTTCTGGGCCTCGGCCTCCTTGCCGAAGATGCGCCCGATGGTCAGGGCGTTGGCCTTGGAGGACTCGACGTTGTCGGTCCAGTCGTTCGACAGGTCGACCGTTGGCGCGATCTTCTTCAGCTCGGGCAGCGTGGCCGACGAGCGCCCGCCCACGATGACCAGGTCCGGCGCCTGCGCGGCGATCGTCTCGTAGTCGGGCTCGAACAGCGTGCCGACGTCGATGACCGAGTCGGAGGAGGCGAGGTCGGCGAACAGGGTGGGGGCGTTCTGCTTGGGCACACCCTGGACCTCGACGCCGAGCGCGTCGATGACCGACGTGGCGCCCCAGTCGAAGGAGAACACGGTGGCGGGGACGCCCTCGAGCTCGGTCGTGCCCTGCGCGTGCTCGACGGTGATCGGGCCGGCGGAGGCCGCGGGCGCCGCGGCGGCGTCGTCGCCCGCGTCGTCGGCGGCTCCGGACGGCGCGCAGGCGGCCAGCGCGAGCGCGAGCGCGGCGGCGGGGACGGTGAAGCGTGCGGCTCGCAGGCTGGTGCGGGCAGTACTCACAACAAGACTCCTCGTCGGTGGCGTGGATGCGCCATCAACTTAGGTCAGGCTTACCTCACTTGTCCACCCCGTCTCAGGGTCTGCCCAGCAACACCCGAGCGTCCGCCACGGTCACGACCGACCCCGTCACCAGCACTCCCGTGCCGACGCCCACCCCCACCGCGTCGTCCCGCTCGGCCAGGTCCGCCGCGATCTGGATCGCCGCGTCCAGCCGCTCGACCACGTGAACCCGGTCCTCGCCGAAGATCTCGTTGGCGATCTCGGCCAACGCGAGCGGGTCCGCCGAGCGGTCGGAGCTGTTGCGTGTGAGCACCACCTCGGCGAGCACAGGCTCGAGGATCGCCAGCAGGGACTCGGCGTCCTTGTCGCCCATGATGCCGACGACGCCGACGAGCCGCGTGAAGTCGAACGCCTCGTCGAGCGTCGCGACCAGCGCCTCGGCGCCGTGCGGGTTGTGCGCGGCGTCGACCAGCACCGTCGGCGACGTGCGAACCACCTCAAGCCGGCCGGGCGACGTGACGGCGCCGAACGCCGCCTCGACCACGCCTGCGGACAGCGCCCCGCCCCCCGACAGCAGCGCCTCGACCGCGGCGAGCGCCAGCAGCGCGTTGTGGGCCTGGTGCTCGCCGTGCAGCGGCAGGAGGATCCCGGTGTACAGCCCCGCCGGCGTGCGCAGGTCGACGACCTGCCCGCCCACCGCGACCTGCCGCGAGGCGACCTCGAGGTCGAAGCCCTCGCGCAGCAGGTGGGCGCCGACGGCGGCGGCGCGCGAGCGCATCACCTCGGCGACGACGTCGCGCTGGGCGGCGAGCACCACCGTCGCCCCGGGCTTGATGATGCCCGACTTGGTCACCGCGATCTTCTCGATCGTGTCGCCCAGCCAGCGCTGATGGTCCATCCCGACCGGCGTCACGACGGCGACGTCCCCGTCGGCCACGTTGGTCGAGTCCCACTCCCCGCCCATGCCCACCTCGACGACCGCGACGTCGACGGGCGCGTCGGCGAACGCCGCGAACGCCATGACGGTCAGCACCTCGAAGAACGACAGGCGCGGGCCGCCGTCGGCCTGGGACTCGCGGTCGACGACGCCGATGTACGGCGCGGCGTCCTCCCACACCTCCACGAAGCGCGCGGCACTGATCGGGGCGCCGTCGACCTGGATGCGCTCGGTGACGCTCGTCAGGTGCGGCGAGGTGAACAGGCCGGTGCGCAGGCCGTGCTCGCGCACCAGCGACTCGACCATGCGGGCCGTGGACGTCTTGCCGTTGGTGCCGGTCAGGTGCACCACACGGTAGGCGCGCTGCGGGTCGCCCAGCAGCTCCAGCACGCGCCGCACCCGGTCGAGGGTCGGGTCGATGTCGTGCTCGGGGGCCCGCGACATGATCTCGCGGTAGATCTCGCGCAGGGAGGCCTGGGCGACCGCCTCCTCGGCGGCGGCCTGCGCGGCCTTCCGGTCGGCGCCGCGGGCGTTGCTGCTGTTCTTGGTGCTCACGCCCCCAGGGTAGGTGGCGCGGGCCGCCGCGACGGCCGGGGTGCGCGTGCCGGGGGTTGAGCCCGTCGAGACCCCCTGACCCGTCAGGCCTTGGCGACCCGCACCGTCCGGTCGCCGTCGGCGGGCGTGACGGCGAGCGACACCGACAGCGTCTCGGCCATCACCAGATCTCGGTGCGCCTCGACCGCCGCGACACGGTCGGCCGGAACCGTCAGCGCCAACGTGATGCGGTCGGCGACCTCCAGGCCGGCGGCCTTGCGCGCGTCCTGCACGTCGCGCACGACGTCGCGGGCGTAGCCCTCGGCCTCGAGCTCGGCCGTCAGGGCCAGGTCGAGCACCGCGAACCCGCCGCCCGGCAGCACGGCCGCCGCCAGCTGCGCCGCCTCGCCGCCCGCGGTCGCGACCGGCTCGACGACCGTCTGCAGCGTGTACTCGCTCTCCAGCAGCGCCACCTCGCCGTCGTCGGTCGTGACCACCACGGCGCCGGCGTCACGCGTCCAGGCGCCCGCCTTGGACGCCTTGATGACCGCCTGCACGCCGCGGCCCAGGCGCGGGCCCGCCGCGCGCGCGTTGACCGCGAGCCGCTCGACGATGCCGAAGCGCTCGGCGGTGCCCGCGTCGAGCGTCAGCAGTTCGACGTCCTTGACGTTGAGCTCGGTGCGCAGCAGCGGCGCGTAGTCGGCGAGCGCCTGCGGGTCCTCGACTGCGACCGTCAGGCGCGCCAGCGGTTGGCGCACGCGCAGCTTGTTCGCCTTGCGCAGGCCGAGCGACGTCGAGACGACGGCGCGGACCTCGTCCATCGCGGCGACGAGCGCGTCGTCCCGAGTGGTTTCGACAGGCTCAACCACCGAGGTCGGCTCAACCACCGAGGTCGGCTCAACCACCGAGGTCGGCTCAACCACCGAGGTCGGCGCGACCACCGAGGTGGGCCAGTCGGCCAGGTGCACCGAGCGTCCGCCCGTCAGTCCGCGCCAGATCTCCTCGGTCAGCAACGGCGCGAGCGGCGCCATGACCCGGCACAGCACCTCGAGCACCGTGTAGAGGGTGTCGAACGCGTCGGCGTCCTCCGACCAGAACCGGTCGCGCTGGGTGCGCACGTACCAGTTGGTCAGCACGTCGAGGTAGACGCGCACCGACTCGCAGGCGCCGGCGATGTCGTAGGCGTCGAGCTGCCCCGTCGTCTGCGCGACCAGGTCGCGCGTCTTGGCGAGGATGTAGCGGTCGATCGCGGGCAGGTCCGCCACGCGCTCGGCGCCCACGGGCGTGGCCCGGTAGCCCTCGCCGCCGCCCAGCGCCTTGGCGTTGTTGGCGTACAGCGTGAAGAAGTAGTACGTGCTCCACAGCGGCAGCAGCACCTGGCGGACGGCGTCGCGGATGCCCTCCTCGGTGACCACGAGGTTGCCGCCGCGCACCACGGGTGAGGCCATGAGGAACCAGCGCATGGCGTCCGAGCCGTCACGGTCGAAGACCTCGTTGACGTCGGGGTAGTTGCGCAGCGACTTGGACATCTTGCGCCCGTCCGAGCCCAGCACGATGCCGTGCGAGACCGCCGACTTGAACGCGGGGCGGTCCATGATCGCGGTGGCGAGCACGTGCAGGGTGTAGAACCAGCCGCGCGTCTGGCCGATGTACTCGACGATGAAGTCGCCCGGGTAGTGGTGCTCGAACCACTCGGCGTTCTCGAACGGGTAGTGCACCTGCGCGTACGGCATCGAGCCCGAGTCGACCCAGACGTCCATGACGTCCTCGACGCGGCGCATGGTCGACTGCCCCGACGGGTCATCGGGGTTGGGGCGCGTGAGCCGGTCGATGTACGGGCGGTGCAGGTCGGTGACCTCGACGCCGAAGTCGGCCTGCAGCTCGGCGAGCGAGCCGTAGACGTCGACACGAGGGAAGCGCGCGTCGTCCGACTTCCACACCGGCACGGGCGAGCCCCAGAACCGGTTGCGGGTGATCGACCAGTCACGGGCGTTCTCGAGCCACTTGCCGAAGATGCCCTGCTGGATGTGGTCGGGGGTCCAGGCGATCTCCTCGTTGAGCGCGAGCATGCGCTCCTTGATCTTGGTCACCTCGACGAACCACGAGCTGACGCCCATGTAGATGAGCGGCTGGCGGCAGCGCCAGCAGTGCGGGTAGGAGTGCGCGTGCTGCTCACGCCGCAGCAGCACCGTGCCGGGCGTGGTCGCTCCGATCGCGTCGCCGCCCGCGGTCTCGACGGACTCGACCGCCAGGGGCGTGCGGGTGCGCGCCTTGAGGTGGTCGATGATCAGCGCGTTGGCGTCGAAGACCTGCAGGCCCTCGTAGTCGATGACCGGGAACGTGAACCGGCCGTCGGCGCCCACGGGGATGACGGGCTCGATGCCCTCGCGGTCGGCGACGACCTTGTCGTCCTCACCGAAGGCCGAGGCGTTGTGGACCAGGCCCGTGCCGTCGGTGGTCGTGACGAAGTCGGCCTCGACGACGCGGTGGGCGTTGCGGTGTCCGGTGTAGTAGGAGAACGGCGGCTGGTAGGCGGTCCCGGCGAGCTGCGCGCCGGTCAGCCGCCCGACGACGGTGGGCGCCTCCTGGCCCTCGTCGGTCAGCTCGCGCGCGTAGGCGGCGACGCGCTCGGCGGCCAGCACATACCGCTGCGGCGTGCCGGTGAACGAGGACTCGACCACGACGTACTCGACGTCGGGTCCGACCATGATCAGCAGGTTCGACGGCAGCGTCCACGGCGTCGTCGTCCAGATGACGAGCAGGTCGCCCTCGCGCACGGCCTCCTGCCCCGGGGCGGGCGCCGTGACGCGGAAGCCCACGGTGACCGACGGGTCCTGACGGACCTGGTAGACGTCGTCGTCCATGCGCAGCTCGTGGTTGGACAGCGGCGTCTGGTCGTTCCAGCAGTAGGGCAGCACGCGGAAGCCCTCGTACACCAGGCCCTTGTCCCACAGCTGCTTGAAGCCCCAGATCACGGACTCCATGTACGTGAGGTTGAGGGTCTTGTAGTCGTGGTCGAAGTCGACCCAGCGCGCCTGGCGGGTGACGTAGTCGCGCCACTCGCCCGTGTACTTGAGCACGCTCTCGCGGCACGCGGCGTTGAACTTCTCGACGCCGAGCTCGAGGATCTCGTCCTTGGTCTTGATGCCGAGCTGGCTCATGGCCTCCAGCTCGGCGGGCAGCCCGTGGGTGTCCCAGCCGAAGCGGCGCTCGACGCGCTTGCCGCGCATCGTCTGGTAGCGCGGCACCACGTCCTTGACGTAGCCGGTCAGCAGGTGGCCGTAGTGCGGCAGGCCGTTGGCGAAGGGGGGTCCGTCGTAGAAGACGAACTCGTTGCCGCCCTGCTCACCGGCGGGGTTCTTCTCGACCGAGGCCCGGAACGTGTCATCAGCCGCCCAGTAGTCGAGCACCTCGCGCTCGAGCGCGGGCAGGTCCGGGGAGGCGGGGAGGCCGAACGCGGCGCCGGGCGCCGCGCCCTGCGCGGCGGTCGAGCCTGTCGAGACCCCGGGCGCCCGGTGCAACGGATAGACCATGGAACGTGCTCCTCGAACGATCTGGGGTGGCGGGACATGCCGGCGCCGGGAGGCGTCGGCACTGCGAGGACGACGCCCGCCCACCTGGTCGGCGGGAGCGCGCCGCGGTACCACCCCGCTTGCCGTCCCGGACCCGGCACACCACCAGGGTGCGCTCGGCGCCGGGGCGACCGCTCGTTCGAGGCTGTGACGGGCCCACCCGTCCGGTTCTAGTGAGCGCCGCTCAGGAGCGGCGCCGTTCTTCCGGAGGCTCCCCGGTGATGGCCGGATCGACGCCTGTGGCGGTCATCGTACCGGCCGAGGCGCCGAGCACGCGCGCGGCGTCTTCGCGACACGCCCGATCGGTCACACCCCGGTCTTGACCGTCTTCCAGTTGTTGGCCTGCGCGCGCGGGCGGATGACCAGCTCGTCGACGCTCACGTACGCGGGCCGCGACAGCGTCCAGGCGATCGCGTCGGCGATGTCGTCGGCGACCAGCGGCTGGTAGCCCTCGTACACCGCGGCCGCGCGCGCTGCGTCCCCGTCGAACCGCACGAGCGAGAACTCCTCGGTGGCCACGGCGCCGGGAGCGATCTGGACCACGCGCAGCGGCTCGCCGGCCAGCTCCCAGCGCAGCGTGGTGGCGAACACGCGCTCGGCGTGCTTGGCGGCGGTGTACCCGGCGCCGCCCTCGTAGGTGGCGTACGCGGCGGTCGAGGTCACCACGACGACGTCGGAGCCGCCCGTGACGGCGGCCGACGCGCGCAGCAGCGGCAGCACGGCGCGCGTGACGCGCAGGGCGCCCAGCACGTTGACGTCGTACATGTGCCGCCACTGGTCCAGGTCGGCGTCCTCGACGCGGTCGAGCCCGAGGGCGCCGCCCGCGTTGTTGACGACGGCGTCGAGCCCACCCGTCGCCTCCAGGTGCGCGGCCAGCGCGGCGACGGCGTCGTCATCGGTGACGTCGAGCGCGTACGCCTCGACGCCCTCACCGAGCGCCGCGAGCCGGTCGGCGCGCCGCGCGGCGGCGACGACCGACCAGCCGTCGGCAGCCAGCCGCTGCGCCGTCGCGGCGCCGATCCCGGAGGAGGCCCCGGTCACCAGGACGCGGCGGGCGGCGGGGGCGGCGGACTCAGGCGCGGTGGAGCTCATGAGCGCATGCTAACGACGCGCCTACAGGTCGGGCAGCGTCGTCTTGCGCAGCGTGCCGACCATGAACGTGCCGACGCCGAGCAGACGGGTCGCGGCCGCGGCCTTGACGCCCACGCGCGCGGCCTCGTCCGCGTCGACCACGTGCGGCTCGGCGACCGAGTACGTGACGCCCTTGCGCGTCAGGTCGAAGCGGCCCGCGGCCAGCACGTTCTGCGCCCAGTCGGTGTCCTGGCCCCACGGCATCGGGATCGCGACGAGGATGTCACGCGTGCCCTTGGTCTCGACCGGCAGGCCGGGCGCCGCGGTCACCGACAGGTCGAGGGGCTCGCGCGCGGCGAACGCGACCACCGGCGTGGTGAACGTGCGCTGGGAGACTCGACCGACATGCGTGATCGTGGCCCACGGGGGCACCCGCTTCGCGAACTTCACCATCTGCGGGTTCACGAGCTTGATCAGCGGGGCGATGCGGGGGTTGACGGCCATGCCCCCACTCTGCCCGCACCCACCCACGCACGCACGCCGACAAGTCGCTGATCAGCGCGTGCGCGTCGCGTGCGGGCTTATCCCAGGGCGGCGTGCGCGGCGTCGAAGAGCGTCCCGGCGCCGTCGGCCGACGGGTCCCACTGCTCGCCGTCGATCACGATCCACGGCACGTGCCGCACTTGGAGCTGCGAGGCGGCGTTGGAGAAGGCGAGCACCTGGGCACGCAGGTCGGAGTCGGTGATCGCGGCGACGGCGTCGGTCTCGACGCCCACCGAGGCGGCGACGTCGGCCAGCTCGGCGTCGGTCAGGCGCGGCCCGTCGGCCTGCACCTGCATGATCGCCTCCAGCGCGTCCCAGAAGTGCTCAGGGCTCTCCTGCGCGACGTGCAGCAGCAGCGCGGCCGACCGAGTCGAGAACTCGGTCCCGGCGGAGTGCCGGTCCAGCCACGCGACGGGGCGCCAGCGCACGTCGAACCGGTCGTCGCCCGCGAGGTCGAGCAGCGCCTGGGAGTTCTCGGCCTCGAACTCCTTGCAGAAAGGGCACAGGAAGTCGGAGAAGACCTCGACGACGACCTGCGCGTCGTCGGACGGCGCCACGGCGGCGCCGTCGCCGTCGACCGTGATGCCGATGGCCGGGTCGAGGGCAGCGTGGGTCGCGGACGTCCCCGCGGGGTCCTGGGGCTCCCCGTCGTCGGCGGAGCATGCGGACAGGGCGAGCACGGCTGTCAGTCCGACGAACGCGGCGAGCCTCTTGACGATCGGGCGCACAGTACCTCCTGGTCTCGGTCCCCCTCGGCGAGGATCCACATCTACCGTGCGTGACGCGCCGCCGCACGTCACGGCCTGTGACGGCCCAGGCACCCCGGACAGGCGCGCTTCGCCGCCCGGCGCCCGCGCGGCGGGGCCACAATGGCGAGATGACCGCGCTCTGGCTCACCGGTGACGCCGCGACCGACCGGCTCCTGACCGACGACCCGTTCGCGCTCCTGGTCGGGATGCTGCTGGACCAGCAGTACCCGATGGAGCACGCGTTCGCGGGGCCGCGCAAGATCCTCGACCGCCTCGGCACGCTCGACCCGCACGCCGTCGCGGACGCCGACCCGGACGCGTTCGTCGCGCTCGCCACCACCGCCCCGGCCATCCACCGCTACGGCCGCTCGATGGCGAGGCGGGTGCAGGCCCTCGCCCGCGCCGTCGTCGACGCCTACGACGGTGATGTGACGCGCCTGTGGACCGACCCAGGCGCCAGCGGTGAGGCGCCCACGGGCGCCGAGGTGGTCGCGCGCCTGCACGCGCTGCCCGGGTTCGGCGACCAGAAGGCGCGCATCTTCCTCGCGCTGCTGGGCAAGCAGCGCGGCGTGCGCCCCGCGGGCTGGCGTGAGGCCGCGGGGCACTACGGCGACGAGGGCTCGTTCCGCTCGATCGCCGACGTCACGAGCGCCGAGTCGCTGGCCCAGGTGCGCGCGTTCAAACGGGCGGCGAAGGCCGCCGCCAAAGCGGCGCGCTGACGCCGCGTCTACGCTCGGGCCCGTGAGCAGCCCGGAGCAGACCGCCCGCCCTGAACCAGCCAGCGCCGCCGAACGGCCCGAGCACGCCGCCGCGGGGACCTACAGCGTCCCGGGTCAGGAGTTCGTGCGCGACTCGCGCTACCTCACCACCCGCATCACCCGCGGCGGCGGGGCGCCCGACGGCGGGCACGACCCGGCGTCCGACACCTACCCCGTCGAGCCGGGCCGCTACCGCCTGATCGCCGCGCGGGCGTGCCCCTGGGCCAACCGCGCGATCATCGTGCGGCGGCTGCTGGGCCTTGAGGACGTCATCAGCCTGGGCCTGCCGGGGCCGACGCACGACGCGCGCAGCTGGACGTTCGACCTCGACCCGGGCGGCAGGGACCCGGTGCTCGGAGTCGAGCGCCTCCAGGAGGCCTACTTCCGCCGCCAGCCCGGCTACCCGCGCGGCATCACGGTGCCCGCGATCGTCGACACGCGCGACGGCGCGGTCGCGACCAACGACTTCGCGCAGATCACGCTCGACCTGTCGACCCAGTGGACCGAGCACCACCGCGCGGGCGCCCCTCGCCTCCTGCCCGACGACGCCGCCGCGCGCGCCGAGCTCGACGACCTCATGCGGTGGGTCTACACCGAGGTCAACAACGGCGTGTACCGCGCGGGCTTCGCGGGCTCTCAGGACGCCTACGCGGCCGCCTACCGGCGCCTGTTCGACGCGCTCGACCGGTTGGAGGAGCGTCTGGCCACGCGCCGGTTCCTCCTGGGCGAGCGGATCACCGAGGCCGACGTGCGGCTGTTCACCACACTCGTGCGGTTCGACCCCGTCTACCACGGGCACTTCAAGTGCAACCGCGCCAAGCTCGTCGAGATGCCGCACCTGTGGGCGTACGCGCGCGACCTGTTCCAGACCCCCGGCTTCGGCGACACCGTCGACTTCGAGCAGATCAAGCGGCACTACTACGTGGTGCACCGCGACATCAACCCCTCGGGCGTCGTGCCGCTCGGACCGGAGCTCGACGGCTGGCTGGAGCCGCACGGCCGCGAACCCCTGGGCGACGATCCGTGGGGCGGCGGGACGCCTCCCGGTCCCCCGCCCGCCGCCGAGCGTGTGGCCGCCGGGCACAACCCGCTGGCGCGCGCCGATGTCAGCGGGGCGTGAGCCGGAACACCGGCTTGCGCCCGACCAGCGCCGCGAGCTCGGCGTCCGAGGACGTCGCCGAGACTCCCGGTGGGAAGAACGCGCCGACCTCCCACGCCCAGCGGCGCAGGTAGTGGCGCAGCACGGGCACGGCCTGGGCCGGATCGGTCACCTCGGTCGCAGCCCACTCCTGGCGACGGCGGCCCAGGCGGGTGGCCACGGAGCCGTCGGGCAGCGCCCGCACGTTGCGCACCCACTGCGTCACGCCGCGCGGCGCGACGAGGAACGTGGCGCCGTCGAGCCGCATGAGGTTGACGACGGTCTCGCGTGGGCGGCCCGAGACGCGTCCGCGCACCTCCAACACACGGCTGCCGAGCAGACTCACGCCGTGCCGGGTCAGCCCCAGGGCGACCCGGTTGAACCCCGCGGCGAACCGTGTCGGCGCGACCACCTCGGGCTGATCGTCCATGCTCATGGCCCCATCCCCTCACGGCGGCGCCCGCAGTGCAATGGACCTGCCCACGTGGGCCGCAGGACCGCGTGGCAAGGGGCCTGCGACCAGGTGTGGCGGCGCGCGCGATCGTTGTCAAGAACTGATTCACGGCGCCGCCGAATGCCAGCAATCGATACACCTCGCCGTACGCGCCGACCGCGTCGTTACCGTGCCCGCCATGAGACCAGAACGCTTCGACCCCACCCTGGCGCGGCAGTTCGAGGCGCTCGTGGGCTACCGCCTGGTCCTCGGGTGCTCGTTCGCCGCGCACTCTGACCGTCCGTGCGAGGGTGAGGTGTCCGTGCGCGCGGTGACGTCCTGCTGCGGACGCACCGTGTTCGGCTGCCCCGGCCACCACCGGCAGGCGCTCGCGCGCCAGGCCGCCGGTCGGGATGTCGACCCCGTGTGCGGGCGCGGCAACAACGCCCCGGCCTGGTTCCCGGTCTGACGCGGCGGCCCGGGCGCGCTCGGCGCCATGGCTGGCGCTGCGCTGGGCGCCATGGCTGGCGCTGGCGGCGCCTTGTCGGACCGAAGCCCGCCGCTCGGCGGGCCTGATCCCCTCAGCGGCCCGAAGATGGCCGTATGGTCCGTCTCGCCGTCCACGGCTCCGCCACGCGCAGCGTCGCGCCAGAGCGCGGAGCCGTCCACCTGTCCGTCAACGTCGTCGGTGACTCCCGCGCCACCGTCATGCAGGCCGCCCAGCGCGCGCACGCCGCCGTCGTCGCGCTCGCCCGTCGTCATGTCGACGACGGCGCCGCCACCGGGTGGACCGCGCCCGACGTGCAGGCGTGGGCGTTCACCGACTGGGCGCCGCTGCCCGCCGACCGCGGCGGCGCGCCGGGCCAGCAGGAGCAGATCACGCGCTACCGCGCGGGCGGCGACCTCCATGTCACCTTCACGCGACTCGACGCGCTCAGCGACCTCGTGGCCCACGCCGCCCTGCTCGACGACGTCGACGTGCAGCGCGTCGACTGGACGCTGACCGACGCCACGCGCGAGGCGCTGGTGCGCGAGGTGCGCGTCGAGGCCGCGCGCGACGCGGTCGCCCGGGGCGCCGACTACGCGGGCGCCCTCGACCTGGGGGCGGTCAGCCTCGTCGCGCTCTACGAGGCCGGGCTGCACCCCGGGCTCGGCGTCCAGGACGTCGGCCCCTCCCCACGCATCCTCGCCAAGGCCGCCGCGCTGGAGGTGGGCGGATTCGACCTGCGCCCGCACGACATCGACGTCACGGTCGACCTCACGGCCGAGCTCGACACCGTCCGGTAGCCCGCCTCGGCAGGGTCAGGGGCTCAGGGGCGCGGGGTCAGGCCCGCGACGCCGTCGGCGTGCCCGCGCGCGTACGCCTCGGCCACGCCCTCGCGGAACAGGTCGTCGGGGCCGCCGCGCACCAGGCGGCGCGCGCCGCCGTCATTCGACCACCCGCTCGGCACGTGGCGTCCGAGGCCGCGCACCACCGCGACGGGGCGGCCTGCGGCCTTCCCGCGCACCAGCTCCGAGGCGGCCGCGATCTCGTCGACGACGGCGGTGACCGTCACGCTCAGCGGCCGCCCGTGCGCGTCGACGCCGCCGCGCAGGTCGTCGACGACGGCGACGCCCGCGGCGCCGATGGCGATGTCGACGAGCCCGTCACGCCAGGCGCGCCCGGCCGTGTCGGTCACGACGACGCCGAGCCGGTCGATCCCGAACCGTGCGCGCAGCGCCTCGCGCAGCGCGCGGGCCGACGCGTCGGGGTCGACCGGGAGCAGCAGCACCGTCCCCGCCGGGGTGTTCGACGCGTCCACGCCGGCCGCCGCCATGACCAGGCCCAGCCGGTTCTCGACGATGCGCAGCGGCGCGGCTCCCGGGCGCGCCCGGGTGGCGACGACGCGCACCGTCTCGTCGGTGATGGCCTGCTCGCGGTCGTCCGCGGCGACCACCCGCCCCTCGGCCTTGGAGACCACCTTGGACGTCACGACGACGACGTCGGCCTCGGTGAGCCCCTCGGCGTCGAGCAGGTCCCCGACGAGCGTCGCGAGGTCGTCGCCGGGGCGGACCTCGCCCATGCCGTCGGGCGCCCAGACGGTCAGGCGCGCGCTCACCGGTGCAGCTTCGGCAGCACGTCGCGGCCGAAGACCTCGATCCACTCGCGCTGGTTGCGTCCCACGTTGTGCAGGTACACCCGGTCGAAGCCGAGGTCGAGGTACCTCTGGATGGCCGCGCGGTGTGCGTCGGGGTCGGCGCTGATGACCATGCGGCCCTCGAAGTCCTCCGGGCGCACCAGCTTGGCCATCTGCGCGAAGTCGTGCGGCGAGCGGATGTCGGCCTTGGGGAACTTCATCCCACCGTTGGGCCACTCGGTCATCGCGTTCGCCAGCGCCTCCTCGTCGGTCGGCGCCCACGACATGTGCACCTGCAGCACCTTGGGCATCGTCTCGGGGTCGCGGCCCGCCTCGCGGGCGCCCTCGGCGAACTTGCCGAACAGCATCTCGATCTTCTCCAGCGGGGCGCCCACGGTGATGATGCCGTCGGCGTGCCGGCCGGTGCGCTTGGCGGTGACGGGCCCCGCGGTCGCCACGAGGATCTCGGGCGCGACCGGCGGCATGGTCCACAGCCGCGTCGACTCAAGCGTGAAGTACTTCCCGGCGTGCTTGACGTCCTTGCCCTCGACGCCCGAGCGGAAGAGCTTGGTGATGATCTCGATGGCCTCGAACATGCGGTTGATCCGCTCGGGCGCCTCGGGCCAGTACCCGCCCACGACGTGCTCGTTGAGCGCCTCGCCCGAGCCGAGACCGAGCCAGTGCCGGCCCGGGTACATCGCCGCGAGGGTCGCGCTGGCCTGGGCGACCATGGCCGGGTGCCAGCGGAAGGTGGGGGCGGTCACGCCGGGGCCGAGGTCGCCGCGCGTGCGCTCGCCCAGCGCGGTCAGCACGTTCCAGACGAACGCGGCCTGCCCCTGTTGCGGCACCCACGGCTGGTAGTGGTCGGCGGCCATGACGCCCGAGAATCCGTGCTGCTCGGCGTAGGCCGACAGTTCGACGACCTCGGAGGGATGGAACTGCTCGAGCATGGCGGCATACCCGATGGTGAGATCAGAACCCATACCCGCCACCCTAGGACGTCCCGAACACTCCTCCACGCAGGGGCAGGAGTCAGTCCAGGGGGTTGAGGATGCGGCGCAGGAACTGGCGGGTGCGCTCCTGGCGCGGGTTGCCGAACAACTCGTGCGGGGCGCCGCGTTCGAGCACGACGCCGCCGTCGAGGAACAGCACCTCGTCGGCCACGGCGCGGGCGAACGAGAGCTCGTGGGTCACCACGACCATCGTCCAGCCCTCCTCGGCGAGCTCCTTCATGACCCCCAGGACCTCGCCCACCAGCTCGGGGTCGAGGGCCGAGGTGGGCTCGTCGAACAGCAGCAGGTCGGGGCCGAGCGCCAGCGCGCGCACGATGCCGACGCGCTGCTGCTGCCCGCCCGACAGCTGGCGCGGGTAGGCGTCGCGCTTGTCGGCCAGCCCGACGCGGTCGAGCAGCGCGAGCGCGCGCTCGCGGGCCTGCGCGCGCGGCACGCGGCGCACCTGCACGGGCCCCTCGACCACGTTCTGCAGCACGGTCATGTGCGGGAACAGGTTGTGGTGCTGGAACACCATCGCCGAGCGGTCCCGCAGCGCGAGCCGCTGCGCCTTGGGCACGGGGCGCGCGAAGTCGATCCTCGGCCCGCCGTCGAGCTCGAGCGTTCCGGCCGACGGCGTCTCCAGCCCGTTGAGGGAGCGCAGCAGCGTCGTCTTGCCGGAGCCGGAGGGGCCGATGAGCGCGACGACCTGCCCGCGGCGCACCTCCAGGTCGACGCCGCGCAGCACCTCGTGGTCGCCGAACGCCTTGCGCACGCCGCGGGCGCGCAGCAGCGGACCGCCGGACGGGGATGCCTCAGACATAGCGCTCCAACCTCCTCTCCAACCGGTCCTGCCCGATCGACAGCGCGGTGCACATCAGCCAGTAGACGATGGCCGCCTCGACGTACAGCAGCATGAACTCGCTGGAGAACGCCGCGATGTTCTGCGCCTGGCGGAACGCCTCGGTGACCAGGATGAGCGAGGCCAGCGAGGTGTCCTTGACGAGCGAGATGAACGTGTTGGACAGCGGCGGGACCGACACGCGGGCCGCCTGGGGCAGCACCACGCGGCGCAGCGTCGTCGCGCGAGGCATGCCGATCGTGTACGCGGCCTCCCACTGACCCACGGGCACCGACAGGATCGCCGCGCGGATCACCTCGGCCGCGTACCCGCCCACGTTGAGCGAGAACGCGATCACGGCGCTGGGCCACGGGTCGATGACGATGCCGACCGACGGCATGCCGTAGAAGATCACGAAGAGTTGCACGAGCAGCGGCGTGCCGCGGATGACCGACACGTACGCCCGCCCGAGCCACGACAGCGCGCGGTGGGTCGACAGCCGCAGCAGGGCGACACCGAGCGCGATCACGAGCCCGATGGCGAACGAGACGAGCGCCAGCGGGATGGTGCCGCGCAGGCCCTCGCGCAGGATCGGCCAGAACGAGGTGGAGAACAGGTCCCAGTCCATCGCCTACCGCCCGTCGGCGACGCGGCGAGGGGTCACTTCGACACATCCTCACCGAAGTACCTCTGGCTCAGCTCGGCCAGGGTTCCGTCGGCGGCGAGCTTCGCGAGCGCGTCGTCGACCGCCGCGGCGAGCGCGTCGTGGCGCTGGGTGAAGACCAGGGCGCTGCGCGAGGTGTCCTCGGTGTGGGCGGCGACCGCGAGGCCCGAGGGTCCGTGCTCGTTGACGTAGTCGAGGTAGGTCAGCGAGTCGTTGATGGTCGCGTCCACTCGGCCCTGCTCCAGCAGCGCCACGGCCTGCGCCCAGCCCTCGACGGGCTGCACCTGCGCGCCCGAGTCCTGGGCGAGCTGGTACCAGTTGCTCGTCAGCGACTGCGCGGTGGTCTTGCCCGCGAGGTCGTCGAAGCTGTGGATCGAGCTGTCGCCGTCCTTGACGACGACGACGCCGGTCGAGACCGTGTACGGCGCGCTGAACAGGTACTTGGCCTGGCGGTCGGGCGTGATCGAGACCTGGTTGGCGATGGTGTCGAAGCGGCCCGCGTCCAGGCCCGCGAAGATCGCGTCCCACTGCGTCTCCTGGAACCGCACGTCGAGGCCGAGCTCGTCCGCGACGGCGCGGGCGACGTCGACGTCGTAGCCGACCAGCTCGCCCGAGCCGTCCTCGTGGTAGCTGAACGGACGGTAGGTGCCCTCGGTGGCCACCGTCAGCGTGCCGCCGGTGACCAGGCCGAGGTCGGCGCCGGCGCCGTCGGCCGCGCCGTCGTCGGACGCGCCGCACGCTCCGAGCGCCAGAGCGAGGGTGACGGCGGCGAGGGCGGGCAGGGCGCGGGTGCGGCGCATGGGTGACGCTCCTGGGAGTTCGACGAGAGGCCCGGTTCGGGCCGACGCCTACTGTGCGCCCGAATCAATCGCCTTGGCAAATGTGACCCATCGATGCTCTCTATCGATCGAGCGAGGACGCCTGAAGTGCGCCGCAGGGAGCGGCGGCGGACGCGGGACGTGGGACGTGGGACGTCTGCGCGTCTGGGACAATGACGGACCATGAGTGACTTCCCGACCACCGCCCCCGCCACGACCCCAGCAGCCGCCGCCGGCGCGCAGGGCGACGTCGTCCGCGCGGTGGTACGGGAGGTACCCGACAAGGTCTCGCTCGACGGCCTGGAGACCAAGTTCGACGCCCGCTGGAGCGCCGAAGGCACCTACGCGTTCGACCGCGGCGCCACGCGCGAGCAGGTCTACTCGATCGACACTCCCCCGCCCACCGCCTCCGGCTCACTGCACGTGGGCCACGTGTTCAGCTACACGCACACCGACGTCGTCGCGCGCTACCAGCGCATGCGCGGGCGCGAGGTGTTCTACCCCATGGGCTGGGACGACAACGGCCTGCCGACCGAGCGCCGCGTGCAGAACTACTACGGCGTGCGCGTCGACCTCTCGCTGCCCTACGACCCCGACTTCACCCCGCCGCACGAGGGCACCGAGGGCAAGGCCGTCAAGGCCGCCGACCAGGTGCCCGTCTCGCGCCGCAACTTCATCGAGCTGTGCGAGCGCCTCACCGCGCAGGACGAGAAGCAGTTCGAGGACCTGTGGCGCTACCTCGGCCTGTCGGTCGACTGGGCGCAGACGTACCAGACCATCGACCCTGTCTCGCGCGGCGCCGCTCAGCGGGCGTTCCTGCGCAACCTCGCGCGCGGCGAGGCATACCAGGCCGAGGCGCCTGGCCTGTGGGACGTGACCTTCCAGACGGCGGTCGCCCAGGCGGAGCTCGAAGCGCGCGACTACCCCGGCCACTTCCACAAGGTCGCCTTCCACCGCCCCGACGGCGAGCGGGTCCTGATCGAGACCACGCGCCCCGAGCTCATCCCCGCGGTGGTCGCGCTCATCGCCCACCCCGACGACGAGCGGTACCAGGCGCTGTTCGGAACGACAGTGACCTCGCCGCTGTTCGGCGTCGAGGTGCCCGTGTTGGCCCACCCGGCCGCCGAGCCCGACAAGGGCGCCGGCATCGCCATGTGCTGCACCTTCGGCGACCTGACCGACGTGCAGTGGTGGCGTGAGCTGCAACTGCCCACGCGCTCGGTCATCCAGCGCGACGGGCGCCTGGCCCGCGAGACGCCCGAGTGGCTCACAGGCGGCCCGGGCGCCGCGCTGTACGCCGAGGGCCTGGCGGGCAAGACGACGTTCTCGGCGCGCACCGCCGTCGTCGACGCGCTGCGCGAAAGCGGCGACCTGGAGGGCGAGCCGACCGCCACGCAGCGCAAGACCAACTTCTTCGAGAAGGGCGACAAGCCGCTCGAGATCGTCACGAGCCGCCAGTGGTACATCCGCAACGGCGGGCGCGACTTCACGCGCGAGGGCGGCGGCGGCGACCTCAAGACCGAGCTGCTCGGGCGCGGCAAGGAGCTCGACTTCCACCCCGACTTCATGCGCGTGCGCTACGAGAACTGGGTCAACGGCCTCAACGGCGACTGGCTCATCAGCCGCCAGCGCTTCTTCGGCGTGGCGATCCCACTGTGGTACCCCGTGCTCGCCTCGGGCGACGTGGACTACGAGCACCCGATCGTCCCCGACGAGGCCGCGCTGCCCGTCGACCCGACGTCGCAGGCCCCGGCCGGCTACCGCGAGGAGCAGCGCGGCTTGCCGGGCGGGTTCGTCGGCGACGCCGACGTCATGGACACGTGGGCGACGTCGTCGCTCACGCCGCTCATCGTCTCCGGCTGGGAGCGCGACGCCGACCTGTTCGCGCGCGTCTACCCGATGGACCTGCGCCCGCAGGGCCAGGACATCATCCGCACCTGGCTGTTCTCCACCGTGGTGCGCTCCCACCTGGAGCAGGGCGGACTGCCGTGGGCCAACGCGGCCATCAGCGGCTGGATCCTCGACCCCGACCGCAAGAAGATGTCCAAGTCCAAGGGCAACGTGGTCACGCCCATGGGGCTGCTGCAGCAGCACGGCTCGGACGCCGTGCGCTACTGGGCCGCCTCGGCGCGGCTGGGCACCGACGCGGCGTTCGACGAGGGCCAGATGAAGATCGGCCGCCGCCTGGCCATCAAGGTGCTCAACGCCTCGAAGTTCGCGCTGTCGTTCGGCGGCTCGCAGGTGGTGCTCGACCCGTCACTCGTGACCGTCGAACTCGACCGGGCGATGCTCGCGGGCCTCGCGGCCGTGGTCGAGACGGCAACCGAGGCGCTCGACGCGTACGACCACACGCGCGCGCTGGAGACCACCGAGACGTTCTTCTGGACCTTCTGCGACGACTACCTCGAACTGGTCAAGGACCGCGCCTACGGAGCGGGCGCCGCCGCCGCGGACGTCTCGGCCGAAACGACGTCGGCGCGCACCGCCCTGGCGATCGCGCTCGACACCATGCTGCGCCTGCTCGCGCCCGTGCTGCCGTTCGCGACCGAGGAGGTCTGGTCGTGGTGGCGTGAGGGCTCGGTGCACCGCGCCCCGTGGCCCGTCGCCGACGGGCTGCGCGCCGCCGCGGGCGACGCCGACCCGGCGCAGCTCGCGGCCGCGGGCAACGCGCTGGCCGCGCTGCGCAAGGTCAAGTCCGAGGCCAAGGTCTCGATGCGCACCCCGCTCCTGGCGGCGACGCTCGCGGTCCCGGCCGCCGCGCTGCCGGGCGTCGAGTCCGCCCGAGTCGATGTGCGCGGCGCCGGACGCGTCGAGGGCGTGCTGGAGCTTGTCGCCGCAGGCGAGGGGCAGGGCGACCCCGACGTGCAGGGCGGCATCGTGGTGCTCGCCAGCGAGCTGGGCGAGCCGCCGGCCAAGACGCCGCGCGCCTGAGCGGGGGTTTCGACGGGCTCAACCACCGCAGCGGGCGGTTGAGCCCGTCGAACCCACCCACCCGGTGGTTGAGCCCGTCGAAACCAGCCGCGCTCAGCGCAACAGACCTGAGTCCCGGCTCATGGTCGCGGCGACCTCGTGCGGCGTCGCGCCGTCGTGCCAGCGCAGCGTGGCGCCGACGCCGTCGATGAGGTCGACCGCGCCCTCGGGCGCGATCGTGAGCACGGCGTCCTGCCCCACGGCCGCCCGCACCAGCGCGATGGCCGCCGGCAACTCCTCGACGCCGTCGGTGTACCCCGCGTCGGCGAGCGTCGCCTTCGAGGAGGCGACCGCCATCGCGTCGGGCCCGATCCACAGCGTGCGGCCGCTCAAGGGCCCGCGCGCGCCGTCGGCTCCGGCGATGAGCGCGCCGTCATACCCGACGTCCTCGCTCAGCACCAGGGCCTTGACCTGACCGCGGGAGAGCACGGCGACGACGTCGTCGAGACCCGTCACGGCGCCCTGCTCGCGGCCCTGGCCCTCGCGCAGCTCAGAGAGCACCTGCTCGCGGCGCCGCTCACGGAACGAGTCCAGGGCGTCCTCCAGGTTCTCGAGGAACGCGCCCTCACGCACCCCGGCTCCGCGCCCGCCCCCAGCGACCTCGACGGTCAACTGTGCGACCGGACGCGTGAGCGCCGCCCGGACCGCGCGCACGGTGCGCGCGTCACCGAACAGCAGCACGATCTCAGGCCGCTCCTCGTGCACCGTTCGGTCCACCTCGCGCGCGATGGCCTCGGCGTTGCGCGCCAAGGAGTCCTCCGCACGCGCCTCGGCCGCCGACGAGCCGCCGCGGTCTCCCCCGCCGGCGCCCCCGCCGCCCGTGCCCCCACCACGCGACGAACCGCCGGGCGCAGCCTTGGAGACGTCGTCGTGCGGGGCCTCGAAGGTGCGCGCGGCGTCCCAGCAGCGGGCGCCCACGAGCCGCAGGTCCGCGCCCGTCCGGTCCACGGCGACCTTGAGCGCGACGACCTCCTCATCGGCCGCGAAGGCGGCCTGCAGCAGCGCCGGGACGGCGTGCCAGACCCCCGTGGCCACGGTCGGGGCCGTGCGCAGCGCCTTGTCGACCAGCACACCCCCGGCGTCGGCGATGATCACGCGCCCGTGCGCACCCGGCTTGCGGGTGGGCCGCAACGCCGCGTCCTCGACGGCGTCGAGCACGCTCGGCGGCGCACCTTGCTGTGCGAGCGTGCGGCGCACGCCCTTCCACCGTCCCACGACGTCTTTGTCCCCGGCCTCGGCCGAGCGCGTCGCGTCGAGATACACCGTCGCGAACGGCCCAGGGCGGCCGATGAGGGGCTTGATCCAGTCGGTCTTCATAGCAGCGTTCGCGCCTCCTGGTCTCGGCTGTCCCCCTAGGGTGCGACGCCCGGCGGCAGACCGCCACCGCCAGGGCGCGCGACGCGCCCGAACGGAGCGAGGCTGCCTAGCCCCTTCAAGCGAACGTGTCCAGCGGCGGCACTTCGCCCTGACGCTGACCGGCGGCGTACTCGGCCGCGATGAGCTCGTGGTGACGGATCACCTCAGCGACCACGAACGCGCGGAACGCCTCGGCGAACGCGGGGTCGAGGCCCGCCTGCGTCGCGATGTCGGTCAGCCGCGCGATCTGCTGCTGATCCCGCGAGGGGTCGGCCGGCGGCAGACCGCCCACGGCCTTGAGCTCACCGACACGCTGCGTCATCTTGAACCTCTCGGCTAGCAGATGCACCAGGGCTGCGTCAATGTTGTCGATACTGCGCCTGAGGCCCAGGATCTCTTCGGGCATCGCCGGTTCCGTCACAGGAGCGATCCTAAACGGGCATCGGTCAGCGGCAGGACCGCGATGGGCGTGTAGCGTCACAACGCCCCCCGGCAACCCGCCGGGACCCAGACAGAGGAGACCAAGAACCGTGAACCTCGCGACGACCCCGGCCCTCGTGGACATCCCGGAGTCGACCAGCATCAACACGCTGCTCGCCGACCGTGTGGCACGCTCGGGCGACCGCACGCTGCTCGAGCGTCGCGAGACGCCGTCGGCGCCCTGGGTGCCCGTGAGCGCCAACCAGTTCGACGCCGAGGTGCTCGCCGTCGCCCGTGGCCTGGTCGCGCATGGCGTCGAGGTCGGTGACCGCGTCGCGATCATGTCGCGCACGCGCTACGAGTGGACGCTGCTCGACTTCGCGATCTGGGCCGTCGGCGGCGTGCCGGTTCCGGTCTACGAGACCTCGGCGCCTGACCAGGTCGAGTGGATCCTGTCCGACGCGGGCGTGCGCTTCGCGTTCGTCGAGACGGTCGCGCACGCGGGCATCGTCGACGTCGTCCGCGACCGCCTGCCCGTGCTGGAGAAGGTCTCGATCATCGACGCGGACGCCATCGAGACGCTGCGCACGGCGGGCGCCGAGGTCCCGCTCGAGACGGTCACCGCCCGACGCGACGCCGTCGTCGCCTCCGACCTGGCGACCATCATCTACACCTCGGGCTCGACCGGACGCCCCAAGGGCGCCGAGCTCACGCACGCCAACTTCGCGCACGTCTCGCGCAACGCCGCCGAGGCGCTGCCCGAGGTCATCGACTGGGACGGCGCCCGCACGCTGCTGTTCCTTCCGCTCGCGCACGTGTTCGCCCGCCTGATCCAAGTGGCGGTCCTGTCCGCGGACACCGTGCTGGGCCACGCGCCCGACGTCAAGAACCTCGTCGCCGACCTCGGCTCGTTCAAGCCCACGTTCCTGCTCGCCGTCCCGCGCGTCTTCGAGAAGGTCTACAACTCGGCCGAGCAGAAGGCGTCGGCCTCCAAGCTCAAGCGCCAGATCTTCTACTGGGCCGTGCGCACGGCCATCGCGACCTCGCGCGCCCAGGACTCCGGCCGCGTCCCGGCGGCGCTGCGCGCCCAGCACCAGCTCGCCGACCGCCTCGTGCTCGGCAAGCTGCGTGACGCGATGGGCGGGAACGTCGTCCACGCCGTCTCGGGCGGCGCCCCGCTCGGTGAGCGCCTGGGGCACTTCTTCCGCGGCGTCGGGGTGACCGTGCTCGAGGGCTACGGCCTGACCGAGACGACGGCGCCCGCCGCGGTCAACCTGCCGCGCTCGGTCGCCATCGGCACCGTCGGCCCGGCGCTGCCCGGCCTGAGCGTCAAGATCGACGACGACGGCGAGATCCTGCTCAAGGGCGCGTCCATCTTCCGCGGCTATCACAACCAGCCCGAGTTGACGGCCGAGGCGCTGCGGGACGGCTGGTTCCACACCGGCGACCTCGGCACGCTCGACAGCGAGGGCCGCCTGCGCATCACAGGCCGCAAGAAGGAGATCATCGTCACCGCGGGCGGCAAGAACGTGGCCCCCGCGCTGCTCGAGGACCGGCTGCGCTCGCACCCGCTGGTCTCGCAGGTCGTCGTCGTCGGCGACCAGCGCCCGTTCATCGGCGCGCTCGTGACGCTCGACGCCGAGATGCTGCCCGGCTGGCTCGCGACCCACGGCCTGGAGAACATGCCCCTGTCCCAGGCGCGCACACACCCCGACGTGCTGGCCGCACTCGACCGGGCGGTGCACCGCGCCAACGAGGCGGTCTCGCGCGCCGAGTCGATCCGCAAGATCCATGTCCTGGAGCACGACTTCACCGAGGCCAACGGCTACCTGACCCCGTCGCTCAAGGTCAAGCGCGCACTGGTCCTCAAGGACTTCGAGTCCACGATCGACGCCCTGTACAACTGACCACCCGCGACCGCAGGTGAGGCGGCCCTCCGGCATCCGGGCGGCCGCCTCGCGGCGGCGTCATGCCCTCGCGGCGGCGGTCATGCCGCCGTCGCGCTCAAGCCGCTATCGCGCTCAGGCCGACTTCTCGCGGGGGGTGCGCGTGCGCACCGGCGTCGCGCGCGGCACCAGCGTCGGGTTGACGTTCTCCAGCACGACCTCGCGTGTGATGACCACGCGCTCGACGTCGTCCCGGCTGGGGACGTCGAACATGACCTGCTGGAGCACCTCCTCCATGATCGCGCGCAGGCCGCGGGCGCCCGTGCCACGCAGCAACGCCTGCTCGGCCACGGCCTCGATCGCCTCGTCGTCGAACTCCAGCTCGACGCCGTCGATCTGGAACATGCGCTGGTACTGCTTGACCAGGGCGTTGCGCGGCTCGGTGAGGATGCGCACCAGGGCGCCGCGATCGAGCGGCGAGACCGACGCGATCACCGGCAGGCGTCCGATGAACTCGGGGATGAGGCCGTACTTCTGCAGGTCCTCGGGCCGCACCTCGGCGAACAGGTCCTCGTCCGCGTTGGACTCCATCGGGGCGCCGAACCCGATGCCACGCTTGCGCGCGCGGGCCGCGACGATGTCGTCAAGCCCCGCGAAGGCGCCGGCCACGATGAACAACACGTTGGTGGTGTCGATCTGGATGAACTCCTGGTGCGGATGCTTGCGCCCACCCTGGGGCGGCACCGACGCCGTCGTGCCCTCGATGATCTTCAGCAGCGCCTGCTGGACGCCCTCGCCCGAGACGTCGCGCGTGATCGACGGGTTGTCGGCCTTGCGCGCGACCTTGTCGACCTCGTCGATGTAGATGATGCCCGTCTCGGCCTTCTTGACGTCATAGTCAGCGGCCTGGATGAGCTTGAGGAGGATGTTCTCGACGTCCTCGCCCACGTAGCCCGCCTCGGTCAGGGCCGTGGCGTCCGCGATCGCGAACGGGACGTTGAGCATCTTGGCGAGCGTCTGCGCGAGATATGTCTTGCCCGTGCCGGTGGGGCCGATGAGCAGGATGTTCGACTTGGCGATCTCGATGGACTCGTCACCGGCGCCTGCACGCGCCTGGTCGCTCGCCTGGATGCGCTTGTAGTGGTTGTAGACGGCGACGGCCAGCGCCCGCTTGGCGCCGTCCTGGCCGATGATGTACTGCTCGAGGAACTCGAAGATCTCCCGCGGCTTGGGCAGCTCGGTCATCCCGAGCTCGGCCTGCTCGCTGAGCTCCTCCTCGATGATCTCGTTGCACAGGTCGATGCACTCGTCGCAGATATAGACGCCTGGGCCCGCGATCAGCTTCTTGACCTGCTTCTGAGACTTGCCGCAGAACGAGCACTTCAGCAGGTCAGCTCCGTCACCGATCCGTGGCACGGGGCGCCCCCTTCCTCACGCGAGTAGGTCTGCAGCCCATTCCACACCACCGCACCGGCCTTGTCAGCCGACTTCCCCGGTGCGTCGCCAGCGGACTGAGGAGCGCCCGGTGGTTGAGGCTGTCGATTTGGCCCCGTTGGGGGTGGTTTCGACAGGCTCAACCACCGGATGACGCCTCAGCGGGCGACGACCGGGGCCGGCTTGCGCGACTCGAGCACCAGGTCGACGAGCCCGTAGTCCTTGGCCTGGGCGGCCGTGAGGATCTTGTCGCGCTCGATGTCCTCCTTGACCTGCTCGGCCGTGCGGCCCGAGTGGTGCGCCAGCGTCTCCTCGAGCCACTCGCGCATGCGGATGAGCTCGTTGGCGTGAATCTCGATGTCGGAGGCCTGGGCGTAGCCGCCGCCCTCCATCGCCGGCTGGTGGATGAGCACGCGGGCGTTGGGCAGGGCGTAGCGCTTGCCGTGCTGGCCCGCGGCCAGCAGCACCGCGGCGGCCGAGGCCGCCTGGCCGAGGCACACCGTCTGGATCTGCGGCTTGATGTACTGCATCGTGTCGTACAGCGCCGTCATCGCGGTGAACGACCCACCGGGGCTGTTGATGTACATCATGATGTCGCGGTCCGGGTCCTGGGACTCCAGGACCAGCAGCTGGGCCATGACGTCGTCGGCCGAGGCGTCGTCGACCTGCACACCGAGGAAGATGATGCGGTCCTCGAACAACTTGGTGTACGGGTCCTGGCGCTTGAAGCCGTAGGCGGTGCGCTCCTCGAACTGCGGCAGGACGTACCGCGACGACGGCGACAGCGCGATCCCGCCCGGTCGGGCGTAGTCGCCGGCCAGGCGGCCGGCCGTGGTGGCGAACTGCTCAGGGGTCATGTGGCTCATCGTTGTCTCCTCGCCGCCGTCAGCTCGCGCTCGTCTGCATGCCGCCGCCGCCCGCGAGCGCCGCGTTCTCGACCACGTGGTCGATGAACCCGTACTCCAGGGCCTCCTGCGCGGTGAACCAGGAGTCGCGGTCGTTGTCCTTGAGGATCTGCTCGAGCGGCTTGCCCGTCTGCTGCGCCGTCAGGTCGGCGAGCACCTGCTTCATGTGCATGATGAGCTGCGCGTTGATGCGCACGTCAGTCGCGGTGCCACCGATGCCGCCCGAGGGCTGGTGCATCATGACCCGGGCGTGCGGCGTCGCGTAGCGCTTGCCCTTGGCGCCCGAGGAGAGCAGGAACTGCCCCATCGAGGCGGCCATGCCCATCGCCACGGTGGCGACGTCGGGCTGGATGAACTGCATGGTGTCGTAGATCGCCATGCCGGCGGTGATCGACCCGCCAGGGCTGTTGATGTACAGCCAGATGTCCTTGTCGGGGTCCTCAGCGGCCAGCAGCATCATCTGCGCGCAGATCGCGTTGGCGTTCTCGTCGCGAACCTCCGAGCCGAGCCAGATGATGCGCTCCTTGAGGAGCCGGTTGTAGATGGAGTCGTTGAGACCAAGACTCGGTCCGTCGGCGCGAGCCACGGGGTTCATAGGCACTGGTCCGGTGCTGTCCATCCGCAGCCTGTCGTTCACGTCCGTCTCCTTAGCGATCGGTGTCGCTCGACCCTAACGTGCCCCACTGTCGCGTTCGTCCACGCTGCGTCCCGTTTCGCTCACGGCGCATGGCATGACGCCCCTCGCGCCGTGCGCGGCGGGGTACGACGACGGCGCCGCACCCCAGGTCGGGTGCGGCGCCGTCGTCGTGCGCTCAGGTGGTTTCGACAGGCTCAACCACCGGTGGGCTCAGGCCTGCGCGGGCTCCTCAGCCTCGGCGGCCTCGGCCACGGCGTTCTCCAGCGCCTGCGCGGCGGTGTCGGCCTCGTCCGAGCCGATGAACTCGCTCAGGTCGACGACGTTGCCCTCGCCGTCCTTGACCTCGATCTTGCGCAGCGCGACCGCGAGCGCCTTGGAGCGCGCGACCTCGCCGACCATGGCCGGGATCTGCCCGCCCTGGTCGAGCGTCTGGATGAACTGCTGCGGCTCCATGCCGTACTGGCGCGAGGACTGCACGAGGTACTCGACGAGCTCGCCCTGGCCGACCTTGACCTCAAGGCTCTCGGCGAGCGTGTCGAGCAGGATCTGGTTCTTGAGCGCGTCGGTGGCGTCCTTCGTGACCTCGGCGCGGTGCGTGTCGTCCTCCAGGCGGTCCTCGGACTCGAGGTGGCGGTGCACCTCGGCCTCGACGGCGCCCGAGGGCACGGGGATCTCCACGGCGGCGAGCAGCTTCTCAAGCAGCTGGTCGCGCGCGGTGACGGCCTGGTTCGACTTCTTGATCGAGGAGACCTGCTCGCGCAGGTCGGCGGTCAGCTCCTCGAGCGTGTCGAACTCGGAGGCGAGCTGGGCGAAGTCGTCGTCCGCCTCAGGCAGGTCGCGCTGCTTGACCGAGGTGGCGGTGACGGTGACGTCGGCCTCCTCGCCCTCGTGCTCGCCGCCGGCCAGCGTGGCCTTGAACGTCGTGGTCTCGCCCGCCGACAGGCCGGTGAGCGCCTCGTCGAGGCCCTCGAGCATGTTGCCCGAGCCGATCTGGTAGGAGATGCCCGACACCGAGTCGACCTCCTGGTCGCCGATGACGGCCTTGAGGTCGATGACGACGTAGTCGCCGTCCGCGGCGGGGCGCTCGACGCCGACCAGCGTGCCGAAACGCTCGCGCAGCGCGTCCAGGCGCTCGGTCACGTCGGCGTCGGTGACCTCGGTCGACTCGACGGCGATCTCGATCGCGTCGATCGCGGGCAGCTCGATCTCGGGACGGACCTCGACCTCGGCGGTGAAGGCGAGCTGGCCCTCACCGGCCTTGGCGGGGATCTCGGTGACCTCGACGGAGGGCTGGCCGAGCGGGCGCAGCTTCTGCTCGGCGGCGGCCTGGCCGTAGAACCCGCCCAGCGACTCGTTGACCGCGTGCTCGACGACGGCGCCCCAACCGACACGCTGGTCGATGATGCGCGGGGGGACCTTGCCCTTGCGGAAGCCGGGAACGCTCACCTGCTCCGCGATGTGCTTGTAGGCGTGGTCGATGCTCGGCTTGAGCTCGTCGTAGTCCACCTCGACGGTCAGCTTGACCTTGGTGGGCTCCAGGGTCTCGACGGCGCTCTTCACTTCGATGGTCTCCAACTGTGATCGGGGTGCGTACGCGCGCGGCAGGTCCGTCGAGGACGGGTGAGGCGTACGGGCAACCCCAACATCGTAGAGCACCTGTCCTGCGCGCGACGCCTCGCGTCGGCAGCCGCGACGTCCCCGGTCGGCGCCCGCCAACGCGACAGGCGCCGCAAGCCGCGGGTCGCGGCGCGGGCCCGCTCAGGCCGCGAGGCCCGCCACCAGGTTGACCAGCAGGGCGACGATGACCGTCCCGTACAGGTAGGCCAGCAGCGCCTGCGTCAGCGCGGTGCGGCGCATCGCCGTCGTGCGCAGGTCGGTGTCCGAGACGGCGAAGCTCATGCCGACCGTGAACGCGACATAGGTGAAGTCGGAGTACGACGGCGCGGCTCCCCCGCCGTCTGCTGCGTCGGCGTCGGTATCGGCGTCCGCATCGGCGTTGTGGAAGTCGATCCCGCCGCGCGGGGCCGTGTAGTAGAGGCGGGCGTAGCGCAGGGCGAAGATCGTGTGCACGCTCGCCCACGACGCGACGACGGCGGCCAGCACCGCGACGGCCGTGAGCGGATGCTCGCGCAGCCCGCCCTGCACGAGCACGACGGCGAGCCCGGCGAGGCTGGCCATCGCGGCGATGAGCACCAGTCCGCGCTCGATGACGCGCGCCGGCTCCTCGCGCAGCGCGTGCTCCGCGGTGGCGTCGGGACCCATCGGCACCACGACCGTCAGGGTCCACACGACGAACAGCAGGCCGCCGACGGCCCAGCCGCCCAGCAGGGCGGTGACCAGCGAGTCCGTGCGCAACGCGACGCCGGCGACCGCGCCGACCACCGCAGCCACCCCAAGCCGGAGCGCGGGCGCAACGTCAAGCGCCTCGGCGAGCCGCGCGAGCCCTCTGCGCCGGGCGGGACCGGAAGAGTCGTCCACGCCGGTCAGTCTGCCCCGCCCAGCGGCGTTCGAGCAGTTGACGTGGCATGCGCCCGCCGTGACAGCCCCGCTAGACGCCCATGCGACGCCCAACCCGCAGTTCGGCTACTCGGAGCGAAGTTCGAGTGGTTGGCGCGCAGTTCGAGCGCCCGAGGGCTCGAACTCGCACCGAACGCTCGAACTCCGCGCAACCACTCGAACTCGCGGGGCCGCCCGCGGAGGCCAGCGCTGCGCTGCGGCACGGGGCGGCGGGCGGGCGGAATCAGCGGTGGGGAGCGGGTGGCGGGGAGGAGCGGCGCGGAGCGGGTGGCGGGGAGCGGGTGGCGGGGAGCGGGTGGCGGGGAGCGGGTGGCGGGGAGCGGGTGGCGGGGAGCGGGTGGCGGGTGGCGGTGAGCGGGCGGGGAGGCTAGGGCTGGCTGGCGCGCAGGACGGCCTCGACATCGGCGGGGCGCCAGCCGTCAGGCTTGAGTTGCTTGCCGTCCGCGCGGCGCGGTCCCGACGCCTTGGCGAGGTTGGCCCGGTGCACCTCGGCGAAGACGGCGTCGGGCTGGACTCCCAGCGCGAGCAGCGCGCCGTAAGTGACGTAGAGCAGGTCGGCCAACTCGTGCGCGAGGGCCGCGATGTCACCCATGCCCGCCGGCACGCCGTCGGCCGCGAGCGCCCGCAATCGCTCGAACTGCTCGAAGACCTCCGCGGCCTCCTCACGCACCAGCGTCTCGCGCAGCGCGAGCCGATCGGCGCCCGGCGCCTGCGGGGTCGCGGGCGTCGCCTCACCGATCGCTCGGTGGAACTGCGCGACCAGGTCCGCGTTGCTCATTGCGGCAGCGTAGACCGCGCGCGTCCTTACGCGGCGACCAGCGCAGCGGCCCCCGCCGTGGCGATCTCGTCGTCCTCCTCGACCGTTCCGCCCGAGACTCCGACCGCGCCGACGGGCACGCCGTCGAGGGTCACGGGAACCCCGCCAGGGAAGACCATCAGACGGTCCGCCTTCACGATCCCGTGTAGCAGCGACGGGACCTTCTCGAGCATCGGGTACCACGCACTGGTCGGCAGCCCGAACGCGGTGACCGTGTAGGCCTTGTCCTGGGCGAGTTGGATCGACAGCCGGGGCGCTCCGTCCATGCGGGCGAAGGCCAGCAGGGTCCCCGACTGGTCGGTCACCGCGAGGCATACCGCGACGCCCATCTCGGACGCCTTGCGGCGGGCGCCCTCCAGGACCGTCATCGCGCCATCGACTGTCAGGTTGCGCTGTTCGTAGACAATTCCCATGGAACTCGCTCCTTCCCCCACCCGGTGAGAACGCACTCCGCGCCGTGTCGCGATGGGCGACACGGCGCGGAGGAGGTCAATCCGTGTGGCTCACCATTGACACCACGGACTGACGCAATCTATCACGTGAAAACAGTTGTGTACTCCTCGTTGAGCTGTCTCTTGTGATAGAAGATGCCCTTGGGCAGCCGGTCCGCCGTCCACAGGGTCGTGGGCCGGTCGCGATAGGCGACATAGCCGTCCGAGAACACCTCGTTGCGGTTGCCCGACGGGTCGAAGAAATACGTCGTCTGACCGCGAGTGATCCCGTGGCGGGTCGGACCGACGTCGAGGTGGACCTCGTCCATCGACATGATGTCGGACGCCCGGAGGACTTCGGACCAGCCATAGAGCTGGAACGCGAAGTGGTGGATCTTGCCGTCGGTTCCGGGTGGGCCGCCCAGAATGGCGATGTCGTGCCCGCGGTTGCCGACCGACAGCCACGACGCCAGCGAGCACTCGGTGTGGTCGAGGTCCGGAACCAGTCTCTCGACCTGGTAGAAGTCCATCACGTCCATGAAGAACCGCTCGTTGACGTTGACGTCCTCCGCCACCATCAGCGCATGGTCGATGCGCGGGGCTCCGACTCCCGCCAGATGCCTTGGGAAGGCGTCCGGGTTGACGCCGCCGACTTCGATCCCGACATATGTCTGGTCGTAGTAGACCTCCACGACGTGTGTTGACGGCAAGGTCATACGCACGCCGTCCGAGACCTCGGGATTGTCGCCGCGAGACATCCGCTCCGTCTTCACGCCGAAGACGCGCGCCTTGTTCTCGATGACATCGATGTCATCGGGGGACTCGACCTTGAACCCGAACTTCTTGACGCCGACGCCACCCTCCTCCAGGACGACCGAGTGGTGGTCCCACTCGTCCCATCCCTTGAGGTAGACCGTGCGGCCGATCTCAAGCGTCGGTGTGAAACCCATCGTGCCGATGTAGTGCTTCTTCGCCGCCTCCAGATCCGTCACGCGGATATGGATGTAGCCCATGCGCAGAACGCCCACAGCTCACTCCTTCCAGTGCCTACGCGGGATTGCGTTCGATTGCGTGTCGTTCGCTTGCGTGCCTCGCGACGGGACGAGGCCCGCCGCCTTGCGCGGAGGACGTCGTCCGCCCTCCACCTCGTCCCCCAGGACAAGCCGAGTCAGCAGCGGTGCGATGCACCGCAACCGGCTCTCCGGCGGGACGGCGATCGTGACGTCGCCGACCGGGACGGCCCGGCAGGCCAGCGCGACGCCCTCGGCGCGCCGCTGCGCGGGCAGCGCCTGCTCGCACACAGCCACCGGATACTCCACGTCTCCCGTGACGACCTCGACGGTGCAGATGCCGCACCCGCCGCGGTGACAGCCAGCGCGCACCGCATATCCGGCGCGATAGATGGTCGCGAGCAGCGTCTCGTCGTCGCGAGCCGGGATCGGGACGTCGATGCCGCGGACGGTGAGCGCCCGCGTCGGCGTCGACGGGCTCAGTGCGACGCCGCGCTGGCCCGGGTCGATCACGGCCTGAGCGCGCGCGGACTCGCCCTCCACCTCAGGCTCCCGACTCTCGGCTCACCTGCATGACCACGGCCTTGGGCTCGGTGAAGAACTCCCGCGAGAAGTTACCGCCCTCGCGCCCCACGCCCGACGCCCCGACGCCGCCGAACGGGGCGCGCAGATCGCGGATGAAGAAGCAGTTGACCCAGACCGTCCCGGCCTTGAGGCGCCCCGCGACGCGGTGTGCGCGAGACAGGCTCTCGGTGAACACCATGGCGTTGAGCCCGTACGGCGTGTCATTGGCGAGGCGGACGACCTCGTCCTCGGTGTCGAAGACGTTGACGACGACCACGGGCCCGAAGATCTCCTCGCGGTACTGCGGCGCGTCGAGCGGCAGGTCGACCACGATGGTCGGCTTGACGAACCACCCCTCCCCCATACCGCCGGTGAGGATCCGTCCGCCATCCCGCTCCACGGTCTCGACGTAACCCTTGACCTTGGCGTGGTGGACGTCGCTCGACAGCGGACCGAACTCAGTGCCGTCGGCCTGTGGGTCGCCCATGACGAGCGCCTCGGCCTTGCCCGTGAACCTCTCGAGGAACCTCTCAGCGACACCGCGTTGGAGGAACAGCCGCGATCCCGCGAGGCAGACCTGGCCGGCGTTGCGGAAGATCGCCTGCACGGCCCAGTCGGTGGCGTTCTCCAGCTCGGCGTCGTCGAAGACGATGTTCGCCCCCTTGCCGCCGAGCTCCAGGCTGACCGGGATCAGGCGCTTGGCGGCGGCGCCCATGATGGCGTTGCCGGTGCGCGACTCGCCCGTGAAGGTGATCCGGTCCACCCGGTCGTCGTCGGTGAGGAACTCGCCCACCGAGTCCGTGCCGAACCCGTGCACGACGTTGAGCACCCCGGGCGGGATGCCCGCCTCAAGCGCCAACCGTGCCAGGACCACCACCGACGTCGGGGTGAACTCCGAGGGTTTGAGGACCACGGTGTTGCCCCAGGCCAGCGCTGGGGCGATCTTCCAGGTGGCCATCATGAGCGGGAAGTTCCACGGGGCGATCGCGACCACCACGCCCGCTGGCTGGAACAGCGAGTACGCGTGGTGTCCGCCGTCCATGGGGTACTGGTCGCCGCAGGACAGCGCCTGGTGGTCGGCGAAGAACCGGATGTTCCACGCCGACCGCTCGACGTCGGCGAGCGCCTGGGCGGTCGGCTTGCCCATGTCCAAGGTGTCCGCGCGGGCCAGCTCGTCAGCGCGCTCGACCATGAGCTCGGCGAAGCGGCGCAGCACCGCCTGCCGCTCCTGCGGCCCCCGGCGCGGCCACGGTCCGTCGTCGAAGGCCCGACGTGCCGCGGCGATCGCGGCCGACGCCTCCGGGCGGCCGCCGAGCGGGACCTGAGCCCACGCCTGGCGGGTGTAGGGGTTGACGGTGTCGAACCGGCGCCCGTCGGCGGACTCGACCTCCTGACCATCGATGACATGCCCGAAGAACTCAGTCATGACGACGGCTCCTCTCCTCGATCGTGACGTCTCCTGCGCTCAGGTGTGTGGGGGGGATCTCGCGCGCGATGACCCGGACCGACTCGACCGGGCAGCCCAACGCGCGGGTCGCGGCGACGGTGAGCTCGTGCAGCAGCGCACGCAGCTGTGCGGCGGACCGCCCGGTGGTCAAGGTGACCTCGATGATCGGCATCAGGCGCCTCCACGCACGGTGAGGCTGCCGAGGTGGGTGAAGTGGAAGGCGATGTTCGCCCCCGGGGGGACCGGGTAGGCGTCGGTCAGCCCGCCGGTCAGCACGACCTGCCCGGCCATGATCGACTGCCCGCGCCGCGCCAGGGCGTTGGCCGCCAGTGCGAGCGCCTCGGCCGGGTGCCCGAGCACAGCCGCACCCGTGGCGGTGTCGACGATCTCACCGTCGACCTCGACCAGCACGGCCTCGGTGGTCAGGTCCAGACCCGCGGGCCGCAGCGCCGTCGGGCCCGTGACGAAGGCGCCCGACGACGCGTTGTCCGCGACGACGTCGGGCAATGTGAACCGGAAGTCCCGGTACCGGGAGTCGATGACGTCGGCGCCGGCGTAGACCCAGGCGACCGCGTCCATCGCGGTCGCCGCGGTGACCCCCGGCCCCTCGAGGTCGGCGCCCATGACGAAGGCGATCTCCGGCTCGACCCTCGGGTGGATGAACCGCTCGGCCGAGACCGGCTCGCCGGCCGCCATCGCCATGTCGTCGGTCAGCCAGGCGACGATCGGCTCGTCGACGCCCATGCGCCGCTGTTTCGCGCGCGAGGTCAGGCCCAGCTTGACGCCGACCCGGCACTGACCCGCCGCCACGCGTTGGCGCAGGGTCGCGTCCTGGATGGCGTAGGCGGTCGCCAGGTCGAGGTCGGGCCACTCGTCGCTCAGCGGCTCACGGTCGCGGCGCTCGCGCTCACAGGTGAGCAGCTCGCAGGCGGCGGTTCTGATATCCCACGCGCTCATGCCGACGCCTCCGCCGTGCCCCGGCCGGACAGCTCGAGGGCCGCGTCGATCAGAAGGTCCTCCTGACCGCCGACGTACCCTCGCTCGCCGGCGATCCGCAGCAGCGTGGGCGCCGGCACGCCGTACCGCTCGGCCGCGCGCTCGGCGTGCAGCAGGAACGAGGAGTAGACGCCCGCGTAGCCCTGCATGATCGACCCGTGGTCCATCCACGGCAGCCGGGTGATGATGGGCCGCACGACGTCGGCCGCCGCCGCGAGGATGTCGTCGACCGAGATCTGCGTGTCGACACCGAGGCGGTCGAAGACCGCGACGAGGACCTCGGTCGGCGAGTTGCCGGCGCCGGCGCCGAGTCCGCACAACGACCCGTCGATCTGGCGGGCGCCGGCCCGGTGGGCCAGCACCGAGTTGGCCACGCCGAACGACAGGTTCTGGTGGCCGTGATAGCCCACCTGCGCCTGCGAGCCGATCTCGTCCAGGAGCGCAGACACCCGGTCGGAGACCTGCTCCAGGATGAGCGCTCCGGCCGAGTCGACGACCAGCACACACTGGCAACCGGCGTCGACCATGATGCGGGCCTGGTGGGCGAGGGCGTCGGGCTCAACGCGGTGGGACAGCATGAGGAACCCGCAGGTCTCCATGCCGATCTCGCGCGCCGCCCCGAAGTGCTGGACCGAGACGTCGGCCTCGGTGCAATGCGTCGCGATGCGGGCGACCCGGGCGCCCGCCGCGTAGGCGTCCTTGAGGTCGCGCACGGTGCCGAGCCCGGGCAGCAGCAGCGCGGCGATCTTGGCCTGCGTCGCCTCCTGCGCGGCGGCCTCGATGAGACGGATGTCAGGCACCGCCGAGAAGCCGTAGTTGAACGAGGAGCCGCCGAGGCCGTCGCCGTGGGTCACCTCGATGACCTCGACGTTCGCCGCGTCCAGCGCGCGCACGACGTCGCGCACCTGCTGCTCGGTGAACTGGTGGCGCATGGCGTGCGACCCGTCGCGCAGCGTCGTGTCGGTGATCCGCAGGTCGCGGCGGGTGCCCACCTGCGGGTTCGTCCCGGTCGGTCGGGAGGTCTGGGCGCTGTCGGTCATGGTTCACGCACCTGCCGTGGGCTCGGGCGCGACGGTGTGGCCGTCGCGGGCGGGGATGATCCGTCGTCGGGCGATCAGCTCGCCCACCTGGGCGGCAGCCGACGTGATGATGTCGAGGTTGCCGGCGTACTCGGGCAGGTAGTCACCGCGGCCGGTGACCTGGACGAAGACGCTGACGCGGCCGTCGCCGCCCCACACGTCCTGCGGCGGCTCGAACTGGGGCTCACTGCGCAGCGCGTACCCGGGGGCGTACTCGCGCACCGCGTCGACGGCGCGGTGCACCGACTCGGCGATGGCGTCACGCGTCGCGGCGCTCTCGGCGGCGTCGGCCGAGATGGCGCAGAACACCGTGTTGCGCATCCTCATGGGCGGGTCGGCGGGGTTGAGCACGATGATCGCCTTGCCCCGGGCGGCGCCGCCGACCTTGACGATCGCGTCCGACGTCGTCTCGGTGAACTCGTCGATGTTCGCGCGGGTCCCGGGTCCGGCCGAGAGCGAGGCGAGCGAGGCGACGATCTCGCCGTAGGCCACCGGGGTCACGCGGCTCACCGCGGCGACGATGGGGACCGTGGCCTGTCCCCCGCAGGTGACCATGTTGAGGTTGGCCGCGTCGAGGTGCGCGTCCAGGTTCACTGCGGGCACGCAGTACGGGCCGACGGCCGCCGGGGTCAGGTCGACCGCCATGATGCCCCGCTGCGCGTAGCGGGGGGCGTTGGCCAGGTGGGCGCGCGCGCCGGTGGCCTCGAACACGATGTCAGGCGCCTCGTCCTGGGCGAGCAGCCAGTCGACGCCCTCGTGGCTCGCCTGGACGCCGAGCCGCCGGGCGCGCGCCAGGCCGTCGGACGCCGGGTCGACGCCGATCATGTATCGCGGCTCGATGCTCTCCGAGCGGCGGAGGAGTTTGATCAGCAGATCGGTCCCGATGTTTCCCGGGCCGACGATCGCGGCGATCGCTCGGGTGCCCATAGGTTCTTCTCTCCCTTGCCGGTGACGTGCTGGATAGGTGCGGGTGGTCGTGGCGGGCGCGGCTCGCGCGCTCGAGCCGACGACGCTCAGCGGAAGACGGTGGTGACCTGGCCCAGCCCACCGAAGCGGGCGCGTGCGACCGATCCGGCCGCAACCGGGACGGCGGCCGTCACGGAGCCGGGCAGGACGACGTCGCCCGCCCGGAATGCCACCCCGCGCTCGCCCAGGGTGTTGACGAGCCAGACCAGGGCGTTGACCGGGGAGCCCAGGACGGCGCCGCCCGCGCCCGTGGCCACGACGGCGCCGTCGAGCTCCATCACGCAGCCCGACAGCGCGAGGTCGAGCGCGTCGACCCGGACCGGGCGCGAGCCGAGGACGACGCCGGCGCCCGAGGCGTTGTCGGCCACGGTGTCGATGAACCCGATGCGCCAGTCCGTGATGCGCGAGTCGATGACCTCCAGCGCGGGCAGGACGAAGTCGACCGCTCGCAGCGCCTGCGCGACGTTGACGCCGGGCCCGGCTAGGTCCGCGCCGAGCACGAAGGCGATCTCCGGCTCGACCTTGGGCTGCAGGTAGCGCACGTGGTCGAGCGGTTGGCTGTCGGAGTGAACCTGGTCGCCCATCAGGTGTCCGAAGTCTGGCTGCGAGACACCGAGCTGGCGCTGCATGGCGCGGGACGTCAGCCCGACCTTGTAGCCGGCGACGACGCGCCCCGCCGCGCGCCAGCTCTCCACCTGGGCGAGTTGGATCGCGTAGGCGTCCGTCACGCTCAGGCCGGCGTCCGCACTGATCGGATCGATCGGCCGCCGGCTCTCGTAAGCGGCGAGCAGCCGATCGGCGATCGAACGGCAAAGGTCCGTGCTGGCGGGCATCTGTTCTCCACTGCGTCGGGGAGGAAACGTGGGTGGCGGGCCGCGTCGGTCGGGTGGGCGAGTTCCCTCCGACACCTGCGAGCCATTTCGCGTCACGACGAGATGGGTCTCGCCGAGTGGAGCCGAGTCTTGGATCCGGACCTGTGCAACATCAAGATCGCTGTCCCGCTGGACGGGACGTGGCAGGAGATGACGTGCTCGCAGACACCCGAGAGACCTCCGTCGTCGCCCGCGCGGTCGCCGTGCTGTCGGCTTTCACGTTTCGCGACAGCGCGCTCTCGGCCGCTGAGCTCGCGCGGCGGGCGCGCCTGCCCCGGTCCAGCGCGCACCGGATCATCGGGGATCTCGTCGCCGAGGGACTGCTGGAGCGAGCCCCGCGCGGCGGCTACTGCTTGGGCATGCGCCTGTTCGAGCTGGGCCTGCGCGCCCCGCGCCAGCGCGGGCTGCGCGACGTCGCGGCGCCGTTCCTCACCGACCTGCGCGATGCGACCCGTCAGACAGTGCACCTGGCCGTCCTCGACGGCGCCGAGGTCGTCTACCTCGACATCATCCGCACGGCCCCGGGCCCCCGGCTCCTGTCGCGGGTCGGCGGCCGGATGCCCGCCACCGTCACGGGCGTCGGCAAAGCCATTCTGGCGTTCTCACCACCGCAGGCGGTCCAGGCCGCTGTCGCCGCCAGACTGCCCCGGCTGACCCCGCACTCGATCACGGACCTCGCCACCCTGCGTGCCCAACTGCGCCGCATCGCGGAAACCAACACCGCCTACGACGTCCAGGAGCAGGCCATGGGCACCAGTTGCTGCGCCTCAGCGATCTTCGGCTGCGGGGGCGAGGTGCTCGGCGCCGTCTCGGTCGCGGGGCACACGGGGACTCTGCGGCTTGAGCACGTCGCCTCGGCCGTGCGGTCGACGGCGGCGGGGGTGTCGCGGATGTTCGGGGGGCAGGTGCCGGCCCAGAGCTGAGCGGGCGGGGACGGGGTGGAGTCCGCGCGCGTCGCCACGACTGGTGCTGCCTCTGGTCACGACCGGCACGCCGTCGAGCACAACCCTGCGGGAGGCCTCGTCAACACAAGCGCGGCGCCGGACCGCTCAGCCGACCAGGGTGATCACCACTCTGCGGTTCAGGGCTTTGCCCTCATCGGTGCTGTTGTCGGCGCGGGAGTAGGCGAACGCGTACCCGATCGTGGTGCTGGGGAGCGGTCCACACCGTTGTCCACGAACCGTCGCGCCGACGCCTCGGCCCGGCGTCGGGCCAGGTCCAGGTTGTGCTCCTCGGCGCCGACGTCGTCGGTGTGGCCCTCGATCAGGAGGCAAGCGCCGCCCAGTCTGCCGCCCAGGCCAGACGCCACCTCGCCGCGAGACAACACAAGAGTGGCGACACAACACAAGGGCTGGACCGACAGAGAGGGCTGGCATTTCGGGACGCCCGCCAAGGGCTCGGCAGAGATGGCAAATGGCCCGAACCCACAATCCGTAGGTCCGGGCCATTCCGATGTCCTGCGACATCGCGTGGTCGGGGTGACTGGATTCGAACCAGCGACCCTCTGCTCCCAAAGCAGATGCGCTACCAAGCTGCGCCACACCCCGTGGGCCGCTCGCCCGCGGCCGCCGCCCCAGTCTAGGGGGTGCCGCGCGCACGTCGAGCGCACTGGCGTTTGCTAGGGTTACGCCCGCGCCGATGCGCACTGCGGACGTAGCTCAATGGTAGAGCCTCAGTCTTCCAAACTGATTACGCGGGTTCGATTCCCGTCGTCCGCTCCACTCACACCGGTGGCCGGGCCTCCCCCTGCGAGGCCCGGCCACCGGCGGTCTGGGGCCCGATCAGAGCAGCGATCGGTATAGCGCCTCGATCTCCGCCACGGACGCCGAGCGCGGGTTGCCACCTGCGCACACGTCGTCGAACGCCGCCTGCGCGAGCGCGGGCAGGTCCGCCTCGCTCGCGCCGATCTCGCGGATCCGGGTCGGGTTGCCGAGCTGCCGGGTCAGCGCGGCGACCGCGTCGACGGCGGCCTTGCGGGCTGCCTCGATCTGCATGCCCGTGGTGTCGACGCCGAACGCGGCGGCGATGTCGCGGTACTTCTCGCCTGTGGCCGCGGCGTTGAACGCCATGACGGGGGCGAGCAGGATGCCGTTGGCGACGCCGTGCGGCGCGGCGAAGAGCGCGCCAAGTGGGTGGGCCATGGCGTGCACTAGGCCGAGGCCGACGTTCGAGTAGCCCATGCCGGCCACGTACTGGCCCATCGCCATGCGCTCCATCGCGTCGGCGTCGCCGTCGGCCGCCGCGGGCAGCGAGGCGGCGATCACCTGGATGGCCTTGAGGTGGAACAGGTCCGACAGCTCCCACGCGCCTGCGGTGACGTACCCCTCGATGGCGTGCGTCAGGGCGTCCAGGCCCGTGGCGACCTTCAACGCGCGCGGCGCGGTCGCCATCATCTCGGGGTCGACGACGGCGAGCACCGGGATGTCGTGCGGGTCGACGCACACGAACTTGCGCTGCCGCTCGGTGTCGGTGATGACGTAGTTGATGGTCGTCTCGGACGCGGTGCCCGCGGTGGTGGGCACCGCGACGATCGGAACGGACGGGTAGGTGGTCGCCGAGACGCCCTCGAGCGAGCGGACGTCGGAGAACTCCGGGTTGGCGGTGATGATGCCGATGGCCTTGCAGGTGTCCTGCGGGGAGCCTCCGCCGACGGCGATGAGCACGTCGGCCTTCGCGGCCGCGAATGCCGCGACGCCGGCCTGGACGTTGGCGATCGGTGGGTTCGGGGCGACGTCGCTGAAGACCTCGTAGCCGAGTCCGGCGTCGTCGAGCAGGTCGGTCACGCGGGCGGTCACGCCCGAGTCGACGAGCACCTGGTCGGAGACGACCAGGGCCTTGGTGAAGCCGCGGGCGCGCAGCTCGCTCGGGATCTGCGCGATCGCCCCCGGCCCGAAGTACGCCGTCTGGTTCCAGATCATGCGATGTGCCACGGAAGGTCCTGTCTGTGAGCGTGGCGCGCCGCCGGGCGGGCGGCGCGCCACGGCGGGTCAGTGCTCGGCGACGTAGAGCTCGGGGGCGGGCAGCCCGGCCTCGGCTCGGATACGCCGCGAGAGCCCCTCGATCGACCGCAGGGCGTCGAAGACGTCGTCGGCCGTGACAGGGAACGGCATGTTGTGGATGGTCTCGCCCTCGACCGTGGCGGCCTGCGCGACGCGGCGCAGGTCATCGACGTCGGTGACCTTGAGCCCCACCTCGGTGAGGGTGTTGGGCAGCCCGACGCGCGTGGTGAACACGACGAACGCCTCGATCTCCGCCAGCGGCGCGCCCTCGAGCACGAGCTGGGTCACCGAGCCGATGTTGACCTTCTGGCCGTGGGTGAGCCCGTGGGTCTGCGGCGCCGCGGTCAGGCCGTTGTGGATGGCGTGCGCGGCCGCCAGGCCGCCCGACTCGAAGCCGAGCCCCGACAGCAGCGTGTTCGCCTCGACGAGCCGCTCGACGGCGGGGGTGACCAGGTGGTCCTTGACCGCCTCGATCGCGGGGATCGCGTTCTCCCAGATGAGGTCCCAGCTCAGCCGCGCCAGCGCCGTGCCGGTGGCCGTGGGCAGGCCGCCCGCCATCGTCGTCGCGTGCGCGCGCTCGGTCGCGCGCGCCTCGAGCCACGTCGCGAGGGCGTCGCCGACGCCCGCGACGAGGAACTTGACCGGGGCGTTGGCCACCAGTTGCGTGTCGAGCAGCACCAGGTCGGGGTTGTGCGGGAAGAACCGGTACTCCTCGAACTCCCCGTCCTCGGTGTAGATGACCGACAGGGCCGACGTCGGGGCGTCCGTCGAGGCGACCGTGGGCACCGACGCCCAACGCACGCCGGCCAGGTGCCCGGCGGCCTTGACGGCGTCGATGGTGTTGCCGCCGCCGACGCCGAGCACGACGTCGGCGCCGGTCGCGCGGATGACCTCCACGAGCCGGTCGACCTCGGCCGCCGTGGCGAGCCCCACGAAGCCCTCACGGCGCACCGGCAGGCCGGCCTCGGCGAACGACGCGGTCACGGACTCCTGGACGAACCCCCACACGGTGTCGTCGGCGACGACGAGCGGGGACGCGCCGAGCGGCGCGATGAACTCTCCGAGGCGGGCCATGGCGCCGCGCGCCTGCACATATCGCCCGGGGCTGATCACGGTGCGGATAGGAACTGCCGTCATCGTTGAGGACTCCTTCGTCGAGATTGGGTACCAAGGCTTGACGATAGGCGCGGGCACGCCGCACCCTGAAGCAGCCTTCATCAAGCGACCGCCATCCGTAGGTTCGCCTGGCGCAAAGGGATCGAGGCACGGCGTTCACCGCGCCTGCCACGTCACAGTGAGACTGCCTGGCGGCGACGCCCCGGCAGGTCATATGGTGCAGGCGTCGTCGCTTGTCGACGGCGCCACCGCGTCGCGCCACACGGGCCGACGCCGCAGCCGGAGGGAGCAGACAGTGTGCGTCGCCGTCGCCCCCCGAGCGCGCCTCACGGTCGGCGCCACGCCGCCGCGCTGTCACCGCTGTCGATAGGGCGTCCGCCTCACGCCTGACCCGTAGCGCGACGACGCCCCGGGCCGCGGCGACCGCGGGCGCTCACAGCCGCCGACGCGACGACCGCGCCAGCGACGCACCCAACGCACCCACGCACCCACCACGAAGAACCACTCCACACAGAGGATGACCATGGCACGCATCTACGACGACGCGACGACGCTGATCGGCGGCACGCCCCTCGTCCGGCTCAACCGGCTCACCGCAGGCCTCGGCGCCACCGTGCTCGCCAAGCTCGAGTTCTACAACCCCGCCAACTCGGTCAAGGACCGCATCGGCGTGGCGATCGTCGACGCCGCCGAGGCCTCGGGCGCGCTCGCGCCCGGCGGCACCATCGTCGAGGCGACGTCGGGCAACACCGGCATCGCCCTGGCGTGGGTCGGCGCGGTGCGCGGCTACCGCGTCGTGCTCGCGATGCCCGAGACCATGTCGAAGGAGCGCCGCGCGCTGCTGCGCGCCTACGGCGCCGAACTGGTGCTCACGCCGGGCGCCGACGGTATGAAGGGCGCCGTCGCCGAGGCCGAGCGGATCGCCGCCGAGCGACCCGGCGCCGTCCTGGCTCGCCAGTTCGCCAACGAGGCCAACCCCGCGATCCACCGCAAGACCACGGCCGAGGAGATCTGGGCCGACACCGACGGCGGGGTCGACGCCGTCGTGTCGGGCATCGGCACGGGCGGCACCATCACGGGCGTCGGGCAGGTGCTCAAGGAGCGCAAGCCCGAGGTCAAGATCATCGCCGTCGAGCCCAAGGAGTCCGCGATCCTCAACGGCGGCGCCCCCGGCCCGCACAAGATCCAGGGCATCGGCGCGAACTTCGTGCCCGAGATCCTCGACACGTCGGTGTACGACGAGGTCGTGGACGTCGACGCCGACACGGCGATCGAGTTCGCGCGCCGCGCGGCCAAGGAGGAGGGCCTGCTCGTCGGCATCTCCTCGGGCGCGGCGCTCGCGGCCGCCGTCGAGCTCGCCGGACGGCCGGAGTACGCGGGCAAGACGATCGTCGCCGTGGTCCCGGACTTCGGTGAGCGATACCTGTCCACGGTGCTGTACGCGGACCTGCTGGACTGACGTGACCGACCTTCGCGAGGTGCGGGCGCGGACGGTGGCCGGGGACGACAGCGAGCGCCAGCACGCCATGCCCCCCGGCCACCGCCCGGGCCTGCGCCACCTGGTCGAGATCCTCCTTGAGGACCTCGACGCCGCCCACGCGCACGACCCCGCGGCGCGCACGCGCCTTGAGGTCGCGCTCGCCTACCCGGGCGTGCACGCGCTGTGGGCGCACCGGCTCAGCCACCGCCTGTGGCACGCCGGGCTGCGTCTGCCCGCGCGTCTGCTCTCACAGCTCACGCGCCTGCTGACCGGCATCGAGATCCACCCCGGCGCCGTCATCGGCCGGCGGCTGTTCATCGACCACGGCATGGGGGTGGTCATCGGGCAGACGGCCGTGATCGGCGACGACTGCCTGCTGTTCCACGGCTCGACGCTCGGTGGGCGCTCGATGACGCGCGGCAAACGGCACCCGACCCTGGGCGACCGTGTCATGGTCGGGGCGGGCGCCAAGGTGCTGGGGCCGATCACCCTCGGCGACGACGCCCAGGTGGGCGCCAACGCCGTCGTGGTCAAGGACGTGCCGGCGGGCGCGGTCGCAGTCGGCGTGCCCGCGCAGGTGCGCTTCCCGCACACGCCGCCGGGGCAGCGCGAGCGGCATGAGGACCCGGCGCTGCTGATCGAGTACATGATCTGAGCGGGCGAGCCCGGTCCGCCTCCGCGACCCCTGCGGTGGGCGCACCGGGCGCCGCCTGGTAGGATGGGACGCCCGGGCGGACCACACCCGCACGCCCGCCCTGCCCAGCCCAGCCCAGCCCAGCCCAGCCCCGACGAGCCGAGCGAGGCGAGCCGATGACGCCGCACCCCGTCCCGACGACGCCGATCGCGCCCTGGCGGCCGCGCGCCCGCCGCGCGGCGCTCGGGTCCGCCGCCGCTGCGCTGGCGCTGCTGGGCGCCGCCGCGATGATCGCGCTGTCCTGGCGCGAAGACCTTCCCGACCCCGTGGCCGCGCACTGGGGATCCGGGCCGGCGCCTGACGGATTCTCCTCGCTGGACGGCTTCGTCACCGTGCTCGCGCTCGTGGGGGTGGGCTGCGTCGCGCTGCTCTCGGCGATCGCGTGGCTCGCCGGGCACGCCGCGACGACCCGCCGCGTCCTGGCCGCGACCAACGTCTGGATCGGCGGCCTCCTCGCGCTCGCGCTCGTGGGCTCGCTGTGGGGTCAGCGCGGCCTGTCCAACGCCGCGCTCGCCCCCGGTCCGGGTGGCGTCATCGCGCTCGCGACGCTCGGCCCGATCCTGCCCGCCGTGGCGGCCGCGCTGCTCGTCCCGGGCGACCCGCCGCTGCCTGCGACGGCGCCCGTGCCGGCCGAGGCGCCGCGCTCGTCCGCCGTCGGTGAGGCCGCCGTCTGGACCGGCCAGGCGCGCGGCGGTCCCGGCCTCGTGGCCCTGGGCGCTGCCGCGACGGCCGTCACGGTGGGCGCGGCGGTGCTGGCGCAGGTGTGGGCCCTGGTGGGGCTCGCAGCCCTCATCGCACTCATGCTCGCCTCGATGGGATCGTGGGGCGTGCGCGTCGACGCGAGCGGTCTGACGGTGCGCTCGGCCCTGGGCTGGCCGCGCACGCGCATCCCCGCCGCCGAGGTCGAACGGGCCGGGGTGACCCAGGTCAACGCGTTCACCGACTTCGGCGGGTGGGGCTGGCGGGTCGGGCGCGGCGGCAGGATCGGGATCGTGCCGCGCAGCGGACCCGCGTTGGTCGTCGAGCGCACGGGCGGGCGGTCGCTCGTCGTCACCGTCGACGACGCCGAGTCCGGCGCGGCGCTGCTCAACACGATGGCGGACCGAGCGCGCCGATAGCCCGCCGCGCCGCGGACGGCCCCTTCAGCCCCCGGCCAGGTAGGCGCGCGCCTGCTCCTCGGGCGCGACCGTCAGCCACGCGTCCGTCAGCGCGTCGCGCAAGTCGTCCTCGCCCACGGCGTCGAGGCTCACCAGCACGACCGGGTAGCCGTCGAAGTGCGGGATGGAGAACAGACCCGGCCGCCCGGCCGCGAGCACCGCCTCCTTGTCGGCCAGGTCCTCGACCGCGCAGGCAAGGATCGGGCCCTGCGGCACGGGCGCGTCGCCAAAGCGCTTGACGTCGGCCTTGCTCAGCGGCCGCACCCATGCGAAGAACGCGCCCGCCACGCTCCAACCGACACCAGGCCGGTGGCCGGAGCGCTCGCCCTCCACCGCGCCCGGGAGCCGCGCGGCGAGGCGGGAGACGTCGTCGAGCGAGGCCATGGAACGACGATATGACCGGTTGCCCGGGTCGGCTAGGGTGTGACCCGCGTAACGTCCGGCGCCGCGGCGCCGGCGTCGGCGCCACCCGCTCTCGACGAGGAGATGTTGTGCGCATCGGCATCCAGACCGGCTACTGGTCCCGCAGGCCTCCCCAGGGCGTCGGCGCGGCGATCGTCGCGGGCGAGGCGCTCGGGCTCGACTCAGTCTGGACGGCCGAGGCGTACGGCTCGGACGCGTTCACGCCCCTGGCGTGGTGGGGGTCGCGCACGCGGCGCGTCCGCCTCGGCACGGGCATCGCGCAGATGGCGGCCCGCACCCCCACGGCCACCGCGATGCAGGCGATCACGCTCGACCACCTCTCGCGCGGGCGGTTCGTGCTCGGGCTCGGGGCGTCGGGGCCGCAGGTGGTCGAGGGCTGGTACGGCCAGCCCTACCGCAAGCCGCTGGCCCGCACGCGCGAGTTCGTCGACGTCGTGCGCGAGGTGGTCGCCCGCGAGCGACCGGTGACCTACGACGGCGAGTTCTACCGCCTGCCGCTGCCCGCCGACGCGCCGGGCGCGACCGGGCTGGGCAAGGCGCTCAAGCCGACGGTGCACCCGTGGCGGCCGCAGATCCCGATCGTGCTGGCGGCCCAGGGACCGCGCAACGTGGCGCTCGCCGCCGAGATCGCCGACGGGTGGATGGCCGGCTTCTACGCCCCGCGCATGGACGGAGAGTTCCGCGACCTGCTGGCCGAGGGGTTCGCCGCGCGCAGCGGCGCGCGGTCGCCGTCGTCGGGCTTCGAGGTGCTGGCGACGGCGCCCGTGGTGGTGCGCGACGACGTCGAGGCGGCCGCGGACGTGGTGCGCCCGCACGTGGCGCTGTACGCGGGCGGCATGGGCTCCAAGGAGGCGAACTTCCACAAGGCGTCGCTCGACCGGCTCGGGTACGGCGAGGCGCTCGACGAGGTGCAGGCGCTGTACCTCGCCGGGCGCAAGGCCGAGGCCGCCCGCGCGGTGCCGCTGGAGCTCATCGAGGAGATCGCCCTGGTGGGCCCCGCCGAGAAAGTGCGGCGCGACCTGGCGCGGTGGGAGGCGACGGCCGTCACGACCCTGTTGGTCCAGGGCGACCCGTCGTCGATGCTCACGGTGCTGGCCGCCGCCCAGTCGGGCGAGGGCACGCGCGCGGGCGGCCTGCGCTCGACGGCCGGGTCGCTGCTGGCCCGCGTCGCCCCCACGCGCCTGTGAGTCTGCGGGCTCCGACGCCGCGGCCCCGCTACGCCGCTGGGTCGCGGGGCGGGCTGTCGGCCCCGGGGAACCAGATGGCCTCGCGCAGCGCGACCCGGCGCCCGTCACGGGTCAGCGGGGTCGCCTCGGCCCGCAGAGCGTCGAGAGCGGCCGTCGCGTGCCGCGCGGGCGGGGCGCCCGCGGCGTTGACGACCCTCCACCAGGGCACGGTGTGGTCATCCTGCGCGGGGCCGACGACGGCGGCCCCGTCCGGGACCAGGTGGGCGTAGCGGTCGCCCGAGCCGGCCATGACCTGCCCGACCTGGCGCGGCCCGCCGCGGTGCAGGGACTCCGCCACGATCTCCGCGATCAGCCCGTACGTCATCGCCCGGCCCGGTGGGATCTGGCGCACCAGGGCGAGCACGGCGGCCGCGTACTCCTCGGCCCCGTCGAGGCCCGCGCCGCTGATGGCGCCAGTCCTGGGCGCCTGGGCGCTGGGCGCGCCGGCGCCGTCGGGCCGCGCCGAAGTCTCCACGGGACGGACCCTAACCTGACCCCGCGCCGTCCACGCGGCGGCCCCGGCGCCCCAGCTCCCCGACACCCGCCACCACCGCGTGTGCGTTCTGGCGCCGTCGCCTCGCGCGGCGCGCGGCGCCCGGGCACGATCGACGTCGTGACCACTGAGCGACCCCCCTACACCCCCCACCCGCTGCCCGACGGCTACCGGTTCGTGCCCCTCGACGACCGCCGGTGGCGTGACGTCGTCGACCTCGACACCTGGGTGTTCCCCCTCGGCCCGTCGACCGACGAGCACGCCTCGGAGGCCAACCCGCTCACCTGGGAGCGCACGGTCGGGATCGTCGGGCCCGACGGCGGTGAGGCGGGGCTCGCGGCGCAGCACACGTCGTTCCCCTTCTCACGCTTCCCCGTGCCGGGTGGGCGGGTGCCGACCGCGGGCCTGAGCTGGGTCGGCGTGCACCCCCAGCACCGGCGCCGCGGACTCGCCTCGGCGATGATCGGCCACCACTTTGCGACGTGCCTCGACCGCGGTGAGGCCCTGTCGGTGCTCTACGCGTCCGAGTACCCGCTGTACGGCCGCTACGGCTACGGCCGCGGCGCCGACGACGTGCGCCTGCGCATCCCGCGCGGGGCCCGGCTCATCGACGTGCCCGGCGCCGACCGGCACACCGTGCGCCTCGAGCACGCGTCGCAGGAGCGGCACAGCGGCCTCGTCAACGCCGTCCACGCGGCCGCCGGCGCCGACGTCGTGAGCGGGCTCAACCGCCCCGGCTGGGCCGAGCGCGAGACCACGCCCATGCAGGACCTGTGGTGGGACGACCCCGAGCACCTGCGCGGCGGGTTCGAGACGCGCCGCATCGTCATCGTCGAGCTCGACGGCGAGCCGCGCGGGTACGCGACGTTCCGCCGCAAGATCGTGTGGGACGCCGACGGCGTGCAGGGCCCCGTCCAGGTGGGCGAGGCCGTCGCGCTCGACGCCGCCTCGGCGCGCGCGCTGTGGGGTGTGCTGCTCGAACTGGACCTCGCGGGCGAGGTGCTGCCCTACCTGCTGCCCGCCGACGACGCGGTGCTCAGCCTCCTGGCCGACCGGCGCGCCGCACGCCCGCGCCTGGTCGACAACCTGTGGGTGCGCCTGGTCGACGTCCCGGCCGCGCTCGCCGGGCGCCAGTACGCCGCCGACGTCGACGTGGTGCTGGGCGTGCGCGACCGGCGCGTGGCGCGCAACGAGGGGGCGTGGCGGGTGCGCGGGACGGCGTTCGGGCCCGCCACGTGCGAGGCGGCCGACGCGCCCGCCGACCTTGAGCTCGACGTGCGCGAGCTCGCGTCGGTCTATCTCGGCGCGGGGTCGCTGGCCGCGCTCGGGGCGGCGGGTCTGGTCGTCGAGCGGACTCCCGGCGCGCTCGCCCGGGCCAGTGCCGCGTTCGGCTGGCCAGTCGCTCCAGGCGCGTCCTGGTTCTTCTGAGCCAGCGCCCTCGCAGCCACAGCCCTCACAGCCACCGCCCTCGCACCCGTCGTGCGGCGCCTCAGCGCTGGCAGGCGCCGCACCAGTACAGGGTGCGTCCGCCGAGCTCCTTGACCAGCACCGGGGCGCCGCAGGCCCGGCAGGGCAGCGCGTCACGGTGGTAGACGTAGAACGCCTCGTGCGCAGGCACGGCGCCCGGCGCCGCGTCGGTGTTCTGCCGGGTCCGGCGCCGGCCCGGGTCGCCGGGCGCGGCGGTCCCCCGGTCCTCGGGCCGCGTGGTGACGATGGCGCCGGTCGCGGCGCCGTCACGCAGCAGCACGACCAGGTCGTCCCACAGCCGCCCGAGCGTGGCGGGCGCGAGGTCGCGTCCCGGGCGCAGCGGGTCGATCCCGGCCCGGAACAGCGCCTCGGCCCGGTAGATGTTGCCGACGCCCGCGACCACCGACTGGTCCAGGAGTTGCTGCGCGATCGTCACGCGTGAGCAGCCCACGGCGGCCACGAACGCGGCGCGCGCGGCCTGCAGCGAGCCGCGGCCGCCGTCAGGCCGGATCGGGTCGGGGCCGAGCCGCGCCTCGACGGCGGCCTTCTCGGCGGGGGTGACGACCTCACAGGCGGTCGGGCCGGTCAGGTCGGCGACCGCGTGCGCGCCCAGCAGCCGCGCCCGCACGGCGCCGCGTGGCGGCGGCGGCGTCCAGTCGCCGTCGGCCTCCGGCGCGGGCGGCAGCGACGTCTCGGCCTCACCCACACGCTTGCGCGGCGCCCCGATGGCGTGCACGACGGCCGCCGACCCGTCGGACGAGAACGTCCACGCGCCGTACAGGCCCAGGTGCACACGCAGCCACAGGTCGCTCGCGCCGTCGTCGGCCCACGGCGGGGCGACGTCGGACGCCCAGGCCGCGGCGGGCGGCCCGAACCTGAGGAAGAGCTGCTTGCCCCACGCCTCGCTCGCGACGAGGCCGCGCCCCGACACGAGCGCGGCGCCCGCCGCGAACCGCCCCTGCGGGCTCGTCACGGTCAGCGGCTGGCCGCCGAACAGGTCGGCGAAGGTCCGCGCGAGGCGGTGGACGGTGTGTCCCTCGGGCACGGACGATCAGCCGCGCGCGGCCTCGTACGCCGTCATCGCGTCGATGCGGCGCTGATGGCGGGCGTCGCCGCTGAACGGCTCGGCGACGAACGCGTCGACGATCGCCGTCGCCTGCTCGACGGTGTGCATACGGCCCCCCACGGCCACCACGTTGGCGTCGTTGTGCTGGCGGCCCAGGCGCGCGGTCTCCAGCGACCAGGCGAGGATGGCGCGAACACCCGTCACGCGGTTGGCGGCGAGCTGCTCACCGTTGCCCGAACCGCCGATGACGACGCCCAGCGAGCCCGGCTCGGCGATGACCGCCTCGGCCGCCGCGATGCAGAAGGCGGGATAGTCGTCCTGCGCGTCATACACGTGGGCGCCGTGGTCGACGACGTCGTGACCCTGGGCGCGCAGGTGCTCGACGAGGTGGTTCTTGAGCTCGAATCCGGCGTGGTCGGTGCCGATGTGAAGACGCATGGGCACATTCTGGCCCAGATCGCCGCCCCGAACCCCGTCCGGCCGCACTTCGAGCACCGAGGCGCACCTAGGGTGGGCGCATGACGACCGAAGCCCTGAGGTCCGGCATCGACCTCGAAGCCCTGGACCCCGCGACCCGACCGCAGGACGACCTGTACCGGCACGTCAACGGCCGCTGGATCGCGACACACGTCATCCCCGCCGACCGGGCGATCGACGGCGCGTTCCGCGCGCTGCACGACCTGTCCGAGGAGCGCGTGCGAGCGATCATCACCGACCTGGCCGCGTCACCGGACGCGCAGCCGGGCTCCACCGCCGCCAAGATCGGCGCGCTGTACTCGTCCTTCATGGACACTGAGCGCATCGCGGCGCTCGGCCTGACCCCGCTCGACCCGGACCTGGCGCTGCTCTCGGGCGCGACGTCACGGGCGGACCTGGCGCGCGCGCTCGGCGCGTTGCAGCGCGCGGGGGCGGGCGGCGTCGTCGGCCTCTACGTCGACAATGACGCCGTCGACCCCGAGCAGTACCGCGTCTACCTGTACCAGTCGGGGCTCGGCCTGCCCGACGAGGCGTACTACCGCGAGGACCAGTACGCGCCCATCCGCGAGAAGTACACGCCGCATGTGGCGCGCATGCTCACCCTGGGCGGCGTCGGCGCCGCGCTGGGGCTCGCGGACTTTGACGCCGACGACGCCGCCGCGCGCATCGTCGCGCTGGAGGCCAAGCTCGCCACCCACCACTGGGACGTGGTCAAGGACCGCGACGCGACGCTGACCTACAACCCGACGACGATCGCCGAGCTCGTCGAGCGCGCGCCCGGCTTCGAGTGGCGGGCGTGGGCCGCGGCGCTCGGGGCGCCCGACGGCGCGCTCGACGCCCTCGTGGTGCGCGAGCCCTCCTTCGCCGAGGGGCTGGCGCGCCTGTGGCAGTCCGAGCCGCTGGAGGACTGGCGGCTGTGGGCCGCCTACCGGCTGGTCACGGCGCGCGCGCCGTACCTGACCGACGAGCTGGTCGAGGCGAACTTCGACTTCTACGGGCGCACGCTCTCGGGCGCCCAGGAGGTGCGCGAGCGGTGGAAGCGCGGCGTCTCGCTCGTCGAGGGCGCGCTGGGCGAGGCGGTGGGCGAGCAGTACGTGGCGCGGCACTTCCCGCCCTCGCACAAGGAGCGCATGGACGTGCTCGTGGGCAACCTCGTCGCGGCCTACCGTGAGTCCATCCAGGCGCTGACCTGGATGACGGACGAGACCAAGGCCAAGGCGCTGGCCAAGCTCGAGCGGTTCACGCCCAAGATCGGCTACCCCGTCAAGTGGCGCGACTACGGCGCGCTCGAGGTCGACGCCGAGGACCTGGTGGGCAATGTGCGCCGCTCCGACGCGTTCGACATCGACCGTGAGCTCGGCAAGGTCGGCAAGCCGCTCGACCGCGACGAGTGGTTCATGACGCCCCAGACCGTCAATGCCTATTACAACCCCGGGATGAACGAGATCGTCTTCCCCGCGGCGATCCTCCAGCCGCCGTTCTTCGACCCGGACGCCGACGACGCCGTGAACTACGGCGGCATCGGCGGCGTCATCGGGCACGAGATCGGGCACGGGTTCGACGACCAGGGCTCCAAGTACGACGGTGACGGACGCCTGGAGGACTGGTGGACGGCGCGCGACCGCGAGGAGTTCGAGCGGCGCACGGCGGCGCTCATCGCGCAGTACGACGCGTTCGTGCCCGAGCAGCTCGGCCCCGACGGCGCGCACGTCAACGGCAGCCTCACGATCGGCGAGAACATCGGCGACCTGGGCGGGCTGTCGATCGCCATCAAGGCCTACCGGATCGCGCTCGGCGGCTCGCTCGACGACGCGCCGGTCATCGACGGACTCAGCGGCCTGGAGCGCGTGTTCCTCGGCTGGGCCCAGGTGTGGCAGGCCAAGGGCCGCGACGAGGAGGTGGTGCGCCGCATCGCGACGGACCCGCACTCCCCCAACGAGTTCCGCTGCAACGGCGTGGTGCGCAACCTGGACGAGTTCCACGAGGCCTACGGCGTGCGCGAGGGCGACGCGCTGTGGCTGGCGCCTGAGGCGCGCGTGCGCATCTGGTGATCGGCTCCGCGCCGAGATAGTCCGCGACGCAGGCGCCCGGCCATCGGCCGGGCGCCTGCGTCGTCTGCGCGGTCAGTACGTGCCGATGCCCGCGCGGGCCAGGGAGAAGCCCTTGCCCGTCTTGTCGTCGCGGCACTGCATGCCGGTGCGCTCGCTCGTGCAGGTGAACTGCCCCTGCGTGACCGACTGGCCGTAGTCGAGCTTCGACATATCCGCGGGCGCCGGCTGCGGCTGCTGCGCCGTCGGCACGCACGGCGTGAGGATCGCGCCCTGCGCGGTGACCGAGACGCGGTTGCCGACCGTGCCGTCGCAGGTGTCCGACGGCGCGGGCTGCTGCGCGAGCTGGGCGATCGAGCACGTCGCGGCGTCGGCCGAGATCTCGCACGTGATGTTGCCCGTGGGCGAGGCGAAGGTGGCCAGCGCCGGGCCCGCGTCGGCCGCGTCGTCGCTCGCGGCGTCCGACGGCTCCTCGCTGGCCCCCGTCGCGGCGCCGTCGGCGCCGGCGTCCGGTGACGAGCCCTGCAGCAGGCTCCAGGCGAACATGCCCCCCAGGGCCACCAGCACGACCGCGAGCACGATGGACACGACCCATCCGGCCGAGACCCGGCGGCGCGGCGCCGTCGCCTCCCCCGCGCCGGCCGGAGCGGCCTGCGGCTGACCGGCGACCTGGTCGTAGGCGGCTGGGGCGTACTCGGCGCTCTGCGCGAGTTGCGCAGGCTCGTACCCCGGCGGGTAGGACGACGGCGGATAGGACGTGGGCGCCGACTGCGGCGGGGCGTAGGACGCCGGCGCGGCGGTCTGCGGCGTCTGCGCCGCGGTCGGCGGCGTCTGCGCAGGCGACCATGGGGCACGCTCCGGCGCCTGCGCCTGCTGCGCCGCCGTGGCCGTGAACCAGTCGTCGGCCGCTGCGGGCGCCGAGACCTGCTGCAGCGGGATGCCCCGACCCGGCATCGGCCGCGCCGGCTGGGGCGCCGAGGCGGCGAACGGCGACGTCGGGCCGTCGGGGCGCGCCATGCGGCGCACGGCGGAGACGCGCCGCACCGGCGCGGGGGCGGTCGCCGACGGGCTGGCGGTCGAGGCGGGCGCAGGCGTCGCGGGCGACGTGGCGGGCGGCGGCGGCACGGGAGTCGCCGCGGCGGGCGCCGGCGGCACGGGCGTGAACGGCGCGGTCGGGATGTCGTCGTTGCTCGGCGGGCGGCTCGTCGCCTCGGGCGTGGGGGTGGTCACGTCGGGCTCCGGCACAGGCGGAGGAGGAGGTGGAGGCGGCACGGGACCCGGGACGTTCGGGCTGGACATTCGTCGCTCCCTCCGGGCGCAGACCGGGGCGTTCATGGCAGGGCGGTCGAGCGAGGGCGCACGAGACCGCTCCCCGCAGAATGGCACGTTCCCCATGGTGAGTCGAAATCGTTGGCCTGTTCCGGCCCGACCAGGGGTGTCGTCCGGCCGCGCCCCCTGACCTGGCGCCCGCGCAGTGAGAGGATCGGCTGCGGGTCGCGACGTCGGGACCCACCACCGTGCCGTCCGCGGGCACCAGCCCGCGGCGCAAGACCGAGGGAGAACCTGTGCCCGGACAGAACCTGACCCGCGCCGAGGCGATCGAGCGCGCCGGCGTCGTGACCGCCGTCGAGTCGTACGCGATCGCGCTCGACGTCACCACCGGACCGACGCTGTTCACGTCGACCACGACGATCCGCTTCACCGCCACGGAGGGGGCCAGCACCTTCCTCGACCTGGTCGCCCCGACCGTCCGGTCGGTCACGCTCAACGGGCGCGAGCTCGACCCGGCGGCCGTGTTCGCCGACTCGCGCATCACGCTCGACGGCCTCGCGGCCGACAACGAGGTCGTGGTCGTAGCCGACTGCGCCTACACCAACACGGGCGAGGGCCTGCACCGCTTCGTCGACCCGGTCGACGGCGAGGTCTACCTGTACACGCAGTTCGAGGTGCCGGACGCGCGCCGCGTGTTCGCCACGTTCGAGCAGCCGGACCTCAAGGCGACCTTCCAGGTCACCGTGACGGCCCCGGCACGGTGGCAGGTCGTCAGCAACCAGCCCACGCCGGCACCCGTCGCGACGGGCGCCGACGTCGTCGTCGTCGAGGACGGCGCGCCCGAGCCGACGGCGACGTGGACGTTCGGCGCGACGCCGCGCATCTCCACCTACCTGGTCGCGATCGTGGCCGGCCCCTACGCCGTCGTGCGCGGCGCCCTGACCAGCTCCGACGGGCGCGAGATCCCGCTCGGGGTGTTCTGCCGCGCGTCGCTGTCGCAGTACATGGACGCCGACTACGTCATGGACATCACGCGCAAGGGCTTCGCGTTCTACGAGGAGCTGTTCGACTACCCGTACCCGTTCGACAAGTACGACCAGCTGTTCGTGCCCGAGTACAACATGGGCGCGATGGAGAACCCGGGCTGCGTCACGTTCACCGAGGCGTACGTCTTCCGCGGGTCGGTTCCCGACGGACGCAAGGAGCGTCGCGTCGTGACGATCCTGCACGAGCTGGCGCACATGTGGTTCGGCGACCTGGTCACCATGAAGTGGTGGAACGACCTGTGGCTCAACGAGTCGTTCGCCGAGTTCGCCTCGACGCTCGCCACGGCCGAGGCCACCGAGTGGACCGAGGGGTGGACGACGTTCGCGGCGTCCGAGAAGACGTGGGCCTACCGCCAGGACGCGCTGCCCAGCACCCACCCGATCGTCGCCGAGATCCGCGATCTGGAGGACGTGTACGTCAACTTCGACGGCATCACGTACGCCAAGGGCGCCTCGGTGCTCAAGCAGCTCGTCGCCTGGGTCGGCCGCGAGGAGTTCATGCGGGGCCTGGCCGCCTACTTCCGCAAGCACGCGTTCTCCAACACCGAGCTGCGCGACCTGCTCGTCGAGCTCGAGGCCACCAGCGGCCGCGACCTGGAGGCGTGGAGCAAGGCGTGGCTCGAGACGGCCGGCACCAACACGCTGCGGCCCGAGCTGCGGGTCGCGGCGGACGGGACGATCGAGTCGTTCGAGATCGTGCAGACGGCGCCGGCCGACCACCCGACGCTGCGCCCGCACCGCCTGGGCGTCGGCTACTACTCGCTCGACGCCGACGGCGCCGTGGTGCGCACGCACCAGGTCATGGTCGACGTCGACGGCGAGCGCACCGCCGTCCCCGAGCTCGTGGGCACCACGCGCCCGGGCCTGATCCTGCTCAACGACGAGGACCTGGCGTTCGCCAAGGTGCGCCTCGACGCCGACTCGCTCGCGTTCGCCGTCGAGCACCTCGGCGCCATCCGCGACTCGCTCGCGCGCGGCGTCGTGTGGGGATCGGCGTGGGACGCGGTGCGCGACGCCGAGGCTCCGGCGTCGTCGTTCGTCGACCTGGTGCTCGGCAACGTCGCCGCCGAGACCGAGTCGACCACGGTGGCCATGGTGCTGGGCCAGCTCGGCACGGCGGCCACGGTCTACGCCGACCCGCAGCGCCGCGCCGCGCAGGCCACGCGCGTCGCCGACGCGCTGTGGGAGCTCGCCTCGGCGGCGCCCGCGGGCTCCGACCTGCAGCTGCAGCTCGTGCGGGCGTTCGCCGCGCAGGCGACCGGCCCCGAGCACGTCGCCCCGCTGCGGGGCCTGCTCGACGGGACGCTCGTGCTCGCGGGCCGCGAGATCGACACCGATCTGCGCTGGGACCTGCTGCAGGGCCTGGTCGCGCTGGGCGCCGCAGGCGAGGGCGAGGTGGCGGACACGCTGGCCGCGGACGACACCGCGACGGGGCGTCAGGCCGCCGCACGCGTCCGCGCGTCGGCGCCGACGACCGCGGCCAAGGAGGCCGCATTCGCCTCGATCGTCGATGAGTCCGACGTGCCCAACGCGATCATCCGCGCGACGGCGGCGGGCTTCCGCCGCGTGACCGACCCGGCCGTGCTCGAGCCGCTGATCGGCCGCTACGTGGACGCGCTGACGCCGATCTGGGAGTCGCGCACCTACCAGATGTCGGAGGAGCTCGTCGAGGGCCTCTACCCGGCCCCGGTCGCGTCGGCGGCGCTGGCCGAGACCGTGGCCGCGTGGCTCGACACGCACGCGGACGCCGCCCCGGCCCTGCGCCGCATGGTCCGCGAGAGCCTGGCGGACACCCGCCGCGCCCTGGCGGCCCAGGCCCTCGACGCCACCCACTGAGGGACGGCCGGCGGGTCTGGTCGTCGGTCTGAGGTCTGGTCGTCGGTTGACGCCGACGACCAGACCACGGGCCGACGACCAGACCCGCTGCTGACCCGGTCACCGGGTCACTCGGTCATTCGGGGGCGTTGAGGACTGCGAGGAGGCTGCGCAGGCGCTGGCTGTCGAACAGGTCCTCCAGCAGGATCGGGGTTCCCGAGGCGTCCCCCAGCGGGACCTTCCAGTTCGGGTACTCCTGGTCCGTGCCCGGCTGGTTCTGCGAGCGCCGCTCGCCCACCGCGTCCACGAGCTGCACGCCCAGCAGCGCGGCCGGCGTCTGGCGCAGGTAGCGGTGCATGGCCTCGACGATCTCGCGCTCCGACGGGTCGTCGCCCACCAGGCCGCGCTCGGCGAGCGCCCGCACGAACACGTCACGCTCGGCGCGCGCCCGCTGGCGCACGACAGCGACGGGCTCGGTCAGCAGCCCGAGCCGCTCGCGCAGGTCGACGTGCTCACCGGCGAGGTAGCCCGCCGTCGGCGGCATGTCGTGGGTGCCGACCGACGCCATCGCCAGGTGGCGGTACCGCTCGGGCGGCAGCGGCCCGCCGTTCTCCTGCTCGAACCACAGGACCGAGGTGCCGAGGATGCCGCGGTCGGCGAGGTAGTCGCGCACCCACGGCTCGAACACGCCGAGGTCCTCGCCGACGACGATCGCCCCGGCCCGCTGCGCCTCCAGGCACAGGATGCCGACCATCGCCTCGTGGTCGTAGGCCACATACGTCCCGGCCGACGCCTTGGATCCACCCGGGATCCACCACAGGCGGAACAGGCCGAGGATGTGGTCGGCGCGCAGCGCGCCCGCCGAGCGCAGCACGGTGCGCAGCATGTCGCGGTACGGCCGGTAGCCGGCCTTGGCGAGCGCGCGCGGGTTCCACGGCGGTTGCGACCAGTTCTGCCCCTGCTGGTTGTACATGTCCGGCGGGGCGCCCACCTCGACGCCGCGGGCCAGGTAGGCGCCGTTGGCCCAGGCGTCGGCGCCCTCGGGGTGCACGCCGACGGCCAGGTCGTGCATGACGCCGATCCTCATTCCGGCCTCGCGCGCCAGACGCTGAGCGGTGGCCTTCTGCTCGTCGGCGACCCACTGCAGCCACGTGTAGAAGTCGACGCGCTCGGCGAGCCGCTCGCGCAGCGCCTCGACGGCGGGCGAGTCGGGCGTCGACAGCTCCCGCGGCCAGTCCTTGCCGCCCAGGTGCTCGCAGATGGCGCACCAGGTCGCGAAGTCGCGCAGGCCCGCGCCCTGTTCGGCGACGAACTCCTCGTACGCCGCCTGGCGCGCGGCGCGGCGCGGCGCGGTGAACACGACCTCCAGCGCCGCCTTCTTGGCCTCCCACACGACGTCGCGGTCGATGGGGCCGGGGTCGGTGGCCAGGTCGCGCACCGGGTCGGCGGCCCACTCCACGAGCGAGCGGTCCGCGGCCGACAGGTACGCCGTCTCGGCGATGTCCTCAACACGCACGTAGATGGGGTTGAGGAAGCGGCGCGAGGTCGGCAGGTAGGGCGACGGCGTCATGGGCGCCGTCGGCTCGGCCGCGGCGAGCGGGTTGACCGCGACGAAGTCGGCGCCGCCGCGGTGCGCGGCCAGCCAGGCGATGTCCGCGAGGTCGGCGAGGTCGCCCAGACCCCACGACGTGCGCGAGCGCACCGAGTACAGTTGCACCAGCAGGCCCCAGACCTGACCGTGCTCGACGGCGGGCGGCAGCGTCAGGCGCTGCGGGGTGACCACGAGCGTGGTCTTGACCTCGACTCCCTCGGTGCTCGCGTGCAGCGTGTGCCAGCCGAGCGGCAGGTCGGTCGGCACCGCGAACGTCGCGCGGCCCACGCGCCGCCCGTCGACCGTGCGCGGCTCGACGTAGTGCTCGACCTGCGCCAGGTCGCGGCGCTCGCGTCGCCCGCGCGCGGGCGCGCCGGCCTCGGCGCCGTCGACCTCGGCCCAGACCTCGACCGTGGCGCCGTCGGTGACGTGCACGGGGACGCTCGCCTCGACGCCCTGGCGCACGACGACGGTGGGCGGCAGCGTCTGGCGCCACTCGTCGTCGCGCACGAGCGCGAGGCTCATCTGCACCTGGCGCGAGGAGGCCGCCGGAACGCCGAGCGCCTCCAGCACCGCGACCAGGGTCGAGGCGCGCACCTGTTGGGCGCCTCCCTCGAAACCGTAGAACTCGGTGCGCACACCGTGGCTGTGGGCGAGCTCGATGAGCTCGGCGGGGACCTCGTCGGGCGTCGTCTCAAAGCTCACAGGCACGATCTTGCCACCTGACCTGTGCGGCAGCCCGACGGCGCCCAGCCCGTCGGCGCTTGATGCCCCCGGATGCGTCGCCGTGTCGCCGCGTACCCGGCACGGCGCCTTCACACGGCGCGGTTACCGTAAGCGCCGTGACCCACACGCCCACGCTCGCCTCGGCCCGTCTCGCGGCCGACACGCCCTCCCCCACCCCCACCGACGTCGTCGACCTGACGGTCGACAAGGCCGCGCGCTTCTGGGACTGGTTCACCGGCTGGCCGCTGCACGTGCTGCTCATCCTGGTGATCGGCGCGCTGGTGCTCGTGCTGGTGCGCCGCACCATCGCGCACGTCTCCGAGCGCATCGCGAACGGCTACCACCGCGCGTACGCCGCGGTGGCCGATGACGCCGAGACGCCCGCGGCGAGCGGGCGGCGCAAAAGCCGGGGGCCGCGCGTCGTCCTGGTCGAGGACACCCTCGGGCTGGTGACCCCCGAGGTCAAGCAGCGCCGCGCCCAGCGCGCGCGCACCGTGGGCTCGGTGCTCGGCTCGGCGGCGAACATCGTCATCGGCGCCGTGATGGCCCTGATGATCCTGACGGCCGTGGGCGCCGGTGACGTCGTGACGCCGCTGCTCGCCTCGGCCGGCGTCGTCGGCGTCGCGGTCGGCTTCGGCGCCCAGAGCCTGGTGCGCGACTTCCTGTCAGGCATCTTCATCCTCATCGAGGACCAGTTCGGGGTGGGCGACGAGGTCGACCTGGGCGCGGGCGCGGTCGGCGTCGTGGAGAGGGTGGACCTGCGCCTGACGCATGTGCGCAGCTTCGACGGCACCCTGTGGCACGTGCGCAACGGCGAGATCCTGCGCGCGGGCAACCACACGCAGCAGTGGGCGCGCGCGGTGGCGAAGGTCGCGGTGCCCGTCGGCTCCGACGTCGAGACGGTCCGCGCGGCGCTCTCCCGCGCCGTCGACGTCGTGCGCGCCGACCCCGCCATGGCGGCCCACCTCATCGAGACGCCCCAGGTGCGCGGCGTGGACGAGCTGGGCGACGGGTCCTACACGTTCACGCTGCACGGTCGGGTGCGCCCGGGCGCCGACGGCGACGTCGCGCGCGCGCTGCTGGTGCGGGCACAGCTTGAGCTGCTGCACGCGGGGGTCATCGAGGCCGCCGACGCGCCCAACCAGCCCTGAGCACCGCGCGTCCTGGCGCGACGACGAGCGCCCCGCGGCCGGCGGCCGCGGGGCGCCCGTCGAGTGGGTCAGGCGCGCAGCAGGTCCAGCTCGGCGGCGAGGTCGTCGGCCTCAGGCCCCACGATCACCTGGATCACCCGGCCTGAGCGCACGACGCCGAACGCGCCCGACTGCTTGAGCCGCGGCTCGTCGACGAGCTCGGGGTCGCTCACCTGCACGCGCAATCGCGTGATGCACGGCTCAAGCTCCTGGATGTTCGCCGTGCCACCCAGGGCCGCGAGAATCTGGTCCGCCTTGGTCATCTTCCGTCTCCCGTCCCGTGCGCCTTTGCAGGTCGCTGCCAGCCTAGACCTCCCATGCCCATCCTGGAGCACGTCGTCGGCTCGCGCGCGTGTCTGGCACGATGACCCGGTGACACCTGCCACCTTCTATGACGCCGTCGGCGGGCACACGACGTTCGTGCGACTCGTCGACCGCTTTTACGAGGGCGTGGCCGACGACGACGTGCTGCGCCCGATGTACCCCGAGCAGGACCTCGGGCCCGCCAAGGAGCGGCTGACCCTGTTCCTGGAGCAGTACTGGGGCGGCCCGACGACGTACTCGCAGACCCGCGGCCACCCGCGGCTGCGCATGCGCCACGCGCCGTTCAAGGTCAACCCCGAGGCGCGCGACCGGTGGCTGGCCCACATGCGCGAGGCGGTGACCTCGCTCGGCCTCGCGCCCCTGCACGAGTCGCAGCTCTGGGACTACCTGGAGCGCGCGGCCTTCTCCCTGATCAACACCTTCGAGGAGTGAGAGCCCGGTGACCGACAAGCCTGACGCGCCCGACGCGCTCGACCGCCTGCTGGCCGTCCTCGACCTGCGCGAGGTCGACGGCTGGGGGCCCCGCGGCGAGGACGACCTGTGGCGCGGCGACTCCGTGCCCGGCCTAGCGGCCCGCGTCTACGGCGGGCAGGTGCTGGCGCAGGCGATCATCGCGTGCGGCCGCACCGTGGCCGACGACCGCGCCCCGCACTCGATGCACGGGTACTTCCTGCGCGAGGGCGCGCTCGACGTGCCCATCGACTTCGCGGTCGAGCGTCTGCGCGACGGGCGCTCGTTCAGCGCGCGACGCAGCCACGCGATCCAGCACGGTCAGCCGATCCTCTCGCTGACGGTGTCGTTCCAGGAGGACCAGCCCAGCTACGACTACCAGCGCTCGGCGCCCACCGACGTGCCGCCGCCCGAGGCGGTCGACAGCGCGTTCACGCTGCTGGCCGACCAGGACCACCCGGCGGCCCGCTGGTGGTCGACCGACTCGGCGTTCGAGCTCGCCCACGTCGGGCGCGCGCTCTACGTCGCGCCGGACCCGACGCCGTCGGACCGGCAGATGGTGTGGATGCGAGCGCGGCGCCGCATCGACTCCGACGACCGGCTGCTGCACCGCGCGCTGCTGGCGTACGCGTGCGACCAGGTCATGCTGGAGCCGGCGCTGCGGGCCGCGGGCAAGGCGTGGGTCGACGCGGGGCCGAACCTGGCGATCGCGAGCCTCGACCACGCCATGTGGTGGCACCGCGACGCGCGGGCCGACGACTGGCTGCTGTACGTCCAGGAGTCGCCGACGGCGCAGGGCGGCCGCGCGCTCGGGTTCGCGCGCGTCTACACGCGCGAGGGCGTGCTGGTCGCCTCGATCGCCCAGGAGGGCATGGTCCGGATGCGCTGACGGGCGCCGTCAGCGGCGGAAGACGACCGGCGGCTCCTGGTAGTCGGCCCAGGCCGCCCGCTCGGCGTCGGTGATGCGCCGCGGGCGGCCGCTCGCCGCGTCGACCACCACGATCGTGGTCAGCGCGCGCACGTACGGCTCGTGCCCCGAGGCGGGCGCGGAGCGCGGGAATCCGCCCGGGGCGCCGTCGTGCACCTCGTAGCAGACCTGTAGCGAGGCGCCGCCGATGTCCCCGATCCACAGTTCGACGCGCACCGGCTGGCGTGTGAAGCCCAGCGGACGCAGATAGTCGATCTGTTGCCCGGCGACGAAGGTGTGGCTCGACGAGCGCGGACCGGTCTCCAGGATGGCCGTGGGCCAGTCCTCCCCGACCTCGTCGGGCGAGTGCCTCCAGAAGGCCGTGATGCGGGCCTCCTCCAGGATGCGGAACATCTCGACGTTGTTGACGTGCTGGTACGCGTCAAGGTCGGACCAGCGGGTGTTGACGGGCACGTGCAGTCGGGTCACTCGCGCAGGCTATCCTCACGACGCCGCGATCGACGCCGCGGCGCGCGTGCGCGCGAGCGCGACCATCTCGTCGGCCACCGGGACGCGCACGAGGTCGTCGGCGACCCGAGCCACCGACTCGCGCAGCCGCTTGCGCGCCCGGACCGCGCGCCGCCGCGCTCCGAGGCTGGCGCACACCCGTGAGCCCGCCGCGAGCAGCACTCCGACGACGGCGCCGGCGAGCACGAGCACGGTTCCCCACGGCACGTCGAGGCCCGCGCCCTGCCCACCCCACGCGTCCCCACCCACGGTGAGCACCGGCGTCGGCAGTTGCGGGAGCTGGAAGTAGGAGAGGGCGAACGCGGCGGCGAGCCACACCAGCCCGACCACGGCGGCGGCCAGCACCAGCCACTGCAGCACTCCGACGACGCGCCACCACAGCGGGCGGCGCCCGGCCTCCAGGCGGGTGCCGACCACGGCCTGGTCGAGCGCGTCGGGCAGCCGGTCGAGACCGTCCTGCGCGCGGCGGCGGGCGCTGAGCACCCACGGGTCGGGCGCGCCCGCGGTCATCTGGTCGACGTAGGCGCGCACGGCCGACGCCGCCGACGCGCGCACGCCGGGCCGGGTCGCGGGCAGCGAGCTGCGCACCAGGTCAGGCCGGTCCTCGGGCAGCCGCGCCGCGTCGGGCGCCAAGCCGAGGCGGCGCAGCGGGTCGGGCCGTAGCCGCCCGATCCACCGCGTCAGCGGCCAGCCGGTGGCGGCGCGGGCGTCCTTGGTCGCCGAGCGCCGCACGGCCTCGACGACGGTCGGCACACCCGCGGAGTCCTCAAGGGCCGCGACGAGCGCGCCCTTGGCCCGCTCCCCCGCGCGCTGCGACGGCGCCTGGCCGCTCGCGGCGAGGATGCGCTCGGCGACGGCGCGCTCGTCGAGCACGAGGCGCGCGGTGGCCGCCTCACGCCGTTGCGCAGCCTCGGCGAGCAGGCCGCGCAGTGCGTGGACGCCCTCGCCCGTGCGCGCCGAGGCCGTCAGCACGCGCGCGCCGCCCAACCCGTCAGCGGCCACGAGCCGCTCCAGGTCGGCGCGCATGGCCTCGGCGTCGGACACGCTGAGCCGGTCGATCTGGTTGAGCACCACGACGACGACGTCGGCGCGCCCCGCCAGGGGGCGCAGGTAGCGCTCGTGCAGCGCCGCGTCGGCGTACTTCTGCGGGTCGACGACCCACACCAGCAGGTCGGCGCGCTCGACGAGGCGTTCGGCGCGCACCCGGTGCTCGACGACGACCGAGTCGTGGTCGGGCAGGTCGAGCAGCACCAGCCCGGTCGTGACGCCCGCGGGGGTGCGGTGACGGCGGAACAGCCCGGTGACCGAGCGGGTGGGTCCGGTGCGCGCGGGCGGCTCCTCCTCGGGCGCCGGGCCTGCGGGCATCTGGTGGCGGGACGGCACGTCGAGCCAGTCGAGCAGCGGGTCGGCGCCCGCGCCCCAGACCGCCGCCATGGCGTGCGACGTCGTCGGGCGGCGCACGCCGGGGGTGGCGATCTGCTCCCCCGCGACGGCGTTGAACACGCTCGACTTGCCCGAGCCGGTCGCGCCGGCGAGCGCGACGACGGTGTGCTCGGCGGACAGGCCACCGCGCTCGCGGGCCCGTTCGGCGACGCGGCGGGCGTCGTCGAGCAGCGGCGCGTCGAGCCGCCCGGCCGCCTCGCGCACGGCGGCCTCCAGCGCCGCGGTGCGCCCCGCGAGGTCGATGCGGCTCATGACCGCCTCCCGCGCGCGCTCATCGCGCGCCTCGGCGACCGAACAGGCGGCCCCACAGGCCGTGCCGCTCCTCGGAGGACTCGGGCCCAGTCCTCTCGTCGTCGGGCGCGCGCACCGCGGGCACGGGGTGGGAGGCGGGGCGCTCGGGCGGGCGCAGCGTCCCGGCGCCGCGCAGCAGGCGGCCCGTCCACGGGCGGGTCGCCTCGTCCTGGCCCGTGGGGCGCGTCGCGCGCTCGGTGCGCGCCGCGCCCTCGACGCGCCGGGCCGCGTCCCGCAGACCCGCTCCCCCCGCGTCGTCGGTGCCGAGCGCGTCGAGCTGGGCGCTGTAGCGCGCGGCCTGCCCGACCATGATGGTCTGCACGCGCGCGCCGAGGCGCTGCTTGGCCTGCGCCGCGAGCCGTCGCACGGCGTCGTCACCGAACACGGCCTCCAACAGCTTCTGCGCGAGCACCGCGGTGCCGCCCGCGATGCCGATCTCGGCGCCGGTGAGACCGGCGGTCGAGGCGAAGACGATGACCATGAGGCTGACGCCCAGGGCGTTGACGCCCAGCGACATCGCGCGCGCGGCGCCCCGCTTCGCCTGGCCCTGCTCGCGCACGAGCTCCAGCACGTCGCCCTGCCAGGCGCGCACCTGCTCGCCGATCTCGGCGCGCAGCCCGGACGACGTGCGGCTCAGCGCGAGCCCGTCGAGCAGCGCGGCGCCCGCCGCGTCCCCGGCCCACGACTCATAGGTGCGCTCAGCGGCGGACTCGGCGGCGTCGAGCACCACCGACTCCAGCCCGCTGGCGATCGCCTGCTCGACCTGCGGCGCCTGCGCGGGGCGGCCGCGGAAGAACCCGACGACGGCGTCGCGCACCCGTCCGACGCCCTTCTCGACGGCACGGAAGAACTCCCCCGTGCCGACGAAGTCCTGCCAGCGCGCGAGGACCTCGCCGCGCAGGATCGCCCCGTCCGAGGTCGCCGCGTCGACCGCGCGCGCCGCGTCCGCGTGGTGTCGCTCGACGGCGGCGCGCAGCCGGGCGTCGGCGGCCTCCTGCGCGTCGGCGGCGTCCGCGAGGAGCACCGCGCGCCGCACGAGGTCGTCGACGACGCCGTCGCGCGTCGCGGTGATGACGCGCCGGCGGGCCTCGGGGTCGCCGCCCAGCCCCGACAGCCACGTCGAGACCTCGGCGACGGCGGCCTCGGGCAGCAGACCGTCGTCGAGCGCGCCGTCTCCCGCGTCGGACGCCTCGGGGATCACGAACACCGGCGCGGCGCCTAGCCCGTGCTCGCGCGCGAGGCGGCGCAGGTCGTCGACGACCTCCTCGGCGCCCGCGTCGACGCGGTCGAGCACGAGCGCGACCTGCGCGCGGCGCCGGGCCGCGGAGCGCAGCAGCTCCCACGGCACGGCGTCGGCGTAGCGGGCGCCCGTGGTGACGAACAGCCACAGGTCGGCGGCGCCGAGCAGTTCGGTGGCCAGCTCGCGGTTGGCGGTCTCGACCGAGTCGACGTCGGGGGCGTCGAGCAGCGCGAGTCCTTGCGGGACGGCGTCGCTCGCGACCAGGCGCAACGTGCGGGTCGGCGCCGGACGCGGCGCGCGGGCCTCACCGCGCGCGGTGTCCTCGCCGGAGACGACCGCCTCGGGCTCCTGCCCGGCCTCGGTGACCCGCGCCAGCCCCGGCAGCACCCGGTCGGTGGCGAACCAGCGGGCGTCGAGCGGGTGGTGGGCCAGCACGGGGGCGCGGGTGGTGGGACGCAGCACGCCGGGCGCCGTGACGTGCTCGCCGAGGATCGAGTTGACCAGGGTCGACTTGCCCGCGCCGGTGGACCCGCCGACGACGACCAGCAGCGGCGCCCGCTCGGCGCGCAGGCGTGGCAGCAGGTAGTCGTCGAGCTGGTCGACCGCGCTGCCCAGGTCGGCGCGCGCCGCCGCGGCGCCCGGCGTCTCCAAGGGCAGGCGCAACGCGCCCAGGCGGGCCCGAAGCGTGTCGAGCGCGTCGACGAGCGCGGCCGCCTCGCGGTGCGTGGTCAGCGCCTGCGAGGCGGCGTCCGGCTCGACGCCCGACGCCGCCCCGCCTGCGGACGGCTGCGGGACGTCGTCGGGCGCGGTCATGGTGCCAGTCTCACCCGCGCGGTGCGGGCGCGCAGGTCAGGGCGCGTCGGCGAGTCCGATCACCCGACGGGCGCGGCGCTCAGTCGCGCGTGAGCTTGCGGTAGGTCACGCGGTGCGGGCGCGCGGCCTCGACGCCCAGACGCGCGACCTTGTTCTCCTCGTACGAGGCGAAGTTGCCCTCGAACCAGTACCAGTCCGACGGGTTCTCCTCGGTGCCCTCGTAGGCGAGGATGTGCGTGGCGACGCGGTCGAGGAACCACCGGTCGTGCGAGACGACCACGGCGCAGCCGGGGAACTCCAGCAGCGCGTTCTCCAGCGAGCCGAGGGTCTCGACGTCGAGGTCGTTGGTGGGCTCGTCGAGCAGCAGCAGGTTGCCGCCCTGCTTGAGCGTGAGCGCCAGGTTGAGGCGGTTGCGCTCGCCGCCCGAGAGCACGCCGGCCGGCTTCTGCTGGTCTGGGCCCTTGAACCCGAACGAGGCGACGTACGCGCGCGAGGGGATCTCGACGTTGCCGACCTTGATGAAGTCGAGCCCGTCGGACACGACCTCCCACAGCGTCTTGTTGGGGTCGATGCCGCCGCGCGACTGGTCGACGTAGGACACCGAGACCGTCTCGCCGATCTTCAGCTCGCCGTCGTCGAGCGGCTCCAGGCCCACGATGGTCTTGAACAGCGTCGTCTTGCCGACGCCGTTGGGGCCGATGACGCCGACGATGCCGTTGCGTGGCAGCGTGAACGACAGCCCGTCGATCAGGACGCGGTCGCCGAAGCCCTTCTTGAGGTCGGTGGCCTCCAGGACCGTGCTGCCCAGGCGCGGGCCCGCGGGGATCTGGATCTCCTCGAAGTCGAGCTTGCGCGTGCGCTCGGCCTCGGCCGCCATCTCCTCATAGCGGGCCAGACGCGCCTTGCTCTTGGCCTGGCGCCCCTTGGCGTTGGACCGCACCCACTCCAGCTCCTCCTTGAGGCGCTTGGCGAGCTTGGCGTCCTTCTTGCCCTGGACCTGCAGACGCTCCTGCTTCTTCTCCAGGTAGGTCGAGTAGTTGCCCTCGTAGGGGTACAGGCGGCCGCGGTCGACCTCACAGATCCACTCCGCGACGTGGTCGAGGAAGTAGCGGTCGTGGGTGACGGCCAGGACGGCGCCCGGGTAGGAGGCCAGGTGCTGCTCCAGCCACAGCACCGACTCCGCGTCGAGGTGGTTGGTGGGCTCGTCGAGCAGCAGCAGGTCGGGCTTCTCCAGCAGCAGCTTGCACAGCGCGACGCGGCGGCGCTCACCACCCGAGAGCACGTTGACGGGCGCGTCCGGGGGCGGGCAGCGCAGCGCGTCCATGGCCTGCTCGAGCTGGCTGTCCAGCTCCCACGCGTCGGCGTGGTCGATGGCCTCCTGCAGCTCGCCCATCTCGGCCAGCAGCGCGTCGAAGTCGGCGTCGGGCTCGGCCATGAGGCCGCTGATCTCGTTGAACCGGTCGACCTTGCCCTTGATGTCGGCCACGGCCTCCTCGATGTTGCCGAGCACCGTCTTGTCCTCGTTGAGCGGGGGCTCCTGCTGCAGGATGCCGACGGTGTACCCGGGGCTCAGGCGCGCCTCGCCGTTCGACGGCGTGTCCAGTCCGGCCATGATCTTGAGGATGGTCGACTTGCCGGCGCCGTTGGGGCCGACGACGCCGATCTTCGCGCCGGGAAGGAAGTTCAGCGACACGTTGTCGAGGATGACCTTGTCGCCGTGCGCCTTGCGCGCCTTGTACATGGTGTAGATGAACTCAGCCACTGGCTTGTTTCCACCGTTTCGATCGCAGGTCCGTGGTGTGGCGGCCTCGACAGGCTCGACCGCCAGCACAGGGTCTGGGGGCCGCCGGGCGGCCGACGACCCCCCAGCCTACGGCCCTCACGCGCCCGCGGTCTCGCGGGCCCCCGCCTCGACGGTCTCGACGTCGTGTGCGACGTCGTCGGCGAGCGCGTCCGGCTCCTCGGCCTCCAACGCCGCGTCACCGTCCCGCATCGCCCCGACGACGTCCGGCGGCGCGCCGGGGATGGTCTGCGGGAGGGCTGCCGTGTGCACCGTGCGCATGTAGCGCACGCTCCCGCGCGCCAGGTCGACGCCGATCGAGGCGTTCTCCACCACGAGCGCGTAGCGGGGGAACTTGACCTCGTGCGTCGTGCCGTCGGGGCCGCGCTCCTGGCGGCGCCCCTCGAACTCCTCGAACGCCAGGCGGCCGGTGACGACGACGGGCGTGCCCTTGCGCACCGACTCGACCAGGTTGAGCGCCCGGTCCCCGAACGCGCGCACCGTGAACCACAGGGTGGGCCCGTCGCCCCACTCGCCCGAGAGCGGGTCGCGCACCCGGCGCGTGCTCGCCACCCGGATCGAGGTCCAGCGGGTGCCGCTGGGCGCGGTGTACAGCGCCGGGTCCTGGCCGACATGTCCGACCACCGTCACAGTGACGTCGCTCATCAGATCCTCCTGCCCGTGGGCCGGCCCAGCGCCGGCCGTTGAGCCGAGGATCAGGCGTGCGCGCCGCCGCTGGCGCCCGGCGGCGTGGAGGCTGTGGACCCCGCCGCCGCGGCGGCGCCTGGGGACGTGCTCGCCGCGGTGTCCTTGGGCCGCTCGACCGGAGTCTCGCGCGCCCCCTGCGCCAGGTCGCGCACCTGCCGATGCTCGGCCAGCAGTCGCTGCGTCGGCGTTCCCAGTCCGTCGACCAACACGCGTTCGAGCGCCGTGCGCCCCTGGGCGGCCACGCCCTCGGCGCGGCGGCGCGCGAGCCTGCGGCGCGCCACGACGACCCCGACCGTCAGCCCCAGGCCGGCCAGCACGAGCACCCCCGCCGCGCCCCACGCGACCGCGGGCCACGGCGCGGCCAGGTCGAGCACCCCGCCGCTCATGAGGCCCGCGAGCACGCCGACGACGACGCCGGCGCCGCCCAACGCCCAGCCGATCCGCCGCAGCAGCCGCGCCCGGGCAGGGCCACTCACGTCGAGCGGCACCGAGCGCATCGCCTCGAACACCGCGGTGCGCAGCACGTCCGCGCCCTGCGTCGTGTCGGCCAGCGCGCGCTGCCAGCCCGCGGGCAACGGCGCCCCGGCGCGGGTGAGCCAGCGCGCCCGCGACAGGGTCACCGCGTCCCGGTCGGGCGGCGGGAACTCCGGCATGCCGTACCCGTTGCGCACGGCCGCGCCCACCTGCCCGGCCACCGAGTCGAGTCCGGTCGCCTCGACCAGCGCGGGCAGCTCGCGCGCGACCGCCTGGTCGAGCTGCCACGGCACCTCTGCCGGCAGTTGCGCCAGCACCAGCCGCGCGGCCGCGTCGAGCTCGCCCGCGGCGCGGCCCGCGGCGACCGTGCGCCGCTCGCACACCTCCTCGAGCAGCTCCCGCACCTGCGCCACACCCTCGTCGGTGCGCGCCGAGACCGCGATGACCGGCACGCCGACCAGGCCGTCGTCCTCCAGCAGCCGGTCGAGGTCCGTCAGCAGCTCGGACCGGCGCGCCGGCGGCACCGTGTCGATCTGGTTGAGCAGCACGAGCATGGACGCCTCCATGCCCACCGACTCGCGCAGATACCCCGAGTGCAGCGCGTCGTCGGCGTACTTCTGCGGGTCCACGACCCAGATCAGCAGATCGACCAGCGGCAGGATCCGGTCGACGACCTCGCGGTGCTTCGGCTCGACCGAGTCGTGGTCGGGCAGATCCAGCAGCACCAGGCCGTCGAGCTCCTCGTCGCCCTCCAACTCGTCGGCCTGCACGATGCGGCGCTCGCGGTCCACACCGATCCAGTCGAGCAGCGCCTGCGCGCCGTCATCCCACGAGCACGCGGTCACGCGCGCCGTCGTCGGCCGCTTGATGCCCACGTCCGCGAACGTCAGCCGGGAGATCTTGTTGAACAGCGACGACTTGCCCGAGCCGGTGCCCCCGGCGAGCGCCACGACCGTGTGGTCGATGCCCAGGGCGAGGCGCTCGCGCACGCCGTCGACGGCCTGCCCCACGCGCGCCGCGGTGGGCGCGTCGAGGCGCGGCCCGGCCACCGCGAGCGCCTGCGCGAGGTCGTCGGTGCGTTGGCGCAGCGTCGCGTCGTCGGTCACGTCAGCCTCCTGAGCTCGGCGAGCCGCACCCGCAGCCCGGAGGCCGCGTCGTCGGCGAGGTTCGGGGTGTCGAGCGCGGCCAGCACGGCGTCGATCTCGCCGTCGATGACGGCCGCCGCGCGGTCTGCCAGGTCGGCGCGCAGCGTGGCGACGGCGTCGGTGTGCGCGGCGCCGAGCACACGCGCGAGCAGCCGCCCGGCGTCGTCGCTCCCCGCGGCCGAGGCGAGCAGCAGCGACCCGAGGCCCCGCGGGCCGAACGCCTTGACGGCGGCAGCGACCCGGGCGGTGTCGTCGCCCGCGCCGAGCCCGGCCACCACGTCGGCGTCCTGGGCGGACCACGCCGTGACCGACGCGACGATGGTGGACTCGCGCGCGGCGGTCCGTGCGGCGTGGTCGGGCACGACCGCCACGGCGCCGGCGGGCGCGCCGGGCGCGGTGAGCACGGCCCGCAGCCGCTCCTCGACGCGGCCTCCCGCGGCGACCAGCGTGCGCGAGGCCGCCGCCTCGACGTCGGCGCGCAGTGCGTCGAGCGCCTCCTCACGCTTGCGTCCGGCGCGGCCCGTCGAGCGCGCGAGCCCGTTCTTGACCTTGAGGCGATCGACCTTCGCCCGCCCCGACAGCTCACGCCAGCGGGCCTCGACCGACGCGCCCGCGACGACGCCGGCCAGCACGCCGTCACGCGCCAGCCGCTCGGCGGCGGGTCGCTCCCTCTCGACGGCGGCGCGGATCGCCGCCGCCGCCTCGCCCTGCGCCTCGACGGCGTCGGCCAGCGACGTGACCCACGCGGGCAGGGCGCCCAGCGCGCCCTTGAGCGTGCGCACGATCACGGCGCGCGACCGCTCGGGGCCGGCCAGCAGCGTCAGCCAGCGGCGCACCGGCTGGACCGTGCGCGGGTCGAGCAGACCCTCGTGCGGGCCGACGTCGGGCACCACGAAGAGCGGCACGTCGGTCATGCCGTGCTCGCGCAGCCGCAGCATCAGGTCCGCGCGGATGGTCGCGAGCGTCTCGCGGGGAACACGGTTGAGCACCATCGCGACCGACGCGCCACGCTCGGTCGCGCGCGACAGCGCCTGCCAGGGCAGCGCGTCGCCGTAGCGCGAGGCCGTGGTGACGAACAGCCACAGGTCGGCTGCCTCCAGGAGCTGCTGCGCCGTCGAGCGGTTGTCGGCGAGGAACGAGTCGAGGTCGGGCGCGTCGAGCAGCGCGGTGCCGCGCGGGACGCCGTCGTGGAACACCACGCGCGACGCCGAGGTTGCCGGGCCCTCCTGGATCACCTCACGGTCGAGCGGGTTGAAGGCGAGGACCGGCTCGCGGGTCGTGGGCCGCAGCACGCCCGCCTGGGAGACCTCCTCGCCCAGCAACGAGTTGTACAACGTCGACTTGCCCGCGCCCGTCGACCCCGCCACCACGACGATCGCCGGCGACGACAGCTCACGCAGGCGCGGGAGCAGGTGCTCGTCGAGTTGCGCGATGAGGCGTCCGCGGGAGCCCTCGGCCTGCGTCGCGCCGTCGATCGGCAGCGGCAGGCGCACACCCTCGATGTCTCGGCGCAGATCGCGTGCGACGTCGTAGACCGTCAGCCCGAGTTCGTCCGCCACAGCGGGGTCGGGTCGGCCCGCGACGGCACGGGCGGCTCGCGGTCCCGGAGCGTGTGTCACGTGGTCATCCTGGCTGGTCGGCGGCCTCCCGCCAAACGCGCGCGCCGGGGCGGGGGTGAGATTTGTGTCCGCTTGGGCGGCCGTTCGACGGCGCGGCGCGCGCCTGGCTGCGGACGACCGCAGTCTAGGGCAGCCGCCCTGACGCTCAATCCGCGTGACCTACGGCGTGACGTGCATCCCGGGGGCCTGCCCCCAGGCCGTTCTCCCTGGTCGAAGTGCCCCCAGCAGGACTCGAACCTGCAACCTACGGATTAGAAGGCCGTTGCTCTATCCATTGAGCTATGGAGGCGTCGGGCGCCATCGTACCGAGCCTCGTGCGGGCGACGACGTCGCATGCCGTCGGAGCCCTGGCGAAAAAGACCTCGCCCCGGGCCATGGCGCGCTGCCAGACTCGGCCACGCACCGCGGTGACGCACCGCCGGCTCCCGCCGGCGGAGGAGGGGACCTGGCCCGTCCCACGCACTCCACGTCACGAAAGAAGTCACCCACGATGGATCCGCAACTCGCCCTGTACGTCACCAGGGCCGACTACGACAGGCGCCTGCGACAGGCGGCCCAAGCGCGCGAGGTCCGACGCCTGGCGCGCGAGCAGCGCGCGACGCGTCGGCGTCGCACGGCGTCCGAGCGCCAGGAGCAGACCGCGTACCTGGTCGTCCTCGGCAACTGGCGCATCGCATGACCGGTGTGCCGGGACGGTCTCCCGGCGCACCCCCACTGGGCCCCAGCCGGCTCACCCGCTCGTCACAGCAGGTGAGGCGCTGGGGCCCAGTCGCGCGTGGCGCCCGTAGTCTGGTCCCGTGAGTCCTGCGAACACCACGGAACGCATCGTGTGGATCGATTGCGAGATGACCGGTCTCGACGCACGCGCCGACGCCCTGATCGAGGTCGCCGCCGTCGTGACCGACTCCGAGCTCAACGTGCTCGGCGACGGCGTCGACGTGCTCATCGCCCCGCCCGCCCAGGCGCTGGCGGGCATGGGCGACTTTGTGCGCGAGATGCACACGACGTCGGGCCTGCTCGACGAGCTCGCCTCGGGAGGGACGTTGGCCGAGGCCGAGCAGACCGTGCTCGACTATGTGCGCACCTGGGTGCCCGAGCCGGGCAAGGCGCCGCTCGCGGGCAACTCGGTCGGCACCGACAAGATGTTCCTCGACCGTGACATGCCCGAGCTGATCGGTCACCTGCACTACCGGATCATCGACGTCAGCTCGATCAAGGAGCTCGCCCGCCGCTGGTACCCGCGCGTGTACTTCGCCTCCCCCAAGAAGGACGGCGGGCACCGCGCCCTGGCCGACATCCTGGAGTCGATCGACGAGCTGCGGTACTACCGCGCCGCCCTGTTCGTTCCGCAGCCGGGCCCGGACTCGGCGACGGCCCGGGCGATTGCCGCGCGCATCGGCGAGACGTCGGTCACCCGCCGGCCCGCGGTGTCCTGAGCGCCCTTGAACCTCGGGTATGATTTCCGTCGGCCGGTGCTCAGGCGCCGAGTCGCGTGGTGGCTATAGCTCAGTTGGTAGAGCGCCTGGTTGTGGTCCAGGAGGTCGCCGGTTCAAGCCCGGTTAGCCACCCCAGCCCGAAGGCCCCGCAGTCCGTCGCGAGAGCGCGGACTGCGGGGCCTTCGTCGTGCTTGCGCCCCAGCCCCGCGGAGCTCCGCGGGGCTGGGGCGCCGTCTTGCTCAGCGGCCGGCTGTCGCCCTCGCCCGCCGCGCGCGTGCGACGAGCGTGAGCGCCGCTCCTGCGACCAGCAGCGCCCCTGCGGCGATCACCAGTCCGGTCGGGGCGCCACCGGTCGATGCGAGCCGCGCGGCCGAGGCCGACGCGCTGGCCTGCACCGTCACGGGACGGGCCTCATCGACGGCTGCCCCGCGAGCTTCCGTGCCGAGCACGCGCAGCTCGTTCTTGCCCGCTGCCGTGCCCGCCGGGATGCGCACGACGGCGGTCAGTGCCCCGTCCGCGTCCGTCTGACCGGCTGCGAGCCGGACGGATGCGGTGCGCAGGTCGAGGCTCGCGGTGGTGTGCGGCGCGAGCCCGGTCACCGTGACGCGGTGCTCGCCGCCTGCGGTGAGCGTCGCGGGGCTCTTGCCGTCGACCAGCACGGCCACTGGCGCCGATGATGTCGCGGGGGCGGCCGGCGCCGCTGTGGTCGGCGAAGGAGACACGCCGGGCGAGGGCGTCACGTCCGGGGACGGCGACGCCGCGCCGGGCGCCCCGCTCGGCTCAGGCTCAGGCTCCGGCTCCGGCGTCACAGGCGTCGGCTCCGGCGTCGGCGCCACGGGCTCCGGCTCCGGCGCCACAGGCGTCGTGCCGGTAGCGGCGAGCGCCGCGAACGGCACGGTGACTGGGGCGCGCCCCCGGATGCGGACCTCGACGGACCCCGTGAGGTCGCCCGGCGCGGCGTCATGCCTCGCGGAGACGGTGAACAGACTCGCCGCCCGGCTGTCGACGGCGTTTGTGCCCGTCACGACGCCCTCGGACGTGCTGCCGTCGCTCCAGCGCACCGTCGCGGTCACGGTCGCGACGTCGACGCCCGGCGCGGCGATCGTCGCCACCGGTCCGTCGAAGCCCTCGGCCGTCGCCTCGACGCGCAGACCCGCCACGGCGGGCGCCCAGGGAACCTCGGGGTCGGCCCAGAAGTTCGTGCCGGCCACCTGTAGCCGTGCGCCCAGGGACGCCAGACGCGCCGCGAACGCGGTGAACGAGCTGGTCTGCTGCCGCGGCGCCCACCCCTTGTCGGCGAGCCCGGCCAGGCGCGGCCAGATCATGTACTCGATGTCGGGCCGTCCGCGCAGCATGGTCTCGCCCCAGATGGCGCCCTCGATGCCCAGCACGTTGCGCTCGGCGAGCCCGAAGGCGGCGCTCAGGTTCTTGCGAGTCGTCTGGTCGACGACGCTCGTCGGGTCCCAGTCGTAGGAGCGGCGCGTGGTGAAGATGGGGTCGCGGAACCCGAGCCTCTGGCCCGCGGCGAAGCGGTAGTCGAGGTAGGCGCGCTCGGTCGGCGACAGGATGACCTTGCGGTCGCCCTCGAACCAGGCCTTGCTCATATGGTTCTTGCGGTCGGCCCAGTACTGGTGCACGGCGTCGGCGCTGGGCTTGGCTCCGGGCAGGGGCGTCCAGCCGATGATCTTCTTGCCGTGCTTCGCGGCGATCTGCTCGACCCGTCGCACGAAGTCGCCGTACTGCGCGTCCGTGACCCCCTCGGGCTCGTCGGCGCCGATGTGGATGTACTCGCTCGGGGAGATGGCGGCGACCTCGCGCAGGACGTCGTCGATGAACTCGTAGGTGCGCTCGCTGGTGACGCACAGCGAGTTGTGGCTGATGCCGCCGGTGACCCGGATGGGGATGTCGGCGCCCTCGCAGTGCAGCTCGGGGTACGACGACAGCGCCGCGTCGGAGTGCCCGGGCATGTCGATCTCGGGCACGACCTCGACGAACCGGTCCGCGGCGTACCGCACGATCTCGGCGAAGTCCGCCTGGGTGTAGAAGCCGGAGATGCCGCCCCGCATCGACGACGACGCGCCGTGCTCGGTGAGCCGGGGCCACGAGTCGATCCGCAGCCGCCAGCCCTGGTCGTCCGTCAGGTGCAGGTGGAGCCGGTTGAGCTTGACCGCGGCCATCTCGTCGATGATCGCCTTGACGCTGGGCACGTCGACGAAGTTGCGGGCGGGGTCGACCGCAAGGCCACGCGCGGCGAACCGCGGATAGTCCGCGATCGCGGTTGGCGCCACCGCCCAGTCGACGACGTGGGCGGGCGTGTCGGCCTCGACCCAGACCGGGAGCGACTGCAGCAGCGTGCGCGTCGCGTTGAACGCGCCGTGGCCCGTCGAGGCGGCGATCTCCACTCCCGCGGCGGAGGCGGTGAGGCGGTAGGACTCGTCGGCCGCGTACCCGGCGGCGGCGCCGTCGACGGGGTCCCCCGCGCGGATCGCGACGTCGGCGGCGGTCGGCTCACCCGTGGCGACGGGCAGCGCGAACCCGGTCGCCGGGCGCAACTGCGCGGCGAGCGCCTCGGCGACCTCGCGGTGCGCCTGCGCGACGACGCGCGAGTCCGCCGTGAGCCGGAACGGCTCGCCCGGCAGGGCCCGCTGGGTCACCGGCGCCGGCACGAGCGGCGCGGGGGTCGTGGACGTCGTGGGAGTCGACGGGCCTGTCGGCCCGGTCGGCGTGGTGGTTCCGCCCGTCGCGCCCGGCTCAGTCGTGCCCGTCGGCGCCGTCTGCGCGTCGTCGCTCGTCGCGGGCGTGTCCCACACCTCGAAACGGTAGAGCGACAGCCCGTATCTCGTGGCGGTCGCCGAGGCCTGGACGCGCACGAACGCGTACGCCTCGCTCGTGTCCACGAACAGCTCGTGCAGCACATGCCCGTCCGCAGCGGCGCCGACAGGTGTGCTCTTCGTCGCGAGCGAGGTCCACTCGACGCCGTCCTTGGAGGCCTGCAGGTCGTACTCCGTGGGGTACGCCGCCTCCCAGTCGAGGACGACCTTGAGGATGTAGGTGGGCTCGGCCAAGGCGAGCTGCACCCACTCCTTCGTGGGGTCGTACCGCATCACGGGCGGGGTGGTGCGGGTGTACTTCGACCCCCACCGCGTCGCGGGGTCGCCGTCGTTGACGTGCTCGACGGCGAACCGGGCGTCCGGGTACACCGACGCCGCACTTGCGACGGCGGTGCGGGCGACGTCCCGGCTCTCGGGCGCGGCCGCGGCGGGCGGCGCGCCCGCCCCCAGCGCTGTGCCGAGCGCGAGGGTCGACAGGATGAGACCGGCGACGCGTGGGCGCAGCCGGGATCGTGGGTGGTCGTTCACTCAGGGCTCCAGTCATGCGGCGTCCGTCAAGGTGCGCCCCACTGTGGTGGCCCCGCCACGCCCGGCCAAGAAACGAACAGCCGAACGATCAGAACAGCGCTTCGCACGCCGTCGCCGGTCGCCTCACGCCCGTCTCATTCGATGCTCAGACGCGCGCGGCGATCGCGTCCGCGAACCGCGTCAGCGTCGGCACCGGCCCGCTGTACGACATCCACAGGCTCGGCTCGGTCAGCTCCAGCTCGATGACGAGCGGCCCCTCGTCACCCGTGACGAGGTCCACGCGCGCGTACAGCAGCGGCCCGTCGAGCCCCATCTCCGTCGCCGCCACCTCGAGCGCCCGCTGCGCGACCGCGAGCTGCTCGGGCGTCGCCTGGACGGCGGACATCGTCTCCTCCATGTACAGCCCCAGCCCCTTGGTGGGCTGCGACGGCCCCGTGAGCAGCGCGTTCTTGCGTGCGGCGTGCTGGTAGACGCCGTCGACGAACGTGAGGCAGGTCTCGCCCGCGGAGTCCACCGACGTCACGTAGGGCTGGATCATGACCCAGCGCTTGGAGTCGAGCAGCTCCATGGTGTGCTTGATCGCCATCGCCCGGGACTGCGCGCTGACGGGGATGTAGCGGCCCGTGTCCTTGGCGCCGGCCGACACCACCGGCTTGACCACGAAGTCGCCGAACGCCGGCATGCGCGTGTGCACGGCGCGCTTGGAGAAGTGGCGGGCCGGGTCGAGCCAGACGGTCGGGATGACGGGCACGTGCGCCGACTCCAGCGCGCGCAGGTACGACTTGTCGGTGTTCCACCGCAGCACGTGCGCGGGGTTGGCCAGGCGCGGCACGGTCTGCGCCCACGCGAGGAACTCGTCGTGGCGCGGCGCGTAGTCCCACGTCGAGCGGACGACGACGAGGTCGTAGGCGTCCCAGTCCACGGCGGGGTCGTCCCACACGACAGGCTCGGCGAGCACGTCGCGGTCGGCGAGCGCCGGGATGAGCGGCCTGTCGTCGGCGCTCAGGGAGGGCAGGTCGGCACAGGTGGCGAGTGCAACACGCTTGGTGGTCACGGGCCGAGCCTAACGGTCTGCGCGCCCCTCGTTGGCCCCTGAGGCGGGCCGCGAGACGGCGTCCGCGGCGCGCCGAAGCGCCGCCAGGACGCCGTCGGCGTCGAGCGTGCCGACGACGGCGCCCGCGGCGTCGGTGACGGCGACGCGCCCCGGCCCGGCGCCCGCCCCGGCGCGCGTGGACGGCGCTCCCGGCCCGGGCGGGCGACCTGCGCCGACGCCGTCAGCAAGCGCCGCGAACGCCTCGCTCAGCGGGGCGCCGAGCACGACGGACGGCAGGCCCGCGACGCCCTCGGCGCGGTCATCCGCCGCGCCGATCCCGGGACCCGCAGGGCCGAGGCTCGTCACATCGGCCCGCTCGACGCGCGCGAGCGGCAGCATGCGCAACGAGGCGCCGTCGCCCACGAAGTCGCGCACCCGCGCGGTCGCGGGGTGGGCGAGCACGGCGAGCGGCTCGGCGACCTGTTCGAGGCGCCCGCCCCGGGACAGCACGGCGACGCGGTCGCCGAGCCGCACCGCCTCGTCGATGTCGTGCGTCACCAGCACCACCGTCGAGCCGATCTCGGCGAGGATGCCCGCGAGCTCGGCCTGCAGACGGCGGCGCAGCTCGGGGTCGACGGCGCCGAAGGGCTCGTCGAGCAGCAGCACGGGCGGGTCGGTGGCCAGTGCGCGGGCGACCCCGACCCGCTGGCGCTCACCGCCCGACAGCTCGTGCGGGAAGCGCCGCCCGTAGGCGCCGACGGGCAGGCCCACCAGCTCGAGCACGGCGCCGACGCGCTCGCTCGTGCGCCGCCGGTCCCAGCCGAGCAGGCGCGGCACGGTGGCGACGTTCGCGGCGACGGTGCGGTGCGGCAGCAGCCCGACGTCCTGGATGACGTACCCGATGCCGCGGCGCAGCCGCACCGGGTCGAGCGTGGCGGTGTCGACGCCGTCGAGCAGCACGCGTCCGCTCGACGGCTCGACGAGCCGGTTGACCATGCGCAGCGTCGTCGACTTGCCGCAGCCCGACGGTCCGACGAGCGCGAGCATCTCGCCCGGCTCGACCACCAGGCTCAGGGACTCGACCGCGACCGTCTCGGCGCGCGCTCCCCCGCGGGAGCGGCGGGCCGGGTATGCCTTGCGGACGGCGTCGAGCTCGATGCGCGCGGACACGCGCCCCAACCTAAGCGCAGGTAGCGTGCGCGTCATGCCCGGCAACCCGTGGTTCCGCTGGTCGTGGGTCCTCGACAACTCCGACCTGCTCGCCACCCGCGCCTGGCAGCACCTGCTGCTGACCATCGAGGCGGTGGCGATCGCCGCGGCGATCGCGCTCCCGCTCGCTGTCCTGGTGGTCCGACGACGGCGCCTGGCCGCCGCGCTCGTGGGCGTCGCCGCGGTGGTCTACACCGTGCCCTCGCTCGCGCTGTTCGCGATCCTGGCGCCGCTGCTCGGCATCGGCCGCACCCCCGTGCTGTTGGGCCTCGTGCTCTACGCGCTGCTCGTGCTGCTGCGCCAGACGCTCGCGGGCCTGACGGCGCTCGACCCTGCCGTCGTCGAGGCCGCGCGCGGGCTCGGGTACGGGCCCGCGCAGGTGACGATGCGCGTGCGGCTGCCCGCCGCGCTGCCCGCCGTCGTCTCGGGGCTTCGCCTGGCCACCGTCTCGACGGTCGCGCTCGTGACGGTCGGCGTCGTCGTCGGCTACGGGGGCCTCGGGCAGCTGATGTTCGAGGGGTTCCGCAACAACTTCTACCGCGCCGAGATCAGCGCCGCGACGCTCGCGTGCCTGCTGCTCGCCTTCGCGCTCGACGCCGCGCTGTGGGCTGCGGGGCGGGCGCTGACGCCGTGGGCGCGCCGGAGCGCGGCGTGAGCGACGTCCTCGCGCAGGCGCTGCGCTACCTCAACGACCCGCTGGTGTGGACACGCGACGGCGGACTGCTGGACCTGACGCGCGAACACCTGCTCATGACGCTCGCGGCCGTGGGAGCGGCCGCGGCCCTCGCCCTGCCGCTCGGGGCGTGGCTCGGCCACCGCGACGGGCCGGGCGGGCGCGGGTCGGGGATCGTCGTCGCGCTGTCGAACACCTCGCGCGCCCTGCCGACGCTCGCCATCATCCTGCTGCTGGCCACCGCGGGGCTGTTCGGCGACACCGCGACCATCCTCGCGGCGGGCGTGTTCGCGGCGCCCGTGCTGCTCGCGGGCGCCTACGACGGCGTCCGCGGTGCCGACCCGGCCGCGCGCGACGCCGCCCGCGGGCTCGGCCTGTCGCCCGCGCGCGTGCTGTGGCAGGTCGAGGCGCCCCTCGCCGCGCCGCTGGTGGCCGCGGGGGTGCGCACCGCCGTCGTGCAGGTCGTGGCGACCATCCCGCTCGCGGCGCTCGCGGGCGGCGGCGGGCTGGGGCAGGTCATCGCGTTCGGCATGGGCACGCAGCGCTACGGGCAGGTGCTCGCGGGCGGCGTGCTGGTCGCGGGGCTGTGCCTGCTCATCGACGCCGTCCTCGCCGTCGCACAGCGCCTGGCGACACCGCGCCCGCTGCGCGCCCGAGCGACGCGCCGCTGACCTGGCGCCGGTTGCCCGTGTCGGTGGCGCGAGGTCAAATGGCGCAGATCGCTCCACACCCCAGCCACGACCTTGGGAGACGACGATGATCCGCCTGCGCCCGCACCGCCCTGCCGCGCCCGTCCTCGCGCTCGCCGCAGGAGCCATCCTGCTGCTGGGGGCGTGCGGCTCACCCGGGTCCTCCTCCCAGTCCCCCTCCGACGGCGCCTCGGACTCCGGCGGCGCGGCCGCGGCGGCCGCGACCTGCCCCGCGATCCCCGACGACCAGCTCGTGGTGCTGGAGGACGACCAGCACCTGCAGACCGTCGACAACGTCATCCCCGCGGTCAACGCGGCGGCGGCCGACGCGGACCCCGGCCTGGTCGCGCTGCTCGACTCGGTCTCGGCGGCGCTCGACACCGACGCGCTCGTCGCGCTCAACAAGGCGGTGGACGTCGACCGCAAGACGTCGGCCGACGTCGCGGCCGAATGGGTCGAGGCCGAGGGCGTCGCCCCGTCCGAGTCGTCAGCGGGCCAGGGCCGGCCCATCGCGATCGGCGCCGCCGACTTCTCCGAGAGCGCGACGCTCGGCAACATCTACGCCGCGGTGCTCAAGGCCGCGGGCTACGACGCCACGGTCGTGACGATCGGCAACCGCGAGGCGTACCTGCCCGCGCTGGAGGCGGGAACGCAGATCCAGGTGGTGCCCGAGTACGCGGGCACCCTGGCCGAGTTCCTCAACAAGGCGGCCAACGGGGCCGACGCGACGCCCGTGGCCAGCGGCGACCTCGACGCCACCGTCGCCGCGCTCACGTCGCTCGGCGCGGACGCGGGCCTCACGTTCGGCGCGCCGTCGGCCGCCCAGGACCAGAACGCGTTCGCGGTGACCCAGGCGTTCGCGCAGGAGCACGAGCTGACCACGCTCTCCGACCTCGCCGCCGCCTGCCAGGGTCTGGTGCTCGGCGCCGGTCCCGAGTGCGTCGAGCGCCCGTTCTGCCAGCCGGGGCTCGAGGAGGCATACGGGCTCACGTTCAGCGACTTCCGCGCGCTCGACGCGGGTGGCCCGCTGACCAAGGCCGCGCTCCAACAGGGCGAGATCACCCTGGGGCTGGTGTTCAGCTCCGACGGCGCGCTCGCGGCGGGTTGAGCCGGGCTCACAGCCCGTAGGCCTCCAGGAGTCGCAGCCACACCTCGCTGAGCGTCGGGTAGGCGGGGACCGCATGCCACAGCCGGTCGAGCGGCACCTGCCCGACGACGGCGATGGTCGCGGCGTGCAGCAGGTCCCCCGCGTCGGGGCCGACGAACGTGGCGCCGACGACGACGCGCCGCTCGGCGTCGACGACCAGCCGTGCCGTGCCGGCGTACCCGGGTCCGGTCACCGAGGCGCCGGCGAGCTCGCCCAGCTCATAGGTCACCGCCCGCACGGGCAGCCCGCGCCGCTCGGCCTCGCGCTCGGTGAGCCCGACCGAGGCGACCTGGGGCCGGGTGAACACCACCTGCGGGGCGGCGACATCGTCGGCCGTGGCGGCGTAACGCGACCACGGCCGGGCCGCGGCGCCCGCGGGCGGCGGGGCGTCCGCGTGGGTCGGGGCGCCCGCAGCCTGCGGGTCGCCGAACCGCGCGGCGACGACGTCGCCTGCGACCCGCCCCTGGTACTTGCCCTGGTGGGTGGTCGACGCGCGGCCGGTGACGTCGCCGCACGCGTACAGCCACGGCCCGCGCGGCCCGGGCGCCACGCCGAGCGCCGCCATCGAGTCGTCGACCGCGAGCGGGGCGCCCGGCGTCAGGCCGACCGACTCGGCGCCGACGTCGAGCGTGCGCGGCACGCGCCCGGTGGCCACGAGCAGCTCGGCGGCGGTCACGGCCTGCCCGTCGGACGTGGTGAGCGTGACCGGACCGCCCGGCTCGGGTCGCTCGACCGCCGCGAGGCCCACGCCCAGACGCACATCCACACCGAGTTCCCGCAACCCACGCTCGACGGCCTGCCCCGCGAACGGCTCGGCTCCCGACAACAGGCCGCCGCGCGCCAGCAACGTGACGTGCGCGCCGAGGTCGGCGAACGCCGTCGCCATCTCACAGGCGACCACGCCGCCGCCCACGACGGCGAGCGAGCGGGGCACGGACGGCGCGCTGGTCGCCTCACGGCTGCCCCAGGGCGCGGCCAGCGCGAGGCCCGGCACGTCGGGCAGCACGGGCACGCTGCCGGTGGCGACGACGACGGCGTGGCGCGCGCGCAGCAGGCCTGGGCTCGCCGGCGCCGAGGGGTCGTCGGGTGCGGCGACCCGCACGAGGCGCTCCCCCGCGAGCCGTCCGTGCCCGCGCACCAGCGTGATGCCCGCCGAGGCGACCCAGTCGGCCGCGCCCGCGTCGTCCCAGTCCCCCGTCATCCAGTCGCGCCACGCGAGCACGGCGGCGGGGTCGACGTGCAGGCCCTCGACCTGCGCCGCGAGGCCGGGCGCCGCCGCCGCGGCCGCGAGCGCCGCGCCCGGGCGCAACAGCGCCTTGGACGGCATGCACGCCCAGTAGGAGCACTCGCCTCCGACCAGCTCGGCCTCGACCAGGGCCACCGAGAGCCCGGTGCGTGAGGCGCGGTCGGCGGCGTTCTCCCCGACCGGACCCGCTCCGATGACGACGACGTCGAACTCCTGCGCGGGCTGCTCGGTCATAGGCGCATCGTCACCCGGGCGTCGGCGGCCCACAACGCGGGAGCGGCCCGGCCCCGGGTTCGGGGCCGGGCCGCCAGCGCCAAGGCGTCAGCGCAGGGACGTCAGTGGCGCACCACCGCCCGCTCGGCGCCCGCCCCCGTCAGGGAGCGCACCTCCATCTCGGCGAACCGCTCGGGGTGCGGCTTCTCGGAGGACGTGAGCGTGCCGACGATCCCCAGCACGAATCCCAGCGGGATCGACACCAGGCCGGGGTTGGTGAGCGGGAACACCGCGAAGTCGGCGTCGGGGAACATCGCCGTCGGCGATCCCGAGACCACCGGTGAGAGCGCGATGAGCATGATGCACGAGATCAGGCCGCCGTAGATGCTCCACAGCGCGCCCGCCGTGTTGAACCGCCTCCAGAACAGCGAGAACACGATGGTCGGCAGGTTGGCCGAGGCCGCGACCGCGAACGCGAGCGCCACGAGGAACGCGACGTTCTGGTTCTGCGCGTAGATGCCGCCGACGATCGCGATGGCGCCGATGACGACGACGGTCCAGCGCGCGACCTTGACCCCGCCGTCGGCGCTGACCTCGCCCTTCTTGATGACGTTGGCGTAGATGTCGTGCGAGAAGCTCGCCGCCGCCGTGATGGTCAGACCGGCGACCACGGCCAGGATGGTCGCGAACGCGACCGCCGCGATGATCCCCAGCAGCACCTCGCCGCCGAGGGCGAAGGCGAGCAGCGGCGCGGCCGAGTTGACGCCGCCCGGCGCCGCGGCGATCGCCTCGGGCCCGACCAGCGCGCCCGCGCCGTAGCCGAGCACCAGCGTGAACAGGTAGAAGACGCCGATGAGCCAGATGGCCCAGACGACCGAGCGCCGGGCCTCCTTCGCCGTCGGCACCGTGTAGAAGCGCATGAGCACGTGCGGCAGTCCCGCCGTGCCGAGCACCAGGGCCAGCGCGAGCGAGATGAAGCTCAGCTTCGACAACGACGTCGCGCCGTACTGCTTGCCGGGCTCGAGCAGCGCGGCCCCGTTGTCGCCGCCCGCGGCGACGGCGCCCTCGAGCAGTCCGGACAGCGAGAAGCCGAAGTGCGCGAGCACCCACAGCGTCATGACGGCGGCGCCGATGATGAGCAGCACGGCCTTGATGATCTGCACCCAGGTGGTGCCCTTCATGCCGCCGACCAACACGTAGACGATCATGAGCGCGCCCACGACGGCGATCACGAGGTTCTTGCCCGCCTGTCCGTCGATGCCGAGCAGCAGGGCCACCAGCCCGCCCGCACCGGCCATCTGGGCGAGCAGGTAGAAGAAGACGACCAGCAGCGTGGCCAGCGCCGCGGCCATGCGCACGGGGCGCTGCTTGAGCCGGAACGACAGGACGTCCGCCATCGTGAAGCGCCCGGTGTTGCGCAGCAGCTCCGCGACCAGCAGCAGCGCGACCAGCCACGCGACGAGGAACCCGATCGAGTACAGGAACCCGTCGTATCCGTTGACGGCGATGGCGCCGCAGATGCCGAGGAACGACGCCGCGGACAGATAGTCACCCGCGATGGCCGTGCCGTTCTGCGGGCCGGTGAAGGTGCGCCCGCCCGCGTAGAAGTCGGCGGCGGACTTGTTGTCGCGCGAGGCGCGGATGACGATCACGAGCGTCACCACGACGAACGCGGCGAAGATGGAGATGTTGACGACCGGGTTGCCGACGTCGGTCGACGTGGTCGCCAGGCGCAGCGGTGCGGCGATCATCTCTCTCCCCCTTCGACGTGCGCGCGCAGGGCCTCGGCCCGCGGGTCGAGCGTGTTGTTGGCCCAGCGGGCGTACAGCATCGTGATGACGAAGGTGGTCACGAACTGGCCGAGTCCGAGCAGCAGCCCGACCGTGATGGCGCTGCCTGCGATCCGGGTGGACATGAGGTCGTGCGCGTAGCTGGCGAGCAGCACGTAGGCGAAGTACCAGACCAGGAACAACGCCGTCATCGGGAAGACGAAGCGGCGGAACCGGGACCGCAGGTCCTGGAACTCGGCGGATCTCTCGACCTGTTGGTAAACGGTTTCGTCGGGCACTTCGATCGTGTCAGTCATGTTGCCTCCGTTGGCACAGGACGACCGGCGCGCGCCTTCGCGGGCCGGGCGAGCCCACCGTGCTCAGGTGTGCTCGGGAGCACACGATGCCGCGTTCCGACGTGTGACGCAAGCAACACTGAGGACTGAAACTCAGAGTCGCACGTACTCCAGGTCGGTGACGCCGCGGCCGGCGGCCAGGCCCTTGCGCTCGAATGCCGTCAGCACCCGCCCCTCGAACCGGGGCGCGACCGCGCCCGACCCGTGGGCGTTGCGGAAGTCAGCGCTCGCCTCGCCGACCTCGCGCATCTGCTCGCCGTACTCGGCCCAGTCCGTCGCGAGCCGCCAGACGCCGCCGGGACGCAGCACCCGGGCGGCCAGCGCCGCGAACCCGGGCGTGACCAGCCGGCGCTTGTGGTGGCGGGACTTGTGCCACGGGTCGGGGAAGAACACCCACAGCTCAGCGACCGAGGCCGCCGGCAGCGCCGTCTCCAGCAACTCGGCCGCGTTGACCTGGAGCAGGCGCAGGTTCGCGAGCCCGGCGCCCCCGCGCCGCTGCGCGGAGCGCGCGATCGTCTTGGCCAGACCGGGCAGGTAGACCTCGACGGCCAGGTGGTCACGCTCCGGGTGGGCGTCGGCCGCCTCGACGATGTTCTCGCCCTGGCCCGATCCGATCTCGACGACGAGCGGCGCGCGGCGCCCGAACGTGGCCTCGGCGTCGAAGACCCACGCGGGGTCGACCGAGGTGCCCGCGATCGCGCGCGGGGCGTCGACGACGTACTCGCGCCTGCGCTCGTCCCACGCCTTGCGCTGCGCCGGCGTCAGGCGCCCGCTGCGGCGCACGAAGCTGACGGGGTGCGTGCGGAAGGTGGGCACGTGCGGGAGGGGCTCGGACACCCGACAAGGGTACGGGGGCGCTCAGCGGCCGCTGACCTTGCCGAAGAGCGAGGCGACCGGCGCGATCACCAGCGGGCGGGCGGCCAGCGACACCGCGACCACCACGCCGAGCCCCGCGGCGAACCAGCCGAAGCCCGCCCAGCTCACGGCGTCGGAGGAGGCGAACATGTGGTTGAGGTTGCGGCGAGCGCCCGTCGCGAACACCAGGAACACGTGCGCGATGACGAACAGCACGAAGAACTGCATGGTCGGGAAGTGGATCGCGCGCGCCAGCGGCGCCGGGTACCAGCGGTTGAGGCGCTCGGCCTTGGTGGGCCACCACGCGCTCATCCGGACCCCGGTGAGGGCGGCCAGCGGCGCCGCGACGAACACCACCAGGAAGTACATGAGCTGCTGGAGGCTGTTGTAGGCCACCCAACCGTGCTCGACGGGCCAGTCGAGCGTCAGGTACTGCAGCGCGGCCGACAGCGCGTTGGGGAACACCGCCCACGACGTCGGGACGATCCGCGCCCAGTGCCCGGTGGCGAACAGCATGACCACGAACGCCGCGCCGTTGGCGAGCCACAGCAGGTCGAGGCTCGTGTGCAGCCACAGGGTCAGGCTGACCTTCGTCCCACCGCGCCGGGGCGTCCAGTACGCGGGCGGCTTGTGCTGGAGCCGCACCTGCAGACCCGACCGGACGATGAGCGCCATGAAGAAGAAGTTGAGGTAGTGCATCCAGTTCATCCACACCGGGAACCCGACCGGGGCGAACGCGGGCGGGTCGACCGTGCCCGGATATCGCTCCACGAACTCGGGCACGCCCGGCAGCGTGGTCACGCCGCGCGCCGCCAACACGATGACGCCCGCCGCGGCGACGACGCCGATCACGCCGAGCGTGGCGAGGCGGACGACGGCGCCCCGGGTGCGGGGGATGCGCGAGCCCAGGACTCGCGAGCCCAGGGTGCGCGGCTCGCTCGCGGCGGGCGCGCTCGCCGCGCGCGCCGGGGCCGACGGCGCTGGCTCGGCCACAGTGGGCGCCGCGGAGGCCGCGGCGACCGGCGCAGGCGCTGCGGGCGCAGGCGCAGCGAGCGTGGGCGCCCCAGGCACGGCGGGCGCAGCCACAGCGGGCCCCACGGACGGCGCGGCTGCGGACGGCGCAGTTTCGGACGGCGCAGGCGCGGCGAGCGCAGGCGCGGCAAGCGCAGGCGCGGCGAGCGCAGGCGCGGCAAGCGCAGGCGCGGCGAGCGCAGGCGCGGCGAGCGCAGGCGCGGCGAGCGCAGGCGCGGCGAGCGCAGGCGCGGCGAGCGCAGGCGCGGCAAGCGCAGGCGCGGCAAGCGCAGGCGCGGCAAGCGCAGGCGCGGCGAGCGCAGGCGCGGCGAGCGCAGGCGCGGCGAGCGCAGGCGCGGCGAGCGCAGGCGCCGTCGCGACCGCGGGGGCGCCCGCGACGGCGACGGCGACCGTCGTCGCGGGGGGCCAGGGTTCGCCTCCCGCGACGCGCGGCAGTCCGCGCCGCAGAGTGACGCCGGCGCTCGTCGTGGGACCGGGCCCGGCCGACGCCGTCGCGCTGGGCGCGTCCGCACCCGCGCGTCCTCCGTCCGCCGCCCGGCGCTCGCCCTCTGCCGGTTCGGCGGCCGTCTGCGAGCTCGCCGCTGGCGAGGCGACGGGCGCCACTGTCGCCCCGCGACGCTCGGGCTCGCTCGGGCCGGGCTGCGTGGGCGTCACGTCCACGGCGACGCTCGGGCGGGCGTCGTCGTCGACCTCGGGCCACCGGGGCCCGCCGGGGCGGCGCGGGAGCCCGCGGCGGATCGTTCGCGGGGACGTGGCCACGGGACTACGCCCTCGCCTTCTCGATCTCGGCGATCAGCTGCGGCACCACGGTGAACACGTCGCCCACCACGCCGAAGTCGGCGATCTCGAAGATGGGGGCGTCCGGGTCCTTGTTGACGGCGACGATCGTCTTCGACGTCCGCATCCCGGCGAGGTGCTGGATCGCGCCCGAGATGCCGAGCGCGACGTAGAGCTGTGGCGAGACCTGCACGCCCGTCTGCCCGACCTGACAGGTGGCGGGAACGAACCCGGCGTCGACGGCGGCGCGCGAGGCGCCGAGCGCGGCGCCCAGCGTGTCGGCGAGGCGCTCGACCAGTTCGAACTTCTCCTTCGAGGCGAGCCCACGGCCCCCCGAGACGATCCTCTTGGCGCCGCGCAGCTCGGGGCGCGCTCCGACCTTCTCCGCGGGCTTGACCGCGCCGATCACCGCGACCGGGGCGCCGCCCGCGATCTGGTCCAGTTCGATCACACGCGCCGGTTGGGCCTCGGCGCGCGCCTCGACCGCGCCCTGACGCACGGTGATCACGGGCGCCCCGTGGGTCACCGCCGACGTCACGGTGTAGGCCCCGCCGAACGCCGAGGTGCGCGCGATGACCCCCTCCTCGTCACGCTCGACCGCGACCGCGTCGACGATCAGGCCGGCGCGGGCGCGGACCGCGTAGCGCGCGGCGGCCTCGCGTCCCTCGACCGAGTGCGAGGCGAGCACGGCCTGGGGCCGCACCTGCGCCGCGGCCGCGGCCAGCGCGTCGGCTGCGCTGCCCGCGACCGTCGTCGCAGCGTCGGCCCGCAGCACGGCGACGGCGCCGAGCTCGGCCGCGGCGGTCGCCGCGGCGTCGTCGCCGAGCACGACGGCGACGGGCGTGCCGACGCCCGACGCGGCGCCGAGCAGCGGCGCCGACGACCTCGCCAGGCCGCCCTCGGGGGTCGTGTCGAGCAGCACCAGGATCGAATCTGTCGCGAAACTCATGGTCGCTCCCCCACTCAGATCAGGTGGTTCTCGGCCAGGAACGCCGCGAGCCGCACGCCCGCGTCGCCCTCGTCGGTGATCGTGACACCCGCGGTCCGCGGTGGACGGGCCTCGATCGCGACGACGATCGAGCGCGGCGTGCTCAGGTCCTGCGCCTCGACGCCGAGGTCGGCGAGCGTGAGCACGTCCAGCGGCTTCTTCTTGGCTGCCATGATGCCCTTGAAGTTCGGGAACCGGGCGTCCGGCAACGCCTCGGTGATCGACGCGACCGCCGGCAGCGGCGCGCTGACCTCGATGGTGGCGTCGTCCGAGACGCGCGTGCCGCCCACCTCGGACTCCCCCACCGTGATCGCGTTGAGGTTGGTCAGGTTCGCCACGCCCAGCAGCTCGGCCAGCATCGCGGGCAGCACGCCGCCCATCCCATCCGTGGACTGGTTGCCCGCGAGCACCAGGTCGTAGCCGATGCGCCGCAACGCCGCGGCGAGGACCTCGGCCGTGAGGCCGAGGTCCGCCCCGAGCAGTCCGTCGTCGACCACGTGGGTCGCCGCGTGCGCCCCCATCGCCAGGCATTTACGGATCGAGGTGGTCGCGTCCGCGGGCGCAAGCGTCAGCACATGGACCTCGGCGCCCTCGTGGGCGTCGGCGTAGGTCAGCGCGACCTCGAGCGCGCGCTCACCGATCTCGTCGACGACGTTGTCACCCGAGCGCTCGACGAGGCCCGTCTCAAGGCTGAGGGTGCGCTCACCGTTGGTGTCGGGGACCTCTTTGACCAGGACGACGATCCTCATGGGACGACGGCGCCTTCCTCGTTGAACGGCAGGGTCGGGTGCTACTTGCGGCCGGTCACGCTGCGCGCGACGATCTCGCGCATGACCTCGTTCGTGCCACCGTAGATGCGGTGCACGCGGGCGTCGAGGAACGCACGGGCGATCGGGTACTCGGTGATGTAGCCGTAGCCGCCGTGCAACTGGACACCCTGGTCGAGGATCTCCCACTCGCGCTCGGTGCACCAGAACTTGACCTTGGCGGCCTCCTCGGCGCTGAGCTTGCGCTGACGGTACAGGTCCATCGCGCGGTCGAGGTAGGCCCACATGACGTCGACCGTCGTGGCCATCTCCGCCAGGCGGAACCGCGTGTTCTGGAAGTCCGCGATGGCCTGCCCGAAGGCCCGGCGCGTCGAGGTGTAGTCGAGCGTCCACTCGAGCGCGGCCTGGGCGACCGCCCCGGCGACCGCGCCGATCGACAGGCGCTCGAGCGGCAGGTTCATCATCAGGTGGACGAACCCACGGCCTGGGACGCCGCCGATGAGGTTCTCGTCCGGGACGAACACGTCGGTGAAGGTCAGCTCGGCCGTGTCGTGGCCGGGGAAGCCCATCTTGTGCAGCTTCTTGCTGTGGTCGAAGCCCTCCATGCCGTCCTCGATCACGAGCAGGCTGAAGGCGTCGGGGCGGTTGCCCTCCCCCGTCTTGACGAACGTGACGACGATGTCAGCGGTCTTGCCGCTGGAGATGAACGTCTTGGCGCCGTTGACGACGTAGCCGCCGTCGACCTTCTTGGCCGTGGTCGTCACGCCACGCAGGTCGCTGCCGGCTCCGGGCTCCGTCATCGCGAGCGCGCCGAGCACCTCAGCGCTCGCCATGCCCGGCAGCCACTTGCGCTTCTGGTCGTCGGTGCCGAAGTGGGCGAGGTAGGGCACCGCGAGGTCGTCGTGGATGCCGAAGGCGCCTGCGATGGCCGAGCCGACGCCGCTGCGGATCAGCTCCTCGTTGACCACGCACCGGAACCGGTAGTCCATGAGCATCCCCGCGCCCCCGAACTCCTCGGGGACCGACAGCCCGACGATGCCGTGCTCGGCCGCCGCCCTCATGGTGTCGCGGTCGACCTCGCCCGCGGCGTCCCACTCACGGGACCGCTCGGGGGTCACGTACCGCTTGATGAACTCCTTGACCACCTCGCGGAACGCCTCGTGGTCCTCGTCGTAGATGTCGCGCTGCATGGCTTGGCCTCTTCCTCGCTCACTCGCCCTTGAGTGCCTGGCGCCCGTGTCGCGCCGGCGCCAGACACGGGCGAGTATGCCTGAGACTCAGTCTCCACTCAAGACCGCCAGGACGGCAAGACCCCTCAGGTCCCACCCGCCGGGACCTTGGTCCCGGCAGCCTCGCTCTCTGGTTGTTGCCCGCTGCTCGCTCAGGGGCCGGGGAGCCGCCCGCGTATCGGAGCACTGAGACGCAGTATCAGTGCAGCGCCGCGCGTCGCCGGGGCCCGCCCGCGGGCGCCCTGGCAGAACGGGCCAACCCCGCGATGTCGAGGCGGCGATTCCCGCGCCGCCGTTATCGCACATTCTCGCTCAGGTGAATCAGCCCCGCCCACCCTCACGACAGCCATGAGTCGCCTCACGACGCCTCCGGAGCCACACCGTCATCGCGATGGCATGTTGTCGAAACCGGGTCTTCGACAGACGTAGACCCTCGGTGCAAATGGCGGACGGTCGTGAATCGCATTTCGGCACTGCCACGGCGAGCGCGAATTCAGACAGGGCAGCGGCACGACATTCTCAAGGCCGCCGGCAAAGAGCAGCAAAGGGGGTGGCGGGATCATGGGGTGGATTGACGGGGTCACGCACTGGCCTTATCTGGCGCTAACGGCCAGCGGACTGGGACTGCTCGCGATGATCGTGGCGCTCGCGCAAGCGGCGCAGATCAGGCGGCTCCGGCGGCAGGTGCGGCGACTGGAGCGTCTGGTGCGCGAGGCGCAGTCGCGCGTCGCACAGACGGATCCCGCACCGCGCAGCGAGACGGAGGCCGACGGCGAGGTCGAAGCCGCCGCCGACGACGTGACGCTGCCCGCGTGGCTCACCGCGGACGCCGACCCGCACGCCCCGAGCGGACAGGACGACGCCGCCCCGCCAGCGCTCGAGTCCGGCCCACCGGACCTCCTGGGGGTCGGTCCCCCCGATATGCCCGACTCCGACGCCGCGCGTGCTCTCGACGTGACGGCGCTCAAGGTGACGGCGCTCGACAAGACGGGGCTCGACAAGACGGGGCTCGACACGCCGACGTTCGACGCGTTGCGCCTGCCGGCCCCCGTGCCCGACCCAGCCCCAGCCGCTTCGGGCCACCTCACCGTGGTCAGCACGCTGCGTGGGCTGTCGCTCATCGGCCGGCAGCTGGAGCTCCTGGACGAGATGGAGCGGCGCGAGGCGGTCCCCGAGACGCTCGCGGCGCTCTTCCAGATCGACAACCTCACGATGCGCCTGCGGCGCAGCGCGGAGTCGGCGCTCATCCTCGCGGGGCGCGAGCCGAGCCGTCGCGCGCGCGAGGCCCTCACGGTGAGCGACACGGTCCGCACCGCGTGCGCGCAGATCGAGCGCTACGAACGCGTCTCGGTCGACGCGCGCGAGGACCCCGTGCTGCGCGCCGACGTCGTGGTTCCGCTCGCCCACCTGCTCGCCGAGGTGCTCGACAACGCCACGCGGTTCTCCGACCCCGAGACGGCCGTACGGGTGCTGGTCGAGGCCACCGGCAGCCATGTGGTGGTCGTCGTCGAGGACCACGGCATCGGCCTGGACACCCCGACCCTCGATCAGGCCCGGGCCCAACTGCGCGGCGACGCCCCCTGGGCGGGCAGCGCGCGGATCGGTTTCGCCGTCATCAGCCAACTCGCCCGCCGTGTCGAGGCGAACGTCGAGATCGACTCCGAGCCGGGAGCGACCCGGGTCACCATCGGCGTCCCGGTCCGGTGGGTGCACGGCAGCGACGCCCTCGGCCTGGACGCGAGCCTCGACGTGCCCACGGCCGCGGCGGACGCCCTGTCCCTGGACGCCTTCGCCGAGCCCGCCCTGGTCGACGACGCCGACGCCTCATCGATCCCCGGACTGGGGCAGCCCGTGGCCGCCCTGCCCGGCGGACAGGCAGGCCCGATGGCCTCGGCGCCGCACAGCGCGGGGTGGCAGCCGGAGTGGCGCGCGGACACGTCCACGGCCGAGAGCGCGCCGCTGCCCACCCGGCGCACGTCCACGCTGACCGCACCGGCCGCCGAGCAGCCGTCGTCGCGACCCGCGCCGGCGCCGAGCGACGACGAGGCCGAGTGGATCGTCCCGCAGCGTCCGGGGCCGGGACTGGAGATGGTGTCCGACTCCTCGCTCCAGGACGAGGTGATCGCGGAGCTCTCCCGACTGTCGGGCTATCGGCCGGCTCACGCCGCCATCGACTCGGGGCCGCTGGAGCGGCGCACCCCGGCGCGGGTCGGCGAGCCGGTCGAGGCCAACCGAGGACCGGCACAGCGCGACGCCGCCGACATCCAGCGCCGGATGTCGGCCTTCCAGTCCAGTGTGCGCCGCGGACGAAGCCGCAGGCAGCGATGACGACCACCGCTCACGCCATGACAGCTCACGCGATGACAACCCGAGGAGAAGCAGTGTCCGCATCAGCCCGCGAAACACGGTCGTTCCCATGGCTGCTCGACAACACCGTGCGCAGCGTGGCCGGAGCCCGCCTGGGCCTGCTGGTCTCCAGCGACGGCCTGCTGATGGCCGTCTCGAAGGAGCTCGACCGCACGACCGCCGACCAGCTCGCGGCCGTGGTCTCCGGCATCGCCGGACTCGCGCGTGGGGCCGTGCGGACCCTGGGCGGAACCACCGTCAACCAGGCCGTCGTCGAGCACGACGCCGGGTCCCTGGTGCTCATGACGATCTCCGACGGCTCCATCCTCGCGTTCGAAGCCGACCCCGTCACCGACATCGGCTCGCTCGGGTATGAGATGGCGGTGCTCGCCCAGAGCGCCGAGGCCTACCTCACCCCGCAGCTGATCTCGCAGATGCGCCGCAGCCTGCCGGTCGACGGCGAGACGAGGGCCGACAGATGACAGCCGGCCCCGAGGAGCTGCCCGACGTCTCGGACATCAGGCCGTACATCCGCACGGGCGGGCGCGTCGCCGATGAGCGGGTCGCCCTCGACGCCCTCGTGGCGGCGGCGCATCGGTGCGACTCGCCCATTCGCGAACGCCAGGCCGCCGAAGTGCTCGGGGCCCTCGGATCCGGGTATCTGACCGTCGCGGAGCTGGCCGTCGCGCTGGCGGTCCCGCTCGGGACGGCGCAGGTGATCGCGGCGGACCTGGCGCACGCAGGTGTGCTCCGCCTCGTCGAGGGCGCCGAGTCGCCGGGATCCTCCGGCGACGAGCGCATTCAGATGTTGACGCTACTCGGGAGTGTGATTGATGGAATCGGCAAGCTCTGAGCTGAGCGAGCGTGATGGCGGCTCGTCCGCGACGACGCTCGACAGCCCCCCGGTCGTCGTCAAGGTGGTCGTCGCCGGTGGGTTCTCAGTGGGCAAGACGACATTCATCGGCTCGATCTCCGACATCGACCCGATCAGCACCGAGGCCTCGATGACGGACCGGTCACTGGGGGTCGACGACGCGGGCGGCCTGACCGACCGCAAGGTGGCCACGACGGTCGCGCTGGACTTCGGTCGCATCGCGCTGCCCGGGCGGCTGTGGCTGTACCTGTTCGGCACCCCGGGTCAGGACCGGTTCGCCGTGATGTGGGACGACCTGACCCGGGGTGCGGTGGGCGCCGTCGTCCTGGTGGACACCCAGCGCCTCGAGCAGAGCTTCACCGCGATCAACTACTTCGAGTCGCGCAACGTGCCGTTCGTCGTCGCCGTGAACTGCTTCGACGGGCTCGCGCGGCACAGCCTCGACGCGGTGCGTGAGGCCCTGGCCATGCCGGCCGAGGTGCCCGTGGTCTACACCGACGCCCGCTCGCGCGAGGCGACCAAGGAGACCCTGGTCCGCCTCGTCCGGCACGCGATGGACAGGCTCCGGAATGCGCGCTGACGGCATGTCCCTTCAGGGGGAGGGGCGCTGGATCGCTCCCGGAGAGCTGTTCTTCTCGATCACCGACCGTCAGGGGCGCATCGTCGCGTCCAACTCCGTCTTCGAGCGCCTCTCGGCCTACGGCCGGGACGAGTTGATGGGCGCGCCTCACAACATCATCCGGCACCCCGAGATGCCGGGCGGCGCGTTCCACCTCATGTGGGACACGCTGCTGTCCGGCCGTCCGTTCGCGGCGTACGTGCGCAACCTCGCCAAGGACCGCGTGCCCTACGACGTGTTCGCGACCGTGACGCCGCTCGGCGACGGGTTCTTGTCGGTGCGCAGCGCGCCGCAGTCCGCCGCCCTGCGCGCGGCGGCCTACGACCTCTACGCCGAGGTCGCCCCCCTGGAGCGCGAGCGCCGGGACGAGGGCGCCTCGGCCGCCGCAGCCGCCGCGCACGGGGCGGAGCAGCTCGCCGCGCGCCTCGCCGCGCTGGGCTTCGCCTCCTATGACGAGTTCATGTACTCGGCCCTGCCGACCGAGGTTGTGGCGCGCGTGGCCGTGTCGGGGCCCCGGCGCCCGTCGACCGACCCGGGCACGGTCGGGCGCATCCTCGCGGCGGCGCTCGACATCGACTCCGGGCTGGTCGCCGCGATGGACCGCCTCGACGCCCTGGAGCGGCTGGTCGAGAGCCTGCGGGCGGCCTCCTGCGAGGCGTCGACGACGGCGTCGGAGCTGCTGGAGGTCACCCGCCTGGCCGACGTCGCCTCCCAGCGTGTGGAGGCCTCGGCGCCGGTGCTGCGCCGCACCACGCAGGCGATGACGTCGCTCGTGGGCGGGCTGACCGTGACCCTGACGGCGCTGTCGGGCGAGTTGACCGCCGTGCGCCTGGCCGTCATGGAGCAGCGCTTCCTGATCGCCCTGGCGCGGCTGCACAACGACATGGTCATCCTGTTCGCGCAGGAGGTGCTGCAGGGCCGGGCCCCGCAGCAGGCCCTCGGGTACGTGCGCGCGCTGTGCGAGACCCTGAGCGACGACCTGAGCCGAATGGCGGACGCCGCGGAGGCGACCTCACGGCGCCTGGGCCTGATCCGCCAGGACGTCGACCGCGCCCGCGAGGAGCTTGAGGGCTACCGCGTGTTCCTGAGCACCTGGCGCATCCAGGTGCCGCGTTACGGAGTCGCGAGGCAGGTCGGCCCGCACGTCGGCCCGATCGACTCGCACCTGCGTCGGGGGCACGACCGCATCGCCGACCTGCGGGCGCTCGCCCAGCAGTGCGAGGCGAACGCCACGCCGGTCGACACCGGCGAGCTGGTCGGCCCCGTCTGGCGGATCCTCGAGTCCGCCGGCGCCGCGATCGGGGGGTGGCGACCGTGAGCCGGCTGACCGACGTCCTGGTCGGACGCGGACTCGTCGCGCCCGAGACGCTCGCGCGCGCTCAGGCGGCGCACGAGCGCAACGGGCGTGGCCTGGTCCAGACGCTCCTCGACGACGGCACGGTCAGCGAGCAGGCCATGCTCGCGACCCTGGCCGAGCAGGCGGGGATGCCGTTCGTCGACCTCGACGCCGAGCCCGTGGACCCCGAGACGGCCAACCTGCTGCCCGATTACGTGTGCCGCCGCCACACGATTCTGCCGATCGGCCACGACGGCGACACGGTCCTGATCGCGACTGCGGACCCCGGCAACGTGCTCGCCCTCGACGACGCGAAGGCCCTGCTCGCCGTCTCCGTCTCCCCCGTCCTGGCGACGCCGACGGCGTTGCGCAACGCCATCAGCCGCTACCTGCGCTCGGACACGGAGATCGCCGGCATCGCGCACTCGCTCGGCGCCGCGGCCGCGGGCGACGAGCTCGACCTGTCGCGCGTGGGCGACTCGGTCGCCGCCGACAGCCCCGTGGTGCGGTATGTCGACCTGCTGGTCCGCCAGGCGATCTCCGACCGCGCCAGCGACATCCACATCGAGCCCACCGAGCACGACGTGCGGGTGCGCTACCGCATCGACGGCGTGCTGCACGAGACGCAGCGCGCGCCGCGGCAGATCAGCGGGGGCGTCATCTCGCGCGTCAAAATCCTGGCCGATGTCGATATCGCGGAGAAGCGCAAGCCGCAAGACGGGCGCATGTCGGTGGTGCACGACGGAAAGAAGGTCGACCTGCGCGTGGCGACATTGCCCACGGTGTGGGGCGAGAAGGTCGTCATGCGCATCCTCGACAACTCGACGACAAGCCTGGACGTGCGCGACCTCGCCCTTCTCGACGAGAACTTCGAGAAATACCATGCCGCCTACTCCAAGCCCTACGGAATGATCCTCGTGACGGGTCCGACGGGGTCGGGAAAATCCACGACGCTGTACGCGACCATCAACGCGGTCTCACGCCCCGAGATCAACGTCATCACGGTCGAGGACCCGGTCGAGTACCGCCTGCCCGGCATCAACCAGGTCCAGGTCAACCCCAAGGCGGGCCTGACGTTCGCCAGCGCGCTGCGGGCGATCCTGCGCTCCGACCCCGACGTCGTCCTGCTCGGCGAGGTCCGCGACCACGAGACCGCGCAGATCGCCATCGAGTCGGCGCTCACCGGGCACCTGGTGCTGTCCACACTGCACACCAACGACGCGCCGTCCGCGGTCACCCGGCTCGTCGAGATGGGCATCGAGCCCTACCTTGTCGGCTCGGCGCTGGACTGCGTCGTCGCGCAGCGGCTCGCACGCCGGCTGTGCGAGCGGTGCCGCGCGCCGCACACGCCCACACGCGAGGAGCTGCGCGCCGCGCGGTACCCCGGTTCGGACGACGACCCGATCCCCGAGCTCTACCGCCCGGTCGGCTGCGTCGCCTGCTCCGGGACCGGGTACCGCGGCCGCGTCGCGCTCCACGAGGTCATGCCCGTCACCGAGGAGATCGAGTGGCTCGCCGCCGATCGGGCGTCGGCCGGGACCATCGCCCGGACCGCCCTGAGCCAGGGCATGGTCACGCTGCACGTCGACGGTTGGCGCAAGGCGGCCTCGGGCGTCACCTCGGTCGAGGAGATCTTGCGGGTGATCGCATGAGTGCCCCGACTCTTGACCTCGACGCGCTGCTGAGCCAGTGCGTGGCGGCCAGCGCGTCCGACGTCCACCTCGCGGCGGGCATGCCGCCCACGCACCGCGTCGACGGACGCATCTGCGCGGTGCCCGGGTGGCCGGCCCTGACCGACGCCGTCCTGCGCCCGGCGCTGCTCGCGCTCCTGAGCGAGCAGCAGCGCGATCGCTTCACGCGCGAGCTGGAGCTGGACCTGTCGCACTCGGTCGGCCACGGCGCGAACTTCCGCGTCAACTACTACCAGCAGCGTGACGGCCTGGGCGCGGCGTTCCGCCTGATCCCGACCGTCATCAAGCCGCTGCACGAGTTGGGCATCCCGCAGGTGGTGCGGCGGTTCGCGACGCTGCCGCGGGGCCTGGTGCTCGTGACGGGCCCCACGGGCGCCGGCAAGTCCACCACCATGGCCTCGATCATCGACCTCGCGAACGCCGCGCGCTGCGACCACATCGTGCTGATCGAGGACCCGATCGAGTTTCTGCACCGCTCGCGGCGCAGCATCATCACGCAGCGCGAGGTCGGCACCGACACCGGCTCGTTCAAGTCCGCGCTGGTGCACGCCCTGCGCCAGGACCCCGACATCATCGTGATCGGCGAGATGCGCGACGCCGAGACGATGGCGATCGCCCTGCGGGCGGCGGAGACCGGGCACCTGGTGTTCGGGACGCTGCACACCCAGGACGCCGCCTCCAGCATCGATCGCGTCGTCGACGAGTTCCCCGGCGACCAGCAGGCCCAGGTCCGCACGCAACTGTCGGCGACGCTGCAGGGCATCGTGTCCCAGACGCTGTGCCGGCGCGCGGACGGGCGCGGCCGCGTCGTCGCCACTGAGATCCTCGTGGCCACGCCCTCGGTGCGCGCGCTGGTCCGGGACGGGCGGCTCCACCAGCTCTATTCGACGATGCACACGGGCTCCGACCACGGGATGCAGACGCTCGACCAGAGCCTCGCGGACCTCGTGCGCCGCGGAGAGGTCACGTTCGACGAGGCCGGGGCCAGAGCCCGCCGGCTCGACCAGTTCTCCGAGCTGTGCGGGCGCAGCGCCCGCATGGTCGCCGGGGCGCAGGTCTGAGGCCGCCATGAGACACACCTTCGAGTACACACTCGTCCAGCCGTCCGGCTCCACCGTCAAAGGCCGGATCGAGGCGCCCGACGAGCAGGCCGTGGCCGCGCGGCTGCGCGAACTGGGCCTCACCCCGACCCGGATCACCGTGGTCTCCGGCAGTGTGCTGCACCGCTCGATCACCCTCGGGGAGAGGCGCCCGCGGCCCAAGGACGTCGCGATCGCGCTGCGCCAGCTCGCGACCATGGTCAACGCCGGGCTCTCCCTGCCGCGGGCGCTCGCAGTGCTGCGCACCCAGACGGCGGGGCAGGCGTTGGAGTCGACCATTCAGTCGGTCGAGCAGGACGTCCGAGACGGTGAGACGCTCTCGCGCGCGCTCGAACGCCACCCCCGGGTGTTCTCGCCCGTGACGCTTGCGATGGTGCGCTCGGGAGAGACCGGCGGCTACCTCGACGACGTGCTCGCCGCGGTCGCGACGATCATGGAGAAGGAGATCGCGCTGCGCCGCACGGTGCGCACGGCGATGGTCTACCCGGCCGTCGTGCTGGCCATGGCCCTGCTCGCGGTGGCCGCGATGCTGCTGTTCATCGTCCCGGTGTTCCAGGAGATGTTCGACGGCCTCGGCGCCGAGCTCCCCTGGGCGACCCAGATGCTCGTCGGCGCCTCTCAGGTCTTCCGGGTCGCGATCGGCCCGCTGGCGCTCGCGCTGTGCCTGTGCGCCTGGTGGTGGCGGCGCCACCGGACCGACGCCGACGTCCGGGCCAGGCTGGACCCGGTCAAGCTCCGGACGCCGATCTTCGGCCCCCTGCTGCGCAAGGTGGCGCTGTCCCGGTTCAGCGGCAACCTCGCCACGATGGTCCGCGTCGGCGTGCCGGTGGTGCCCGCGCTCGCGACGGTCGGGGCCACCAGCGGCAACGTCGTCATCGAGCGGGCCGTCGAACGCGTGCGTGAGGCGGTCCACGACGGTGCGACGCTCGGCGACGCGATCGCAACCGAGGCGGTCTTCCCGGCGATGCTGCGCCAGATGGTCGCCGTCGGCGAGGACTCGGGCTCGCTCGACACGATGCTCGCCAAGGTCGCCGACTTCTACGACCAGGAGGTGGAGGCCGCGACCGCCTCGCTCACCAGCGTGCTTGAGCCGCTGCTGATCCTCGTCGTCGGCGTGATCGTCGGCGCGATGCTGCTGGGCCTGTACATGCCGATCTTCTCGATCTCGGACGCCGTCAACTGACGCGCGTCCCCACGAGCCACGGAGCGTCCGCCGGCGACGACCCGTCGCACCACCCCCGCCGGCAAGTCAGCACCACAAGGAGAACCATCGTGAGGCAACACCACCACCGACCGGACAAGGAGGCGGGCTTCTCGCTCGTCGAACTGCTGGTCGTGATCATCATCATCGGCATCCTCGCCGCCATCGCGATCCCCCTGTTCCTCAACCAGCGTCAGAAGGCGTACGACACCGCGGCCAAGTCCGACGTGTCGACGCTCGGCAAGGAGATCGCGACCCTGTGGGTCGACAACAGCCCGACGAGCATCACGGTCACGATCGATGGGACCAGCTACCAGCTCGACTTCGTGGTTGACACAGGAACGAAGACTCTTGACGTCGGGCCAGTCTCGAATGGCGTCAAGCTTGAGGGAAGCGACACGGGCGTCTCGACGTTCACTGTCGTTCCTGAGGCCGCCGGCCCCCTCGACCGGATGAGCTGGTGCGTCGGCGTGATCCACCCGCGCGGCCAGGAGAAGAACTGGAAGTACACCGCCTCGGGCGGCCTGAGCGCGGGCACCTGCACGGCCTAAACGGTGCCGTAGCCACCCGGCGCCGCCTCGGCCGCGAGCGCGCACCGGCCACCACGGCCGGGGCGGCGCCACCCCCTCCCCCTGCGACACGTCCCCACCCCTGGAGAGGCACGCCCATGTCCCGCCACCCCGCGCCGCCGCACGCGCCGGGTCGGGCCGACGACGCCGGCTCGACCCTGGTCGAAGTCGTGCTGGCCGCGCTCCTCCTGGGACTGCTGGCCGTCGTCGGGACGGCCGCCGTCGTCCAGGGTCAGCGCGTCACTGTCGCCAACCGGGCGCGCGTCGTCGCAGCCCACCTCGCGGCGCGCGAGCTCGACTTCGCCCGTGGGCGACTGGCCGCCACCCCCACCGCAGCCGTCGAGATGGTCGACGAGGGCGACGTCGTCAACGAGCACCCCGTGGATGAGACGCGCGCGCCCGGCGACCGGGACGCGTACGTCGTCGACGGGATGCGGTACACCGTGCGACGTGTCGCGCGGCTGCGCGACCTCGGCGCGACGGCCCCGTGTGGCGATGCCGTCATCGGCGCGAGGAGGCTCGCCACCGACGTCGCCGTGACCGTGACCTGGCAGGACATGGGGTCCGCGCTCCCGTTCACCCTGCGGCAGATCGTCACGGCGCACCGCGACGCCGCCACCGCCTCGCAGGACGCCCTGGTCGCGGTCACCGTCACGGACCACCACGACCAGGGGGTCGAGGGGGTCCGAGCCACGGTGGCCGGCGCCGGTGCGCCGGGGCGCTCCGCGCTGACCGACTCCGCGGGGTGCGCGCTCGTCGCGGTCGCCGCGCCGCCGTCGGGCGAGGGGATCAACGTGACGCTGACCGCCGAGACCCCGCATGTGGACCCGAGCGGGAACACGGCGCCCTCGCGCGCGCTGTTCGGGGTGGCGCCATCGCAGATCACCCGGACGGCGTTCACCTACGCCCGCGCCGGGACGCTGCTCATCCACCTGTCCGGCGCCGCCGAGGACAGCCCCATCACGATCATGCGCCCGGACGGGACCTTGACGATCGCGCTCCCCGACGCCGGATCGGGCGGGGCCCTGATCACCGTGGCCGACGCGTATCCCGGCACGTGGGCCGCCTACCCCGGCGCCGCCGGCCTCCCCCCGGGACAGGAGTACCCGAGCGTCACCGTGCTGCCCGGCGAGACGGCGGACCTGCACGTGGTGATCCCATGACGGCGCGCGCACGCCAACGGGAAGCCGGGGTCACATTGGCCGAGTTGGTCGTCGTCATGATGGTCGGCTCGGTCGTCCTGGCGCTGGTCGGCGCCCTGACCGTCGGCCTGCTTCGGTCCAACGCGCGCAACCTCGCACGCCAGGAGCAGGTCGACGCCGCGCGGACGGGCGTCTCGTGGCTGTCGCGCAGCCTGGAGCGGGCCGTGGCGCCCAGTGCGGTGTCCGACCGCCTCACCGGTGACCTCGCCATCCTCGCGGCGAGCGACACCGAACTGCGGTTCTATGCGCTGCTCGACGACGGCGGATCGGACGTCGAGGCGACCGGGCCGAGCCTGGTGACATTCGCCGTGCTCGACGGCGCCCTGCACCGGATCGTGCGGCGCCCCGACCCGTCGCCGACAGGGGACTGGACATTCACGTGCGGCGCGACGCAGTGCCCCGACCTGCACGAGGACCTAGTGGTGGCCCGCGGCGTCACCGGTGCGGTGTTCCGGTACGTCGACCGCGCCGGAGGGCGCCTGCCCGCCGACGCCTCCGCGCGCACCCTGACCGAGGCGGAACGCGCGGCGGTCGCCTCGGTCGAGGTGTCCATCGTGATCGCCGACCCCGCCGACCCCGGCGCGACCACCACCGTGCTGGCTCGCGTCTCCCTGCTGGACTACTGGAGCGAACTGTGATGCGCACCCCCGTCCCGGCGCCCACCGCGCACCCCCGATCGGCTGAGGACGGCGTCGCGATGGTCGCGGTCCTCACCGCGCTGGTCCTCGTCTCGGTCCTGGTGCTCGGCTCGCTGGCGCACCTGTCGGCGAGCGTGCGGCTCTCGCGCGTGGAGCAGGACCGCACGGCGGCCGAGGCGGCGGCCCGCTCGGGGGTCAGCGACTTCCTGTCCCGGATGCGGATCGACCCCGACTACCTCGACAACGCCGACCCCGCGAGCCTGGACGCCGGCAACTACTGCCACAACCCCGCCGTCGCCGGCCCGGACGTCACCCTGCCCGCCGCAGGGAGCCCGGCGACGCCCGTGTGCGCCAATCTGACGCACGTCACGCCTTACGGCTGGGTCGCCGTCGAGCACGGCCGCGCCGCGTCGCCCGAGACGCCGTCGTTCCACTACCGCGTGGTGCGGCACGACACCGCGCAGCGGGAAATCCTGTTGGAGTCCGTGGGTCGCGCGCGCGACGAGTTCCGGACGCTCCAGGCGCGCATCGCCCTGCCGTCGAGCGCCGACTACGTCTACTTCAGCGACTACGAGCTCGCCGACCCGCATGACCCGATCTTCTACCCCGAGAACGTGGTCTACCCAGGGACGCAGACCACGTCGGCGGCCTGCGGCGGCCTGGGTCCTGAGAGCGACCAGCTCTCGTACGCCTGGGACCCCACCCCGCCCGCACCCCGGACCTACTTCATCCATGGCGACCGCGGCAACGTCGAACAGCCGTGCTTAGTCCGCGCGTTCTCCGCGACCGACGTATTGACCGGGAAGGTGCACTCCAACGACACGATCCTCGCCAAGGCAGGTGTGACACTCGGCTACCTCTCAACGTCGCACCCGGGATGCGCGAGCGCCGACCCGTCGGACGGAGCCACCTGGAGCCGTTGTGTGGACATCCCGGCCTCCGCGAGCCTGAAGCTCTTGGGTCCACCGACGTACGTGCCAGAGCCACTGGCCATGCCGAGCGTCGTGAAGGTCGACGAGTTGTCCGAGACCGTCGGCTGCCGGTACGCGGGCGTCACCCGGATCGTCGTCAAAGGCCCCACAATGACCGTTTGGAGCAAGGGCACCAAGGAGTCCCGCCCAGCATGCGGTCAGCCGGGAACCGGCCCCGGCCAGCTCGGCAGCAAGGACGGCGCCACGGTCGCGCTTCCCGCCGAGGGACTGGTCTATGTCGACGACGCGACCGGCGTGTCGGGGACCCTCATCTCGGGTGGGCTCGGCGGACCCGCCGGGCGGGAGCTCCCCCTCGGGACGTACACGGGTCAGAAGCCCAAGCCTGGCGCCACGTACCTCTGGGACATCACCTTCGACGCGTCGCTCAAGTACGCCAGCCTCGGCAACCTCCTGGTTGAGGGCATCGTCGACGGGCAGGTGACATTCGCGGCGGCGAAGTCCGTCGTGATCACGGGCGACGTCCTGCTCCAGGGTGGGCGGCAGGGCGACGACGTCGTCGGAATCGTCGCGGGCACCTCCATCGAGGTGTTCCGGCCGTTCGTGGCGAGATTCGACGCACAGAACTGCGAGCACACCTGCGTGTGGTCCGACAACATGGACCCCAAACTGGTCGAGGGGTGGCCCTCTCGCTATGCCGACCCGTCGACGGGGGTCGTGAGCCCGGCCAAGGGAGTCCAGGTGGCCGCGGCGATGCTCGCGCTCAACGGCTCGCTGCGCCTCCAGGAGTGGCGGTCCGGGTGGAAGCCAAACCCGACATACCGGGGCGAGGTGCTGAACGTCTTCGGGTCGATCGCCCAGCGATTCCACGGCGAGACCGCCGGCCGTGACAGTCAGGGGCGCCCGGTCACGGGGTACACCAAGGTGTTCGAGTACGACCCCCGATTGGCCAATGGCCTGCGGCCTCCACACTTCCCCGTCCTCGCCAATGGGGAGTGGACCGTGACCTCGATCGGGGAGCAGCCGACCAACGCCGCGTCGCAGCCCTGACCAGCCCACACCGAACCGCCCGACCTCGCACGACCAGCCGCGCCCGCGCGTCGGCTCACGAAAGGACACTCGCCATGGCCAGAACCCGAGTCGTCGGCCTTGACCTCGGCAGTCGGTGCGTGCGCGCCGCGGAGGTCGAGGTCCACGCCACCCGGTCAGGATCGCACGCCACGCTGCTGCGCTTCGGCGAGGAGCCGCTCGACCCCGGCGCGATCCGCGACGGGGAGGTGGTTCGCCAGGCTCCCGTGGCGCTCGCGCTGCGCACACTGTGGCGGCGCGAACGCCTGCGCTGCAAGAACGTGGTGCTGGGCGTCGGCAACCAGCGCGTGTTCGTGCGCGACCTGTGCCTGCCTGGGGCCCCGCTCGAACGGCTGAGGTCCACACTCCGCTACCAACCCGTGCAGGACCTCCTGCCCGTGCGCGTCGAGGACTGCCTGCTCGACTTCCATCCGGTGCGCGTCGACGATGACGGCGCCGTCCACGGCATGCTCATCGCGGCCCCGGAGGAGACCGTCGACGCGAACACCTCGGCGGTGGTGGCGGCGGGGCTCCGACCGGTCCGGGTCGACCTCAACGCGTTCGGCCTCACCCGGTCGATCATCCACGGGCGGCTGCGCGAGGAGGTCGTGGGCGTCGTCGACATCGGTGCGACGATCACCGACATCATCGTGGTCGACCACGGCGTGCTGCGCATGTATCGCACGCTCGCGACGGGATCGGACGACATGACCTCGGCCGTCCGCCACGCCACGGCGCTGACCGAGCAGCAGGCCGAGGAGGTCAAACGCCACTTCGGCATCACGAGTCCACCCGATGTGCCCACCGACGTCGCCCCAGGGATCGACGCCATGGCCCGACGGGCGCGCGCGCTGGGCGAGTCCATCCGCACGAGCTTCGGCTACTACGCGGCGTCGGCCGGCCGGCCCGTCGTACGCCTGCTGCTGACGGGCCGCGGCGCGCAGACGCCGGGACTGGCCCAGTACCTGTCGACCTCGCTGGGGCTGCCGACCGCGTTCGGCGTGGCTGGCTCCGAGGTCGAGGTCGCCCGCACGGCACAGGGTCATGACCTGACCGGGGACCTGCGCACGTCGCTGCCGGTCGCGCTCGGCCTGGCGCTGGGGGTGGCCGCATGAGCCGCCGCGCCACGGCCGAGGCCGCGGCGCCGAGCAGCGCGCACGCGGCGACGCCGGAGGTGAGCGAGCCGTTCGGCGGACTGCAGGGCGTCAACCTGCTCCCGGCGTCCGTGCGGACCGCGATGGCCTTGCGCAAGCTGCGGATCCGGCTCGCGCTCGTGCTCGCCGTGGTCGTGCTGCTGGTCGTCGGCGCGAGTGTCGAGCTGCGCGTGCTCGAAGCGCAGGCCCGCAGCAGGGTCGACCTCGCCACGAGCGAGACCGCGCGCCTGAACGCCGAACTGGCCAGCTACGCGCAAGCCCTCGACGTTCGCGCGGCGATCGACCGGGCCACCGACGCGCGCACCCTGGCCATGGGCGCCGAGATCCGCTGGGTGGACCTGATCACGCAGATCGAGGCCGTCTGCCCGCCCGGCACGCAGGTCGTCGCGTTCGCCGCTCAGGCCCTCGCGCCCGCCGGGGGGTCCACGGTGGGCGCTCGGGACCCGCTGGCCACTCCCGGGGTGGCCTCGATCACCTTCACGATCACGACGCCCACGCTGCCCGAGACCGCCGCGTGGCTCGACGCCCTCAACTCCATCCCCGGCCTGATGGACGCCACCTTCACCAACGCCACGCTGTCGGACGCGTCCACCGCGCAGGAGTCCGCGCTGTACACGGTCGCCTCGTCCGTACAGGTCAACGTGAAAGCGCTCTCGAACGCGCACGCCGAGGCGGACGACGCCGGGGGCAGCACGCAGGTCGAGGAGACGGAAGCCGACAGCGACACCGAAGGGGCAGGCTCATGAACTCCGGGCGCTCGACCTCCATCATGGCGACGGCGCTGGGGGCGCTGGCGCTGCTCGCCGCCGCCTGGGCGCTGCTGTGGTCACCGGCGCTGGCGCGGATCGGCGAGCTCGACGCCGAGCGCGAGGCCGCCGAGGCCCACCACCAGGAGCTGCGCGCCCACATCGCGCTCGCCGCGCGGGACCACGCGCAGCTCGCCGACCTCCAGACGGACCTGGCCCGCCTGGAGACTCAGTTCCCGACAGCGGTCGACCTGCCGGAGTTCACGCGCGGCCTCGCCCGGCTCGCCGACTCCAGCGGCGCAGCCGTGCGCGGCGTGACAGTCGGCGCCTCGACGCCCGTGACGACGGCGCCGCAGCTTCCCGCAGCGCCGGACGGGACGCCGCCCCCCGCGCTTCCCGAGCCGCCGGCGGGTCTGTACGCCGTGCCGATCACACTGAGCGTGGAGGGCGCCTTCGAGCAGGCCCAGGCGTACGCGCGAGCACTCCAGGAGGCCGACGGCCGCCTGTTCCTGCTCAGCAGGCTCTCGTGGTCGGGCGAGACCGAGGAGGGCGCGGCGTCGTTCTCGATCAGTGGGCACACCTACGTCCTCGCGCCCGCCGGGACGACGGCCCCATGACGGCGCGCCGACGTCACACCCCGGCGCCCCCGGGGCGGTGACCCGCGATGGGACCCATCGCGCCCGCGGGGCTGCTCGGCCTGCTCATCGGCTCGTTCCTCAACGTCGTCATCTGGCGTGTGCCGCGCGGACTGTCGGTGCTGCCGCGCAGCGCCTGCCCGCACTGCGCGGCCCCGGTCCGCGCCCGTGACAACGTCCCCGTCGTGTCGTGGCTCGCGCTGCGCGGCCGCTGTCGCGCCTGCCGCACGCCCATCAGCGTCCGCTACCTGGTCGTCGAGGCCAGCACCGCCGCGCTGTTCGCCGGCGCGGCGGCGTTGACGGGTTGGTCGTGGACGTTGCCCGCAGCGCTGCACCTGGTCGCCGTCGGCGTGGCCCTGGCCTGCATCGACCTCGAACTGCGCCGACTGCCCGACCGCGTCCTGGGCCCGGCGTCCGTCGTCGGCGTCATACTGCTCACCCTCGCCGCATGGAACCCGGGCGGACCGGCTCAGTGGACGGACCTGGGACGTGCGGGCCTCGGCGCGGGGGGTCTGCTGGCGTTCTACCTGGTGCTGGTCCTGGTCTGGCCCGGCGGGATGGGGCTCGGCGACGTCAAGCTCGCGGGGCTGCTGGGCGGGTACCTGGGCTGGTTCGGCGTCGGCGCTCTCGTCATCGGCGGGTTCGCCGCCTTCCTGTTCGGCGGCGCCTTCGCGATCGGACTGCTCGCCTCAGGACGAGCCCGCCCCGGGACGGGCATCCCCTTCGGGCCGTGGATGCTGCTGGGCGCGGCCTTCGGCATCCTTGCCGGCGAGCACCTGTGGGCGCACTATCTCGCGCTGCTGAACGTGTGACGGGGGGCCGGTGCAAGCGCGGAGAACGGCCGGGGCCCCGTCCGCGTCGCGAACGGGGCCCCGGCTGTGTGGTGCGCCATCAGGGACTCGAACCCCGAACCCGCTGATTAAGAGTCAGCTGCTCTGCCTATTGAGCTAATGGCGCGCGGAGGGAAGATTACCAGCATTCGGCGGCGGTCCGTACATCGGACCGCCGCCGTCGCTGTGGTCGGCTCAGGCCAGCTCGGGCTCCTCGAAGGCGCCCGAGAACTGCGACTGGTAGAGCGCGTCGTAGGCCCCGCGGGCCGCGAGCAACTCCTCGTGCGTGCCCTGCTCGACGATGGCGCCGTGCTCCATCACGAGGATGAGGTCGGCGTCACGGATGGTCGACAGGCGGTGGGCGATGACGAACGAGGTGCGCCCGTGACGCAGTGACGCCATGGCGTGCTGCAGCAGCTTCTCGGTGCGGGTGTCGACCGAGCTGGTGGCCTCGTCGAGGATGAGGATCGACGGCTGGGACACGAACGCGCGCGCGATCGTGATCAGCTGCCGCTCACCCGCCGACAGGTTCGCGGCGTCCTCCTCCAGCATGGTGTCGTAGCCGTGCGGCAGGGAGTGGACGAACCGGTCGACGTAGGTGGCGCGCGCGGCGGCGAGCACCTCCTCGTCGGTCGCCGACTGGCGCCCGTAGCGGATGTTCTCCCGGATGGTCCCGGCGAACAGCCACGTGTCCTGCAGCACCATGCCGGTGCGGGCGCGCGCGTCGTGCCGCGTCAGGTCCGCGATGTCCTGTCCGTCGACGAGGATGCGCCCGCCCTGCGGGTCGTAGAACCGCATGAGCAGGTTGACCAGCGTCGTCTTGCCGGCGCCGGTGGGCCCGACGATCGCGACGGTCTGGCCGGGGCGCACGGTGAACGAGAGGTCCTCGATGAGCGGGGCGTCCTGGCTGTAGGAGAAGTGGACGTGCTCGAACTCGATGACGCCCTCCCCCTCGACCGGGGCCGGGGCGTCGACGTCGTCGGGCTCCTGCTCGTCCTCGTCCAGGAACTGGAAGACGCGCTCGGCCGAGGCCGTGCCGGACTGGACGACGGCGACCATCCCGCCGAGCTGCTGCAGCGGCTGGGTGAACATCTGCGAGTACTGGATGAACGCCTGGATCGCGCCGAGGCTCATCGACCCGCCGGCCACCATTAGGCCGCCGATGACGGCGATGGTGACGTAGGACAGGTTGCCGATGAACGACATCGCGGGCCAGATGATCCCGGACAGGAACTGCGCCTTGAACGACTGCTGGTACAGCTCCTCGTTGTCGACGGCGAACCGGGCCTGGAAGTCCGCGCGGCGCCCGAACGTCTTGACCAGCGCGTGGCCGGAGAACGACTCCTCGACGCGCGCGTTGAGGCGACCGACCTTGCGCCACTGGACGCCGAAGGCCTTCTGCGACTTCGGGCCGATGACGCCGAACACCACGCCCATGAGCGGCAGCGAGACGAGCGTGACCAGGGCGAGCTGCCACGACAGCGAGAACATCATGGCGAGCACACCGACGACGGTCAGCACCGCGGTGATGGCGCCCGACAGCGCCTGCTGCATGGTCTGGGTGACGTTGTCGATGTCGTTGGTCACGCGCGAGATGACCTCACCGCGCTGCACCCGGTCGAAGTACCGCAACGGCAGGCGGTTGACCTTGGCCTCGACGTCCTCGCGCAGGCGCCACATGGCCTTGACCATGACGATGTTCGTGATGAAGCCCTGCGCCCAGCCGAGCACGGCCGCGGCGACGTAGATGACCAGCACCGAGACCATGAGCTCGCGCAGGCGGTCGAAGTCGATGCCCTGCCCGGGCACGAAGTGCTCCATGGTCGCGACCATGTCGGCGATCCGTCCCTGACCTGCCTGCCGCAGGCCCGCCACGGCCTCGTCCTGGGTCAGGCCCGCGGGGAACTGCCGCGAGGCGAAGCCCGAGAAGACGACGTCGGTGGCGCGGCCGAGCACGCGCGGCGCCCACACCGAGAGCACCACCGAGGCGGCGCCCATGACCACGACGATCGCCATCGCCACCTTGTACGGCTTGAGCAGGCCGATCATGCGCCCGAACGACTGGCCGAAGTGGTCGGCCTTGCCGGGCGCGACGGAGTCCCAGGAGTCGGAGGCGATGCGGGCCTGCTCGCCCAACTCGATCTCGAGCCGCTCCTCCTCGGTCAGCTCCGGCTCGCTCGCCGGCGCGGACGTCTCAGTCTTCTGCTCGCTCATGCTCCGGCCTCCCCCGTGGTCGCGGACACCGTCAGCTGCGACTCGGCGATCTCGCGGTAGGTCTGGTTGGTCGCGAGCAGCTCCTCGTGCGTTCCGGAGCCGACCAGGCGCCCGTCTTCGAGCACGAGGATCGCGTCGGCGTCGGCGACCGTGCTCACACGCTGCGCGACCACGAGCTTGGTGACCTCAGGCAGCTGGCGCCACAGCGCCTTGCGCAGCCGGGCGTCGGTGGCGACGTCGAGCGCCGAGAACGAGTCGTCGAGCAGCAGCAGCGCGGGACGGCGCAGCACCGCGCGCGCGATCGCCAACCGCTGGCGCTGCCCACCCGAGACGTTGGTGCCGCCCTGCGAGATGCGCGCGCTCAGGCCGCCGTCCATCTCGGACACGAAGTCGCGCGCCTGCGCGATCTCCAGGGCCTCCCACACCTCCTCGTCGGTGGCGTCCTCGCGGCCCAGCCGCACATTGGACCCGACCGTGCCCGCGAACAGGAACGGGCGCTGCGGCACCAGGCCCAGGCTCGCCCACAGCGTCTCGAGCTCGAGGTCGCGCACGTCGACGCCGCCCACCCGCACGGCGCCCGACGTCGTGTCGATCAGGCGCGCGACCAGCGTCAACAGCGTCGTCTTGCCCGCTCCGGTCGACCCGACCACGGCGACGGTCTGCCCGGCGCGCACCTGGAACGAGACCCCGTCCAGGACGGGGTGCTCGGCGCCCGGGTAGGTGAAGGTGACCTGGTCGAACTCAAGCGTGCCCGGGCTGGTCAGCGCGCGCACCGGCGTGGGCGACTCGCGCAGGGTCGACTCGACGTCCAGCACCTCGGCGATGCGCTCGGCCGAGACCGCCGCGCGCGGGATCATCACGGTCATGAACGTGGCGAGCAGCACGCCCATGAGGATCTGGCCCACGTACTGCATGAACGCGAGCAGCGTGCCGATCTGGACGCGACCGGAGTCGACCTCGACCGCGCCGAACCAGATCACCCCGAGCACCGTGATGTTGAGGATGACCATCGCGCCCGGGAACATCAGCACGAACAGCGAGCCGACCTTGCGGCCCACGATCAGCATGTCGGTGTTCGCGACGCGGTAGCGCGCCGCCTCGATGGCCTCGCGCACGAACGCGCGCACCACCCGGATGCCGGTCAACTGCTCGCGCATCACGCGGTTGAGGGTGTCCAGGCGCAGCTGGTACTGCCGGAACAGCGGCACCATCCGGCCGATGATCAGGCCGGCGAAGATCAGCAGCAGGGGCACCGAGACGGCGATGAGCCACGACAGCCGCACGTCCTGTCGCAGCGCCATGATGATGCCGCCCACCGCCAGCAGCGGCGCCGTGATGAGCATCGTCGAGCCCATCATCGCGATCATCTGGACCTGCTGGACGTCGTTGGTGTTGCGCGTGATGAGCGACCCGGCCCCGAAGTGCGAGACCTCACGCTCCGAGAAGCCGCTCACGCGCCCGTAGACGGCGTCGCGCAGGTCGCGGCCCAGCGCCATCGAGGCCTGCGCCGCCAGGCGCGTGGCGATCACCGCCGCCACGATCTGCAGCAGCGAGACGGCGAGCATCACCCCGCCCGTGCGCCAGATGTAGTCGGTGTCTCCCTGGGCCACGCCACGGTCGACGATGTCGGCGTTGAGGCTCGGCAGGTAGAGCATCCCGATCGCGGCGAGGAACTGGAACACCAGCACCCCGGCCAGCAGCCATCGGTACGGGCGCAGGTAGCGCCATAACAGTCGTCGAAGCACGGGCGTGGTCTCCAGGGGTTCCGGTGCGTGGCGCGCGCCGTCAAGGCGCCGCACGAGCCTATGCGCGCGATGCGCGCGACGCGAGGCTTTTCGCGCCGAAATGCGACAACGTTCTCCCCACCGCCTCGTCCGACGGCGGCGAGGTCACCTCGTCGGCGCCCCGCTCCCCTCGCCCAGGGCGTGGAGCAGCACGTCCTCGACGCAGAGTTGAGGCGTGGTCCACCCGAGGCGCCGCACGAGGCCGTCGTCGAGCACGTAGTCGGACTCGACCTGATACATCATCTCGCGCTGCTCGCGAGCCCGGCCGCTGACCAGGGCCGCGACCGTGACCGCCGCCGAGCGCAGGGGCCGCAGCCGCACGGGGCGCCCCCGCAGCCCACCGAGCGCGGTGGCTACCTGGCGCCCCGTGGTCGGGCGCAGCGCGGGCAGGTGCAGCACGGGCGAGGCGCGCAGCGCAGGCTGGAGCGCGATGCGGGCGAGCGCGGCGGCGAGCTCCGGCGTCCACGCGAAGGAGTGCCGCGCGTCGGGGTCGCCCAGCCACGGGAGGGCGCCGCGGCGCCCGCGGGCGCACGCGACGACGTCGTGCCAGGGCAGGATCGAGCTCTGCGCGCCGGGACCGAGGAAGTCCGCCGAGCGGGCGACGACGACGTCCGCCCCCGCCTCCTGCGCGCGGCGCACCTCGCACCAGCCCGCGAGCCGGGCGCGGCCCTTGCGGCTGCAGGGCGCGAGCGGTGACTGCTCCGTGACGGCGCCGTTCGCGCGGCCGTACACGTAGAGGTTGTCCAGCACGGTCAACGGCGCCCCAGACGTGTGAGCGGCGCGCGCGACGGCCGCCAGGAGCGGCGGCCACTGCTCGGCCCACGTCGTGGCGCGGTACGGCATCCCGAGTGTCGCGACCACGGCGGCGCAGCCGTCGAGCGCCTCCGTGAGCCCAGGCCCGTCGTAGGCGCTGAGCGTGTGTCGCTCGACGCCGGGAGCCTGGTCGCCTTCCCCGCCGCCGTCCCCGCCGGCGCGCCCGACGGCGCGCACCGGCACGCCCGCCCGCGCGAGGGCGGCGACAACCAGACGGCCGATCTGCCCGCTGGCGCCCAGCACCACGATCGGGCCACTCACGGCCTCACCGCCGCGGGTCGGCCCGGCGGCGTCGCGCCCGTCGCGCCCGCCGGTCTGGCACTGCGACAGCGATCCAGCGCGTGACCCATCGTCACAGCCTGGCGCCCTCGCACGCCCCGAACACGACGAAGGCTCCGTCCGCGTCGCGGACGGAGCCTTGCCGGTGTGGTGCGCCATCAGGGACTCGAACCCCGAACCCGCTGATTAAGAGTCAGCTGCTCTGCCTATTGAGCTAATGGCGCGCAACGAGCGGATACGTTACCAGCCCCTGGCGCCTGGAGAGAAACCGATCAAGCCCACCGGAGTGTGACCTCGATGACAGTGCACCGAGCGTGTGCCGGGCGCTCAGAGATAGAGCCCGGTCGCCCCCGCTTCCTGCTGCTGCTGGCTCACGCCGTGCACGTCGCGTTCGCGCAGCAGCACGTAGTCGGCGCCGCCCACCTCGACCTCGGCACGCCCCTCGGGGTCGAACAGCACGCGGTCGCCCACCGCGACCTGCCGCACGTGCTCGCCCTTGGCCACGACGACGGCCCACGCGAGCCGCTTGGGCCCCACGGCCGTCGCGGGGATGACGAGGCCCGCCGACGACTGGCGCTCCGACGCGTCGACCTCGGGCTGCACGAGAAGCCGGTCGAACAGCATGCGGATCGGGATGCTGGGGGTGGCTGCCGTCGGCGGCTGCGCTGCGATGGTGCTCACCGGACCAACGCTAGACGACGTCGGCGTGTGGTTAGGCTCGGTGTCCGCACCAACCCCTCGCCTGTGGAGCCTCCCATGCCTCGTCTCGCCGTCGGCGACACCGCCCCCGACTTCGCGCTGCCCACGTCCGACGGCGGTGACCTGTCGCTCGCGGCCGCGCTCGCCGCCCCGGGGCGCCGCGGCGTCGTCGTCTACTTCTACCCCGCCGCGATGACGCCTGGCTGCACGACGCAGGCGTGCGACTTCCGCGACTCGCTGGCCTCGCTGCAAGGCGCCGGGTACGCGGTGGTGGGCGTCTCCCCTGACGGCGTCGACAAGCTCGCGCGCTTCGCCGAGCGCGACCTGCTGACCTTCCCCCTGGCGTCCGACGCCGACCACGCCGTCGCCGAGGCGTATGGCGCGTGGGGCGTGCGCAAGCTCTACGGCAAGGAGGTCACGGGCATCATCCGCTCAACCGTCGTCGTCGCACCCGACGGAACGGTCGCGCTCGCGCAGTACAACGTCAAGGCGACCGGGCACGTGGCACGGTTGCGCAAGGCGCTGGGCGTCGACTGAGCGACAACGGTGCCGGAGGCGGGACTCGAACCCGCACGCCACAGGGCACGGCGACCTAAGCGCCGCGTGTCTGCCAGTTCCACCACTCCGGCCGGCCGCGCCAGTCTAGAGGGCGTCGCGCGGCGGCGCGCTCACCCGGACACGCGCCCGCCACTGGTCCACACCTTTGGCGGCGCGTGACGGTCATACAGGGCGTCCGGCCCAATGGTCCGTACCTTGACGCCACAGTGACGTGGGTCATATGGTCACCGCAAGAACTGACATCGAAGTCAGATTCATACGCGGGAGTGGCCATGACTACTCGGCTCGCGCAAGCACTCCAGGATGATCCGACGGCGAGCGCCGGCTTGCTCGTCCTGCGAGCGTCGATCGGCCTGCTCATCCTCGGGCACGCCGCGCAGAAGACGTGGGGCGCGCTCGGCGGCGAGGGGCTGACGGCGACAGCCGCCATCTTCGAGCGGGTGGGCTATCGCCCCGGCCGCCCCATGGTCGTGGTCGCCTCCATCCTCGAACTGCTTGCGGGAGCCCTCCTCATCGTCGGCCTCCTGACGACGCTCGCCGGCGCCCTGCTCACCGCCGTCATGGCGGTGGCGTGCTCCGCCCACTGGCCCCGCGGACTCTGGGCGGCCCACGGCGGGTTCGAGCTCCCGCTCCTGTTCGGCGTCGTCGCCGCCGCGCTCACACTGACAGGCCCGGGCGGCTGGTCGCTCGACGCCGTCGTCGAGCCATCCCTGCCGCCCGCGACGGCCCTCGTCGTCCTCCCCCTCGCCCTGGCCGCCGCCATCGGCGCCATCGCGCTGCGCAGCGCGGGTCAGGCGAAGACGCCGTCGCGATCCCCCCGTGCCACGCCCGCCCCACCGCTGGAGAAGAAGCACCGCCCGCGCCATCGACCCTGACGACCATGACCGGGAGAGAACCCATGAGACCGACCGCGAAGACCGTCGCGCCCGTGCTGACCCTCGGACTGCTCATCGCCGGATGCTCCGCCAAGGCAGAACCCGGCCCCCAGCCGTCTGCCACGGCCGAGGTCCACGGAGGCGACGGCGTCACCACGGGCCCCGGCGTCACCGACGACACGATCACCCTCGGCGCCCTGGTGCCGCTGAGCGGTCCGATCGGGGGCCTGGGACAAGATGCCGTCGCCGGGGTCAAGCTCTACTTCGACGAGGTCAACGCCGCGGCAGGCGTGTGCGGGCGCGAGGTCGTGATCGAGGCGCGCGACAACAAGTGGGACCAGCAGGAGACGCTGACCCAGTACACCGGGCTGGCCGGCAAGGTCGCCGCATTCGCGAACCTCTCCCCCGGCGACCATGCGCTCACCCTCAAGGACCGGCTCGACAACGACGGCCTCGCCGTCATGGCCGGGTCCTATGACCCGCTGCTGCTCGACGTGCACCAGGCGTTCATGCCCGGCAGCCCCTACGACGTCGAGGCGGTCAACGGCATCGCCTACCTGATCGAGCAGGGCGTCGTGGCCAAGGGCGACACCATCGGGGTCATCGCCTACCCGGTCGGCATCGGCGCCGCGGTGACCAAGGGCGTCGACGGCGCGGCCGAGCACTTCGGCCTCACGGTCGAGCACACCAAGATCGACAGCACCGCGCCCGACGCGACCGCGCAGGTCAACGCGCTCAAGCAGGCCGGCGCGAAGGTCATCGTCATGGGCACGGCCGGGGCCGCCGTCGTCTCCGCGGCCTCGGTCGCCGCCGCGTCCGACTATCGCGTGACCATCCTGGCGACCAACCTGCTGTCCCAGGGCGACGTCCAGGGCGCCGCGAAGGACGCGATCCTCAACCACGTCGTCCTGGTGTCCAACAGCGCGCCGTTCAGCTCGCGCGCCCCTGCGGTCCGCAATCTCCTGGCCGCGTGGCAGGACCAGGCCGACGGCCGTCCGATCAGCACACCGGTCGGCGCCGGATACCTCCTGGCCAAGGTGCTGACCGTGGCGCTGCAGCAGGCCTGCCTCGACGGCGACCTGACCCCGCACGCCATCACCGCGGCGCTGTCGACGGTCGGCAAGATCGACACCGAAGGGCTGAGCGTCGACCTCGACTACTCCACGCCCGGGCAGCCGCCGTCCCTCGAGACGTTCGTCCTGCGGCCCGACGCCGACGCCGACGGCGGCGTGGTCGCCGTGACCGAGCCCTTTGCCAGCGACGCGGCCCGCGCCTACGCCTCCGCGCGCGGCTACACGAAGTAGCCGCCGTGGCACTCCAGGTCGAAGGCCTCGCGGTGCGCTACGGGCTCGCCGAGGCGTTCCGTGACGTCAGCCTGCGCGTCGACGACGCGCAGATCGTGGCCCTGCTCGGCAACAACGGAGCCGGCAAGACGACGCTGGTCCGCGCGCTGTCCGGCACCCTCGCGCGTCACGGCGGACGCGTCGTGGCCGGGTCCGCGCGGGGCGCGGGGCTCGACCTCACCCGCGCGCGAGCGGACGCGATCGTCCGGGCCGGCGTCGTCCAGGTGCCCGAGGGGCGGCGCATCTTCGGGCAGCTCTCGGTCGACGAGAACCTCGCCGCCGGGGCGCTCGCGCTGCGATCGCGCGCCGAGGCGCGCCGGATCAAGGCGTGGGTGCTGGACCTGTTCCCGGTCCTGGCCGCCAAGGCCGGACATCCGGCCGCGCTGCTGTCGGGCGGCGAGCAGCAGATGCTGGCGATCGGGCGCGCGCTCATGAGCGGGCCGCGGACGCTGCTGCTCGACGAGCCGTCACTCGGCATCGCACCGCTGGCCACCCGCACCATCATGGACACGGTGCGCGAGGTCAACCGCGCCGGCGCCAGCGTGCTGCTGGTCGAGCAGAACACCCGCCTCGCCCTATCCGTCGCCCACCACGCATGCCTGCTCCACGGCGGCACGATCCGCGCCGAGGGGCCGGCGGCCGACCTGGCCGCGTCCGACGTGATCCTGGAGCTCACCCTGGGCCGGGGCGTCGCCCACACGGCGACCGCCGCCGCCGTGGCGAGGGGTGGCGGCGATGGGTAGCGACACGATCCTCGAGGCCGTCGACATCACCGTGCGGTTCGGCGGCGTCGTCGCCCTCGACGCGGTCTCCTTCCGCGTGGCCACCGGCGCGATCCACGCGATCATCGGCCCCAACGGCGCCGGCAAGTCAACCTGCTTCAACGCGATGACCGGCGTCAGCCCGATCGCCTCGGGTCAGGTGCGCCTCGACGGCGAGCGCCTGGACCGCCTGCCCGGGCGCCGGATCGTCGCACGCGGCGTGGCGCGCACCTTCCAGAACGTCGTGCTGCCCGAGTCCCTCACCGTCGCGGACGCCCTGCGGGTCGGGCGGCACCACCGCACGCGCGCCGGCCTGCTGGCCACGGCGCTCGGGCTGCCCTCGGCGCGCAGCGAGCGGCGCGCCGACGACGCGATGGTGCGCGACCTCGCCCAACTCCTGGGGCTGGCGGACCGGCTCGACGACCCGGCCAGCTCCCTGCCGCTCGGCCTGCGCAAGAAGGCCGAGATCGCCCGCGCGCTGTGCGCCGAACCTCGCCTCCTCCTGCTGGACGAGCCGGTGGCCGGCCTCAACGACGCGGAGTCCCAGGAGCTCGGCGACAAGATCCGCGAGTGCCGCGAGCGGTTCGGCCTCACGGTGCTGCTCGTCGAGCACGACATGGAGTTGGTGATGCGGGTGTCCGACCACGTGACAGTCCTCCAGTCGGGATGCGTGATCGCCGACGACCGCCCCGAGGGGGTCCAGCGGGACCCCGCGGTGATCAGCGCCTACCTCGGCGCCGAGGTCACCGAGCCCACCGCCCCCGAGCGGGAGGCGATCACCGGTGGATAGCCTCCTCAGCGCGACGGCCAACGGGCTGTCCCTCGGCGCCCTGTACGCCGTCATGGCCCTCGGCTTCGTCGTGATCTACCGCGCGACGGGCGTGCTCAACTTCGCCCACGGCGCGATCCTGCTCACCGGCGTGTACATCGCCTCGGTCGTGAGCCAGGCCCACGGGTACGCGCCGGGAGCGCTCGCCGGAGTCGGCGCCGGCGCGACGGTCGCCGTCGTCGCCGAGACCGTCTTCCTGCGCCACAGCAAGACCCGCGACCACATCACCCTGACCATCCTGACGCTCGGGCTCAACATCCTGCTGGTGACCGAGGTCAGCCGGCGTATCGGCACGCACACGCTGCCGCTGCACGACCCGATCGGCAACGCCCTGACCCGGTTCGGCGGCCTCACGCTGCCGACGGCCCGGGTGCTCGCGCTCGTCGTGTCCCTCGTCGTGATCACCGCGTTCCTCCTCGCGTTCAGGCTCACCCGATGGGGCCTGGCGATGCGGGTGAGCACCGCCGACGCCGAGGTCGCCAGCCTCATGGGGGTACGCCTGTCGGTGGTGTCGTGGACCAGTTGGGCCATCGGCGGGGCGCTCGCCGTCATCTCCGGACTGTTCCTCGCCTCGTTCCCGGCGCCGGGCGTGACGCCGTCGCTCGCCGACACGGCGTTCCGGGCGTTCCCGGCCGCGGTGCTCGGCGGGCTCGGGTCGGTGGGCGGCGCACTCGTGGGCGGCATCCTGCTGGGTCTGGCGGAGGCGTTCGCAGCGACCTACGAGGGCGCCCTGGGCTCGTGGGCGCACAACCTGTCGGGAATCTCGGCCTGGCTGCTGCTCCTGGTCGTCCTCCTCCTGCGGCCCGAAGGGCTCTTCAGCGCGCGGACGGTGCGACGTGTCTAGGGCGCGGGCGCTCGTGGCGGCACTCCTGGTCGCGCTCGTCGTCGCGCCGCACTTCCTCGACCGGTTCTGGCTTCAGGTCGGGTCGCTCACGATGGCGGCGGCGATCGCCGCGATCGGCCTGACCCTGCTGGTCGGCGTCGCCGGCCAGATCTCCCTGGCGCACGCGGTGTTCGTCGGCCTGGGGGCCTACGGCTACATCGTGCTCGCCGCTCCGAGTGACGCGGCCGGCTGGGGGCTGGGTCTGCCGACGCCGCTCGCGGCGATCGGCGGCGTGACCCTCGCCGGGCTCGCCGGGCTCGCGATCAGCCCCCTGTCGGGCCGCGTCAGCGGGCTCTACCTCGCCGTCGTGACGATCGGCCTCGTCTTCATCTGGCAGCACGCGCTCCAGGAGGTCGAGGACTTCAGCGGCGGCTATGCCGGCCGGCCCGCCCCCGAACTGAGCGTCCTCGGGCTCAGCCTGGGCGAGAGCCAACCCTGGCACATCGCGCAGGTGCCCTACGGCGGCGCCGAGAAGACGTGGCTGCTCTCGCTCGCGGCCCTCGTGTGCGCCTTCGTCGCGGCGCGCAACATCGCGCGCGGCCGCCCAGGCCTCGCCCTGGCGATGATCAAGGAGAACGAGATCGGGGCGAGGTCGCTGGGCGTCGACGTGCGTCGAGGCCGTGCGGCGGTGTTCGGGCTCGCCTCGCTGTATGCGGGCGTCGCGGGCGTCCTGATGGCGCTGACGACCCAGTTCGTCACCCCGCAGAGCTTCGGCTTCCAGCTCTCGACCGACTACCTCGTCATGGTCATCATCGGCGGCGTCGCCAGCGTGCGCGGCGCCGTCGCCGGGGCGCTCTTCGTCACCGTGCTGCCCCGCGTGCTGGGCCAGTACACCGACGGCCTGCCCTTCCTCGCGCGGGTCGGATCAGGCGGGATCGACGCGAACGTCCTGAGCGTGTTCGTCTACTGCGCGCTCCTGCTCGTGGTCATTATGTTCGCCCGCGGCGGGCTCGACCGTCTGCTCGGCCTGCTCGTCAGCTCACGCCGGGCGTCTGCGGTGGTGGGGCACTGATGCAGACCTGGATCCACGTCCTCGACTGGCGCGGCGTCGCCGACCGTGACGCCGTCGCGGTCCGCGACGGCCGTAGCGAGCTGACCTACGGCGAGCTGCGCGCCCGGATCGAGGAGCGCGCTGGCGGCTGGCATGACCACGGGGTGCGCAGCCACGACGTCGTGGCCGTGCTCTCGCACAACAGCGCCGAGATGCTCGTCCAGACGCTGGCCCTCCTGCGGATCGGCGCGCTGCCGCTTCTGCTCAACTGGCGCCTGACCGCGACCGAGATCGCCGAGCTGCTCGCGCTGACGCGGCCGGTCGCCGTCTTCGCCGACGCCGCCTCGACCCCGCTGGTGGCGCCGACGGAGCGAATCCTGCGGTTCGCCGACGGCCCGGCCCGAGACGACTGGTTCGAGGCCGCCACGCTCGTCGGCGACGTCCCACCGCGGCCGCACACGCGGCTGCGCTCAGCCGAGGACGCGCTGCTCATGCACACCAGCGGCACGACCGGGCGGCCCAAGGTGATCCCGATCGACCACGGCTCGCTCGTCCGAGGCCTGGCAGCCTTCGCGATCGACATCGGCGACCAGCGCCGCGGGAGCGTGCATCTGGCGATGATGCCCCTGTTCCACCTCGCCGGGTTCGCCCAGGCGATGCAGTGCCTCCTGACCGGCGGCACGCTCGTCGTGCACGACGGCTTCGACGCCGACCGCGCGATCGACGCGATCGGCGCCGAGCGGGTCAACTTCCTCACCGCGGTCCCCGCGATCATCGAGGCGCTGACCGTCGCCCTTGAGGGACCCCGCGCCGGGGCAGACCTCACGAGCCTGCGCGAGATCCAGTACGGCGCCGCGCCGATCGCGCCCGCACTGCTCGAGCGCGCGGTGCGGGTCGTGTGCCGCCGGTTCCGGCAGATCTACGGCAGCACCGAACTGCAGGGGTTCTTGTCGATCCTGCGCCCCGAGGACCACGTCGCAGGCGCCGCCCGGCTCGCGTCCGCGGGGTGTCTCTCACCTGGGTGGGAGGCGCGGATCGTCGACTCCCACGGCCGCGCGACACCCGCCGGGACCCCGGGCGAGCTGGAGGTCCGCGGCGAGAGCGTCATCCGCGAGTACTGGCACGACCCGGACACGACCCGCACCGCGTTCACCGCCGACGGCTGGTTCCGCACCGGCGACATCGGCGACCTGAGTCCCGACGGCTACCTCAGCATCGTCGGACGGGCCAAGGACATGATCATCAGCGGCGGTGAGAACGTGTACCCGGCCGAGGTCGAACGCGTGCTGCTCGCCCACCCCGCGGTGCTCGACGCGGCCGTGGTCGCCCGGTCGCACCCGCGCTGGGGCGAGACGCCGGCCGCGTTTGTGGTGACCGGCGAGACCAGCGTCGAGCCCGCCGCCCTGCTCGCGTTCTGCCGCGAGCGGCTGGCCCGCTTCAAGTGCCCCAGCGACGTGACCCTCGTCGGTGACCTGCCCCGCAACGCCCTCGGCAAGGTGCTCAAGTCCGAGCTACGCCGACGCGCCGCCGAGTCCGCAGGCCCGCGGTCGCATGGGCCCCCGCACCCCGCACCAGAGGACGACCGGCCAACAGGAGGCACGACGTGATGGACCACACTCGATCGATCGCCACCATGCTGCGGCACTGGGCGCACACGCACCCCGACTCCCCCGGCGTCAGCGTCGACGGCGTCGCCGACCACACCTTCGCCAGTTGGCTGGAGGCGAGCTCGCGGCTCGCCGCGGGCCTGCGGGGCGTCGGCGTCGGGCCGGGTGACCGCATCGGCTTCATCGGCAAGAGCGCCGTGGTGTGGGCCGAGGCGTTCGCGGCGGCGTCGCTGCTGCGCGCCGCCGCGGCGCCCCTCAACTGGCGACTGAGTCCCGCGGAGACCGCGGAGATCCTTGCGGACGCTGATGTGGCCGCGCTCATCACCGAGGCGGAGTTCCTTCCGCTGACGGGCCGCCCGGCGTCGGACGACGGCCGGGTGCGGCTCATCCTCCCCGACGGCTCGGAGCACGACTACGCGCAGTTCGTCTCGTCGCACGAGGCCGGCGACGACTGGCCGGAGCCGGAGCCGGAGCCGGAGCCCGAGGACATCGCGCTCCTGCTGTACACCTCGGGCACCTCAGGCACGCCCAAGGGCGTCGAGCTGCCCAACCGGGCCATCGAGGCCAACATCACCTCACCGTTCCCGGTCGACCTCACCGTCGGCGACGTCGTCATGGTGCCCGCCCCGACCTTCCACCTGTCCGGGACGGGCTGGCTCTACTCGGCCCTCAGCCGCGGCGCCGCCTCACTGTTCGTGTTCGACATCCGCCCGGAGGCCGTGCTCGACGTCCTCGCCGACGGCCGGGTCACCTACGCCATCACGGTTCCGGCGATCGTCCAGGCGCTCGTGCAGCACCCGACGGCGCGCAGCCGCACGTACCCGTCTCTGCGCACCCTCATCTACGGCGGCTCGCCGATGTCGCCGAGCCTCGCCGACGCGGCGCACGAGGTCTTCGACTGCGACCTCGTGCAGGGCTACGGCCTGACCGAGACGTGCGGGCCGATCACGTGCCTGTCGGACGAAGACCACCGGCGCGGCGGCGCCCGGCTCGCCTCGGCCGGACGCGCGATCGCGGGCGTGGAGCTCGGTGTGTTCGACCCCGCGACGGGTGAGCGCTGCGCGACAGGCGAGGTCGGCGAGGTGTGGGCGCGCACCCCCACGATCATGGCCGGCTACCGCAATCGGCCGCAGGAGGTGCGGGCCGTGCTGCACGAGGACGGCTGGTTCCGCACGGGAGACGCCGGCTGTCTGGACGAAGACGGCTACTTGTTCCTGCGCGACCGCGTGAAGGACATGATCGTCTCGGGAGGCGAGAACGTCTATCCCGTCGAGGTGGAGAACGTGCTCACCGCACACCCCGCGGTGCGCGACGCCGCGGTCATCGGCGTCCCTGACGAGCGGTGGGGCGAGACGGTCAAGGCGCTGGTCGTCACGGGCGAGCGCACACCCGACGCGCACGAGCTGATCGAGTTCTGCCGCGAGCGCCTGGCCCACTTCAAGTGCCCGACGTCGGTCGACGTCGTCGACTCGCTGCCCCGCAACCCCACCGGCAAGCTCATGAAGCGCGAGTTGCGCGCGCCGTACTGGGCGGGCCGGGCGCGCGGGATCGCCTGAGGGACGGGACCAGGAGACGGTCATGGTCGCGCGCTACGAGGAGGTCGCCCGATCGCTGGCGCGCCGCATCGAGGACGCCACCTACCCGGTGGGCTCACGTCTGCCGCCCGAGGTCGACCTGGCCACGACCTATGCCGTATCGCGCGCGACCATCCGCTCGGCGCTCGACTCGCTGGAGCGCCTGGGGATGGTCTCGCGGCGCCGTCGTGTCGGGACCCGTGTCGAGTCGGCGCGCCCGACGACGGGCTATGTGCGCACCGTGACGACGATGAACGAGCTGGTGCAGTACTCCACCGAGACGCGCCGGCGCGTGCTCGGCCGCCAGGACGTCACGGTCGACGCCGCCCTCGCGGCGGTGCTCGGGTGCGCGCCGGGCAGCGCGTGGGTGCTGGTGACGATGCTCCGCATCGACGACGCGGGTCTCGGCGCGTCCCGACCTCTGTGCCACACCGACGTCTACCTCGCCCCGGACGTCGCGTCGGTCGTCGGCGATCGCGTCTCGCGCCCGGACGGGTTGATCGCCGAGGTCGTCGAGCAGTGCACCGGGCGCCTGACCGTCCGCGTCGACCAGCGGGTGCGCGCCTGCGCGCTGCCGTGTCACCTGGCCGGGCCGCTGCGCGCCGACGCCGGCAGCCCCGCTCTGCGGGTCGTGCGCCGGTACGTCGAGCGCTCGGGCGCGGTCGCCCTGGTGACAGTCTCGACGCACCCGGCGGACCGATTCGAGTTCACCGTGTCCATGGAGCGCTCCGACGCCTGAGGGCACGCGATGGGTCGCCGCGTCGGCCCGAAGGAGGTGCACGTGCGAGTCACCGAGGTCCGTGAGATGGACGTCCCGCTCCAGGGCGGTCTCTCGAACGCCGTCGTCAGCTTTGTCGGCCACAAGGTCTCGCTGGTCGCTGTCGTCAGCGACCACGTGCGGCACGGTGTGCCCGTGATCGGCGTCGCGTTCAACTCGATCGGCCGTCACGCCCAGGGCGGGATCCTGCGCGAGCGGATGGTGCCGCGTCTGCTCGCCTCCGCGCCCGAGGCGCTGCTCGACCCCCGGGACGGGCTCCTGGACCCCGCGCGTGTGCTGGCATGCGTGCTGCGCGACGAGAAGCCCGGCGGCCACGGGGATCGCGCGGCGGCCGCGAGCGCCGTCGAGCTCGCATGCTGGGACCTGCTCGCCAAGGCGCACGACGAGCCGGCCTTCGCGACGATCGCCCGCCGGCACGGGCGCGCGCCCACGACGGCGGGGGTCCCGGTCTACGCGGCAGGCGGCTACTACGACGCCAGCGACGACGTGGCCGCGCTCGCGGCTGAGGTCCGCGGGTACATCGCCGCCGGGTATCCAGCCGTCAAGATCAAGATCGGAGGCGTCTCGCTGGCGCAGGATCTGCGCCGGATCGAGGCCGCCGTCGACGCCGCGGGCGGCGGGAGACAGGTCGCGGTCGACGCCAACGGCCGGTTTGGGCGCGAGCGCGCCCTCGCCTACGCCGCGGCGCTCGAACCCCTGGGGCTGCGGTGGTTGGAGGAGGCGGTCGACCCGCTCGACTTCGCCCTCAACGCCGAGCTGACCGCGCGCTATGCGGGCCCGATCGCCACGGGTGAGAACCTCTTCTCGCGCCAGGATGTGGCGAACCTGCTGCGCTTCGGCGGCCTGCGCCCGGACCGTGACGTGCTGCAGATGGACGCCGGCCTCGCCTACGGCCTGACCGAGTACGCCGCGATGGTCACGCTGATGGAGGGCGCGGGCTTCGACCGGAGCGCGGCGATCCCGCACGGGGGGCACCTGGTCAACCTGCATATCGTGGCGGGACTGGGACTGGGCGGCTGCGAGGCCTACCCCGGGGTGTTCCAGCCGTTCGGCGGCTACAGCGACGACTGCCTGCTGAGCGACGGCTTGATCCGCCCGGCCGACCATCCCGGCTTCGGGCTCGAGGCGAAGTCCGGCCTGGACGATGTGATCGCCCGGCTGGTGGCGTGATGGGGGGGCCTGCGGATCGCCGTCATCGGGTGCGGCGCCATGGGGTCCGTCTACGCGTCCCGGCTCGCGCGCGGCGGCCACGACGTCCTTGTCGTCGACGCGTGGGCGGACCACGTGCGCGCGATCGCCGAGCGGGGCCTGAGCGTGCGCGGGCCCGACGGCGCCATGACCGCGCGCGTGCGCGCCTTCGAGGCGCCGCCCGCCCGCGTGGTCGACCTGGTCGTCCTGGCCGTCAAGGCGGCCGACGTCGTCGGCGCGGCGCGCGGCGTCGCCCCGCTGCTCGGCCCGCACACCCTCGTGCTGACGATTCAGAACGGCCTGGGATCGGCGCAGGAGGTCGCCGGCGTCCTCGGCCCCGAGCGCCTCCTGGTCGGGGTCGCCAGCGGCTTCGGCGCCAGCCTTGTCGGCCCGGGCCAGGTGCGCCACAACGCGATGCGCGCGCTTCGGTTCGGCGCCTACGCACCCGGCGCAGGACCCGGCGCCCCGCAGGTCGAGCGGATCGCGCGGGCATGGCGCCAGGGCGGCTTCGACGCGACGGCCGTTGACGACGTCGTGGCGACGCAGTGGGAGAAGCTCATCTGCAACGTGGCCTACAGCGCCCCGTGCGCGCTGACGGGGCTCACCGTCGGCGAGGTCATGGACCATCCGCACCTGGGCGAGGTGAGCCGAGCCGCGGCGGTCGAGGCGTGGGAGACGGCGACCGCCGCCAAGGTCCGGATCGACGTCGCCGATCCGGTGACCCACGTGCGCGAGTTCGGCGCCCGGCTGCCGGACGCGAAGCCGTCGGCGCTGCTGGACCATCTCGCGGGCCGGCGCAGCGAGATCCCGGTGATCAACGGGGCGATCCCACGCGAGGCCGCGAAGGTCGGCCTCACCGCACCGGTCAACGCGACGCTGACGGCGCTGGTGCTGGCCCGCGAGGACGGGCTGTGAGGCGTGGCGCACGAACGGGAGCCGCCCGGCGGCTCCCGTTCGTGCGGGGTGTCAGGCGCCGACGATGGCGGGGTGGCGCTCCTGGGCGGTCTTCGGCACGTGCTTGACGTCCGCGGGAGTCAGCGCGCGCAGCCAGCAGGCGAACTCCAGCAGGACGCCGTCGGGGTCCTGGAAGTAGAACGAGCGCACATACACACCGTCATGCATCGTCGTGGCGATCTGCGAGGGGCTCTCGTCGTGGTTGATGAGGGGCCCGACCCGGACGCCGGCGGCCTTGAGCTTCGCGCGGTACTCCGCGAACTTCTCAGGCGGCACGTCGAACGCGATGTGGTTGAGCGACCCGACCGCGCTGGTCCACTCACCGAAGCCCGGCTGCGACCGCGGCGCCGAGAGGCCGGGCACGCCGTCCGGCGCCTGCGGGAACCAGAAGAACGCGAGCGAGTCGCCGTTGCCGGCGTCGAAGAAGAAGTGCTGTCCCATGCCGTCAGGCAGGTCAAGGGTCTTGATCAGGGGCATCCCCAGGACGCCGCTGTAGAAGTCGACCGTGCGCTGCATGTCCGAAGACACCAGCGCGACGTGGTTGAAGCCGCGGAGCTCGAACTGCGTGTTGGCGCCCATCGGGTTCGTCCTCTCTGGAGTGTCCCTGCGTAATCTGATACTAACGTCAGGTTCGTAGCGTGGCAGCGACCTCTCCCCGACCGAGCCCGCGCACTTCCGGTAGAACTGACCCCGTGACCAGCGCGCAGACGACCCGCCCGACCCGGCGCGGCAGGCAGACCCTTGAGGCGATCGACGCCGCCGCCCGCAAGGTGATCGCCGAGAAGGGCTTCCTCAAGATGACGGTGGCCGACATCGTCAGGGAGGCCGGCAAGTCGCCCGCGTCGTTCTATAACTACTACGACTCCAAAGAGGCGCTGCTCGAGCGTTGGGCGCGCGACTTCCAGCAGGAGGCGCGCGAACGGCATCGCGCGGCCGAGCGGGCCGCGGGCAACGATCCGCGCAAGCACGCCGAGGCCGCCGCCCGCGCACATTGGGAGACCTACCGCGCCCGGCTCGCCGAGATGGTCGGCGTCTTCCAGCTCGCGATGGTCAACGACGCGTTCGCCCGCGTCTGGGACGAGATCTGCCTCGACGCCGCGAGCGACATCGCCCAGGCCGTCGCGCGCGCACAGCAACGCGGGTACTGCCCCGGCGTCGACCCGCACCTGACCGCCCGGGCCATCGTGGCCATGCTCAACATGTTCTGCTACGAGAGCCTCGCCAACGGGCGGTCGGCCACGGCGGACGACGAGGCCTGCGTCGCGACGCTGGCGAGCGCATGGTTCCACGCCATCTACTGGACCGAGTGACCGTCGCGCCCGCCAGGCTGAGGCCTGGACGCACCGCCCCCTCCCCTGATAGAAACCTGACATCGGATTCAGATTGGGGAGAGAGATGGCCATCACGCGCGAGTTCGTCGGTCTGCCCGCACCCAACCTCCCGCGCGCCGGCGCCGGCGGGCACCCGTGCCAGGGCCTCTACCACCGGCCCACCGCAAGCCGCCCGAGCGTCGCGTTCATCGCCACCCACTACCAGATCGACTTCTCCGAGCACTACCTCGCCCACTACCTCGCCGACCGGGGATTCGGCTTCCTCGGCTGGAACACGCGGTTCCGGGGCGACGAGGCGCATTTCCTGCTCGACCACGCCCTCGTCGACATCGGCGTCGGCGTGCGCTGGCTGCGCGAGCAGGCGGGGGTCGACGCCGTCGTGCTGCTGGGCAACTCGGGCGGCGGCTCACTCATGGCCGCCTACCACTCGCAGTCCGTCGACCCGACCGTGCGCGCATTGCCGGGCATGCGACCGGCTCCCGGAGTCGAAGCCCTGCCCGTCGCGGACGCCTATGTCTCGACCGCGGCGCACCTGGGCCGGCCCGACGTGCTGACCGCCTGGATGGACGGGGCGGTCGCGGACGAGAACGACCCCGTGGCCACCGACCCCACGCTCGACCTCTTCGACCCCGCCCACGGGCCCCCGTACGACGCCGCGTTCGTCACCCGCTACCGGGCCGCCCAGGTGGCGCGCAACCATGCGATCACCCGCTGGGTCAAGCAGGAGCTCGCACGGCTCGCTGACGCCGGGTACCACGACCGGCCCTTCTCGCTCGCGCGCACCTGGGCCGATCCGCGCATGGTCGACCCGACGCTCGAGCCGACCCGCCGCGAGCCCAACCGGTGCTATGCCGGGGTCCCCCAGCGCGCCAACCGCTCCGTCTACGGCATCGCGTCAGCCTGCACCCTGCGCACGTGGCTCTCGCTGTGGAGCCTCGACGACTCCCAGACACGCGCGCACGCGCACCTGCCCAAGATCACCGTGCCGACCCTCGTCGTCAACGCCAACGCCGACACGGGCGTCTTCCCGAGCGACGCCGCGGCGATCTACGACCTCCTGGGCGCCGACGACAAGGCGCTGCACGAACTCGACGCCGACCACTACTTCCGCGACGCGGGCGCCCGCGACGAGCTCGCCGACCTCGTCGCCGCGTGGGCCGCTCCGCGCCTGGCCTGAGCGGGGCTCGCCTCGACGCGGCCTCCTCGCCCGACGCGGCCTCAACGCCCGACGAACCGGGGCGGGCGTTTGGCGGCGAACGCGGCCACACCCTCGCGCAGGTCCTCGGTCTGGGCCAGCGCGCGCTGCCCGTCCGCCTCGCGCGCCAGGGCCCGCTCCAGCTCCGGCAGGCACGCGGCGTTGACCGCGGCCTTGATCTGCCGATGCGCGGCCGCCGGCCCGGCCGCGAGGTCGTGGACGAGGGACTCGACGACGCCGTCGAACTCGTCGTCCTCGGCGAGCCAGGCGATGAGCCCCTGCTCGTACGCCTGCTGCGCCGTCAGCCGTTCGCCGAGCAGGGCCAGCCGCATCGCCCGCGCCCGGCCGACCGCCGCGGGGATCAGGGCGGTCGCGCCGGCGTCGGGCATGAGCCCGATCTTGACAAAGGCGAGCGCGAACGACGCCGAGCGCCGCGCCACGACCAGGTCGGCGGCGAGCGCGAGCGAGACGGCGGCTCCGGCGGCGACGCCGTTGACCGCCGCCACCACCGGCGTCGGGCAGGACTGCACCGTCCGCACCAGGCGCGTCAGGGCCTCCAGCAGCGGTGCGGCGGGCAGGCCTCCCGTGAGATTGGCGCCCGAGCTGAACGCTCGCCCCGCGCCCGTCAGGAGCACGACGCGCACCGCGGCGTCCTGAGAGGCCTGCGTCACCGCGGCGTTGACGGCCTCGACCCCCTCGGCGGTCAGGGCGTTGAGGGTGGCCTCGTCATCGAGCACCACGCGCAGCACCGCGCCGTGGGTGGCCGTGCGCACCGGAACGTCCGTCATCTGTGGCTCCCTTCGTGAGCGCTCAGGGCCTGGCGGGCCTTGAGCAGGAACGGGGCGACCGCCTCGCCCGCCGTGGCGAAGCCGCGCCCGGACCCGGCCCCGCGGCTCGCCCGGTGCGCGATGCCGGCGGCGATGACCGCGACCTTGAACGAGGCGAGCGCCAGGTGGGCCTCCCAGTCGCGCAGCCGGACGCCCGCCGCCTGCTCATAGGCGGCCGCGAGCGCCGCCGCATCGGGCAGCCGCGGGCTGGTCCACGCCCCGGGCTCGCCCACGATCAGGTCGAACGCCGGGTCACGGTAGGCGCACATCATCGCGACGTCGGCGCTCGGGTCACCCAGGGCCGCCAGCTCCCAGTCGACGATCGCGGCGAGGTGACGCCGGGGCAGGTCGAGGAGCGTGTTGTCGATGCGGTAGTCACCGTGGACGACGCGCGTGCGCGGCTCGGCCGGCGCCCAGGCGCGCAGGCCGCGGGCGACCTCGGTGGCGAGCGCGCGCAGTGCGGGCACGCCGACGATCTCCCACTGCCGCGACCACCGCCGCGTCTGACGCTCGACGTACCCGCCGGGGCGCGCCAGGTCTCCCAGGCCGACCTGTTCGGGCACGACGGCGTGCAGCGCGGCCAGCACGCTCACGAGCTCGTCGACGACGCCGCGAAGGGCCGCGTCGTCGAGGGCGTCCAGGTCCGCGCGCGTGCGCAGCGCGTCGCCGGCGACGAACCCCGAGACGGCGAACGGCACGCCGAGCACGGCCTCGTCCTGGCAGGCGGCCACCGCGCGCGCGACGGGTACGCCGGCGCCGTGGAGCGCGCGCGTGAAGCGCAGCTCGCGCACGACGTCGTGTGCCGACGGCGTGCGGCCCGCGCGCGGCGGCGTGCGCAGGACCCACCGGCGCGCGTCGTCGCACAGCGCGTAGGTGAGGTTCGAGCGCCCGCCGGCGATGAGCCGCGCGCGCAGCTCGCCCTCAACGGGCTCGCCCACGCTCCGGAGCACCGCGGCCACGCGGGCCAGCTCCTCGCGCCCGAGCGCCGTCGTCGTCACCGCGCGCCCGCGATCTGGCGCACCGCACGGCGGGCGATCGACCAACGATGGACCTCCGACGGCCCGTCGTAGACGCGGAAGGGGCGGACCTCCCGCGCGATCTTGGCGACCGGCAGGTCCGCGCTCACGCCGAGCCCGCCGCACAGCTGCGTCGCGCGGTCCACCACCCGGTGCAGCGCCTCAGCCGCGAAGGTCTTGACGATCGACGTCTCCTTCGAGGCGCGCTCACCCGCGTCGAGCGCCGCACACGCCTCGCGCAACAGCGCCCGCGTGGCCGCCAGATCGATCTCGTTGTCGGCGATGAGCTGCTGGGCCATGCCGAGAGAGGCCAGCCGCGTGCCGAAGGCGCGCCGCGAGGCGGCGTACCGCACGGCGACCTCGTGCGCGCGGCGCGCCGCCCCCGTCCAGCGCATCACATGCGTCGCGCGCGCCGGGCCGAGCCGCACCTGCACGTACCGGAAACCGCGGTCGACCTCGCCGAGCACATCGTCGTCGGGCACGAAGACCTGGCGCAGGCGCACCTCGCAGTGCCCGCCGACCATCGACGTGTCCATGGTGGTGATGTGCCGCACGACCTCGACTCCGTCGCGGTCGGCCGGGACGAGGAGCATGGTGGCGCCGTCGCCGTCGCCCGGCTCACCGCTCGTGCGCGCGAACACGATGAGGAACCCTGCCCCGTCGGCGCCGGTGATGAAGTGCTTGTGCCCGTCGATGACCCACCCGCCGTCGACCCGCGTGGCCCGGGTCGCGAGCGTGGTCGGATCGGCGCCCGCGCCGGGGTCGGGTTCGGTCATCGCGAACGCCGATCGCGTCTCCCCCCGCGCCAGCGGACCCAGGTAGCGCTCGCGCTGCCCGGGGCTGGCGACCTTGCCGAGCAGGTGGACGTTGCCCTCGTCGGGCGCGTTGCAGTTGAGCGCGAGGGCGCCGAACAGCGAGTAGCCCGCCTCCTCGAACACCGGCGCGCGGTCAACCATGCCGAGGCCGAGGCCGCCGAACTCGACGGGTCCGTGCGGCGTGAGCAGCCCCGCCTCGCGCGCCCTCGCCTGCAGCCGCCGGCGCAGCGCGTCGCCGCCCGCGGCGGCGATGTCGCCGTCGTACTGGTCGTCGACGGGCAGCACGTGCTCGGCCACGAACGCCCGTGTCCGCTCGACGATGTCTGCCTGCGCGCCCCGGCCCTCATGTGCCGCGCGCCCGGTCATGCCGGCGCCCCCTGCGTGGCCTCCGCGGCGCCCGCCAGCCCGAGCTCGGCCAACACCGCACGCGTGTCGGCCCCGACCGGGGGCGCCGGGGGCGGCACGGCGGAGGGCGTTGCGCTGAACCTCGGCGCCGGCGCCGGAGCAAGAGCGCCGTCGGTCACGAAGGTCTCCCGCGCGCTCAGGTGGGGCTCGGCGAGCAGCTCATCAGGCGCCAGCACGGCGGTCAGGCACGCGTCGGCCCCGGCGAAGGCCGCGACCCACTCGTCACGGGTCCGCTCGCGCACCCGGGCGGCGATCCGGGCGCGCGAGCGCGGCCAGGACGCCGTGTCGTCCTGAGCGACGCCGCCGAGCTCGCATGTCAGGCCGAGGCCCTCCAACAGTGCGGCGTAGAACGCGGGCTCGATGGCGCCGACGGCGACCCAGCGCCCGTCGCGGGTCTCGTAGACGCCGTAGAACGGCGCCCCGCCGTCGAGCAGGTTCTCCCCCCGGGGCGCCGACCAGGCCCGCTCGGCGCGCATCGAGTGCAGCATCGCGGTCATGAGCGCGGCGCCGTCGACCACCGCGGCGTCGACGACCTGCCCCCGCCCGGTGGCCCGCGCCGAGAGCAGCGCAGCCAACACGCCGCACACGGCCAGCATCCCTCCCCCGCCGAAGTCGCCCAGCATGTTGAGCGGCGGCGTGGGGGCGCCGTCGCGCCCGGCGACCGGCTCAAGCGCGCCGGCCAACGCGATGTAGTTGATGTCGTGCCCGGCGCGCGGCGCGAGCGGGCCGTCCTGCCCCCAGCCCGTCACGCGTCCGTACACCAGCCGCGGGTTGCGGGCCAGCACCACGTCCGGGCCGAGCCCGAGGCGCTCCATGACTCCGGGACGGAACCCCTCCAGGAGGACCTCGGCCGTGTCCGCGAGCGCCAGCACGGCCTCGCGCCCTCGCGGCGACTTGAGGTCGAGCTGGACCGAGCGCCGGCCGCGCAGCAGGAGGCTGTGCGCCCTCCTGCCCGACTCGTCGCGCTCGACGCGGATCACCTCGGCGCCCAGGTCCGCCAGCATCATCCCGGCGAACGGCCCCGGCCCGATGCCCCCGACCTCGACGACCCGCAGGCCCGTGAGCGGACCCGTCATCGACCGCTCCACACGGGCTCGCGCTTCTCGGCGAAGGCGCGGGCGCCCTCCATCGCGTCCGCGCTCGCGAAGACCGTGCGCATGGCCTCGTCGCTGACGGCCCACGGGTCGGCGCCGGACCACCGGGCGTCCCAGTCCGACCCGCCGACGGCGGCGCGGTGCAGCACGCGTTTGGTGTGCGCGACCGACAGGGGCGCGTTGGCGGCGATCCGCCGCGCGACGGCCTCGACCTCGCCGCGCAGCGCGTCGGCGCTCGTCACCCGGTTGACCAGGCCCCACTGGCACGCCGTCTCGGCGCTGATCGCCTCGCCCGTCAGCGCGAGCTCGAGCGCGCGTTTGAGGGGGACCTGGCGCGGCAGGCGCACCAGTCCCCCCGCGGCGGCCAGCAGCCCGCGGCGCACCTCGGGCAGCGCGAACACGGCGTCGGCCGCGGCGATCGCCAGGTCGCAGGCGAGCACGATCTCGGCGCCGCCACCCATGGCGGGTCCGTTGACCGCGGCGATGACGGGCTTGTCGATCCAGTGCCGCACCATGCCCGCGAATCCCCACTCGGGATGCCCGTGCGCCAGGATCGGGCGGCCCCGGGCCACCTCCTTGAGGTCGGCCCCGGCGCAGAACGCCCGCCCGCGTCCGGTCACGACCACGACGCGCACCGCGGGGTCGGCCGCGGCGGCCTCCAGGCCCTCGCCGACGGCGGTCGCGAGCGCCGCGTCGACAGCGTTGAGGGCGTGCGGCCGGTTGAGCGTCAGGAGCGCGACGCCGTCGCGGGCCTCGTAGAGCGCGGCGGGCTCGTCGGAAGTCATCAGCGCACCCCCAGCACGTCGCGCGCGATGATCGTCTTCATGATCTCGGTGGTCCCGCCGTAGATCGTCGAGACGCGGGTGTCGACGTACGCGCGCGCGATGGGGTACTCGAGCATGTAGCCGTAGCCGCCGTGCAGTTGCACGCACCGGTCGACGATGCGCTTGTGGGTCTCGGTCGCCCACCACTTGCCCTTGGCCGCGTCGACGGCGCTGAGCTCGCCCTTGCCCAGCCGGATCACGGCGTCGTCGACGTAGGCCTGGGCGACCTCCAGCTCGGTGACCATCTCGGCCACGACGAACTGCGTGTTCTGGAACTCGGCCAGGGCCTTGCCGAACGCGGTGCGCTCACGCACGTAGTCGATCGTCCACGCGAGCGCGGCGCGCGCTCCTGCGCACGCGCCGACCGCGATGCTGATGCGTTCGAGCGGCAGGTGCGCCATCAGCACGCGCAGCCCCTGCCCCTGTCGACCGAGCAGCGCCTCGGGCCCCAGGCGCACGTCCGCGAAGCGCAGTTCGGCGGTGTCCTGCGCCTTGAGGCCCATCTTCCTCAGGCGCCGCCCGCGGGTGAACCCGGGCGTGCCCGTCTCGACGAGGAAGAGGCTGAGCGCCTCGCTGCCGGCCGCCGGGTCCTGCGAGGTGCGCGCCACGACGATGACGACGTCGGCCAGGATCCCGTTGGTGATGAAGGTCTTGGAGCCGTCGAGCACCCAGCCGTCGCCGTCCGGGCGGGCCGTGGTGCGGATGCCCCGCAGGTCGGAGCCCGTGCCCGGCTCGGTCATCGCGATCGCCCCGATGGCCTCGCCCGCGGCGAGCCGTGGCACCCACCGCTTGGCCTGCTCGGGGGTGGCCAGGTCGACGAGGTAGGGCAGGATGATGTCGGCCTGACACCCGAAGCCCGCCGACAGCGAGTTCGCGCCGACGCGGGAGAACTCCTCGGCCGCCGCACTGCGGAAGCGGTAGTCCTCGACGCCGCCGCCTCCCCACTCCTCGGGCGTCCCCATCCCGAGCAGGCCGAGCGCGCCCGCGCGCGCCCAGATCTCGCGGGGGATCTCGCTCGCCTCCTCCCACTCCTCGATGTGGGCGACGACGTCGCGGTCGAGGAACTGGCGCACGCTGGCGCGGAACGCGGTGTGCTCGTCGTCGAACAGCGCCCGCGGCGCGTACAGGTCGTACATGTCAGATCCTCTCGATGATCGTCGCGTTGGCCATGCCCCCGCCCTCGCACATCGTCTGCAGGCCGTACCGTCCCCCGGTCTGCTCGAGGTGGTTGACGAGAGTGGTCAGCAGCCGCGTCCCGGAGCCGCCCAACGGGTGGCCGAGGGCGACGGCGCCGCCACGCGGGTTGAGCCGCGCCTCGTCGACGCCGAACTCGGCCGCCCACGCGAGAGGCACGGGCGCGAACGCCTCGTTGACCTCGAACGCGTCGATGTCGCCGACCGCCAGGCCCGAGCGGCGCAGGATCTTGTGCGTGGCCGGCATGGGGCCGGTGAGCATGACCTCGGGGTCCGAGCCCACGACCGCGAAGCTGTGCACGCGGGCGCGTGGGGTCAGGCCGAGCCGCCGCGCGGCCTCCTCGCTCATCACGAGCGCACCCGAGGCGCCGTCGGTCAGCGGCGAGGAGTTGCCGGCGGTGATGACCCACTCGATCTCGGGGTAACGCTCGCTCAACGCCGCGTCGCGGAACGCGGGGGACAGCCCCGCGAGCGCCTCGACCGTGGTCCCGGGGCGGACGGTCTCGTCGACGGTGTGCTCGCCGCCGCCCGGCAGCGCGACGGGCACGATCTCACGCTCGAAGCCGCCCGCGGCGGCCGTGGCGGCCGCCCGCGCGTGCGACCGCGCCGCGTACTGGTCGACCTGGGCGCGATCGAGCTTCCAGCGCGCGGCGATGAGCTCGGCGCCGATGCCCTGGTTCGGCAGGCTCGGGAACCGGGAGGCGAGGGGGCCGTGGGGGTCGCCGTCGACGAGGGCCTTGCCCATCGGCACGCGGCTCATCGACTCGACGCCACAGGCGATGGCGACGTCGTAGGCGCCGGCGATGACGCCCTGCGCCGCGAAGTGGACCGCCTGCTGGCTCGATCCGCACTGCCGGTCGACGCTCGTGCCCGGCACGGAGACCGGGAAGCCCGCTGTGAGCAGCGCGGTCCGCCCGATGTTCAGCGCCTGGTCCCCGGCCTGGCCGACGCAGCCCGCGATCACGTCGTCGACGATGACGGGGTCGAGTCCGTTGCGCTCGATCAGTGCGGTCAGGACCGTGGCGAGCAGGTCCGCGGGGTGCACGCCCGACAACGCCCCGCCGGGCTTGCCCCGGCCGGACGCCGTGCGCACCACGTCGACGATGACGGCGCTGGTCATGATGAGACACCCCTCATTCGCTTGCCCTACTTAGCGATCGCTCAGTATCGTGTCGTGGATCACACCCACCGTCAAGGGCGACAGCGAGGTACGCCGTGAACCCACTGACCCGCTTCCGTCTCGACGACCGCGTCGTGGTCCTGACCGGCGCGAGCTCCGGACTCGGGCTCGGCTTCGCGCACGCGCTCGCCGCCGTCGGCGCGCACCTGGTCCTGGTCGCGCGCCGCGGCGACCGCCTCGCCGCCCTCGCCGCGGACCTGGCCTCCGCGGGCGCGCGGGCGGTCACCCACGTGGCCGACGTGCGCGACCCCGGTCAGTGCCGCGGGGCCGCGGCCGCCGCCGTCGAGCGCTTCGGGCGGATCGACGTCCTGGTCAACAACGCGGGCGTCGGCGGCTCGACCCCGTCCTCGCGCGAGACGGAGAGCGGGTTCCGCGCGGTGCTCGACGTCAACCTGCACGGGACCTTCTGGATGGCGCAGGCGTGCGCGCCGCACATGCCGCGCGGCTCGGTGATCGTCAACGTCGCGAGCGTCCTGGGACACATCGCCCCACGCTTCCCCCAGGCGGCGTACGCGGCGAGCAAGGCGGGCGTCCTCGGCCTGACGCGCGACCTCGCTCAGGAGTGGTCGGCGCGCAAGGGCATCCGCGTCAACGCGCTGTGCCCCGGGTACTTCGCCAGCGAGATGACGGCGCAGGACGACGCGCAACTGCGCGAGATGGTCGACCGCGAGAGCATGCTGGGCCGGTTCGGCGAGCAGCACGAGCTCGACACCGCGCTTGTCTTCCTCGCCTCCCCGGCGTCGTCGTACATGACCGGCGCGTCGCTCCTCGTCGACGGCGGGATGTCCGCGCTGTAAGAGGCGGCCGGGAAGGCGGGAAGGGCCGCGGCCCTCCGCGGCCCGGTGCGACTCAGCGCGACTCAGCGCGGCGCCATCCGGATCGCGCCGTCGAGCCGGATCGTCTCCCCGTTGAGCATCGGGTTGGCGACGATCGCGGCCACCAGGTCGGCGTACTCGGCGGCCGTGCCCAGCCGGCTCGGGTGCGGCACCTGCGCGCCGAGCGAGGCCCGCACGTCGTCGGGCAGCCCGCCGAGCATCGGGGTGTCGAACAGGCCGGGTGCGATCGTGACCACGCGGATGAGCAGCGGCGCCAGGTCTCGCGCGATGGGCAGCGTCATGCCGGCGACACCCGCCTTCGAGGCCGAGTAGGCCGCCTGGCCGATCTGACCGTCGAAGGCCGCGACCGACGCGGTGTTGACGACGACGCCACGCTCCTCGCCGTCGGGGTCGTTGGCTGCCATCGCCGACGCCGCGAGCCGGATGACGTTGAACGTGCCGACCAGGTTGACGGTGACCACCCGGGAGAACTCGGCCAGCGGGAAGGGCCCCTGCCGCGTGACGGTCCGGTGCGCCGCGCCGACTCCGGCGCAGTTGACCGCGACCGCCAGGCGGCCGTCCTCGTTGGCGAGCCCGACGGCGCGCGTGACCGCCGCCTCATCCGTGACGTCCGCGGCGGCGAACCGGACCGCGTCGCCCAGCGCGTCGAGCGCCGACCGGTCGGCCGACGCCAGGTCGACGGCGACCACGCGCGCGCCGTCCGCGGCCAACCGCGTCACGGTCGCCAGCCCCAGCCCCGAAGCGCCTCCCGTGACCAGCGCGACCTTGCCGTGAACCCTCATGCGACTTCCTCCCTGGTGTGCGGACCGAGTGCGGACCGACGTGTGCGCCCGCCCCGGACGGAGCGGCGCGGCGAGCGAACGATCGCTCAGTGCTTCAATGGCCCCAGCGAGCGCCCCCACGAGCGACCTCGCGCGACCCCACCGGCCCGACTGACAGGCGAGACGACATGACCTCCGCGAACGACGCGCCCGCAGCGGACTGGCGGACGTATTCCCCGCTGCGCCTGTCCCCCATCCTGCGCGCGACGCTCGCGCAGGTGGTCGAGCACGGCTACGACGCGACGAGCGTGCGCTCGATCGCGCGTGAGGTCGGCGTCACGGTGCCCGCGCTCTACTACCACTTCGAGAACAAGCAGGCGATCCTCGCCGCGCTCCTGGACCACGCCATGACGATCGTGACCACGCACGTCGAGGCCGCCCTCGCCGAGGCGGGCGACGACCCGACGCGCCAGCTCAGCGCCGTCGTCGAGGCGATCTCGCTGTACATGGCCCACCACCGTGACCTCGCGTTCCTCGACTCCGAGCGGCGCGCGCTGGTCGCGGAGAACCGGACGCGCTACATCGAGCACCGCGACCGCGTCGAGCAGCGCGTGCGCATGATCATCGAGCGCGGCGTCGACGCGGGCGTATTCCGCACCGCGGACCCCGAGACCTGCGGTCGGGCCATCTTGTCGATGTGCCAGGGCATCGCCGGCTGGTACCGCCCCGAGGGACCCGACGCGCCCGACATCGTCGCGCGACGCTACGTCGCGATCGCGCTCGCCGCGGCGGGATGCGTCACGACGGTCTGAACGGTCCATCGGCGCGACTCCCTCGTCGTCTACTGAACGCTCGCTAAGGAGCGAGCGTAGGCATCGCGCGCATCCGCCGCAAGAGCCGTCGGCGAGCACCTCGACCGCCGATCGCCTGCCTCCACCATGCACCCCCTTGCGTGGCGCGCGTCACAACCGATACGTTGCCAATTGAACGAGCGCTAAGTCAACTGCGGACTTTCCTGTTGCCAGCCGAGCCCAAGGACGCGCCATGAAGAAGCTGAGCGCCAGCCTCGCGATCACCGCCCTGACGACCGCCACCCTCGCCGGGTGCGGGGGACGGGACGACTCCCCCGCCGAAGCCGGCGACGACTGCGCGCCGGGGATCACCGACAGTCAGGTCCGGATCGGCTCGAGCCTGCCGGCGTCGGGCCCTGCGGCGGCCTACGGCGCGATCGCGGCGGGCTCCGAGGCCTACTTCGACGCCGTCAACGCCGCAGGGGGCGTCGCGATGGGCGACGGCGTCACGCGCCAGGTCGTCCTGACCACGATGGACGACGCCTACGACTCGGCGCGCACCGTCAGCAATGTGCGCAAACTCGTCGAGCAGGACGATGTCGCGGCGCTGATGAACGTCCTGGGCACCTCCCCCAACGCCGCGATCGCCGACTACGTGACCGAGCACAAGATCCCCAACCTCTTTGCGATGACGGGCACCGACCAGATCGGCGAGCAGGCCTCCCCGCCCTGGACCCAGGCGTTCATGCCGCAGTACGCCCTGGAGGCCGAGGCCCTCGGCGGCCGCGTGCTGGAGATCAACCCCAACGCGAAGATCGCGATCCTGTACCAGAACGACGGCTACGGGAAGAACATGTTGGCCGACTTCACGGAGTTCTTCGCGGGCACCGGCGTCACGATCGTGGCCGAGCAGTCCTACGAGCAGACCGCCAGCTCGATCGACTCCCAGATGGCCAACCTCGCCGCGTCCGACGCCGACATGTTCCTCGACTACGCCACCGGCGCCTTCATGACCCAGAGCCTGCGCAAGCGCGCCGAACTCGGCTGGCAGGTCCCGACCATCATCACCTCGGCCTCCGGCAGCGTCGAGACGATCATCAAGCCGGCCGGCGAGGGCGCCGCCGATGGCGTCATCACGACGTCCTGGCTCAAGGACGTCAGCGCGGGGCCCGGAGACGACCCGGGCGTCAAGGCGTGGTGGGAGTTCGCCCAGGAGCACGGCCTGGAGGCCCGCGACAACATCGCCTCCAACGGCTACACGACCGCGCAACTCATGGTCGAGGTGCTCGAGCGGACCCAGGGCTGCACCAGCCAGGACATCCGCGCGGCCGCGTTCAGCCTCGACGGCGCACGCGCCGACCTGCTGCTCGAGGGAATCACGGTGAGCACGAGCGAGGACTACCCCTACATGCTCACCACCGTGGGCTACCAGGAGTTCCGCGACGGCGGCTGGCGTCCCGACGGCGCCACCCACGAGAGGCAGCGGTGACGCCGTCCGCCCCAGTGCTGCTCGACATCCGCGACCTTTGTGTGCGCTTCGGTGGGATCGCCGCCCTCGACGGTCCCAGCCTGGCGGTGCGCCAGGGTGAGATCTGCGGGCTGATCGGGCCCAACGGGGCGGGCAAGACCACGCTGTTCAACTGCGTCAGCCGGCTGCACCAGCCCGACTCGGGGTCGATCACGCTGGGCGGCCAGGACCTGCTGCGCTTGCGCGCCGACCAGATCGCCGGCGCCGGCGTCGCCCGCACCTTCCAGAGCCCCGGTCTGTTCACGTCCCTGACCGTCGTCGAGAACGTCCTGGTGGGCGCGTACCACCGCACGCCCGGAGGCCTCGGCGCGGCGACCCTGGCGCTGCCCAGCGTCGCCCGGCACGAGCGCCGACAGCGGGTCCGGGCCATGGCGGTGCTCGACGAGCTCGGCCTGGCCGACGTCGCCGACCGCGTGGCGGCCGGCCTTCCCTTCGGCACGCTCAAACGGGTCGAGCTCGCCCGCGCGTTGATGTGCGACCCACGGCTGCTGCTGCTCGACGAGCCGGCGAACGGTCTGATCCACGGCGAGGTGATGGAGCTGGCTGCGGTCATCGCGACGCTGTGCCGGGAGCGCGGCCTGAGCGTGCTGCTCGTGGAGCACCACATGGCGATGGTGATGGCGGTCTCCCACCACGTGGTGGCGCTCAACTTCGGCCGCAAGATCGCCGACGGCGCCCCCGAGGAGGTCCGCGCCCATCCCGACGTCGTCGCCGCCTATCTCGGCAGCGCCGCCTGATGGCTCTGCTGGAGGTCGAGGGCCTGCGCGCCGGGTACGGCCGCGGTGAGGTCCTGCACGACGTCGACCTGTCGGTCGCCGCGGGCGAGACGCTCGTCGTGCTCGGGGCCAACGGCGCGGGCAAGACGACGACGCTGCGCGCGCTGTCGGGCCTGATCCCCGCCGCGGGCCGCCTCGTCCTGGACGGCGCCGACCTGGTCGGGCTGGGTCCCACCCGCACGGCGCGCCTCGGCGTCGCACACGTGCCCCAGGGTCGCGGCACGTTCACCGACCTCACGGTCGAGCAGAACCTGCGCGTGGGCTCCTACCTGCGCAAGGACGACGCCGCCGCGGACCGTGACCGGTGGTTTGAGGTGTTCCCCCGCCTGCGCGAGCGCCGGCGCCAGCTCGCCGGCGCCCTCTCCGGCGGCGAGCAGCAGATGCTCGCCATCGCACGCGCGCTCATGATGCGCCCCCGGCTGCTGCTGCTCGACGAGCCCTCGCTCGGGTTGGCGCCCAACACCACGCGCGACCTGTTCGCGACCCTGGCCGACCTGCGCCACGACAGCGACGTGGCCCTGCTCATCGTGGAGCAGAACGCCCAGTTGGCGCTGGGCATCGCCGACCACGCCGTGCTGCTCGAGGTGGGCGCCGTCGTCGCCTCTGGCCCGGCCGCGGCCATCGCGGGCGACGACAGCGTGCGGCGCGCCTACCTCGGATACTGAACAGGAGCGGTGAGTGGGGCTCTTTTGGCAACAGACGTTGGACGGGGTCGTCTCGGGATCGGTCTACGGCGCCCTCGCCCTGAGCATCGTGCTGGTCCACCGCGCGTCGGGCATCGTCAACTTCGCCCAGGGCGAGATGGCAATGCTCGGCGCGTTCCTCGCGTGGCAGCTGATCTCCTGGGGGGCGCCGCTGTACGCCGCCGCGGCCCTGGCCATGGCCGCCACCTTCGCGCTCGGCGTCGCCTGCGAGCGGCTCCTGATCGCGCCGTTCCGGCGCCGGTCCACGCTCTTCCCCCTGGTCATCGTGACCCTCGGGCTGATGCTGCTGGTCAACAGCGCGGCGGGCTGGACCTGGGGCTACCAGACCAAGGAGGTGCCGAAGGCCTTCGGACCAGGCGCCATCACCATCGCCGGCGCCTCGGTCTCACGCCAAGGCGCCGGCGTCATCGTCTGCGTGATCGCGGCGGCGGCCGCCCTGTACCTGCTCTTCCAGCGCACGACATTCGGCGTGTACCTGCGCGCGGCCTCGACCAACGCCGAGTCGGCCGCACTGTCGGGCATCCCGGTCGGGCGCATGCTCATGGTCGGCTGGGGTCTGGCCGCGGCGTTGGGCACCCTGGTCGGGCTCCTGGTGGCGCCGCAGCTGTTCCTGCACGTCAACATGATGTCCCCACTGCTGATCTACGCCTTCGCCGCGGCGACCCTCGGCGGCCTGGACAGCCCCCCGGGGGCGATCGTCGGCGGACTGATCGTGGGCATCGTCGAGAACCTCGCGGGCACCTACGTCGACCTCATCGGCAACGAGTTCGGCCAGGGCGTCGCGTTCCTGCTGATCCTCATCGTGCTCTCGGTCAAACCCGAGGGACTCTTCGGCACGCGTTCGGCGGTGCGCGTATGAGCCCGCTACGCGCGCTGCGCGCCGAGCAACGGCCCCTGCGCCTGCCGCCCCACGTCCGCCTGGCCGCCGTCGTCGCCCTGGTGGCGCTGGCCGCGGCGCTGCCACTGAGCCAGCCGACCTACGTCAACTTCGACCTGAGCATGGCGATGGTCTACGCCGTCGCAGGGCTCGGCCTCAACCTCCTGACCGGCAACACCGGCCAGCTCTCGCTGGGCCACAGCGCGTTCTTCGCCGTCGGCTCGTACACGGCCGCCCTCATGATCGGCGGCGGCGCGCACTACCTGCTGACCATCCCCGTCGCAGGCGTCGCCTCGTTCGCGCTCGGCTTCGTCATCGGCCTGCCGGCCCTGCGCCTGCGCGGACTGCAACTCGCGCTGGTGACGCTGGCCCTGGCGCTGACGGTCCCGGCGATCGTCAAGCGCCTCGACCGCTTCACGCACGGGTTCGAGGGGATGAGCGTCGTCGCGGCCTCCGCGCCGACCTGGACCGGCCTCGCCGACGACCAGTGGCGCTACTACCTGTGCCTGGCCGCGCTCGCGTTCGCGCTGGTGGTCGCCCACCGGATCGCCTCCGGGCGGACCGGACGCGCCATGACCGCCGTGCGCGACAACGAGGTGGTCGCCAACGCCATGGGCATCCGCGCCGCGCGGCTCAAGACGCTGGTCTTCGCCACCAGCGCCGCCTTCGCCGCCATCGCCGGCGTGCTCTACACGCTGGTGGTGCAGTTCGTCGGGCCCGAGGCGTTCGGCCTGACGCTCGCGGTCTCGCTCGTGACGCTCATCGTGGTCGGCGGGCTCGGCGCCACATGGGGGGCCGTGCTCGGCGGGCTCTTCGTCGTCTACGCCCCCAAGTACCTGGCTGAGGTCAACCAGTCGGCGAGCGGAGTCGCCTACGGCGCCGCGCTGATCGCCTGCATGTTCGTCGCGCCCTACGGCCTGGTCAGCCTGATCCGGTGGTGCGGGCGACGCCTGCGGCGCTGAGTGCGCCGGGAGGCTGTCAGGACGCCTCGGCCGTCTCGCGCAGCACGTCCTTGCGGACCTTGCCCGAGGCGTTGCGCGGCAGTTCGGTGATCAGCTCCAGCCGCGTGGGGAGCTTGTAGCGGGCGAGCGACGACGTCGCCCACTCCCGCAGGGACTCCAGGTCCAGCGGCTCGTTCGGGTCGCGCAGCGCGACGTAGGCCACGGGCGTCTCGCCCCACACAGGGTGCGGCACGCCGACCACGCTCACCTCGGCGATCTGCGGATGGTTCGACAGGGCGTTCTCGACCTCGGCGCAGTAGATGTTCTCGCCGCCCGAGATGATCATGTCCTTGACCCGGTCGACGACGTAGAAGTAGCCCTCCTCGTCGACTCGGACCAGGTCGCCCGAGTGGAACCAGCCGCCCGCGAACGCCTCGGAGGTCGCCTCGGGCATGTTCCAGTACTCGGCCATCAGGCCAGGCCCCCGGTAGACGATCTCGCCGACCTGACCCTGCTCGACGTCGTTCATCTCGGCGTCGACGACCCGCGCGGTCACGGTGGCGACCGGCTTGCCGACGGAGCCCAGCTTGCGGATGGCGTCGGCGCCGTCGAGCACGCACGTGACCGGCGACATCTCGGTCTGTCCGAACAGCGCCACGTTCCGGGCGTCGGGGAAGGTCGCGGCCATCTGCCGCAGGAGTGCGTCCGAGGCGGGCGCCGCGCCCCAGCAGGCCATCCGAAGCCGCGACAGGTCACGGTCGGCGACGGTGGGGTCGGCGCAGACCGCCTGCCACTGCGTGGGGACCAGGAACACCGCGGTGACCCCCTCCGACTCGAGCACGTCGAGCAGCGCGGCGGCGCGGAACGGGGCGGTCGGCATGATGACGACGGCGCCGCCGATGAGGATCGTGCCGACGACCGAGCCGAGGGCGCCGATGTGGAAGAGCGGCAGGGCGATCAGGTTGACCTCCTGGTCCGCGTCGCCGAGCCGCATCGCGCGGGTGACCGTCCCCGCCTGCGCTTGGAGGTTGAGGTGCGTCAGCACCGCGCCCTTGGGCCGGCCCGTCGTGCCCGAGGTGTACATGATGAGAGCCGGCGAGTCCTCGGGAACGTCGATGGCAGGACATGGCTCGCCGCGCTCCTCCAGCAGCGCGTCGTAGGACTCGCCCGCCCCCGGATCGGCGGCGACGACCACCAGCCGGACCCGCTCGGGCAGGTCGGCGCCGACGACGGCGGCGCGCCCGATCGCGTCGACGAACACGACCGCGGCGCCCGAGTCCGCGACCGCGAAGGCGACCTCACCTGCGGCGAGGCGGAAGTTGAGCGGGACCGCGATCGCTCCGAGCCGGTTGATCGCCAAGATCGCCTCCAGGAACTGCGGCCGGTTGCCCATGACGAGTGCGACGCGGTCGCCGAAGCTGACGCCGCGGCGAGCCAGGGCGTCCGCCAGGGCGCCCACCCGCTCGTGCAACTGCGCCCACGTCGTGGTCTGTCCCTCGAACCGCAGCGCGGGCCGCGCGGCGAGGGTGTGCGCGTGCCGGGCCAGGGTGTTGTTCCAGTGGGCCCGACGTGACGCGTAGGGCTCGGAGCTGAGGTCGACGTGAGCGGTCACAGAGATCACCTCTCGACTGTTCCTGTGTTCCTGCTGGCGCTTACTGATCGCTCGCTCAGGATAGTGGCGGCGCTCACAGGGGCGTCAAGGCCCGCCCCGGCGGCCGGGCCGGCCGGGCGAGGTCACGTGAGCGACCGGTCACCCGCCACGAGACCCGGCAGGCGCCCAGCGATCAGGGCGACCGCCTCGCGGACCATCCGGTCGAGCAGGTCGCCGACCGACGGGACGTCGTCGATCAGCCCCTGGCACAGGCCCGCCGTCCACACACCCGCCTCCAGATCGCCCTCCTCGAAGACGCGGCGGCCGCGCGCGCCGGCGACAAGATCGCGGACGTCCTCGAACGCCCCACCCCCGGCCAGGATCTCGACCACCTCGCGGCTGACCGTGTTGCTGGCCACGCGTGCGGTGTTGCGCAGCGAGCGGAAGATGAGCTCGGTGTCGCACTCCCCGTGGCGCACGATCTGCTCCTTGACCCGGTCGTGGACCGGCGCCTCCCGGGTGGCGACGAAGCGCGTGCCCATCGTGACGCCGTCGGCGCCGAGGGCCAGCGCGGCGACCAGCCCCCGGGCGTCGGCGATCCCGCCCGCGGCCAGGATCGGGACGTCCAGCCGCGCGGCGGCGGCCGGGATCAGCACCAGACCCGGCACGTCGTCTTCGCCCGGGTGCCCGGCGCACTCGAACCCGTCGACGCTCACGGCGTCGACGCCCTCCGCCTGGGCGCGCACCGCGTGCCGAACGCTCGTGCACTTGTGGATCACCGTCACACCCGCGTCCTTGAGGTGGCGCAGGTGCTCGCGCGGGTTGGCGCCCGCCGTCTCGACGACCGGAACCCCGGCGTCGATGATCACGTCGCGGTACTTCGCATACGGCGGCGGTGTGATCGACGGCAGGATGGTCAGGTTGACCCCGAACGGCCGGTCGGTCAGGTCCCGGCACCGCGCGATCTCCTCGGCCAAGGCTTGCGGCGTCGGCTGGGTGAGCGCGGTGAGGACACCCAGCCCGCCGGCGTTGGAGACGGCAGCGGCGAGCGGGGCTCGGCCCACCCACTGCATGCCGCCCTGCACGATGGGATGCTCCACGCCGAGCAGGTCGGTGATGCGGGTGCGCAGGGCGCCCGTGCTGCGCGCGACGGCCTCGGTCGCGTCTCGCGTGATCGGCATGGTCGAGCCTCTCTGCCCGCGTCGGTGGCGCCCCCGGCGCGTCGGCGGGCCGGGGATGGGCGCCGAGCGCTCCTGAGCGATCGCTCACTCAGCCTAGCGCGGTCTTCGGCCTGGTTGAAGGCCGCGGTCCCGCCGCAGGCCCGCCACCACCCCACAACACAACAAGCCCTGCCCTCGATCACGGGGCAGGGCTTGCGTGTCTTTGGTGGAGCTGAGGGGACTCGAACCCCTGACCCCCTGCATGCCATGCAGGTGCGCTACCAGCTGCGCCACAGCCCCGAGGGCGGCGAACCGTCCGTCGGACTCACTTTCGATCCGGTGGAGCTGAGGGGACTCGAACCCCTGACCCCCTGCATGCCATGCAGGTGCGCTACCAGCTGCGCCACAGCCCCGTACGTCGCCCCGACGGACTCAGGCCCGCAGGAACGTCCGTGATCCTATGCGCTCCGCGCCGCCTCGTCCAAATCGCCGGACGGCCACCGGCCAGGCGACGGCGCTCAGCCCGCCGCCATGCCCGCGGTGTCGCAGGCCTGCTCGGCGCCCGTCTGCGGCCCGGCGTGCCACGCCTCGGGCGCGTACGCCGCGCCGACATTGTGGGCGACGACGCGCCACGTCGGCTGCGAGCCCGCGCGGGCGCGCGTGAGCTGCGACCAGTGCGCGTTCGTGAGTCCGACGACGCCACGCCAGCCTGGCTCCAGCCCCAGCATCGCGCCGATCGCCAACGTGATGGCGGCGCCGTGCGACACGACGACGAGGGTGTCACTCGGCTCGAGGCGGGCCGCGTGGTCCTCGACGGCCGCGCGGACGCGCTCGGCCACCTGCGCGCGCGTCTCACCGCCTGGGGGCAGCCCGGCGTCGTCGTCACCGCGACGCCACGCGGCGTGCCGCTGCGGCCAGCCCTGGGCGATCTCGGCGCCCGTCAGCCCCTCCCACTCACCGAACCCGCGCTCGCGCAGCCGCGGATCGGGGACGACGGCGAGGCCGAGCAGGTCCGCGTAGGCGGCGGCCGTCTCGGCGGCGCGGCTCAGGTCGGAGGAGACCACGCGCGCGGCCCGGTGCGTGCGCACGAGGGCGCGCGCCGCCTCACCGGCCTGCCAGCGCCCGACGTCGTCCAGCGCGACATCGGTCTGGCCCTGCAAGCGCTCAGCGACGTTCCACCCCGTGCGTCCGTGCCGCAGCAGGACGACGGTCCCCGCGCCCACCGCGGCGCTCAGGAGGCGGTCGGCGCCGAGTCCGGCTCGTCGACCGGCCTTTCGGCGTCGAGGGGAAGGGGGACCACCGGGCAGTCCTTCCACAGGCGCTCAAGCGCGTAGTACACCCGGTCCTCGGCGTGCTGCACGTGCACGACGACCTCGCCGAAGTCGAGCAGCACCCACCGGCCCTCGGACTTGCCCTCGCGCCGGATCGGCTTGACGCCGACCTTGAACATCGCCTCCTCGATCGCGTCCACGATCGCGGCGACCTGCCGCTCGTTGGTGCCCGACGCGATGAGGAACACGTCGGTCAGCACGAGCTGCTCGCTCACATCAAGGGCGATGATCTCCTCTGCCTTGAGATCCCAGGCCGCCCGGGCGGCGACTCCCGCCAGTTCGACGGCACGCTCGGTCGCGGTCACAGGTTGCCTCTCGACGTGATGGTTTGGGTCATGGTGGCCTGGCTCGCGTCGCCACCGGACGAGACGCTCGGCTGCTCGCTGGCGATGTACTTCCACAGCAGCAGACCGAGCACGAACGCCACGACGACCAGAATGATGTAGTGCAGCCACGTGTACGACGAGCGCGACTCCTCCTCGTCGCCATCATCCTGCGCGGCGGCCGCCTCGGCGCGCGAGCGCACGGGCTTATCAGGTGCGACGAAGGAGTCGAACGGCGAGGGCTGCGGCCGCGCCGGCGCCACCGAGCCCGGGCGGACCACCGGCCCCGTGCCCGCACCCGTCGCGGAGCCGATCGCCGTCGAGGCGGTCCCGGCAGGCCCGATCGACCCCCAGTTCGGGGTGCCGGGGACGGGCGAGTCCGCGCCGGAGCCGGGAGAGGCCGAGGACGGTCCGGGCGCCGCGGGTCCAGCCGATGCGGGTCCGGCCGATGCCGGTCCGGTCGATGCGGGCGCGGGCCACTGGGGGCGCGACGCGCTGGGCGCTGCCGTCGCCGGACCGGGCGCGGCCGGCGCGGCGGGCGCCGCCGCACGGCCCGCGGCGGACGGACCCGAGACCGGGTCGAACGGCGAGGCGGGCGCCGGGCGCGGGGCGGCCGACGTCTGTCCGAACATCGACGGCGCCGACTGACCCGCGAGCGGCGAGCCGCTGGCCGCGCCCGTGCGGCCGAACGACGCCGCGGTCGGTGGGGTCGGGCCGTTCGACGCGCTCGGACGCGCTGAGGTGCGATTCGGCACGGCTGGCGCCGGGGGCGCGGGGGTCGCCGCGACGGGCGCGCCGCCGGGGCGCTGGACGGGGGTGAGCCGACCAGTCTCGTCGAGCCCGCGGATGCCGCCGGTCGACGCCGGCGGGCGCACGACGGGGGCGGGAGCGGGCGCCGGCGCGATCGGCGAGTGCAGCGACCGGCGCGTGACGGGCTGCCCGGTCGCCGGGCGAGGCGCGGGCGCGGGCGGCGCGGCGGTCGGGGTCGCGCCGGGCGCGGCGCCCGCGTCGGGAGCCGGGACCGGCGCGGCGGCGCCGGCGGCCGCGGCGCGCGCGGCGGCCGCCGCCTGCTCACGCTCGCGGATCTCCCGCCGCGTCAGCGGGCGGCCCGGATTGCTGTCACTCATCGTGTGCCTCGTCCCTGTTCGACTCGACGCTCTGACCTCGATACAGGCCGTGCTTGGCGATGTACTGCACCACACCGTCCGGCACCAGGTACCAGACCGGCTTGCCTGCCCGGGCACGCCGACGGCAGTCCGTGGAGGAGATCGCCAGCGCGGGGACCTCCAACGTCGTGACGGCGCCTTCGGGAATGCCCTCGGTGTTCAGATTGTGCCCCGGACGGTTCACCGCCACGAAATGCGCCATCTCCCACAGACGGGACGCGTCCTTCCACGCGAGGATCTGCGCCACGGCGTCCGCGCCCGTGATGAAGAACAGGTCGGCGTCGGGCCGCTCGCTGCGCAGGTCGCGCAGCGTGTCGACCGTGTACGTCAGCCCGGGCCGGTCGATGTCGACTCGGGAGACGGTGAACCGCGGGTTCGAGGCGGTCGCGATGACCGTCATGAGGTAGCGGTGCTCGGCCGGCGTGACGTCGCGGTTCTGTTTGAAGGTCGGCTTGCCCGTGGGGACGAAGACGACCTCGTCGAGACCGTACGCCTCGGCGACCTCCGACGCGGCCACGAGGTGGCCGTGGTGGATGGGGTCGAACGTGCCGCCCATAACGCCGACGCGGGGGCGGCGACGCGCCGCCGCAGCCGCGGTCATTCCGGGCCCCCAGGGCGGCGCCGCACGCTCAGTGGCGGTTCCCGACGTTGCGGAACGCGTACGTCACCGCAAGCGCGAAGACGAGGGCACCGAAGGCCAGTAGGCCGACGACGACGGGGTCCATGGATCCTCCGAAGGGTCATGCTCGATGTGGTCGCGTCAGTCTCTCACGGCCGCACATGGCCCTGGCCGCGGACCACCCACTTGGTGGTGGTGAGCTCCGCCAACCCCATCGGGCCACGGGCGTGCAGCTTCTGGGTCGAGATGCCGATCTCGGCCCCAAGCCCCAGCTCGCCGCCGTCGGTGAACCGCGTCGAGGCGTTGACCATGACGGCCGCCGAGTCGACCTCGGCCACGAAGCGGTCGGCGGCGCGCAGGTCGTTGGTGAGGATCGCCTCGGTGTGCCCCGAGGAGTAGGTGCGGATGTGGTCGATCGCCTCGTCGAGCGAGTCCACGACGCGCACCGCGAGCTCAAGCGCCAGATACTCCGTGGCCCAGTCCGCGTCGGTCGCGGGGGTCACGTCGACGCCGCTCGGCGCCGCCTGCGCGGTGCGCTCGTCGCCGTGCAGGACGACGCCCGCACCCGCGAGCTCGGTCAGCATGCGGCCCAGGAACGCGTCGACGACGTCGGCGTGCACCAGCAGCGTCTCGGCCGCGTTGCACACCCCGACGCGCTGCGTCTTGGCGTTCATCACGATCGCGACGGCCTGGTCAAGGTCGGCGGAGGCGTCCACATAGACGTGGACGTTGCCGACCCCTGTCTCGATGACGGGCACGGAGGACTCCTCGACCACGGTGCGGATGAGGCTCGCGCCGCCGCGCGGGATGAGCACGTCCACCAGGCCGCGCGCGTGCATCAGCGCGACGCCGCCCGGGCGGCCGAACTCGTCGATCGTCTGGACGAGGTCGGCGGGCAGCCCTTGCGCCTCCAGGGCGTCGCGCAGCACGCGCACGATCACCTCGTTGGAGCGGATCGCCGCCGAGCCGCCGCGCAAGATGACGGCGTTGCCGCTCTTGAGCGCGAGGCCCGCGGCGTCGACCGTCACATTGGGCCGCGCCTCGTAGATCATGCCGACCACGCCCATCGGCACGCGCAACTGCTGCAGGCGCAGGCCGTTGGGAAGGGTCTGGCCGCGCACCACGTCGCCCACCGGGTCGGGCAGCGCCGCCACGGCGCGCAGCGCCTGCGCGATGGCCTCGACGCGTGCGGGCGTCAGCGCCAGGCGGTCGAGCAGCCCGGCGTCCATGCCGCCCGCGCGCTCACGCTCACCGTCCAGCGCGTTCGCGGCGACGATCTCGTCCGTCGCGGACACGAGGGCGTCGGCGATCGCGTGCAGCGCGGCGTCCTTGACCCCACGGCTCGCCGTGGCGAGCGCGCGCGAGGCCACCTGGGCGCGGCGGGCGACGTCGCGCACCGCGGCCTCGACGTCGGGCGCCTGCGGCGACGGGTTGGCGGCGATACTGGACGCGGTCGCAGTCATACGCACGAGCCTACTGTCCGCTGCGGTGAGGGAGCAGAATCCGTCCATGACCACGGTCTTGACCCGGACCGAGCGGCTCGACGCGCTGCCGTTCACCCGTGCGCACAGGCGTCTGCTCGTCGGAGCGGGCGTCGGCTGGGCGCTGGACGCGATGGACGTGGGCATCATGTCGTTCGTGCTCGTGGCGATCGGCGAGCAGTGGGCGCTGTCCACCGGCGAGCGCTCGCTGCTCGGCTCGATCGGGTTCGCGGGCATGGCGGTGGGCGCGGCGCTCGGCGGCCTGCTCGCCGACCGTGTGGGCCGCCGCCACGTCTTCGCCCTCACGCTGCTCGTCTACGGGCTGGCCACGGGCGCCTCGGCGCTCGCCGGGGGCCTCGCCGTGCTGCTGGCGCTGCGGTTCGTCGTCGGGCTCGGTCTGGGCGCGGAGCTGCCGGTCGCCTCGACGCTCGTGAGCGAGTACGCCCCCGCCCGCATCCGCGGGCGCGTCGTGGTGGTCCTGGAGTCCTTCTGGGCCGTGGGGTGGGTCGCGGCGGCCGTCGTCGGCCTACTGCTCGTGCCGGCGTCCGACGACGGATGGCGGTGGGCGTTCGCCATCGGCCTGATCCCGGCTGCCTACTCGCTGTACGTGCGCGCGAGCCTGCCCGAGTCGGTCCGCTTCCTGGAGCGCCACGGCCACGACGCGCAGGCCGAGGCTGCCGTCCGCACCTTCGAGTCTTCCGCCGGCATCCCCGCACCCGCCGGCATCCCCACACCCCCACCAGCACCACCGCCCGAATCCGCCAGTTCGAGCGCTTGTCGCGAGTTCGAGCCCTCGGGCGCTCGAACTCGCGACAAAGGCTCGAACTCGCCCGGTGAGGGGTTGGCGGGTGGTGGGGCTGGCGCGGGTGGCGGAGGTGGTGGGGCTGGCGGGGGTGGTGGGGCTCTCGGTGGGGAGCGGGTGGGGGTGGGGGCGCTGTTTCGCGGGGGGATGCGGCGGCGGACGGTGGCGCTGTGGCTGACGTGGTTCGGGGTGAACTTCGCCTACTACGGGGCGTTCACCTGGATCCCGACGCTCCTGGTCGCCGACGGGTTCTCGATGGTGCGCTCGTTCGGCTACACGCTCGTGATCACGCTCGCGCAGCTGCCCGGGTACGCCGTGGCCGCCTGGCTGATCGAGGTGTGGGGACGGCGCGCGGTGCTCGTGACCTTCCTGGCCGGTTCGGCGCTGTCGGCGCTCGCGTTCGGGCTCGCGGGCTCGGTCGCGCAGATCCTCGCCTCCGGCGTCGCGCTGTCGTTCTTCAACCTGGGTGCATGGGGCGCCCTGTACGCGGTGACGCCCGAGAGCTACCCGACCCGGGTGCGCGCGACCGGCGCGGGCAGCGCGACGGCGTTCGGGCGCCTCGCCTCGATCCTCGCGCCGCTGCTCGTGCTGCCGCTGCACGAGCGGATCGGCACGGGCGGCGTCTTCGCCGTGTTCGCGGTGGCATTCGCCGTCGCGATGGTCGGCGCCGGGATGCTCACCGAGCTGCGCGGCACGCGCCTGGAGGACTGAGGCTCCCCCGCCCGACCTCGTCGCACGCCCAAGCCGTCAGCGCCGTTCGAGCACCAGGTCGTCGCGGTGCACGAGCTCGCGGTCGTAGCCCTCCCCCAGCGCCTCACGCAGCTCGGCGGTCTGGCGGCCGAGCAGCGCGGGCAGCTCGTGCGAGTCGAACGCCACCAGGCCGCGCGCCACGACCGCACCGTCGGGCCCCACGAGCTCGACGGCGTCGCCGGCGTCGAACTCGCCCTCGGCGCGTGTGACGCCCGCGGGCAGCAGCGAGGCGCGCCCGCCCAGCACGGCGCGGGCGGCGCCGTCGTCGAGGTGTAGGCGTCCGCGCACGCGCGCGGCGTGCGCGATCCACAACCGGCGCGCCGACGTGCGCCGGCCGGTCACGGCGAAGAACGTGCCGACGTCCTCACCCGCGAGCGCCCGCGCGGCGTTGCTCGCGGCGGCCAACAGCACCGGGACCCCGGACCCGGTGGCGATCCGCACGGACTCCAGCTTGGTGACCATGCCGCCCGTGCCGACGGCGCTGCCGCGGCTGGTGACGGGCACGTCCGCGATCTCGGCGAGGTCGCCGACGTGCGAGATGCGCCGCGCGCCCGGGCGCGTGGGCGGGCGGTCGTGCAGGCCGTCGACGTCGGTCAGCAGCACGAGCGCGTCGGCGCGCACCAGGTGGGCCACGAGCGCGGCGAGGCGGTCGTTGTCGCCGAACTTGAGCTCGTCGGTGGTGACGGCGTCGTTCTCGTTGACGACGGGCACGACGCCGAGCGCCAGCAGGCGGGTGAGCGCGCGTTGGGCGTTCTTGTAGCGCAGGCGGCGCACGGTGTCCTCGGCCGTGAGCAGGATCTGCCCCACGCGCACGCCGTGGTGCGCGAACGCCTCGGTGTAGCGGGCCACCAGCATGCCCTGGCCCACCGAGGCCGCGGCCTGCATGGTCGCCAGGTCGCGCGGCCGGGCCGCGAGCCCGAGCGGCCCGATGCCGGCGGCCACGGCGCCCGACGTGACGAGCACGACCTGCGTGCCGCCCTCGTGGGCCGCCGCGAGCACGCGCACGAGCCCGCGCAGGGCCTCCAGGTCCAGGCGTCCGTCCGGGCCGGTCAGCGACGACGAGCCGATCTTGACGACGATGCGCTGGGCGGCGGGCAGTGCGGAGCGGGTGCGCGCGAGGATCACGCCCCCATCATCGCCGACCCGTCGGCGACGGCGCGGACGCCGCTCAGGGTGTGGTCAGCCGATCACTCCTGGTCAGGGCTGGTCCACTGCCCGGCCTCGCGCTCGGTCCACAGCTCACGGCGCGCCTGCGTCTTGGCGTCCATGCGCTCGGTGAACTCCTGGCGCTTCTCGGCACGCGTCTTGCGCGAGCGGTCCTCCAGGCGCAGGTCGGTGCCGCGCGAGCCGAGCAGCTCGGGCCCGGTCATGAGCGTCGGCTCCCAGTCGAAGACGACGGCGTTGCGCTCGTCGCCGATGCGCACCTCGTCGCCCGCGACCGCGCCGACCTTGAACAGCCGCTCCTCGACGCCGAGCTTGGCGAGCCGGTCGGCCAGGAAGCCCACCGCCTCGTCGTTGTTGAAGTCGGTCTGGCGCACCCACCGCTCGGGCTTGGCGCCGCGCACCTCGAAGTAGACGCCGCCCGCATCCTGGCGCTGGGTGACCGTGAAGCCCGCGTCGTCGACCGCCTTGGGCCGCAGCACGATGCGCGCAGCCTCCGGCGTCGGCGCCGCGGCGCGCGCCTGCGCCACGACGTCGGCGAGGGCGAACGTCAGCGGGCGCAGGCCCTCGTGGCTCGCGGTCGAGACCTCGAACACGCGCAGCCCGCGCGCCTCGAGCTCGGGCTTGACGAAGTCGGCGAGCTCGCGCGCCTCGGGCACGTCGATCTTGTTGAGCACCACCAGGCGCGGGCGCTCGGTGAGCGGCACGCGGCCGCCCGCGATCTCCAGGTCGCCCGCGTAGGCGGCGAGCTCGGCCTCGATGACGTCGAGGTCGGTCAGGGGGTCGCGGCCCGGCTCGAGCGTCGCGCAGTCGAGCACGTGCACGATGACGGCGGTGCGCTCGATGTGCCGCAGGAACTCCAGGCCCAGGCCCTTGCCCTCGCTCGCGCCCGGGATGAGGCCGGGCACGTCGGCCACGGTGAAGCGCGTCTCGCCCGCCTCGACCACGCCGAGGTTGGGCACCAGCGTGGTGAACGGGTAGTCGGCGATCTTGGGGCGCGCGGCCGAGACGGCGGCGACCAGCGACGACTTGCCGGCGCTCGGGAAGCCCACGAGCGCGACGTCGGCGATGGTCTTGAGCTCGAGCACGACGTCGGCGGCCTCGCCCGGCTCACCCAGCAGCGCGAAGCCTGGGGCCTTGCGCTTGGGCGAGGCGAGCGCGCGGTTGCCGAGCCCGCCGCGGCCGCCCGCGGCGACCACGTACTCGGCGCCGACGCCGACCAGGTCGGCGAGCACCTGGCCGTCGAGGTCCTTGACCACGGTGCCGTCGGGCACCGAGAGGATCAGGTCCTCGCCCTTGGCGCCGTCGCGGTCGTCGCCCATGCCCTGGGTGCCGCTGGTCGCTCGGCGGTGCGGCGAGTGGTGGTAGGCGAGCAGCGTCGTCGTCTGGGCGTCGACGACCAGGCGCACGCTGCCGCCGTCGCCGCCGTTGCCGCCGTCGGGGCCGGCGAGCGGCTTGAACTTCTCCCGGCGGATGGAGGCGACGCCGTGGCCGCCGTCACCGCCGGCGGCATGCAGCACGACACGGTCGACGAAGCTGGCCATGGGGCGATCCTCTCAGAGGGACTGCGGGGACCTGGGGTCCGGGGGTAAAGCGAGAGGGGCGCACCACACCGGTGCGCCCCTCTGCGAAGGTGTGCGGGAGGCTCAGGCCTCGACCGACACCGACTCGATGTCGACGACCTTGCGCCCGCGGCGCGTCGCGAACTTGACCGCGCCGGCGGTCAGCGCGAACAGCGTGTCGTCGCCGCCGCGGCCGACGTTCTGGCCGGGGTGGAAGTGGGTGCCGCGCTGGCGGACGATGATCTCGCCGGCCTTGACGACCTGCCCGCCGAAGCGCTTGACGCCGAGCGACTGGGCGTTCGAGTCACGACCGTTGCGCGAGGAGCTCGCGCCCTTCTTGTGTGCCATTCTCAGGACCTGCTTTCAGGAAGTACGGGGAAGAAGATCGCGCGGACGCGGTGGGCGTCCGCCGCGGAGGTCACTTGATGCCGGTGACCTTGACGCGGGTCAGCGACTGACGGTGACCCTGGCGCTTGCGGTAGCCGGTCTTGTTCTTGTACTTGAGGATGACGATCTTCGGGCCCTTCTCGTCCCGCACGACCTCAGCCGTGACCTTGACCTTCGCCAGCTTCGCGGCGTCGGTGGTCACCTTCTCCCCGTCCACGAGCAGCAGCGCGGGCAGCTCGACCGTGTCGCCGGCCTTCGCCTCGATGCTGTTCATGACAACGATGTCGCCGACGGACACCTTCTCCTGGCGGCCACCGGCCTTGACGATCGCGTACACCATGTTGCGTCTCTCCTGGTCTGGGCGTGCCACACGGCGTCGTACACCGTCTTGGTCTGCAACTCGAGTCCATTGCTGGCCCGCCGCGGCGGTCGAGTGCGGTGCGTCCGTGGGGCACACGGGACAGGCACGCCGATGGGCGCGCCGACACACCAGTCTACACGAGCGGCGCACGCGGACGAACTCGCGCCTGCCCACACGCTCCCCCGCCCGCGCCGCGACGCGCCGCCATGCCCCTCCCCCGGTGCGCCGCGCCGCAGGGGCGCGGACCATGGACCCATGGACGCCGACGACGCCGTCGCGGCCGCGCTGCGCACGATCGGCCGCGCGGGCTTCCTGCCCGCGCCCGCCCGGTACTGGGCGGGCGAGGACCGACCGCTGGCGATCGGGCACGGACAGACGTGCTCACAGCCGTCGACCGTCGCGGCGATGCTGCGCCTGCTCGACGTGCGCCCGGGCGCGCGCGTGCTCGACGTCGGCGCCGGCTCGGGGTGGACGACGGCGCTGCTGGGGCGCCTGGTCGGGCCCGGTGGTCAGGTGCTGGGCGTCGAACGGCGCGACGACCTCGCCGCCTGGGGCGCGGCCAACCTGGAGCGGTGCGCCATGCCGTGGGCGCGCGAGGTCGCCGCCCGCCCCGGCGTGCTCGGCTGGCCGCGCGAGGGCGGGTGGGACCGCGTGCTCGTCTCGGCCGCGGCCCGCCGGCTGCCGCCCTCACTCGTGGAGCAGGTCGCCCCCGGGGGCCGCATGGTGATTCCGGTGCGCCACACCATGACGCTGGTGACGGTCGACGACGACGGCGCGGCGCACGTGAGCGAGCACGGCTCCTACCGGTTCGTGCCGCTCGTCGAGGACTGAGCCCGCGCGCCCGGCCGCCGCTCAGCGCCGATGGTCGCGGCAGCGCGCCTGGTAGGACTCGGCGCCGCCCACGTGCGCGGCGACCGGCGCGGTGGGGTCCGCGGCGCCGTCGGACGCGACGCGCACGTGGTAGGCGGCGTCACGGCCGCAGACCATGCACACAGCGGTGAGCTTGTCGACGCGCTCGGCCACGGCCATGAGCTCGGGCAGCGGGGAGAACGGGCCGCCGTCGAACGTCACGCAGAGCCCGGCGACCACGACGACCAGGCCCGCGTCGGCGAGCCCCACCACGACGTCCACGAGCTCGGCGCCGAAGAACTGCGCCTCGTCGATCGCCACGAGCTCGGTCCCCGGCTCCAGCAGTCCGGGGATCTCGGCCGCGCCCGACGCCGTCGCCGAGGGCAGCTCAAGCCCGGAGTGCGAGGCCACCTTGCCGCCGCCCGCGCGCACGTCGAGGACGTGATTGACCACGACGACGCCGCGGCCCGCGAGCCTGGTGCGGCGCACGCGCCGCACCAGCTCCTCGGACTTGCCGGCGAACATGGGCCCGGCGACGACCTCGATCCGCCCCGTGCCCGATGGCCGGGAGCGCGCCGGGATCACGCCCGCCATGGGCAGGTCAGCCCTCGGTCGGCTCGGCCGAGGCCGCCTCGTGCGCGTGCGCGGCCGCGGCCGCGATGGTCGCGAGGGTCGCCTTGACGGCCTCGCGCGCCTGCGACTTCTCCTCGGGCAGCTTGGGCGGCTCGGGGTGCGCGGCCGGCTCGGCAGCCGAGGCTGAGCCGCGGCGGCGGCGCCCACGCTTGGACTCGCCCTGCGGCGCGCCGTCGGCCGGCTCCGCGTGCGTGTGGCCGGCGCCCTTCTCGATGGGCTCGGCGTGCACGATGAAGCCGCGGCCCTTGCATGCCTCGCAGGTCTCGCTGAACGCCTCGACCAGGCCCTGGCCCACGCGCTTGCGGGTCATCTGCACCAGGCCCAACGAGGTGACCTCGGCCACCTGGTGCTTGGTGCGGTCGCGGCCCAGGCACTCGACCAGGCGGCGCAGCACCAGATCGCGGTTCGACTCGAGCACCATGTCGATGAAGTCGATGACGATGATGCCGCCGATGTCGCGCAGGCGCAGCTGGCGCACGATCTCCTCGGCCGCCTCGAGGTTGTTGCGCGTCACGGTCTCCTCGAGCGTGCCGCCGGCGCCGGTGAACTTGCCGGTGTTGACGTCGATGACCGTCATGGCCTCGGTGCGGTCGATGACCAGCGAGCCGCCCGAGGGCAGCCAGACCTTGCGGTCCATGCCCTTGGCGAGCTGCTCGTCGACGCGGTGGACCGTGAATACGTCGGTGGGCTCAAGCCACTTGGTCACGCGCTCGCGCAGGTCGGGGGCGAGCTCCTCGACGTACGTCGAGACCTCCTGCCACGCGCCGTCGCCCTGCACGACGAGCGAGGAGAAGTCGTCGTTGAAGATGTCGCGAACGACGCGGATCGCCAGGTCGGGCTCGCCCTGCAGCAGCGCCGGAGCGCTCGTCGAGGCCCGGCCCGCCTTGGTCGTGATGGCGTTCCACTGCGCCTGCAGGCGCTCGACGTCGGCCTTGAGCTCGGCCTCCGAGGCGCCTTCGGCCGCGGTGCGCACGATGACGCCCGCGCCCTCGGGCACGATCTCGCGCAGCACCTTCTTCAGGCGCGAGCGCTCGACGTCGGGCAGCTTGCGGCTGATGCCCGTCATGCCGCCGCCCGGCACGAGCACCAGGTAGCGCCCGGCGAGCGTGACCTGCGAGGTCAGGCGGGCGCCCTTGTGGCCGATCGGGTCCTTGGTGACCTGCACCAGCACCGAGTCGCCCGACTTGAGCGCCTGCTCGATGCGGCGCGGCTGGCCGCCCTCGAGGCCCGCGGCGTCCCAGTTGACCTCGCCCGCGTACAGCACGGCGTTGCGGCCCTTGCCGACGTCGACGAACGCGGCCTCCATGGACGGCAGCACGTTCTGCACGCGGCCCAGGTAGACGTTGCCGACCATCGAGGACTGCGACTGCTGCGAGACGTAGTGCTCGACCAGCACACCGTCCTCGAGCACCGCGATCTGGGTGCGCGCGTCGCGCTCGCGCACGACCATCGAGCGCGAGACGGACTCGCGGCGCGCGAGGAACTCGGCCTCGGTGATGATCTGGCGGCGGCGGCCCGCGTCGCGGCCCTCGCGGCGGCGCTGGCGCTTGGCCTCCAGGCGCGTCGATCCCTTGAGCGCGGTGACCTCGTCGGAGCGCGAGCGGGGCGTCTCGGCGCGCTCGGCGCGCGAGCCGCGACGGCGGCGACGACGGCGACGCGAGCCGCCCGCCTCGTCCTCACCCGACTCGTCGGACTCGGGAGCGTCGTCGGCCTCGCCGTCGCTCTCGGCGGACGACGGCGCGTCCTGCTCCTCGTCCTCGTCCGACTCCTCGCCGTCCTCGTCCTCGGGGCGCCGTCCGCTGCGGCGGCCGCGCCCTCCCCGGCGACGACGACGGCGCGGGCGATCGTCGTCCTGCTCGATCTCGACGTCCTCGTCGTCCTCGACCAGGTCCTCGGGGCGCAGGTCGACCAGCTCAACGCCGTCGGCGACGAGCTCGGCCTCGATCGCGGCGACCTCCTGCGCGGCGGCGGCGTCCTCGCCGGTGAGCTCGACGGGCTCGGACGGCTGCGCGGGCGCTACGGGCGTCTCGGGCGTCTCCGGGGCCTCCTGGCTGGCGGGCTCCGCGGCGTCGTCACGCGCCTGCGGCGGGCCGGCGGGGGCCTGGGCGCGACGCGAGCGGCGCGGCGTCGACAGGTCGGGCGCCTGGAAGAGCAGCGCGGTCGTGGCCAGGCGCGGTGTCGACGAGCCGGGCGCCGACGAGGCGGTCGACTCGGCGGCGGGCGCGGACTCAACGGCGGCCTCACCTGCGGCGGGCTCGCTTGCGGCAGGCTCGCTCGAGGCGGGCTCGCTCGAGGCGGCGGCCTTCGCGGTGGGCGACGACGCACGCGAGCGGCGCGCGCGCTTCGGGCGCTCCGGAGCGTCGGCCGCGGGGAGGTCGGCCGCAGGGGCGTCGGCGGCGCGATCCTCGACTGCGGATGCGACGGCGTCGGCGGACTCGGTCGCGACGGCGTCGTCGACCGCGGGGGCGCTGGCGTCGGCCTCGACCGACTCGGGCGTGGCGGACTCGGGCGTGGCGGGGCTCGGCGCGGTGGCCCGCGCCCGGGTGCGCCGAGGCGCGGGCGAGGCGACGTCGCCCGACGCGGCGCGCGAGCGTCCGCGGCGCGGCGCGGCCTCGGCGCTGGCAGGAGCGGCTTCACCGTGACCGTCGGGCAGCTCGATGTCGTCGAGCGTGCGCACGGCGCGGCGGGGCGCCTTGGCGGGCTTGTCCGCCGACTTCGCGGGCTTGTCCGCCTGATTCGCGGGGGCCTGCGTGACACGCTCGGGCAGCACGATGCCGTCAAGGGTCAGGCTTGGTGCGGACGGGGACGCCGCAGGCGCCGTGGCCGCATCCGAGGTGGCGGCGGGCTCGGGAGTCGAGGTCGGGCGTGAGACGCGGCGCGACCTGCGGGCGGGCGGCGCCGCGGCCGGCTCGGCGACCGCCGCAGCGGCGGGGGCCGCAGCGGCGGGGGCCGCAGCGGCGGCGGGCGACGTGGCGTCGTCGGTGCGCGTCGGCAGGATGATGCCCAGGTCCAGCGCGGGGGCCGCGTCGGCGGCCGGGCCGCCCGCGGCGCGCGTCACGCGGCGACGGGCGGGCTTGCGGGGGGTGTTGCCAGTGGTGCCGGTGTTGTCTGAGGTCACGCGGTGTGCTCCTGCTGCCCTGCCGCCCACCCCACATCCGTGAGCCGCCGGGCGGTCGTCGCCCGAGCCACGCTCTGGTGCGCGGCGCCGGACGGAAGTCTCGGTGACGGCCGACTGCTGCCTCGTCTTCGCGGACGCCGGGCGGCCAGGGCTTGGTGCGACCCAGGCCGCGGCACCGCGTGCGGACGCGGGAGCTGCGGGCTCGTAGCCGTCTGGGTGATGTGGCCCCGACGGTTGCCTACCAGTATCGCACTCCCCGGGTACTGGCGCGTGAGTCACGCCGAGCGAGTCGGACTTTCTGGGTGTTGACTGAGAGTCGACCCGCTCTCGCTGTTGCGAGCGAGGTCACAGCGAGTTGTGTTGACTTGTGAAGAACTTCACGAGCACGCTGCTCGTGAGCCTCGACGGGCGGAGACGATCCGATCGCCGAGGACGCGCCCTTCGTCTGAGTACAGGAGACGCCCGATGGATGTGCTCGCGCTCGCCCGATGGCAGTTCGCCATCACGACCGTCTACCACTTCATCCTTGTCCCGTTGACGATCGGGCTCGCCCCGCTGGTCGCCGGGATGCAGACGGCGTGGGTGGTGACCAAGAACGAGAAATGGCTCCGGCTGACGAAGTTCTTCGGCAAGCTGCTGCTCATCAACTTCGCCCTCGGCGTCGCGACCGGCATCGTTCAGGAGTTCCAGTTCGGCATGACCTGGAGCGAGTACTCCCGGTTCGTGGGCGACGTGTTCGGCGCCCCGCTGGCGATGGAGGCGCTCGCCGCGTTCTTCATCGAGTCGACGTTCCTGGGCCTGTGGATCTTCGGCTGGGACCGCCTGAGCAAGAAGGTGCACCTGGCGTGCGTGTGGCTCTTCGCGCTGGCCACCAACCTCTCGGCGTTCTTCATCCTGTCGGCCAACTCGTGGATGCAGCACCCCGTGGGCACCACCTTCAACCCCGAGACGGGGCGCGCGGAGATGGAGTCCATCTGGGCGGTCCTGGGCAACAACACGCTGTGGGCGGCGTTCCCGCACACCATCACGGCGTCCTTCCTCGTCTCGGGCACGTTCATCTGCGGCATCGCGACCTGGTGGATGGTGCGCCTGGTCCGGTCGAAGAAGCCCGAGCTGGTCGAGCTCGCGCGCTCCACCTACCGCCCCGCCGTCGTGCTGGGCGCCGTCGTCATGCTCCTGTCCGGCGTCGGCGTCGCGCTCTCGGGCGACGTCCAGGGCAAGATCATGTACGAGCAGCAGCCCGGCAAGATGTCGGCCGCCGAGGCGCTGTGCGAGTCGACCGAGGGCGCGGCGTTCTCGATCCTCACCGTCGGCCCTCTCCTCAACCCGACGTGCGACCAGCTCACGCACCTCATCGAGATCCCAGGTCTGGCCAGCTTCCTCGGCACCGGGCACTTCTCCGGGCCTGACTCGCTGCTGCCGGGCGTCGATGACGTGCAGCAGCAGATGTCCGACAAGTTCGGCGCGACCGACGAGGCCGGCAACCCCATCACCTACACGCCCCCGCTCGGCGTCTCCTACTGGTCGTTCCGCCTCATGATCGGCCTCGCGGCCTTCTCGGCCGCGCTGGCGCTGTGGGCTCTGTGGGCCACGCGCCGCGGGCGGCTGTCGGACAGCCGGTGGCTGTCCCGCCTGGCCGTGATCGCGCTGCCCATGCCGTTCCTCGCCTGCTCGTTCGGCTGGATCTTCACCGAGGTCGGGCGCCAACCCTGGGTCGTGGCGCCCAACCCCACCGGCGTCGACGGCGTCTGGCTGCTGACCTCGGCCGGCGTGTCCACGGCCGTGCCCGGCGGCGTGATCCTCACCTCGATGATCGTGTTCACGGTGCTGTACGCCGGGCTCGGCGTCATCTGGTATCGCCTGCTGCACCGCTACGCGATCGAAGGCGTCCCCCAGGTGCACGACGAGTCACCCGAGGCGCGCTCGGACGACGACGCCGACCGCCCGCTGTCCTTCGCCTACTGAGCCCCGAGTCGAGACTGGAGACCTGAGATGGACCTGTCGATCCTGTGGTTCGTCATCATCGCCGTCCTGTGGACGGGGTACCTCGTGCTCGAGGGCTTCGACTTCGGCGTCGGCATGCTGATGTCCTTCTTCCCGCGCGGCACGCGCGAGCAGCGCGAGTCCGAGCGCCGCGTGCTGGTCAACACCATCGGCCCGGTGTGGGACGGCAACGAGGTGTGGCTGCTGACCGCGGGCGGCGCGACGTTCGCCGCCTTCCCGGAGTGGTACGCGACCCTGTTCTCGGGGTTCTACCTGCCGTTGTTCATCATCCTGCTCGCCCTCATCGTGCGCGTGGTCGCGTTCGAGTACCGCGGCAAGATCTCCACGCCCGGTTGGAGCCGCCGGTTCGACCTGATGATCCAGGTCGGCTCGTGGGTCCCCGCGATCCTGTGGGGCGTGGCGTTCGCCAACCTCGTGCGCGGTGTGCTGCTCGACGACGCCCACCAGTACGTCGGCGGGTTCTGGGCGCTGCTCAACCCGTTCGCGCTGCTGGGCGGCCTGACCACGCTCGTGCTGTTCCTGCTGCACGGCTCGGTGTTCCTCGCGCTCAAGACCGACGGTGAGCTGCGGGCCCGCGCGCGCCAGTTCGCCGCGCGGCTCTCGCTCGCGGCGGTCGTCGTGGCGGGCGGCTGGGCCATCTGGGCGCAGGTCGCCTACTCGGTCCCGTGGACGTGGGCCGCCGTCGCGGTCGCCGCGGCGTGCCTGGTCGGCGTCGTGATCACCAACGCGCGCGGCGCCGAGGGCTGGGCCTTCACGCTGTCGGCGCTGGCCATGGTCGCGGCCGTCACGCTGATCTTCGGCTCGATGTTCCCCGACGTCATGCCGGGACGTGACGGCGGGCCGTCGCTCTCGATCGCCGAGGCGACGTCGACCGACTACACGTTGACCGTCATGACGTGGGTCGCGGTCATCCTCACCCCGGTCGTGATCGCCTACCAGAGCTGGACGTACTGGGTCTTCCGCCGCCGTCTGACCTCGAAGGACCTGCCAGCGCCGGCGGGCCTGGTGTGGAAGAGGGTCCGCGAGGCGCTCGGCGGGCACGACGAGCCCGCCGTCAAGCCCGCCGACCTCGCGTGACGGCCGCGTGAGGCCTCTCGACCCGCGCCTGCTGCGGCGGGCGCGCTCGGCCCGGCGGTATGTCGTCCTGACCGCCGGGCTGGGCCTCGGGTCCGCCGTCCTCGTCGTCGCCCAAGCGCTGCTGGTCGCCTCGCTCCTGGCCGGGCTCGTGACCCACGGGTCCGTGCCCGGCCCGAGCGCGGCCCGCACGCTGGCCGCGCTCGGCGCGGTCGCCGCCGGCCGCGCCGCCGTCGCCTGGGCTCAGGAGCGCTATGCGCAGCGGGCCGCCGCCCGCACGATCGCCGAGCTGCGCGCGCAGGTCGTGGCGCACGCCGTCGCGCTCGGCCCACGCTGGGCGGGCGGCGGCCAGCAGGCGCAGACCGCGACGCTCGCCACGCGCGGCCTCGACGCGCTGGAGCCCTACCTCGTCAAGTACCTGCCGTCGCTGCTGCTCACGGTCCTGGTCACGCCCGCGGTCCTGCTCGTGATGCTGGGCCTGGACTGGGTCTCGCTCCTGATCTGCGTGGTGACGCTGCCGCTCGTGCCGCTGTTCATGTGGCTCGTGGGGGTCATGACGCAGGGCGCCTCCGAGCGGCGCCTCACGGTCGTCGAGCGGCTGGGCGCCCAGGTGCTCGACCTGCTCGCCGGGCTGCCCACGCTGCGCGCCTTCGGGCGGGAGACCGGACCGGGGGCGCGGGTGCGCGCGCTGGGCGACGCCTCCAAGCGCGCGACCATGGGCACGCTGCGCGTCGCGTTCCTGTCGGGCATGGTGCTGGAGCTGCTGACCACGCTGTCGGTCGCGATCGTGGCCGTCGGGGTGGGGCTGCGGCTCGTCGAGGGCGCCATGACGCTGCAGGTCGGCCTCGCCGTCATCATGCTCGCGCCCGAGGTGTACCTGCCGCTGCGCGGCGTCGGCGCCCAGTTCCACGCCTCGACCGATGGCATCGCGGCGGCCGAGCGCGCGTTCGCCGTGCTGGAGGAGCCGACGCCGGACGGCGGGCGCCCCGACCCGACCCGCCGCCCCGACGCCGTGCGCGCTCTCGTGCTCGACGGCGTCACCGTGCGCGCCGGCGACCGCGCCGTCGACGCGCCCGCGGGCCTGTCCGCGCGCGTCGAACTCGGGTCCGGGCGCCCGGGCGGCGGGCGCGTCGTCGCGCTGCGCGGCCCGTCCGGGGCCGGCAAGTCGACGACCGTCCAGGTGCTGCTGGGCCTGCTGCGCCCTGACGCCGGGACCGTCTCGCTTGAGGTCGCCGCCTCCCCCGGCCAGCCGCCCGAGCGCGTCCCGCTCGACGACGTCGACCCCGCGTGGTGGTGGTCGCAGGTCGTGTGGGTGCCCCAGCGTCCCGCGATCGCCCCCGGGACGCTGCGCGAGGTGGTGACCGGCGGGCTCGACGTGAGCGACGACGCCCTCGCCGCGGCCGCGCGCACCACGGGCCTGGACGCCGTCGTCGCCACGCTGCCCGCGGGGTGGTCGACGCTGGTCGGGCTCGGCGGCGCCGGGCTGTCGGTCGGGCAGCGGCAGCGCGTCGCGCTCACCGCGGCCCTGCTGGCGGGCGCCGGACGGCCGCTCGTCGTGCTCGACGAGCCGACCGCGCACCTCGACGCCGCGGGCGAGCGCGTCGTGCTCGACACCGTGCGCGCCTGGCGCGAGGCTGGGCGCACCGTGCTGGTCGTCGCCCACCGCGCCTCGCTGCTCACGCTGGCCGACCAGATCGTCGACGTCGCGGCGCGCGCGCCGGAGGAGGTGACCGCATGACCGACCCGCTGCGGACCGTGCTGCCTCTGCTCGAGGTGCGCCGCGCACGCGTGCTGCGCGCCGTGCTGCTGGGCTCGCTCGCGCTCGGCTGCTCGGTGGGCCTGGCGGCGGTCTCAGCGTGGCTCATCGCGCGCGCCTCCCAGATGCCGCCCGTGCTGACGCTCTCGGTCGCCGTCGTGACGGTCCGCGCGTGCGGCGTCGGGCGCGGCGTGCTGCGCTACCTCGAACGCCTCGCCTCGCACGATGTCGCGCTCGCCGGCATGTCGGCCCTGCGCGCCAACCTCTACGACGCGCTCGCGCGCGGGCCCGTGACCGGCGTCGTCGCGCTGCGGCGCGGCGACCTGCTCGCGCGCGTGGGCGCCGACGTCGACGCCGTCGGCGAGGTGGTGGTCAAGTCGCTCGTGCCCGCCGGGGTCGCGCTCGTGGTCGGGCTCGGCTCGGTCGCGCTGGTCGGGGCGTTCCTGCCCTCGGCCGCGCTCGCCCTGGCCGGCTGCCTGCTGCTGACGGGCGTGCTCGCGCCCTGGCTCGCCGCGCGCGCCTCGGCCGCGACCGAGGCCGCGGGGGCCGCCGCGCGCGCCGAGGTCACCACCCGCACCCTCGGCCTCCTGGAGGAGGGCCAGCAGTTGCGCGTCGCCGGACGGCTCGACGCCGAGCTCGACGCGCTCACCGACGCCGACGCCCGGCTCACCGCCGCGGGCGACGACGGCGCCCGCACCGCGGGCGTCTCGGCCGCCATCGGCGCGGCCGCCCAGACCCTGTCGGTCATCGCCGCGCTCGCGCTCGGCGCGGGCGCGCTGCGGGCGGGCGCGCTGGCGCCCGTCGAGCTCGCGGTCGTGGTGCTCACCCCACTCGCCGTCTTCGAGGTCACGAGCGTCCTTCCCGCCGCGGCCGTGCAACTGCGGCGCTCGCGTGAGGCCGCCGCGCGGCTCGCGGCGCTGCTGCCGACCGATGCGGTCCCCGTCGCGGCGACCGCGGCGGCCCCCACCTCGGCGGCCTGCCGCCCACCCGGGGCGCTGCTCGCGCTCGACGGCGTCGCCGCAGGCTGGCCCACGGCCACGACGCCCGCCGTCGAGGGCGTCGACCTCGCCGTCGCGCCGGGCGCGCTCGTCGCGCTCGCCGGGCCGTCCGGCGTCGGCAAGACGACGCTGCTGATGACCGCCGCCGGGCTGCTGCCTGCGCGGGGCGGCGCCGTGGCCCGCGCGCCCGAGGCGGCGACGCTGTTCGTCGCCGAGGACGGCCACCTGTTCGACACGACCGTGCTGGAGAACCTGCGCGTCGCGCGCGGCGACGTCGCTCCCGCCGAGGCCCGCCAGGCGCTGGAGGCCGTCGGGCTCGCGCACTGGCTCGACGCGCTGCCCGCGGGCCTGGACACCACCCTCGGCGGAGGCGCCACCACCGTCTCGGGCGGTGAGCGCCGCCGCCTGCTGGTGGCCCGCGCGCTGCTCAGCCCCGCGCGGGTGCTGCTGGTCGACGAGCCCGCCGAGCACCTCGACGCCGCCGCCGCCGACGCGGTGGTCGCGGCGCTCGCAGCCCATGCGCGTGCGACGGGCCGCGCCGTCGTCGTCGCCACCCACCGACTCTCCGCGGCGCGTGAGGCCGACGAGGTGCTGCTGCTCGCCCGGCGTGCCGAGTCGGGCGGACGCGACGGCTCAGGCGGACGCGACGGCGCGCCCGCGGCCGTCGTCGCGCGGGGACCGCACGCCGACCTGCTGCGCGATGTCGCCGACTATGCGTGGGCCGCCGCCCGGGAGACCGCCGACCTGGAGGGGTCCGTCACCGCGGTCGAGCGGCCCGTGGTCGCGGGGTGAGACCCGCGCGCCGCTGATCGCCGGCTCACACCGTCGCGCTCGTGGCCGCCCCCTCCGGGACCAAGCGCAGCCGCACCACCGGCCGACCTGGACGCTGCCACGCCACCACCTCGAACCCGGCATCGGCGAACAGACTCAGCGGCCCGTGGAACAGGCTCGCCGAGGCGACGCGACGCCCCTGGGTGTCGACCGGATACGCCTCGACCACGTGGGCGCCTCCCGCCCGGGCCACCTCGACCGCGCCGCCGAGCAGCGCGCGCGTGATTCCCGTGCCGCGGTGCTCGCGCGGCACCACGAAGCACGAGACCGCCCACACGCCGTCGTCGGCGAGGTCCTGGCCCGCGAGCGTCGCCGCAAGCGTCCGGGAGCGTGCGACGCGCCCCAGCCGCGGGCGCGGCTCGACGCCGCACCACCCCACCGGGACGCCGTCGCGGTAGGCCAGCACCCCGGGTGACGTCGCCGACGACGACGCCTGGACGCGCAGCGCCTCGCACCGCTCGGCGTCGCTCGCCGCGCGGTACTCGGCGCTCGAGAGCTTCCACCACTGGCACCAGCAGTGCGCGGCGTCCCCGCGCGTGCCGAACACGGTCACGACATCGTCCCAAGGCGCTTCGTGCGCGGGGAGCACCTGCATGGCGCCATCCTGCCTCGCGCACGGCGCGGTAGCGTCCCGAGCGTGAAGATTCTCGTGCCCGGCAACGTCCCCTTCGACTCCACGCCGACGCTCGACGACCCCGCCGACGTCGTCGTGCCCTACGTCATGCGCGACACCATCCCCGACGAGCACGCGGACGCCGAGGTGCTGGTCACCTGGTCCTCGCCCGCCCGCGTGCTCCACGACGCGGCGCGGCGCCTGACGCGCCTGCGCTGGGTGCAGACGCTCACGGCCGGGCCCGACGCCGTGCTGGGCGCCGGGTTCGGCCCCGACGTCGTGGTGTCCTCGGGCCGCGGGCTGCATGACGGGCCCGTGGCCGAGCATGCGCTCGCGCTGGTGCTCGCCACCGTGCGCCGCCTGGACCGCTCGCTCGCGGCGCAGCGCGAGCGCGAGTGGGTCCGGGAGCAGGGCAAGGAGCAGGCCTCCGCCGAGGCGGGGCGCACCTTCACGCTCGACGGCGCTCGCGTGACGATCTGGGGATTCGGGTCGATCGCGCTGCGGCTCGCTCCCCTGCTGGCGGCGCTCGGCGCCCAGGTGACCGGTGTGGCGGGCGCGGCGGGTGAGCGCGGCGGGTTCCGGGTGGTCGACCACGCGGGGTTGGCGGCGCTGCTGCCGGAGACCGACGTGCTGGTCTCGCTGCTGCCCGCGACGGCCGCGACGCGCCACGCGCTCGACGCCGCGAGGCTCGCGCTGCTGCCGCCGCGCGCCCGGTTCGTCAATGTGGGCCGCGGAGCGACGGTCGACGAGACGGCGCTGGTCGCGGCGCTGCGCTCGGGCGCGCTGGCGGGCGCGGCGCTCGACGTGACCGAGACCGAGCCGCTGCCGCCGGCCTCACCGCTGTGGGACGCGCCGAACCTCATCGTCACGCCGCACGTGGCGGGTGGGCGGCCGCAGCACGCGCGCGAGTTCCTGACCGCGCAGGTGCGCGCCTGGAGGCAGTCGGGTTCCGCCGGGCTGCGCAACGTCGTCGCCCGCGACTGACCGAACCCGGTGGTTGAGCCTCCCCCGGTGGTTGAGCCTGTCGAAACCAGCGCCGACTCAGGTGGTTTCGACAGGCTCAACCAGCGGGGGCCGCGCCGGAGTGGGTGGTTTCGACAGGCTCAACCACCGGGTCGGCGCCCGGGGCTCAGCGGGCGTGGCCCGCGCGCGGGCGGGGCTGGCAGCGCGGGCAGCGGTAGGCGCTGCGGTTCATGAACGGCTCGCGGACCACCGTCGCTCCGCAGCGCGGGCACGGCTCGCCCTCGCGGCCGTACACCGCCAGGCCGCGGGCGAAGTAGCCCGACTCACCGTTGACGTTGACATAGAGCGCGTCGAAGCTCGTCCCGCCCGCAGCCAGCGCCTCGCGCATGACGGACTCGGCGGCGTCGAGCAGTCGCCGCACGTCGGACGCCCGCAGGGTGTCGGTGGCGCGCGCGTAGTGCAGGCGGGCGCGCCACAGCGCCTCGTCGGCGTAGATGTTCCCGACGCCGCTGACCACCGTCTGGTCGAGCAGCGCCCGCTTGACGCCCGTCCGCCGCCGTCGTACGGCCGCTACGACGGCGTCGCGCCCCGGCGTGCCCGGCGCGAGGGCGGGGTCGAGCAGGTCGCGCGCGATGTGGGCCACGGGCTCAGGGACGGCGGCGTCGGCGGCGCCCAGGCCGCCGGGAGCGCCGTCGGGCGTGGGGGCCAGGTCGACGACGGCGAGGTGGCCGAAGGTGCGCTGGTCGACGAAGTCGAGGGCGGTCGCGCCCGAGGGCGCACCGTCGAGGTGGAGGCGAACGCGCAGGTGGGGATGGCGCCAGGGGTCGTCGCCGTCGCGGACCAGGAGTTGGCCCGACATGCCCAGGTGGGCGAGGAGGGCGGCGGCCGGGGTGGTTTCGACAGGCTCAACCAGCGGGGGCTCAACCTGCAGGGGCTCGGCCAGCGGGGGCTCAACCAGCGGGGGCTCGGCCAGCGGGAGCCAGAGGTACTTGCCGCGGCGGGCCGCGGCCACGAGCGTTCGCCCCCACAACTGGTCGGCGAACGCCGCGGCGCCACCGTCGTTCCGGCGCACGCTGTAGTCGCGCAGCACCTCGACGGAGCGCACGCGCGCGCCCACCACGTGGCGGGCGAGGCCGTCGCGGACGGTCTCGACCTCGGGCAGCTCAGGCACTCTGGGCGGACGGCGCCTCGGCCGGGTCCAACGCCTGGATCGCGTGGTAGGCCTGCTCGGCGGCCTCCTGCTCGGCGTGCTTCTTCGCGCTGCCGCTCCCCAGACCCAGCACCGGGCCGGCGGTGACCTGCGCGTGGAACCGGCGGGCGTGCTCAGGGCCCTCGAACTCGACGTGGTACACGGGCGCGTCGAAGCCGCGCGCGGCGGCGGCCTCCTGCAGCGACGTCTTCCAGTCCAGTCCGGCGCCCAGGCCTGCGGCCGCGTCGAGCGTGTCGTCGACGAGCCGGTGCACCAGGTCGCGCGCGACCTCGAGCCCGTGCGAGAGGTACGTCGCGCCGAGGAGCGCCTCGACGGTGTCGGAGAGGATCGAGTCCTTCTCGAACCCGCGCGTGCGGATCTCACCCTTGCCGAGCAGCACGTACGACCCGAGCCCCAGCGACCGCGCGACGGCGGCGAGCGAGCGCTGCGAGACCGTCGCGGCGCGCATCTTCGCCAACTCGCCCTCGGGCAGGTCCGGGTGACGGCGGTAGAGCGCGTCGGTCACCACGAGCCCCAGCACGGTGTCGCCCAGGAACTCCAGGCGCTCGTTGGTGGGGATGCCGCCGGCCTCGTGCGCGAACGACCGATGCGTCAGGGCGAGCACGAGAAGCTCGGGGTCCAGGTGGACCCCGAGCTTCTCGAGAAGAGCGGTCGGCTCGGGTCGCGCTGGCGCGGCCTTGCCGTTCGCAGGCATGTCAGCCCGCGTGCTCGGTGCGCAGCGCCTCGGCGTACTGACGACCCTTGTAGGTGCCGCAGGTCGGGCACGCAGCGTGGGACTGCTTCTGCCCCTTGCAGTTCGGGCACGTCGTGAGGGCGGTCGCGGTGGTCTTCCACTGCGAGCGGCGCGCACGGGTGTTGCTGCGCGACATCTTGCGCTTGGGAACAGCCACGGCTAGCTCTCTTTCGTCTCGTCGGTCACGCTCGACTGCTCGAGCATGGCTTGCAACGCCGACCAGCGAGGGTCGACGACGTCATGGGTGTGGTCCGGGTCGTCCGCAAGGCGCGCTCCGCAGACGGAGCACAGGCCGGGGCAGTCCGGACGGCACAGCGGTTGAAATGGTAGTGCAGTGACGACGGAATCCCGAACCGCGGGTTCGATGTCCGCCAGGTCGCCGTCGAGCACGGCCTCCTCATCCTCAAGCTCGTCGTCGCCGGCACGCTCGGCCGCCTGGACGCGCTCGGGGTACCCGAACAGCTCCTGGACCCGCACGGTGACCTCCTCGGTCACCGGGTCCAAGCATCGCACGCACTCGCCGACCGCCGTGCCGCGCACGACGCCCGAGACGAGCACACCCTCCATGACCGCCTCGAGGCGCAGACCCACGGTGAGGTTCGCCCCCTCGGGGATGCCGATGATCGCCGTGCCGAGGTCGGCGGGCGCGGGAACGACTGCCGCGTGCTCTCGCATCGTGCCGGGTCGCCGCGACAGCTCGTGCGTGTCGAGCACGAGCGGCGAACGCTGGTCGGTGCTGATGGCAGGCTCCGTTGAGGGTGGTGGTGCTGGGAGAGGATGGTGACCCTCGCAAGGGCCAGCGGACAAGTCTATGCCATCAGGAACGAGCCGCCAACGCGGCGCCGTGGTGACGCCTGCCACGCCCGATCCGGCGCGGCCGCAGCGTCAGCGCCTGCCCTCCTCCTCGGCGTGCTCGGACGGCCACTCCGGTTCGGGCACGTGGTCCCAGCGCGGCCGCCCGGCCTCGGGGCCCAGCCGCTCGGCGAGCTTCGCCCGCCCGGCGCGCACCTGCCCCTTGAGGGCGTCCAGGTCCTCGTCGAACGCGGCGAGGCGCGCGTCGCAGTACTCGTCGGCGTTGGTGCGCAGCCTCGCGGCCTCCTGCTCGGCGGCGGCGACGATGTCGGCCGCGCGCGAGGTGGCCTGCGCGACGACCTGCTCGCGCTCGACGAGCTCGAGCGCGCGCTGGCGGGCCGCGGCCAGGATCTCCTCGCCCGAGCGGCGGGCGTCCTCCAACTCGGACTGCGCCGCGCGCAGCACCTCGTCGGAGCGCTCGACCGCGCTGGGCAGCCCGTGGCGCAACTCGTTGACCAGCCCCAGGAGCGAGTCACGGTCCACCCGGACGTCGGACGAGAGGAAGACGGGCTTGGCCCCCTCGACCAGGCTCGTCAGCTCGTCCAAGACGTCGATCAGTGCCGATGGCGACAGTGCGCCGGTCTCTTCGTGGGTCATCGCCTCTCCTGCCGTGTCAGTGCCTCCTGGACCGCGGCGGCGACGCCGTCGGGCACCAGGTCGTCGATCGGACCGCCATGCCGCGCAATGTCCTTGACCAGCGACGACGCGATATGTGACAGCGCCGGGTCGCCGGTGACGTAGACGGTCTCGACGCCGCTCAGTCTCCGGTTCATGAGCGCCATGGGCGTCTCGGCGTCCAGGTCCGCTCCCCCGCGCAACCCCTTGACGATGGCGCTCGCCCCCCGCTCGCGGCAGAAGTCGACGACCAGTCCGGGGACCACCTCGGCCCGCACGTCGGCGGTCGCCGGGTCGGCGGCGAGCGCGGCGCGGACCAGGTCAACGCGTGTGGACAGCGGCAGCAACCCGAGCTTTCCGGGGTTCTTGGCGACGCCGACGATGACGACGTCGAACAGCGCGCGCGCCCGGCGGACGATGTCGAGGTGGCCGAGCGTGAACGGGTCGAACGACCCGGGGCAGACGGCGGTGGTCACGCCTCCACGCTAAGCGTCGCGGGCGCCCGAGCGCGGCAGGCGGGGCCGGGTGCGCGCCAGTCGGCGCCGTCGGGGCGCGGGTCGCCGTCGTCGGGGCGTCAGTCGGCGCCGTCGGGCCGGGCGGGCTCGGCGTAGTGCACGGCGGTCTCGCCGTAGTCCTTGCGCGCGAGCGCCTCCAGGCCAACGGGCCATGCGGGCTCGGGACTGCGCGTCGAGCGCTCGACGACGACGACGGCGTCGCGGGCCAGCACGCCGGGCGCGGCGAGGTCGGCCAGGACGCCCGCGAGCGCCTGCTCGGACAGGTCGTAGGGCGGGTCGAGGAACACGAGGTCGAGCGGGTCTCCCGGCGCCGCCGCGAGTGCGGCGGCATAGCGCCCGGCGTCGTCGGCGACGACGCTCACGACGGCGCCCAGCCCGAGGTCCGCGACGTTGCGCCGCGCCACGTCGGCGGCGCGGCGGGCCGAGTCGACCAGGGTGACGCGCACGGCGCCGCGCGAGGCCGCCTCGATCCCCAGGGCGCCCGAGCCCGCGTACAGGTCGAGCACACGCGCGCCGTCGAGCACGTCATAGTGGGCGAGGCGGCTGAAGACGGCCTCGCGGGTGCGCTCGCTGGTGGGGCGGGTGCCCTGGGGCGGCACGCGCAGGGTGCGGCCGCCGACGGAGCCCGCCACGATCCTGGTCATGCGGGCGAGCCTGCCACGGACGGCTCGGCTCGGGCGAGCGCGGGCACGCCGAGCGGCGGCTGTGGGGCGACGCCCCCGCGCTCGCGAAGACCCCGAGCCGACGTCCGCGCACGCCCCATCGTCGAGAGGCTCACGCTCGCTCCAGGAAGTCCTCCTGGTCGGGGTCGAGCGTGGCGGCGATCGCCGCCACCAGCGCCGGGTGTCCGGACAGCTCGGGGTCGGCGGCGACGACGCCCGCCGACTCCCGGCGGGCCTCCTCGATGAGGTCGGCGTCCTTGACGACGCGCAGCAGCCGCAGCCCGCTGGTGCGCCCCGACTGCGCGGCGCCCAGCACGTCGCCCTCGGCGCGCAGCTCCAGGTCGAGCTGGGCGAGGCGGAACCCGTCGGTCGTCTCGGCGAGCGCCTCGACGCGCGCCGCGGCGGGCGTTCCCGGCGACGCCGTCGAGACCAGCAGGCACAGGCCCGGGGCCGTCCCACGCCCGACGCGGCCGCGCAACTGGTGCAGCTGCGAGAGCCCGAACCGGTCGGCGTCGAACACCACCATGACGGTCGCCTCGGGCACGTCCACGCCCACCTCGACCACCGTCGTCGAGACGAGCACCTGCGACTCGCCGCGCGCGAAGCGCGTCATCGCCGCGTCCTTGTCGGCCGGCGCGAGCTGCCCGTGCAGCACGTCGATCTCCAGCCCGGCGAGCGCGGGCGTCGCGCGCAGCGCCTCGACGACCTCCAGCACGGCGCGCAGCGGAGGCCGCTCGCCCGGACCCGCGGGCGCCGACTCGGCCACGAGGTCGGCGTCGTCGACCTCGCTCGGCGAGGCGGCCGGGGCGGCGCCGGGCCCGGCGGGATCGTCGGGGTGGATGCGCGGGCACACGACGTAGGCGCGGTGCCCGCCGTCGACCTCCTCGCGCACGCGCTGCCACGTGCGCTCCATCCAGCGCGGGTTGTCCGCGGGCACGACGACGGTCTGCACCCCCGAGCGCCCGGCGGGCACCTGGGTCAGGGAGGAGACCTCCAGGTCCCCGAACACCGTCATGGCAACGGTGCGCGGGATCGGCGTCGCCGTCATGACCAGCAGATGCGGCGCCACCCGCCCCTTGGCGCGCAGCGCATCACGCTGCTCGACGCCGAACCGGTGCTGCTCGTCGACGACGACGAGGCCCAGGTCGGCGAACTGCACGTGCTCGCCGAGCAGGGCGTGCGTGCCCACCACGATCCCGGCCTCGCCCGAGGCGGCCTGTAGCAGCGCCCGCTTGCGCGCGGCGGCCGGCAGCGAGCCGGTCAGCAGCGCGACTCGCGTGCCGTCGTCGTCGCCGCCCAGGAGCCCGCCCTCGGCGAGCGGTCCGAGCAGGGCCGCCAGCGTGCGCGCGTGCTGGGCGGCCAGCACCTCGGTCGGCGCGAGCAGTGCGGCCTGCCCCCCGGCGTCGATGACCTGGAGCATCGCGCGCAGCGCGACGACGGTCTTGCCCGACCCGACCTCGCCCTGCAGCAGCCGCTGCATGGGCCGGGGTTGCGCCAGGTCGTAGGCGAGGTCCTCGCCCACCGACACCTGCCCCTCGGTCAGCGTGAACGGCGCGATGGCCTCGAACCGCTCGCGCAGGCCGCCCGGACGCGGCGAGCGGGCGGTCGCGTCCTGCGCCTGCGCCCGCGCGCGGCGCTGCGCGAGCGCGGACTGCAGCACGAACGCCTCCTCGAACCGCAGACGCCGCCGCCCCCGCGCGTGGTCGAGCGGCGAGGTCGGCTTGTGCACGAGCAGCAGCGCCTCGAACCGTGTGGCCAGCCCCGCGCGCGCCAGCACCTCGAACGGCACGGGGTCGGGCACGTCGTCCTCGCTGAGCGTGTCGAGCACCGTGCGCACGCAGTGCTGCAGCTTCCACGTCGCCATCGAGGCGGTGGCCGGGTAGATCGGGATGGGCAGGCTCGCCTGGTAGAGCACGGCCTCGTCGTCGTCGAGCTCGCCGCCCACCATGAGGTAGTCGGGGTGCGTCAGCTGCCGCTTGCCCTGGAACTCCCCGACGACGCCGCTGAACACGCCCGACGCCTGCGGCTGGAGCTTCTCCTCGTGGTAGCGCAGGGCGCCGCGATGCTTGGCGAAGAACGTCAGCACCAACTGGTGGCGCCCATCGGTGACCACGGCCTCCAGACGCGCGCCGCCCCGGTTGGCGAAGGGCCGCACCGTGGCCTGCAACACGCGGGCGTGCACCGAGACGTGCTCACCGAGTTGGAGCTTGCCCATGTCGGTGAGCTGGCCGGGGTCGGCGTAGCGGCGCGGGTAGTGCCGCAGCAGGTCGTCGACCGTGACCAGGCCCATCTTGGCCAGCGCGTTCGCCGTCCGGGCGCCCAGCAGCCGGGTGAGCGGCTCGTGCAGCCGCCCGGTCGCCGCGCTCATCCCTCAACCCCGAGGGCCACGCCCGTCCCCGCTCGTCCCGTGCGCAGCAGCACGCACTCGGCCCCGGCCTGCTCGGCCAGGGCGTCGAGCCCGGCCGCGACGGCGTCCGGCACGTCGTCGTCGGCCAGGACCGTGACCACGTCGCCGCCGCCGTCGAGCAGTCCGCGCAGGGCGCCGACGGCGTCGGCGGCGTCCGTCGCGCTGGCCCGCAGCCCGTTCAGCGCGGCGCGCACGGCGCCGGCGACGTCTGCGGCGGGGTCGTCACCCGCGGCCGCGAGCGCCGCGACGACGACGGCGGCGTGCACGTCGGTCGGCGCGTCGATCGCGATGACCTCACCCGGCACGGCGTCCTCGTGCTCACCGGCCAGACGCCGTGCCGCCGCGCGCACCGCGTCCGCCGCGGGGCCCAGCACGAGTGCGGCGCGGCCCGAGCCGAGCGCGGCGAGCGCGAGGTCCCGCGCGGCGACGCCCACCGGGGGCACGGGCACGAGCACGACGGCGCCGGCGCGCGCGAGCTCGGCGGCGAGCGCCGGCGCCGTCGTCGCGACCACGACCGTCAGCTCGCTGTCGGGCGCCGCGAGGTGGCGCACGTGCGCCGGCTCGACGCGCCCGCGACCGGCCCAGCGCCGCGTCACCGCGAGCGCGCCGGCCAGGTCCGCGGTGTGCACGTGGGCCTGCCACGCCGAGTCCTCGTCGGGCGCGAGATCGGCGCCGCCCACCACGACGACCGAGCCGCCCACGGCCGCCAGGTCGGCGCGCAACGCGTCGGCCACGGCGCCGTCAGGGAAGTCACGGGCTCCGGCGGGGCGCCGCAGCACGAACATGACCTCGAGCTCGTCGGCGTCCGAGTGCTCATGCCCCGGCTCGTGCTCGTCTGCGTGCTCATGCTCGGCGTCGAGCCCGTGCGCGGCGTCGAGCCCGCGATGGCCGCCCCCGTCGGGGAGCGCGATCGCGTCGTGGCCGGTCATGTCCAGGCCGAGCGTCACGGGCGTCACGGTCAGCATGGTGGCGGTCGCCACCGACACGCCCGCGCCTGCCGCCCCGGCCGCAACCGCCGCGCTCGGCGTCGGCGGCGTCACCCTCGGCCGCGCGACGCGCAACGCGTCCAGCACCAGCACCAGCCCGCACGCGCCGGCGTCGAGCACGCCCGCACGGGCGAGCGGCGCGAGCGTCGAGACCGACGACGCCGCCGCCGACCGCGCGCCCCGCACCGCGGCCTCGAGCACGTCGTCGGCGCTCGCCCCGGGCCGGGCGGCGGCGTCGAGCGCGGCGGCCGCGGCGACGTCGGCGGCCGTGAGGATCGTGCCGTGCGCGGGGTGGGCGACCGCGCCCCGCGCGGACCGCGCGGCGACGTCGAGCGCGTGGGCGAGCGTGTCGCCGCGCGTGGCCGCGACCGCCAAGCCGCGCAGCCACTCCGAGAGGATGACCCCTGAGTTGCCGCGCGCTCCCAGCAGCGCGCCGCGCGCGAGCACCCGCAGCAGCGCGGCGGGCCCCGCGCCGTCGGGCACGGCCGCGACGGCCCGGGCGCCCTCGCGCGCGGTCACATGCATATTGGTGCCCGTGTCCCCGTCAGCGACGGGGAAGACGTTGACCTGGTCGATTGCGGCGCGGTCGCGGCCGAGCGCGCCCGCGGCCAGGCGGGCCCACGCGCGCACGACGGCGGCGTCCATGACGGCGGTCACGCGCGCGTCAGCGTCTGGCACCCAGGCCTCCTCGGTCGTCGGGGCGGGATGGCCACCACGGTAGCCTTGCCACCCGGGAGCGCCAGACGGGTCCTCCACGAACGGGCCGGTGATCGAACCCACGTTGGATCCGGTCGGCGCGTCGGGTATCCTGTCGTGGTTGCCCAGCGTCAGTTGGGCCCCCAGAACCTCTTCCATCACCACGTTGGTGCTGCGTCCGCGCAGTGGCCGCGTGCACGACCCACAGGAGACACCGTGGCTGCCAACTGCGACGTCTGCGGCAAGGGCCCGGGCTTCGGGCACAGCATCTCGCACTCACACATCCGCACGAAGCGCCGCTGGAACCCCAACATCCAGCGTGTGCGCGCCGTGGTCGCGGGCACGCCCAAGCGCGTGAACGTGTGCACCTCGTGCCTCAAGGCCGGTAAGGTCACGCGCGCCATCTGAGCGCCGCACCACGGAGCCCGTCGGGTCACCCCGGCGGGCTCTTTCGTGCGCCCGCGGCAGGTCGCCATCGATTGCCAAGAATTCGTGAACGATGGCCGAACGCCCCTGTGGAATCGGGGCCGCTGGTGGCACGCTGGTGCGCATGACGGTGGATCTCGAAGGCGTGACCATCCGGCCCGCCACCCCAGATGACGCACTGCGCATCGCGCAGGTGCACGTGACGTCATGGCAGGGCGCGTACGCAGGCCTGCTTCCGGCCGACTACCTCACCGACCTCGACCCCGAGACACGGGTGCGCCACTGGGCCACCGTGCTCGGAGCCAAGGGCGCGACGGCGTCGGAGGGACATGTCCTCGTGGCCGAGCACGGCAGCCGCACGCTCGGCTTCGCCAGCTTCGGTCCGTCGGGTGACGAGGACGCCGATCCCGGCACACACGAGCTGTACGCCATGTACCTCGAGCCCGACGCGTGGGGGCGAGGCGTCGCGCGCGAGCTCATGCGGACCGTCCTGACCCTGGTGCCGCAGGGCGTCGACTTCACACTGTGGGTGTTGGCGGGCAACTCACGCGCCCAGCACTTCTACCATCGCCACGGCTTCCGCCCCGACGGCGTCGAGCGCATCGACGAGATCGGCGGCACGCCCCTGACCGAGCTGCGCTACCGCCGCGCCGTGTGAGGTCGTGTGAGGTCCAGGGCGCGCGGCCATCGCCCTAGAGGCCGCCGTCCGTCGGCTCTCGCGCCTGCGCCCGGGTTGTCGCCCGGACTCTCACGCCGGGGCCGGGATCACGCCCGGAAGTGGTCCCAGCCCGGCCCGACGGGGGGCGTCGCGCCATCGAGGGTGACGCCCGGCGCGCCATCGGTGGCGCGAACCGACCCGATGCGGCGGAATCCCGCGGGCAGCGCGGCGGCGGGCGGGAACGTGGCGAGCAGCCCGTGGTCCTCCCCGCCCGACAGCGCCCAGCGCAGCGGCGCGCCGTCGTCGCCCAGCGCCGCCGCGGCCGACGCGAGCGCCCTCCTGTCGCCTGCGAGCGCCGCCGCCTCGATGTCGAGGACGACGCCGCTGGCCAGCGCGATCCGACCGGCGTCGCGCAGCAGCCCGTCGGACACGTCGAGCATCGCCGTCGCGCCCGCCACGGCGGCCGCGGGCCCGGCCTCCAGCGGCGGCGCGGGCCGCAGGAACCCGGCAACGAACCGTGCGATCGGCTCCCCCGCGCCCGACGGCGCCGCGTCGGGCGCGCCGCTGCCCGCGCCGTCGTCGGGCCGCGCCACCCCGGCCTCCAGCAGCGCGAGCCCAGCGGCGGAGTGCCCCAGGACACCCGCATGCGCGACGACGTCGCCCGGGCGCGCCCCGGAGCGCAGCACGGGGGCGCGCCCGCCAAGGTCGCCGTGCACGGCGACCGAGACCATGAGCATCTCGCCACCCGACAGGTCACCGCCGACGACGGCGGCGCCCGTGACCGCGCAGGCGTCAGCCAGCCCGCGCGACAGCCCCTCGACCCAGGCGACCTCGGTGTCGCCGGGCACCACGAGCGCGACCACGAGCGCCGTCGGGCGCCCGCCCATCGCGGCGACGTCGGCGAGGTTCTGCGCGGCGGCGCGCACGCCGACGTCGTACCCGGTTGACCAGCGGCGGCGGAAGTGGCGGTCTTCGACCAGGACGTCGGTGGAGACGACGTAGCGCCCGTCGGGGGCAGCGACCACGGCGGCGTCGTCGCCCGGGCCGATGATCGTGGCGCCTCCGGCGGGCAGGAGCGGGAAGATGCGGGCCAGCAGCCCGGACTCGTCGAGGTCGCGTACGCGCGTCGTCACCTGACGACCCTAATGGCGCGCGGGCGCGGGTACCGTGGGCGCGTGCTCCGCCGTGCCCTGCCCGCGTCGCTCCTGGTCGCCCTCGTCCCCGCGCTGGCGGCCTGCACGCCCACGATCGCCGTCGACGCCGCGCCCGACGCGGCCAACCCCGCGTGCGCGCCCGTCATGCTGGCGCTGCCCGACGTGCTGGCGGGCGACCTGGACAAGGCGCGCACGGCCGCGCAGGCGACCGCCGCGTGGGGCACGGGCGGGGCCGCCGTGACGCTGCGCTGCGGCGTCACACCTCCCGGGCCCTCGCCGGACTGCCAGCAGGTCGAGTCGAACGCCGGCACGGTGGACTGGATCGTCGAGGCGGGCGACGACGGGACGTGGCGGTTCACGACGTTCGGCCGCGACCCCGCGATCGAGGTCATCGCGCCGCCCGCGGTCACCGAGAACCACTCGACATCCTTCATCGCCGACCTCGCCCCCGCCATCACCAAAATCCCCCAATCAACCCCCTGCACCTAACCCACCCCACCCCACCCCACCCACCGCCGAGATACCGGTCCTCGGTCATCTGGCGCACGAGGGGCGCCCGAGGACCGGTACCTCGACGGGATTCCGGTACCTCGCCGGGGTGGGTCCGGGGGGTCCGGGGGGTGGGTCGGGGTGGGGGGTGCGGGTGGTTAGCGGAGGCCGGTGGGGCGGGTGAGGGCCTGCTGGATGAGGTCGTCGAGCAGGGCCGGGTAGGAGACGCCCGAGGCGGCCCACATGCGCGGGTACATCGAGAACGGCGTGAAGCCCGGCATGGTGTTGATCTCGTTGACGATGACGCGCTCGTCGGGCGTGACGAACACGTCGACACGGGACAGGCCCTCCGCGCCGACGGCGTCGAACGTCCGCACCGCGAGCGAGCGCACCTGCGCCACGACGCGGTCGGGCAGGTCGGCCGGGCAGCGCAGCTCGACATGCGACTCGTCCAGGTACTTGGCCTCGAAGTCGTAGAAGCCGTGCGCACTGTGGTCGACGACGATCTCGCCTGGCAGCGACGCGCGCGCCGGACCGCCGTCGCGCCCACCCAGCACCGCGCACTCGATCTCGCGCCCCTCGATGCCCTGCTCGACGATCACCTTCGGGTCGTGCCGCTGCGCCTCGGCGACGGCGGCGGGCAGGTCGTCCAGGTCGTCGACACGCGTGATGCCGAGCGAGGAGCCCGCGCGCGCGGGCTTGACGAACACCGGCAGCCCAAGGCTCGCGACGGCCGCGACGCACTCCTCGCGGCGCGTGGCCCAGTCGCGCGCCGCAATCACCGTGTAGGGGCCGACGGGGATGCCCTGGCCCTCAAGCACCAGCTTCATGAAGTGCTTGTCCATGCCGACCGCCGAGGCGAGCACGCCCGCGCCGACGTACCGCACGTCGGCGAGCTCCAACAGCCCCTGCACGGTGCCGTCCTCGCCGAACGGGCCGTGCAGCAGCGGGAAGACGACGTCGACCTCACCCAGCACGGTGGGCACGGCGCCCGGCTCGAGCACGCGCAAGGTCCGCTCGCCCGCGGTGAGCGAGAGCACGACCTCGCCGGCGTCGTCGCCCGTGACCTCGGGCAGCCGGCCGTCCACGATCTGCCAGCGCTCGGGGTCGTCCGCCGCGACGACCCAGCGGCCGTCGCGCGTGATGCCCACGGGCACGACGTCGTACTTGTCGCGGTCGATGGCGCGCAGCACCCCCGCGGCGGTCGCCGCCGAGATGGCGTGCTCACCCGAGCGCCCACCGAACAGGAGGGCGACGCGGGTGCGGCGGGGCGCCTCGGCGCAGGCGTCGGCGGCGGACGTGCTGGGGGCGGGCTGCTCGGACATCGAGGGCGACCCTACCCGACCGCGCAGGCCCTTCGGCCCGCTGTCAGCAGCGGGTCCGACGCCGGGGCGCCGGGTCCCGGCAGCGGGTCCGACGCCGGCGCGCGAGGCCGCCTCAGAGCGCCGCCCGCCGGTCCTGCTCCAACTGCCGCAACTGCTTGCGCAGGATCTTGCCCGAGGCCGATTTGGGCACCGCCTCGACGAACTCGACCGACCGGACCTTCTTGTACGGCGCGACGTGCGCGGCGACGTACTGCGCGACGTCGTCGGGCGCCAGTTCGGCGCCCGCCGAGGGCACGACGTATGCCTTGGGGACCTCGCCGGCCTCGTCGTCGGGCAGGCCGATGACCGCCGCGTCGGCGATCGACGGGTGCCGCAGCAGCAGCGCCTCCAGCTCGGCGGGCGCGACTTGGTACGCCTTGTACTTGATGAGCTCCTTGAGGCGGTCGACCACGGTGAAGACGCCGTCCTCGTCGATCGTGACGATGTCGCCGGTGTGCAGGAACCCGTCGGCGTCGATGGCGTCGCGCGTCGCAGCGGCGTCGTCGAGGTAGCCGACCATGACGTTCGGGCCGCGGCACAGCAGCTCACCGGTCGTGGCGTCCTGGCCGGTCGCGGGGTCGACGACGCGGGCCTCCATGTTGGGCACGAGCAGCCCGATCGACCCCGAGGAGATGTCGGGCCGGTCGACCGGGACGACATGCGAGACGGGGCTCATCTCGCTCATGCCGTACCCCTGCGTCACACGCACTCCGAGCCGCTGGGCGACGGCGTCGGCGAGGCCGGCGTCGAACGGGGCGGCGCCCGACAGAACCACACGCACGCTCGACAGGTCCCTGGTGGCGACCAGCGGGTGCTTGGCCAGCGCGAGCGCCATGGGCGGGGCGACGAACAGGTACGTGGCCCGCTCGCGCTCGCACACGTCGAGGAACTGGGCGAGGTCGAACCGCGGAAGCGTGACGACGCGGGCCCGCAGGTGCAGCGCGAGGTTGAGCAGCACCGTCATGCCGTAGATGTGGAAGAACGGCAGCACGGCCGGGATGACCTCGTCGGGCGCGGCTCCCATGGGCGGCAACGCCTGAACGACGTTGGCGACCAGGTTGCGGTGCGTGAGCATGACGCCCTTGGGCAGTCCCATGGTCCCCGAGGAGTACGGCAGCGCCGCCAGGTGGGTGCTGGGGTCGAGCGTCACCTCGGGCGCCGGTGCGCCGACCGCGAGCAGGTCCGCGAGCGCCGGGAACCCCGCGGCGCCGTCGAGCACGACGACGTCGCTCACCCCCGCCGCCGCGGCGCCCTCGACGGCCGCGGCCAGCAGCGGCGAGACCGTCACGAGCGCGCGGGCCTGCGACGCGGACAGTTGGCGCGCGATCTCCTCACCGGTCGACAGCGCGTTGAGCGTGGTGACGGTGGCGCCGGCGCGCAGCAGCCCGTGGAACACCGAGGCGAACGCGGGCGAGTTGGGGCTGTGCAGCGCGACGACGTCGCCGACGCCGATCCCGTGGGCCGCGAACGCCCCGGCGATCGCGTCGACCTGGGCCCGCAGGCCGCGGTAGGTGGTGGTCTCGCCCGTGGGGCCGTCAACGAGGGCGACACGGTCGAGGTCGGCGTCGTCGAGGGACGCGAACAGGAAGTCGTACAGCGTCAGATCGGGAATGTCGACGTCGGGATACTGGCTTCGCACGACCATGGGCGGTTCCCTCCCCTGAAGCGGCGCCATCGTCGCTCCTCACCTCGGACCTTAGTGATAGGAAAGCGTCATGCCAATGCCGATCCTGGACGACGACCTGCTGCTCACGATCCGGGGCAGGGCGGCGATCCACGACAGGGAGAACGACTACTTCGACGACGACCTGGCGGACCTCAAGGCGTCGGGCTACCTGGCGGCGCTCGTGCCGACCGACCTGGGCGGCCCGGGTCTGGGCCTGCGGGACGTCGCGCGCGAGCAGGGCCGCCTCGCGGGCGCGGCGCCGGCCACGGCGCTCGCGATCAACATGCACCACGTGTGGACCGGCGTCGCGCGGTTCCTGCACGATCGCGGCGACGCGTCCATGGACTGGCTGCTGCGGGAGGCGCTCGACGGGGAGGTCTTCGCGTTCGGGTACTCCGAGGCGGGCAACGACCTGGTCCTGCTGGGCTCGCGCACGCAGGCGCGCCCCGACGGCGCGGGCGGGTACACGTTCCACGGCAAGAAGATCTTCACGTCCAACTCCCCCGGGTGGACGCGCCTGGGCGTCATGGGCCTGGACGAGACCACCGACCCCGACAACCCCGTGATCGTGCACGCGTTCATCACGCGCGACGGCGGCGGGTTCGAGATCCTCGACGACTGGGACACCCTCGGCATGCGGGCCTCCCAGTCGCGCACCACGGTGCTCGACGGCGCGCACGCCCCCGCCGACCGGGTCATGCGCAAGGTCGCTCCCGGCCCGTCGCTCGACCCGTACGTGCTGGGCATCTTCACGAGCTTCGAGCTGCTGTTGGCGAGCGTCTACGCCGGGATCGCGGACCGGGCGCTCGCGCTCGCGGTCGAGTCGGTGACCAAGCGACGGTCGATGAAGTCCGGCAAGGCGTACTCACAGGACCCGGACATCCGCTGGCGCCTGGCCTCGGCGGCGCTCGCGCAGGACGGGATCTGGCCGCAGCTCGACCAGGCTGCGGGCGCCATCGACGCGGGCGAGAACCTGGGCGCGGCGTGGTTCCGTCAGACGGCGGGCGTGAAGGTGCGCGCGACCGAGACGGCCCGCTACGTGGTCGACGAGGCGATCCGCTCGGCGGGCGGGTCGACGTACTTCAACCGCTCCGAGCTCGGGCGCCTGTACCGTGACGTGCTCGCCGGGATCTTCCACCCCTCGGACGACGAGTCCGCGCACGCGACCGTGGCCCAGTCGCTGCTGGGGCCGCTCGCGTGACCGATCGCGTGACCCGCCTGTACGACGCCGCCGAGCCCGCCGACATCGCCGCCGTCGCCGAGATCCTGCGCGACGGCGGCATCGCCGCGCTGCCCACCGAGACCGTGTACGGGCTGGCGGGCGACGCGCTCGACGCCGACGTGGTCGGCGCGATCTACGCGGCCAAGGGGCGTCCGTCGGACAACCCGTTGATCGTGCACCTCGCCGGGGTCGACGAGCTGCTGCGCGTGGTGCGCCAGACGCCGCCGGCCGCGCTGCGGCTCGCCGAGCGCTTCTGGCCTGGCCCCCTCACGGTGGTGCTGCCCCGCCGGCCGATCGTGCCCGACCGCGTGACGGCCGGGCTCGACACCGTGGCCGTGCGGGTGCCGGCCCACGACGCGTTCCGGGCAGTGCTGCGGGCGGCGGGGACGCCGCTGGCCGCGCCGTCGGCCAACCGCGCCGGCTCGCCGAGCCCGACGACGGCGCAGCACGTGCTGCACGACCTGTCCGGCCGCATCCCCGCGGTGCTCGACGGCGGGCCGTGCGACGTCGGCGTGGAGTCGACAGTGGTGGACCTGACGAGCACCCCGCCCCGCCTGCTGCGGCCCGGCGGCGTCTCGCTCGAGGAGTTGCGCGAGGTGCTCGGCGACGTCGACGTCGACCCCGCCGTCGTCGGCGACCTGGCCCCGGACCGCGCGCCCGGGGCGCCCGGCATGAAGTACCGGCACTACGCTCCCGCGGCGCCCCTGGTGGTGGTCGAGGGGACGACGGCGCAGGCGGCGGCCTATGTCCGCGCACAGGGGCTCGCCCATCCCGCGGTGCTGTGCTTCGAGGAGGAGGCGGCCGCGTTCGACGGGCTCGACGTCGTCACCTACGGGCGCGCGGGCGACCCGCGGAGCCTGGCGCACGGCCTGTTCGACGCCTTGCGCGCGCTCGACCGGCCAGAGGTGTCCCGCATCTTCGCCCGCTGCCCCGAAGCCGACGACGGGCTCAACCGCGCCGTGCGCAACCGGCTGCTCAAGGCCGCGGCATTCCAGGTAGTGCGCGCCCCCGAGCCGACAGGCGGGTAGCCGCTGCCTCACTCCCGCGCGGGCGCGTGTGGGACGGCGCGTCGGCAGGGCGGGCGGTGATCGTAGGCTTCCGCGCATGGACCTCTCCCCCGCCACCACCGCCGTCACCGCCGGCCGCCCGCCACGCGTGCAGGGCGGTCCGGTCAACCCTCCCGTGGTGCTCAGCTCGACGTACGTCTCCCAGGGCGTTCCCGGACCCGAGCTGCTCTACACGCGCGGGGGAACCGAGACGTGGGCGCCGTTCGAGGAGGCGCTCGGCCGCCTGGAGGGCGCCACGCGCCCGGCGGTCGTGTTCGGCTCGGGCATGGCGGCCGTGGCGGCCGCGCTGTCCCTGGTTCCCGACGGCGGCGTGCTCGTTGTCCCGCGCCACGCCTACCAGGTGAGCCTCGGGTACGCCGACGACCTCGCGGCGCGGCACGGAGTCGAGGTGCGCCGCGTCGACATCACCGACACCGACCAGGTGATCGCGGCCTTCGACGGCGCCGACGTCGCGCTGCTCGAGTCGCCCACCAACCCCATGCTTGAGGTCGCCGACCTGCCCGCGCTGCTGGCCGCGGCGCGCGCGGCGGGTGTGCGCACCGTCGTCGACAACACCTTCGCCACGCCGCTCGGGCAGAACCCGCTCGCGCTCGGCGCCGACGTCGTGCTGCACTCGGTGACCAAATACCTGGCGGGTCACTCCGACGTCGTGCTCGGCGCCTGCGTGACCGACGACGCCGATCTGGACGCGACCCTGCGCGCCTACCGCACGCTGCACGGGGCGATCGCCGGCCCGTTCGAGGTGTGGCTCGCGCTGCGCGGGCTGCGCACGCTGCACCTGCGGGTCGAGCGCGCGCAGGCCAACGCCGCGGTGCTGGCCGCGCGGCTGGCCGAGCACCCCGCCGTCGCGCAGGTCCGCCACCCCTCGCTGCCGGGCGACCCGGGGCACGAGCGCGCGGCCCGCCAGATGCGCGGCTTCGGCGCGATCGTGGGCCTGCGGCCGATCGGCGGCGCCGCCGCAGCGGACGCCGTCGTCGCCGCGCTGCGCCTTTGGGTGCCGGCGACGTCGCTGGGCGGCGTCGAGTCGACGCTGGAGCGCCGCCGCCGCTTCGCGACCGAGTCGCCGACCGTGCCCGAGGACCTGCTGCGGCTGTCGGTCGGCGTCGAGGACGTCGAGGACCTGTGGGCCGACCTCGACCAGGCGCTGCGCGCAGTGCTGTGATCGACGCGCGGTGAGCGACACACTGTGAGCGACGCGCGGCGCGCCTCAGGCCGCGTCCAGGCCCCGCGCGGCCTACCGTCGGGGTACCGACAGCGGAGGTGCCCCATGCGTCGCAGGACCACGATGACGGCGGCCCTGGTCGCCGTCCTGCTCACGGCCGCCGGGTGCGCCACCACCGACGACGCGCCGGCCTCGCCGGCGCCGACGGCGACCGACAGCCCGGCGGCGAGCCCGACCGCGAGCCCGAGCCCGACGCCGTCGCCGGGCGAAGACCCGAGCCAGGAGCCCGGCGACGCGACGAGCGAGGGCCCCGGCGGACCGGCGTTCGAGGACCCCGCGAACGTCGTGACCGCCGAGCCGACCGCCGCGGGCGCCGGGCTCACCGTGACCGACGTGCGCGCGGCCACGCATGACGGCTTCGACCGCGTGGTGTTCGACCTCGGCGGCGCGGGCGCGCCCGGGTGGCGGGTCGAGTACGTCGACGACGCGCTCGACGACGGCTCGGGCCTGCCCGTCGAGGTGGCGGGCGGCGCCGTGCTCCAGGTGCGCATCTCGGGGGTCGGTCTGCCGATGGACACGGGCGTCGAGGAGTACGCGGGCGACGTGGTCACCCTCCCGGGCGGGGCGGTGCGTCAGGTCGTCTACCGCTTCATGTTCGAGGGGTACGCGACGGCGTTCCTCGGCGTCGACGAGCCTCGACCCTTCCGTGTGTTCGCGCTCCAGGACCCCGCGCGGGTCGTGGTCGACATCGAGCGCTGAGGCGCCCGGCGGCGCGCCTGCGATACTGGGAGCTCAGCGCTTGCGACGGCGCAGGTGGAGGAGAACCACCCTGGCTCCGTACGGAGGTGCGTCGGCATGACTGCTACGTCTACGTCGCGACAGCGTGACATCGCCCTGGTCGCCCACGACAACATGAAGGTCGAGCTCCTGCGCTGGGCCGAGTACAACCGGCAGGTGCTCTCCCAGCACCGGCTCTACGCCACCGGCACGACAGGCACGATGCTGGAGTTCGAGCTCGGGCTTCCGGTGCGCCGGTTCCTGTCTGGACCGGTCGGCGGCGACCAGCAGATCGGCGCCCGGATCGCCGAGGGGAGCATCGGGGTGCTCATCTTCTTCTGGGACCCGCTTGAGGCGCAGCCGCACGACCCCGACGTCAAGGCGCTGCTGCGCATCGGCGCCGTGTGGAACGTGCCGATGGCCTGCAACGTCGCCACCGCCGACATGCTCATCTCCTCGCCGCTGCTGTCCAGCGACTACGAGCACCGGCGCCCGGACCTGACGCCACGGGGCTGGGACGGCGACGGCGTCCACGCGGGCGAGATGGCCCGCGACCCGCTGGACGTCGGCTGAGGCCTCAGACCCCTTCGGCCTTCTGCGGCCGCGACAGCAGTGCCGGGCCGAGGTCCGCGACGGGCATCGCGCCCGTCACGACGGCGACGACTCCGGCCGTGATGGGCATCTCGACGCCGTGCTTGCGCGCCAGGTCGAGCACCGACTGCGAGGACTTGACGCCCTCGGCGGTTCCGCCTGTCGCGGCGATCGCCTCATCGAGGGTCAGGCCCTGGCCCAGGTGCTTGCCGAGCGTGTGGTTGCGGCTGAGCGGTGAGGCGCACGTCGCGACCAGGTCGCCCATGCCGGCCAGGCCCGCGAAGGTCTCGGCGTCGGCGCCCAGTGCGAGGCCGAGGCGCGTGATCTCCACGAGGCCGCGGGTGATGAGCGAGGCCGTGGTGTTCCACCCGTAGCCGAGCCCCTGCGCGATGCCGACGGCCAGCGCGATGACGTTCTTGACCGCGCCGCACAGTTCGACGCCGACGACGTCGTCGTTGGTGTACGGGCGGAAGTACGACGTCGTGCAGGCGCGCGCGACCAGCCGCGCGGTGTCCGGGCTGGTCGAGGCCACCACGGTCGCCGTCGGCTGGGCGACGGCGATCTCCTTGGCCAGGTTGGGGCCCGAGACCACGGCGACCCGGTCGGCGTCGACGCCGAGCGCCGCGGCGACGACCTCGCTCATGAGCCGGTCGGTCGACAGTTCGACGCCCTTCATGAGCGAGACGACGACGGCGCCGGGCTCGACCAGGTGCGCCATGGCGCCGAGCGTGTCTCGGGCGACCTGCGACGGGACCGCGGCGACCACGATCGACGCCCCGGACAGGGCGGCCGCGGCGTCGGTGGTGCCGGTGATCGTCGCGGGCAGGTCGACGCCCGGCAGGTACTTCTCGTTGCGGTGCTCCTCGGTGACGGCGCGCGCGACGGCGTCGTCGCGGCCCCACAGTCGCACCCGGCAGCCGGCGTCGGCGAGCACCTTGGCGAACGTCGTGCCCCAGGCGCCCGCGCCGAGGACGGCGACGACGGGGGCGGGGGCGGGGGCGGGGGCGGCCGCGGCGCTCACGGGCGCTCCACCGGCGGGTAGACGGTCTGCTTCTTCTCGTACTCGGGGTGCTTGCGCAGGTCGAACCGGGCGGCCGGCGCCTTCTCGCCGCGCAATGCCTCGAGCTCGGTGGTGATGGCGTCCAGGACGCGCGTGGTCGCCTCGCGCAGCGTGGCGGCGTTCTGTGGCCGGTCGTACAGGTCGGACAGGTCGACGGCGGGGCCCGCCTGGAGCTTGACGCGCTTGCGCGGGAACGGGCGCAGCACTCGCCCGTAGCGCGCCAGCAGGTCGCCCGCTCCCCACTGGGCCACAGGGATGACGGGCAGGCGCGTGGCGAGCGCGATGCGGGCCAGGCCTGTCTTGCCCTCCATGGGCCACAGGTCGGGGTCGCGCGTGATGGTGCCCTCGGGGAAGATCGCCACGCACGCGCCGTCGCCGAGCTCGTGCCGCGCGGCGTCGAGCGAGCGGCCGGCGTCGGCCGTGCCCCGGTCGACCGGGATCATGCGCGTGGCGCGCAGGATCGAGCCGATGACGGGCGTGGTGAACAACCCACGTTTGGCCAGGATGCGCGGCTCGTACCCGTGGTCGTACAGGTAGTGCGCGAAGGTCAGCGCGTCGATCTCGGTCGCGTGGTTGGCGGCGGCGATGAACCCCCCGGACTTGGGCAGGTTCTCGTCGCCGGTCCACTCGTACCGCGCGACCAGGAACATCAGATGCCGCACGAGCCACGCGATCGCGCGATAGGCGCGGGAGTCGGGGCGGGCGACGGAGTGGGCGATCACGGCCCCCAAGCGTACTGGCTCAGTCGCGTGACACGTCCGCGCCGAGGGCGACGAGCTTGTCCTGGAAGCTCTCATACCCCCGGTCGATGAGGCTGATGCCCCGCACGGTCGAGGCGCCCTTGGCCGTCAGCGCGGCGATGAGGTGCGAGAACCCGCCGCGCAGGTCGGGCACCTCGATGTCGGCGGCCGCCAGCGGTGTCGGGCCTGACACGACGGCCGAGTGGTGGAAGTTGCGCTGCCCGAACCGGCAGTCCCCCCCGCCCAGGCACTCCTTGTAGACCTGGATGGTGGCGCCCATCTGGCGCAGCGCCTGCGTGAACCCGAACCGGTTCTCATACACCGTCTCGTGCACGATCGACAGGCCCGTGGCCTGGGTGAGCGCGACGACGAGTGGCTGCTGCCAGTCGGTCATGAAGCCCGGGTGCACGTCGGTCTCCAGCACGATGGCGCGCAGGTCGTCGCCCGGGTGCCAGAACCGGATGCCGTCCTCCTGCACGTCGAACTTGCCGCCGACCTTCCGGAAGGTGTTGAGGAAGGTCATCATCTCGGGCTGGGTGGCGCCCTTGATGGTGACGTCGCCCCTCGTGGCCAGCGCGGCCGAGGCCCATGAGGCGGCCTCGATGCGGTCGGCCAGCGCGGTGTGGCTAAAGCCCTCGAGGCGGTCGACGCCCTCGATGCGGATGACGCGGTCGGTGTCGACCGAGATGATCGCGCCCATCTTCTGCAGCACCGCGATCAGGTCCATGATCTCGGGCTCGATCGCCGCGTTGCGCAGCTCGGTGATGCCTTCGGCGCGCACAGCCGTCAGCAGCAGTTGTTCGGTCGAGCCGACCGACGGGTACTCCAGGGTGAACTTGGTGCCCTGCAGGCGGCGCGGGGCGCGCAGGTGGATGCCGTTGGGCCGCTTGTCCACCACCGCGCCGAACTGGCGCAGGATGTCCAGGTGGTAGTTGATCGGCCGGTCGCCGATCCGGCACCCGCCCAGATCGGGGATGAACGCCTCACCCAACCGGTGCAGCAGCGGGCCGCAGAAGAGGATCGGGATGCGGCTGGACCCGGCGTGCGCGTCGATGTCGGCCATGTGCGCCGACTCGACGTTCGACGGGTCGAGGTCGAGGATGCCGGCGTCCGAGTCGTACTTGACGTTGACGCCGTGCAACTCCAGCAGGCCCGAGACCACACCGACGTCGCGGATCTGAGGGACGTTGCGCAGCACGCTGGCGGTCTCTCCGAGGAGCGAGGCGACCATCGCCTTCGAGACGAAGTTCTTGGCCCCCCGCACGGTGATGGTGCCCTCGAGCGGGTTGCCGCCGTTGACGTACAGCAGGTCGTTCATCGGATCGTGTCGTCCTGTCCCTCGGTAAGGCGCCGGTGCGCCGGCGCGGTCGATCCTCCCCCTGGGGATCCGTGGTTGCCAACACGCTGGCACGCCCGGTTGTTTCCGTTCACCACACCTTCACGCGCCCTCCGTCGGGTCGCGCGCCGACACGCCGCCCCCAGCAGGGCGTCTCACATTGTAGACGGTTGTCCCGTTGCCTGGACAGACTTCTACTGTTCACTGTATGTCCACCACTGCTGCCCTCGGCGTCGATCCGGACGCCGCGGCCCCGCGCGCACAGGCGGAGAACTCCAGGGGCCGGGTCGTCGTCGCCAGCCTCATCGGCACCTCGATCGAGTTCTACGACTTCTACGCCTACGCGACCGCCGCGGTGCTCGTCTTCCCCGCCCTGTTCTTCCCGAACGCGCAGGACCCGACGACGCAGCTGCTCAGCTCGTTCGCCGTCTTCGGTGTCGCGTTCGTCGCGCGCCCCCTCGGCTCGATCCTCTTCGGACACTTCGGCGACCGCGTCGGCCGCAAGACGACGCTCGTCGCCTCGCTGCTGACCATGGGCGTTGCCACGGTCCTCATCGGCCTGATCCCTCCGGCCGCGACGCCGGGCTGGACGGTGCTCGCGCCGGCCGCGCTCGTGCTGTGCCGGTTCACGCAGGGCCTGGGGCTGGGCGGCGAGTGGAGCGGCGCCGCGCTGCTCGCGACCGAGAACGCCCCGGCCGGCAAGCGCGCGGTGTGGGGCACGTTCCCGCAGCTCGGCGCGCCCATCGGCTTCATCCTCGCCAACACCGTGTTCATCGCGCTGTCGACGTTCTCCTCGCCCGAGGCCTTCGCCTCGTGGGGCTGGCGCGTGCCGTTCCTCGCCTCGTCGGTGCTCGTGATCATCGGCCTGTGGGTGCGCCTGAAGCTCATCGAGACCCCCGCGTTCCGCAAGGTCCAGGAGGCCGACGCCGTGGTCGCCGTGCCGCTGGCCGCCGTCGTGCGCACCTCGTGGACCAAGCTCATCTCGGGCACGTTCATCATGCTGGCCACCTACGTGCTCTTCTACCTGATGACGACGTTCACCCTCACCTTCGGCACGGCCTCGACCAGGCCCGAGACCGGCCCGGCGGGCCTGGGCTACGAGCGCGTCGAGTTCCTGTGGATGCTCATCATCGGCGTCGTGTTCTTCGGGATGACCACGCTCGCCTCGGGGCCGCTCGCCGAGCGCTTCGGACGCCGCAAGCACCTCATCGTGGTGACGATCGCGATCGCCGCGTTCGGCGCGCTGTTCGTGCCCCTGTTCGCGGGCGGCGCCGTCGGCGTCCAGACGCTGCTCATCGTCGGCTTCTGCCTCATGGGCCTGACCTTCGGACCCATGGCGGCCGTGCTTCCCGAGCTGTTCGCCGCGAACGTCCGCTACACCGGCTCGGCCATCGCCTACAACGTCTCCTCGATCCTGGGCGCGGCCGTCGCGCCGTTCATCGCGGTGTGGCTGTGGAGCAAGGGCGGCGGGTCGCCCGTGCTCGTCGGGGTCTACCTGTCCGTCATGGCGGTCATTACGCTCGTAGCCCTGGCGCTGGAGAAGGAGACCCAGCACATCGACTACAACGGCCACCTCGCCGACTGATCGCGTCGCGCCACACTCAATCCTGTCACCAGCGTCACGCGCGTACCGTGCGGGGCGTCTGTAAGAACCGGAGGTACGAATGGATTCCCAGTTGCAGTCGGTTTACGACGCGGTGCTGCGACGCAACCCTGGTGAGGCGGAGTTCCACCAGGCGGTGCGCGAGGTGTTCGAGTCGCTCGAGCCCGTCCTGCGCAAGAAGCCGCAGTACGTCGAGGCCGCGGTGCTCCAGCGCATCTGCGAGCCCGAGCGGCAGATCGTGTTCCGCGTGCCCTGGATCGACGACGCCGGCCAGGTGCAGATCAACCGCGGCTTCCGCGTCGAGTTCAACTCGGCGCTCGGCCCGTACAAGGGCGGGCTGCGGTTCCACCCGTCGGTGTACCTGGGCATCGTGAAGTTCCTCGGTTTCGAGCAGATCTTCAAGAACTCGCTCACGGGCATGCCGATCGGCGGCGGCAAGGGCGGCTCGGACTTCGACCCGCGCGGCAAGTCGGACCGCGAGGTCATGCGGTTCTGTCAGTCGTTCATGACCGAGCTGTACCGCCACATCGGCGAGTACACCGACGTGCCCGCGGGCGACATCGGCGTGGGCGGCCGCGAGATCGGCTACCTGTTCGGCCAGTACAAGCGCATCACCAACCGCTATGAGTCGGGCGTGCTCACGGGCAAGGGCCTGACCTGGGGCGGCTCGCTCGTGCGCACCGAGGCCACCGGGTTCGGCACCGTCATGTTCGCCGAGTCGATGCTCGCCGCCCACGGCCAGGACTTCGACGCGCGCCGCGTCACCGTCTCGGGCTCGGGCAACGTCGCCATCTACGCGATCGCCAAGGCCCAGCAGCTCGGCGCGAACGTCGTGGCGTTCTCCGACTCCTCCGGCTACGTCGTGGACGAGGCCGGTGTCGACCTCGACCTGCTGCGCCAGGTCAAGGAGGTCGAGCGTGGGCGCGTCGCCGACTACGTCGCACGGCGGCCCGGATCCCGGCTCGTCACCGACGGCTCGATCTGGGACGTGCCGACCGACGTCGCGCTCCCGTGCGCGACGCAGAACGAGCTCGACGAGTCGCACGCCAAGCAGCTCGTCGCGAACGGTGTGGTCGCGGTCGCCGAGGGCGCCAACATGCCCACGACGCCGCAGGCCGTCGCCCTGCTCCAGGAGGCCGGTGTGCTGTTCGCTCCGGGCAAGGCGGCCAACGCCGGAGGCGTGGCGACCTCGGCGCTCGAGATGCAGCAGAACGCCTCACGCGACGCGTGGTCGTTCGACTACACCGAGGAGCGTCTGCGCCAGATCATGACGCGCATTCACGACCAATGCGTGGAGACCGCCGAGGAGTACGGCACGCCCGGCAACTATGTGCTCGGCGCCAATATCGCCGGCTTCACCAAGGTCGCCGACGCGATGATCGCCCTGGGCGTCATTTAGCGCCAGGCGGTCAGGGGAACGGCGCACCCGACATCGATATCGTGCGCGCCGTTCCCCCACCTTTTCCGGGAAACCGGAATGCTGGACAGGTGAGAGCCCGCCGGTCCTTGCGTGTCGTCGGCGCCGTCGCCGCCGCGGCGCTCGTCGTCGTGCCGGCCGCGCCGCTCGTCGTCAACGCCATCGCCTCAGATCGCCCCGTGCTCGGGCTCGACCTGCCCGGCGCCAGCCGCGAGCAGGTGTGGGCCGACCCGTCGTCGGCCGCCGCGGCGTATGCGCGTGAGCGGGCGCAGGCCACCCTCACGCTGCGCTCCGGCGAGCGCCCCGTGGAGCGCACGCTCGGCTCGCTCGGCCTCGTCGACGCCGAAGGCGCCCTGCGTGACGCGCTGCTGTCGGCCGGGCGCGACGGCCCCCTCTGGCAGGACGTCGTCGCCCAGACGCGGGCCGCCTGGGGTCTGCTGCACCTGACTCCCCCGCCTGACCGGCTCGACCCGGCGGGGCTCGACGCGGCCGTCGCCGCGCTCGCGCGCGACATCGACGTCGAGCCCCAGGACGCTGCCCTCACGCTGAGCGACGGCCAGGTGGCGGTGCGCCCCGACGTCCCCGGCGTGCGCCTCGACGTCATCGCCGCGCGCCGCGCGATCCTCGAGGCGGTGCGCGACGGACGGCGGACGGCCGACCTGCCGACGCAGGCGCGAGCGCCCGCGGTCACGCGCGGCGACCTGGCGGCGGCCGCCACGCTCGTGCGCGCCGCCGTCGCCCGGCCCCTGGTGCTCGCCGCGGCGCACGCCCGCGTGACCGTGCCTCCGGACCGCGTCTTCGCGGCGCTGCCCGTCACCCTCAGCGCTGGCGGGGTGTCGGTCGGCGCCGACGGCGCAGGGCTGGCCGCGGACATCGAGGCGGCCGCTGCGCAGGCCGCTCAGGACCCTGTGCTGCGGATCGTCATGGCAGGGACCGTCGTGGCGCCGGGCGCCGACGGTCGCCGGGTCGATCCGGCTGCGGCGGCGCAGGCGGTGCTCGCCGAACTGCGGGCGCGCGCCGCAGGCGGCGGCAGCGACGTCGTCACGTTGCCGGTCACGACACTGCCGGCGCCCGTCCAGGAGGCGACGCCGGGGGCGTTCACCGGTGACCACGCGGTGCACCTGACGTTCGACGACGGACCGGGGGCGCACACCGAGCAGATCCTCGACATCCTCGCGGACAAGGGCGCGCACGCGACGTTCTACGTGCTGGGCGAGCGCGCCCGCGCCCACCCCGAGACGGTGCGGCGCATCCTCGCCGAGGGGCACCGGCTCGGCAACCACTCCGCCACACACCCCGACCTGACCACGCTCACCCCGCAGCAGGTCAGCGCCGAGATCGCCGGCACGCAGGCGACGCTGACCGAGATCACCGGCGTGCGCCCCACGGCGTTCCGGCCTCCCTACGGCGCCGTGAACGACACGGTCCGCCAGGTGGCCGAGGCCGAGCACCTGTCGATCGACCTGTGGACGCTCGACACGCAGGACTGGCGCGCGCCGGGCGCCGACGTCGTGCGCGACCGCGTGCTGGGCGCCGCGCAGCCGGGCAGCGTCGTGTTGCTGCATGTGCTACGTCAGGGCACCGTGGACGCTCTGCCGGGCATCATCGACGGGCTGCGCGCGCAGGGGCTCGCGGTGGACTGACCCGTCAGGGCCGGGCCGGCCCGGTCGACTCGCGCGGCACGAGCGTCGGCAGCAGCGTCATGCGCACCACGGTCGACGCGCTCGTGGCTCGGATGCGGTCGAAGCACATGCGCGCGGCGCGGTGGCCGAGCTCCCACTTGGGCGGGGCGATCGCGGTGAGCGGCACGCGTGCGAGCGAGGCGATCTCGTCGTCGTAAGCCACGACGCTGACGTCGTCGGGCACCGAGAGACCGCGCTCGGCGGCCAGGTCGGCGAACGTGACAGCGTCGGCGTCGGTGTGCACGATGACGGCGTGCACGTCGTCCTCGACGCAGCGCTCGACGAGCCTCGCGAGCGCCTCGACGGCCTCGGTCGTGCCGACGGGCGGGTTGGGCAGGGACAGGTACTCGCCCTCCACGCGCCCACCCATGCGGCTGACGGCGCGCGACCACCCGTCCTTGAGCCACGGCGCCGTCGGGCTCTCGCGCGCGGCCAGCACGACGCGACGGTGCCCCAGGTCGTGCAGGTGCTGGACGGCGATGTCGGCGCCGTGCGCGTGGTCGGTGCGCACCGACTCGATGGGCGACTTGGCGAACTGCAGCTCCGAGATGCTGCGCTCCACGACGACGACCGGCACCTTGGCCGCCAACAGCACGCGGTGCAGCGGCGAGCCCTCCTCGATCGCGGCGCTCGGTGTGATCAGCAGCCCGTCGACGCCCCCGCCCAGCAGTCGCTCGGCCTGGCGGACCTCCTCGCTGGGCGAGTAGTTGGTCGTGCCGAGCACGAGCCGGACGTTGTTCTCGCGTGCGGACTGCTCGGCGCCGCGGATCACCGCGGGGAAGTAGTAGGTCGCCGAGGGCGCGATCATCCCGATCGTGGCCACGACCCTGCGCCCGGACGTGGGGCGGTCTGGGGTGCGGGATCGCTCGGCCGCCACACCCAGGGAGATCGCACCGCCGTGCACGCGCACGAGCAGGCCCTCCTTCTCCAACCGAAGCAGGTCGCGACGCACCGTCATGGGTGAGACCGAATGACGCTCGGCGAACCGAGTCACGATCAAGCTGCCATGCAGCTCCAACTCCCGCAGGATCGCGTCCTGCCTGCCTTCGGCGACCATCAGTTCCTCTCCTCGCCGGGTCGCGATGCCTCGGTGATGTGCGCAATTGTTTGAAAGTGCCAATTGTTGCTGAACGCACATCTCAGCCTCCAGAGCGACCGGGAAGCCTTTGCGAGACGGTTCAGATGCCTCACAATTCCTTGAAATCCGCGTCCGCGCTAGTAGCACGTTCACATGTGTTCGAATGATCGCTTTGGGCTTGTGATCCTTTGGCGCGGGCCTGTTCTCTTGGTTCGCCGGCCCCGGCGACCATCGCCGGGGCCGGCCGCCAACGACAAGGAGGTCCCCCGCATGCGCAACACCACCCCCGCGGCCGCCCTGGCGGGCTGCGCCGTCGCCGCCCTGGCCCTGGCCGGGTGTGCGAGCCCCGCCAGCGCCGACGACGACGCCTCGTTCACCTACTGGTCGATGTGGAACAAGAACGAGCCGCAGGCCAAGATCCTCGCCGACGCCATCGCCCAGTTCACCGCCGACACCGGCATCGAGGTCGACGTCGAGTGGCAGGGCCGCGAGGTCGTGACCAAGCTGCTGCCCACGCTGCGGTCGGGCGCCGCCGCCGACCTCGTCGACGGCTCGGTCAACGCGCTCGGCCCCGTCGTCGTCAACGACCAGCACCGCGACCTGACGGCCGCATACGCGCTGACGGCCCCCGGCGACGACCAGCCGCTGTCCGAGGTCATCCCGGCGGCCTACATCAAGGCGGTGTCCGACGACGAGGGCCGCCCGTCGATGGTCCCGTATGAGGTCATGAGCGAGGGCGTGTGGTTCGACGCCGCGCAGCACCCCGAACTGGCGCAGGCCACGGGCTCGTGGGACGAGTTCGTCGAGGCCCTGCGCCAGATCGACGCGTCCGGCACCCCCGCGATCGCCATCCCGAGCAACGACGCCTACTGGGTCACGCTCCTGCTCGAACGCGCCCTCGGCGTCGAGGGCGTGCGCGCCCTGGCCACCGACAAGACGGGCGACGCGTGGAAGGCGCCGGGCGTCGCGACGGCGCTGCGCGCGTTCGACGAGCTGCGCCCGTTCTTCCCCGACGGGTACGAGGCCAACCAGGGCTCCGATGCGCAGAACCTCTGGGCCTCGGGCAAGGCCGCCGCCTACCTGTCGGGCACATGGGTGCCCAGCGAGGCCGCGCCCAACGCGGCCGACGGGTTCACCTTCCAGTCCGTGCAGCTGCCCGCGCTCACCCCGGGCGGCGACGCCGCCGTCGGCGCCAACTTCATCGGGTTCGCCGTCCCGGCCACGGCCGCGCACGCGACGGCCGCCGAGCAGTTCATCGCCTACTTCGCCCAGCAGCGGTACGCCGAGCGTCTGGCGAGCGAGGCGCTGCAGATCACCCCCCGCGCCGACGTCAGCGTCCCCGACGAGCTGGCCACCATCGCCGAGGCCCTGACCACCGGCGAGGTCTACCCGGACCAGGCCGGCCTCGCGCGCGACTTCCCCGACTGGTACTCGACCATCTACCGCACGACGGTCACCAGCTTCGTCACGGGCGAGTACGACGCCCAGCGGTTCGTCGCCGAGTCTCAGCGCCAGACGGTCGACTACCTGGCCGCGGCCGGCTGACCGTCCATGGCGACATCCGCGTTCGCCCGCAAGCGGCGCCAGCTCACGATCCCGTACGTGATCGGGGCGCTGGTCCTGTACACCGCGCTGTTCATCGCCCCGTCGGCGTACTCGGTGTACGCGAGCCTGACCGACTGGAACGGCATCGACAGCCCCCGGTGGGTGGGCCTGCGCAACTACGTGACGCTCTGGAGCGACCCCGTCTTCCAGCGCTCGATCCTCAACACCGCCACCATCACGCTCGGGGTCGGGGTCACGCTGTTCGTGCTGAGCTTCGTCGTCATCCTCGTGATCCGCGAACTGCGCTTCGCGCGGTTCGTGCGCGGGGCGCTGTTCCTGCCCCACCTGGTCTCGACCATCGTGCTGGCCATCTTCTGGGGCGCGCTGTTCCGCTACGACGGGCTCGTCAACGGCCTGCTGGACGTGCTGGGCGTCGGGCCGGTCACCTGGATGGGGCCGGACTCAGCCTTCGCGCTCGTGCTGCTCGGGCTGGTCTGGATCCACCTCGGGTACTACGTGACGATCCTCCTGGCCGGCGTCGACGCCATCCCGGCGCACTTCTACGAGGCCGCCTTCCTCGACGGCGCGGGCCCCTGGCAGCGGTTCCGGCACGTGACCCTGCCGCTGGCCTGGGACGTCGTGGGGGTCGCGGCGATCCTGTGGACCATCAGCTCGGTCAAGATCTTCGAGTTCATCTTGGCGTTCTCGGGTGGGCAGGGGGCCCTGCCGCACGTCAACCAGTGGAACACCGCGCTGTTCGTCTACGGCAAGACGCTCGGCGGGACCGCGGCGGCGTTCACCTTCGGCTACGCCGCCGCGGGCGCCGTCGTCACGCTCGCCTTCGTCGCCGTCCTCGTGATCGTGGTGCGCCGCCTCATGCGCCGCGAGTCGATCCAGTTCTGAGCCCGCACAAGGAGTCCCATGCGCTACGCCCGTCCCGCGCCCCGCACGCTGCGCCGCAGTGCGATCAGCCGCCTCGACCGCAGCCCTTTGCACCGCCTGGTCACCGTGGGCGTGTGGGCCGTGGTCCTGTTCAGCGCCGCAGCGCTCGCGTTCATCGTGCTCAGCGCGTTCAAGTCGTCGGCGGCGATCGTGGCGGCGCCGTGGGCGCCGCCCGACGGCCTCCACCTGGAGAACTGGCGCACCGCCTGGGTCGACGGCAACCTCGGCCGCGGCTTCGGCAACTCGGCGCTCCTGGTCGCCACCGTGGCGCTGGCCACCGTGGCGATCGCCGCGCCCGCGTCGTACGCGCTGGCCCGCCGCTCGGGTTGGGCGGTCAACGCGACCGTCGTCTACTTCGTGCTGGGCCTGGGCATCCCGATGCAGATCATCGTGCTGCCCCTGTATGCGCTCATGCTGCGGCTCGGGCTCATCAGCACGCTGTCGGGACTGTTCGTGATGTACGTCGTGGTGAACCTGCCGTTCACCGTGTTCCTGCTGACGGGGTTCTTCGGCTCGCTGCCCTCGGAGCTGGAGGACGCCGCGGCGCTCGACGGCCTGAGCCCCAACCGCACGTTCTGGTCGATCATGCTGCCGCTCGCGCGCGGCGGGCTGACGACGGCGATGCTGCTGACCGGCGTCAACGTGTGGAACGAGACGTTCCTGGCGTTGATGTTCATCCAGACGGGCGACAGGTACACGCTGCCCCTGTCGATCCTCAACTACTACCAACAGCAGCAGTACTCGGGCAGCGACTACGGGGCGCTGTTCGCGGCGGCCGCCATCAGTGTGCTGCCGATGGTCGGCCTGTACGCCTGGTGTGGGCGCCGGCTGACCATCGGCATCACGAGCGGTGCGCTCAAGTAGCCCGCAGGCTCACTCCTGCGGCGCCGCCTGGGCTGCCACGGCCTTGCGCACCTCGTCCATGTCGAGGCCCTTGACGGCGTCGACGACCTGCTGGAGCGCTGGCGCGGGCAGCGCGCCCGCCTGGTTGAACACCAGCACACCCTCGCGGAACGCCATGAGCGTCGGGATCGCCGTGATCCCCGCGGCCGCCGCGATGCGCTGCTGCGCCTCGGTGTCGAGCTTGGCGTGCACGATGTCGGTGTTGACCTGCGACGACTTCTCGAAGATCGGCGCGAACTGCCGGCACGGGCCGCACCACGAGGCCCAGAAGTCGACCAGCACGATGTCGTTGTCGGTCACGGTCTGCTCGAACGTGTCGTCGGTGAGCTCGACGGTTGCCATGGTGTTCCTCTCCTCGGTACGCAACCCGTAGCGCACCGCGGGCGCCGAGTATTCCCGGCGCGTGGTTGGATCGCTCTGTGACCGCCTCCGCAGAGCTGCCGCCCCCGCCTGACGACTGGGAGCCGCCGGCCGCCCGCCCGTCCGGGTGGCTGACGCCTGAGGACCTGGCGGTAGTGCGCGCGCAGCTGCCGCTCGTGTACGTCGACGCCGTGCCGGTGCGGGTCGACGAGTCGGGCGACGTCGTCTCGGTCGGGCTGCTGCTGCGCATGGGCGCGCGCGGACTGGCGCGCTCCCTCGTCTCGGGCCGCGTGCTGTACCACGAGCGCGTGCGCGACGCGCTGCTGCGGCACATCGAGAAGGACCTGGGCCCGGTCGCGCTGCCGCAGGTCCCGGCCTCACCGCAGCCCTTCACGGTCGCCGAGTACTTCCCCACCCCGGGGATCACCTCGTTCCACGACCCCCGCCAGCACGCCGTCTCGCTCGCCTATGTGGTGCCAGTGACGGGCGACTGCCGCCCGCAGCAGGACGCGCTCGACATCGACTGGCTCACGCCCGAGGAGGCGTGCGCCGACGCGGTCCAGGCCGAGTTCACCGGCGGGCAGGGCGCGCTGGTCAGGCAGGCGATGGGCTGGGTGGGCCGGCTGGCCTGACCGGGCGCCGCGTCACAGCGTGAGCGTCGGCCAGTCCCCCAAGTCCTCGCGCATGCGCCGGTCGTGCGTCGCGACGACGACGGCGGCGCCCGTGCGCGCGAGCGCGCGCGTGAGCTCGTCGACCAGGTCGATCGACAGGTGGTTGGTCGGCTCGTCGAGGATGAGCAGGTGCGGCGCCGCGAGCAGGGTGCGCGCCAGCTCGAACCGCCGCCGCTGCCCGGCCGACAGCTCCACCAGGGGTCGCTCCAGATCCTCCTCGGCGAGCAGCCCGAGCGCCGCGACGGGCACCACATGCTCGGGGTCGAGCAACCCGCGCGTCAGCAGCGCCAACGCCTCGTTGGCGGCGGCGTCGAACCCGGTCAGCGTGCGCGGGTCGTCCTGCCCACGCCCCACGACCGGCGCGTTCTCCTGCCCGACGACGCCGACGCGCACGCCGTCGGCGACGGTGCGCGTCCCGCGGGCCAGCGGCAGGCTCCCTGACAGCGCGCCGAGCAGCGTCGACTTGCCGCTGCCGTTGGGCCCGACGACCAGCAGGCGACCGGCGGGCGCGACGGCCACGCGCACCCCGGGCAGATCGAGCCGCACGCGGGGGGCGCCGTCGTCGCCCGGGTCGCCGTCGACGCGCGGGTTGCGCAGCTCGACGAGCGGCTGCGACGGGTCCCAGCCCGGCGAGAGCGACGGCAGGTCGGGGAACACGAGCTCCAGCGGCGGCACGGGCACCTCGACGGCCTCGGCCTCCAAGCGCTGGACGAGCCGGTCGGCGGCCTTGACGTGGATGCGGGCGCGTGTGGACCGGCGGTGGCGCTGCGAGCCCTTGGGCGGGCGCCACTCGTCCGAGAGGCCCTCATAGGAGGCGTCAAGTCGCTCGGCGAGCTGTTGCGCGCGCTTGCGCTCGGCGCGGTAGCGCTGACGCCAGCGGCGCAGCGCCTGCGACTTGGCGAACCGGTAGGCCAGGTACCCGGGCTGCCCGTACAGCGTCGGTCGCCCGTCCATCGACGGGTCGAGGTCCAGGATCGCGGTCGCGACGTCGTCGAGCAGTTGGCGGTCGTGGGTGACCATGACCAGGCCGCCGCGCCACGTGTGGAGTTGTTCGGTCAGGAACCCGATGGCCTCGTCGTCGAGGTGGTTGGTGGGCTCGTCCAGGAGCAGGAAGTCGCTGCGCTCGGCGAGCCGGCAGGCCAGCCGCACGCGGTAGCGCTGGCCGACGCTCAGCGTCTCGACCGTCCGGTCCAGGTCGCGTGGCGCTCCCAGGCGCGTGAGCGCGACATCGACGCGCCGGTCGGCGTCCCACGCCGCGAGGTGGTCGGCGCGGGCCAGCAGCGCGGCGAGCGCGTCGAGGGCGGCGGCGTCGGGGTCGGCCTGCGCGGCGAACGCGGCGGCCGCGGCGTCGAGCTCGGCGGCCACGCGCCGCACCCCGGCCAGGGCCGTGCGCACCACGTCGCCCACCGTCTCGCCTGGGACCTCAACGAGCTCCTGCTCGACGACGGCGACCGAACCCTCGCGCCGCACCCGCCCCGCGGTGGGCGTCAGCGTCCCGGCCAGCAGCCGGATCAGCGTGGACTTGCCCGACCCGTTCTCGCCGACCACGCCCAGACGTGTGCCGGCGGCGACGCGCACGCTGACCCCAGAAAGCACCTCGGCGCGCGCGGCGCGCGGGCCGCTGACCGTCGTCTGCCCGCCCGCCAACCCCACGGGGCGGCGCGTCCCGGCGCCTGAGACGATGGCGCGGCCCTCGTCGGCGAGCACCGCGGCGCCGCTGCCGGCGCCGGCGCCCGGGTAGGCGAACGAGACGTCCGACGCGATGAGATGCACAGGCCCACGGTAGCCGGGGGCCGCGGTTAGGGTTTCCGGTATGGCCTCCCCCACTTCCGCCGATGTCCGCCCTGCCCCCGTCCGCGCTGACGGCCGCGCCCCCGACCAGTTGCGCCCCGTGAGGATCACGCGCGGCTGGCTCGACTCCGCCGAGGGGTCGGTGCTGGTCGAGTTCGGCGCCACCCGCGTGCTGTGCGCCGCGTCGTTCACCGACGGCGTGCCGCGCTGGAAGAAGGGCTCGGGCGAGGGTTGGGTGACCGCCGAGTACGCGATGCTGCCGCGCGCGACCAACACGCGCTCGGACCGCGAGTCGGTCAAGGGCCGCGTGGGCGGGCGCACGCACGAGATCTCGCGCCTGATCGGGCGCTCGCTGCGCGCGATCATCGACGTGGCGGCGCTCGGCGAGAACACCATCGTGCTCGACTGCGACGTGCTGCAGGCCGACGGCGGCACGCGCACCGCGGCGATCACCGGGGCCTACGTGGCGCTCGCCGACGCCGTTGCCTGGGGCCGGCGCCACGGGCACATCACGGGCGGGCGGCAGGTGCTGACCGACTCGGTGAGCGCGGTGAGCGTCGGCATCGTCGACGGCGTGCCGGTGCTCGACCTGCCCTACGTCGAGGACGTGCGCGCGGGCACCGACATGAACGTCGTGGTCACCGGCTCGGGCACGTTCGTCGAGGTGCAGGGCACGGCCGAGCACGGCGCGTTCGACCGCGCCGAGCTCGACGCCCTGCTCGACCTGGCCGTCGCGGGCAACGCCGAGCTGGCGCAGGTCCAGCGCGCGGCGCTCGCCGAGGAGCTGGCGCGGTGAGCGTCGCCGTTCCCGACGGCGCCCGGCTGGTCCTGGCCACGCACAACCGCAAGAAGCTCGTCGAGCTGGTCGCGATCCTGCGCGCCCAGCCGGGCCTGGACACCCTGCCTGACGGCGCCGTCGTCACCGCGGGCGACCTGGGCGCGCCCGAGCCCGTCGAGGACGGCGTGACGTTCGAGGAGAACGCGCTCATCAAGGCGCGGGCGCTGGCCCGGGCCGCGGGTCTGCCGGCCGTCGCCGACGACTCGGGCCTCGCCGTCGACGTGCTCGGCGGCGCGCCGGGCATCTTCTCGGCCCGGTGGGCGGGGCGGCACGGCGACGACCAGGCCAACCTCGACCTGCTGCTGGCACAGCTCGGCGCGATCGAGCGCCCCGAGCACCGCCGCGCGGGCTTTGTGTGCGCCGCCGCCTTGGTGACGCCGGACGGCGCCGAGACGGTGTGCCGCGGTGAGATGCGCGGCGTGCTGGTCGCCGCGCCGCGGGGCGCGAACGGCTTCGGCTACGACCCGATCCTCGTGCCCGACGACCAGCCCCCGGCACCTGACGGCACGCCTGGCGCCCGCACGAGCGCGGAACTGGACCCGCAGGAGAAGAACGCCATCAGCCACCGCGGCCACGCCTTCCGCGCCCTGGCCCCCGCCATCGCCGCGGCCCTCACCCGCTCGTAAGCCCCTCCACTCGGCAGTTCGTCGTCGATCAGGGCTCAGTCCTCGGTGGAGGACCTGTCCCGCGTGCGACTCAAAGACCCCATCGTGAAGGACATGACGAAATGTGGGAGCCAGAGAACGGCGGCCATGCGCAACCGCGCCGGTCCGAACATCTGGGAGCTGGGCTCCCCGAACAGCGCAGTCGCCTCGATCCCCAGGATTCCCATCCCGAGAAAGGCGACCACCCGCAGCGCCCTCCACACACCGAGCGGAATCCGGCCGCGATCCACGAACCCCGAGTGGGTAAAGAACCCGGCGAGAGTCGACGAGAGAGCGGCGCACAGCACTAGCACGGGAACCGCCTTCCTGATCGAATCGCCATCTGCTATCCGACCTCCTTGGATATCTCCCAGCCTGGTCTGCGGGCCTGAGCAGCAGGCTTCCGTGCGTCCTCATGTCGGAACGTGGCTTGCGTGAGCGAGCCTGGTCCCGGCTCCTTGTCCGGGCAACAAAAACCGACACTTTGGACAGTGATCGATCACGTCGGTGGTGCGGCGGTGCGCGGCGACTGGACCAAGACCGCCGACGAAGTCCTCGCGAAGGCCAACCGTCAGCAGACTCCACAGACCACTAGGACTTGCGGCGGGGCGGGCGGGCTAGGGCTCGCCAGCCGAGGAGGGTGACACCCAGGAATCCGGTGGTGATCAGCAGGAAGCCGGGCTCGAAGCCGGCGTCCGGGATCAGCAGGCCGCGCAGCACCACGCCGACCACCACGGTGGTCAGCCAGATGATGACGCCGGTCGGCCACAGCCGGGCCGGGGCGCGCCACGCGCGGGACAGGGCCCAGCCCGCGGCGAGTCCGGCGAAGAACGTCGCGCCGAGCGCCACCAGGTGGCCCGTCCCGCGATCCGCCGACCCGTGGGCCGCGGACCCGAACATCAAGAACACCACGAGCACGACGACGTCGTAGGCGCCCGCGCGCCCGAGCGTGACCGTGAACCCCGCGCCCGCGCCTGTCCCGGATGACTCGCTCATCACACCTCCACCACACCATCGGGCTCGGCCAGGTCGACCGGCCCGTCGTACTGTCCGCGCGCCTCGGCGAGCGCCCCGACCGGGTCGGTCCAGGACGGCAGGTGCGTCAGCACCAGGCGCCCGACCCCGGCCTCGGCGGCCACGCGCCCGGCGCGCGCCCCCGTCAGATGGATGCCCGGCACGACGTCGTCGTCTCGACCCTCGGCGAACGCCGACTCGGCGAGCAGCAGGTCGGCCGCACGCGCGACCTCGACCACGTTCTCGCAGTAGTCGGTGTCGCCCGTGTAGGCGAGCACGGCGCGCTCGCCGGGCCGCAGTGACGACGGGCCGGTGATGCGCATGCCGTACGCCTCGACGGGGTGGAACACGGTGCGCACGGTGATGTCGAGCGGTCCGACGCGCACCGTGGCGCCGTCGGCCCATGGACGGAAGTCGTAGACGCCGTCCATCGACTCCCCCGCGCCCGACCCGAACATCGCCGCGGCGCGCTCGGCGACGTCGGCGGGTCCGTACACCGGCAGGTGGGGCTGCACGCCGGTGCGCATCGACCCGCGCAGGGGGTGGTAGCGCAGGTGCACGTACATGCCCGACAGGTCGGCGCAGTGGTCGGGGTGCAGGTGGCTGAGCAGGACGGCGTCGAGGTCGTGCGGCTCGACGTGCCGCTGCACGTACCCGAACCCGCCGTTGCCCAGGTCGACGACGACGTTCCAGTCGCGCGCCTCGACTCCCGGCGGCACAGCGCCCGACGCGAGGCCTGCGGCGACGACGTCGGCCGGGACCTGGACCAGGTACGTCGACGCGGGCGAGTCCGGCCGAGGGGTCGAGCCCGCGACGCCCAGGGTGCGCAGCCTCATCGCGCGGCCTCCACGAGACGGACCTCGGGGCCGAGGAACCGGCGCGCGAGGTGCTCGAACGACTCGGTGTCCCCGGTCGACAGGAACCGGTGGCGCGGCTCGCCGGCCTCGGGCGAACGCTCCAGTCCGCGCGCGACCAGCACCCGGTAGACGTCCTTGGCGGTCTCCTCGGCGCTTGAGACGAGCGTGACGTCCTCGCCCATGGCGTAGGCGATGGCGCCGGCGAGCAGCGGGTAGTGCGTGCAGCCCAGCACGAGCGTGTCGACGCCGGCGTCGCGCACCGGGTCGAGGTAGCGGTGCGCCGCCGCGAGGATCTCGGGGCCCGAGGTGATGCCGCGCTCGACGAGCGGCACGAACTCGGGGCACGCCTGCGTGGTGATGGTCAGGCCAGGGGTGACGTGGAACGCATCCTCGTAGGCGCGCGAGTCGATGGTGGCCTTGGTGCCGATGACGCCGATGCGGCCGCTGCGCGAGGTGACGACGGCTCGGCGCGCGGCCGGGCGGATGACCTCGACGACGGGGATGCCGCGGCGCACCTCGTAGCGCTCGCGCGCGTCGGGCAGCGCGACCGCCGCGGCCGAGTTGCAGGCGATGACGAGCATCTTGACGCCCTCGTCGACGAGCTGGTCCATGACCGACAGCGCCATGGCGCGCACAGCCGCGAGCGGCTTGGGCCCATACGGCGCGTTGGCGGTGTCGCCCAGGTAGAGGACCTGCTCGTGCGGGAGTTGGTCGAGGATCGAGCGCGCGACGGTCAGCCCGCCCACGCCGGAGTCGAAGACGCCGATCGGGGCGTCGTTCGCTGGGTCTCGGTGCACCGCTGAAGCCTACCCGCGCCGCTCCCGCAGGTCGTCGAGCATGGCCGAGACCAGTGACTCCTGGGCGAACCCGGAGGCCACGAAGACTCCACCCCAATAGCGGCGCACTTGCGCGTCCAGGCCGCTGCCGACGTCGTCTCCGACGGCGTCGGCGAGCACCTCGTCGTGCAACGCCTCGACGTCGTCATCGGTCGCCAGGCCCAACCGCTGGGCCACGACGAGGCGCACGTCGGTGAGCGCGGCGGCGACCGTGTTGGCCTCGTCACGCCCGATCAGGACGACGGCGCGGTCGGCCGCGTCCTCGTCGAAGGCCTCGTCGTCGAAGGCCTCGTCGTCGAGGGCCTCGTCGTCGAAAGCCTCGTCTTCGAAGGCGTCGTCGCGGGCGTCGTCGTCGCGGGCGCCGTCGAACGCCTCGTCGAGCGCGTCGTCGAGCCTCGCGTCCCCCGGAGGGTCGAGCAGGTCCGCGAAGCGCTCAAGCCCGCGCACCTTGGCCACGGCGAGGTCGTTCTGGGTCAGGTGGCGGAACTCGGCCGCGACCTCGGCGTCGTCGCGCGAGGCGTCGGGCAGCAGCCGGCGCGCGGCCGCGTCGTCGGGCACGCGCGGGGTGCCGGTGGTCTGCATGGACGCCGCGAGCGACTCCAGCGGGTCGTCGCCCGGCTCGGGCAGCCCCGCCTGTTCGCGCAGCATCGCGGAGACCTCGCGCGCGACGATGGCGAGCACGCGCCGCTCGGCCTCCTCCCAGTACGCCTCATACCCCTCGGGCGTGGCGGCGAACGGGGTCACGCGGACGCACCGCCGTCGCCCTCGGAGGCGCGCTGCATCGTGGCCCACAGCCCGAAACCGTGCATGGCCTGCACGTCCACCTCCATGCGCTCGCGCGGACCGGTCGACACGACCGCACGCCCGGAGCGGTGCACCTGCAGCATGAGGGTGCGGGCGCGGGCCGGCGGATAGCCGAAGTAGCTCTCGAAGACGTAGGTGACGTAGGTCATGAGGTTGACCGGGTCGTTCCACACGATCGTCACCCAGGGGTCGGCGAGCGCGGCCACGGTCTCCTCGGAGGTCCGCGCGTCGGTTCCCGGCGTCACGACAGTCACGGTCACAGCCTACGGAGGGCGATCGGTGTGCGCCGACTTCGGCGCTCATCGTGTATTTGGAAGGAACCTATCGTAATGTGGCGCCATGGCCCTCGCCCCCGCATTGCCCACCGCCGCCGTCGTCCTGGCCGCCGGCCATGACGACCTGTCGCGCGCCCTGCTCACCCAACCTCTCGGCGACACCACGGTGGTCGAGGCCGCCGTGGCCACCGTGTCGCGCGTCGTGGCGCCCAAGCGCGTCGTGGTGGTCGTCGCGCCCGGTGACACCGCGGTGCGCGAGGCGCTGGGCGACGCCTACCTGTACGTCGAGCAGGAGGCGCCGCTGGGCACCGGCGACGCCGTGCTCGCCGCGCGCAAGGCCGTCGAGTCCCTCGACGTACAGCGCGTGCTGGTCACCTACGCCGACACCCCGCTGCTGCGCCCCGACTCACTGCTGGGTCTGCTGCACCGGTTCACGCTCAAGAGGGCCGACCTGACCATCCTGACCGCCGTCGTCGACGACGCCGCGGCCTACGGCGAGTACGGCGAGGTCGTGCGCGAGGCGACGTCGTCGGGCACGGCGCCCATCATCGAGATCCGCGACCACGCCGAGCGGCGCGAGCAGGCCGTCGGCGGCCGCGAGCTCAACGTGGGCGCCTACGTCGCCGCGCCGGCCCTGCTGTTCGGCGAGCTCGAGGCCATGGCCACCGACGGCGAGCACCGGCTCACCGAACTCGCGCGGCGCATCATCGGGCGCGGACGGTCGATCCACTCCTACCAGATCTACGACACCAGCGAGGTGCGCGGGATCAACACCCCGGAGCAGCTCGCACAGGCCGCCGACATCGTGCTGGCCCGCCTGTTCCGACCCGTCAAGAACACCGACACCAAGATCGTCTTCGGCACGGGCGGGTGGCGCGCCCTCATCGGTGAGGGCTACACGCTCGCCAACGTGCGCCGCCTGTGCCAGGCCATCGCCAACGAGGTCACGCGCAAGGGCGTCGAGCACCAGGGCGTCGTCATCGGAGGCGACCGCCGCTTCCTGTCGCGCGAGTCGGCCGAGGCCGCCGCCGAGGTCTTCGCGGGCAACAACATCCCCGTCACGCTGCTGCGCGACGACGTGCCGACCCCGCTGGTCACCTTCGCCGCCCCGCACCTGGGCGCCGCGTACGGCGTGATCATCACCTCGAGCCACAACCCGCCCCAGTGGAACGGCATGAAGGTGTTCCGCTCCGACGGCTCGCTCCCGCTCGACGAGGAGACCAACCGCTACCAGGACGAGGCCAACGCGCTGCGGGTCTCGGACGTCGTCACGCTCGACCTGTCGCGCGCCCGCGAGGCGGGCGTGGTCGTCGACGCCGACCTCGACGAGCCCTACATCGACGCGATCGAGCGGATCGTCGACGTCGACGCGGTGCGCGGCTCGGGCCTGCGCGTCATCGTCGACGCGATGTACGGCACCAGCCAGGGCACGCTCGGCACGATCCTGACCGACATGCGCGTGCGCGCCGAGTTCATCCACGGCCAGCACAACCCGCTGTTCGGCGGCATCGCCCCCGCGCCCGACCTGCAGCGCCTGTCGACGCTCATCGGCCTGATCAAGGCCGGCGACGGGCGCTACAGCCTCGGCATGGCGACCGACGGCGACTCCGACCGCATCGGCATCGTCGACGAGAAGGGCGAGTACGTCGACGCCAACGACCTGCTGCTGCTGCTGTACTGGTACCTGCACGAGGTGCGCGGCGAGCGCGGCGGCGTGGTGCGCAACCTGGCCACCACTCACCTGCTCGACCGCCTCGCGGCCCACTTCGGCGAGGAGTCGCGCGAGGTGCGCGTCGGCTTCAAGCACGTGACCGCGGGCATGGACGAGATCGGCGCCGTGCTGGGCGGCGAGTCCTCAGGCGGCCTGACGGTGCGCGGCTGGATCCTCGGCAAGGACGGCATCTTCGCGTGCGCCCTGGTCGCCGAGATGCTCGCGCGCACGGGCAAGACCATCTCGCAGCTGCGCCAGCAGATCTGGGAGATCACCGGACGCCTGTACACCGCCGAGGCCGATGTGCCCGCCACGCCCGAGATGCGCGTCGAGGTGCCCCGTCGCCTGGCCGCCGAGCCGCTGACCCACCTGGGCGCCCACCGGGTGGCGAGCGTCTCGCACCTGGACGGGACCAAGATCCTGCTGGAGGACGGCGGGTGGGCGCTGCTGCGCTTCTCGGGCACCGAGCCCGTGCTGCGCATGGTCGCCGAGGCCGACTCACCCGCGAAGGCGCACGAGCTGTGCGACTGGCTGAAGGGATTCGTGACCGCATGAGATACGGCCGCTTCGACGACGCCGCGCACGAGTATGTGATCGAGCGCCCCGACGTCCCGGTCTCGTGGACCAACTACCTCGGGGGCAAGGACTTCTGCACCGTCATCGCCCACCACGGCGGCGGCTACTCGTACTACAAGTCCGCCCAGACGGGCCGCGTCACGCGATTCCGGCAGAACGGCGTGCCGCTCGACCGGCCGGGCAAGTACGTGTACCTGCGCGAGGAGGAGGCGAACAGCGGCGCGGGCGACTACTGGTCGGTGTCCTGGCAGCCGGTCGGCAAGCCGTTCCTGGCCGACCCTGACGCGGCCGTGCCGCTCGACGGCTCGGCCGGGCGCTGGCGCAGCGCGCACGGGACCGGGTACTCGCGCTTCGAGTCGGCCTACCGCGGGATCGAGGCCAGCCAGACGGTGTTCGTGCCCCTGGATGACGACCTTGAGGTCTGGGACGTGCGGCTGACCAACACGACCGACCGACCGCGCACGCTGACCGTGACCGGGTACGTGGAGTTCTCGTTCCACACCATCACGGTCGACAACCAGAACCTGCAGATGTCGCTGTACTCGCAGGGCGCCTCCTACGCCGACGGCGTCGTCGAGGTCGACGCCTACTACGAGCCGTGGACGTTCCACTACTTCGCCTCGGCGGGGCCCGACGGCGCGGCGGCCGACTCGTTCGACGCCATGCGCGACGCGTTCATCGGCTCCTACCGCGACGAGCGCAACCCGCTCGCCGTCTCGGTGGGCCGTGGCTCGGGCTCGCAGGGCACCACGCAGAACCACTGTGGCGCGCTGACCCACCGCGTCACGATCGCGCCCGGCGAGACCGTGCGCCTGGCGTTCCTGCTCGGCTACGGCTCACGCGAGGCCGCGGGGGCGCCCATGCGGGCCAAGTACGCCGACCCCGCCGTCGTCGACCGCGAGTACACGGCCCTGGTCGGCCACTGGCGCGCCAAGCAGTCGCGCCAGCTCGTGTCGACGCCGCACGCGGGCATGAACGCGATGCTCAACACGTGGACGCTGCTGCAGGCCGAGACATGCGTGGTGTGGTCGCGCTTCGCGTCGTTCGTCGAGGTCGGTGGGCGCACCGGGCTGGGCTACCGCGACACGGCCCAGGACTGCATGAGCGTCATCCACTCCAACCCGGCCAAGTCGCGCCAGCGCATCGTCGAACTGCTGCGCGCCCAGACCGAGGAGGGCTACGGGCTGCACCTGTTCGACCCGGCCGACTTCGACCCCGACGCGCCGACGCTGCCCGACATCCCCTCCCCCACCATCGTGCCGCGCACCGACCGCGCGGCGCTCATCCACGGGCTCGAGGACACCTGCTCGGACGACCATCTGTGGCTCGTGCCGACCATCTGCGAGTACGTCAAGGAGACCGGCGACACCGCGTTCCTCGACCAGGAGTTCACCTACGCGCAGGGCTCACGCGGCAGCGTGTGGGAGCACCTGGAGCGGGCGCTCGACTTCACCTCACGCCAGGTCGGGGCCAACGGCGTCGCGCTCGGCCTGCGGGCCGACTGGAACGACGGCATCAACCTGGGCGGCGGGCAGACCGCGCTGGTCACGTTCCTGCACGCGTGGGCCATCCGCGCCTACCTGGAGCTCGCCGGCCCCCTCGGGCGCACCCACGCCGTCGAGCGGTACGAGGCCGAGCTGACCCGGCTCGCCGAGGTCACCGACCGCGAGCTGTGGGACGGGCGCTGGTGGCGGCGCGGCATCACGCGCGACGGCGTCCTGATCGGCTCGCAGGCCAACGCCGAGGGCCGGATCTTCCTGGAGCACCAGCCGTGGCCCGTCATCGGCGGTCTGACCACGCGCGAGCGTGGCCTGGCCGCGATGGACGCCGTCCACGAGCTGCTGGCGTCCGAGTACGGCACGCACCTGAACTGGCCGGCGTTCACGCAGGTGGACGACACCGTCGGGTTCCTCACGCGCGTCTACCCGGGCATCAAGGAGAACGCCGCGATCTTCTCCCACCCCAACGCCTGGCCCGTCATCGCCGAGGCGCTGCTGGGCCGCGGGGGACGGGCCATGGAGTACTACGACGCGATCCTCCCCTACCGCCAGAACGACCAGATCGAGGTGCGCGAGGCCGAGCCGTACGCGTACGTGCAGTTCGTCTACGGCCGCGACCACGAGCGCTTCGGGCTCGGGCAGAACCCGTGGCTGACCGGCTCGGCGGGGTGGATGTACACCGCGGCGACCAAGTACATCCTCGGCGTGCGCCCCGGCCTGGACGCCCTCGTGGTCGATCCGGCGATCCCCGCGGACTGGGACGGGTTCGAGGTGCGGCGCGAGTGGCGCGGGGCCGTCTACGAGATCACGGTGCGCAACCCCGACCACGTCGAGCACGGCGTGCGCTCGTTCGTCGTCGACGGCGTCACCCAGCCGGCGGGCACGACGGCGGCGCCCGTCGCGGCCGCGGGGGCGACGGTGCGGGTGGAGGTCACGCTCGGCTGAAGTTCACCCATTGGACTTTTTTCCGCCTCGGCCTGCTAGGAACCCCGCTCGGCGTTTAGCCTGGTCCCAACGTCCCTCCGAGGAGCTGGGAAGGCCCGATGACCGAGCCCGTGCGGGGCGGCGCTGCCCCGACCAACGGCGTCCTGCCCGCCGCGCTACCCCCGACCGCACGCGCGACGACGGCGCTGCTGACGGACAAGTACGAGTTGACGATGCTGCAGGCCGCCCTGGCCAACGGCACCGCCCACCGGCACTGCGTGTTCGAGGTGTTCACGCGCCGCCTGCCCGCCGGGCGTCGCTACGGCGTGCTCGCGGGCACCGGCCGGGTGCTGGAGTCGCTGCCGCACTTCCGCTTCGAGGACGCCGACCTGGCGTTCCTCGAGGAGACCGGGGTGGTCGACGCGCGCACCATCGACTTCCTGTCCGGCTACCGGTTCACCGGGTCGATCCTGGGATACGCCGAGGGCGAGACGTTCTTCGCCGGCTCACCCGTGCTGCAGGTCGAGGGCACCTTCGCTGAGGCGGTGCTGCTCGAGACCCTCATCCTGTCGATCCTCAACTTCGACTCGGCGGTCGCGTCGGCCGCCTCGCGGATGACCAGCGCGGCGGTCGGGCGCCCCTGCCTGGAGATGGGCGCCCGGCGCACGCACGAGCAGGCCGCCGTCGCGGCGGCGCGCGCCGCCGTCGTCGGCGGGTTCGCGGGCACCTCCAACCTTGAGGCGGGCTACCGCTACGGGTTGGAGACCATCGGCACCGCGGCGCACGCGTTCACGCTGCTGCACGACGACGAGCTGGGCGCCTTCAAGGCGCAGGTCGCGGCGCTCGGCACGGGCACGACGCTGCTGGTCGACACCTACGACGTGCGCCAGGGCGTGATCAACGCGATCGAGGCCGCGGGCACGGGGCTGGGCGCCATCCGGCTCGACTCGGGCGACCTGGGCGGGCTCGCCGTCGAGGTGCGTCACCAGCTCGACGAGCTCGGCGCCACCGGCACCAAGATCACCGTGACCAGCGACCTGGACGAGCACGCGATCGCCGCGCTCGCCGCGGTGCCGGTGGACTCCTACGGCGTGGGCACCTCGCTCGTGACCGGCTCGGGGGCGCCGACGTGCGGCATGGTCTACAAGCTCGTCGCCCGCGCCGACTCGACCGGCGTGCTGCAGCCCGTGGCCAAGGCGTCACCCGGCAAGCCCAGCCAGGGCGGGCGCAAGAGCGCCGCACGCCGCCTCGGCCACGACGGGCGGGCCGTCGAGGAGGTGCTGGTCACGGGCGACGACGAGGCGGTGGCCCGCTGGTCGCCCGACTCGGACGACCTGCGCCCGCTGCTGGTGCCGCTCGTCATGGACGGCGCGGTCGACTCCCGCTGGGTCGGACCGCACGGTGTCGAGAACGCGGTGCGCGCGCACCAGGCCTCACGCTCCGAGTTGCCGCGCGGGGCGCGGCGCCTGTCGGCGGGCGACCCGGCGATCCCGACGGTGAGCCTCACACTGCCCTGAGGGCCGCGGGTCCGCTCGGCTACCGCCCCGAGACGAACCAGCCGCGGACCATCGCGATCCGGGCGTCGAGCTGCGCGCTCGTGGCCAGCGGCACCTCCGGGCCGCCGCAGCGGCGGCGCAGCTCGGTGTGCACCGATCCGTGCGGCCGTCCGCTCTTGCGCGCCCACGCCGAGACCAGCTTGGACAGCTCCTTGCGCGCCGCGGCGGCCCTGCGGTGCTCCTGCTCCGCCTCGGCGGCCGTGAGCTCGCGCTCGCCCGCACCGCGCCCGCGCAACTGGTCGGCCTGGCGCTGACGCAGCAGCGTCGCCACCTGGTCGGGCTCGAGCAGACCCGGCAGGCCGAGGAAGTCGAGCTCCTCGGCCGAGCCGACGTCGCCGCCGGTCCCGAACTGGCCGCCGTCGAACAGCACGCCGTCGAACGAGGCCTGCGACTCCATGGCCTCGAACGCGCCGAGCAGGTCGCCCGAGGCCCGCTCCTCGCGGTTGGCGGCGGCCAGCAGCGCGGCCTCGGGGTCGTACTCGATGCCCTGCTCCTCGGCGGTGGCCGGCCGGTCGAGCGCGTGGTCGCGCTCGACCTCCATGCCACCGGCCAGGTCGAGCAGCGGCGCGACCGAGGGCAGGAACACCGAGGCCGTCTCGCCGCGGGTGCGCGCGCGCACGAAGCGTCCGACGGCCTGGGCGAAGAACAGCGGAGTCGAGGTCGAGGTCGCGTAGACGCCCACGGCCAGCCGCGGCACGTCGACGCCCTCGGAGACCATGCGCACCGCGACCATCCAGCGCGCGTCGCTCTGGGAGAACTCGTCGATGCGGGCCGAGGCGCCGTCGTCGTCGGACAGCACCACCGTGGGGCTCTGACCGGTGATGCGGGCCAGGTGCCCGGCGTAGGCGCGCGCGGCGGTCTGGTCGGTCGCGATGACCAGCCCCCCGGCGTCGGGCACCGAGCGGCGCACCTGCGTCAGGCGCTGGTCGGCGGCCGCGAGCACCGACGGGATCCACTCGCCGTTCGGGTCGAGCGCGGTGCGCCACGCCTGCTGCGTGAGGTCCTTGGTCATGGCCTCGCCCAGGCGCGCCGAGACCTCGTCTCCCGCCTTGGTGCGCCAGCGCATATTGCCCGAGTAGGTCATGAACAGCACGGGGCGCACGACCTTGTCGCGCAGCGCGTCGCCGTAGCCGTAGGTGTAGTCGGCCTTGGAGCGGCGGATGCCGTCGCGGTCGGCCTCGTAGGTGACGAACGGGATGGGCGCGGTGTCCGAGCGGAAGGGCGTGCCCGTCAGGGCGAGGCGCCGCGTGGCGTCCTCGAACGCCTCGCGCACGGCGTCTCCCCAGCTCAGCGCGTCACCGCCGTGGTGCACCTCGTCGAGGATGACGAGCGTGCGCGCCGCCTGCGTGCGCGCGCGGTGCAGCGCCGGGTTGGCGGCGACCTGCGCGTAGGTGAGCGCGACGCCGTCATAGTGCGCGCCGTGGCGGCCTTGGGAGTTCTTGAACGACGGGTCCAGGCGGACCCCGACGCGCGCGGCGGCGTCGGCCCACTGGTGCTTGAGGTGCTCGGTGGGCGCGACGACCGTCACGCGCCGCACGACGCCGCGCTCGATGAGGTCGGTCGCCACGCGCAGCGCGAACGTCGTCTTGCCCGCGCCGGGCGTGGCCACCGCGAGGAAATCGCGCGGCTGCCGGGCGCGGTAGAGGTCGAGCGCCTCGGCCTGCCAGGCGCGCAGGTTCGACGCGGTGCCCCACGGCGCCCGACGGGGGAACGCGGGGCTCAGCACGGAGGCTGCGGCCGACGACGGCGTCTGCGGCACGGCACGGCGCGCGGACTCGGCCCGCTCGGGTGAGAGGGGCTCGGTCTCCGGCTCGGCCGCCGCGGCGAACAGATCGAAGGGGTCGGATTCAGGCAGCGGCAGGGCGCTCACTTGCTGGAGTCGCTCCCGCCGTCCGCAGGCTCACGCAGCCCGTCGAAGATCGCCTTGCACGCCGGGCAGACCGGGAACTTGTTGGGGTCCCGTCCCGGGACCCACACCTTGCCGCACAGCGCGATCACGGGCTTGCCCGTCATCGCGGACTCCATGATCTTCTCTTTGCGCACGTAGTGCGCGAAGCGCTCGTGGTCGCCCGGCTCGACCTCCTGCCGGGTCTCCTCGCGCTCCAGCAGGTCGGTGCCGGCGCCCGGATCGGACGGGGCCGCGGGCTGGGCGTGCGGAGACGAGAGGGGATCGCTCATGCCGGGCAGTCTACGTCGCAGCGCCGACACGCCGGGGCCCCCACCGTGGTTACAGGCCCTGCCAGGCGGGCTTGCTCGCGAACGTCTGGCGGTAGTAGCCGCCGAGCTGCAGACGCGAGGCCGCGGCGTCGTCGACCAGCACGGTCGCGTGCGGGTGCATCTGCATGATGGTGCCCGGCCACATGGCCGAGATCGGTCCCTCGACGAGCTGGTGCACGGCCTCGGCCTTCTGCTTGCCCGTCGCGAGCAGCACCAGGTGGCGCGCGGCCATGATGGTGCCGAGCCCCTGCGTGAGGCAGTGGCGCGGCACCTGCTCGACGTCGCCGTCGAAGAACCGCGCGTTGTCCTCGCGCGTCTGCTTGGTCAGCGTCTTGATGCGGGTGCGCGAGGCGAGCGAGGAGCCCGGCTCGTTGAACGCGATGTGCCCGTCGGTGCCGATGCCGAGCAGTTGCAGGTCGACGCCGCCCGCGGCGTCGATGGCCGCCTCGTACGCCGCGCACGCGGCCGGCAGGTCCGCGGCGAGGCCGTCGGGGCCCTGGACGCGGTCGGGCGCCCATGCGACGCGCGAGGCGATCTCGCGCTCGATGACGTTGCGGTAGCGCTCGGGGTGCTCGGGCGGCAGGCCGACGTACTCGTCGAGCATGAAGCCGCGCGCCTGGGCGAACGACAAGCCCTCCTCGGCGTGGCGGCGGGCCAGCTCGTCGTAGACCTTGAGCGGGCTCGATCCCGTCGCCAGGCCGATCACGGCCTCGGGCTTGCGGCGCAGCAGCGCGTCGATGGCCGCGGCGGCCAGCACGGCCAGCTCGTCGGCGGGGGCGATCACGACTTCCATGTGCGGGCCTCCTGGTCCGGCTTGGGTCTTGCTTGGATCTTGCCTAGGGGGTCGGGGCCGCCGGCGCGGGCGGCGGCGTGGTGCGCGCAAGCACCGCAGCGCCCACGGCGGCCACGGGCACGTGCCCGGGCGCGAGCAGCACCCGCTCGGGCAGGGCGAGCGAGGCGAGGAACGGCGAGGCCTTCGCCTGCCGGATGAGCGCGTCACGCACCGCGGCGAGCAGCGGCTCACCGAGCTGGGCGACGCCGCCGCCCAGCACCACGCCGCGCACGTCGACGCTCAGCACGAGCATCCGCACGGCCGCGGCGACGGCGTCGGCGTAGGACTCCTGCGCGGCGATCGCCGCCGGGTCCCCCGCCGCGGCCGCCTCGAAGAGCTCGACCGGAGCGGGCCGGCCAGTGCGCGCCGGCCACAGCCGCTCGACCGCGGTGCCCGAGGCGTACAGCTCCAGGCACCCGCGCTGCCCGCACGCGCACACCGGCCCCGCGGGGTCGACGGGCACGTGCCCGATCTCGCCCGCGGCGCCCGACCCGCGCCGGATGACGCCGTCGAGCACCAGCCCGGCGGCCAGGCCCGTGCCGAGCGCGAGGAACGCGAGGTCGACCGGGCGCCGCCCGGCGCCCGGGGCGAGGTGCGCCGCGCCGAGCGCGGCGACGTTGAGGTCGTTGTCGACGACGACGCCGACGCCGAGCTCAGCGGCCAGCCGGAACGCCAGCGGCAGCGTCGCGGCCTCCAGGCCGAGGTTGACCGCGTGCCGCACCGTGCCGGTCTCGTGGTCGACGAGGCCCGGCACCCCGACGCCGACGGCGTCGAGGTCGGCCACGTCGACGCCGGCCTGGCGCACCACGCCCCGCACCGCGCGCACGGCCCCGTCCACGACGGCGTCGGGGCCGCGCTCGGTCGAGATGCGGGTCTGGGCCAGCACCGCGCCGTCCGGGGCGAGCAGCGCCGCCAGGGTCTTGGTGCCGCCGATGTCGAGGCCGACCGTCGGACGGGCGCCGAGCGCGCTCGCCGCAGGCCGCGCGCTGGGCGCGTCCGGGGAGGGCCGGCCGCCCGCCGGCCCCACGTCGCCGCCCATCTCAGCCCTTGACCGCGCCGGAGACGAGGCCGCTGGTCATCCGCCCCTGCACGAACAGGAAGAAGATGATCACCGGCACCGCGATGAGCGTCGAGGCCGCCATGACCTGCGCCCAGTCGATGCCGCGGCTGGCCGAGGCCGAGATGAACCCGCGCAGCCACAGCGGCAGCGTCTGGGCCGACTGACCCGGCAGCGCGACCAGCGCGATGGTGAACTCGTTCCACGCCTGGAGGAACGCGTACACGCCCGAGGCGACCAGGCCCGGCGCCAGCAGTGGCAGCGTGATCCGGATGAACGCCTGGGTGCGCGAGAGGCCGTCGACCATGGCGGCCTCCTCGAGCTCGGCCGGGACGCCCGCGACGAAGCCGCGCAGCATCCAGATGGTGAACGGGATGACGGCCGCGGTGTAGAGCACCGAGACGCCCAGCACGTTGTTGAGCAGGCCCGCGCTCGACAGCATCTTGTACTGCGCGATGAACAGGCCCTCGGCCGGCAGCATCTGGATGAACAGCACCGCCAGGATGAACGACTTGCGGCCGCGGAACTTGAACCGGCTGATCGCCAGCGCTCCGAGGAACGCGAAGACCAGCACGAGCACCACGGTCAGCGTGGTGATCGACAGGCTCATGCGCAGGGCGGTCCAGAACCCGCTGTCGCCGCTCAGCAGCCGTTGGAAGCTGCTGAGCGTGGCGTGCGTCGGCAGGAACTGCGGCGTCGTCGCGCGCAGCCGGGCGTTGGGCGTGAACGCCGACAGGATCATCCAGTAGACCGGGAACGCCCACGCGACGGCCACGACGAGGCCGAGCAGGGACAGCAGCCACTTGCCGACCCGGCGGGTGGACACCCGGGGGCGGCGCGGGGCGCCGGCGGTGACGACCTTGCGCGCGGGCGCGGCCGTCGTGACGGCGGTCATGAGGCGTCCTCCTTCATGAGGCTGCGCACGTAGGGCGCGGACAGCACGATGGTCAGCAGCAGGACGAAGATCGACACCGCTGCGGCGCCACCGAAGTTGTTGCGGGCCATGCCGAGCTCATAGATGAAGTTGCCCAGCAGGTTGGTCTCGGCGACCGGGGCGCCGGCGTCCTGCAGCAGCCGGATCTGCGCGAAGACGCGCAGGTCCCAGATGATCTGCAGCAGCAGCACGATGGCGAGCACGGGCCGCACGAGCGGCATGATGATGCTCCACAGGATCTGGCGGCCGTTGGCGCCGTCGATGCGGGCCGCCTCGAGCAGCTCGTCGTTGACCTGGGTGAGCCCGGCGAACAGTGACAGCGCGACGAACGGCACCGACATCCACACGATGATGAGCGACGCGATGAAGAAGAACGATATCGGCGTCGTCAGCCAGCCGTGGCCGCGGAACCCCTCGAAGCCAAGTTGGACCAACAGCCAGTTGACCACGCCCGTGCGGGCGTCGAACAGCCAGCGGAACACCGTCACGGCGGCGATGACGGGAGTCGCCCAGGCGAGCAGCATCGAGATCTGGACGACGATCTTGACCCAGCCGTGCACGGCGCGCATGAGCAGCGCGACGGCGAGGCCGATCAGGACGGTGAGCGCCGCGTTGACGAGGCAGAAGGCGATGGACCGCAGGACGACGGCGAACGCGGCGTCGTCGGAGAAGATCCGGGCGTAGTTCTCCAGCCCGGCGAACTCGGGCGGCTGCCCGAACTGCTGGGCGAGCCCGAATCGCTGGAACGAGGTGACGATCTGCCAGTAGACCGGGTAGCCGAGGCCGAGGGCCAGCGCGGCGACCGCGGGGATGAGCAGCAGGTAGGGGGTGGGGTGGCGGCGTCGCTGCCGCGTGGGCGCACCGAGCGCGGTGGTGGCCATGGGAACTCCTTCGCGGGGGTGCGGGGATTCGGTGTGGGGGCGGCGGGGGCCGCCGCCCCCACACCGATCGTCTGTCAGGACTCGCCGTTGAGCATCGGCGTCAGCTTGGCGTCGTACTCCTTGGCGAGCGCGGTGACGTCCCCGCCCTCAGCGATCTCCTTGAAGAGGTCCTCGTAGACGAAGGCGCCCTCGACGGCGGCCCAGCCCGGCGCGGCCGGGGTGAGCTTGGATGCCTTCGCGGTCTCGATCATGGTCTCGGCGAACTTGTCCGTGCCGAGCGAGTCCATGTACTGCGCGTTGGCCGGGCCAAGACCCGCGCCGCCCAGCTGCTTCTGGAAGTCGGCGGAGAAGATGATCCGCAGCAGGTTCTCGGCGAGCTCCGGGTGCTTCGACTTGGCCGAGATCGCCACGTTCGAGCCACCGGCGAACACCGGGGCCACGCCGCCGTCGACGCCCGGCAGGGCGAAGATGTCGAACCGCGTCTCGTCGGCCATGCCGTCGCGCACCTCGTCACCGGCGTCGTTCTTGGTCAGGTCACCGATCGACCAACGGGCCCAGCCCGGCGCCATGATGGTCGCCGCCGCGGGGGCCTCACCGTCCGTGCCATCGTTCAGGAAGTCCCAGTAGGCGACGTCGCGGTCGGTGCTCGGCAGCAGCGAGGCGCCCTGGTAGACGTCCTGCCACTCCTCGAGGCCCTTGATGGTGTTGGGGTCGGACAGCGTCGAGGTCCACGTGGTGCCGTCGACGGTGGCGAGCTCGCCGCCGTTCGCGAAGACCCACGAGATGCCGTTGCGCCAGTCCTGGCCGCCCATCGCGAAGCCCGACTGCGTGTCGGTCTTGAGCGCCTTGACCGACTCGGCGAACTCGGCGAGCGTCGTGGGCACCTCAAGGCCGGCGGCCGACCAGATGTCCTTGCGGTAGAACATGTAGCGCGAGCCGAAGTAGTACGGCAGCGCGTAGTGGCGCCCGTCGAAGTCGCCGGCCTCCACGAAGGACGGCAGCAGGTCGTCGCCGCCCAGCTCCTCGAAGAACTCCGGCGAGATCTCGCGGAACGCGCCGACGGCGCTGAAGGTCGGGGCCTGGGTGTTGCCGATCTCGACGACGTCGGGGGTGTTGTCGGCGTCGGCGAGCGCGGTGGTCAGCTTGGTGACCAGGCCGTCCCAGGTCTGCTCCTCGATGGTGAGCGTCGAGCCCGGGTTCTCGGCCTCGAAGGTGGTCTTGAGGTAGTCGCGCAGGTCCTGCGGCGTGTCGGCGCCGTTGACCCAGAGCGTGATGTTGGCCGCTTCGGGCGAGCCGTCGGCCGACGTGTCGCCGCTGTCGCCGCTGCCGCAGGCGCTCAGCGCGAGCGCCAAGGTCATGGTCGAAGCCACAGAGGTGGCAACGAGACGGTTCCGCTTCACTGAGGTCTTTCCTCTCGTTGGTGCATCGGCGGTCGTGCCGCCGCTGGGGGCATTTCTTCGGTTCGCGCCTGACTCGCAGGCGGGTCGGCGCCCGGGGTCACGAGACCCCCAGTTGCGCGCCGAGGACGAGCACGGCGGCGCCCGCGAGCACCACGTCCTCGTCCAAGGTGGCCATCCGCAGCCGCAGCCCTGAGCTCACGGCCGGCATGGTGCGCTCGACGACGGTGACCTGTGCGGTCTCGCGCAGGGCGCCGTCGAGCAGGTCGGCGGGGCCTGCGAGCAGGACCTCACCGAGATTGAGGGTCGAGATCACGGGGGCGAGCGTGATCCCGAGGAGGCGGCCGACGCCGGCGAGCACCGCGTCGGCGGCCTCACGGTCCAGGCCGGCGATCGCGCGGCGCAGGGCCGGCGCGGACAGCACGGTCTCCAGGCAGCCGCGGCGTCCGCAGGCGCACAGCTCGCCGTCGTCGACGACGGTGACGTGCCCGATCTCGCCCGCGGCGCCGTGCACGCCGTGCACGCGGGCGCCGTCGACGACGAGGCCCGCGCCGACGCCCTGGCCGACCGTCACCACGAGCATGGAGTCCGACGCGCCGCCGTAGGTGTACTCCCCCAGCGCGGCGGTGTCGGCGTCGTTGGCGACCTGGACGGGCAGGCCGAGGCGCTCGGTCAGGATCGCGGCGAGGGGCAGGTCGGCCCACTGGCGGTTGGGCGCCTCGATGACGCTTCCGTCCTGGTCGACGACGCCCGGCGAGCCGATGCCGACGCCGATCACGGGCTGGGTCGCGGCGGCGACCAGGCGCCGGGCGAACCGCTCGACGAGCGAGACGAGCTCGTCGCCCATGCGGTCGTCGGCGGCGAGCGAGCGGCGCACGACCGCCTCGCCCGTGAGCGTCAGGACCGCGCCGCGCATGACAGTGTCGTCGGACAGGTCGACCGCGACGATCTGGTAGGCGTCCGTGCGCATCCCGACGAGGATCGCGGGCTTGCCCACTCCCCGGCCGCGCTGGACGCCCAGCTCCTCGACCAGTCCCTCGGCGAGCAGGCCGTTGATCAGGTCGGAGACGGTGACTCGGGTCAGGGCCGTCGCTCGCGCGAGGTCGGCCCGGGAGGTGGGGCCCTCGTGGAAGAGGTGCTGGAGCACCAGCGCGCGGTTGTGCGCCCGGGTGTGCTCGGGGAGCACCTTGGCCGTGGCGCGCAGCCCGGACCCGAGGGCCCGCCTGGCCGCCTTGGCTCCGCTTGTCGAGGACATGTTTGTTAGTAAAGCGTCCTAACGGTCGCTCGTCCACGGCTCCGGCGCGGCCTGATCGAATCGTGACCGCTTCGCAACCTTCGGCACGGCCGCTGACGCCGGACCTCCCGTCGCGGCCTCGCTGGCCTCTCGCCGGGTGAAGTCCGCCAGGTCACCTCGACCCAGGACCGCGGAATGCCGCCGTTTTCGACGCTCCTTCCGGCAGCGGACGGAATCCCCGGACCGCGACCACGGCGCGCGACGCACGCCGCGTCCCCCACGATGGCGACCACCCGCGCCCGAACGAAGGACCGCCCATGCCACCTGTTCCGCCCGCGCCGCCCACGAAGACCACGGCAACCGGGGACGCCACGATCCCGTCGATCACCGCGGACCACACGCTGCACGAGGCGCCCGTCGCCGACGCCTTCGCCACCTCGGCGCACGACCGGATCCTCACCTCGCTGCGCGACCTCGAGGCGATGGGCTTCCATGGCGACGCCGACGTCATCCACGCCCTGTCGCGCAAGCGCCTGAGCGCGATCGACCAGACCAACCCCGCGACCCGCGAGCTCATCGCACGCGTCCCGGGCGTCGAGCACTGGCTCGCGCTCGTCCCCACGCCACGGGCCCTGAGCCCGCTCTACGACCCGTCGGCCCGGGCCCTGCCCGGCGGGCATGTGATCGGCGACGAGCTGCGCCGCTGGATGGTCGCGATCGCCGACGCGCGCGGCCTGCGCCACCGCGCGCAGATGGTGACCGACCTCCTGACGCGGCGCCCGAGCGCATCGGGCCCCTCCACCCCGCCGCGATGGCTCTCCGTCGCCTCCGGTGCGGCTCAGCCGGTCCTGCGGGCCGCCGACGCCGTCCGCGACCGCACCGGGCAGACCCCCGAGATGACCTTGGTCGACCTCAGCCCGCAGGCGCTGCGGGACGCGTGGGACCTCGCGGCACGCCTGCGGCTCGCGGACCGCCTGCGGCTCATGCGCCGCAACGTGCTCGACCGGCGGGGGCTGGACGTGCGCGCGGGCCTGGGCGCATCCGCGCTCCAGTGGTTGGCCGCCCCGGACCCAACGGTCCCCCTCTCGCGCGCGGCCCTCGACCGCGACGGCTACGACGTCGTCGAGGCCGTCGGCATCCTCGAGTACGTCAACCCCGACGACTGGTCCTACCGCCACCGCGGCGTCGCGGGCCTGCGCACCACCCAGGCCGGCGCGAGGACGTTCCTGCGCGCCATGTTCCGCCTGGTCAAGCCCGGTGGCGACCTCATCGTCGGCAATATGCTCGACGCCCATCCCCAACTGGGGTTCACCCTCAACGTCATTCAGTGGCCGCACATCCAGCCGCGCTCAATCGAGCAGATGATGCGCCTGATCGACGCCGCCGGACTCGACGCCGAGCGCCACGTCTACGTGCCGTCCGACGCCGACAACCGCGTGTACGCGCTCTACCGGCTCCACAAGCCGGCGTGACCCACAACGCATGAGGGGCGGTCCGACCGGACCGCCCCTCATGGGTGACAACGCGACAACTGGCTCCCAACGGAGCGGATGGTGGAGCTGCAGGGAATCGAACCCTGGTCCGGTGACGCTTTTCCAGGACTTCTCCGGGCGCAGTCTGCTGTGGATTTTCTCGGCCCCCGCGCTTGCGCAGACTCATTCGCGGACGGGCCCAGTCGCCTAAAAGTCCCGCCAACCCCGACGACGAGGGTCAGCAGCAGTGGCTCTCTAGATGACGCGAGCTACCGGGTCGAGAGCGATCCCGGGCTCACGGACTTCGAGGCTCGCTCAGGCGGCGAGGGCGAAGTCGTTGCGCGTGTTATCGGCAACTATAGGTTCGCAGGCATCGTTAACGAGATAAGCCTGCGTCCTCGGCCCGCTTCTCCTTGAAGCACGACCACCGTCGAAACCGATCAGCCCCATGGCAGTTGTCACTGTGGTGTTGTCAACGTGTTCCCCGGCGAACCCGGGAGGCCTCAGCCTACCGGAGCAACCTCGCCCGCCGCGACGGTATTCCCGCCGCTGGCGCGCGCGGGCCGCCGGGCGCTCAGCTGAGCAGCTCGCGCTGGCGCATGGCCCGCTGGGCCTCGCGCATGTCCTGCTGCTCGCGCAGCGTCTGGCGCTTGTCGTACTCCTTCTTGCCGCGCGCGAGCGCGATCTCGACCTTCGCGCGCCCGTCGAGGAAGTACAGGGACAGCGGGACGATCGTGTGCCCCTTCTCCTGGACCTTCTGGCCGAGGCGCACGATCTCGTCCTTGTGCAGCAGCAGCTTGCGCTTGCGCCGCGGGGCGTGGTTGTTCCAGGTGCCCTGGAAGTACTCGGGGATGTGCACACCCTCCAGCCACGCCTCACCGCGGTCGACGAGCACGAACCCGTCGACCAACGACGCCCGGCCCATGCGCAGCGCCTTGACCTCGGTGCCGGACAGCACGATGCCCGCCTCGAGGACGTCCTCGATCACGTAGTCGTGGCGCGCCTTCTTGTTGTTCGCCACGACCGCGCGCACCGGCCCCTGCGGCGCCTTCGCCTTGGGCTTCGGCTGTGCCTGCGGCACCTGCTTGGGCGCACCCTTCGCCACGATGGCTCCTTCTTCCAGTCGGCTCCCCAGGATACGGGGCCGACGGCGTCCGGTCTGCGGCTTTTCGGCGCGCGGAGCGCGCGGGTGGGCGCTAGCGGGGCAGGCGCGTCATCGGGTCGACCGTCGAGCCGTTGACGTAGACCTCGAAGTGCAGGTGGCATGCGGTCGAGGTGCCCGTGGTGCCCGACAGGCCGATCTGCTGCCCCTTGGAGACCCATTGCCCGGCGCCCACGGAGAACCTCGACAGGTGCATGTACCGGGTCATGATGCTCTGCCCGTTGTCGCGGCCGTGGTCGATGATGATGTTGTTGCCGGCGCCGGCGTCGAAGTAGGCCTTGAGGACGTACCCCGACTGCGAGGCGTAGATCGGCGTCCCGCAGTAGGCGCGGAAGTCGGTGCCCGCGTGCAGGCGCCAGATCTGCAGCACCGGGTGGAAGCGCCACCCGTAGTTGCTCGTGACGTGGGGCACCGCGGTCGGCCAGCCGAGAAACGTGCCGCTCACGGGCGGCGCCACGGCGCCCCCGCCCCCGGATGAGGAGCCTCCGGACGAGCCGCCCGAGGATCCGCCGTTGTTGCCGTTGTTGGCCTTGGCCGCCTCGGCGGCCTTGCGCTCCTCCTCCTTGCGGCGCTCCTCGGCGATCCGCGCGTCGCGGTCCGACTGCTCCTTGATGATCGACTTGAGCTCGGACTCGAGCGCCTTCTGGTCGGCCTCGTTCGCGCTGATCTCGGCCAGCGCCGCGGCCCGCTCGCCCTCGATCTCAGCCTTGAGCTTCTTCTGCTGGGCGATGAGCCGCTCGACCTCGTCCTTGCGGTCGGCGGCGGCCTGCTCGGCGGCCGCGGCCGTCACGACGTTGGCGTCAGCGGCCTCCTTGAGCTGCGTGATCGTCTCGCGGATCGCCTGGAGTCGGGCCTCCTGATTGCGGGCCACAGCCTCCGCGTCCTGCAGTTGCGTGAGCGTGCGGGCCTGCGACCGCGCCGCGGACGAGGAGACGGCGTACGTCTGGAGGAAGTCCTCGGTCGACTGGGCGCCGGTCACCAGGCCGAGCGCCGACACCTTGCCCTGTCCGCGCGCGGCCTCACGCGCCATCTGCGCGATGTCCGCGCGCGCGGCGTCAACCTGGCCGGAGCCCTGCGCGATCTGCGCGGTGACCGCCGCCTCCTGCTCACGGGCGTCCTGCAGGCGCTGGGCGAGGATCTCAGCCTCGCGCTGCGCCTTCTCCAGATCGGCCTGCGCCCGCGCCAGCTCGGCCTGAGCGACCGGCAGCCGGCCCTCGACGGCGTTGAGGTCGAGCGCCGCCTGGGCCAGCTTGTCGCTGGTCTCGTCCAGGTCCTCCTGGAGCTGGGCGCGCTCGGCCTTCTTCTCCTTGGCGTGCTGCTCGGCCGCGGCGCGGCGGTCGTCGATGTCGTCGGCCGACGCCGAGGCCGCGGCCCCGAGACCCAGTGCGAGCGCCAGCAGCGCCGCCGTCACCGCGCGCGAGGCGCGCGTCGTGGCCATCCCTGAGGTGCTCTTCATCTCATACCCTCGTGTATCGGTTCAGTGTCACGACGGACGACACGACAGCCAACGCGACCGCGATGCCGATCAGCAGCGGCGCGATCTGCAGCACCTCTCCGGTGCCCACATACGCGACCCAGTCCACCGACTTCTCCAGCCAGTCCGTGACCAGGTAACGCACCCCGAGCCACAGCCCGCCGACGGCGAGCAGCGACCCCACCACGGCCGCGATCGCGCCTTCGAGCAGGAACGGCAGTTGGACGAACAGGTTCGAGGCGCCCACCAGCCGCATGATGCCGGTCTCGCGGCGGCGCGAGACCGCCGAGAGCCGGATCGTCGTCGTGATCAGGAGCACCGCGGCCAGCAGCATGACGACGGCGAGGCCCGCCGCGAGCATCGACAGGCGGTTGAGCGCGAGGAACAACGGCTCGAAGACGGCGCGCTGGTCCTCGACCGCCTCGACGCCGTCACGACCCTGCAGGACGTCGGCGACCACCTGGTAGTGGCTCGGGTCGGTCAGTTTGAGGCGGAACGACGCCTGCATGTCGGCCTCGGTCAGCTGTGTGCCCTGGTAGCCGTCCGGGTAGCGCTCCTGGAAGGCGGAGAACGCCTCAGCCTTGGACTCGAAGTAGAGCTTCTTGACCTCGGGGCCGAGCTCGTTCTCGATGACGGCCCGCAGCGAGTCGATCTGCTCCTGCGACGCCTCACCCGCCGCGCACGTGGGCGCCGTGGACCCGTCGGGGCACAGGAAGACGGACACCTCGACGAGGTTGTACCAGTCGTCCTGGAGCTTGTGCACCTGGGACTGGATGAGTGCGGCCGAGCCGACGAACGCGAGCGAGATGAAGGTGACGAGCACGACCGACACGACCATCGACAGGTTGCGCCGCAGGCCGTGCAGCACCTCGGTGAGGACGAACTGAAGTCGCACGGATCAGCCCTCCCTGGTGGTGCGCACGGCGCGCTCACGCAGCACCTGTTGGACGACGTCGTCAGCCTCGGACGGCGGTCGCGGCGGCTCCACCCGTCGTGCGGACTCATATGGGGCCGGGACGGAATAGGTGAACGGCGCCGGGGACGGCGCGGCCACGTCGGCGGGCGGCACGGCGCCGGGCACGTCGTCGGCGGGCACGGTGTCGGCGGGCACGGTGTCGGCGGGCACGGTGCCTGCGGGCGTGACGTCCGCACCCGTGGCATCGGCGGGGTTGGCGTCGGCGACGCCCGGGCGGACTGCGCCTGCCCCGGCGCCCACGTCGGCCGCGACGGGCGCGAGCGGCGCGCCGTCGGGCGTGTCGCTACCGGCGAGGGTCGCGACGGGCTCGGCCTCAGTGTCGCGCGCGGCGTCGTCGGCGCCGGCCTGGCCGTGGGACCCGGCCGCGCGCGCGGTCGCGGCGGCACGTCGCTCGGCGCGCCGCACACGGCGCGGACGGCTCTCGGCGGTGCTCGCCGCCGCCGCTCGGGCGGCCGCGGCCTGCGCCGCCGCCTCCGCGGCGGCCTCCGCCTCCAGGTCTCCGGCCTCGGGAGTCACGGCGACGCGCGGCGCCGGCCGCTCCCCCTGGCCGGGGGCGTCGAGCACGGGCGAGGCGGCGACGTCGGGCAGGATGCGCTCGCGCTCGCCGTACACACCGGCGGCCTCGTCGCGGATCACCATGCCTGCCGAGAGCTCGACGACGCGCTTGCGCATCTCGTTGACGATCTCGTCGTCGTGGGTCGCCATGACCACCGTGGTGCCGGTGCGGTTGATGCGCTCCAGCAGCCGCATGATGCCCAGCGACGTCGTCGGGTCGAGGTTGCCGGTCGGCTCGTCGGCCAGCAGGATCGGCGGCCGGTTGACGAACGCGCGCGCGATCGCCACGCGCTGCTGCTCGCCACCGGACAACTCGTGCGGGCGGCGCTTCTCCTTGCCGTCCAGGCCCACCATCTCCAGGACCTCGGGCACCGTGGTCTTGATGACGTGGCGCGGGCGCCCGATCACCTCGAGCGCGAACGCCACGTTCTCGTAGACCGTCTTGTTGGGCAGCAGGCGGAAGTCCTGGAACACCATGCCGATGCTGCGGCGCAGGCTCGGCACCTTCCACCCGCTCATCCGGGACAGGTCGCGCCCGGCGACGTAGATGCGCCCGCGCGTCGGGCGCTCCTCGCGAAGCGCGAGGCGCAGGAAGGTGGACTTGCCCGAGCCGGACGCGCCGACCAGGAACACGAACTCTCCTCGGGCGACATCGACGGAGACGTCGTCGAGGGCCGGCCTCGCTCCTCGCGAGTAGACCTTCGAGACGCTCTCGAATCGGATCACGGTGGTGGGCTCCCGTGCTCGGTGGACGCTGCGTGCGGGGGCGTGCCCGGACTCCCGAGCCGACGCCTCCGCGCTCGACCATCGCACGACGGATCTCACCCGCCAGGCAGTGACACGCCGCCAATGGCCGAACCGGTCTCGGCGCGTGCGGTCGAGGTCGCGGTCAGGTCGAAGCCATGGCCGAGGGTTCGGGTGAACCAGGCCAGCAGGGGCGGATGGGAGGTCGTCGTGAGGGTCACGCGGGCCGTGCGGCCGTCCGGCGAGTCCGCCCGCAGGACGGCGAGGTCGTCGGGCAGTTGCTCGGGGAAGGGGTGGGCGGCCAGGTCCTCGGCGACCTGGCGGGCGACGTCGGCGCTGGTGAGCGTGAGACCGGCGCTGTCGGCGGTCAGCAGACGCTGGCCCGGGCGGGCGGCGTCGGCCGCGCTCACGGCCAGCAGGTCGGCCAGGTTGTAGAGCCGCTTGTGGTCGAGGTGGACGGCGGTGGCCGAGACGACCATGCCCACGAGCATGAGGCCGAGCACCACCAGGCCGAGCGTCAGCAGCAGGATCCGCCCGTCGTCGCCGTGCGCGGCGCGCGGGCGGGGCGCGGCGGGGTCGGGCGCGGCGGGGTCGGGCGCGCTCATCGCGTCTCGCTGAACTGGTCGACGCTCGCGCGGTAACGCGACTCGACAGGAGCCTCGAGGGGCACCCATGAGCGCAGCGCCTGCGGAACGAACGGCAGTGGCACCACGACCCGCACCGTCGCGGTCACCGAGGCGCCGGGCGTCAGGCATGGATCGGCGTCGCAGACCACCTCGACCGCCTCACCGCTCAGCGCGGGTCCGGGGTCGAAGCCCTGGTCCTCCAGCGCGATCGCGACGGCCAGGCGGGCGCGCACGGCCGCGGCGTCGGACGACGGCGCTGTCACCACGGCGCGGGCGGCCTCGCGGGCCGCGCCGTCGGCGGCGAACGCTCCCGCCTGCACGCGCCCCACGGTCACGACCAGGTAGATGAGCGGGATCAGCAGCAGGACCGTGGCGCCCATGAACTCCACAAGAGCCGAGCCGCGCTCGCCGCGCGCGACCGACTCGCGCCCGGGGGGCGACGCGGATGCGGGCGAGCTCATCCGCCCTCCACCAGTGCGTGGCCCGACACGACCATCGTGCCCGACGGCCCGAGCAGGCCGACCAGCGGGAGCGGCGCCCGCACGGTCACCTCGACCACCGCCATCCCCTCGCGCGTCGTGGCCCGGGCCGCGACGTCGTCGGCATACCGCGCCGAGAGCGACCGGGTGATCAGCGCGCGCGTGCGCGCGACGCCGTCCTCAGGCCGGCGGTCGGCGCGCGCCGCCCACCGCGCGCCCTCGGCGGCGGCGTCGATGAGCAGCGCGTGCGCGTGCTGCGCGAGCGCGACCTGCACGACGCCGAGGAACAGCGCGAGCACGAGAGCGGCGACGAGTACGAACTCGGCGATGGCCGAGCCGCGCTCGGCGGGGGAGGTCGAACGGCGGCGAGCGGCGGCGCCCCGGAGGGCGTGCGGCGCCGCGCGGGGCGCGCTCACCGGCCCGTGACGCTCGAGATCGCCTGCGTGAACGCGTCCTCAAGCAGCGGGCCCGCGATCGCCCACAGGGCGACGACCAGCCCCGCGGTCATGAGTGTCACCAGCACCCAGCCCGGCACGTCGCCGCGCTCGGGGTCGAGCGCGGGGTCGATCCCGGGCTCGCGCCCGGGGTCGAGCGCGGCGGGGTCGGCGTGCGGTCGTTCGCCGCGAGCCGTCGTGGCGGGCTCGGCGGCGGGGAGGTCGTCGAACATGGGGGTCACCTCTCGGTTCGTTGGGGCGCTACAGGCCGATGCGGAGCGTGGCCAGGGATGGGAAGACGGCGAAGACGACCGTGATGGGCAGGATGAGGAAGACGACGGGCACGAGCATCGCCACCTCCTTGCGCCCGCCCGCCTCCATGAGCGCGCGGCGGCCCTCCTCGCGCACGTCCTGAGCCTGGGCGCGCAGGACCTCGGCGAGCGGGGTGCCGCGTTCGAGCGCGACCGCGACGCCCTCGGCGAACCGCGTCAGCGACGGCAGCCCGGTCCGGTCGGCCATGTCGGTCATCGCGACCCCGATGGCCGCCCCGGTGCGCACGTCGGCGAGCATGCGGCGGATCTCGGTCGACAGCTCTCCCTGGGCGGTGGCGGCGACGCGCTCCAGGGCGGAGACGGGCGCCTCACCCGCCGTCACCGCGAGCGCGAGCAGCTCGGCGATGGTCGGGAACTCGGCGACCATGCGCTCCTCGCGCCGGGCGATCTGCCGCGAGAGCAGTTGGTCGCACGCGGCGAACCCGCACGCCCCGCAGATGGCCACGAGCAGCGCGAGCGGGAGCGGGGCGAACCCCCGCGCGGCGCCGATGAGCAGCGCGAGCGCCAGGCCGGCGCCCAGCCCGGCGACGGTCCACACCACCTGCCGGGCCCGGAACTGGTCGACGCTCTCGGCCAAGCCCGCACGGTCGAGCCGGCGGCGCACCTCGGCGCGCGGAGAGCCGAGGCGCTCGGCCCAGCGCGCGACGTCGGCGAGCCACGGCGCGAGCAGGCGTTCGACCACGGGGAACGGCGTGCGCGCCGGCTGCTCGCGCAGCAGCCCACTGGTCGCGTCGCGCGGCCGCAGCGCCGGGGCGAGCCGCTCGGCGAGCGTGATCCGCCGCCGCCGCAGGCCCGCGGCGACCAGGACGAGCCCGACCCCGCCCAACAACCCGAACAGCGCGCCCTCGGGTGACACCCAATCGCCCAGCCCGGGCGCGCTCACCGCAGCACCCGGCCTTCCTCGGGCAACCGCCCGATGCGGACCATGAGCCGATAGGCGACGACAGAGCACGCGGCCCCGCCCGCGAGCACCGCCACGCCCGCCGGAGTGTCATAGGCGCGGGCGGTCTCAGGCCGCGTCGCGAGGAAGGCGAGCACGACCCACGGCCCCGCCGCGGCCAAACGCGCGCCGCTCACGGTCCACGATTGACGGGCCTCGAGCTCGCCGCGCGTGCGCTGGTCCTCGCGCAAGAACGTCGACAGCGTCCGCAGCAGCCGCCCCAGGTCGGAGCCGCCGACCTCGCGCGTCAGTCGCAGCGCCTCGATGATCCGGTCGGCGACCGGGTCGGCGAGCCGCGCCTTGAGCAGGTCGAGGCTCTCGGCGAACCACCCGGTCGCACGGTAGTCGGCGGCGAACCGAGCGAACGGCTCGCGCAGCTCGACGGGTCCGCGCTCGCCGAGTTGGCCGACGGCCTCGGGCAGCGACAGCCCGGCGCGCACCCCGGACGCGAGGTGGTCGACGACCTCGGGCCACACCTCGCGCAGCCCCCGGCGCCGTTTGCGCGCCCGCGCCGTGACCAGGGCCGACGGCGCGGCGGCGGCCATCGCGGCGAAGCACAGGCCGATCGCGGGCGAGCGCGTGCTTGCGAGCACGGTCAGCAGCACGACGGCGGCGAGTGCGGCGCTCGCCCCGTACAGCGCGCCGGGGGTGACCGAGGCCGCGCCCGCCTGGACCAGCAGGTCCTGCGTGCGCGCTCGCCGAGCCGAGACGCGCCGAGGGCGGGTGTCGGGCGCCCAGAACGACCACCACACGCAATACAGGCCCAGGCCGAGCACGAGGCCCACGAGCACGCCCATGTCACAGGTCCTCGCGGGCCAGCATGGCGCGCACGTCGACCCCGACGCGCGCGAAGCGCTCCTCGCCGGGCGGGAATCCGTCGCCGCGCACGAGCCGGCCGCCCGCCGCGGCGGGCTGGCGGTGGAAGAGCCCGGCCGTCTCGACGCGCCCCTCCTCGACCCGGCCCGTCACGGCCACGATCTCGCGGACCTGGCGCTCGCCGTCGGGCGTGACGCCCAGGTGCACGACGACGTCGACGGCGCTGGCCACGGTCGGGACCACGAAGTGGTGGGTCACGTTCTCTCCGGCGAGCAGCGGCAGCGTGCACAGTTTGGTGACCGCCTCACGCGCCGAGTTGGCGTGGATGGTGCACATGCCGGGAATGCCGCTGTTGAGTGCGACGAGCAGGTCGAAGCTCTCGGCCTCGCGCACCTCCCCGACCACGATGCGGTCGGGTCGCATGCGCAGCGCCTCCTTGACCAGGCGGCGCAGCGGTATCTCTCCGGTGCCCTCGAGCGACGGCTGGCGGCACTGCATCGCGACGAGGTCGCGCACGTCGAGGCGCAGCTCGAACACCTCCTCGGCCGTGATGACGCGTTGGGCGGCGGGGATCGATCCCGACAGGGCGTTGAGCATGGTCGTCTTGCCCGACTGTGTGGCGCCGGCGACGAGGATGTTGAGGCCCGCGCGCACCGCCGCGTCGAGGAACTCGGCGGCCAGCGGCGTGAGCGAGCCCAGTCGCACCAGGTGCTCCAGCCGGCTCGCGCGCACCACGTGCTTGCGGATGTTGACGGCGAGGTGCTCGCGGGTCACGTCGGGAAACCCGCGCAGGGTATAACCCCACTCACCAGGGGCGACGTGTCTCCCAGACCGGCCACACGCTCGCCGACCGCGCCCCGTAGTCCACCACCACACCCCGCACCAACCGTCGCACCACCTGCCTCACCTGCTCGAGCGGAAGCTCGTCCCACTCCGTCAGCAGGCCCGCGGCGATCCCGGCCGGATCATCCGGGACCGACACCGCAGCCCGCTCGAGCGCGCGCACCTCGGCGTCGAGCTGCGCGCGCCGGCCGACCATCTGGTCACGCGCTGACGCGTACGCCCCGTCCGGGTAGGTGCCCAGCGCGTGCTGCACCGTCAGGTTCGTCAGCGCGAGGTCGATCCGATCCCGCTCCGCGCGCAGGGTCCGCGCCTGCGCCGCTGCGACGTCCGCCGACTGCGCCGCCTTCGGTGCGCGGTTCTCGACGTCGGCAGCCACCTGCCCGAGCCAGTCCGTGAGCGCGCCCTCGACGATCCGCGCCGTCATCGACCACGACCCATGCCCCGGCGTGCGCCCGAGCGTCACGCACCGGTATGACACGAACCGGCGCGGCGTTCCGCCCCGCGCCCGCGATGCCTTCGTGACCGTGAACCCGTTCATCGGCGTGCCCGCGTCCGTGCACGGACACATCGCGATTCCAGACAGCAGGTACCTGCGTTTGACCTCCCGCTCCCCCGCCCGGCGCTCCCGCTCGACCCGGTACGCCTCCCACGTCGCGACGTCGACAAGCCCCTCGTGCGCGCCCGGCCACGCCTGCCCGCGGTAAGACACCATGCCCGCGTGGACCGGGGAGTCCAGGCACTGCGTGATCGTCTCGTGCGCCCACACGGCGGCGTGCATCGGGCGCACCCCGGAGTCGTTGAGCCACCGCGCCAGGTCACGGGCTCCGGCACCGGCCAGGTACCGGCGGTACGCCTCGACGACATACGGGCCCTTGTCCGGGTCCGCCTCAACCGCCCCGCCGTCGTCGGCCCACCGCCACCCCCACGGCAGCTTGCCGCCCGGGGGTAGGCCGTTGCGGACCCTGTTGGCCTGGACCTGCTGCCAGCCCTCCCCGATCGCCTCAGCCTTGTAGGCGTGCATCTCAGCCAGGACGCCGCGTTGGAAGCGTCCGGCAGCGGTGGTGACGTCGACGGGCTCGGTCGCGGACTCGAGGTTGCCGCCGGCGGCTTCGACGCGGTCGAGGGCGACCGCCCAGCGCAGCCGGTTGCGGGCGTGGCGGGAGAACTCCCACGCGACGATGACGTCGACCTCGCCCGCCTCGACGCGCTCGATCTGCGCATCCAGGCGGGGCCACCACGCGGACTTGGCGCGTGACCCGGACTCGTCGATGGCTTCGACCCAGTCGACGACGTCGATGCCGTGGCGGTTGGCGTGCTCGACGATGGCCGCGCGCTGGATCTGCGGGGAGGCGAGCTTGTCGCCGCGGCCGCCCTCGCGGGAGACGCGGATGACGCCGACGCCGCGGCGTCGTGCGGCGGGGTCGGCGACCGCGCGCAGTTTGCTCGCGGCGCGCATCAGACGGCCCGCAGGTGCTGCCGCGCTGCTCTGGGCAGGGCGGGAGTCGCGCCGCGGCGCAGGAGCCGCTGCCACGCCTCGACGACGTACACGGCGACGTCAAGCTCGCGGGCGATCGCGCCGGTGTGCTGTCCGTGCAGTCGTTCGGCGAGTGCGTACTCGACCGGGGAGACCAGGAGGCGGGCGGCGTACTCGTCGGCGAGGCGCTCGCGCGCGGCGAGTTCGCGCGGGTCGTCCGTCCACTCGTCGCCGCGGTGCGCGTGACCGAGCTCGTGCGCGAGTGTGGAGCGTTGCAGCACCCCGGACATGTGCGGGTTGAGGACGATGAGGCGGGGCCCGTGCCGGTACTCGCCGCGCCGGCGGCCGAGGTTGCCGTACTTCACGTCCACCCCGCGCTCACGCGCGTAGACGACCAGGTCATCGATCAAGACTGCTCCTCACGCCCCGCGTCTTCGTCCTCGTGCGAGATCCCGCCCGCGTCGTCGGCGGCATCGGCCAGTCGGGGCAGGTCCTCGAGGTCCAGATACTCGACCGAGGCACCGACAGGGCGACGCAGGGTGACGACGTTGCCGCGGTCGCGCGAGCTGCGGGCGAGGATCTGCTCGGCGTGCTCGATGAGTTCGTGCGGGTAGACGCCGAGTGCTGCGGCGAGGTCGGCGACCTGGTTGACCTTGATGTCGCGTTCGGCTCCGAGGACGCGCATGAGTGAGCGTGCGGGAATGCCGGAGGCGTCCGAGAGCTGCTTGACGGTCATCTCCGCAATGGAGCGCTCTGCCCCGATGGCCTTGGCGACTGCGCCGTTCATGTCCATATGGGCACACTACATCCCACTCCGGGCAGCAGCAATGCCGAAATTGGTGCGCGTGTCGCGTGCATGCCTGCCCGTTTGGGCATTACCGTTGCCCACATGGACAGCACCAGCTACGCGGCGGCAGTGGCCGCCAACGTCGAGAGGGCGATCCTCGGCGCGGGCCTGACGGTGCCAGGAGTCGCCCGCGTCACGGGGATCCCCCGCACCACTTTCGCCCGACGCCTGGCATCCGACGGGTTCTCGCCATTCAGCGTCGCCGAGGTCAAGGCGATCGCCAACGCCGTCGGCACAACCGCCGCGGCGCTCACCACCGTCTACACCGAGCCGGTTGCGGCGGTCGCCTGATGGTCACCCGTGACGAGGCCATCACCGCCGCGGCCGCCGCCTTCGCCGAGGGGCGCCGCATCCGCGACTCCCTGCCCGTGGCCGAGGCCGCACGCCGCGCACACCACGCGACCGGCCCGTCGATCCCTGAGCTCGAGGCCCGCATCGCGGCCCGCCGGGCTCGCACCACCCAGACCGCCGCGGCGGCCTGACCCCCGCACACGACGAAGGCCGGCCCCTGGCGCCAACCCGGACCGGCCTCGTCGATCTCACGACAGGAGTAAGCATCCCATGACCCGCAGCACCTACGTCGCCCGCCATCGCGGCCGCGTCGACACCACCGACTGGAAGAGCGAGACGCGTGAGCGCGTCGCCAAGCAGCTCGCCTACGGCGCCGTCGACAACGTCACGCTCGCCGCCCGCGGCCTGCACGCCGCCTACGACCGCTACCAGCCCGCCCGCGCCGAGGCCCGCCAGCCCCTCGCCGACCACAAGGCCGCAGCGTGATGCGCCGCATCCTGGCCCGCCTGCGAGCCCACCTGATCGGCGACGACCCCACCCCCGCCCCGTCCTGGCTCGACGTCGCAGACGGCGTCGGCCGTGCCGTCGACGACGCGTGGAAGCCCGAGCACGACCAGCCCGTCGACTGGTGGCCGGTCGCCCCCGCCGCCCTGCCGGCGGGCCTGCTGCCGCAGCCCGGCACCGCGCAGATCGCCTACGACCCGCACACCGGCGCGCTCGTGCGCGTCCCCGCCGGCGCCCGCACCCCCGACCACCTGACCCCCGTGGAGGACTGACCCATGAGCACCACACCTGAGACCCCCGACGACGCCACCGAGGTCACCGACCTCGACGACACCGTCGCGCTCGAGCAGCTCGTCCTCGAGGACGCCAAGCTCGCCGAGGCCGAGGCCGCCATCAAGGAGCGGCGCACGCAGATCCGCGCCGTCCTCGCCACGAGGTTCGACGTCGGCACGCACGACCTGGCCGGGCGCAAGGTCGTCGTCACCCGCCCGGGCCGCCTGGACGCCAAGGCGGTCGAGGCGGACTTCCCGGTGGCGGCGTACCCGCAGCTGTACGCGGCCGCCCTGGACACGAAGGCGGTGCGGGCGAACCTCGCGCCCGCGCTCATCGACGAGAAGTACACGGCGCGCGGCGCGAAGACGGTGACCATCAAGTGAGCGCGCCGAAGTTCACCGCCACGCACACGCGCGTGGGCGTCAACATGGGCGACCACGCCCAGGACGTCACCAACGGGATCGACGTCACGCCCGACACGACGCTCGGCGACCTCGCGGCGATGCTCCACGAGACGCGGTATGTCGCCTACGACACGCCTATGGAGACCGTCGCGCGCGACGGCGACTACATCACCATCCGCATCGCGCAGCCGATCCCCGACGAGGTGCTGTGATGAGCAACCACCGCATCGCCGAGCCGGTCCTCGCGCCGGTCCCGCGCCCGCGCGTCCCGGTCAAGTGGGACGACGAGACCAAGCGGGCGGTGACCGCTCGCTGCCACCACTGCGACTACGCCAAGCACGGCCGGTTCCCCGCCGAGCTCGACCTCGACGCCCAACACCACCGCACCCAGCACCGCGCCGGAACCATCCCCGTCACCCGCGGCCCGGCCACGGCTGTCGACTGGCAGGCGGTGCAGTCGTGACCACCGTCCTCGACTCGGCTCGCGCGCTCGCGGACGCGGTCGGCGCGGCGACGATCACCGTCCTCGAAATGCCGCGCGCGACCACCATCCCCGCCGGCATCCGCCCGACCCCGTTCGACCCGGACGCCTACGACTACAGCGACCTGCCCCCGCGCACGGTCGCGTTCGACGGCACCAGCCCCGAGCAGGCCATCGCACAGGTGCGCGGCGTCATCGAGTACGCCGCCATCAACTCCCCCCGGTCCCTGCAGAAGCGGATCGGTCCCAGCGAGATCGGCAACCCGTGCGACCACTGCCTCGCCGCCAAGTTGGCGGGCTGGGCGGAGACCGAGGACGGCATCGCGTGGTTGCCGTTCGTCGGCACCGCGGTGCACGCCGAGCTCGAGCGCATCGTCAACGCGTACGAGACCTCCCGCAACGCGATGCACACCACCGGGCGCCGCTGGCTGTGCGAGCAGCGCGTCACCGTGGGGCAGATCGGCGGCGTCGACATCACGGGCAGCACGGACCTGTTCGACGTCGCGGCGGGGATGCCCGTGGACCACAAGATCGTCGGCCCGACCAAGATCAAGAAGGTCAAGAGCCACGGCCCCGGGCCCACGTACCGGGTGCAGGCGCACGCGTACGGGCGCGGCTGGGTCGCGGCCGGGTACGAGGTCCGCCACGTGGCGATCTGGTTCCTGCCCCGCAACGACATGCGCGGGTTCGACGGCGGCCTGTTGTGGCACGAGCCGTACCAGGAGCAGATCGCCGTGGACGCGCTCGCCCGCGCCAACCGCCTCCACGCGAACCTCACCGCCCTTGCCGCGCTGGGGACGGCGGCCCGGGACGCCTGGATCAGCAGCCTGCCGCGCGACCCCGACTGCTTCGACTGCGCTCGGTACCCCGACAGGCCCGCCGGCCTCGCCGCGCCCGGCCACCGACCCCAGTCGGACACCCTCGCCGGGCTCATCCCCTGACCCACCCCGCCAATCACGGCACGACACACAGGAGCACACGATGGCAACGACCCCCAACGCGAACGACGTCCTCATGGGCGGCGGCGGTGTCCCCTCCGCGAAGTTCGCCAACCCCGGCGACTCGATCTCCGGGCGCATCACCGCCCCGCCGCAGGCGTACCAGGTGCGCGACTACGACAAGAACAACCCCGGTGCGGGCGAGCTGAAGTTCTACCCGTCCGGTGACCCGATCATGGCGATCTACGTGGACGTGCAGACGGACCTGCGTGACCCGTCGATCGAGGACGACGACGGCACCCGCCGCGTCTACATCGAAGGCCGGTACATCAAGGAGGACGTCCGCAACGCGGTGCGTGCCGCGGGCGCTCCGGGGCTCGAGGTCGGCGGGGTCCTCACCCTGGCGTTCACGCACCGTGAGGACCCGGCGGACAAGCGGTCGCGGAAGTTCTGGCAGGCGCGGTATGTGCCTGCGGGGAACGCGGCACTGATGACCCCGGCCCCGGCCCCGGCGGTTGCGCCGGCGGACCCGTGGGCGCAGCCGGTCGCGTCGGCCCCGGCGTTCGCGCAGCCCGGGTACACCCACCCGCAGCAGGACGCGCACCCACAGCTCGCGCAAATGTTCCCGCAGGCGGTGGTGGGCGGGCAGCCCGCCCCCGCTGTGGCGCCCGTGTCGGCCCCGGCCCCGCAGCCGGTCTCCGCCCCCGCGCCCGCGCCCGCTCCGGCTGCGGATGACCCGGTGGCGAAGATCCGCCAGCTCATTTCGCTCGGTCTGTCCGACGAGCAGATCGCCGCACCGATGGGCCTTGACCCGACGGTCGTCGCGCAGTTCCGCAACGCCGCCTGACGAGCGGTAGCCCCGGCCCCCGCGATCTGGCGGGCACGGCTCGGACCCGAGCCGGGGCACCACACCCCCAACCCCCGCTGTAGTGGAAGGAGACCCCTGATGACCACGTTTGAGACCCACCTGGACTTGTGCAGGGAGGCCCGCGAGTCGCGCGAGTGCGTGATGTGCGGGCGCGTGTTCCACCTGTCCGAGCTCGTCGACGGGCACTGCCCGCAGTGCGACCGCATCGACGGGAGCGCGGCATGAGCGCCACCGACACCCTCGAACAGATCCGCGCCGTCCTCGTCGCCAGCGACGTCGACGACATCGCAGTACTCCGCGCCACCGTCATCGACGCACTCACCGTCGCCATCGTCGAGCGTAAGAAGCGCGGCGAACCCACCGACCGAACCCGACCGACCGTCGACCAGTCGGGGTCTCGTGCGCACGTGCAGGAGGCGACCGACCCCACCACCCCGACGCCGGTCGAGCGGCTTGTCGACGTGCTGCACCGGCACGTGACCACGACGGTCGCCACGATCGCGGCGGGCCTTCCGTCCGACCGCGCCTTGCGGGACGTCACCGGCGTCACCGCGTCGTGCGAGCAGGCCGTGCTGGGCGAGGTCGCCAACGGCGGGCCGCTGACCCGGCAGGGACTCGACGTCGCCGTGCGGCGCGCGCTCGCGAAGGCGCTCGACGTGGACGAGATCGCGCGGGTGCTAGCCCCTGATGACTGGCGCATGTCGGACGACCCCCGGTACGCCCACCTGCCCGATGAGGCCCGCGACTCCCTGCGCCGGCGCTCCCGCGAGCAGGCCGCCGCCGTGATCGCCCACCTGACCCGGACGGAGACGGCCCGATGAGCGGCGAGCGGATCGACCTGGACGCGATCCAGGCACGGGCGGAGAAGGGCCGCCGTGAGCCGTGGCGCCTCGACGGGAGCCACTATGCCGAGGACGTGTCTGCCCTGCTGGCCGAGCACCGCCGCCTGACCGACGCGCTGGGCGGGGCGCGAGAGGCGTACGACCAGGCTGGCGCGGCGTACGCGCGGGAGGCCGACGTGCTGCGCACCCGTGCCGAGCGCGCGGAGGCGACGCTGGCGTTGCGGCGCGAGTGGCGTGACGCCGCCCGGCAGTTCGCCGCCGAGCGCGACCTCCTCGCCGCGACGCTGGCCGAGGTCGCGGCGCTGGCGGACCGCTGGGAGCACGGCGCTCTGCGATGGGCCGACCCGCTACCCGTGCCGCCCGAGGTCGGGCAGGTCCGCGCGATCCTCGCCCGCGCCGACCGCGACGGGGCCGACCAGTGACCGCCACGCTCACCATCCTCGCGCTCGCCGCCGTGCTCGCCGTCTACGCCTGGCACGACCAGCACGGACAGCGATGACCGGCCGCCCCTGCGCCCACTGCGGACGCACCGACACCCGCCCCTACATGAACGCACCCCTCTGCCCCGACCACGCGCCGCCCGCGGTGCCCACCCCCGACCCCACCCGCACCCTCGCAGCCCTGCGCGCACGAAAGGAGCCCCGACCGTGAGCTCGCCAGCCGACTGGAACGTCCACGACCACATCACCTGGCACGAGGTGGCCCCCGCCCTCGGCGACGGCACGGACGACGGCGTGTGGACCGGCGTGTGCCGCTGCGGGTGGCGCTCCAAGGCGACCACCGACCCGCGCGCCGCGAAGCGTGCCACCGCCGCCCACCGACGCGCCGCCGAGCAGCGCGGGCACGTCGCGTTCGAGCGGAGGGCGTCATGAGCCAGGTCGCCAAGGCGTGGTGCTCGTGCGGCTGGCACGGCGAGTACGACACCCCCGCCCGCGCCGACTTCGCCCGTCGCCAGCACTCATGCGCCCTGTGGGAGGCCAAGCGCGCCTCCGCGCGCCGCGGCTTCGAGCGCCGCCGCGCCGTGGACCGCACCCCCAAGGAGTGCCGCCACAAGGTCGCCGACCACCAGCACGGCACCTACGCCATGTACACCCTCGACGGCTGCCGGTGCCGCCCCTGCGCCGCCGCCGCGTCCACCTACAACATCAGCCTCAAGCGGAACAACGCCTACGGGCGCTCCGCCTACGTCGACGCCGAACTTGTGCGCGCCCACGTCCGCGCCCTCGCCGCAGCGAACATCGGCCTCAAGACCATCGCCGCCCGCTCCGGCGTCTCGCACGGATCCCTGTGGAAGCTCATGTACGGGCGCACCCGGCCCGACGGCTCGCGCACCCCGTCCGCCCGCGTCACCAAGGCCAACGCCGACGCCATCCTCGCCGTGCGCCCCACCCTCGACACCAACGCCCCCGCGTCCACGGTGCCCGCCATCGGCGCCATGCGCCGGGTCCAAGCCCTCGCCGCCCAGGGCTGGTCCATCCCCACCGTGTGCGCCCACGCGGGCGTCGACCGCCAGGCCGTCGACCGCATCCTGCGCGACCCCGACAAGGCCGTGCACGCCGAGACCGCCCGCCGCATCCGCGGCGCCTACGACGCCCTGTGGGACCAGGCCCCGCCTGAGTCCAACCAACGCGAGCGGATAGCCGCGTCCCGCGCCCGCAACAGGGCTCGCCGTGAGGGCTGGGCTCCCCCGCTCGCCTGGGACGACGACACCATCGACCTCCCCGACGCCACGGCGAACCTCGGCGCGGCCGCCCCGGTCAAGGGCGGCGTCGCCGCAGACGACCGCCTCGACGACTGGACGCACCTCGTGCGCGCGGGCGAAGACCCCGAGCGCGCCGCCCGACGCGCCGGGTACTGCGGCACCAAGCCCCTGGGCTCCGTCGAACGCGCCGCCTACCGCCTCGGCCGCACCGACGTCCTCACCGTCCTCTACCCCGCCACCCACCGCCAGGGAGCCGCAGCGTGAACACGGCGAACCTCGGCCCCCACACAGCCACCCACCGGTGGGGGCACTGCCACCACGACCCAGCCCGCAACGGCCGCGACCTGTGCGCCGCCCCCGCCACCTGGCACCTGTGGATCGGCGCACCCGACGCCCCCGACGCCATCACCACCTACACCTGCGACACCCACCTACCCGACGCCCTCACTGCCCTCGACATCCACGACAAGCACCCCGTCGCCGCCACCTGCCTCGCCGGCGTCCAGCACGGCCACTACTGGCGGTTCTCCACCCCCACCGCCGAAGGGTTCTGCTACGACCCCCACGAGGACCTGGCAGCCCAGATCGCAACAACCCGCCAGGAGGCCGCAGCGTGACCAACCCGATCCTCGCCACCGCGCTGCAGCTCCTCGACGCCGGCTACTCCGTCCTGCCCATCCGCGACGACGGATCCAAGGCCCCCGCGATCAGCACGTGGAAGCAGTACATGACCGCCGCGCCCACCCGCGACGAGGTCACCGCATGGTTCGGCCCCGCCCGTTCCCCGTTCGGCCTCGGCGTCGTCACCGGGCACAACCACCACGAGATGACCGAGCTCGAAGGCCGCGCCGTCCACGCCCTGCCCGACCTCGCCGCCCTCGCCACCGACACCGGGCTCGGCGACCTGTGGCAGCGCGTCGCAGGCGGCTGGCTGGAACAGTCCCCGTCCGGTGGCATCCACTTCCACTACCGGATCACAGACGGCGACGTGCCGGGCAACCTCAAGCTCGCCCGCGACATGGCCGGGCTCGTCCTCGCCGAGACCCGCGGCGCCGGCGGGCAAACCGTCATCGCCCCCACCCCCGGCGCCATGCACCCGTCCGGCAAGCCGTGGGTGCGGCTCGCAGGCGGACCCGCCACCGCCGCCGTCCTGACGATGGCGGAGCGGGACGCCTTCCATGCCCTGCTGCGCACCCTCGACGAACAGCCCGATCAGGGTCCGACCACGGTCGGAGCCGTCACGCCGCACGACCCCACCGCCGGCGTCACCCCCGGCGACGACTACGAGAACCGCACCGACTGGGCCGACATCCTCACCCCGCACGGGTGGACCCTCGTGTCCGCCCGCGGCCGCACCCGCTACTGGCTGCGCCCCGGCAAAGCCAAGGGGCAGGGCATCAGCGCGACCACCGGGCACGCCGACGACCGCGACCGCCTGTACGTCTTCACCTCGAGCACGGACTTCGCGCCCGAGATCCCGTACACCAAGCTCGGCGCGTACGCCCTCCTCGAGCACGGCGGCGACCACACCGCCGCCGCCAAAGAGCTGCGCCGCCGAGGGTTCGGGCAGGCCGCCACCGCGCTCACACCCGCTGACGACCTCGCGGGACTCATCGCCCCCACGAACGGAGACACCTCATGGGCGACGACGCCTGCCCCCGCTGCGGACACGACCTCGAACACGACCACGTCTGGTGGAGAGACCGAACCCGGGGATGGTGCGTCACTGGAGGCTGCTCCTGTGCCGGGCCCCACCCCGACTACTGACGTCGCCGAGCGCGACGCCACCCCCGACCAGGACAACACCGCACTCCTCCTCGTCGACACCAACCACCACCTCCTGCGCCACGTCCCCGGCCGCGGATGGCTCGCCTGGGACACCTACCGGTGGACCCCCGGCGCCCACACCGCACAAGAAGCCGCACGCACCCTCGCCCGCCGCCTGCCCACCGGCGAAGGCTGGAACACCTACCGCAAAACCGCACTGTCCGCCCGCGGCGTCGACGGCGTCCTCAAACTCGCCGCCACCGACCCCCGCATCCACACCGACGCCAACAACCTCGACGCCCGCCCCTACGAGCTCAACACCCCCGCCGGCGCCTACAACCTCCGCACCGCCACCCTCCTACCCACCGACCCCGCAGCACTCCACACCCGCCACACCTCCGTCGCCCCCGACTTCGACGCACCCCACCCCCGCTGGGACCGATTTCTCGCCATGACGTTCGCCGGCGAGCCCGACATGATCGAGTACGTCCGCCTCGTCCTCGGCGTCACCATCATCGGCGCCGTCCTCGAGCAGATCCTCCTGTTCGCCCAAGGGCAGGGGAAGAACGGCAAGAGCACGCTCATGGAGACCGTGCAGCGCATCCTCGGCATCGGACCCTCCGGATACGCCGCGTCCGCCCCCTCCTCACTGCTCATCGCCACCCGCAACGAAGGCCACCCCACCGAGATCGCCCGCCTCGCAGGCGCCCGCATGGTCGTCACCTCCGAGATCGAAGAGGGGCAGCGGTTCGCCGAGGCCAAGGTCAAACTCCTCACAGGCTCCGACACCCTCACCGGCCGGTTCATGGGCAAGGACTTCTTCGACTTCCGACCCACGCACACCCTGTGGACCCTGTCGAACCCCATGCCCGAGGTCCGCACCGGCGGGCCCGCGTTCTGGCGGCGCGTGCGCCTGCTCAAGTTCCCCCACGAGGTCCCCGAAGAGCTGCGCATCCTCGACCTCGGCGACCAGCTCGTGCACGAGGAGGGGCCGGCGATCCTCGCGTGGATGATCCGCGGCGCCCGCGACTACCTCGCCCACGGGCTGCACACCCCCGCCGTCGTCACCTCCGCCACCGACGCCTACCAGCACGAGACCGACACCGTCGCCCGGTTCGTCGAGGAGCGGTGCGAGCTCGGCGACCCCAACGCCCAGCACATGACCGTCACCTCAGCGGCCGTCCGCGCCGCCTACGAAGCCTGGTGCCGCGTCGAGGGTGAGACCCCCGTGTCGCAGAAGGCGCTCGTGCAGCAGCTCATCGGACGGTTCGCGGTGCGGTCCGCGCGGTCGAACAACAGCCGCTACCTGTCCGGGATGCGCCTGACGGATGTGTCACCGGACGACGACGACGCGTCACGCGGAGAGCCGCCGACGCTGGCCGTGGACGGGTGGTGAACCGTCATGCTGACGCGCGCCCGATCCACTGTCACGAACCGTGACGGATGCGTGACGCTTCGTGACACATCCGCGCACCACATCCGTCACCGCGCAAACGTGACACATTCCGTCGCATCACCGCAGGTCGTGACGCATGTGACGGATGTTTCCAACCCTCGAAACCTGTCCGTTTTGACCGTTCGTGACACGAGTGACACGAGAATGCGACCCCTCAGCCCTATACGCGCGCACACACGCACAGGGGGCCGCGACCGCACACAATCCGTCACGCGTCACTTTCCCACCAGGAAAGTCACACCATGACCGGCGCGATCTTCGACCTCGACACCCCCACCCCATCCCCGCGACGCAACGACCGCCCCTGGTGGGCCGACGCCTACGAAACCCGCACAGGCTCCGAACTACGCCTCGCCGGCGACCGCCTCATCCCCGCCCGCCACGACTGCGGCCGCTGGATCCTCACCGGCTACGACGCCCCCACCCTCGCCACCGCCGTCAACCTCGACCCCAACCCCCTCACCGCCCTACTCGAAGCCGCCTGCGTCATCCTCGCCATCCCCACCTACCGCCTCTGGGGCAACCCCGGCCGCTGGTCCGTCACCCCCCGCCACGAACCCGGCCTCACCTACCTCGGCCGCGCCCCCAACGCCGACACCGTCACCGTCATCGCCGCACACGCCTGCAACCGACCCCCACTCACCAGCGCACAACTGCGCATGACCGCCACCACCCGCACACGACTCGAGGAGCCTCCGTACTGATGGTCAACAAGCCCAAGAGCATCGGCACCGCCGCCGAAACCGCCGTCGTGAGGTTCGCCCGCGCCAACGGCTTCCCGCTCGCCGAACGCCGCGCCCTCGCAGGCGCCTACGACATCGGCGACGTCCTGCTCACCGCGTTCACCATCGTCGAGGTCAAGGCGGGCAAGGCCGCCGAACACGCCTCCGACAACCAGATCCTCGCGTGGCTCGACGAGACCGAAACCGAACGCCGCAACGCCAACGCCGAGGCCGCCCTCCTCGTCACCAAGCGCGCCGGCAAGGGCCACGCCAACGCCGGCCAGTGGTGGACGCACTGGCGCCTGGGCCACCTCGCCCAGGTCCGCGGCTACCCCGTCGACCTCACCGACTCCATCGCCGACGACGCCGTCGTCCGCATGACGCTCGCCTCCGCGCTCGCCCAGCTGCGCGCAGGCGGCTACGGAGACCCCATGTCACTGACCGACGACACCACCACCAATGTCACCCAGCACTGACACCAGGAGGAACCGATGAGCCGGAGACGGAGCCGCGTTGACACTGGCGCTGGCGCGATTCAGCCTCGCGCGCACGCGCGGGAGCAGCCTCCCGAGCCGTGCCATCACGGGTGCAGGCTGACCGGCGCGCACTACCCGACCTGCGACGGTGGCCGGTGCAAGGGCTGCCTGCCTCGCCCGGCCGACGTCGGCAATCTGTGCCAGTGGTGCTTCAACGAGCTCGGCCGCGACATCGCCACCATCGGTGAGCGTCTGCCATGGCTCGACACGCTCGCCACTACCGCGCTCGACGCCTCGGCTGCGCCGCCGGACGAGATCGTGACCCGCGCCGGCGACCCGGCCGAGGGAACCGTCTTGCATCCTGCCGCGCTGGCCGCTGACGAGGCCCGCTCGATCCTGGTCTTCTACGTGCGTGTGGTGGCGGACGAGCGGGGGCTGCGTGACGTCGACGCGCACGACCCGGCCGCGTGGCTGGCGCCGCACCTGGACTGGCTCGCCGGGCAGGAGTTCGCGCACGACCTGCGCGCCGAGCTCGCCCACCTCGCCGGCGCTGTGTCCCGCTTCCACGGTCCTGGCGACGTCGAGCCTGCCCGCCCGCTCGACGAGCCGTGTCCGCGCTGCGACCAGATCGCGTTGTGGGTGACGCCGCCGCGGTGGGGTGGGCAGGAGGAGCGGGTGGAGTGCACCAACCCGGACTGTGCGCGCGTGTTCTCTGAGGGAGAGTGGGCGCGCTTTCAGGGGACGGCGGCGGCGTGAGCGTCAACCTCGTCGTCAGCGCCCCGCGAGGTGCTCGCACCTACTGGTCGGGATGGTGTGCGCACAGGCACCCGAGGTGGGCAGAACAGACGCGCGGCGTGTCCAAGGGCACGTTCGGGTGGCCGCCCACGACGCACCGAGACGGATCCCTCGCGGAGGTGCTCTCCTGGGCGACGGAGCATGCAGCGCTGCTCCATGGGGGGCGCTTCGAGATCGAATGGCGTCTATGAGCGACCAGTGGGCGTCCGTCCCTGACGCGTGCCGGCTCGTGCGAGTCACCCCCGGCACCGTGTACGTGTGGGTCCACCGCGGCAAGGTCGCGACCCGCCACGAATGCGGCCGGCTGCTGGTCAACGTCGCTGACCTGCGACGCGCCGAAGCGGCCTGGCGTGTCCGGCTACGCAGGCGCGCCGCAAAAGTGTAAGATCCGATGCCTGGAGGAGTATGTCCTCAACCAAGGCCCGGACGTCACCACGACGCCGGGCCTTCGGCATGCGCGGCGGGAGGGCGGTGACGCCCTCGTGGCAGAGAAGATCGTTCGCACCGCCGAGCAGGCGGACACGCTCCGGCAACTCGTCCAGCAGCCCGGCATGACCCAACGCAAGGCGGGCAAGGCGCTCGGAGTCTCACAGTCCACGATCGCCCGCTGGTCCGACGACCTCGGCATCCCATGGAATCGCGACCCTGTGAAGCCAGCCGTCGCCGCGAAGGTGTTCGACGCCAAGGCGAAACGCGCCCAGCTCGAGAAAGACCTCCTCGACGACGCCGCCCGGCTGCGCCAGCAAATATGGGAACCGCACGAGTACATCGACCACGGCGGCAAGAACTTCACCGAGGTCCGATGGACGCAGGCCGAACCATCCCCCGCGGACAAACTCAAACTCATGCAGGCCGCCACGGTCGCCGTGCGGCACTCCCTCGACATCGCCAAGCACGACAGCGAGGCAAACGAGTACACCGAGCAGCGCAACGTCGTCGATGAGCTCATGGACCGACTGCGCCGCACCGCGCCAACCGACGACGACGGCGAAGCCGTGGAGGGTTGACGTTGACCGACTTCCCGATCTCGACCAAACAGCACAAAGCGATCGTCGAGGCGGAGAAGCACCGCATTGCGCTCCTTGAGGGGGCCGTCCGCTCTGGCAAGACGTTCGCGGTCTGTCTCGCGTTCTTCGGCGCGGTCAGGAACGCCCCCCGCTCGGGGCTCATCCTCATCACGGGCCGCACCCTGCAGACCATCGAGCGCAACATCATCGAGCCGATGATGGACGGCGCACTGTTCGGGACGCTCGCCGCCGCAGTCGAGCACACCCGCGGATCGTCCACCGCACGAGTCCTCGGCCGCGAGGTCCACCTCGTCGGCGCAAACGACGCCCGCGCAGAGGAGAAGCTGCGCGGCCTGACCGCATGCCTGGCCATGTGCGACGAGGCAACCCTGCTGCCCGAGGCGTTCTGGGCGCAGCTCCTCGCCCGCCTGTCCGTGCCTGGCGCCCGCCTCATCGCGACGACGAACCCCGGATCGCCGCGGCACTGGCTCAAGACCAAGTACCTCGACCGGGCCGACAAGCTCGACATGGTGTCGTTCAAGTTCCGGCTCGATGACAACCCGTCGCTCACCGAGACGTACAAGAACAACCTCAAGGCCGAACAGACCGGGCTGTTCTACCGGCGCAACATCAACGGCGAATGGGTCGCGGCCGAGGGCAGCGTCTACCCGATGTTCGACCCCACCAAGCACGTGATGCCTCGCTCGAAGATGCCGCAGATGCATCGCGTGCTCGCGCTCGGCATCGACTACGGAGACACACACCGCACCGCGGGCATCCTGCTCGGCCTTGGCCCTGACCCGCGCGGCGCGGATCGTCTGTACGTCCTCGCCGAGTGGGCACCGCCGGCCGTGACCATCGGGGAGATGTCGAAGCACCTGCGTGACTGGATGGCAGGGCAGCCGGAGCCGGAGTGGATTCCTTACGACCATGCTGCGGCGGCGTTCGGCCACCAGTTGCGGACGGACGGCTTCTCCGGCGTCATGCGTGCACACAAGTCGGTCATGAGCGGCATCCGCGTCGTGGGAGCGCTTCTCGCCGCTGATCGGCTCGTGATCGCCGACGACGCGACGAACCTGCTCGACGAGGTTCCGTCATACACGTGGGATCCGAAAGCGACTGAGCGCGGCGAGGACTCTCCCGTGAAGGCAGACGACGACTTCGTGGACGCCGCCCGCTACGCCATCTTCTCGACGCTGATCCACTGGCGCGACGCCGTGCCGCTCACCGCGCCCGGCGCTGACACAGGAGAGGAGGACGACTGATGCCTTTGCCCGTCCGTGACCAGGCTTGGCCGCCCGCCGACCTGCAGCCCGTGCAGGCCAAGCTGCGCGAGTGGGACGCCTGGTGGACCGGCGACCCCAGCGCGCTCGAGCGCGCCTACCGTGGCACCGCGTCCCCGACCCCGGCCGACCGGCCCGCGCAGCGGCGCGGCGGTGTCGTCGGCGCGTTGGCCCGGTTCTGGTGGGGTCGCCCGATCAACGCGAACGGGCAGCGCCGCGACGACACGCATGTGCCGTTGGCGTCCGACATCGCCCGCGCCAGCGCCGACATGCTGTTCTCGCAGCCGCTGACCCTCACCGTCGACGACAAGGGCGCACAGGCCCGCCTTGACACGCTCCTGGCCGACCAGGCGTACGCGACGCTCACCGGGGCGGCCGAGCAGGCCGCCGCCCTGGGTGGCGTGTACGTCAAGGTGGCGTTCGACCGCGAGGTCGCCGACACCGCGTTCCTGGTGTCCGAGCCCGCCGACCGCGCCATCCCCGAGCTCGCGTTCGGGCGGCTGCGCGCGGTCACGTTCTGGCGGGTCGTCCGGTCGGAGGGGCAGCAGGTGTGGCGGCACCTTGAGCGGCACGAGGTCGACGCCGGCGGGTACGGCGTGACCCAGCACGGCCTGTACCAGGGCACACCCGACCGGCTCGGCCGGCCCGTCCCGCTCGCCGACGTCGACGCCCTCGCCCCGCTCGCCGGGTCGGTCAACGAGGACGGGTACGTCACCGAAGGCGCGACACCGGGCCTGGACGTCGTGTACGTCCCGAACGACGCCGCCGCTGCGGCGCGGGCGTGGCGGCACATCCCGACCGCTGACGGGTGGGGCGCGTCCGACTTCGACGGTGTTGAGGGGTTCCTCGACAACCTCGACGAGGCGTACGCGTCGTGGATGCGAGACATCCGCCTCGGCAAGGCCCGCCTGCTCCTCGCGCAGTACATGCTCGACAGCAACGGTCCCGGCCTGGGCGCCGCGTTCGACCTCGACCGGGACGTGTACACGCCGCTCAAGATGGCCGCCGTCGAGGACGGGGACGCCCCGATCACGCAGGTGCAGTTCGCGATCCGGTTCGCGGAGCACAAGGCGACCGTGGACCACTGGACCGACCAGATCATCACGTCGTCCGGGTACTCCCCCGCCACATTCGGGCGCGACAGCCGCGGGTCGGCGATGACGGCCACCGAGGTCGACGCCCGTGAGGCGCGGTCTGCGACCACGCGGGCGCGGAAGATCCGCACGTGGTCGCCTGCGCTGCGGCAGATCATCGCGAAGCTGCTCGAGGTCGACGCGGTCGTGTTCAACCGTGGGGCGACGCCGGCGGACGGGTTGCGGGTGCTGTTCCCTGACGCGGTGCAGCAGACCCCGGAGGATCGGGCGCAGGCCGCGCAACTGTTGAAGGCTGCGGGTGCGGCGTCGACGGACACGCTGGTGCGGATGGTGAATCCGGACTGGGACGACGTCACAGTGGGGGACGAGGTGGCGCGGATCCTCGCGGAGAACGCGGCCTTGCCTGACCCGTATTCGTTCGGCGGCTGATGCGCATCCGACTGTCGGTCGAGTTGCGCATAAGCCGCGACCGTGACCGTGACGACGCCGAACCTCAGCGCGAGTCGCAGACCGACGCCTGGGTGGCCGACTCCAGCCAGGAGCACGACGCGCCGCGGATCGGGTTCGGCACCTTCAACCTCTGAGGGGGCGCCGTGGCTGTGTGGATCCCCGACGGTGGCCGTGACGCCCTCGACCTGCTCGTGCGTGACCTCGTCGACCTGTTCGGGCAGGCTGAGGGCCGCATCACCCGTGCCGTGGTCGCGCAGCTGCGCGCCGGCCTTGACGCCGGTGTCGGCCCGGTGCAGGCGCTGCGCATGGGCGAGTTGACGGCGGAGGCGCAGCGTGTGGCCCGGTGGCTGTCGCAGACGTCGCCGGAGGTCCTCGAGCGGATCCTGACGACGGCGGCGCAGCAGGGTGTGGACGCGGCGGTCGCGGAGTTGTCCGCGCTCGTCGGGTCTACCGGTACGACGTCGGCGACGGCGGTGGCGGGCACGGCGGGCACCCTGGTGCGGCCGGGCACGGCGGCCGCGGTGGTGATGCGCGCGGACCTGTCCAACGCGCTCGCTGACGTCACCCGTCGGGTGTTGCGGTTCCCGGATGACGTGTACCGGCGTGCGATCGCCGCTCACGCGTCCGATGTCACGTTGGGTCTCGGTACGACGGGCAGCGCGCAGCTGCGGGCGTGGAACAGCCTCCTCGGGCAGGGTGTGACGGGGTTCGTGGACGTCGCTGGGCGTCACTGGAACCTTGCCACGTACGTCGAGATGGCGACCCGGTCTGCGACGCGGCGGGCGTTCGATGACGCGAAGGTCGGGGCGATGCAGGCCAACGGCGTCGACCTGGTGTCGATCGTGGTGGGGCGTGGGGCGTGCGAGTCGTGCGCCCGCTGGGCCGGGAAGGTGCTGCGGACGACGCCGGGGCCGACTGGGCGCATCCGGGTGCGGCACGCCACGCAGGACCGTGAGGTCACGGTGACGGTGGCGGGCACGCTCGACGAGGCGAAGGCCGCGAAGTGGCGTCACCCGAACTGCCGGTGCGCGACCGTCGCCTACCTGCCCGGCCTGTCCGTGATCGAGGACGTCACCACGTTCGACCCGCAAGCCGAGGCGGACCGGGAACGGCTGCGTGACCTTGAGCGGCGTGTCCGCAGGGCGCGCACCGACGAGGCGACCGCACTGGACGACGACACCCGGCGTGCCGCACGCGCCCGCGTCCGCGACTTGCAGGCGCAGATCCGCGCGCACGTCGCCGAGACCGGGCTGATGCGGCAGCGCAACAGGGAGAAGCCCGACCTCGGCAACATCCGTGTCTGAGACTTCCCCGCCTGATGGCGGGGGCCATGGGAAAGAGTCCCAACCCTGACCCGACGGGAAGAGCCCCGACGGTCGCCACCCCAAGGAGCAACCCGATGAACGCACGCACACGCCTGCCCATCCTCCACACACCGGGCATGCCCGCCCGCTTCCACCGGCTCCGCTTCGTCGAAGCCGGCGCGAACGACGGCACCCCCGGCGCGCCCGCCGGCAACGGCGACAACGGAGCCGCGGCAGGCTCCACGCCGCCCGCACCGCCCGCCCCGCCGGCCGCGCCCGTCCCGACACCGCCCAAGGCGTCCACGGGCACGTTCTCGCAGGAGTACGTCAGCGAGCTGCGCGAGGAGTCCAAGGCGGCCCGCATCAAGGCGCAGGAGGCTGAGACGCAGGTCGCCACGCTCACCAAGCGGGCCGAGGACGCCGAGAAGGCCCTCGCTGACCTGCAGACGGCGGGCAACCTCGACAAGGCGATCGCCGCCGCCTCCGGCAACGGCATCGCCCTCCTCGCGGTCAAGGGCGCAGGCGTCCTCAACGGAGTCGACCTGACCGACCAGGCCAAGGTCGACGCCGCCGTGAAGGCGTTCATCGACGAGCACCCGGAGCTCAAGGCCGCCCCGACGGCGACCCGCTCCACCGTCCCGTCCCCCGGAGGTCCCGGGGAAGGCGGGCAGCGACCCACCAGCATCCGTGACGCCCTCGCCAGGGCGTCGCAGTAACCCCGTCCCAGGGAGGACACCATGGCAATCACTCTCGCCGACGCCCAGGTCAACGTTCAGGACGACGTCGACTTCGCCGTCATCGACAACCTCCGCCGCAGCTCGTGGCTGATCGACCAGATCACGTTCGACGACTGCGTGAACCCGTCCGGTGGCGGCGCGACCCTCACCTACGGGTACACGCGCCTCGTGTCGGCCGCGCCGGCCGCGTTCCGTGCGTTCAACACCGAGTACACGCCCGGTGAGGCCAAGCGTGAGCGCAAGACCGTCGACCTCAAGCCCCTCGGCGGTGCGTTCAACGTCGACCGCGTCCTGGCCCGTCTCGGCGCCGCGTCGACGAACGAGGAGGCGTTCCAGTTCGAGCAGCTGAACAAGTCGATCCGCACCCGCTTCCAGGACGAGCTCGTCAACGGTGACACCGCTGTCAGCTCGGCCGGGTTCGACGGCCTGGACAAGGCCCTCGCTGGCACGGTCACCGAGTTCGGTGCGGGCGCGGTCGCTGACTGGACGGCTGTCACCCTCGGGGACGACCGCGGTCTGACGAACGACGCTCTCGACCTGCTCGACGAGCTCGTGCACGCCGTCAACGAGGGCGCGGGCGCGATCCTGACGAACGACAAGGGCGCCGCCCGGGTTCGCTCGCTGGCCCGCCGCGCCGGGTACTACACCCGGTCGGAGGACGCCCTCGGCCGCGTCGTCGAGATGTTCGGGTCCGCGGTGATCGTCGACCTTGGCGACAACGCCAACGGGTCGGGCCCGATCGTGCCGGTCGAGACCCGCACCATCGGCGAGGACTCGGTCACGGGCCTGACCGACATCTACGCGGTGCGGTTCGGCCTCGACGCCTTCCACGCCGTCAGCACGGTCGGGCAGCTCGTGCAGACGTTCCGCCCGAACTACGACGCCCCCGGCGCGGTCAAGACGGGCGAGATGGAGATGGGCCCGACCGCGGCCGTCCTCAAGTCGACCCGTGGCGCTGCGGTGCTGCGCAACGTGAAGGTGCAGTGACCATGGCGAGCATCGTGAAGGTCACTGCACCGGACGGAACGCCGGTCGCCCCGTCGGACGAGCCGGGCCTTGTCGCGTACTGGGTGCGTCGCGGCTACGTCGTCGAGTACGACGTCGCCGACGGTGTGCCGGGTGAGGCCGTGAACGAGGTGACCGGTGAGGTCACCCCGGCCGGTGAGCCGCTGCCCGTCCTCGAGCAGGACGGCGGCGACCCGCTCCCCGACGTGGACCCGAAGCCGGTCACACGCCGCCGCAAGACGGCCTGACCGGTCACACAACCTGGTGGGGTGGCGTCAACGACGGCGGGCACCACCGCATGACGCACACGCATCCGTCGAAGGCCGTTCGGGGCGTCTCGATGCCCGTGACTCCACGCCCTGACAGGGACGCGACCTGCGCCACCCCACCACACCACCGAGGAGGCCGCCATGGGCATGCCCGTCTACGCCAACCCCACCGACCTCACCGAAGGCCAGTGGCTGCCCGAGGTCCCCGACAACGCGGCCGCGCTGCTGCGTGCGGCGTCCGCGCTGCTGCGCCGCGCCACCAACGCCGCGATCTATCCCGTGGACGACGAGTACCGCCCTACCGACCCCGCACTCATCGACGGGTTCCGTGACATCGTGTGCGCCCAGGTGGCCGCGTGGGTAGGCGCGGGCATCGACCCTGTCGCCGTCCAGACTGGCGCCGCGGGTGGTGTGGTGGCGTCGAAGGGCATGGGCGGCAAGTCGATCAGTTTCGCAGGCGCGGACCAGGCTGCCGCGGCCCGCGTGTGGGCGGCCACGCATCTGGGTGTCGAGGCGCAGGACATCCTTGACGGGCTGCCGTTGACGTTGACGGTGCAGGTGATCGGCTGATGAGCGACCCGTGCGTGTTCTGCGCGATCGTCAACGGGCGGTCCCCGGCACGGTTCGCCTACACCTGGCCGGAGACGGTGGCGTTCTATCCGCTCAACCCAGTCGTGCCCGGGCACCTGCTCGTCGTCCCGCGCGGGCACGTCGCCAACTTCGCGGAGGACCCTGACGTCACGGCGACCACGATGGCGCGCGCCGCCGAGGTGGCAGCGTCACTCGGCGGGGACATGAACCTCATCACCTCGCGCGGCGAATGGGCGACACAGTCCGTGTTCCACCTGCACGTCCACTTGGTGCCACGTCGCGAGAGCGACGGCCTCGCGCTGCCGTGGACGGAGCAGCCATGAGCGACCCGTTCGCGGAGTGGCGTGTCCCTGTCACCGTGCGCGCCCTGACCGGAGAGGGCTCCATGGGCCGCACCTACGGGCCCGCGGTCACCGTGCCCGCCGTCGTCGAGCTCACGAACCGGCTCGTGGTCACCGCGGACAAGCGGGAGGTCACGGTGACGTTCACGGTGTCGCTCGACCGCATCATGCGGGCAGTCACGCCGGGGTCGCTCGTCGACGTCGGCGAGGGCGTCGAACGTGAGGTCCTGCTCGTGACACACGACGACCCCGCATCGGATGGCCGGCTGGCTGACTTGGCGGGGACGGTGCTCGCGATATGACCTCAGACCCGATGGACGTGGACGCGCTCGCCCGCCAACTACTCACCGGCACCGCGGACGGACTGACCCTCGCCGCCGAGCGGGTGCGCGCCGTCGCCGTGCCACGCACCCCGATCGAGTACGGCGACCTACGGTCCTCGCTGACCGTCGACCCCGCCGGCCCCGGCGACCGCGAGGCGACCGTGTTCTCCGACCTGCCGTACGCCGCCCGCCAGCACGAGGACCTGTCCCTGCGGCATGACGACGGGCAGGCGAAGTACCTCGAGACGGCCGCGCTCGACTCCGCGGACGAGGTGGGGCAGATCATCGCCGCACAGGTCGCCCGCGCGCTCGGCGGTTAGTCGCCGTACCGCTCCATGAAGTCGCGGCGCAGCTGCTTCGCCTCGTCGGACGTGTCGTCGGACAGGCCGCCCAGGTCGGCGCAGTAGTTGATCACCGCGGTCTGCTTGGCGTCGGCGGCCTTGATCGCGTCGGGGTCCTGCTGGCACGCCTCGAGCGCGGCACGGTACTCGTCGCCCGTCCAGGTCTTCTCCCCGCACCCGGTCAGGGTGGCGGCGAGGACGGCTGTGGTGGCGAGGACGGCGGCGGTGCGGCGGCTCATGCGTCCCAGCGTAGGTGGCGCATGTGTCACGGGTCGCGCCCAAGACCCCCATGGATGGTTGCTCAACGCACGTATCGGTGACGCATTGGCCCCGTTCCATGACGGATCGTCTCGCAATGTGTCACGGGTCTGACCTGCGGTTATGACGCTTGTGACGGATGTGACGCGTTTTTCACACCTACAGCCCTATACGCGCGCGCATGCGCGCACAGGGGGCCACCGACCCGCACACACGCGTCATCCGTCACAACCATCATCCGGAAGGAGGCGACGCCAGTGACCCTCACCGACACCGAGACCGTCTACGCCGTCGCGCAGGTCCTCGCCGACGCAGGCGTGGGGGCGTGGCGCCCCAACGGTCCTGGCTTCACCGCGGGCGAGGTCGGGATCTTCTACGGGCAGATCGGGACTACCCCAGACCGGGCGATCGGCGTCACCCGGTACACGCGCCTCGACTTCGTCCCCGGCGACCGCCACCCGGTACGAGTCCCATACCTGCAGGTGCGGGTGCGGGGCGCCACGGCGCCGAACAGCGCCGACGACCTGGCAGACGCCGTCGACGGTGTCCTGCAGGGGCTGACCCGTGTGGGCGGCCTGAACTACGTGGAGCGGGTCTCCGGCCCTGCCCCGCTGGGTCCTGACGGCAACGGCCGCCAGGAGCTGACCATCAACTACCGAGTCTCCCTGGAGGGCTGACCCATGGCCTACGACCCCTCGCTCCCCGCCGGGAGCACCCTCGGCAAGAGCTTCGAGTACGGCGTTGACGTGGACACGGCCGCGGCCGGTGTCGCGACACCGGTGTGGCAGGCGATCCGCCGCATCTTCAACGTCGTGCCGACGATGACGCCGATCACGCAGACGGCGCAGACGTACGACGACCTCGGGTCGCCGAACGACGAGGTCACCGCGTGGTCGTGGTCGCTCGCGTTCTCCGTGTACGTCAACCGCGCCCTTGAGACGGGCTCCCTGCTGCCGGAGATCAAGGCGCTGTTCGACCGGTACGGCGACAAGCGCGGCGACAAGGCGGTGGCGCATGTGCGCTGGTACCACAAGCCTGCCGAGTCGGATGCGACGCCGGACCCGTCGGACGCGTTCGAGGGCCGGTGCACGGTCGCGATCGTGCGCGGCAACGCGGGCCCTGACGGCGCGAACGAGATGTGGAACATCACTCTCACGGGCAAGGGGTATGCGACGCGCATCGAGAACCCGTTCGAGGGCTGGGTTGCCGCGGACGCCGGCGGCGGGGAGTGACGTGGACCTGTCGGGTCTGACCGAGCATCTCGCCGCTGTCACGGACGAGGCCAGCCTGCGGTTGCCGGTCGGGGGGCGTACCTATGACGTGCGCCCGCCCGACCTGGCCCGTGAGGCGCGCTGCTGGGCGCTGTGGGCGACCCGCAAGATCGAGGACCCGGAGCGACTGCAGAAGGCGGCTGACGAGGTTCTCGCCGGCGACTCATTGCACGTGCTCGCCCTCGGTAGGGACGTCGTGGACGAGATGACCGAGGACGGTGTCCCCGGTGTCCTGATCCGCGAGCTCGGGAACGTGGCCCTGGTGGCGTGGTGCCTCGGCCCGGCCGCAGCGCAACAGTACGTCGACTCACTCACCGCGTCGGCCGAGGACGGTGAGGAGTCGGGGGAAGCCTGATCGACCCCGCCACCTGGACCCAGGACGACTGGGACCGGTACGGGGTCGGGAGCAAGGACCCGGTCACTGGCCTGTACGACGACTACCGGATTCCCGCGCATGTGGTGCCGCGGCGGGCGGGCCGGGTGATCGGGTGGGCGGACATCCTGCCGCACTGGACGCTCGTGGTCGCCGACCTGGCCCGCCTGTACGGAGTTGATCTGACCGACCCGGCTGTGTGGGCCCGCCCTGGTGCGCCCATCCGCCGTCTCATCGTCGGGCTCGGTGACGAGCCGTCGTCTCGGCTGCGCGCCGCTCTTGGAGGTGACTGATGTCGACCACGCTGCGTGTCGCAACCCTGGAGACCGCGCTCACGATCAACGACGACGGGCTCGTGACCGGGCTCGCCAAGGCGAAGAAGGCGACGGACGACCTCGACGGCACCACAGCCGGCGTGGCCGTCCAGGCCGATCCCGCCGCGGCGTTGCGGGACATCGCCCGCATCGCGGACAAGGCGGAGCAGCTTGACCGGGCCCGTCCCCGAGTGGACGTGGAGGCGGACGCGGCGCGTGCGCTGCGGGACTTGGAGCGGCTCGCGGACGAGGCGAAGGACCTTGACCGCACCCGCACTGACATGGAGATCCTCGCGGACACGGAGGACGCTCACCGGCGTCTGACGGAGGCTGCGGACGAGCTCAAGGCGCTCGACGGGGACAAGGCGACTGTCACGGTCGACGTCGACCAGGTCGGCGCTGAGAAGGGGCTGGGTCGGGCTGGTGAGCTCACGGGTGAGTTCCGTGACGAGGCCATGCAGAACTTCTCCGAGGTCACGTCCTCGTTCGCTGGGGATATGCAGTCGATCGGCGACCTGGCGCAGGGCACCCTCGGCGGGTTGGCGTCCGGTATCGGTGGGCCGCTGGGCATCGCGCTCGGCGCGGCCGCGGTCGGTGTCGGTGTGCTCATCAACAAGCTGTCGACCGCGGCGGAGGAGGCGGAGGCGCTCGTCACCGAGACCGCCGAGCTCGCCAACCAGATCGTCGAGGCCGGCGGTGCGCTCGAGGCGGCTGACTACGCGTCCCGGTTCCGGGAGTGGTCGGCTGAGATCGCCGACAGCGCGAACTGGTTTGAGCGGCTCGTCGGGTTGCAGGAGGAGTCGACGACCAACCTGGACGAGCTGTCCGAGAGTGCGGGCAAGGCGGGCGTGTCCGTCGAGGAGCTCGTCAACGCGATGTCGTCGGGTGACGTCGACAAGCAGCGTGACCTGCTGGGCCGGTACACGGACGCTTCCCGTGACCTTGACGCTCAGGTCGCCGCGGCGACCGCGACGATGTCCGAGCACCTGATCACGGTGGGCGAAGCGGGTCCGGTGTACGACGAGGTGGGTCTCGCCGCGTCCCGGCAGCGTGATGCGCTCATGGACCAGAAGGACGCCCTGTCCGACGTGTCGGACGAGCTACGCGTGAACGTGCAACGGCAGGAGGACGCGCAGCGTCGGGCGGACATGCTCGAGGCGGCGACCGAGGGCGTGTCCGTCGCGCAGCTGAAGATGCAGCGGGCTGTGGACAAGGCGAATCAGGCCCTCGACGACGCGTCGGGGAAGGCGCGGGACGTCGCGCAGGCGCAGATCGACCTGGCGTCGCAGATCGACGAGACGACCCGGGTCATGACCGAGACGGACAAGAAGACCGGCGAACTCACCTCGACCGAGCTCGACCGCAAGCAGGCCCTGTTGGACCTGGCGTCGCAGATCGTCGAGACCGCGTCCGCGCAGTCTGACGCGTCGGGCAAGACGGAGGACTACAACGCCGTCATCGCGGCGAACCGGCAGGCGTTCATCGACGCCGCAGCGGCCGCCGGCATCACAGGGCAGGCGGCTGAGGACCTCGCTGACTCGTACGGGCTGATCCCCAAGCAGGTGGACACGGACATCTCGTCGAATGCCGCCGACCGCGAGGCGGAGCTCGACAGCCTGCAGACGACGATCGACAACCTGCACGGCAAGGAAATCCCGATCGAGGTGAGCACGCGTGCGGCGAAGCTCGCCGTCGACGAGCTCAACTCCTACATTGCGACGCACACGTCCGGGACGCGGCGTGTGAACCTGCCTGGCCGCGTGTCGAACGCGAACGGCAACATCCTCGAGTTCGCGAACGGCGCTGAGAACCATGTCGCGCAGATCGCGCCCGCTGGGGCGTGGCGTGTGTGGGCTGAGGACGAGACCGGCGGTGAGGCGTACATCCCGCTCGCGCAGTCCAAGCGGGCCCGTTCCGAGCAGATCCTCGACGACGTCGCGGGCCGGTTCGGGATGCTGCTGGTGCGGCGCGCGAACGGCAGCGTGGACATCCCCGCAGCCGGGCCGCGCACTCAGTCCGCCCAGGCGTCCGGCCCGACGATCATGGCGCCGATCACGGTCGTCACAGATGACCCGCGACTGGCGGCGACCTTCGTCGCCGAGCACCTGACAAGTCTGGGGGCGGCATGAGGGTGACGATCACGCCGGTGGATCGACCGCAGGACGGAGTGATCCTCGGCGGTCTGCGAGGCGCATACAACCCTGCGCTGCCTGGCTGGTTCCTGCAGCCGGACAACCCGATCTCGGGCTGGTTTGGCACGGCGTCCCCTCGCGTGGACCTGTCCCCGGTGCCGCAAGGTGACGGAGCGTACTGGCCGGCGCAACTGCTGTCCGAGCACCGGATTGTGACGATCCGCGGGCTGGTGCGCGGTGTCTCCACGATCGAAGCGGCTGCGGAGAGAGCCACCCTCAACGCGTTGGCCGGGCGTCGCCTGACCGTGTGCGTCGAGGACGCCGGCGGGCCGAGGTTTGCGGATGGGTTCGTGTCCGCCGCGCTCGACCCGACCGTGCGTGTCCTGCAGAACGGGCTGTGGTTCTCCCTGATCATCACCTGCCCTGACCCGAACAAGTACGGGTTGCCGGTGGACGTGCCCGCGGTCGGTGGTGCGGTCGGGTTCGACAACGCGGGCAACGCTCCCACCTGGCCCACGTTTGTGGTCGGTGGGCCTGTGACGGCGTTCACGGCGGCCATAGACGGTCAGGTCGTCTCGTGGGCTGGCAACGCCCCGTCAGGGGTCGTGATCGACACATACGACGGGGTGCCCCTCGACCCGGCCGGGAACCCGGCCGGTGTCCTTGTCGATGACGACGTGTTCCAACTGCCGCCGGGTGCGTCGAGTGTCGCGGTGACAACGACACCGGCGGGTGTGCCGGTGTCGTTGCGGGCGCGGGCGGCGTGGAGGTGAGCGCTTTGGCTCCCCTGCGGGTGTTCGCGTTCAACGTCGTCGACGGTGCTCCGCTCGGCCGTATCCCGTACACCGGGGCGTCGTGGGTTGGCACGCTCAACGAGTCGGGCCGGATCGACGTCACGGTCGCCTGGTCCGCGCAGGCGGCCGCTAAGGACTTGCGCGCCCGGCTGCGTCCTTGGCGGACGGCGCTCGCTGTGGTGCGTGGACGGCGTGTCCTGGCCGCGGGGCAGATTACGCGCAGGCTGTGGAAGTCGGGGCAGCTCTCCATCACGTGTGGTGGCGGGTGGACGCTGCTGACGAAGCGGCTCGTGCTCAATCACGCCCTCGCCACATCGTGGGTGGACGGCGAGGTCCTGATCGATGAGGACCACCCGGCCCCGCAGTGGGTGCTCAACCTGTCCGGGTCGCTGGGTGACATCGGGTGCGGGCTGGTTGCTGAGGCGCTCAAGTGGGGTTCGCTGCCGATCGACCTGCCCGCTCTGACGGGCGGGACCAACCAGCGCACCTACAACGGGTGGGACTTGTCGACGACTGCGCAGCGTCTGGCCGAGCTGACGGCCGTCGAGGGTGGCCCCGAGATTGAGTTCGCCCCGTACCTGACCGACACGGGTCACCTCCGCTGGCGGTTTCGGGCCGGGTCGCCTGAGCTCGTCGACACGGTCTGGCAGTGGAACACCGCCTCCCCGGGCCGCAGGGCCTCGCTGTTGAGCGTGGACGAGAACGGCGCCGACATGGCGACTGACGCGTACGGCCTCGGCGGTCGCGCCGATGACCTGGTTCTGGCCGGGCGTCGGCATACGTCCGCGCTTGCGGGTTGGCCGGTCATGCAGGTCGCGGACACTTCGCACTCGACGGTGACCGACCTGGGCACCCTGCTGGGCTGGTTGGGCGAGACGGTCGCGCGTGGGACCGAGGACCAGGAGTCGATCGAGTTGCGGGTGGGCGCGGAGTACGCGGTGCGTCCGGGCGATCACGCGGACGTCGGGGTGCGTGACCTGTACCTGGGTCGCACGGTCCTGCCGCTGAAGGTGGTCGAGGTGTCCGGGGACACGGGTGAGTGGCTGACGGTGCGCTGCCGGATGAGGGAGGGCTGATGGGCTACAACCCGCCGACGAATGACCCGCTGGAGGTCCTGCGCAGGCAGCAGGAGGCCGCGGCGCGCCGGTCGCGTGAGGCGCTCGTGGCTGGTGGCACGCAGCCGTTCCAGTCGGTGCGCAAACTCCAGGCGCAGATCGCGGAGCTGCAGGCCCAGGCGCAGGAGTTGGCCGAGCAGGCGGCGGCGATCGAGGCCGTCAACGACCAGCAGTCGGCCATCATCACTGACCTGTCCGCGAAGCAGGCCCGGATCGACGCCCTGGACCTGCAGGTGCTGCGGATGGCCGCCAATCATGCGGCGCAGTCGGGGATCACGCTCGGCACCTCGGCGGCGTCGTACGCGCCCCTGTCGTTCACGGTCCCGGCGGGGTTCACGTCGGCGATCGTGACGGGGCACTCGGCGATGGCTGTGGGCGCCTCGACGGTCAACGCGGCGCAGATGACCACCCGCATCCAGGGCGCGGACGGGCAGTTCATGAACGTCTACCCGGACCCGAACTTCGCGAACGGCGCCACGGACTTCGCGCGGACCCTGACCGGGCTGACGGGTGGGGGCGTGGTCACCGTCGAGACGCGCGCCTACAGCCAGGCGGGCGGCGTGTCCGCGTTCATCACCACGACGGCGACCGTGATCTTCGCCAAGAGCGTCTGAGGAGACCCCATGTCGACATTCGGCAGACCCGCCGCGGCGGCGGTGGCGCCGCTGATCGTGTCCCGCCATCAGGACAACGACATCATCCTGCGCTGGCGCCAGCGCGACCCGGACACGGGCGTGGAGACGCCGGTGGACCTGACGGGGTGGACGGTCACCGTGACCCTGTCCTCCCCGCAGGGGCAGGAGTGGACGTCCTGGCGGGCGCTGACCGACGTGGGCGGGGTCGTGCACATCGGGCCGACCGTGACCCTCCTGTCCGACCCGGTGTGGGCGTCACGCCCCACAGGCACCTACCGCGTCGTAGCCGTTAGCGGCGGGCGCACCGTCGTCCTGGCCGACGACCAGATCCGCATCGTCTGAGAGGCAGGACCCCATGGCGCACCAGGTCATCGACGTCGTCACCCCGTACATCTCCACGCCCGGCGCGGTGAACCCCGCGCTGCTGGCCGCGGCGACCGCGAACGCCGCCGCACTGGTCGACAACACCGTGGCGGCGCTCGCGCTGCCCGCCCAGGTCCACCAGGAGGTCGTCGAGCAGGTCACGTCGAGCCCGACCGTGATCGACGCGGCCACCGCCGCCGTGGCCGCCGCATTCACGGCCGCCGCTCCCGCCGATGTGCTCGCCGCGGTCTCCGGGGCCGCGTTCTACCGCGGCCAGCTCTCGGCCGGGTCCAGCGCCGACGTGCTGCGCCTGCGCGCCGACGTGGGCGTGTGGTCGGTCTATGACACCGCGACCGCCGAGACCATCACCGGCCTGCCCGTGGCCGCGCCCGGGACGCTGACCGTCGCCTGGGTGCGTGGGAGTGGGGCCACGTCGTCGGTCGCGATGCAGGAGTACCGCACGGTCTCTGGCGCCGCATACACCCGCGAGGCGTCGTCGTCCGGGTGGACGCCATGGGAGCGCACCTCGTGGACGCGCGGCCAGCTCTCGGCCGGGTCCAGCGTCGACGTGCTGCGCCTGGCCGAGGACGTGGGCGTGTGGTCGGTCTATGACGCCGCCACCGCCGCCGCGATCACCGGCCTGCCCCGCCCGTGGTCGGGCGCGCTGACTGTGTGGTGGGTGCGCGGGGGTAGCCTGTCCACATCCGTGGCCATGCAGGAGTACCGCACGACGGACGGCGAGGTCTACACCCGCCAGACCTCAGGGGCGGGCTGGACGCCCTGGGCGGCCCCGGGGTCGGCGTCCATCACCCGCGTCGACATCTTCCTCGCCGCCGGCCAGTCGAACATGTCGGGTCGCGGCACCCCGTATGGCGCCGACCTCGATCCGCCCCACCCGCGCATCTGGGAGGTCGGGGCTCATGCGCCCACACTGCGGGTCGCGTCCGTGCCCCTCGACATGCGCGGCGACAACCCCAACGCGGCCCTGTCCATCGCCACCACATTCGCCCGCGAGTGGGTCGCCCGCACCGGCGAGACCACCGTGGCCCTGCTGGTCCCGGCCGCCCAGGGCGGCACCGGATTCGACTCCGGCACCTGGAATTGGCGTGACCCTGACGGCCCCTGGTCCCTGACCGCGGCCATGCTCACGCAGACCGCCACCGCGATCGCAGCCGCCCAGGCCAAGTGGCCCGGCGCGACGGTCACCGTGCGAGGCATGCTGTGGCACCAGGGCGAGAACTCCTCCGGCCTCGACCAGCCCGGCTACACCGCCGCCATCGACGACCTCTTCGCCCGGGTCCGGGCCGGGCTCGGCGCCCCCGACCTGCCCATCATCCTCGGCGAACTGTCCCCGGACCGCCGCGAGGGCGCCCCCGAGCGGGTCTCCGACCTGACCATCGCCGACACCCCGGCCCGCGTCGCGCGCACCGCCGTGGCGCACTCCCGCGCCGGACTGTCCCGGGACGGAGACCTGTCGCACTACGGGCGCGAGGGCGTCACCCTGCTCGGTCAGCGCATGGCCGACGCGTACACCGCCGCCGTCGCCAACGCGGCCGGCGTCCTGGCGATGCCGCCCGGATTCGTCCAGGCGTGGCGCGACGGGACTAGCGTCCGCGTCGAATGGTCGGCGCCACTGTGCCGCGCCACCGGCTACCAGGTCGCGACGTACGACGGGACGAACTGGACCACCGCAGGTGACGACCTGACCGTGATCGGCCGCCGCGCGACCATCACCGGCGCCCGCGCCACCACCACCACACACGTGCGCATCGCCACCCTCACCCCGTCCGGGACCTCGCGCCCCACGCCGCAGATCCCGGTGGGCGCACACTCCGCCTGACCCCACTCATCCCCGGCCCCGACACCGGCAGGTGCGGGGCTCTCCCTATGCCTGGAGGCACCAGTGACCTACAGCCCGCTCACCACCGAGACGATGCCGCCCACTGGGCTCACGCTCATCAACGGCAAGCGTGTCCACAAGTGGTCGTCGCGCCCCGCCGGGACGAAGATCCGCGGCCTGAACGTGCACCACCACGCCGACACGGGCACGGGCGGCATCGACCGCCTGGTGAAGTCGAGCGCCAAGGCGTCCGCGAACTACATCATCCGCACGTCCGGCGCGCTGATCGGGTCCGTGCCCGAGGAGTACCGGGCGTGGACGACGTCGAGCGCCGCGGCCGACAACGACAAGATCACCGTCGAGATCCAGAACTCGACCGGGGCGCCCGAGTGGCGCATCTCCGACGCTGCCTGGACCACACTCGTGCGCCTGTACGCCGACCTCGCCGAGCGGCACGGATTCGCCCCGACGCGCGCCAACGTCAAGGGCCACCAGGAGTACGGCGTCGCCACCGCCTGCCCCGGCCCCTACCTGCTGCCCCGGCTCGGGCAGGTCGCCGCCGAGGCCGCCGCACTGGGTGGCGCGGCCCCGGTCGACAAGCCCGCCGCCCCGGCGCCGGCCAAGCCCGCCCCGGCACCAGCCGCACCGACCGGCCTGACCGCTGACGGATTCTGGGGCGCCGCGACCACCCGGCGCGGGCAGGCGGTGCTGGGGACCCCCGAGGACGGCGTCGTGACCAACCAGACGTCGGCGTGGCGACCCGGCAACCCGGGCCTGACCAGCGGCTGGGACTGGACCGGCAAGCCCGGTGACGGCGGCTCCCAGTTCATCGCCGCCCACCAGCGTCTGCTCGCGCAGCGTGGTCACTACAAGGGCGCGATCGACGGCAAGGCTGGCCCGCAGTACTTCCGCGCCCTGCAAGCCGACCTCGACACACCCGCCGACGGCGTCGTGTCGAGCCCGTCGCGCATGGTCATCGCGCTGCAGCAGCGCCTCAACGAAGGCAGGATCTGATGAGCACCCGCATCGTCCCCGACGACGTCGTTCTGGCCGCGAAGCGCGGCTTCTTGCGCACCACCTTCCAGGCGTACGCCGCGACGCTGACCACAGGTCTGCCCGGCGCGGCCGCGATCGTCGCGTTCGTGCAGGACGACTCCCCTGGCAAGTGGATCGCCGCCGGCATCACGATCGCGCTCGCACTGCTGTCCCCGCCCGCCGCAGGGCTGGCGTCGTACCTGTCGATCACGTCGAAGGGCATCCCCGAGGACTACCTGCCCCCGGCAGCCGTCATCGAGACGATCGCGGTTGGTGGCTCCATTCGATCCGGCACGATCGGCGTCTACCCGCCCGCAACCGCGTCTGACGACACGCCTGAGGCAGGGTGAACGCGCCGCCCCCGCCCGGCGCGCTGTCCGGTGAGGTCACCGTGGGCGAGCTCGGACGCTGGCTCAACCGCGTCGACAAGCAGCTGACCGCGCTCACCGACGAGATCCGTGAGCAGCGCGCCGAGTACGTGCACCGCACCGAGTGGGACCTATGGCGGGAGAACGCCAACCGCGAGCTCGACGAGATGCGTCTGGCGTGCAAGACGGCGCTCGACGCGGCCGCCAAGGCATCCGAGGCGGCGGCCGCGGCTGCGGGGACGGCGACCAAGGCGGTCGAGACTGCGGCGGCTGCGGCCGCGACCGCGCACAAGGCGGTCGAGGAGATGAGCGAGGACGTCGCCGACCATGAGGGCCGGCTGCGTTCGCTCGAGCACACCATCTGGCGTGCGGCCGGCGCGGCGGCCGCAGCGGGCGCTGCGGCCGGGTTCGGTCTGACGCAGCTGCTGCACATCGTGCCGTGACGCCGGATCCTCGCGACGACCGGGGCGGCTGCTGCCCGGAGTGTCTCGCCGCGGTGGCGCGGATCGTGCGTCGGCGCTGACACAACATGCGACGGCCCCCGTCCTGCTCTCACGAGCGGGGCGGGGGCGCCTCGGCGGAGAACTCAGCCGAAGGGCAGTACTCCCGGAAGCGATTGCGCGACGCGGAACGGCATCCGATGCATCTCGCTCTCGTCGATGGTGATCACGAACGCGTATGCGCCCGGGCGCTCGAACGGGTACGAGTCGATGTTGAGCGCGAACGGGATGTGCTGGGAGTCGCCAGGCATGATCCCCGGAGGCCGACCCATGTTGAACTGGGCCTCGATCTGCCCCAGGTTGTCCCCGCCCTCGGGCGCGCCTGGACCAAGCGGGAGACGTTGTCCGTCCTCCGCCTCAAGGTGGATGGTGAGACGGTGCGCCTGGTTCGTCGCGGTATAGGGCACGGCCACGGACAGCGCGATGCCGATCCGAGGAGACGCTGCGGGGAGCGCCGGAAACGAGAGCATGCTCCATCCGCCGCCCTGGATGTAGAGCTTGCCTTCTGCGGTTACAGCGGAGTCACAAAGCATGCCGTCGACTGTGAAGTCGGTGATTGATGCGCGAGCTGGATGAGCCATGTCGCACGTCCTTTCGGGGTGTCCGGAGTCGGTCTGTATGACAGACCGTACCACCACGGCACGCTTGCGTATACATTTGATCCCTAGTTGTATGACACCACACCCCGACAGGAAGGAACGCCACATGGGCACTGCAACACGAGGCTCGGTCCTCTCGCTGAGGCTTTCCGATCGCGAGCGCGAGGCGCTGCGCGTCGCCGCCGAGGCGCGCGGTACGGGCGTGTCCGAGTTGGTGCGCTCGATGGTCGCCAAGGAGCTCAGCCCGTCACCGTCTCCGCGCGGCGCCACCACGTCGGGGCAGTCAGCACCGGCAACTGTCGGCCAGGGCGTCTTCTGGCAGATGGGCACAGGCGGCGCGACGGCCTCCGGAGGCCGTATCACAACGACGTCACCGACGTCCTGATCGACGCCAGTCGACCACCACGCCCCCGGCCCCTCTCCGCTTCGGCGGGGAGGGGCCTTTCGGCGCGCCCGGGGTCAGTCGTCGGCGTCGAGCTCGGTGCGGGTGCCGATGGCGACGCCGGGGATCTCGTGGGCTGCGCGTGCGACGACGTGCCGCCACCAGCGGGCGGGCAGGTGGGCGAGGTCGGGGCGTGCGGCGTGCATGTCGGCGTCCGTGCGGTAGACGACGACGGCGGGGTCGCGGGCGTCCTGCAGGGCGGTGACGACCTCTCCGACGGCGGTCGCGGTGTCGGCCTCGACCTGTTCGACCTCCTGGCGCACGCGCAGCGGGATGGGGTCGCGGCCGGACTCCCAGCGGCGGACGGTGTCGTGGCGGACGTCGAGGATGGCGGCGAGGGATTCGGTTGTGAGGCCGAGGTACTCGCGTACGGTCTGCAGCTCGCCGCCGGTCATGCGGTCGTCGGTCATGGTGGTCCCCTTCCGAGAGGGTTGAGCCCCCACCCCTTGTTGCGGGGTGGGGGCTCGTGGTTGTCAGCGGAGCAGTTCGCGGGCGTCGGCGATGACGTCGGTGATGCTGTCGTAGGTCTCGCCGTACTCCTCGATGAGCTCGACGACCTTGGTGAGTTCGGTGTCGGAGAGGGACTGGCGGACCATCGCGGTGAGTGCGGAGGTGGTGATCATCGTCGGCTCCTTGTGCCGTCGTGGTCTGGGGCTGTTCCCCTGACCTCGTGACACTCACTCTACCCCACAGTTTGTGGGGCGACTAGTCGGGAGGGCAGGCCGACCGGGTGAAGCGCGACACATCTGTATGCCGGGAAGCCGCCTATACAGCCGAAGGGATTCCGTCGGGGATGACCACGTGCAGTCGCGAGCCGTCCGGCAGCGCGGCGTCGACGAACGGCGAGCTCAGGTCCAGGCGCCGCCCGCTCGCCTTGAGCATGCGCTCGACCAGGTCGCGCACCTGCCCCGCGGTGAGGATGGTCGTGGTCAGCTCGGGCACGCCCCCGCGCGCGACGAACACCTGGGCCGGGGAGTTGAGCCAGACCTCCTCGACCTGGGGGTCGTCGAGGTACTGCTGCAGCGGTCCGAGCCCCGCGAGGGTGTCGACGACGGCGCGCGCGGCCTGCTCGGGGTCGGCGAGGGCGGGTACGAGCCCCCGCGCGGTGCGCTCGGCGTAGTCGCCCAGCGCGTCGGACACGAGACGGTCGAGCGCGGCGCGCTCGCGCACGGGGTCGAGCCCGCGGCGGCGCACGAGCTCACGCACCTCCTGCTCGAGGATGGCTGCGGCGTCGATCACGGCGGTCATGCGGGCACCCTTGGATCCGCTTGCTCTCGCGGGCCCGACAGGGGCCCGGACGACCTCCCGGGGCGGTCGCGGGGGAAGAGTAGGGGACGCGTCACGCCGTCCAGAAGCAGCCTGTGGATAACCCTCGCGGGCAGCGCCGTGGCGCCCGGCCGACCGGGCGCGCGGGTAGCCTTGACCCTCGTGGCATCCATCGACTTCCCCTCGCAGATCCGCGCGCTGCGCTCCACCCTCGAGTCCATCGAGGCTGTGAGCGACCCGGAGGTGCTCAAGCGGAAGATCGCCGACCTCTCCGAGCGGGCCTCGGCTCCCGACCTGTGGGACGACCCCGACGCCGCGCAGAAGGTCACCTCGGCGCTGTCGGCCACGCAGGCCGAGCTCAACCGGGTCGCCGAGCTCGGCTCGCGCATCGACGACGTCGAGGCGCTCGTCGAGCTCGGCGAGGAGATGGATGACGCCGACTCGTTCGACGAGGCCGAGGCCGAGGTCGCCGCCATCCGCAAGGATCTTGACGCGCTCGAGGTGCGCACGCTGCTGAGCGGCGAGTACGACGCGCGTGAGGCGGTCGTGACGATCCGCGCGGGCGCCGGCGGCGTCGACGCCGCGGACTTCGCCGAGATGCTCATGCGCATGTACCTGCGCTGGGCCGAGCGCCACGGCCACCCGACCAAGGTCATGGACACCTCCTACGCCGAGGAGGCGGGCCTGAAGTCCGCGACCTTCGAGGTCAACGCCCCGTATGCGTTCGGGAACCTGTCGGTCGAGGCGGGCACGCACCGCCTGGTGCGCATCTCGCCCTTCGACAACCAGGGACGGCGCCAGACGTCGTTCGCGGCCGTCGAGGTGATCCCGCTCATCGAGCAGACCGACTCGATCGAGATCCCGGAGTCGGAGATCAAGGTCGACGTGTTCCGCTCGTCGGGCCCGGGCGGCCAGTCGGTCAACACGACCGACTCCGCGGTGCGCATGACGCACATCCCCACCGGCATCGTCGTGTCGATGCAGAACGAGAAGTCGCAGATCCAGAACCGCGCCGCCGCGCTGCGCGTGCTCCAGTCGCGCCTGCTGCTGGTGCGCCAGCAGGAGGAGGCCGCGAAGAAGAAGGAGCTCGCGGGCGACATCAAGGCGAGCTGGGGCGACCAGATGCGCTCCTACGTGCTGCAGCCTTACCAGATGGTCAAGGACCTGCGCACCGAGCACGAGAGCGGCAACCCGGCCGCGGTGTTCGACGGCGCCATCGACGACTTCATCGAGGCGGGCATCCGCTGGCGCCGATCGGCCCAGCTGGCCGAGCAGGTCTGACCGACCGAGCCGCCTCGCGGACCGCGCGGGGGCTACCCTCGCGCCCATGACCTGCATCCCCCGCGGCGCCTGGCAAGACGTCGCGCGCGCCACCGGCCTGCTGTCCCCCACCGGCGACGTCGCGGCCACGGTCTTCGCCGAGATGTCGGCGCTGGCCGTGCGCACAGGCGCGATCAACCTCGGTCAGGGCTTCCCCGACGTCGACGGTCCCGAGGCGATCCGGGCCGCGGCGGTCCGCGCGATCGAGCGCGGCGCCAACCAGTACCCGCCCGGACCGGGCGTGCCCGAGCTGCGCGCCGCCGTCGCGGCCCATCAGCGCCGCCACTACGGCCTCGACGTCGACCCGGACACCGAGGTGCTGGTCACGACGGGTGCGACCGAGGCGCTGGCCGCGGCCGTGCTCGCGCTGACCGGGCCGGGCGACGAGGTCATCACACTGGAGCCCTTCTACGACGCGCACGCGGCCGTCATCGCGCTCGCCGGGGCCACGCATGTGCCGGTCGCGCTCACCCCGACGCCCGACGGGTTTCGCCTTGACGTCGACGCCCTGCGGGCCGCGGCGAGCCCCCGCACGCGCATGCTGCTGATCAACACCCCGCACAACCCGACGGGGACCGTCCTGACCCGCGCGGAGCTGGAGGCGGTCGCGGCCGTCGCGCGCGAGACGGGCGCCGTCGTCGTCACGGACGAGGTCTATGAGCACCTGACGTTCGACGGCGCCGCACACATCCCGCTCGCGACGCTGCCGGGCATGGCCGAGCGCACCCTGACCGTCTCCTCCAGCGGCAAGTCCTACAGCCTCACGGGCTGGAAGATCGGGTGGGTCCATGGACCGGCCGCGCTGGTCACGGCGGTGCGCACCGTCAAGCAGTTCCTCACCTACGTCTCGGGCGCCCCGTTCCAGCCCGCGATCGCCCAGGCGCTCGACGACGACGCGACGCCTCGCGCGCTGGCCGCCTCGCTCGCCTCGCGACGCGACCTGCTGTGCGACGGACTGCGCGCGGCCGGGTTCGACGTCGTCGTGCCGCAAGGCACGTACTTTGTCGTCGCGGACGCGACGGCGCTGGTCGACCGGCTCGGGGTGGGCGACGGGGTCGGGCTGGCGCGGCGCCTGCCCGAGCTGGCGGGCGTCGTCGCGATCCCGATGACGGCGTTCTGCCGGGCGGGCTCGCCCACCGCGGCGCGGCTGCGCGACGCGCTCCGGCTGACGTTCGTCAAGCGGGAGGACACCCTGCGCGAGGCGGTCACCCGGCTCGGCGTGCTGGCGGGCTGACACCGCGGCGGCCGCCGGCGGCGCTCGCTCGATCCGCGCGGTCGCGCCCGCGCCGCTCGGTCGCACCGGCCGCGGCCGGTCAGGGGCAGATGCCCGGGCGCAGCGCCGGGGCCGGCGGCTCCGGTTCCGGGGCGGGAGCCTCGGCCGGGCTCTCGACCCCAGGCTCCTGCGCGGGAGCGTCGGCGGGCGGGGTGGCAGGAGCGTCGGCGCCCGGCTCCCCCGTCGCGCCGTCGTCTGCGGCGTCGTCTGCCGCGGGCGGCGGCTCGGGCGCGACGAGCTGCGGCGGCGGCTCGTCGGCGATCATGCGCGCCCAGATGACGTCGGCCTCGCGCGTGATCCACACGACCCGGTTCGGGTCGCTCGGCGCCGCGGTCACCGGCAGCGGCGTGAACACGATGTGGGCGGGGTCCAGGTCGCGCAGGCTCCATGCCAGGCCCGCAAGCGACGTCGGACTGGCGAGCCCGCGGCCCGTGGAGATCGACGCAAGGACGGCCTCGACGGTGCGCAACAGCCGCGGCGCGTCGGTGATGACGTTCTGCCGCAGCACCTCACGCAGCATCGCCTCGACGAACGTCTGCTGGCGCTCGATGCGGGCCAGGTCCGAGCCGAGCTCCAGCCCCATGCCGCGTCCGCCGCGGGCGCGCAGGAAGTTGATGGACTGGTCGCCGTCGAGGACCTGCTCGCCGGCGGGCAGGTCGAGGTTGATGTAGCGATTGCCGCGCACCGGCTCGGGCAGGCACATCCGCACGCCGCCCAGGGCGTCGACGACGTCCACGACCCCGTTCATCATGACGACGATGTGGTCGGTGACGCGCACGCCGGTCAGGTGCTCGACCGTCAGGATGGCGCACGCCGCGGCGGTGGTCAGGTCGCGCTCGCCGCCGCCGCCGAGCGAGAACGCGGAGTTGAACATGCCGCGCTGGGGCCGGGACTCACCGCCGCCGGGCAGCGGGCACGCGGGGATGTCGACCAGCGAGTCACGCGGGATCGAGACGACCTCGACGCGGCTGCGGTCGCTCGCGACGTGCACCAGCAGGGTCGTGTCGGAGTGGAACTCGTTGCCCGCTCCGGCGAGCGCGTCATTGCCGGCGCCCCGGTAGTCGGTGCCCATCACCAGGATGTTGAGCGGCTGCCCGGTGAACGGGTCGTCGGGCAGCGCCGGGCGGTCGTCGCGGTCGGCGAGCAGGGCGTCGACGTCCGAGACCTCCAGGCTGGCGCGCAGGTCCAGGTAGACGGCGCAGCCGCCCGCGACCGCGAACGTCAGGGCGCTGGTGAGCGCCAGGCCGAGCACGCGCCGCACCCCCGACCGCCGCAGTCGGATCGCGTGCCGTGGTCCGTGCGTGGGCGCCGCGGGCTGCGCTCGCCGGGCCCGCGCGGGCGTGCGCGGGCGTCCCGCGTCACGCGCCCGTCGGCGCGTGCGGGGCTCGGCGCGATGCCGGGGCTGCGGGGAGGGCACGGCTGGGACCGTAGTCGGCCCACGCAGCCGTCACGGGCGTGGGGCGCGTTCGACCCGCGCCGCGGGCGCGTGGCGTCACGTCAGGGCGGACACACCCCCGGCAGAAGCGTCGCAGTCGGCGCGGAGGTCGCGCCGCCGCCGACCTCGACGCCGCCGTCCGTGCCGCCCGGGGTCTGATCCCCCGCGGTCTCGCCGGGGGTTTGATCGCCCGAGGTTGGATCGGGCGGGGTCTGATCGGGCGGGGTCTGATCGCCGGGAGTCTGATCGCCGGGTGGCGCCGTGTCCCCCGGCGTGGGCGTCGACGCGGCCCCGTCGCCACCGTCCCCCGCTCCGGGCGCCCGGTCGGCGGCGATGCGCTCCCAGATCGGGTCTGTCTGCGAGGTGACCCACTCGACCCGTCCGGGGTGCGCCGCCGAGTCGACCACGGGCAGCGGCGTGAACACGATCTCACCGGGGTCGACCCCGCGCAGGCTCCACGCCAGACCGGCGAGCGCGCGCGGGCTGGCCAGCTCGGGGCTGGTCGAGATCGAGCGCAGCACCGCCTCGACCAGCGAGTAGAGCCGCGGCGAGTCCATGATGAGGTTCTGGGCGAGGATCGTGCGCAGCGTCGAGTCCAAGAACGCCTGCTGGCGCTTGATGCGCTCCAGGTCGCTGCCCAGCTCCAGGCCCATGCCGTGACCCTTGCGGGCGCGCAGGAAGTTGATCGCCTGGTAGCCGCTGAGCGTCTGGCGCCCGGCCGGCAGGTCGAGGTCGACGTTCACTCCCCGCACGGGCTCGGGCAGGCACATCGGGACGCCGCCGAGGGCGTCGACGACGCCGATCACCCCGGTCATCTTGACCACGAAGTGGTCGGTGATCGGCACGCCCGTCAGGTCCTCGACGGTGAGGATGGTGCAGGCGGCCGCGCCGGTGACGTCCTTGCCGTCGCCGCCGCCGATCGCGAACGCCGTGTTGAACATGGCGTCGCGGCGCGGCGGGCTCTCGCCGCCGCCCGGCAGCGGGCACGCGGGGATGTCGACCAGCGAGTCGCGCGGGATCGAGACGACCTCGATCCGGCTGCGGTCGCCCGCCACGTGGACGAGCAGCGTCGTGTCCGAGTGGAACTCGTCGCCGGCGCCGGCGAGCTCGTCGTTGCCCTCGCCCCGGTAGTCGGTGCCCATCACCAGGATGTTGAGCGCCTGGCCCGCGAAGGGGTCGTCGGGGTCGGCCGACACGGTCGGGCGGTCCGTGCGCTGTCCCAGCAGCGAGTCGACGTCGGACACCGTGATGTCGTTGCGCAGGTCGACGTAGGCGGCGGCCGCGCCGCCGCCGACGAACGCGAGCACTCCGGTCACGGTCATGCCCAGGGCGCGGCGGACGCGATGCCCTCGAAGGTGGGCGGCGTGCCGCGGCAGCGTGGTGACCACGCTCGGACAGTAACGCCCGTGCGGCGCGTGCGCCGGGTCCGCGACGTCCGGGGTTCGACGCCCGCCGGGCCCCGGGCGAGGGCGCAGGCGTCAGCGGGGCTCGCGGGCCGCCTGGACGAACCCGGTCACGGCGTCGGCCACGCACGCGATGACGACCGCCAGCACCACGACGGTCGTGAGCACGCCGCCGGGTCCCAGCAGTTCGGGGCCGTCACTCCAACCCAGTTCGACGATGGCCTCGGGGCGCAGCACGCGGCCCGCCGCGAGCGGCGGCACGACGACGGCGATGGTCGCCGCGTCGAGTGCGGCCCGGGCGCCGGCCTGCCACCATGACCAGCGCGCGCGGGCCAGCGCCACCACGGTCAGCGCGAGCTCGGCGGCGATGATCGCGACGAGCGCCCACCGCAGCCACGCCCAGGTGTCGGCGTTCAGGACGTCGACCTGCTCGCTGGCCCGCCACACGAGTGGAAGGCCGGGCGCGACCAGCACGAACGCTCCCAGCAGCACGAGCCAGACGGCGTCGCCGATCGAGGTCCGGCGCGCCCGCCGTGCGCCGGGGGCCGTCAGCGCCGGGAGGCGCTCGGGCCTCCACCCGCCGGACGGGTCCAGGTCCTCGGCTGGGACCTTGCGCTCCATCACGGCCAGCACCGCGGTGATCCCGACGGCGGTGAACGCCGCCACCTCGACGCCCGAGCCGATCGCCTCCCCCAGGACGGCGGCCGCGGTGCGTCCCTCGGCGACGGCGCCGATGGCCGCTCCCACGGCGCCCGCGGCGGCGGCGATCGGCGCGACGAGGCGCACGAGGCGGCGCCACAGCAGGTAGTAGCGCGGCCCGATCAGCCACAGGGGGCGGTCCAGGTACTCGGCTGCGAGCCGGTCGGGATGCCCGAGCTCGGCGAGCGTCGCGTACTCGGCCGCGGCGGGCTCGGCGCCCGCCGCGCGTCGGGCGTCGACGGTGTCGGCGATGCGCTCGGTGAGCTCGCGCCGCAGTCCGTCGCGCTGGTCCGGCGGGACCTGGGCCACGGCGGCCTCCAGGTAGCGCGCGGTCAGGTCGTCTCGGTCAGTCATCTCTCGGTCCCCTCCCGCAGGCGCCGCAGGGCGGCGTCGAGCCGGTCCCAGTCGTCGCTCAGGACGCCGGCGAGGTCCGCGCCCGCCGACGAGGTCGTGTAGAACTTGCGCGGCCGGGCCTCATCGGTGTTCCACTCACTGGTCACCAGTCCCTGCTTCTCCAGCCGTCGCAGCAGCGGGTAGAGCGTGTTGGCGTCGACGTCGAGCCCGTCGGCCGTGAGCGTCTCCAGCAGGGCATACCCATACCCGGGCGTGCGCAACCGGATCAGGCAGGCGAGCGCGACGGTTCCCCGCCTCAACTCCTGCAGATACTGGCTGCGATCCATATCCATGCGACGCACTTTACTGTGCGTCACACACTATTGTCTATGCCGAACCCCCCGGCCCGACCGTGTCGGCGGCCCGCGAGAGGATGGTCGGCATGTGCGGCCGCTACGCCTCCTTCCGCGACGCCGAGGACCTCGCCGACGACGTCGCCATCGCCGAGCTCGCCGACGACGTCCGGCTGCTGCCGCCGTCGTGGAACGTGGCGCCCACCGACACCGTGCGCGTCGTCGTCGAGCGGCCCGCGCGCAGCGACGCCGGGCCGGGCACGGGCGAGATCACGCGCTCGCTGCGGCTCGCGCGCTGGGGCCTGGTGCCGTCATGGGCCAAGGACCCCAGCGGTGGCGCGCGCATGATCAACGCCCGCGCCGAGACGCTGCTCGGCAAACCGGCGTTCGCCCGGCCGCTCGCACTTCGCCGGTGCCTCGTGCCCGCCGACGGCTACTACGAGTGGCGGCGCCTACCGCTCCCACCGGGCGCGCCCGCGCGGGCCTCCGCGCCGCGCCAGCCGTACTGGATCCATCGTGACGGCGAGCCGGTGATGTTCGCCGGACTGTATGAGTTCTGGCGCGACCGCACCCGGGCCGACGACGACCCCGCGCGCTGGTTGGTCACCGCAACGATCGTGACGACGGCCGCGAGCGCCGGCCTGGCCCACATCCACGACCGGATGCCGGTCGCGCTGCCCGCCGCGGCCTGGGACGCCTGGCTTGATCCGGCGGTGGGCGCCGAGCAGGCCGCGGGCCTCCTGGCCGCCCCGCTCGACCGGTTCGCGCTGCGACCGGTGACCTCGCTGGTGAGCTCGGTGCGCAACAACGCGCCGAGCCTCCTCGACTCGGACCCGGCGCCCGCGGACGCCGACCTCCCGCGGTGAGGCGCCGCGCCCCTCAGACCCCGCTGTAGGCGCGCTGCAGGCGCACGGGACGCATCGACCCCAGGCCCTGGAGCTCGGCTTCGGGCTGCTCGGTCAGGGCGTAGCGCGAGGACGTGCCCAGCAGCGCCGCCGTCGCCGGGTCGACCAGCACCTCACCTGGCTGCGCCGCGTCGGTCAGGCGCGCGGCGAGGTTGACCGACGGGCCGAACACGTCGCCGAACCGTGACAGCACGCGCCCCCACACGAACCCGACCCGCACGGGGATCTCGGGCCCGTCGGGGTTCGCGGTCGACAGCCCGAGCGCCACCTCGGCGCCGTGCTGCACGTCGTCGGCGATGAACAGGACGGCGTCGCCGACCGTCTTGACGACGCGGCCGCCCGCCTCGGTGACGACGTCGCGCGCGCGGGTCTCGAAGAGCTGGACGAACTCGCTCAGCTCCTCCGACCCGAGGCCCGCGGTGCGCTTGGTGAACGAGACGATGTCGGCGAACCCGACCGCGCGGCGCAGGGGCAGCTTGTGCTCGTCGTGGTCGCCGCTGCGCGCGCCCGCGAACTCGGTCAGATAGCGGCCGGTCACCGCGGCGAGCTGACGCCGCCACGCGTGCTCCAGCTGGTGGGCGAGCACGCCGGCCAGGTGCGGCATGGTCTCCAGCACGCTCAGGCGGGCGCTGACGTCGTCGAGCCCCCGCTCACGCGCGGCGTTCTCGACGAACGCCTCGACCTGCCACAGCGCGAGCCGCTCGGTCGTGTGCCCCATCGAGCGCACGAGCGTGCGCAGCGCGGGCTCGTCGAGGCGCTGGGTCGCGGCCAGGCGCGCGATCTCGCGCAGCGACTCCATGTCCGAGTCGGTGAACCAGCGCTCGGTGGCCGCCTGGACGGGCAGTCCGAGCCAGCGCCAGTAGTCCTCGATGAGCTCGTGCGACAGGCCCGTGCCCTCCACCAGGTCGTCGAGCGTGTAGCGCCGGGGCCCGCCGAGGATCTCCAGGTCGATGCGGGCCGCGGTGTCGTGGGCCGCGTCGTCGCCGGCGTGCGGCGCGAGGTCGGTGGCGGCGTGCGCCGCGGCTGCGGATCGGTCCTCGGGCTGGTCGCCGGCCGAGCCGTCGCGCGGGTTGTCGCTCGTCACCCGCCCAGTCTAGGCGCCACCCGTCACCGCTGGTCAGGCGCGTCGCACGTGGTGCACATCCCCGGCTGCGACGATCCGCACACTGCCGTCGGCCCGCACGACGACGAGGGCGCCGTCGGCGGCCAACCGCTCGGCCGTGCCCTCGACCGCGCCCGCGCCGCCCGCGAGCTCGACGCGCACCGTGGCGCCCAGCGTCGCGCACGCCGCCGCGTACTCGTCGGCGAGCGACGGCACGCCCCCCGGACCGGGCGCCTCGGCGTCGCCGTCGTCGGCCGACCACCGCTCGACGACGGCGGCGAGCTCGCGCAGCAGCCCGACCAGCAGCGCCGTGCGGTCGCACGCGGCCTCGTCGGCGCCCGCGAGCGCGAGCGACGTCGCGGTGGGAACGGGCAGCTCCTGCGCGGTCTGGGTCACGTTGAGCCCGACGCCGACGACGACGCCACCCCCCGCCACCGGCACGACCTGCGCGAGGACTCCGGCCACCTTGCGCCACGGGCCGAACCCCGCCACCTCCTCGTCGGCGGGCAGCAGCACGTCGTTGGGCCACTTGAGCGCGGCGGGCACACCCACCGCCCGCAGCACACGCACGACGGCGAGGCCGCTGATGAGCGGGAGCCACCCGAGGGCCGAGTCCGGGACACGGGGGCGCAGCAGCGCCGAGACGGTCAGCGCGGCGTGGGGCGGCGTGCGCCACTCTCGCCCCGCGCGGCCGATCCCGGCGGTCTGATGCTCGGCCGCGAGCGCCGCAGGCGCCTCCAACCCGGCGCCGTCGGCGGCCGCCGCACGGGCCCGCTCGACGAGGGCGAGGTTGGTCGAGGTGACGGTCGGGGCGACGTCGACGGCCGCCCACTGGCCCGCGGGGCGCAGCACGGCGTGGCGCACGGCCTCGACATCGAGGATGTTGGGGTCCACGAGGACATCCTGCCGCACCTGCGCGTTGTGGGATGCCACCAAAAGATCCCCGCGGCGCGCGTCGTCGGGCGCATCGATCTGTGCGGATCGCCCAACTACGCTCGGGAACTGTGAACGCCGCCACGCAGACCCAGCCGGACACCGCGCCGCAGACCGCGCCGGACGCGTCCCCAGGGGCCGCCACGGGCCCGACCGTGGCTGTGACCGACCCCGCCGCCGTCACCGGCACCGCCGCGAAGCTCGCCGACCTGGAGCGCCGGCGCGCCGCCGCGGTCGTCGAGCCCGAGGCCGCCGCCGCGGCCAAGCAGCACGCGCGGGGCAAGAAGACCGCGCGCGAGCGCATCGAGGCGCTGCTCGACGAGGGCTCGTTCGTCGAGCTCGACGCACTGGCCGCGCACCGCTCGCGCAACTTCGGCATGGACGCCAAGCGCATTGCGGGCGACGGCGTCGTGACGGGCTACGGCGCCGTCGACGGTCGGCAGGTGTGCGTGTTCTCACAGGACTTCACGGTGTTCGGCGGTTCGCTGGGCGAGGTGCACGGGCAGAAGATCGCCAAGGTGCAAGACCTCGCCCTGCGCACGGGAGTGCCGATCGTCGGCATCAGCGACGGCGGCGGCGCGCGCATCCAGGAGGGCGTCGCGGCACTGACGCAGTTCGCCGAGATGTTCCGGCGCAACGTGGCCGCCTCGGGCGTCGTGCCGCAGATCTCGCTCATCCTCGGCCCGTCGGCGGGCGGCGCGGTGTACTCCCCCGCGCTGACCGACTTCATCGTCATGGCCGACGGCACGTCCAACATGTTCATCACGGGCCCGGACGTCATCCGGTCGGTCACGGGCGAGGACGTCGACTTCGAGACGCTCGGCGGCGCGCGCACCCACAACGAGCGCTCCGGCGTCGCGCACTACCTCGCCGCCGACGAGGACGACGCGATCGACTACGTGCGCCACCTGCTGGGGTACCTGCCGCAGAACAACCTGGGCGACCCACCCGCCTTCCCGCCCGAGGACGACGTGCCGCTCGAGGCCAGCGAGGACGACGAGGCGCTCGACGCCCTGATCCCGGACAGCGACAACCAGCCGTACGACATGCGCACGGTCGTCGAGACGGTGCTCGACCCCGAGTCGTTCCTGGAGGTCCAGCCGCTGTTCGCGCCCAATGTGCTGGTCGGCTTCGGGCACGTCGAGGGCCAGGCGGTGGGCGTCGTCGCCAACCAGCCGATGTCGATGGCGGGCACGCTCGACATCGACGCGGCCGAGAAGGCCGCCCGGTTCGTGCGCACCTGCGACGCGTTCAACATCCCGGTGCTGACATTCGTTGACGTGCCCGGGTTCCTGCCCGGCGTGGGCCAGGAGCATCAGGGCATCATCCGCCGCGGCGCGAAGCTCATCTACGCCTACGCCGAGGCCACCGTCCCGCTCGTCACGGTCATCACGCGCAAGGCGTACGGCGGCGCGTACATCGTCATGGGCTCCAAGCAGCTCGGGGCCGACGTCAACCTCGCCTGGCCCACGGCGCAGGTCGCCGTCATGGGCGCGGGCGGCGCCGTCAACATCCTGCAGCGGCGCGCGCTGGCCGACGTCGAGCGCGCGGGCGGCGACGTCGAGTCGGAGCGCCGGCGCCTGACGGCCGAGTACGAGGAGGCCATCGTCAACCCGTGGGATGCGGCCGAGCGCGGCTACGTCGACGCCGTCATCCGCCCCTGCGAGACGCGCGCGCAGATCGTGCGCGCGCTGCGCGCGCTGCGGACCAAGCGCGCGAGCCTGCCGCCCAAGAAGCACGGCAACATCCCGCTGTAGCAGCCGTCAGGCGCCACGGCGCGGTGACGGACACGACACGGCCCGACCCACCCGGTCGAACCCCCACGCCCCCTGGGAGACAATCGCCGAATGAGCCACGAGGACACCACGCACAGCCCCGCACCGCTGTCCGACGTCGACCCCACGCCGCTGCACGCCGCCGTCGACGCTCTCGCCGCGACCCTGCACGAGTACGTCGAGGCCGCGGTCGGCGTGCGCGCCGAGTTCGGCGCCGCCGAGTCGGACGACGACCCGCGGATCCTCGCGCTCGAGAACCATGTCGGGCAGCTCAACGCGGGCCTGTTCGACGCGCTGCACGACACGCTCGGCATGCACCCGGACCTGACCAGCTCGGTGTGGGAGCCGTCCGACGGCGATGACGAGCACGCCCACGAGCTGGTCGAGGCCGCCGAGGAGGCCGAGGTCTTCTACCTCGGGTTCGTCGTGGCGGCGCCGCATGAGGGCGCCGCCATGACGCTCGACGGCATGATCGACCTGCTCGACGAGGTCGGCGACGAGGCGACCAACCGCTTCGCCGACGGCGGGTACGACGTCGTGGAGTGGGCCGCCTCGCGCGGCGCCGCCCCGGGGTTCGGCGAGGACGACGACGAGGAGGCCGAATGACGCCGGCCGTCCGCATCGTGCGCGGCCAGCCCGACGAGGTCGAGGTCGCCGCGCTGGTGGCGGGGCTCGCCGCCGTCGCCGCGGCCGACGGGCTGCCCGACGACGCCCAGCCGATCGCGGAGTGGACCAACCGCGCGCGCACCGTGCGCGGCACGGGCGCCGGAGCGACCGCGCGCACGTTCGGGGGCCGTTCGGGCCGCCATCACGCCGACGCCTGGCGCTGGAGCCTGCGCAGCTGACGCCCGCGGCGCCCGACGGCGCGCGACGCGGCGTGCGCGCGCGGCGAGCCCCGCCACGACGTCGTCGGGGGCGCTGGGTAGGCTCGCGCTCGTGACCTCGGCTTCCCCCTCGCCCACTCCCGCCCCGCGCCCCCGGACCGCGATCGACGACGTCGCCGACGCCTACGTCGCCCAGGTCGCGCGCCTCGACCCGCTGACCGCGACCGCCGCGGGCCTGCCGGGCCACGACGACCGCATGACCGACCTGTCCCCGGCCGGCCACGACGCCCAGGCCGACCTCGACCGCGCGACGCTGCGCTCGCTCGAGACGCTCGAGCCCGCCGACGACGTCGACCGCGTCACGCTCGCCGCGATGCGCGAGCGTCTGGGCCTGGCGCTCGAGCTGCACGAGGCGGGCGAGCCGCTGGCCCAGCTCAACAACATCGCCTCGCCCGTGCAGGGCCTGCGCGACATCTTCGACGTCATGCCCACGGGCACGGATGAGGCATGGGAGAACATCGCCGCGCGCCTGAACCTGCTGCCCGGCGCCGTCGACGGCTACGTCGCCTCACTGCGCGAGGCCGCCCGGCGCGGCAATGTCGCGGCCATCCGACAGGTGCGCGAGGGCGTCGCGCAGGCGCGCACGCTCGCGGGCGCCGACTCGTTCTTCACCGCGTTCGTCCAGGGCCCAGAGGCCGCGGCCGCGCTCGACGGCTCGGCCTCCGCCTCGCTCGTGCGCAAGGACCTCGAGCGCGGGGCCACCGCGGCGCGCGAGGCGTACGGGCGCCTGGCCGCGTTCCTCGAGGACGAGCTGGCCGCGCAGGCGCCGGCGGCCGACGCCGTCGGGCGCGAGCGCTACGGGCTGTTCTCACGCCAGTTCCTCGGCGCCACGGTCGACCTCGACGAGACCTACGCGTGGGGCCTGGACGAGCTGGCCCGCATCGTGGCCGAGCAGACCGCCGTCGCCCAGGAGATCGCCGGGCCCGGCGCGAGCGTGCAGGACGCGGTCGCCGCGCTCGAGGCCGACCCGCGCTACCAGCTCCACGGCACCGACGCGCTGCGCGCCTGGATGCAGGAGACCGCCGACCGCGCGATCGCCGACCTCGACGGCGTGCACTTCGACATCTCGGGCCCGGTGCGCACCATCGAGTGCCTCATCGCCCCCACCCAGACCGGCGGCATCTACTACACCCCGCCCAGCGACGACTTCTCACGCCCCGGGCGCATGTGGTGGTCCGTGCCGCCGGGCGTGACCGAGTTCGGCACGTGGCGCGAGAAGACGACCGTGTTCCACGAGGGCGTGCCGGGCCACCACCTGCAGTGCGCGCAGGCCGTCGTCGCGCGCGACACGCTCAACTCGTGGCGCCGCCTGCTGTGCTGGGTCTCGGGCCACGGCGAGGGCTGGGCGCTGTACGCCGAGAAGCTCATGGACGACCTCGGATACCTCGACGACCCGGGCGACCGGCTCGGCATGCTCGACGCGCAGCGCATGCGCGCCGCGCGCGTCGTCTTCGACATCGGCGTGCACCTGGGCCTCCAGGCGCCGCAGCAGTGGGGCGGCGGGCGCTGGGACGCCGAGAAGGCGTGGCCGTTCCTGGCGGCCAACGTCAACATGAACGAGGGCTTTGTGCGCTTCGAGTACAACCGCTACCTCGGCTGGCCCGGACAGGCGCCGTCGTACAAGGTCGGCCAGCGTCTGTGGGAGCAGGCGCGTGACGAGGCGCGCGCCGCGGCGGGCGAGGCGTGGGACGCCAAGGCGTTCCACGCCCGCGCGCTCTCGCTCGGCTCGGTGGGCCTCGACGTGCTGCGCTCCGCGCTGGCCTGACGGCTAGGGTTCGGCTGTGCCCCACGTCCACGTCATCCTCGCCTCCGCCTCCCCCGCCAGGCTGAGCACGCTGCGCTCCGCGGGCGTGCGGCCCACCGTCGTCGTCTCGTCGGTCGACGAGGACGCGGTGCTCGCCGCCGCGCGCGAGCGCTTCGGCGACCTGGAGCCCGCCGACGCGGTGCTGGTGCTGGCCCAGGCCAAGGCCGAGGACGTCGCCCACCGCGTCGAGGACGAGGAGGCGAGCGCCGACATGCTCGGCGTGCAGGTCGCCGACGCCGTCGTCGTCGGCTGCGACTCGATGTTGGAGCTCGACGGCGAGGCGCTCGGCAAGCCCGCCGACGCCGACGACGCCGTCGCGCGCTGGCAGGCCATGCGCGGGCGCTCGGCCGTGCTGCACACGGGCCACTGGCTGGTCGACCTGCGCGACGCCGAGCGCGGCGGCAGCGGGGCGACGCTGGGGGCGACCTCCTCGACCACGGTGAGCTTCGCCGACATCGACGACGATGAGATCGCCGCGTACGTCGCCACGGGCGAGCCGCTGCAGGTGGCCGGGGCGTTCACGATCGACGGGATCGGCGGGCCGTACGTCGAGCGCGTCGAGGGCGACCACCACGGCGTTGTCGGGCTCTCGCTGCCGCTGCTGCGCGAGCTGCTCGGCGAGGTCGGTGTGCCGTTCCGCGCGGTGCGCTCGTGACCACCGTCTGACAGGGCGTTTGGCGGAATCCTCCAAACGCCCTGCGGGGCCGTTGGCGCGTTTCGGCCCGGTCGCCCGGGTGGTCGCCGCGCTACGGTGAGCCGTGCCCATCACCAAGGTCCTCATCGCCAACCGCGGCGAGATCGCCGTCCGGGTCGCGCGCGCGTGCGCAGACGCGGGCCTCGCGTCGGTCGCGGTCTACGCCGATCCCGACCGTCAGGCGCTGCACGTGCGCCTCGCCGACGAGGCGTTCGCGCTCGGCGGCTCGCGGGCGCAGGAGACCTACCTCGACGCCGACAAGCTGCTCGACGTCGCCAAGCGCTCGGGCGCCGACGCCGTGCACCCCGGCTACGGGTTCCTGTCGGAGAACGCGGCGTTCGCGCAGGCGGTCATCGACGCCGGCCTGGTGTGGGTCGGCCCGCCGCCCGCCGCGATCGAGACGCTGGGCGACAAGGTCAGCGCGCGGCACGTCGCGCTGCGCGCGGGGGCGCCGCTGGTCCCCGGCACGCCCGACCCGGTCGAGTCGTCCGCGCAGGTGCGCGAGTTCGCGGCCGAGCACGGGCTGCCCATCGCCATCAAGGCCGCGTTCGGCGGCGGCGGGCGCGGGCTGAAGGTCGCGCGCACGATGGAGGAGATCGACGAGCTCTACGAGTCCGCGGTGCGCGAGGCCCTGGCGGCGTTCGGCCGCGGCGAGTGCTTCGTCGAGCGGTACCTCGACCGCCCGCGCCACGTCGAGACGCAGTGCCTCGCCGACGCGTACGGCGCCGTCGTCGTCGTCTCGACCCGCGACTGCTCGCTCCAACGCCGCCACCAGAAGCTGGTCGAGGAGGCGCCCGCGCCGTTCCTGACCCCCGCCCAGGAGGCCGAGCTCGACCGCGCGTCCAAGGCGATCCTGCGTGAGGCCGGGTACGTGGGCGCGGGCACGTGCGAGTTCCTGGTGGGCGCCGACGGCGCCATCTCGTTCCTGGAGGTCAACACCCGCCTCCAGGTCGAGCATCCGGTCACCGAGGAGGTCACCGGCATCGACCTGGTGCGCGAGCAGTTGCGCATCGCCGACGGCGAGCCCCTGGGATACGAGTCCACCGCCGTGCGCGGCCACTCGATCGAGTTCCGCCTCAACGGCGAGGACCCGGCCGCCGGGTTCCTGCCGGCGCCCGGACGCATCACCCGGCTGCGCTGGCCGTCGGGCCCGGGTGTGCGCGTCGACACGGGGGTGATCGAGGGCGACGCCATCTCGGGCGCCTTCGACTCGATGATCGCCAAGGTCATCATCACGGGCGCCACGCGCGAGCAGGCGGTGCAGCGCGCCCGCCGCGCCCTGCGCGAGCTCGAGGTCGAGGGCATCCCCACGGTCGCGCCCTTCCACCGCGCGGTGCTCGACGCCGACGACTTCGCGCCGCCCGCAGGCGAGCCGTTCCGGGTGCACACGCGCTGGATCGAGACCGACTTCGCCGACGCGCTCGCCGCGCTAGCGCCCGCCACGCCCGCGCCCACCGAGCCCGAGGACGAGGAGCTGCAGCCGCAGGCCGAGCGCGTCGTCGTCGAGGTGGGCGGACGCCGTCTGGAGGTCGTCCTGCCCGCGGGGCTGGGCGTCGCTGCGGGCCGGGCGCGCACCGCCAACTCACGGGGCGCGGCGGCGCGCCGTCCCGCGGGCCGGCGCAACGGCGCCTCACGCGGCGGCGCGAGCGGGACCACGCTCACGTCGCCGATGCAGGGCACGATCGTCAAGGTCGCCGTCGCCGAGGGCGCGCAGGTCGCCGAGGGTGACCTCATCGTCGTCCTGGAGGCCATGAAGATGGAGCAGCCCCTGCTCGCCCACCGTGCCGGCACGGTCCACTCCCTGACGGCCACCCCGGGCGCGGGCGTCACCGCCGGCGCCGCCATCTGCGACATCACCTGACCGAGCCGCCCCGGCGGCGGGTCACGCACCCAGACGGCGCCGCAGCCAAGGGACGCAGACCTCGGCCTGGGCGCGCTGGAACGCGCGGACGTGGGGGATGCCCCAAGGCGGCGGCTGGAGCGAGGAGTGGACGAAGTAGCCCGTCATCCCCGCCAGGAACGCGGTCACCGCGTCAGGATCGGTCCCGCGCGGCAGCGGGTGCGCGGCCAGCACGTCCTGCGGGTCGGGGCCACCCTCAAGGCGCACGGCCGGGAGCATGCCGACGAGGTTGACGAATGCCGCGCCCCGCGCGGCGCTCGGCCAGTCCACTGCGAGCGGGGCGAAGCCGGGCACGGTCGGATCGAGCAGGACGTTGTCGCCGCGCAGGTCCCCGTGGACGAGGCTGCCGCCCCGGACGGCGTCGGCCACCTGGGCGTCGAGGCCGCCGAGCCGGGTGAGGTTCGCGGCCACCCAGGGGTCGTAGGTGTCGAGCCCCGTGCCGTCACCCCCCGCGAGCCGCCCCCAGAAGTCGAGGACCGCCTCGTCCTGGTAGTCGGGCAGCGTGGCGGCGGGGACCGCGATCTCGGCGAGCCGGTCGCACAGTCCGGCGACCGCGGCGAGCTCGTCGGCACGCCATGGCGTGACCGGGTTGCGCCCCGCCCCGACGTCGAAGGCGACCGCCTCCCAGGGGTCGGCTTCGTCCTCGACGCGCAGCGACCACCGCAGCGCCGGGGCGGGGACGCCCGCCGGGAGCAACGCCGCACGGCGCGCCTCCTCGCGGTAGAGCCACTGCGTCCGGCCGTGCTCGGAGCCCACCGCCTTGACGAACACCCGCTCGCCTCCGGCCGTGGTCAGGACCGAGGCCAGACCCTGCGAGTACCCGCCGTCGCGGGACTGCGCCGCCACGACCACGTCGCCGAGACGGTGCTCGATGGCCGCGCGCACGGCCCTGGGAGCCTCGTGCCATCGGGGACGACGACGTGCGGGCAGGGCGGGCTGGGACGGCATGGCCGGAACGATCGCACAGCACACCCGCGTGCTCCAAGCACTGGACTCTTTGGCCCGGCGGGTCGGCGGCTCCTAGGCTGGCGGGGTGCCGGCGACACGTGACCACCTCACCCCGCATCGGCACGGGGGCGACGGGTGGGTCGAGTGCTCGTACTCCCCCGACGGCGCGGGCGCCCCGCACCGGCACTGGGGGCTGCTGGGCGCCGCGGGGCTGCTGCTGGTGCGCCGCGCGGGTGACGGCGCGGTGAGCGACGTCGTGCTCCAGCACCGCGCGCTGTGGTCGCATCACGGCGGCACGTGGGGTGTGCCGGGCGGCGCGCTCGACGTCGGCGAGGACGCCGTGACCGGCGCCTTGCGCGAGTCCTGGGAGGAGGCGGGCGTCGAGCCGCGCGCGGTCCGCGTGGTGGGCGCGCACGTGCTCGACCACGGCGTGTGGCGCTACACCACGGTGGTCGGCGAGGTCGCCGACGGCGCCGCCGTCCACCCCGAGGCAAGCGACCCCGAGAGCCTGCAGGTGCGGTGGGTCCCGGTGGGCGAGCTCGGCGCCCTACCCCTGCTGCCCGCGTTCGCGGCGGCGCTGCCCGCACTGTGGGACGTTCTGGCCGCGGGCGGTTCGGGCAGCGAAGCCGCCGGTCAGACGCCCGGACCCCGCGCCTAGGCGCCCGCCCGCAATAACGCCACCCGCGTGTTGTGTAAATCAGATCGCGCCAGGTACTGTGCGATCCGGGCGCCAAGGTAAGGCTTCCCTCACATCACCAGACGCACGGGAGTGTCATGCTCGCCAACTTCCTCATCGGACTGCGCGAGGGCCTGGAGGCCTCGCTGGTGGTGGGCATCCTCGTCGCATACCTGGTCAAGTCCAACCGCCGCGAGCGCCTGCCCCAACTGTGGGTGGGCGTCGCCGTCGCCGTCGTCGTCTCGCTCGGCTTCGGCGCGCTGCTCACCTTCGGCCCGCAGGGCATGACGTTCGAGGCGCAGGAGGCCATCGGCGGCTCGCTCTCGATCGTCGCCGTCGGCCTGATCACCTGGATGATCTTCTGGATGGGCAAGACGGCCCGCCACCTCAAGCGCGACCTGCAGCACAAGCTCGACGACGCCGTGGACGCCGGCAAGTGGGCCGTCGCGGTGATGGCGGCGCTCGCCGTGGGCCGCGAGGGGCTGGAGACCGCCCTGTTCCTGTGGGCGGGCGCCCAGGCCACCGGCGCGTCGACGCGCCCCCTGCTCGGCGCCGTGCTCGGCCTCGCTGTCGCGGTCGTGCTCGGCTACCTCGTCTACCGCGGCGCCGTGCGGCTCAACCTCAAGGTGTTCTTCTCCTGGACGGGCCTGCTGCTGATCGTCATCGCCGCGGGCGTGCTCGCCTACGGCGTCCACGACCTGCAGGAGGCGGGCATCCTGCCCGGCCTGAACTCGCTCGCGTTCGACATCTCCGCACAGATCCCGCCCTCGTCCTGGTACGGCACGCTCCTCAAGGGCGTCTTCAACCTCACCCCGGCCACGACCTGGCTTCAGGCGGTCGCCTGGACGCTCTACGCCGTGCCGACCCTCGCGATCTTCATCCGCACCACGTTCGGCCATCCGCGCCCCGCCCCCGACGCGACGGCGGCGCAGCAGACCGTCGCGGCCTGACGCCGCCCACCCCCTCCCGACCCGAAGGATCCCCGTGCCCCGCATGACGCCGACCCGCCAGCCCCGCCCGCTGCGGACTCTCCCGCTCATCGGCCTCGCCGCCGTCGCGCTCGCCACCGCGGCGTGCACGCCCAACACCCCGGCCGACGCGTCGGGTGACGGCGAGGGCCCGGTGACCATCACCGTCGCCAGCACCGCCGACGCCTGCACGCTCTCGGCCACCTCGGCGCCGTCGGGCAACGTCGTGTTCTCGGTCACCAACAACGGCGACGACGTCACCGAGTTCTACCTGCTCGCCGAGGACGGGCTGCGGATCGTCAGCGAGGTCGAGAACATCGGCCCGGGACTGTCGCGCGACCTCGTGCTGACCGCCAAGCCGGGCGCGTACCAGACCGCCTGCAAGCCCGGCATGGTGGGCGACGGCATCCGCGCGCCGTTCACCGTCACCGACTCCGGCGCCGACGTCGCCCCGACCGGCGAGGTCGCCGACCAGATCGCGCAGGCGACCACGGCGTACGTCGCCTACGTCAAGGACCAGACCGAGCAACTGCTGGCCGGCACGCAGGACTTCGTCGACGCCTACACCTCCGGCGACGACGAGGCGGCCCGCGAGCTGTACGCGCCCACCCGCGTGCACTGGGAGCGCATCGAGCCCGTCGCCGAGTCCTTCGGCGACCTCGACCCGCGCATGGACCTGCGCGAGGCCGACCTGGAGGACGGCCAGGAGTGGACCGGCTGGCACCTGCTGGAGAAGGACCTGTGGCAGCCCGAGCCCGACGCCAACGGCGGCGAGGCCTACACGCCGCTGACCGACGCGCAGCGCACGCAGTACGCCGACCAGCTCCTGGCCGACACCCAAGAGCTGTACGACCGCGTCCACGCCGCCGACTTCCCCGAGGCCATCGACGCCGCCGCGATCGGCAACGGCGCCAAGGGCCTGCTCGACGAGGTCGCGACCGGCAAGGTCACCGGCGAGGAGGAGATCTGGTCGCACACCGACCTGTGGGACTTCCAGGCCAACGTCGACGGCGCCCGCGTCGCGTTCGAGGGGCTGCGCGACGTCGTGGAGGCCAAGGACGCCGCGCTCGCCGGGCAGCTCGACACGCGCTTCGCCGACCTGCAGACGCTGCTCGACGGGTACACGCAGGGCGACGGGTTCGTCACCTACACCGACCTGAGCGAGGACCAGGTCAAGGAGCTCGCCGCCGCGGTCGACGCCCTGGGCGAGCCGTTGAGCAAGCTCACCGCCGCCGTGGTGCTGTGAGCGCACCGGTCACCGGGCAGGGCGGCGAGGAGCCGGGCGAGACCCCGGCCCCCTCGGCGCCCGCCGCCCGCCGCGACCCGTCCCGCCGCGCCCTGCTGGGCGCCGGCGGGGCGGGTCTCGCCGCGCTCGCGGCCGGGTTCGCCGGCGGGTTCGGCGCTGCCCGCGCCCAGGGCGCGCCCCCCGCCACCGACGACGGCCACGTCGTGCCCTTCCGCGGCGCGCGCCAGGCCGGCATCGTCACGCCCGCGCAGGACCGCCTGCACTTCGCGGCGTTCGACCTCACGACGTCGTCGCGCGACGACGTCGTCGACCTGCTGCGCCGCTGGAGCCTCGCGGCCGAGCGCATGACGCGCGGCCTGCCCGCGGGCGAGCTCGGCCCGGTCGGCGGGGCGTATGACGCGCCGCCCGACGACACGGGCGAGGCCCAGGAGCTGCGGCCGGGCAACCTGACCATCACGTTCGGGTTCGGCCCGTCGCTGTTCGGCGGCGGCGACATCGGCCCCGACCGGTTCGGGCTCGCCGCCCGCCGCCCCAACGCGCTGGCGGACCTGCCGCACTTCCCCGGCGACACGCTGGAGGCCGCGCGCTGCGGAGGCGACCTCATGGTGCAGGCCTGCTCGGACGACCCGCAGATCGCCGTGCACGCGGTGCGCAACCTGGCCCGCCTCGCGTTCGGCACGGCGCAGGTGCGCTGGAGCCAGCTCGGCTACGGGCGCACGTCGCGCACGTCGTCGGCGCAGGCCACGCCCCGCAACCTCTTCGGCTTCAAGGACGGCACCGCCAACCTCCTCGCGGAGGACACCGCGGCCCTCGACGAGCACGTGTGGGTGGCGCCCGGCGACGACCCGGCCGCGTCCTGGCTCGCGGGCGGCTCGTACCTGGTGGCCCGCCGCATCCGGATGACCATCGAGACCTGGGACCGCAGCTCGCTGCGCGAGCAGGAGAGCGTCGTGGGGCGCACCAAGGGCACGGGCGCGCCCCTGTCGGGCGGGCAGGAGGCGACCGAGCCCGACTTCACGCGCACGGGCAACGACGGCAGGCCGCTCATCGACCCCGACTCGCATGTGGCGCTCGCCCACCCGACCGCCAACGGCGGGGTGCGCATGCTGCGCCGCGGCTACAACTACACCGACGGGTCGGACGGGCTCGGGCGGCTCGACGCGGGGCTGTTCTTCCTCGCGTTCGTGCGCGACCCGGTGCGCCAGTTCGTGCCCATGCAGAACGCGCTGGCCAAGAACGACCTCATGAGCGAGTACCTGCGCCACACCGGATCAGGCGTCTGGGCCGTGCCCCCGGGCCTGGCCGACGGCGCCGACTACGTCGGGCAGGCGCTCTTCGAGTCCTGAGCGCGGCGCGCTACCGCGGCGCCGACGGCGCCGGGCTCGGCGCCCGTTGCGGCCCGAAGTGCAGCGGCGAGGCGGCGAACGCCAGGCACGCGAGCAGCGCGAGCGCCGTCGCAAGCGCACACGCCCGCGTCACGACACCGCGGGTGCGCGGACCGAGTCGGCGGCGCAGCGCCGCGAGCAGGACGAGCCCCACGAGCGCGCCCGCGGCGTTGACGATGACGTCGGTGACGTCCGCCTTGCCGAGCGCCAGCGCGAACTGGACCACTTCGAGCGTCAGGCTCGCCGCGGCCGCCGCCGCGACCACGCGACGGCGCCGCCACGCGGGCGCCAGCAGGCCCAGGTACAGCCCGAACGGGACGAACAGCAGCAGGTTCCCGGCCACCTCGACGCCGGTGTTGGCCCGCGCCCCGAGGCCCGACCCGAACGGGACCACCTTGAGCTTGCGCACCGCGCCCTCGGCCAGGTGCGGGACCTCCAGCTTCCACAGCACGACCCACACGAGCAGCGCGAGGTAGACGACGAACAGCGCGACCACGGCAGCGTGGGCCCCGCGCCGCGGTCCGGGCTCTCGGCGCCCCGTCCCGCCGCACGCCACCTCGCGCGCCACCTCGACCCTCTCGGCCGCCGTCACCGCCAGCAGATCGCCATCAGCCGACCGATGCGCGCACGACGACCTCGCCGGCCTCGACGCGCAGGTCGGTGACGTCGAGGCCCGGCAGCCGCGCAGCGGTCAGCGCCTCGACGTCGACGACGACGCTCGCGTCGGGGCGCACGTCGATCGCCTCGCGCGGCAGCCCCTGGGCCGCCAGGCGGGCCTCGATCGGACCGGCGAGCAGGCCCAAGAGCTTGCCGACCGGCAGCCCGGCGGCGTTGACCTCCACCCCCAGCGTGGCGCGGCCGCCGGCGAAGCCGAGCACGCGCAGGTCGGCGCGCACGACCGGCGCGAGGCGGGCCGCGAGCTTGAGCGGCCCGGGCAGATTGTCGATCCGGCGCAGGTCAGCGGTGACGCGCACCGTGTCGCCGTCGGCCGCGACCGACGTGATGGCGGCGGGCAGCCCGGTGCCGCCGATGGCGGCGAGCCCGAGCGCCTCGGCGGGGGTGAGTCGGATGAGCACCGTCCGAGCCTACTGGCGTCGGCTCACAGGCCCGGGCTCACCTGCCCGTGCAGCACGCGGGCGCCCTCGGCGATCGACCCCGACAGCGACGGATAGATGGTGAACGCGCTCGCGACGTCGTCGACGGTCAGGCGGTGCGCGACGGCGAGCGTGATGGGGAAGATGAGCTCGCTCGCGCGCGGGGAGACCACGACGCCGCCCAGCACGACGCCCGCCTCGGGGTGGGCGAACAGCTTGACGAACCCGTCGCGCATGCCGAGCATCTTGGCGCGCGGGTTGCGCGCGAGCGGCAGCGTCGAGGCCACGAAACGCACCCCGCCCTCGCGCAGCTGCCGCTCGCTGTAGCCAACGGTCGCGATCTCGGGCGAGGTGAAGATGTTGGCGGCGACGTCGCCCAGGCGCAGCGGCTGGACGGCGTCGCCCAGCGCGTGGGCCATCGCGATGCGCCCCTGCTGGGCGGCGACCGAGGCCAGCGGCAGCACACCCGTGCAGTCGCCCGCGGCGTAGACGCCGCGCGCCGTGGTGCGCGAGACCTTGTCGACGACGACATGCCCGCTGGGGCTCAGCGCGACGCCCGCCTCCTCGAGCCCGAGGCCCGCCGTCGCGGGCACGGCGCCGACCGCGAGCAGCACGTGCGACCCCTCGACCACGCGGCCGTCGGCGAGCGTGACGACGACGCCGTCGGCGGTGCGCTCGGCGCCCGCCGCGCGCGAGCGCGACATGACCTGCATGCCCCGGCCGCGGAAGACGCCCTCCAGCAGTGCGGCGGCGTCCTCGTCCTCGCCTGGCAGCACCCGCTCACGCGAGGAGACCAGGACGACGTCGCAGCCCAGCGCGTGGTAGGCGCCGGCGAACTCGGCGCCCGTGACGCCCGAGCCGACGACGATGAGCCTGCGCGGCAGCGCGTCGAGGCGGTACAGCTGCGTCCAGGTCAGGATGCGCTCGCCGTCGGGCACGGCCGTAGGCAGCGTGCGCGGCGTCGCGCCGACCGCGACGAGCACCGTGTCGGCGTCCAGCACGGTCTCGCCGCCCTCGGCGGCGCGCACCACGACGCGTCCTGGCCCGTCAAGGCGCCCGTCGCCCGTCACGATCCGTGCGCCCTCGCGCTCGAGCCGCGCGCGGATGTCGGCCGACTGCGCGGCCGCGAGCGCCAGGACCCGGGCGTTGACCGCGGCCAGGTCGACGTCGGTGCGCCCGGCCTCGCGCACACCCAGCTCGGGCGCCGCCTCGGACCCGGTGAGCCACTCCGCCGTGGCGATGAGCGTCTTGGACGGCACGACGTCGGTGAGCACCGCGGCGCCGCCCAGGCCGTGACGCTCGACCACCGTGACCTGCGCTCCGAGCCGGCGCGCCACGAGGGCCGCCTCGTAGCCGCCAGGCCCGCCGCCGAGGATCACCACACGGTGGCCGTCGCGGACTGTGGGATCGGTCGTCTCGTCAGCGCTCACGGCCGACATTGTCGCAGTCGGGAGGCTAGCCTCGGACCATGACCAGCAACGCCGCCTCCGTGCCCGACCTCGACGACCCGGCGACCGACCCGCTCGACGTCGCCCGCGCCGCCGCGGACCACATCGCCGAGGTCTCGGGTGTCGAGGGACACGACATCGCCCTGGTGCTCGGCTCCGGCTGGGGCGGCGCCGCGGAGCTGCTCGGCGACGTCGTCGCGCAGATTCCGTCGCACGAGATCCCGGGGTTCGCCAAGCCCTCGGTCGCGGGGCACCTGGGCACCACGCGCTCGATCCGGATCGAGCGCGCCGACGGCTCGACGCGGCACGTGCTGGTGCTCGGCTCACGCACCCACCTGTACGAGGGCCGCGGCGTGCGCCGTGTCGCGCACGGCGTGCGCACGGCCGCCGCGACGGGCGCGACCACCGTGGTGCTGACCAACGGCTGCGGCGGCCTGCACATCTCGTGGCGCCCGGGCCAGGTCGTGCTGCTCAAGGACCACCTCAACCTCACCGGCGCCTCACCGCTTGAGGGCGCGACGTTCGTGGACCTGACCGACCTGTACACCCCGCGCCTGCGCGAGCTCGCGCACCAGGTCGACCCGACGCTGCCCGAGGGCGTCTACGCCCAGTTCCGCGGGCCGCAGTACGAGACGCCGGCCGAGGTGCGTATGGCGGGGCTGGCGGGCGCGGACCTGGTCGGCATGTCGACGACCCTGGAGGCGATCGCGGCGCGGCACTGCGGCCTCGACGTGCTGGGGATGTCGCTCGTGACCAACCTCGCGGCCGGGGTGAGCCCGACGCCGCTGTCGCACGCCGAGGTGCTCGAGGCCGGCGCCAAGGCGGGCCCGGTCATCAGCGACCTGCTCGCGCGGGTGGTCAAGCTCATCTGATCCGCCGCGCGGACGTCTCGCCCCACCCCAGCCCCAGGAGACTGTTGTGACCGACCTGATCGACGGCTCGCTGCCGTCTGTGCTCGCCGCTGCGGCCGCGTGGGAGCGCGACGACGTCGACGAGGCCGACAAGGCCGAGCTGCGCGCGCTCGTGGCGCGCGCCGAGGGCGGCACGCCGGGCGCCGTGCAAGCGCAGGCCGAGCTGCGCGACCGGTTCGCCGCGACGCTGCAGTTCGGCACCGCGGGGCTGCGTGGGGCCATGGCGGCCGGGCCCAACCGCATGAACCGCGCCGTGGTGATCGGCGCGGCCGCCGGCCTCGGCGCGTTCCTGCGCGACGCGCTGGGCGACGCGGCTCCCCGTGTCGTGGTCGGCTTCGACGCGCGGCGCCGCTCGGCCGACTTCGCCCGCGACACCGCCGCGGTGATGACCGCGCAGGGCGTCGAGGTGCTGCTGCTGCCGGCGCCGCTGCCCACGCCCGTGCTGTCGTTCGCGGTGCGGCGCCTGAGCGCCGACGCCGGTGTCATGGTCACCGCGTCGCACAACCCCGCGGCCGACAACGGGTACAAGGTCTACCTGGGCGGGCGCGTCGTGACCGACTCGGGGCAGGGCGCCCAGATCGTCCCGCCGTACGACGCCCAGATCGCCGAGCGCATCGCGGCCGTCGGACCCGCCGCCGCGGTGCCGCGCGCCGCCTCCGGCTGGACGACGCTCGACGCCGAGATCGTCGACGAGTACGTCGCCGCCGTCGTCGCCCTCGGTGACGGGGTCCAGCGCGACCTGCGGATCGTGACGACGTCGCTGCACGGCGTGGGCGGGCAGGTTCTGGCCCGCGTGCTCGCCGAGGCGGGATTCACCGACGTGGCGCCCGTCGAGGAGCAGGCCCACCCCGACCCCGACTTCCCCACCGTGGTGTTCCCCAACCCGGAGGAGAAGGGCGCGATCGACATGGCGATCGCCGTCGCGCAGGACGCGGACGCGGACCTCGTCATCGCCAACGACCCCGACGCCGACCGGTGCGCGGTCGCGGTGCGCGACCGGCGCATGGGCACTTACCAGGGCGCCGAGACCGCCTCGTCGCAGGGGTGGCGCATGCTGCACGGCGACGAGGTGGGCGCGCTGCTGGGCGACGACGTCGCGGCGCGGCTCGCGGCGGCCCCCGCGGCCGGCGGGCCTGCGGGCGGCGAGGGTGACCGGCCCGTGCTCGCCAACTCCGTCGTGTCCTCGCGTCTGCTGGCGGCGATCGCGACGCGGCACGGGCTCGCGCACGCCACGACGCTCACGGGCTTCAAGTGGATCGCGCGCACCCCGGGCCTCGTGTTCGGGTACGAGGAGGCGCTGGGCTACTGCGTCGACCCCGAGCGGGTGCGCGACAAGGACGGCATCTCGGCCGCGCTGCTGATCGCGCAGCTCGCCAACCGGCTCAAGGCCGCCGGGCGCGGGCTCGTGGACCGGCTCGACGACCTCGCGCGCGAGCACGGCCTGTACCTGACCGACCAGCTCTCGGTGCGCTTCGAGGACCTGTCCGGCATTCCCGGGACCATGGCTCGGTTGCGCTCCCAGCCCCCGGCCGCGCTCGCGGGCTCGGCGGTCGTCGACGTGCTCGACCTGGCGCAGGGCGCCGACGGCCTGCCCCCGACCGACGGCGTGCGACTGCTGACCCAGGACGGCACCCGCGTCATCGTGCGCCCCTCGGGCACCGAGCCCAAGGTCAAGTGCTACCTCGAGGTCGTGCGCGACGTCGCGGCCGACGCCTCGTCCGAGGACGTCGGCCAGGCGCGCGCACAGGCGCGGGCCACGCTCGCGACGCTCAAGCACGACGTCGCCGCCGCGCTCGGCCTGTAGCCGAGGGCGGGGCCAGCACGCCCGCCAGGGCTCGTCACGCGACGGCTCGGGCCGAGCCTCGGCCCGAGCCGGTTCGCTCAGTATTCCGAGGGCGCCTCAGTAGTCCGAGGACGGCGCCGCGGGCGTCTGGCCCGCGAGCTCGGCGAGCACCGCGGCGGCGCCCGACATGCCCAGCCGGGTCGCGCCCGCCTCGATCGCGCCGAGTGCGTCCGCCAGCGTACGGACGCCGCCCGACGCCTTGACGCCCAGACGCCCGCCCACCGTCTGCGCCATGAGCGAGACCGCGTGGACGCTCGCGCCGCCCGCCGGGTGGAAGCCCGTGGAGGTCTTGACGTAGTCGGCGCCCGCCGACTCGGCCGCGCGGCACACCGCGACGATCTCGTCGTCGTCGAGCAACGCGGACTCGATGATCACCTTGAGCAGGCGGTCGCCCGGCACGGCCGCGCGCACGGCGGCGATGTCGGCCTCGACGGCCTCGAAGTCGGCGGCCTTCGCGGCGCCCACGTCGATGACCATGTCGACCTCGTCGGCGCCGTCGGCGACCGACTGGGCGGCCTCGGCGGCCTTGACCGACGAGACATGCTTGCCCGACGGGAAGCCGCACACGGTGGCGACCTTGAGCCGTCCGGCCGCGGTCTGGTGCGCGAGCGCGACGAACGTCGGCGACACACACACCGAGAAGACGCCCAGGGCGGCGCCCTCCTCGACGAGCGCGACGACGTCGGCGTCGGTCGCCTCGGGCTTGAGCAGGGTGTGGTCGATGAACGACGCCAGCTCGGCGGGGGTGGTCGGCACGGTGGCGGTGGTCACAGCAGGGCTCCCTCGATCTTCTGGTATCCGGGCACGATCGTCTGCTCGATGAGCGCGCGGCGCTCGTCGTGGTGCATGAACGCGCCCCAGGCGGCGGCGATGGTCACGTCCGCCAGGTCGTCGATGGTCCAGCCCGCCTCGGCCACGAGCAGCCGCATCTCATGCGACATGGACGTGCGCGACATGAGGCGGTTGTCGGTGTTGAGCGTGACCGCGAAGTCGAGCTCCTTCAGGCGCGTGATTGGGTGGTCCGCGACCGAGGTGGCCGACGTCGCCGAGGTCTGCAGGTTGGACACCGGGCACACCTCCAGCGGGATCTGGTGGTCGCGCACCCAGTGGGCCAGCGAGCCGAGCGTCGCCAGCGGCGATCCGTCCTCGTCGCGGCCGAACTCGATGTCCTCGACGATCCGCACACCATGGCCGATGCGGTCGGCCTGGCCCACGTGCACCGCCTGCGCGATCGAGTCCACACCGGCGGCCTCGCCCGCGTGGATGGTCACCGGGAAGTCGTGCTCGGCCAGGTAACGCCAGATCTGCGCGTGTCGGTCAGGCGGGAAGCCGTCCTCGGCGCCGGCGATGTCGAACCCGACCACGCCGCGGTCGCGGTAGGCGACGGCGAGCTCGGCGATCTCCTGCCAGCGGTCGGCGTGGCGCATCGCCGTGACGAGCTGGCCCACGCGGATGACGCGGCCCTCGGCGGCGGCCTGCGCGACGCCCTCGTCGATGCCCGCCTGCACGGCCTCGACCGTCGCCTCCAGGCTCAGGCCCCGGGCCAGGTGCTGCTCGGGCGCCCAGCGCTGCTCGGCGTAGACGACGCCGTCAGCCGCCAGGTCGAGCACGGCCTCCTTGGCGACGCGCGCAAGCGCGTCGGCCGTCTGCATGACGGCGATCGTGTGGTCGAAGGTCTCGAGGTAGCGCACCAGCGAGCCCGAGTCGGCCGCCTGCTGGAACCAGTCGCCCAGGCCCTCGGCGTCGTCGACGGGCAGCCGGTGCCCGACGGCGTCGGCCAGTTCGAGCACGGTCTGCGGGCGCAGCCCGCCGTCGAGGTGGTCGTGCAGCAGCACCTTGGGGAGCGCGGCGATGAGTTCGGGGCTCAGGCCGTGGATGCGGTCGTCCGTCATGCGCTCAACCTAACCGCCGCGGGGCGCGCGGGCGCACTCAGCGTCCGCGCGCAGCCCGCGCGCCGCGCGCGGCGCGACGCGGCCCTCAGTCCGCGTCGTCCTCGGGCGCCTCGGGGCCGGTCGGCTCGGCCACGTAGGCATCCTCGTCGTCCAGACCGCGCACCTCGACGGCCTGGTCGACGACGTCGGCCTCGTCGGCGGCGCCGGCGAGGTCGGGCCGAGGGTTGTCAGGCTGGTACTCCTCAGGCGAGGCCAGGCTCGGGCCGGGGCCCGCGAGGGCCTCCTCCAGCAGGCTCGCGGCCCCGGCGCGGCTCGGAGCGTCGTCGGGGTCGAGCGCGCCGTCGCCCTCGCGCAGGTCAGGATCGTGCAGGTCAGGCGCGGCGAGGCCGGTGTCACGCCAGGCGTCGCGGCCGGGCTGGGTGCTCATGCGGGTTCCTCCTCGACGTGCGGTCGGTCACGCTGCGTCCATCGTCCCGCCGGGGCCGGGCGCCCGCAGCGCGGGCCGCGGGCCGGTGGCGGTCGTTGACCGGCGTCAGCGGGGAAGCAGTGCCCACACCACGTGCGGCCAGGCGCCCAGGGCCGCGGTCAGCGCGCCGCGCTCACGCGCCTGCTCGGGCGCCAGCAGCGCTGACGTCGGCACGGTGTGCGCCGTGGCCGACGACGGCTCGTACAGACGCACCACCCCGCCCGCCTCGTCGCGCGCGTCGACCAACAGCACCACATGCCGCGGCGCCGCCGTCTGCCACCCGCCGCCCAGGTCCCCTCCGCTGAACAGCGGGACGGGCACGCCCGACGCCGCCGCGGCGACCGCGGCGGCGAGCACCGCCGCGCCGCGCTCGCCCGCGCCCACGACCCGGTGCGTGTAGCGCACCCCGGCGAACCGCGCGACGGCGGCCGCGGCCCACGGCGCGGTGCCGTACCGACGCGGCCACGGCGGCAGCTCGCGGGCGCAGGCGCGGTGCGCGCGCCGCTGGAGCGCGGCGAACTGCCGCTGCGGGTCGCGCGCCACGCGCAGCGCCAGCCGCGGATCGCCCGCCATCGCCAGCGCCGTGAGCACCGCCGCGCCGCACGTCGTCTCGTCGATCTGCCGGGCGGGCGCAGTGGGGACGCGCTCGGCGCCGCGCGCGAGGAACGGCAGCGACACGCGTGTGGGGTACCCGACGCGGCCGCTCGGCCCGGTGCGGCCGAGCGGGTCGAGCACCGAGCGGCGCGAGGCGTCACTGAGCTCGGCGAGCGCGGCGGCGACGTCGTCGGGCACATGCGGCACGGCGCCGGGCCACGTCGCGCCCGGCGGCGCGGGCGCCGGGCCCGAGAACAGGCTCAGCCGGGCCAACAGGTCGCTCAGCCGCGCCTGCGCGCCCATGACGGGCCGCGAACCCCGGCCTCAGTGGATCCGGTCGAGCACGACCGGGCCGCGCGCCACCGCCGTGCCGGGCGGCGCGACCTCCCACGCGCCCTCGAGCGCCTCGTAGGCGCGCGCGAACCGCTCGGGCGTGTCGGTGTGCAGCGTGAGGATCGGCTGCCCCGCGGTGACGACGTCGCCAGGCTTGGCGTGCAGCTCGACGCCCGCCGCGGCCTGCACGGGGTCCTCGCGCCGGGCGCGCCCCGCTCCCAGGCGCCAGGCCGCGACGCCCACCCCGTAGGCGTCGAGCCGTGCGAGCACACCGTCGGCGTCCGCGACGACCTGCTCGGTCGCGCGCGCGGTCGGCAGCGGCGCATCCACGTCGCCACCCTGCGCGGCGATCATGCGCCGCCACCGGTCCATGGCGCGCCCGTCGGCGAGCGCCGCGCGCACCTCGTCCTCGCCCGTGGGCCGACCGGCCGCGGCCAGCATCTCGACCGCGAGCGCCACGGTCAGGTCGACGACGTCGGACGGGCCGCCGCCCGCGAGCACCTCGACCGACTCACGCACCTCCAGGGCGTTGCCCGCGGTCAGGCCCAGCGGCGTGGCCATGTCGGTCAGCAGCGCGACGGTGGTCACGCCCGCGTCCGCGCCCAGGTCGACCATGGTGCGCGCGAGCTCGCGCGCCGTGTCCAGGTCCTTCATGAACGCGCCCGAGCCCACCTTGACGTCGAGCACCAGCGCGCCCGTGCCCTCGGCGATCTTCTTGCTCATGATCGAGCTCGCGATGAGCGGGATCGACTCGACCGTGGAGGTCACGTCGCGCAGCGCGTAGAGCTTCTTGTCGGCGGGCGCGAGCCCGTCCCCGGCCGCGCACACCACGGCGCCGACCGAGGCGAGCTGGTCGTGCACCTCGGCGTTGGACAGCCCGGCCCGCCAGCCCGGGATGGACTCGAGCTTGTCGAGCGTGCCGCCCGTGTGGCCCAGGCCGCGGCCCGACAGCTGCGGCACCGCGACGCCGAACGCCGCCACGAGCGGGGCGAGCGGCAGCGTGATCTTGTCGCCCACTCCCCCGGTCGAGTGCTTGTCGGCCGTCGGCACGCCGAGTGAGGCGTAGTCGAGCCGCTCGCCGCTGGCGATCATGGCGCCCGTCCAGCGCTCGATCTCACCGCGGCTCATGCCGTTGAGGAAGATCGCCATGGCCAGGGCCGACATCTGCTCCTCGGCGACGACGCCGCGCGTGTAGGCGTCGATGACCCAGTCGATCTGCCCGGACGACAGCCGCTGCCGGTCGCGCTTGGTGCGGATGATGTCGACGGCGTCGAACGGCTCGTGCCCGGGGGCAGGGGTGGTCACGGTCGCGTCGCTCACGGGGTCTCCTCCTGAAATTGGTGCACGACCTCCAGGTCGTGCGGACCGAACGCCTGCGGCAGGACCTCGGTCATGGGCACGACGCCGCGCGGGCTGTCGACGAGCAGGCTCGGCCCACCGTGCTCCCACAGGAGCTGGCGGCACCGGCCGCACGGCATGATCGCCTCCCCGCGCGCGTCGACGCAGGCGAACGCGACCAGGCGCCCGCCCCCGCCCTCGACGAGCGAGGAGATCAGGCCGCACTCGGCGCACAGCGTGACGCCGTACGCGGCGTTCTCGACATTGCACCCCACCACGACGCGCCCGTCGTCGACGAGCGCGGCGGCGCCCACCGCGAACCCCGAGTAGGGCGCGTAGGCGCGCCGCATGGCCTCGCGGGCGCACGCGCGCAGGGCCTCCCAGTCGACGGGCCTGCCCGCCGCGGACTGCGTCATGCCTGCCTCATCTCACTGGTCACCCCTGCCGGATGGCGGGGCCTACTTCGTGTACGGGATGCCCTCGGACGCGGGCGCGCGCACCCGCCCGACCAGGCCGGCGACGGCGAAGATCGTCACGACGTACGGCGTCATGAGCATGACCTGGCTCGGAATGGGCGTGCCGACGATGCCCAGCACCGTCTGCAGGTTGTCGGAGAACCCGAACAGCACGGCCGCGGCGAGCGCGCCCAGCGGGTTCCACCGGCCGAGGATCATGGCGGCCAGGGCGATGTAGCCCTTGCCGCCCGTCATCTCGCGGCCGAACGCCAGGCCGGTCGCGACGGTGAAGAACGCCCCGCCGAGCCCGGCCACGGCGCCGCCCAGGATCGCGTTCTTGACGCGGGTGCGGTTGACGTTGATGCCCACGGTGTCGGCGGCCTTGGGGTGCTCGCCGACCGCGCGCAGGCGCAGGCCCCAGCGCGAGCGGAACAGGTAGACGTGCAGCAGCGCGACGGCGACGTACATGAGGTACACCAGCAGCGTCTGGCGGAACAGCACCGGGCCGATGACGGGGATCTGCGACAGCAGCGGGATGGGCAGCACAGGCAGCGGCGTGCGGCTGTTCCACGTGGTCGGGTCCTGCGTGAGCACGGTCGAGAACAGGTAGTTGGTCACGCCGATGACGAGCACGTTGAGCACCACGCCGACGATGATCTGGTCGACCCAGTACCGCACGGCGAAGACCACCAGCAGCAGGCCGACCAGGGCGCCGGCGATGGGCGCCGCGATCAGGCCGACGTACGCGCTGCCGGTGACCGAGGCGACGACGGCGGCGAGGAACGCGCCCGCGAGCAGCTGCCCCTCGATCGCGATGTTGATGATGCCGACGCGCTCGCACAGGATGCCGGACATCGAGCCGAACACGAGCGGCACCGACAGGAACAGCGCTCCCGACAGCAGACCCGTCAAGGGGATGGTCTTGCCGGACCCGGCCCAGGCCAGGAACGCCAGGATCCACAGCACGCCGAACGCGACGGGCAGCCACCACCCGAGCGTGCGGCGCGTGGCCGCGGCCCACCAGGCCAGGGCGGCCAGGGCGAGCGCGACGAGGCTGAGCACGAGCGCCGTCGCGGTCGCCGGGACCGAGAACGGCGCGATCTGGAACAGGTCGGTCGACGTCGAGAGCCGGAACGTCGTCGTCTTGCCGCCCGCGGGCAGGATCCCGAAGCCCACCAGGGCGATCAGGCCGAGCACGCTGAGCGCGACGGGCGACTTCCACGAGACGGGCTTGAGCGCGGTCGCCGGGGCGGGAGCCTGGGGGGTGCGGGTCGAGGTGGCGGTGCTCATGTGCTCAGGCCTCCTGCGCCGTGACGGACGACTGCTGCGCTGCCGCGCGCCGTTGCGCGCGCGTCGGGCCGCCCGGGGTGGGCAGCCGGAAGATCGCCCGGACCAGCGGGGGCGCGGCGATGAACAGCACGATGAACGACTGCACGACGAGCACGATGTCGATGGGCGTGCCGGTGCGCGCCTGCATCGCGAACCCGCCGGCCCGCAGCCCGCCGAACAGCAGGCCCGCGAGCACCGTGCCGAAGGGCTTGGACCGGCCCAGCAGCGCGACCGTGATGGCGTCGAAGCCAAAGCTCGCGGCGACACCCGTGGTGAGCACGCGCTCGGTGCCGAGCACCTGCGCCGAGCCCGCCAGCCCCGCCAGCCCACCGGCGATCGCCATGACCCAGACCGTGACCCAGGGCACCGACATGCCCGCGGTGCGCGCGGCGTGCGGGTTGGCGCCGACGGCGCGGAAGCGCAGGCCGAGCGTCGAGCGCTCCATGAGCCACCACACGCCGAGCGCGGCCAGCAGCGCCAGGATGAACCCGAGGTGCAGCCGGAAGTTCGACCCGAGCAGCAGCGGGTAGGTCGCCGAGGCCGGGATGGGCGGGCTGATGGGGTTCGCGCTGCCCGGACGCTGGAACGCCGAGATGGTCAGCAGGTACCCGATCAGGTAGATCGCCACGTTGTTGAGCATGATCGTGACGATCACCTCGTTGGCGCCTGTCGTGGCCTTCAGCACGCCGGCGATCGAGGCCCAGATCGCGCCGCCGAGGCCCGCCCCGATGACCGCGAGCAGCAGGTGGAGCGCGGCGGGCAGGTCGAACGTGAACCCGATGTACCCGCCGAGCACGGCGCCCATGATGATCTGGCCCTGGGCGCCGATGTTGAACAGCCCGGCCCGGAAGCCGATGCCGAGGCCGAGGCCCGCGAAGATCAGGGGGGTGGCGACCGTCATGGTCTCGGTCAGCGGGCGGATGGTGCGGGCGAACCCGTTGCCCGAGAAGTTGATGACCGCGCCCTGGAACAGCGCGGAGTACGCGCCCCCGACGGCGTCGCCGATCGCGCCGAAGAAGTCGGTGGGCCGCGCGAACAGCCAGCCCGACGTCTCCTGTACGCGCGCGTCGGCGGCGGCGATCAGGATGCCGCCGAGCACCAGGGCGGCGACGACGGCGGCCAGCGTCACGAGCCAGCTCGACTCGAGCATCTCGCGCAGCACGCTGCGGCTCGCGGCGTCGAACCGGCTCTCGGCCGGCGGGGCCGGCGCCGGCTCCCGCGGGGTCGTGGCCTCGCTCACAGGGTGCCCTCCTCGCTCTGCTCTGCTTCGATGTCGGCCTCGCCCAGCGTCGTGTGGTGGGCGGCCGCCTGTTCGACGGCCTCGGCGAGCGGCACGCCGGCCATCATCAGGCCCAGCACGTCGCGGTCGGTCCCGCCCGGCACGACGCCGACGACGCGGCCGCGGTACATGACGGCGATGCGGTCGCCGAGCGCGAGCACCTCGTCGAGTTCGGTCGACACGATGATCACGGGCGTGCCCTTGTCGCGCTCGGCCACGATCCGTTGGTGGACGAACTCGATCGAGCCGACGTCGAGCCCGCGCGTGGGCTGCGAGGCGATGAGCAGGCGCAGCGGCCGGGACATCTCGCGCGCGAGGACGACCTTCTGCTGGTTGCCGCCCGAGAGCGTGCCGGCCGGCGCCGTGACCGACTGCGTGCGCACGTCGAACTCGACGATGCGCCGCTCGGCGTTGTCGCGGATCGCGCCCTTGTCGAGCGCGCCCGCGCGCGAGAAGGGCGGGCTGGCGATCATGTCGAGCACCAGGTTCTCCTCGACGGAGAACGTGCCGATGATGCCGTCGGTGCTGCGGTCCTCGGGCACGTACCCGACGCCCGCGGCGAGCGCGCCCGCGACGCCCACACCGACCAGCTCCTTGCCGTCGAGCGTGATCGACCCGGCCACGGGGCGTTCGAGCCCGATGATCGTCTCGGTGAGCTCGGTCTGCCCGTTGCCCTGGACGCCCGCGACGACAAGGATTTCCCCTCGGCGCACGTCAAGGTCGACGTCGTCGACCACGGGGACCCCCGTGGCGTCCAGGACGGTCAGCCCGCGCACCTGGAACGTCGACTCCCCGGCCTCGGCCTCGGCCTTGTCGACGCCGAGCGACACCGACCGGCCGACCATGAGCGAGGCGAGCTCGGTCTCGGACGCCGACGGGTCCGCAGCGCCGACGACCTTGCCGCGGCGGATGACGGTGATGCGGTCGGCGACCGCGCGCACCTCGCGCAGCTTGTGGGTGATGAAGACGATCGACGTCCCGGCGGCCTTGAGCTGGCGCATGATCGCGATGAGCTCGTCGGTCTCCTGCGGGGTCAGCACCGCGGTCGGCTCGTCGAGGATGAGCACCTTGGCGTCGCGTGAGAGCGCCTTGATGATCTCGACGCGCTGCTGGACGCCGACGGGCAGCTCCTCGACGAGCGCGCCCGGGTCGACCTCGAAGCCGAACCGGTCGGAGATCTCCTTGACGAGGCTGCGCGCCTTGCGCGCGTCGATGAGCCCGGCGCCCTTGATGGGCTCGTGCCCCAGCGCGACGTTCTCGGCCACGGTGAACACGGGCACGAGCATGAAGTGCTGGTGCACCATGCCGATGCCCGCGGCCATGGCCTCACCCGGCCCGGCGAACGCGACGGGCTCGTCGTCGACCAGGATCTCGCCGCCGTCCGGGTCATACAGCCCGTACAGGACGTTCATGAGCGTGCTCTTGCCCGCCCCGTTCTCGCCGAGCAGGGCGTGGATCTCGCCCGGCTCGACGACCAGGTCGATGTGGTCGTTCGCGACAAGGGATCCGAAGACCTTCGTGATCCCGCGCAGCTCCAGCTTCACCGGCGCCTCCTCCTCGTCGAGTCCATGGAACCTCACCTCGTCCCCGCGGGCCTGGCGGGGGCGCGGCGCGCCGCCCGCCGAGTCCGCGTGGCCGGGGACGGGTGGGACACGGCGGCCCGGGCGCGGGTGCGCCCGGGCCGCCTGCTACGCCGTCGTCACGGCGCGGGGGTCACTTCGGCGAGTTCGGCGACTCGATGGTCAGGTCGCCCGAGATGATCTTCGCCTTGAAGGCGTCGAGCTGCTCGGACACCTCGGCCGGGACCGCCGACTCGAAGTCGTGGAACGGAGCCAGGCCCACGCCCTCGTTCTCGAGGGTGCCGATGTACGGGTCGGGCGAGAAGTTGCCCTCGGACGCGGCCTTGATGACGTCGAAGACGGCCGGGCCGATCTGCTTCATCACCGAGGTCAGGATGATGTCGCCGTGGTCCGTGGTCAGGAAGCCGTCCGAGTCGACCCAGATGATCTTCTTGCCCGCGTCGGACGCCGCGGCGGCCGCGCCCAGGCCCACGGGGCCCGCGACCGGCATGATGATGTCGGCGCCCTGGTCGATGAAGCCCTGGGCGAGGTTCTGGCCCAGCGGCACGTTCGAGAAGTCGCCCGTGAACGAGCCCTGCTGGGTGTCCTTGTTCCAGCCGAGCAGCGTGACGTCCGCGTCGTTGTCCGTGTTGAACTGCTGGACGCCGTCGTAGAAGCCGTCCATGAACACCGACACCGACGGGATCTGCATGCCGCCGAACGTCGCGACGGTGCCGGTCTCGGTCATGCCCGCGGCCAGGTAGCCCGCGAGGAACGCGGCCTCGGCCGTGTTGAACAGGATCGGCTTGGCGTTGGGGACGGTGACCGGGTTGAAGTCGTCGTCCGAGAAGGAGGAGTCGACCAGCGCGAACTTGACGTCGGGGTTCGCGTCGGCGGCAGCCTGGATCGGGTCCTCGAGCTTGAAGCCCACGCCGATGATCAGGTCGCAGCCCTGCTGGATCATGTTGTCGATGTTCGGACCGAAGTCCGTGTCCGCCTGAGACTCGGCCTGACGGATCTGGATGCCGAGCTCGTCACGCGCCCGCGTCAGACCCTCGTGGCCGGACTGGTTGAAGGACTGGTCGTCGAAGCCGCCCTCGTCCGAGACCATGCAGGCCACGAAGTCGGAGGCGGCGGTCGCGCCGTCGGTCGCACCCGTGGCGCCGTCGCCGGCGGTCTCCTCGGGTGCCTGTCCACACGCGCTGAGCACGAGTGCCGCGACGCCCGCCAGCGCGGCGAGCCGGGTCGCTCTCTTCACCTTGATCTCCGTTTCGATCGGCGTCGACCGCGCAATGGGGGTGGGCGCGATCGGTGGGCGCGAGCCTAGTGGTGGTTCGGGGCGAACGCCCGGTTCGTCGCGCCTCGCACGCTCGGTTCGTGACCCAATCGCAACCCGCCGAGTGTCATTCGGCCTGCGCCAGCACTCCCGCCGCCAAACCCGCCAGCAGTCGGACCCCGACGCCGATGGCGCGCTCGTCGACCACCAGGTCCCCCTGGTGCAGGTCGTAGCGCCGCCCGCCCGGGGTCGCGGTGCCCAACCTCGCCATGGCGCCGGGCGCCTTGGTCAGGTACCAGGCGAAGTCCTCGCCGCCCAGCGACTGCTCGGTCAGGACCACACCCGCCGGCCCGACGACGGCGCGCGCCGCCGCCTCGAGCTCAGCGTTGACCGCCTCGTCGTTGTCCACCGGCGGCACCCCGCGCATGTGGTGCACGCTCACGTCGACCTCGTAGGGCGCCACGACCTGCTCGACGGCGTCGTGCAGCACCTGCCCGGCCCGCTCCCACGCGCGCACGTCGAGGCAGCGCAGCGTCCCGGAGACGGTCCCGGTCGACGGGATGGCGTTGTGCACGTCGCCCGCGTGGACCGCGCCCCACGTGAGGTTGACTCCCGAGCGCGGGTCGAGCCGGCGGCCCAGCACGCCCGGCACCTGGGTGATGACCTGCCCGAGCGCGTAGACGACGTCGCCCGTCAGGTGCGGGCGCGAGGTGTGCCCGCCCGAGGACGAGACCGTGACCGTGACCGTGTCGGAGGCCGAGGTGATGGGGCCGATGCGCGTGCCGACCTGCCCGACGTCGAGCTTGGGCTCGGCGTGCACCGCGACGACGCGGTCGACCCCGTCGAGCGCGCCTTGCGACAGCACGTCGTGGGCGCCGCCCGGCTGGACCTCCTCGGCGGGTTGGAAGACCAGGCGCACCGGGCGGGCGAGCCGCCCGGCCGCGTGCAGCTTCGCGAGCACCAGTCCCGCGCCGAGCAGCACCGTGGTGTGCAGGTCATGACCGCATGCGTGGGCCACGTGCGCGACGGTCGACTCCCAGGGGCAGCCGCAGCGGTCCTCGACCGGCAGCGCGTCCAGGTCGGCGCGCAGGGCCAGACGGGGCAGGGCCGCGCCCGCGTCGTCGTGCGTGGGACCGATGTCGCACACCAGGCCCGTCACCAGCAGCGGACGCGGCGCCAGGCCCGCCTCGCGCAGCCGGTCGAGCACCATCGCCGTCGTGCGCACCTCGGCACGCGAGACCTCGGGGTGTGCGTGCAGGTCGCGGCGGAATGCGACCAGCTCGTCGTCGAGCGCCGCGGCCAGGTCGGCGATCGACTCGCGCAGCGCGATCGTCACAGCAGGTCGTCCAGCCCGCGCTCGCGCACGGCGTCGACGACGGACTTGACCTGCTGCGCGCGCGAGCGCGTGGTCACCAGCAGCGCGTCGGGCGTGTCGACCACGACGAGGTCGTCGACGCCCAGCAGCGTCACCACGCGACCCGACGCGGGCACGACGACGTTGCCCCCCGTCTCGATGCGCACGACGTCGCCCGCCACGCCCACGACCTTGTCGCCCGCGTCGTCGACGCTCGGCAGCAGCGCGGCGAGCGAGTTGAAGTCGCCGACGTCGTCCCAGCCGAACGTGCCCGGCACGACGGCGACGCCGCCCGCCGCGGCGACCGGCTCGGCGACCGCGTGGTCGATGGCGATCTTCTCCAGACCGGGCCAGACCCGGTCCATGACCTCGTCCCGAGCCGGGGTGTCCCAGGCCGCCGCGATCTCCCGCAGGCCCGCGTGCAGCTGCGGCCGCTGCTGGGCCAGGTGCCCGAGCAGCACCGACGTGCGCGCCACGAAGATGCCGGCGTTCCAGCGGTACTCGCCCGAGGCGAGGTACTCGCGCGCGGTCGCCGCGTCGGGCTTCTCTGTGAAGCCGCGCGCGTGCAGCGCGCTGGGGGCGGCGTCGAGCGCGAGCGGCTCGCCGCTGCGCACGTAGCCGAACGCGACCGACGGGCGCGAGGCGGCGATGCCGATGGTCACGACGTACCCGGCGCGCGCGGCCACGACGGCCTCGCGCACGGCCTGCTCGAACGCGCTCTGGCCCGAGACCACCTGGTCGGCGGCGAACGACCCGACGACGACGTCGCCGTGACGCTGTTCGAGCACCGCCGCCGCCAGGCCGATGGCCGCCATGGAGTCGCGCGGCAGCGGCTCGGCGAGCACCGCGTCCTGCGCCATCGCGGGCAGCTGCTCACGGCACGCCGCGACGTGGCGCTGACCGGTCACGAGCACCACGCCGTCGGCGCCGGCGACGGGCGTCAGGCGGTCGACGGTCGCCTGCAGCAGGCTGCGCCCCGAGCCCGTCAGGTCGTGCAGGAACTTGGGCGACGCCTGACGCGACAGGGGCCACAGGCGGGTGCCGGCGCCGCCTGCGGGAACGATCGCGTAGAAGTCGTCGATGACGGCGCTCGTGGTCATGCAGGCAGCATAGTGACGCGCGCACGAGTCGACCCGGACCACGGCAGGCCACGGCGCTTCCGCTCCGCGCGGCACGCGCGGTCCGGGTGAGGTGACGAGTTCCCCGAGGCGCGACATCAAGGGTGTGGGAAGAGTCACAAATGGGGCGTCCTGCGCCGGTGCGGGGGCGACGCCCGCTGAGAGCGCCGACCCGAAGTCACTACAGTGACTGTGACGGTCAGCACCGAGGCCACGTCGCGGCCTGAGGGAGCCGGCCGTGGCTGTTCAGCCCGGAAAACCGAACGACATTGACCGGAGGCTCCTCCCGTGCCTGACGCACCCGGCGGCACGCTCTACCGCGGCCGCGAAGGCATGTGGTCGTGGGTCGCGCACCGCGTGACCGGCGTCCTCATCTTCTTCTTCCTGCTCGTGCACGTGCTCGACACCGCGCTCGTGCGCGTGTCCCCCGAGGCCTACAACATGATCATCGGCACCTACCGCCACTGGATCATGGGCCTGGGCGAGGCCGGCCTGGTGGCCGCCGTGGTGCTCCACGCTTTCAACGGCGTGCGGATCATCCTCGTGGACTTCTGGGCCAAGGGCCCCCGGTACCAGCGCGTGATGCTCTACGTCGCGCTCGGGCTCTTCGTGGTGGTCATGGCGGGCTTCCTGCCGCGGCACCTCATGAACGTCTTCGGAGGTGGGAACTGATGAGCTCGCCCGTGATCGACTCCCCGCGCAGCCCGTACGCGCGCCAGAGGACGACGCGCTCGAACTTCGAGCTGTACGGGTGGATCTTCATGCGCGCCTCGGGCGTGCTGCTCCTCGTGCTGATCTTCGGCCACCTGTTCGTCAACCTCATGACGGGCCACGGCGTCCACTCGATCGACTTCGCGTTCGTCGGCGGCAAGTGGTCCAACCCGTTCTGGCAGATCTGGGACCTGTTGATGCTGTGGCTCGCCATGCTGCACGGCACCAACGGGGTGCGCACCGTCATCAACGACTACGCGTCCAAGGACGGCACGCGGCTTGTGCTCAAGGCGCTGCTGTACTTCGCCTGCGTCGTGGTCGTCGTGCTCGGCACGCTCGTGATCTTCACGTTCAACCCGTGCCCGCCCGACGCCCCGGCGGACCTGCTGCCGTCGCTGTGCTTCCCGAGCTGAGACCGAGGACCGAATGATGCAGACACACCAGTACGACGTCGTCATCGTCGGCGCGGGCGGCGCGGGCATGCGCGCGGCGCTCGAAGCCTCGAAGGACGCGCGCACCGCCGTCATCTCCAAGCTGTACCCGACCCGCTCCCACACGGGCGCGGCCCAGGGCGGCATGGCCGCCGCGCTGGCCAACGTCGAGGACGACAACTGGGAGTGGCACACCTTCGACACCGTCAAGGGCGGTGACTACCTGGTCGACCAGGACGCCGCCGAGATCCTGGCGAAGGAGGCCATCGACGCCGTCCTCGACCTGGAGAAGATGGGCCTGCCGTTCAACCGCACGCCCGAGGGCCGCATCGACCAGCGCCGCTTCGGCGGGCACACGCGCTCGCACGGCGAGGCCGCCGTGCGCCGCGCCTGCTACGCGGCCGACCGCACGGGCCACATGATCCTGCAGACGCTCTACCAGAACTGCGTCAAGCAGAACGTCGAGTTCTACAACGAGTTCTACGTGCTCGACCTGCTGACCGACCACGACCTGACCACCGAGGAGCTGCCCGACGGCGCCGAGGTCAACGCGACGGGCGTGGTGGCCTACGACCTGGCCACAGGCGAGATCCACGTCTTCCAGGCCAAGGCGATCATCTTCGCCACGGGCGGCGCCGGGAAGATCTTCAAGACGACGTCCAACGCCCACACCCTGACCGGTGACGGCATGGCGCTGGCCTACCGCCGCGGGCTGCCGCTGGAGGACATGGAGTTCTTCCAGTTCCACCCCACAGGCCTGGCGGGCCTGGGCATCCTGCTGTCCGAGGCGGCCCGCGGCGAGGGCGGCATCCTGCGCAACGCCGACGGCGAGCGCTTCATGGAGCGCTACGCGCCGACCATCAAGGACCTGGCGCCGCGCGACATCGTCGCCCGGTCGATGGCCAACGAGGTGCGCGAGGGACGCGGCGCGGGACCGAACAAGGACTACGTGCTGCTCGACCTGACCCACCTGGAGCCGGCGCACATCGACGCCAAGCTCCCTGACATCACCGAGTTCGCGCGCACGTACCTGGGCGTCGAGCCCTACACCGAGCCGGTGCCCGTGTACCCGACGGCGCACTACGCGATGGGCGGTGTGCCCACCAACCTGCTGGGTGAGGTGCTGCGCGACGGCCACAACGTCGTCAAGGGCCTGTACGCCGCGGGCGAGGTCGCGTGCGTGTCGGTGCACGGCTCCAACCGCCTGGGCACCAACTCGCTGCTCGACATCAACGTGTTCGGCAAGCGCTCCGGGCGCGCGGCGGCCGCGTACGCCAAGACCGTCGAGGCGCACCTGCCGCTGCCCGAGGATCCGACGGCCGAGGTCGTCGCGCAGTTGGAGGAGATGCGCTCGCGGCCCGACGGCGAGCGCGTCGCGGACCTGCGCCGCACGCTGCAGGAGACCATGGACGCCAACGCCCAGGTGTTCCGCACGGGCGAGTCGCTCACCGAGGCCATCACCGTCATCAAGGACCTGCAGAAGCGTTACCGCAACGTCTCGGTCCAGGACAAGGGCAGGCTCTTCAACACCGACCTGCTTGAGGCGATCGAGCTGGGCTTCCTGCTCGACATCGCCGAGGTCACGGTGCTCGCGGCGCTCAACCGCAAGGAGTCGCGCGGCGGGCACTACCGCGAGGACTTCCCCACCCGCGATGACGTCAACTACATGAAGCACACGATGGCCTACCGCCGTCCGCCGGCGGCCTCCGACGTCGCCGACGGGCACATCGAGGGCTTCTTCGACCACGTCGAGAACCTCGACGGCTACAAGGTCGTGCTGGGCTCCAAGCCCGTGACCCAGACCCGCTACGAGCCGATGGAGCGGAAGTACTGATGACTGCTGTCGCCGAAGCCCCCGCGAAGGTGGGCGAGGTCCCCTCGTTCACCGTCACGCTCAAGATCCGCCGGTTCAACCCGGAGGTCAGCGCAGAGCCCATCTGGCAAGAGTTCCAGGTCGAGGCCCACGGCACCGACCGCATTCTCGACGCGCTGCACAAGGTCAAGTGGGAGCAGGACGGGTCGCTGACCTTCCGCCGCTCATGCGCGCACGGCATCTGCGGCTCGGATGCGATGCGGATCAACGGCCGCAACCGGCTCGCGTGCAAGACGCTGCTCAAGGACGTCAACCCCGACAAGCCCATCACGGTCGAGCCCATCAAGGGCCTGCCCGTGGTCAAGGACCTCGTGGTGGACATGGAGCCGTTCTTCGCCTCCTACCGCGAGGTCATGCCGTTCCTCATCACCTCGGGCAACGAGCCGACGCGTGAGCGGCTGCAGTCGGCCGCCGACCACGCCAAGTTCGACGACACCACCAAGTGCATTCTGTGCGCCGCGTGCACGTCGTCGTGCCCCGTGTTCTGGACCGACGGCCAGTACTTCGGGCCCGCCGCGATCGTCAACGCGCACCGGTTCATCTTCGACAGCCGCGACGAGGGCGGCCAGCAGCGCCTGGACATCCTCAACGACAAGGAGGGCGTGTGGCGCTGCCGCACGACCTTCAACTGCACCGACGCGTGCCCGCGCGGCATCCAGGTCACCAAGGCGATCCAGGAGGTCAAGCAGGCGATGATCCGCCGCGCCTTCTGACGCGCGGACCCACCCGCTGGTTGAGCCTGTCGAACCAGGCCCCCGCCCCACCCGCTGGTTGAGCCTGTCGAAACCAAGCCCCGACGCGGGGTGGTTTCGACAGGCTCAACCAGCGATTGCGCGTTTCGACGGGCTCAACCAGCGTCGGCGTCGAGCCGCGGCGGGTCGTGCATCCACGCGCACACCAGCAGCAGCATGCGCGCGAGGAAGTTGACCAGCACCAGGATGGTCACGATCGCCGCGAAGGGCGCGAGCAGGGCGTTGCGCCCGGCCGAGCCGACGACGAGCGAGGTGCCCGCCCAGCGCAGCGCCCCCGCCACCGCCCCGACGGCCAGGCACCCGAGCACCAGGTCCCGTCGGCCCGGCCGCGCCCCGCCGAGCAGCACCACGATCCCGGCCACGACGAGCGCGTCGAGCACGATCCCGACAGCGGCGCCGCCCACGCGCACCACCCAGGCGGCGGCCTCGCTTCCGCCGAGCAGCGACTCGACGACCTCGCCCACCGAGTGCGCGGCGATCGACGCCGCGGCCGAGACGAGCACCCCGACGCCGAGCAGCACGAACCCGACCAGTTGCCACAGCCGAGCGACGACGGCGTTGCCCTGGGTCGGGGGAATGTCGAACACGGCCCGCACCGACGTGCGCAGCGCGCCCATGACCCCCAGCGCCGACAGCAGCAGGACGACGGCGGCGACCACCGTCGTCCAGGCCGAGCCCCCGTGGAGGATCAGGTCGTCTGGGGAGACCAGGTCGCCCGGCCCCGTGCCGACCAGCCCGGGCACCCAGGTGTCCATCTGGTCGAGCACCGCCCCGCGCCACTGCGCGTTCGAGCCGAGCGACGCGGAGAACACCGACCACCCGATCGTCAGCGCCGCGAACAGGGAGAACAGGGCCGAGTATGCGACACCGCCGCACAACTGGGCCCCGTTGCGCGCCCCGTACCAGGCGAGCGAGCGGCCCGGGCGTGAGCTCTTCCACCAGTCGACCGCCCTGGTCACCGCAGCGGGGAGCATCACCCCACCGACCCTAGGCAGCGCCTAGGCGTCGCGCAGGTCGAACCGGCGCTGGGGGCGCCACACGCCGTCGTCGCCGTGCTCGTACAGGTGCAGCGCGGTCACGTCGAACGCGGCGTCGAAACCGGTCATCCGCTCGAACGCCCGGTCGAGCGCGTCATCGGGCACCTCGTGCGCGACGGTCACGTGCGGGTGGTAGTTGAACCGCGAATCCTGGGCCAGCACGCCGGAGCGCGCGGCCTGCTCCAGCTGCTCGCATTCGGCGATGCCCTCGACCACGTTGATGAACACCACCGGCGAGACGGGCCGGAAGGTGCCCGATCCGCGCAGGTGCAGGCGGAAGGTCGGCGTCTCGCCCGCGACCTTCTCCAAGTGCTCGCACACGGCGGGCATGACGGCCTGGTCGACGACCGTCGGGCCCACCACGGTGATGTGCGGCGGGATGGTGTCCGCGTGGCAGTCGCCGAAGCTGCGGCGCGCCTGCGCGAGCTGGGCGGCCCACGGCTCGGGCACCGCGATGGAGATGCCGATCCGCGCCTGCGCGGAGGTTCGCTCAGGAAGGTGCACGCCGGCTCCTCAGCCGCGCGCCACGGGCAGGAGGCCGAATCGGTCGTACACCCGGTCGAGCACGGGGCGGGCGATCGCCCGCGCGCGCTCGGCGCCGTCGGCCAGGACCTTGTCGAGCTGGGCCGGGTCGGCGAGATACGTCGCGGCGCGCTCCTGGAACGGGGCGAGGAACGCGACGACCGCCTCGGCGAGGTCGACCTTGAGATAGCCGTAACCGCGCCCGTCGTACTCGGTGGCGATGGCGTCCACGTCGCGGCCTGTCACAGCCGAGAAGATCGTCAGGAGGTTCGAGATGCCGGGCTTGGCGTCCGGGTCGTAGCGCACCCCGTAGGACTCGTCGGCGTCCGTCACCGCGCCCTTGATCGCCTTCGCGGCCTTCTTGGGGTCCTCGAGCAGCCACACGACGCCCTTGCCGCCCGATGACGACTTGCTCATCTTGGCGGACGGGTTCTGCAGGTCCTGGATCTTGGCCCCGCCCTTGACGATGTGCGCGTCGGGCACGACGGCGGTGCCGGCGCCGAAGCGCGAGTTGAGCCGCTCGGCCAGGTCGCGGGTGAGCTCCAGGTGCTGGCGCTGGTCCTCGCCGACGGGCACGAGCGCCGAGTCGTACAGGAGGATGTCGGCGGCCATGAGCATCGGGTAGGCGAACAAGCCCACCGTGGTGCCCTCGGAGCCTTGCTTGGCCGACTTGTCCTTGAACTGCGTCATGCGGCTGGCTTCGCCGTAGCCCGTCTGGCACTGCAGCAGCCAGCCCAGCTCGGCGTGCTCGGCCACGTGCGACTGCACGAAGAGGATCGAGCGCTCGGGGTCCACGCCCGCCGCGAGGTACTGGGCCGCGGTGCGCCGGGTGCGCTCACGCAGCAGCGCCGGGTCGGGGTTGACCGTCAGTGAGTGCAGGTCGGCAACGAAGTAGAGGGCGTCGAAGTCGTCCTGCAACGCCACCCACTGCCGCAACGCCCCGATGTAGTTGCCCAGGTGCAACGAGCCGTCGGTGGGCTGCATCCCGGACAGGATGCGGGGGCGGGGGCCGCCGGTGGTGTGAGGGGCGTCGGACATGGTCTTCATTCTGACAGGTCACGCGTGCTGACCGAAACGCGGACCGGGTCGGGCGTCGCGCTCAGGTGGCGTCGCTCAGGTGGCGTCGGGGTCGAACGGCGCGCCGCTCGTGCCCGGCGCGGCTCCCGCCGCCGCTCCCCGCACGGTGGACCCGGCGGGGCTGGCGGGCGCCGCCTCGGCGGCCGATCGCGCCGCCGTCGCGGGGTGGGTGGCGGACTGCGTCGCGGGCGTCGAAGCGTGCGTCGCGGCCCGCGCGCTCGCCGCGCCCCCGAGCCCGGGCAGCAGTGGCCCGTCGTCGAGCAGCGCGTCGCGCACGATGCGCCGCGGGTCGTACTGGCGCGGGTCGAGCTTCGACCAGTCGACGTCGGAGACCTCGGGGCCGAGCTCGTCGGCCACGCGCTCCTTGGCGTCCGCCATGAAGGCTTTGGCCCGCCGCACGAGCCGCGCGAGCTGCGCCGCGTACTGCGGCAGGCGCTCGGGACCGATGAGCACCACCGCGAGCAGCGCGATGATGAGCAGCTCGCCGCCGTTGATGTCGACCACGCCCGCCAGCCTAGCCGCGCGCGCCGCAGCCCCGGTCGCCCGGCGCCCCAAGCGCGCAGTCCGCGCTGGCAATCCCCGCGGGGCTTGTCGCCGGGTCTACTCCCCTGCCGTCCGAGCCAGGGCGCCGCGCACCGAGCACCACCCTCTCCCGATGCGCGAGAGCACGCCGGGGTCGTAGCCGTCGGCGGGGAAGGCGGCCACCACCGCGCCGAGCACCTCGCGCGGCACGTCGGCCGCGAGGTCGACGACGACGTCGCCCGCCTGCCAGGCCACGTGCCACGGCTCGCTCGACAGCACCGTCACGTCGCGGCCGCCGATCCGCTCGGTGTGCCCACCGGCCGCGCCGGCGTCGAGGCGCCCGCGCTGCTCACGCGCCACGACGTGGCCCGCCGCACCCGCGAGGTCGATCTCGAGCACGTCGGCGCGCTCGCCCAGCAGTCGCAGCGTCGAGACGTCGAGGCCGTCGGGCAGCGTCGCGGGCCGCACCCAGCCCTGCGCCGCGACCCAGTCGAACGCCGCGGCGTCGCGGCCAGATGTCACGCGCGAGGCGGCGAGCGCCGCGCCCAGAACGTCGTCGCCCGGGGCGTCGGCGTCGGCGCCGGTGCGCGCGAGCAGCGTGAGGGCCTGCGCAGGGGCCGGGTCGGGCACGATGACCGGGACGTCACCCACCGAGAAAAGCGCGGCCGCGGCGACGCCGATCCCGCTCACGCCCACGGACAGGGCGCGGCGCACGCGGCGACGTCGTGCCACGGCCATGAGGTCGCCCGACAGCGGGGGCGTGAAGGCCGCCGTCCCGGCCGGGGCCACGGGCCACGACCCGGTGGGCGGCTCGCGCAGCGGGTCGCCGGCGACGGAGGGCACGCTCGCCGACAACGCCATGAGGCGGTCGGTGAGGTCGGGCGCCGCGGCGACGTCGGCGGCTGCGGCCAGCGCCTGGCGCGCCTCGCGCTCGGCCGCCAACCCCGCGGCGCACGCGGGGCACACCGCGATGTGGGCGAGGGCGCGCTCGGCCTGCGCGGGCGCGAGCTGCCCGTCCGCCAGCGGGCTGAGCCAGTCGCCCAGGTGCCCGGGAACACGCGCGCTCATCGTCCACGCTCCCGCCGAGCGGCCCGTCGTGACACCGGGCGCATCAGGCCCTCCGGTGGGCCAGGTCGCGGCGCAACTGCGCGCGGGCGCGGTGGATGCGCGAGCGCACGGTGCCGAGTTTGACGCCGAGGGTCACCGCGATCTCCTCGTACGACAGGCCCTCGATGTCACACAGCACGACGGCCGCGCGGAACTCGGGGCTCAGCCGGTCGAGCGCGGCCTGCACGTCGTTGTCGAGGTGCGCGTGCTCGAACCCGCGCTCGGGCAGCCCGCGCGCGTCGTCGTCGGGGAACTGCCCGGCGTCGTCGCCCATGGCGTCCATCCGCACACGCTTGGCGCGGCGCACCGAGTCGAGGAAGAGGTTGGTGGTGATCCGGTGCAGCCAGCCCTCGAAGGTGCCGGGCGTGTAGCCCGACAGCGAGCGGAAGACGCGCAGGAACGTCTCCTGGGTGAGGTCCTCGGCGTCCTGGCGGTTTCCGGTCAGGCGGTAGGCGAGCCGGTAGACGCGCGCCGAGTGCTCGCGCACGATCGCGTCCCAGGTGGGCGGCGTCCAGACGCCGGCCTCGGGCGCGACGTCGGGCGCGTCGATCGCGTGCAGCGGTGTCATCGGGTCCATCGTGCCACGGGGCGCTAGCATCCCAGCGGGCCGTCCACTTCCGTGGTCACTCCTTCACCAGACGTCCGCCCGTCCCGCCAAAGGATCGCATCATCACGCACGCCGACAGCCCCTTGCCCGCCCCGGCCGACCTCACCGCCCACGACCGCACCGCGTCGTGGCTGTACGCCGAAGGGTTCGTTCCCGAGGACGAGGCGCTGCTCGCCGCGCGCGAGCGGGCCGCCGAACTCGGGTGTCGGGCGGTGTCCGCGGGCGTGGGCGCGCTGCTGTCGGTGCTGGCCGCCGCGCTGCACGCGCGCGCAGCGGTCGAGGTCGGCGCCGGTGCGGGCGTCGCCTCGCTGTGGCTGCTGCGGGGGATGCCCGACGACGGCGTGCTGACGACGATCGACTCCGAGCGCGAGCACCTGCGCGCCGCGCGGATCGCGTTCGACGACGCGGGGCTGGCGCCGCGGCGCACGCGCACGATCCCGGGTCGCCCCGCGGATGTGCTGCCGCGGTTGGCGGACGCGGCCTACGACCTCGTGCTGCTGGGCGGCGATCCCGCGATGAGCGGCGACCATCTCGACGACGCCGTCCGCCTGCTGCGCCCCGGGGGCATGCTCGCCGTGGACGGCGCGCTGCACGGCGGGCAGGTGGCGGACCCGGCGCGGCGCGACGAGGTCACGACGGCGGTCCGAGCGCTCGGGCGGGCCGTGCGAGCCGACGAACGGCTGATCTGCGGCCTGGCGCCGGTCGGTGACGGTCTGCTCCTGGCGACCCGCCGCCCCGCCTGAGCGGCCGGGCGCCGCGCAGACAGCGAGCGCGGGGCAGGAGTCCTGCCCCGCGCTCGCGGGCGTTGTCAGTGAGAGTCTCAGGCGACGACGGCCTGAAGGGCGTCGCCCAACTCGCTCGCCTCCGTGGCGTTGAGCTCGACGACCAGACGGCCACCGCCCTCCAGCGGGACCCGCATGACGATGCCACGTCCCTCCTTGGTGACCTCCAAGGGGCCGTCACCCGTACGCGGCTTCATCGCAGCCATCTGTGGCACTCCATTTCCGTTGTGCGGTCGTCTTGCCTGCACCAGTCTAGTTCAACCAATGCACCTGTCCGGAACCCGATACGCTCATGGACCTTCAGGCGAGACCGCGCAGGACCTGCGCGGGGACCGCCTCGTCACGCACCACGGCGACGAGGTCGAGCACGCGCCGGGTCGCCGCGACGTCGTGGGCGCGGAACACGCGAGCGCCCATCCAGGCCGCGAGCGCCGTCGCTGCGAGCGTGCCCTCCAGCCGCTCGTCGGGCGGCAGCCCGAGGCTCTCGCCGACGAAGTCCTTGCGGCTGAGTGCCATGAGCAGCGGATATCCGAGCGCGGCGATCGCCTGCGTGCGGCGCAGCAGGTGGAGCGAGTGCCACGTGTTCTTGCCGAAGTCGTGCGTGGGGTCCACGAGCACGCTCGCGGGCGGCACCCCGCACTCGACGGCGCGCGCGGCCTCGCGGCGCAGTGTCGCGACGACGTCGAGCAGCACGCCGTCGCGCGGGTCGGCGTCCGCGGGCGCGTCGGGGGGCAGCGGATAGGTGACGCGGTGGGGGTCGGTGCGCGGCGCCGCTCCCCCGGTGTGTGAGCAGACGACGCCGACACCGGCCTCGCCCGCGACCTCGACGAGGTGGGGGTCGGCGCCGGCCCAGGTGTCGTTGATCAGGTCCGCTCCGGCCGCGATGGCCTCGCGCGCGACCCCTGCCCGCCACGTGTCGACGGAGACCATGAGGTCGGGCACCTCCGCGCGCACGCGCGCGACGAACGGGACGACGCGCCGGATCTCCTCGGCCTCGTCGACCTCGGGTCCCACGCCCGCTCGCACCCCGCCGACGTCGAGGATCTCGGCGCCGGCCTCCCACGCGCGGTGCGCGGCGTCGAGCGCGGCGGCGTCGTCGGGCAGCCGGGCCGGGGCGTAGAACGAGTCGGTGGTGCGGTTGACGATCGCCATGATCACCGCGCGGTGCGCGGGTAGGCCGGTGCTCGGGGTGCGGGTGAGGCCCAGTTCGCGTCCGCGCAGCACCAGCGCCGCTCCCGCGGGCGGCGCGGCGCCGGGCCCGGGGGCGGGCGCGGCGCCGGGGTCGCTCACGCCTCGGGGCTCAGGTCGACGGCGGCGGCCGCCGCGGCGCGCTCCTCGGCCGCGATCTCCTCGGCCCGCACGCGCACGTACTCCACGGCCTCGTCGGGGTCGTCGGTCAGGTGCAGCAGCCGCAGGTCCGGCTCCGAGATCGTGCCGCGCTCCAGCACGGGTCCTCGCAGCCAGTCGAGCAGCCCGCCCCAGTAGTCGCACCCGACCAGCGCGATGGGGAACCCGGTGACCTTGTGGGTCTGGACGAGGGTGAGGGCCTCGAACAGCTCGTCGAAGGTGCCGAACCCGCCGGGCATGACGACGAAGCCCTGGGCGTACTTGACGAACATCGTCTTGCGCGCGAAGAAATAGCGGAAGTTCACGCCGAGGTTGACGTAGTCGTTCATGCCCTGCTCGAAGGGCAGCTCGATGCCGAGGCCGATGGACAGGCCGCCGGCCTGTGACGCTCCCTTGTTGGCCGCCTCCATGATGCCCGGCCCGCCGCCGGTGATGACGGCGTACCCCGCCTCGACGAGGTCGTGGCCCACGCGCTCGGCGGCCGCGTAGTCGGCGTGGTCGCGCGGCGTGCGCGCCGAGCCGAACACCGACACGGCCGGCCCGACCTCGGCGAGCGCGCCGAATCCCTCGACGAACTCCGACTGGATGCGCATGACGCGCCAGGGGTCGTTGTGCAGCCAGTCGGCGCCGTCGCCTCCGGACAGCAGGCGTTGGTCGGTGGTCTGCGACGGGATCTGCCCTCCGCGCAGCAGCACAGGACCCTTGCGGTAGCCGGCGCCCTTCTGGGCCACACCGTCGTCGGTCGCACTCATGCGCGTCAGCCTACGGCGGCGCCCCAGGATTCGACGGGAGAACGCGACTCACCCGCGCTCACGCGTCAGGGGCCGCCAACAGCCACGCCCGCAGCGCGTCACGGCACGGCGCGAGCTGCGCGACGGGCACGCGCTCGTCGTCCTTGTGGGCCAGCAGCGGGTCGCCGGGGGCGAAGTTGACCGCCGGGATGCCCAGCCCTGCGAACCGGGCGACGTCGGTCCACCCGTACTTGGGGCGTGGGGCGCCGCCCGTCGTGGCCAGCACGGCCTGCGCGAACGCGGCGGCGAGCGGCGCGTCCAGCCCGGGCCGGGCGCCGCCCGCGGCGTCGGTCACCTCGACCTCGAAGCCCGCGAACAGCTCACGCAGGTGGGCGACGGCCTCCTCGACCGAGCGCGACGGCGCGAAGCGGTAGTTGACCGTGACCACGCACGTGTCGGGCACGACATTGCCCGCGACGCCGCCGCGGATGCCGACGGCGCTCATCGACTCGCGGTACACGAGCCCGTCGACGTCGACCTCGGCCGGGACGTAGGCCGCGAGGCGGTCGAGGATCGGCGCGGCGAGGTGGATCGCGTTGACGCCGACCCAGGCGCGCGCCGAGTGCGCGGCGACGCCCCGCGTGCGCACCTCGACGCGCACCGTGCCGTTGCACCCGCCCTCGATGCCGCCGTCGGACGGCTCACCGACGATCGCGAAGTCGCCCTCGAGCAGGTCGGGGCGCCGCTGGGCCAGGCGGCCCAGGCCGTTGCGCACCGCCTCGACCTCCTCCTGGTCGTAGAACACCCAGGTCAGGTCGCAGGTGGGCAGCGCTCCGGGGCGGCCGAGGTCGACCGCGAGCGCGAGCATGAGCGCCAGGCCCGCCTTCATGTCGACCGTGCCGCGGCCCCACAGCTCGCCGTCGACCAGCCGCGTGGGCAGGTTGGGCGGGTCGGCCAGCGGCACGGTGTCCAGGTGCCCGGCGACGACGACGCGGCGTTCGCGTCCCAGGTGGGTGCGCGCGACGAGCGCATTCCCGTCACGCAGCACCTCCAGGTGCGGCTGGGCGCGCAGCATCGTCTCGACGGCGTCGGCGAGCGGGCCCTCGTCGCCCGAGACCGACTCGATGTCGCACACCGCGGCCAGGAGTGCGACGAGGTCCTGTCCCGGCCCGCCGGGACGCGCCGCCTCGGCGAGGGTGAGCAGGTCGGCGGCGGGTGTCAGATCGATGGACGGCACGGGGCGAGGCTACCCGCCACGGATAGGCTGGGGGCCATGAGCGACTCCCCCGCCCGCACCGCCTGGGGCTATGGCCTCGCGACCGTGACCCTGCCCGAGATCCTGGGCTCCGAGGAGCCCGTCACGCTCGACACCTGGTACCCGGCGCCCGCGCTCGGCGAGCCCGCCGAGTCGGCCGTGGCCCCCACGCACCTGACGGCGCTGGCGCGGCGTGACGAGGCGCGCGGCGTCGAGACCGTCGTCGTGCGCACCGTGGTCGACCTGGACGCGCCGATCGGTGACGCGGCGGACGCCTACCTGCGCCTGCACCTGCTCTCCCACCGGCTGGTGGTCCCCAACTCGATCAACCTCGACGGCGTCTTCGGCGCGCTCGCGAACGTGGTGTGGACCGACGCCGGGCCGTGCGCGGTCGACGGCTTCGAGGCCACGCGCGCCCGGCTGCGCGCGGCCAACGCCCGCCCCGTGACGGTGTTCGGCGTCGACAAGTTCCCGCGCATGGTCGACTACGTGCTGCCGTCGGGGGTGCGCATCGCCGACGCCGACCGAGTGCGCCTGGGCGCGCACCTCGCGCCCGGCACCACCGTGATGCACGAGGGCTTCGTCAACTTCAACGCGGGCACGCTCGGCGTCTCGATGGTCGAGGGCCGCATCTCGCAGGGCGTCGTGGTGCACGACGGCGCCGACATCGGCGGCGGCGCCTCGATCATGGGCACGCTGTCGGGCGGCGGCAAGGAGCGCGTCGTCATCGGCGAGCGCGCGCTGCTGGGCGCCAACGCCGGCGCGGGCATCGCGCTCGGCGCCGACTCGGTCATCGAGGCGGGCCTGTACGTGACCGCGGGCACCAAGGTCGCCGTGGTCGGGCAGAAGGCCGACGACGGCGGGCCGCGCGTGGTCAAGGCGCGTGAGCTGTCGGGCGTGCCGGGGCTCCTGTTCCGCCGCAACTCGACCACGGGGAGCATCGAGGTGCTCGCGCGCGCCGGGGTCGGGGTCGAGCTGAACGCCGCGCTGCACGCGCAGTGACCCCCCGCCCGGTGGGCGCCCGCGCCGCACGCGCTCGCCGGCGTCGAGCCCGCGCGGCGTTCGCCTTCGGGCTCGTCGCGGTGCTGGCGGCCGCGGGCTGGCTGTGGCTGCGCCCGGGCGACTCCCCGGTGCGCGAGCGCTGCTCGGCGAGCCTCGACGGCTCCGACTGGTACCTGTCCCCGGCTCAGGCCGAGAACGCGGCGCTGGTCGCAGGCGCCTCGGTGCGCCGCGGCCTTCCGGCGCGTGCGGCGACCATCGCGCTGGCGACCGCGCTGCAGGAGTCGAAGCTCATCAACGTCGACTACGGCGACCGTGACTCGCTGGGCCTGTTCCAGCAGCGCCCGTCGCAGGGCTGGGGCGCGCCCGAGCAGGTCATGGACCCGCTGTACGCGACCGACCGCTTCTACGACGCGCTCGTCAAGGTCCCCGGGTACCAGGACCTGGAGGTCACGGTCGCCGCGCAGGCCGTGCAGCGCTCGGGCTTCCCCGAGGCGTACGCGCAGCATGAGACGCGCGCACGCGCGTGGGCGTCGGGACTGACGGGCCACTCGCCCGCGGTCGTGTCGTGCGAGCTCGGCCCGGTCCGCGCGCCCCGCTCGGTGGACGCCGTCGCCGCGAGCCTGCGCGAGCGCGCGCTGCGCGACCTGGGCCTGAGCGCCGAGGCGGTCACCGTCCAGGCGGCCGGCGACGGCGCCGCGACCCTCACGGTGCAGGCGTCGGGGCTGGCGACCGGAGACGCTGCCCGCGCGGGCTGGGCGGCCGGGCAGTGGGCTGTGGCGACCGCGAGCGTGACCGACGTCGTCGAGGTCCGTGTCGCCGGCCTGCGCTGGACGCGCGCCGACGGCGTGCGCGCGGGCCAGGGCGACGGGGCCGCGTGGACGCCGGTCGACGGCGCGGCGCTGCCGGACGGCGTCGTGGAGGCGCGCGTCGCCGTCGCGCGTTGAGCCGACCCAGGCCTTGCGCGGCATCCACCCGCGCGCACGACGCCAGACTCTGCGCCGTCGGCGACGCGCCGATAGCGTTCGATCATGCTCCTGCACGATGTCCAAGCACGCGTCCGCATCGCGCTGACCACCACGCTCACGAACGAGTGGGGGCTGTTCACGCCCAAGACGGGCACCTCGGCGCCGAGCGAGCGGTCGATCGCGTTCCACCTCGGTTGGTACGTGCGCCCGATGATCGACGAGTCGTGGGACGTCGACTGCGACTACGAGCGCAGCGGCGCGGCCCGCGAGCCCTCGATGGCGTTCGGCGAGGGCGCGCAGCGCGCCCCTGACCTCATCGTGCACCGGCGCGGTCGCGTGGGCCCCGAGGACAACCTGCTGCTGGTCGCGCTCTCGACCGACTTCGCCTCGGACGAGACGGGCGCGCCCGACCTCGCGGCCGTGCGCTCGGTGCAGTTGCGCTACGGATACCGCTACGCGGTGTGGGTCGACCTGCAGTTGCGTGAGGACGGGCCCGAGGGGCGCGTGCGCCCGCTGTGGCACTGGAGCACGCTGGAGGAGGGCGCGGTCACGGCCGAGCCCGAGGCGGTCTACACGACGCAGGAGCTCAAGTCGATCACGAGCGCCATCCGGCTGCTGTACCTGGGCTGAGTCCGGACCGAGGACGCGCGCCCCTCAGCGCACGGCGAGCGGCACGTCGTCGAGCGCCACGCGCACGCTCTCGCCGAAGGCGAGGCGCTCACCGGCGCGGTGCTGGACCCGCACGAGGTGTCCGTCGGCGGTGCGCACGAGCGTACGGCGCACACTGCCGAGGAACATCGACTCCTCGACCGTGCCCGCCACGCCCGCCGTGTCGGTGGCGTCGAGCAGGCGCACGTTCTCCGGCCGCACGAAGGCCTCGGCGGGTCCGTCGGCCCGCTCCCCCAGCACCGGCGCCACCGCGCCGAGCACATGCGCGCGCCCGCCCACGACGTCGGCCGGGAGCACGCTCGAATGCCCGACGAATGCCGCGACCGCCGGTGAGGCCGGCCGCAGGTAGAGCTCCTCGGGGGCGCCGACCTGCTCGATCCGCCCCGCGTCCATGACGGCGATGCGGTCCGAGACGGCCAGGGCCTCCTCCTGGTCGTGCGTGACGAACACCGTGGTGATGCCCAGACGCAGTTGGAGTCGGCGGATCTCGTCGCGCAGGCCCGTGCGCACCTTGGCGTCGAGCGCCGACAGCGGCTCGTCGAGCAGCAGCACGCGCGGCGCGGTCACGAGCGCCCGGGCGAGGGCGACGCGCTGCTGCTGCCCACCCGAGAGCTGGTGCGGATACCGCTCGGCCAGGTGGTCGAGTCCGACGAGGCCGAGCGCGTCGTCGGCCCGGCGAGCCGCCTCGCGACGCTCGACGCCCCGTCGGCGCAGGCCGAACATGGTGTTGGCCCGCACGCTCAGGTGCGGGAACAGCGAGTACGCCTGGAACACCATGCCCACGTCGCGGCGGTGCGTCGGCACCCGTGAGACGTCCTGGCCGCCGATCCGCACCGCGCCCGCCGTGGCCTGCTCAAGCCCGGCCAGCACGCGCAGCGCCGTCGTCTTGCCGCAGCCCGAGGGTCCCAGCAGGCAGACGAGCTCGCCCGGGCGGACGGCCAGATCGACGCCGTGCAGCACGCGCGTGGCCCCGAACTCCTTCACGACGCCCTCGAAGGTGACGTCCGCGGCCGCGCGCGACGTGGGGGCGGTCTGGGTCATGGGCATCTCAGGATCCTTCCGGGCGGGCGCCCGACCCGCGCGCGCCCGCCCGGCCGATGGCCAGGAGCAGCACGAACACGAGGGCCAGGGCCAGGAGCGACAGGATCACCGCGACGTACGGGTCCTGGCGGTTGACGACGAACAGCGCGGTCTGCAGGTTCTGCCGCGCCAGCAGCGACGCGATCGTGAACTCCCCCAGCACGACCGCGACCGAGATGAGCGAGGCGGTCAGCAGCCCGCCGCGCAGGTTGGGGGCGAGCACGCGCAGCAGCACGGTGGGCCACCCAGACCCGAGCGTGCGGGCCGCCTCGGCGAGCGTGCGCACGCCGATCGCGTCGATCGCGGCCTGGATCGAGCGGTGCGCGTACGGCAGCGCCGTGACACCGTAGGCGAGCGCGAGCGACCAGACGCCCGTGCCGATGGTCTGCCCGATGACGCGGTAGATCGGAGCGAGCCCCACCACCAGCACGATCGCGGGCAGCGACACGGGCAGCAGCGCGAGCAGCTCGAACGGGCGGCGCAGGTGCGGAAGCCGGAGGGTGACCAGCACCATGGTCGGGGCGAGCAGCAGCAGCACGATCGCCACCGTGACCGCGGCCAGCACGAGCGAGTTCACCAGCCCCTCGCGGATGGGCGCGTACTTGCCGGCGCCCGCGGGGTCGAACAGCGTCGCCCAGTGGACCAGCGAGTGCCCATCCCCGTCGCGCAGCGTGAACTCGACCATGGAGGCGATCGGCACGAGGAACACCGCGCCGACCACGAGGGCGATGGCCGTGCGGGTCGCGGGGCCGGGCCCCAGCCCCCGCCTCATCGCCGCCACCGCGCGGCGCGGCGGGCCGCGCGCGAGTACAGCCACATGACGGCGGCCATGACCACGACCATGCCAAGCGCGAGCGCCCCGGCGAGGTTCTGGCGCCCCAGCACGGTCTCGCTGACGAGGGCGGCGCGGATCTGCAGCGGGACGATCTGCGCGCCCTGGCTCGCCAGGGCGGCGGCCGTGGCGAAGGAGGAGAACGCGTTGGCGAACAGCAGCAGCAGGCTGGCCAGGAACGACGGCGCCAGGACGGGCAGTCCGACATGCCGCCAGAACCCGGCGCGGGTGTCGCCGAGCGTGAGGGCGGCCTCGTACCACTGCGTCTGGAGCCCGGTGAGAGCGGGCAGGAAGGTGATGACCATGAGGGGCGTCTGGAAGTAGATGTAGGGGGCGATCAAACCGGGCAGCGCGTAGATCCAGGCGCCGCCCGCGAAGATGTCGATCCCGAGTCCGTCCTTGAGCCACAGGGTCACCAGGCCCTGAAGTCCGATCGTGGCGATGAACGCGAACGCGAGCATGACGCCGCCGAACTGCGCGAGCACGCTGGATGCCGCCTCGACGACCGAGCGCGCCGGGTGGCCCGGGCGCAGCCCGAGCAGCGCGTAGCAGATCGCGGCGCCGAGCAGCGCGCCGACGACGGCGCTGAGCGCGGACAGCCACAGCGACGCGCCGAAGGTGCGCAGCACGACGGGGTCGGCCAGTGCGCTGAGGTTGTGCGCGGTCAGGCCGCCGTCGGCGTCCACGAACCCGCTGCCGACGGCCAGCGCCGTCGGCAGCGCGAGGAAGGCCAGCACGTAGGCGGCGAACGGGACCAGGCCGAGGGCGGCGAGCGCGCCGCGGACGCGGTGCGCCGGGGCGGGGGCCGCGGTCGCAGAGGGCGGCGAGTGCGGCGGCGGCGCGGGCGGGGCGGCGGGTGTGCCCGCGGCGTGAGCCGCGGGCACACCCTGGCTGACAGCCGTCACTGGACGGCCGCGGCCCAGATGTCGCCGAGCAGCGTGCCGGCCTGGGCGCCCTGCTCCTTGGTCGGCACGACCGTCGTCGCCGGGGCGCTCGGCAGGTCCGCGTAGAGCGCGGCGTCGATCGTTCCGGCGGCGTCCATGGCCTCGGCGCGCACCGGGCGGGCGCCGCCCTTGAGCCAGAGGTTCTGGACCTCGTCGCTGTAGAGGAACTCCTGCCACAGCCGCGCGGCCGCGGGGTGCGGGGCGTCCTTGTTGATCGCCTGGTTGTAGTAGCCCGCGTAGCCCGTGCCCGGCAGGATGACGGTCCTCCACGCCGGGTTGGCCGCCGCGTGCGCCGCGTTGAGGTAGTCCCAGTCGAAGACGACGGGCGTCTCGCCCGAGGCGACCGTGGCCGTGGTCACGTCGACCTTGAGCAGGTTGCCCGCCTCCTGCAGGTCGGCGAAGAACTCGACGCCGGTCTGGTAGTCGTCGAGCGTCCCGCCGTCCTGGACCGTGGCCAGGCCGACGGCGGCGAAGGCCGCGCCCGCCTGGGTCGGGTCGCCGTTGAGCGCGACGGCGCCCTTGTACTCGGGCTTGGCCAGGTCGCGCAGCGAGGCCGGCGCCGGGAATCGCGCCGAGTCGTAGCCGATCGACATGTAGCCGCCGTAGTCGCCCACGAACAGCCCGCTCGGCTCCTTGAGCTCGGCCGGGATCTCGTCCCAGGTGCGGACCTTGTAGGGCGCGAACGCGTCGGTGTTGGCCAGCGCCACGCCGAGGCCGAGGTCGAACACGTCGGGCGCGGTGTCGAGGCCCTTGTTGGTGGTCGCGGCCTGGATCTCCTCGGCCGAGGAGACGTCGGGAGACTGCTCGGTCACGGTGATCTCGGGGTAGGCCGCCGCGAACGCGTCGATGATCTCGCCCCAGTTCGCCCAGTCGCGCGGCAGGGCGATGACGTTGAGCGCGCCCTCGGCCTTGGCCGCGGCCTCCAGGTCGGCGAACGAACCGAAGTCGGAGACCGAGGTGGCGGTGGCCGCCTTCGAGTCACGCGATCCGGCCTGGGTGCTGGAGGCGCAAGCGGACAGGGCGATCGCGGCGGTGGCGAGCAGTGCGGCGCCGACGGTACGGCGCGCGGTGGTGCGGAGCACGAAGGTTCTCCCTTGACGATGAAGCGGCCGCCACGCCCGCGACAGCGGGGCGCGGGGGCCAGGGTCGTCAACGGACGCTAGGGACGGTGGGTGAACGCGATCCGACCAGCGAATGAAGTTCTCACTGCGTTCTTGTGGTGATTTCTCAGCAAACGCACACCTTCGCACAAGGTGGAACACGCCCGCTCATGACGTCGGCCCCGCCCCCCGGCGAGGGGGGGGGCGGGGCCGTCAGGCGCCGGGGCTCAGCGCTGGGCGATCGGCAGGTAGTCGCGCTCGGTCTCGCCCGTGTAGATCTGGCGCGGACGGCCGATCTTGGTGGTCGGGTCCTTCATCATCTCGCGCCACTGGGCGATCCAGCCGGGCATGCGGCCCAGCGCGAACAGCGGCGTGAACATGACCGGCGAGAACCCGATCGCTTTGTAGATCAGCCCCGTGTAGAAGTCGACGTTGGGGTAGAGCTTGCGCTCGACGAAGTAGTCGTCGCTCAGCGCGATCTCCTCCAGGCCGCGGGCGATGTCGAGCAGCTCGTCCTTGGCGCCGAGCGAGTCGAGCACCGCGTCGGCGTGCTTCTTGACGATCGCGGCGCGCGGGTCGTACGACTTGTAGACCCGGTGGCCGAAGCCCATGAGTCGAACGCCGTCCTCCTTGTTCTTGACCTTCTTCATGAAGGTCTCGACCGAGTCACCGCCCGAGCGGATGCGCTCGAGCATCAGCAGCACGGCCTCGTTGGCGCCGCCGTGCGACGGGCCCGACAGGGCGTTGATGCCGGCCGCGACCGAGGCGTAGAGGTTGGCGTTCGACGAGCCCACGATCCGCACGGTCGACGTCGAGCAGTTCTGCTCGTGGTCGGCGTGCAGGATGAGCAGCTTGTCCATCGCGGAGGCCACGACCGGGTCCGCGTCCCACTGCTGGTACGGCACGGCGAAGGACATGCGCAGGAAGTCCTCGACGTACCCGCGCGCGTAGTCCGGGTACAGCAGCGGCTCATCGCGCATCGAGCGGTGCACATAGGAGGTGATCGTGCGGATCTTGGCGAGGATCAGCACCGTGGCGAGGTCGACCGCGTCATCGTCGTGCGGGTCGAGCGACTCGGGGTAGAACGTCGCGAGCGCGTTCATCGCTGACGCCATGATCGACATGGGGTGCCCGCCGCGCGGGAAGGCGGCCAGGAACCCGCGGAACTGCTCGGGCACCAGCGTGTGCCGGTTGACGCGCTCGGTGAAGGCGTCGAGCGCACGGGCGTCGGGGAGCTCGCCGTAGATGAGCAGGTAGGCGACCTCCAGGAAGGTCGACCGCTCGGCGAGCTGGTCGATCGGGTAGCCGCGGTAGCGCAGGATGCCCTGGTCGCCGTCGATGTAGGTGATGGCCGACGACGTCGAGGCCGTGTTCATGAAGCCCGGGTCGTAGGTGACCAGGCCCGTCTCCCGCAGCAGCGACGAGACGACGAGGCCGCTATTGCCCTCGGTCGCGTCGACGACGGGAAGCGCGACGCTGCGCTCACCGATCGAGAGATCGGCCGAGACGCCCTGCACGGGCTGGGAGGTGATCGTCATGGTGTCCTTCCTGCGAGCCGCAACTCGACTGGAGACCGCCGCACGCGTCCTGACGCACGCCGCGGCTCTTGTGCCCGGCCGCGGTGCGTCAACCTGCCTGGCACCCAGGCGACGTCGGCCGGTGTGGGGGAACTTACCCCCGCGTCACGTCAAGATTCCAATCCGCGACCACGCCGCGGACACTGCCATCCTCGCGCCGCGAACGGTTCACGGCAAGAACCGAGCAAGACTCCCGTCATGAACGGGCAAGGCGTTGGCAAGCGATGTGTCGTGGGTCACATTCCTGCGCGCAGGCGGACTCCCGCCTGGTCGATCGCCGCGTCGGTCGCCGTCAGCGCGATCCGCACGTGCCCATCGCCCGCACTGCCGTAGAACACCCCCGGGCCGGCCAGGATGCCCAGCCGGGCCAGACGGGCGACCAGTTCGCGGCTGCTGGCCCGGTCGTCCGGGTCGGCCGGGCGCGCCCACAGATACAGCCCCGCCTCGGAGTGGTCGACCGCCCACCCGGACGCCGCCAGCGCCGCGAGCAGCGTCTGGCGGCGACGCCCGTACACGGCGCGCTGCGCCGCCACGTGCGCGTCGTCGCCGAGCGCGACCCGCATGGCCTCCTGCACCGGGCGCGGCACGATCATGCCCAGATGCTTGCGTGTGGCCAGCAGGTCGGCGACAAGCGCCGGGTCGCCCGCGACGAACGCCGCACGGTACCCGGCCAGGTTCGACTGCTTGGACAGCGAGTACGCGACCAGCAGCCCCGTGTGGTCACCGTCCGTGACGGCGGGGTCGAGCAGGCTCGGCACGCGCGGTGTGCCGTCGGCCGCGCTCAGGTGGGCGGCCCACGGAAGCTGCGCGTAGCACTCGTCCGAGACCACGACGGCGCCCGCCGCGCGCGCGGCGGCGACCACACGCCGCAGGTGCGCCACATCCGCGGTGGCGCCCGTCGGGTTCGAGGGGCTGTTGACCCACACCAGCCGCACGTCGCCCCGGTGGGCCCACTCCTCGACGTCGTCGGTCGCCAGCGCCGTCGCACCCGCCAGCCGAGCCCCGACGTCGTAGGTCGGGTAGGCGATCGCGGGGTGCACGACGACGTCACCGGCGCCCAGGCGCAGCAGCGACGGCGCCAGGCCCACCAGCTCCTTGGAGCCGAGCGTGGGCAGCACACCCGCCGGATCGATGTCGGGCACACCGCGCCGTCGGGCGAACCACGCGGCGACCGCCTCGCGCAGTGCGGGCGTGCCGTAGGTCAGCGGGTAGGCGGGAGCGTCGGAGGCCGCCTCAAGCGCGGCCCGCACGAGGGGCGGCGTGGGGTCGACGGGCGTGCCGACCGACAGGTCGATGAGCCCGCCGGGGTGGCTGCGGGCCAGCGCGGCCACGTCCGCCAGCGTGTCCCAGGGGTAGGGCAAGGCGCGGAGGTCACTGAGTCCCATGCGTGTCGTCGCCCTCGTCGCGGCGGCTCAGGCCTGGGGCGGCAGGGACTCGATGAGCGCGTGGTCCTTGTCGATCTGGCCCAGCTTGGCGGCGCCACCGGGCGAGCCGAGGTCGTCGAAGAACTCGACGTTGGCCGCGTAGTAGTCCTTCCACTGCTCGGGCACGTCGTCCTCGTAGTAGATCGCCTCGACCGGGCACACCGGCTCACAGGCGCCACAGTCGACGCACTCGTCCGGGTGGATGTACAGCGAACGGTTGCCCTCGTAGATGCAGTCGACGGGACACTCCTCGATGCACGCCTTGTCCTTGACGTCGACGCACGGCTGAGCGATCACGTAGGTCACGAGGCTCACTCTAATATCGGGACGGGAGGGCGACGGCCACGGCGTCCGGCGATCTCGTCACGCGATCGCCGCCGATGATCGAACCCGGTGATCGAACCCACTGACCACCACCCCACCCAGCACCCGAGGAGGTCCACAGCCGTGCACACCCCCTGGCGCGACCTGCCCGCAGGCGCACGCGTCGTCGTGCGGCGGCGCCTGGACGCGACCGAGGCCGCCCGCGCGCGGGCCGAGGGCCGCGGCGCGGTGTGGACCGACATCATCGGCGTCGTTCTGGCGGTCGACGACGAGGGGCTGAGCCTGCGCACGGACGCGCCGCGCGACCCCTCACCGCGCGAGGTCAGCGTCGCGGCAGGTGAGATCGAGGCGGTCAAGCGGATCGGACCGCGTCCCGCGCGCCGCGCCCCGCGGCGCCCACGCTAGCGTCGCGACCGCGCGAGTCGTCCACGCGCCCACGCGCCCACGCCTCAGCGCGCCAGGAGCGCCTCGGCGTCCGTCAACCCCGTCACGACGGCGCCCGTGGCGCACCGGGCGGCGAGCGCCGCGGGCCAGTCCCCGGTCAGGGCGACGGGCTCGGCCTCCACGAGCGTGCGCTCCCCCGCCCGCCCTTGCGCGCGCACCTGGTCGGCCGCGTGGAAGAACCCATGCACGGGCGCGTTGGTCTCCAGCGCCGCCACAAGCGCCTCCAGGTCGCGCACCGCCTTGCGCAGCGCGGGCGCCACCCACGCCGCGTTCTCGGTGACCATCGCCTCGGTGCGCGCCGGATCGGTGAACGCCACGCGGGTGCCGTCGCGGAACGAGCCCGCGGCCAACCCCAGCGCGGCCTCGCGCACCGGCGCGCCCGCGACGGCGTTGAGGATCTGGGTCGCCAGCACGTGCGGCACATGGCTGACAAGGGCGGCGGCCTCGTCGTGCACCTCGTCGGTGAGCACCGCCGCGGTGCCCCGCAGCGGCCCCGTGACCAGGCGCAGCAGCCGTTCGAGCCGGTCGGGCGAGACGACGCCGACAGGTCCGTCCGCGCGGCCCCGGCCGCCCGTACCGCCGGTCCCCGGCACGGTGACCGCCCACGGCGCGCGGTCGAGCAGCCCCGGCGAGGAGGCCGCGAACCCGCTGTGCTCGGTGCCCGCCATCGGGTGAGCGCCCACGAACCGCTCGCCCAGCCCGGCGGCCTCGACGGCCTGGCGCACCGGGCCCTTGACGCTGCCGACGTCGGTGAGCGTGAAGTCACCCCTCGCGCAGCGTGCGACCTCGGCCGCCGTCGCACGCATCGCCCGCAGCGGCACCGCGAGCGCCACCAGATCGGCGCCCGCGACGGCGTCGGCGAGCGAGCCCGTCGCGTCCAGGCCCGCGGCGCGGGCCGCCGCGACGGTGGCGGGGTCCACGTCATGGCCGACGACGTCGAGCCCGCGCGCGGCCAACACGCGCGCGAGTGAGCCGCCCACCAGGCCCAGGCCGAGCACCGCGATCCGCGTGAACGGGCCGGTCACCACAACAGGCCCCGGTCGAGCGCCCCCGCCTGCGCGCCAGCGTCAACCGACCCGAGCGGCACATGGTCGGGCAGCACGCCGTCGAGCCCGCCCTCGCTCGGGTCGCTCGGGTAAACCCCCAGCACCTTGAGCGAGTCGCCCGCAGCGAGCAGGTCGCCCAACAGCCCCCGCGCCGACGGGTCCCAGGGCGCGGCGTCGAACGTCATCACGAAGACATATTGCAGCGCACGCGCCTTGAGCGGTCGCGTGACCAGCGACGACATATTGACGCGGCGTTCGCCGAACGCCGCGGTGATGCGCGCGAGCACGCCCGGGCCGGTGACCACGGGGGTCACCGCGAGCATGGTGCGCCACGCCGTCGCGGCCGGGTCGGCGCCCGCGCGCGCCGCGGCCAGCACGCCAGGCGCCTCGCCGCGCCTGGCCAGCACCAGGAACCGTGTGCGCGCCCCGCCGAAGTCCTCGACGCCCTGCGCGAGCGTCTCCAGCCCGTACAGCTCGCCGCACACGCGCGGCCCGAACGCCACCTGGTGCGCGCCCACATCGCGGCACGCCGCGGCGTTGGACGACGCCGGCACGGGCCGCAGCCCGCGCGCCGTCACGAACCGTGAGACCTGGGCCAGCCCGTGCGGGTGCGCGGTCGCCTCGGTCAGCGTGCCGTGCCCGGGCCGCACAAACGCGTCGAACGAGATCGGCAGCACCACCTCGTCGACGGCGACAACCCCGGCCGAGCCGAGCAGCGCGTCGACCGAGGGGACGACGTAGCCCTCGACCGAGCTCTCGATCGCGACGACGCCGCGCGCCGCGGCGCCCGAGGCGACGGCGTCGTGCACCTGGACGACGGACTCGAGCGCCTGCGCGCGGCCCGGCGTGTCCCCGGCGCGCGCCGCCCACTCCAGGACGGCCTGGTGCGTGAAGGTGCCCTCGGGCCCCAGGTAGGCGACCAGGTCGCCGGCGCTCACGCGCCCGCCCACCGCGGGGTGAGCGCGGCGGGGCCGGGCACGAAACCCTGCCCCGGCAGGACGCCGAGCGTGCGGTGCGCGACGCCGCGCGTGTCGAGGTCCGCGGCGAGCGCGTCGAGCACCTCCACGCGTGGGCACAGGAACGAGGTGAAGAACACGTGGGGCCCCATCTGCGAGGGGTGCGAGCGCAGGTGCTGCAGATCGACGCCCGCGTCCGCGATCACCGCGAGCGTCGGCTGAAGCGAACCGCGGTGGTCGTCGTACGGCCCGAACGCCAACCACACCTGGGCGGGCCCGGCGAACCGCGGCCACACGTCGCGCGACTCCAGCAGGCCGTACCAGACGGGCGGCAGCGCGCCGAGGCGCTCGGAGCCGGCGAGCTCCACGAGCCCGGCCGGCACGCGTGGACGCTCGACGACGAGCGAGCCGTCGGGCCCCGCGATCGCCACGCGCTCGTCGATCGGCGTGCGCGCCGGAACCAGGCGCGGGCTGACGCCCAGTGTGCGCAGCACGTCACGGCAGTCGCGCAGCCCTGACTCGTCGATGACGACGGCGCCACCGGTCGCCTCGGGGTGGCCCACCCACACCCACTGGGTGCGCACCGCGGCGGCCGCCGTGACCATGAGCGACGTGTCGCCCGCCAGCAGCGCCTCCTCGAGCGCCGGGGCCGGCTGCTCGGGGTGGCCCAGGTGCACGACGGCGGCCAGGTCAGCGATGCTCGCGACCGTCGCGAGCGTGTCGTCGGCGGTGCCCAGGTCGAGCAGCTCGACGAGCTCCTGGGGGCCGGCCGCCGCGGGGGCGCCGCCGTCGGGCACCACGAGGCCCGACCAGCCGCCCGCCTGGGCCGCGAGGGCTGCGTGCGCGGGCGACTCCCGCTCAATGCGTCCGAGCATCAGTTCTCCGCGGAGTCGGCGTCGCCCGCGGCCGCCGAGGGCGCGTCGCACACGACGGGGTTGTCGGGCTTGTACGTCCAGGTGAACTTCTCGTCGATGACCTTCTCGTCACCGTGGAACACCTGACGGTAGTTGGTGATCGTGAAGCCCGGCTGTCCGCCCGGGTAGGAGACGCAGCCGGCGCCCGAGCGGTGCACCGTCGTGGTGGGCACGACGTTGCTCTTGGGGCTCGCCGACGTCTCGACGCGGAAGTACGGCGTGCTCCACACCCGCACGTACAGGCGTCCGCCGTCGATGTACGACTGCATGACGGCGCCGTACGGCGTGTTGTTCTTGAACTTCAGGTCGAGCGAGCCGACGAAGATCGTCGCCTCGCGCCCGGGCGGGTAGCGCGTGAACGACACCGAGTGGGGGCGGTGCTCGACGTCCTCGAAGCCCGCGAAGTACCCCGCGTTGTACGTGGTCGTCGCCATCTGCGACAGCCCGCCGCCCACGCCCTCGGTGTGCACGCCGTTGCTGATCACGCCTGCGGCCTTGTAGCCGTTCTGGACGGTGACCGGGCCGAGCGCGTCGAGCAGCGAGAAGGTCTCACCCGGTTTGATCAGGTGGCCCGTCAGCAGCTCGGCGCCGCGACGCAGGTTCTGCGTGCGGATCGGCTCGGCCGTCAGCGGCGTGTCGAAACTGCTGACCACCTCGGTGACGCCCAGCGCCTCCAGCGCCTCACGGCTCTGCTCGGGCGCGCGCTCGACGAGGTCGACGGCGGCGGTGCGATCGTCGCCCAGCGCCGCGGCGCCCACTGCGGAGGCGAGGGCGTCGGGGTCGAGCGTCGTGCCCGACTCGCCGCCGACGACGACCGGGCGCCCGCCCTGGAACTCGAAGTGGGCGTCGTCGGGGTCCGTGAGCAGGTTGTTGGTGCGCGCGACCACCGCGCTGACGAGCGAGGCGCCGTCGAAGGCGGGGGCCAGAGCGCCGTCGGTGGGCGCGAACGACACGGCAGCGGCCAGGGCGTCGGCGGGCAGCTCGGGATGCTGGTCCCCGACGGCGACCACGACGGGGGCCGAGACGATCTTCTGCGCCTGGGCGAGCGCCGCGTCGGTCTCCTGCTGCGTGATCTCGGGGGCGACCGCCTCGGTCGGCAGGTCGAACGGGCCAGAGTCCCGCAGCCACCGGGTGCGCAGCACCTGCTCGGCCGGCTCCGGGGTGATGCGCGTGCCGTCCGTGGCCGGGGTCGCGACGGCCTGGCCGTCGAGGAACGCGACGGTGCCGTCGACCGGGGTCGTGGCCAGCCCGTCGACGAGGTCGTCGACGGCGGCGGAGAGCTTGGCCTCATCCACCGCAAGGACCGGGTCGACGTCCTTGCCGCCGACCAGGTGCGCCCATAGGCGGTCCGGTCGCAGCGAGAACCCCGTCACCTGACTCACCGTGGCCTCGGCGTCGAGCGTGAGCCCGGCGTCCGCCGGGTCGAGCGTGGTGTGCGCGTCACCCGCCGTGACCTGCATCGGCTCCTTGGCGCGGGCCGCGAGCCCGACTTCGAGCTGTGCGATCGCGTCGGCGTGCGACAGGCCGCCCAGGTCGACGCCCGCGACATGCGTGTCGGTGGGCACCTTGTCGGCGTACAGCCACTGCGCGCCCGTGTACAGACCTGCGACGACGACGGCGACGACGCCCGTCCACAGCAGCGCGCGCGGCGCGCGGCTCGGCTGCCCGTCGCCCACGAGCGGGCCGAGCACGCTCGCGCCGCCCAGGGCGGACCCCTCGGAGTCGGTCGGCGGCAGGAGGGATGGGGCGCCGAGCGGGCTCGGCCCCGCCTGAGGCGTGACCGGGGAGAACGGCGACGTCGGCCGCTCGACGGCGGGGCGCAGGATCGAGGTGCGGTCCACGGCGGGCTCGGTCGAGGACGCGGTCTGCCCGGGCACGGCGGTGGCGGGCGACGCGGCGGGCGACGCGGCGGGCGGCGCAGGGTCGCCCGAAAAGGGCGCCGCGACGGTGGACGTGGGCCCCGCGAGGGTCGGCGCGGACTCGGGTCCCGCCGGCGCGGGTCGCGGCGCCGACGACGCCGGCTCGGGCGACGGCGACGCGCTCGCCGCAGACGCGCTCGGCCGAGCGGGCACAGACTGATCGGGCACAGACTGATCGGGCACAGACTGATCGGGCACAGGCTGATCGGCCGGCTGATCGGGCCCGGACGGGCCCGACGCGTGGCCGGTCGCGGCCAGGCCGGAGGCGGCCGACGTCGGCCGGGGGCGTGCGGGCCTCAACGTGGGCAGCGCCTGCGTCGGCGGGGAGGTCTCGACACTCGCCGCCGGGGGGCGGTAGCCGACCGCGGGGCGCTCGTACGCCTTGACCGGAGGAACGTAGGGGATGTCCTCGTCCAGGGCGTCGGGGCCGGGCGCTGGCGCGGGCGCGGGCGCGCCGACCGTCCCGGTCTCGTTCGGCTCGGGCGCGCTGCTGCGCTCGGTCGGCTGGCCCATCGAGTTCGCTCCGTGGGGTCGTCGTGCGGCCGCCGTGACCGGCGGTCGCAGAGGGTGGTGCTGGGGCACATGTCGGCCGTTGGACGGCCTCAGGTGACCTCGCGATCCTACGCGCGAGACCGCGACCGCCGCCGGAGCGACGTCGCCCACGGACGTGGAGGTTCAGCGAAGGTTCCTCTCAGCGCCGGGCGAACCACCGGCGCGGGAGGAATGCGACGACGCCGAGCGCCACGACGCCGCCGTAGGTCCACGCGATCCCCGCCCAGGCGACCGGGAGCGCGGCGTTCGGGTTCGTGACCAGCACGTCTCCGCCCTGACCGGGCAGCGCGAGCACCTGTGCGACGACGAGCCAACCGACCGCGGCGCCGGCGAGCGTCGCGAGCCCCGCCCAGGCGCGGGCGAGCACACCCGACGACGCCGTGAGGGCGAGCGCGAGCACCAGGCCGATCGGCAGGCCGTGCCACAGCGTGCGGTGGGTCGCGGTGCCGAGCGCGGCGATCGTGCCTCCCAGCGCCACCGCCAGGATCAGCCGTGCCGCGATCCTGCCCGCGCCCGCGGGCCGCGCAGGCTCGGGCGAGACGGTCTCCGGCTCGTCGGCTCCGGGGAACTCGATGTCGCTCACCTGGCGGAGCCTACCGACGTCACCTGGGCGTCTCGTGCGACCAGGTATGTCTCGCGCGCGCCCACAGCGGCCAGCACACCGTTCGACAGGGCGTAGAACCCGAGCGGGTCCGCCACGCCACCCTCGCGGAGCGTGGCGCGGTGAGCCTGCGCGGCGTCGTGAGCCTGTGCGTGCTGAATCTGTGTCGCGTGCGCCGCCATGGCCGCGAGCACGCGGTCGAGGACGGGCCGCACCTCGACGGTGGCCAGGTCGCCCGACGCCGCGGCGCCCGCAAGCGCCTCGTCCACGCGCGCGACGGCAGGCAGCGGGTCGTCGGCGGCCGGAAGGCTCAGCCCGGCGCGGTCCGCGAGCGCCCGCACCGCCGGGTCGGCGGCGAGCGCCGCCCGGTGGCCGAGCACGACGCTGACGGGCTCGACACGCCGCCACAGCGCGGGCCGCCGCACCTCATCCGCGGCGAGCGCGAGCGCCCGCACGGTCACGTCGTGTGCGCGCACGTGGTCCGGGTGCCCGTACCCGCCGCCCGGCTCGTAGGTCGCGACGACGGACGGGCGCAGGCGCCGCACGAGCGCGGCGAGGCGCGCGGCGGCGTCGTCGAGCGGCACACGGACGAACCCGCCGACGGCCTTGGGGTCGCCGCCCGCGACCCCGGGCGCGAGCCACACCATGCCCGAGTCCTCGAACCGCGCGCCCGCGCCGCCGTCGTCGGACGAAGCCGAAGGCGGCAACTCGTCCAGGAACACGTGCCGCACGGCGCCCGGGCGCCCGCCGCCCAGAGCCAGCAGCGCGGCGGCGAGCTCACCCGAGCGGTGCGCGGCCAGCGCGGGACCGTCGCCCTCCAGCGCGGCGAGCCCCGCCGACGTCGTGCCGGGCAGCGCGATGACCTCCCCGCGCTCACCGCGCGTGCAGGTCACCACCGTCACGGGCAGCCCGGCGGCCGCGAACGACGCGATCAGCGCTCCCGTCGAGAGGGTCTCGTCGTCGGGATGGGCGTGCACCGCGACAAGCCCGCCGGGCAGCGCGGGCCAGCCCGCGCCGCCCGCGGGCGCCTCCAGGGCCGTCACGCCGTCCGCCCGAGCACCACGAGCCCCCGTGCGGGGAGGGTCAGGCCTTGGCCGCGGCGCGGGCGCGGGCCGCGGAACGGGCGCGCTCGGTCGCGTCGAGCACGACCTTGCGGATGCGCACCACCTCAGGCGTGACCTCGACGCACTCGTCCTCCTGCGCGAACTCGAGCGACTCCTCGAGCGTGAGCTTGCGCGGGGGCACCAGGTTCTCGAAGGTGTCGGCGGTCGAGGACCGCATGTTCGTCAGCTTCTTCTCCTTGGTGATGTTGACGTCCATGTCCTCGTTGCGGGAGTTCTCGCCGACGATCATGCCCTCGTAGACCTCCTGCGTGGGGTCGACGAAGAACGAGCCGCGCTCCTGCAGGTTGATCATGGCGTACGGCGTCACGACGCCCGCGCGGTCGGCGACCAGCGAGCCGGTCATGCGCGACTCGATGGCCCCGGCCCACGGCTCGTAGCCCTCCGAGATGGAGGAGGCGATGCCGGTGCCGCGCGTCTCGGTGAGGAACCGGGTGCGGAAGCCGATCAGGCCGCGCGCCGGGACCATGAACTCCATGCGGACCCAGCCGGTGCCGTGGTTCGACATGGTCTCCATGCGGCCCTTGCGCTGCGCGAGGAGCTGGGTGACCGCGCCGAGGTACTCCTCGGGCACGTCGATGGTCATGCGCTCCATGGGCTCGAGCACCTTGCCGTCGACGGTCTTGGTGACGACCTGCGGCTTGCCGACCGTGAGCTCGAAGCCCTCACGGCGCATCTGCTCGACGAGGATCGCCAGCGCGAGCTCGCCGCGGCCCTGGACCTCCCAGGCGTCGGGGCGCTCGGTGGGCAGCACGCGCAGCGAGACGTTGCCGACGAGCTCGGCGTCGAGGCGGTCCTTGACCTGGCGGGCGGTGACCTTGTGGCCCTTGCCGCCCTTGCCGGCCAGCGGCGAGGTGTTGATGCCGACGGTCATCGAGATGGCGGGGTCGTCGACCGTGATGAGCGGCAGCGGGCGCGGGTCGCTCAGGTCGGTCAGCGTCTCGCCGATCATGATGTCGGCGATGCCCGCCACGGCGACGATGTCGCCGGGGCCCGCGGACTCGGCCGGGACGCGGTCCAGGGCCTTGGTCTCCAGCAGCTCGGTGACCTTGACGGTCGACAGCGTGCCGTCGTGGCGCGCCCAGGCGACCTGCTGTCCCTTGCGGATGGTGCCGTTGAACACGCGCAGCAGCGCGAGGCGGCCCAGGAACGGCGAGGCGTCGAGGTTGGTGACGTGCGCCTGCAGCGGCATGCCCTCGTCGTAGGTGGGCGCGGGGATCTTCTCGAGGATGGTCGCGAAGAGCGGCTCGAGGTTGTCGTTGTCCGGCAGGGAGCCGTCGGCGGGCTGGGCCAGCGAGGCCGCGCCGACCTTGGCCGCCGCGTAGACGACGGGCACGTCGAGGATGGCGTCGAGGTCCAGGTCGGGAACCTCGTCGGCCAGGTCGGAGGCCAGGCCCAGCAGCAGGTCGGTGGTCTCTCCCACGACGTCGGTGATGCGCGAGTCGGGGCGGTCGACCTTGTTGACCACGACGATGACCGGCAGCTTGGCGGCCAGCGCCTTGCGCAGCACGAAGCGCGTCTGCGGCAGCGGCCCCTCGGAGGCGTCGACCAGCAGCACGACGCCGTCGACCATCGACAGGCCGCGCTCGACCTCGCCGCCGAAGTCGGCGTGGCCGGGGGTGTCGATGACGTTGATGGTGATGCCCTCGGGCTCACCGTGCGCGGCCGCCGACGGGCCGGTGTACCGGACCGCGGTGTTCTTCGCGAGGATCGTGATGCCCTTCTCGCGCTCAAGGTCGCCCGAGTCCATGACGCGGTCCTCGACGTGCTGGTGGGCGCCGAACGCGCCTGCCTGCTTGAGCATCGCGTCCACGAGGGTGGTCTTGCCGTGGTCGACGTGAGCGACGATCGCGACGTTGCGCAGGTCAGAGCGCACAGCCATCTAAGGTCTCGATTCCTTGGTTGGGGTCTCCCGCACGCGCTGCGGGCACTCCATCCTACCCACCCCCACCCCCTCCCCCTCCCCGCCGCAGAAATGGGACCCTGGCGGTCCGGTTATCCAGGGGCATAACCGGACCGCCAGGGTCCCATTTCTGCGTGCGTGGGGCGTGTGTGGGGGTGGGGTCAGCGGGTGGTGAGGAGGCGGGCGCGGTCTTCGCGGCGGCGCTTTTGCTCGGCCGGGTTGGGGACCGGGACGGCTGCGAGCAGGCGGCGCGTGTAGTCCTGCTGCGGGTGGTGCAGGATCTGCTCGCGCGGGCCTGCCTCGACCAGGTCGCCCTTGTGCATGACGGCGATGCGGCTCGACAGCAGCTCGACGACCGCCAGGTCGTGGCTGATGAACAGGCACGCGAACCCGTACTCGCGCTGCAGCTCCTGGAACAGCTCCAGCACGCGCGCCTGCACCGACACGTCCAGGGCCGACGTCGGCTCGTCCGCGATGAGCAGCTTGGGCGACAGCGACAGGGCGCGCGCGATGCCCACGCGCTGACGCTGCCCGCCCGACAGCTCGTGCGGGTAGCGGTTGCGCATGGCGCGCGGCAGGTGCACCTGGTCCAGCAGCGCCTCGACCCGGCGGTCGAGCTCGGCGCCCTTGGCGATCTTGTGCAGCTTGAGCGGCTCGCCGATCGACTCGCCGATGGGCAGCCGCGGGTTGAGCGAGGAGCCCGGGTCCTGGAAGACGATCGACACGTCCTGGCGCACCGCGCGCAGCACCTTGGGCTTGACGCCCGCGAGCTCGACGCCGTTGACCTTGAGCGAGCCCTGCGCGACGGGCAGCAGCCCGACGGCGGCGCGCCCGACCGTCGTCTTGCCCGAGCCGGACTCCCCGACCAGGCCGACGACCTCGCCCTTGGCGATGGTCAGGTCGATGCCGTTGATGGCCCGGAACGCGGGCACGCGCCCACGCGCCGGGTACTCCAGCACGAGGCCCTTGGCCTCCAGGGCCGCGTCCTGGCCCGGGGCCGGGGCCGCGGGGGCGGCGGGGATCGCCACGTGCGCGGCGCCGGCCCGCGCGGCCGCCTCGCCCGTGACCGACCCCAGGTGCGGGACGGCGTCGAGCAGCTGCTGGGTGTAGGGGTGCTGCGGGCGGTTGAAGATCTCGTCGGCCGAGCCGGACTCGACCACGCGGCCGTTGCGCATGACCATGACGCGGTCGGCCAGGTCGGCCACCACACCCATGTCGTGCGTGATGAGGATGATGCCGGCGTCGACGCGGTGGCGCAGGTCGCGCATGAGGCCCAGGATCTCGGCCTGCACGGTGACGTCGAGCGCCGTCGTCGGCTCGTCGGCGATGAGCAGCTTGGGCTCGCACGCGAGCGCCTGCGCGATCATGGCGCGCTGGCGCTGGCCGCCCGAGAGCTGGTGCGGGTACTTGTCGACCGACTTGGCGGGGTCGGGCAGCTCGACCATGCGCAGCAGCTCGATGGCGCGCTCACGCGCCTCGGCCGGGCCCATGTCGAAGTGGACGCGCAGCGTCTCGATGATCTGGAAGCCGACCGTGTAGACGGGGTTGAGCGCCGTCATCGGCTCCTGGAAGATGACCGAGACGTCCTTGCCGCGCACCCGCGAGAGCTGCTTGTGGCTCAGCCCGAGCAGCTCGCGCCCGGCCAGCACGGCCGAGCCCGAGGAGCGGCCGTTGGAGGGCAGCAGGCCGATGAGCGACATCGACGTCTGCGTCTTGCCCGAGCCGGACTCGCCGACGATCGCGAGGACCTCGCCGGGGCGCACGTCGTAGGAGACGTCGACGGCGGCGGGGAACCACTCGCCGTCGACGAAGAACTCGACGCTCAGATCGCGGACCTGCAGGATCGGCTCCTTGGCGTCCGCCGAGGCGCCGGGGACGCCGGTCGTCGTCTCGTCAGTCACGTTCGTGGTCCTTCCGTGGGGCGCACGCCGTCCCGTGGGACGATCGAGCCATGGTGTCGGGCGAGGTGGTGGAGTACCGGCCGGGCTTCGGCCGGGTGCTGGCGGTGGCGACCGGTGTGGTCGGGGCGGCGGCGGTGATCGCCGGACTGGTGTCCGACGCCGCCGCGACGGCGCCCTTCGTCGCTCCGGTCGCGCTGGTGGTGCTGTGGGTGTGGGCCGCCTACTGGCGCCCCGCGGTGGTGGTGAGCCCGGCGGGTGTCGAGCTGCGCAACGTCACCCGCACCGTCGAGCTGCCGTGGCCCACGATCGAGCGGGTCGAGACGAAGTTCGCGCTCACGCTGCACACCGCCTACGGCGACTATGCGGCCTGGGCGGCGCCGGCGCCCGGGCGGGCCCGGGTGACCACCGCCGGCAAGGACGCCGTCGCCAACCTCCCGTCCTCCACCTATGACGGCGGCACGATCCGCGCCGGGGACCTGGCCACGACCGCCTCGGGCCAGGCCGCGATGATCGTGCGGGCCCGCTGGGAGGAGCTGCGCGACGCCGGTGTGCTCGACGACCCGCGCGTCGAGCGCACGACGCCGCGGGTGCGCTGGCACGTCGCCACGCTGGCCGCGATGGCGCTGCTGCTCGCGGCCAGCGTGGTGACGCTCCTCGTGCGCTGACATCCTCAGGCGTCCGCGAGCGACTTCGCGGCCTTCTTGATCGCCTTCGCGTCGGCCTTGGCCAGCGCGCGCTTGGTGGGGATGCGACGCTGACGCGGGTCGAACGCGTCGCGCAGGCCGTCGCCGATGAAGTTGACGCACAGCGCGATGGTCACGATGAAGGCGCCGGGCCACCAGAACAGCCACGGGCGCGTCGCGAACGCGGCCTGGTACTCGTTGATGAGCTGGCCGAGCGACACCTCGGGCGGGCGGATGCCGAAGCCGAGGAACGACAGCGCCGTCTCGAGCAGGATGGCCGAGGCCATGAGCAGCGTCGCGTTGACGATGATCACGCCCACCGCGTTGGGCAGGATGTGCTTGAACATGATGCGGGCGTTCGAGGCGCCGGCGACGCGCGCGGCGTCGACGAACTCCTGCTCACGCAGCGCGAAGAACTGCGCGCGCACCAGACGGGCCATGGTGGTCCACGTCACCAGGGACAGCGCGAGCGCGAGCGTCCACGGGTTGGCGCCGCCGACCAGCACGCCGAGGATGGCGCCGACCATGATGACCGGGATGGTGATGACCATGTCGGTGAACCGCATGACCACGTTGTCGATCCAGCCGCGGAAGAAGCCCGACAGGGCTCCGAGCAGCACGCCGATGACCGTGCCCGACAGGCCGATGACCACCATGACGGTCAGCGACTGCTGCGTGCCGCGCATGACCATGGCGAACACGTCACGGCCGATGTTGTCCTGGCCGAACGGGTGCGTGCCGATCGAGAACCCGCCGTCGAAGCCCATGGTGGGCGCGCCACCCGGGTTGACGATGGGGTTCAGGTCGCGGAACCCGTGCTGCCACCAGCCGGGGATGGGGCCCCAGCCGATCGACGTCGTGACGAGCACGACGATGCCGAGCAGCACGACGACCGAGGCCATCGCTCCGCGGTGCCGCACGAAGCGGCGCATGACGATGCGGCCCTGGGAGAGGCCCTCGACCTCCTTGAGCTCGATGGCGTTCTCGACGGCGTCCGGGGTGACGCCTTCGCTGGGGGTGCTGGTGCTCATGCGTTCACCCGGATTCGAGGGTCGAGGGCTGCGTAGATGAAGTCGACCAGGATGCTGGCCAGGACCAGGAGCGAGCCGATCACCAGGAAGTGGCCCATGATCGGGTTCACGTCGGCGCGCTGCAGCGCGGACATGAACATGGCTCCCATGCCGCTCCAGGCGAAGATGCGCTCGGTGATGATCGCGCCGCCGAACATGGCCGCGACGTCGAGCGGCACGATGGTCGCGAGCGGGATGAGCGCGTTGCGGAACGCGTGCCGCACGGTGACCACGCGCTCCGACAGGCCCTTGGCCCGCGCGGTGCGGATGTAGTCCTGGTTCATGACCTCGAGCATCGAGGCGCGCGTGTAGCGCGTGTACCCGGCGAACGAGATCAGGATGAGCGTCACGGTCGGCAGGATCAGGTGCGTCCACTGGTCGAGCGTGGTGATCCAGAAGTCGCCGCGCAGGCCCGGGGTCTGGGCGCCGATGGTCGAGATCGGGCGGTGGTTGATCTGCGGCGCCCGGTTGTACAGGTACCAGACCTGCATGACGCGGTCGACGAACAGGAAGGCGCCTGTCATGACCGCCGTGATGGAGGCCGCGCGCATCGACACGCCACGGTCGTGGCCGCCGTACAGCCAACCGATGAGGCAGCCGGAGGCGATGGCGGCGACGCCCAGACCCAGGATGAGGGGCCAGGAGGCGTTGACGAACACGAACTGGAGCGGGAACTTCAGGGCCACGCCCACGCCGGCGGCGGTCAGCGCCGCGTACAGGGCGCGCTTGTTGGCCAGGCCCGCGGTCAGGGCGACGACGCCGAAGGCGACGCCGGCGCCGAGCACCGCCACGCCGAAGTATCCGAGGCTCGGGTCGAGGATCCAGTCGGTCTCGGAGATGAACGCCAGGGCGATCGCCGTCGCGACCGTGCCCGAGGCGAACGTGACCCAGCGGGCGCGGCGCACCCCGCCGATGATCGCGGACCACAGCCCGCCGGACAGCAGCGACACCAGCGCGATCGTGTACCAGGCGATGGTGGGGTCCCGCAGGAAGTCGTTGAAGCCGATGGCGCCCCAGAGCTTGAGCAGCACCGCGACCCAGAACGAGGGCAGCGAGAACAGCACGAAGGACAGGAAGGTCACGGCGTAGTCGAAGCGCGTGTATTGGCGCAGGGCCGCGATGATGCCCACGAGGATGCCCAGGCCGATGGCCAGGATGAGCGAGGCGGCCACGAGGCTCACGGTGCTGGGGATCGCCGAGCCGAGCATCGAGGAGACGGTCTGCCCGGTCTGCCAGCTCGCGCCGAGGTCGCCGCGCAGCACGCCGCCGAGCCACATGAAGTAGCGGATCACGGGCGGCACATCGAGGTTGAGCAGCGCGATGCGCTCGTCCATGAGCTGCTGGACGTTCGGGGCGTTCGAGAACCGCAGGTCCTCGAGCGGGTCCACCGAGTACGAGAACAGCATGAAGACGATGAACGTGGCGCCGAGCAGCACGAGCAGCGACGACAGCACGCGCCGAGCGATGAAGGTCAGCATCGGGGCCGACCGCGCGAACGGTCGCTTGGTGACCGCGGGGCGAGGAGCCGTGTCGGCGTCCTCGACGTCGGTCGTCTCAGGTGTGGCCATGGAGTCCTTGCCTCAGGGGATGTGGCGTCAAGACAGGTCTGAATCGTGCGCCGGGTCCCGACGGCGCCTACAGCGAACTCTGGGCCGTCTGGGTGGTGCGCGCGAGGCGAGCAGGGGCTCGCTGACGGCGGTGCGGGGGTGCCTGGCACTTCTGCCGTGGCACCCCCGCACCTCCGGGGAGCTCAGACGGGGGCGACGCGCCCGCCCGAACGGATTCGGCTCAGCGGGCTCAGCCCGTGATCTCCCACTCCCAGAAGTTCCAGAAGATCGTCGGCGCCAGCGGGATCACCGAGACGTTCTCGACGCGCTCGCTGTGGGCGATGACGCCGGGGAACTGGAAGATCGGCAGGCCGAAGCCCTCCTCGAACAGGATCTGCTCGATGCGCGCCGCGATCTGGCGCACCTCGTCGGTCGTGTCGTCCTGCGACGCGGCGATCTGGCCGAACAGGTCGTCGAGCTCCGCGTTGGAGAACCCGCCGAAGTTGTTCTGGCCGCCGGTGATGTAGTTCGACTCACCGTTCAGCAGGAACGTGTTGGTCGACTGCCAGCCGAACAGCGTCGCGTCGTAGGTGCCGTCGCCGAGGCGCAGGCCCCAGGTGTCGTCGCCATCGTCGATGACGTTGAAGCCGGCCTGGCCGGCCGAGGCCTGGATGAGCTGGAACTGGTTGGCCCGGCGCGGGTTCGAGGCGCCGAACAGGAAGCGCACGTCGATCGTCTCGGGCATGTCCGGGTACAGCGCGCGGGCCTGGTCGAGCAGGTCCTTGGCCTTGTCGATGTCGGTCGCGGCGAAGAAGTCGGAGCCGTTGTTGGCGACGGTCTCCTCGTAGCCGGGGGCGCCGGGCACGAACAGGAACGAGTTGCGCATCTCGGCGTCGTCCTGCAGCGGGCGGATCAGCGTGTCGATGATCTGCTGGCGCGGCACGGCCAGGAGGAACGCCTGGCGCACCAGGCGGGCGGCGTCCGCGTTGCCGCCGTAGGAGGCGGGGTCGAACGGGCCGGCGTTGTCGAACGTCAGGTCGATGTGCTCCCAGGTGCCCTCGACGCCGGTCTCGTAGACGACGCCGTCGACGCCGGCGAGGGTCGCCAGCACGTCGGGGGTCGAGTCGGGCGAGATGATGTCGACCTCGCCGTTCTGCAGCGCGGTGATCTGGGCCAGCGGGTCGGAGATGAACCGGACGGTGATCTCGTCGACCTTCGGGGTGGGGCCCCAGTTGAACTTCTCGTTGCGCACGAGCGTGATGTGCTGGTTCTCGACGAACTCGTCGATGACGAACGGGCCGTTCGACAGGAACAGGCGCGGGTCGTCCGGCATCGAGCTGAAGTTGAACGCGTTGTTCCAGGTGTCCGCGATCTCGGCGAGCTTCGCGGTGTCGTTGTCCCGGAAGGCGGCGACCAGGGTGTCCTTGGCCTCCTGCGCGTCGGAGATGTCGAGCGCGAGGTCGGCGACGGCGTGGGCCGCGACCGGCGGGACGCTGACGTCCATCATCCAGTCGGGGCGCGTGTCGTCGAAGACCATGGTGATCGAGCGGCCGTCCTCGGAGATCTCCGGGAACTGCGAGACGAGCTCCATGACCGGGCCGGTGCCGGAGAACCAGACGTCGCCCTCGGCGATGATCTCGTTGCCGTCCTCGTCGGTCTCGACCTCGGTGTCGGCCACGGTGTTGAACCTGGGGTTCTGGGCGCCCCAGGACAGGATCAGGTCGGCCGCGTCGACGGGCGTGCCGTCCGACCAGACGACGCCCTCGTTGATGGTGACCTCGACGGTCAGCGGGCTCTCCGAGATGGTCTCGATGGTCCCGAAGTCCTCGTTGAACTGCAGTTCGAGGTCGTCGTTGTAGAAGTAGAGGCTCGACTGCGTCAGGTACAGGATGTTCGCGTTGTGGGCGGAGTTGCCCCCCGCGGTGAGGTTGTTCTGGGAGAAGAAGGGCTGACCCCAGGCGACGGTGACGGACTGGGTGTCCTGTCCGTCGACGCCGGCGACGTCGGGGGTCGAGCAGGCCGAGAGCACGATCGCGCCGGCTGTGGCGGCGGCGACGGCTGCGGCAATACGCCTGGTCTTCATGGAGGTCCTTTATCGAGCGGTGTGCGGGGCGCGAGCGATATGGCTCGCGCCTGTGCCGCGGGACGAGCCCGAATCTAGGTGGCACACCGTCCCGGTTTGCCCGATTTGTCGACTTTACCGAGTGTTGACGTTACCAATTCGCGATCTAGCCTGAAGGGGGGCGTCAGAATGACTGCACGATTCGCGCCACCCACACGACGACGGCGGCCGCTCCCCGAGGGAGCGACCGCCGTCGTCGGAGCGGAGGCGTCAGAGCACGGGCACCTCGGGGCCGATCTCCAGGCTCGCACCCGGGATGGCCGCCAACAGCTCGCGCGTGTAGTCCTGCGTCGGGTGGTCGAAGATCTCGTCGGTCACGCCCTGCTCGACGATCCGGCCCTTCTCCATGACGCACACCTTGTCGGCGATCTGGCGGACCACCGCGAGGTCGTGCGTGATGAACAGGTACGACAGCCCGAGCTGGGCCTGCAGGTCGTTGAGCAGCGTCAACACCTGCGCCTGGACCAGCACGTCAAGCGCCGAGACGGCCTCGTCGAGCACGATCACCTCGGGGTTGAGCGCGAGCGCCCGCGCGACCGCGATGCGCTGACGCTGACCTCCCGACAGCTCGTTGGGGAACCGGCGCATCATCGAGGCGGGCAGCGCGACCATGTCGAGCAGCTCGCGCACGCGGCTCTCGCGCGCCTTGGCGTCACCAACCTGGTGGACGCGCAGCGGCTCCTCGATGGTCCGGTAGATCGAGAACATCGGGTCGAGCGACCCGTACGGGTTCTGGAACACCGGCTGGATGCGCCGGCGGAACCGGAACGCCTCTTTGCCCGTCAGTGACGTGACGTCGACGCCGTCGAAGTCCACGCGGCCCGACGTCGGCTCCAGCAGGCCCAGAACCATGTTGGCCGCCGTGGACTTGCCCGAGCCCGACTCCCCCACCAGGGCGAGCGTCGACCCGCGCGGCAGCGAGAAGCTGATCGAGTCGACCGCCGTGAAGTCCACGCCCGCGCCCGGCCGCGAGCCGCGGATGCGGAACACCTTCGTTAGATCCTTGACCTCGATGATGTCGTCGCCGCGCTGCCCCGCCCCCGACGCGGCGTGCGAGGCGAGCAGCTCCGCCGTCTGGACGCCGGCCGCGTGCGCGCTCTGGATGCGGCGGCTCGCGAGCGACGGCGCAGCCGCCACCAGGCGCTGGGTGTACGGGTGCCGCGGCGCCCGCAGGATCTGGCGCGACGGCCCCGACTCGACGACCTTGCCCTTGTACATCACGACCAGGTGCTCGGCGCGCTCGGCGGCCAGGCCCAGGTCGTGCGTGATGAACAGCACGGCCGTGCCGAGCTCGGTGGTGAGCGTCCCCAGGTGGTCGAGGATCTTCTTCTGCACCGTCACGTCGAGGGCCGACGTCGGCTCGTCGGCGATGAGCAGCTTCGGCCGCGCGGCCAGGCCCATCGCGATGAGCGCGCGCTGGCGCATACCGCCCGAGTACTCGTGCGGGTACTGCCGCGCCCGCCGTTCGGCGTCGGCGAGGCCCGCCTCGGCGAGCAGGCCGGCCACGCGGTCGGTCGCGTTCGCCCCCGTGACGTGCCGGGCGGCCAGGGCCGCGGCGTCGCGGACGCCTGCCGACTCCAGGATGCCCACGGCCTGCGCGCGCGTGGTCGAGCCGACCGCGAGCGCGGCGTCGACGCTCGTGACGGCGGCCTCATCCAGCCCCGCGGCGCGCAGCGCCGCGAGCAGCGCACGCTTCCCCGCGCTGCCGAGGTACAGCTCGTCGCCCGACGACGTCTCGATCTCGACGATCCCGTCCGTGAGCCGCTGGCGGCGCTGGCGGGTGTCGACGCCGTTGGCCGTCAGCGCCTCCTTGATCTGGAAGCCGATGCGCCACACGGGGTTGAGGTTCGACATCGGGTCCTGCGGGACCAGGCCGATCTCGCGCCCACGCAGGGCGACGATCTCCCTCTTGCCCGCCCCGACGAGCTCGCGCCCGTCGAAGCGGATCGACCCGCCGGTGATCCGGCCGGTGCCCGGCAGCAGGTTGATGACCGCGTGCGCCATGGTCGACTTGCCCGAGCCGGACTCACCGACGATCGCGACCGACTGGCCTGGGTAGACCGTCAGGTCCACGCCGCGCACGGCCCGCACCTCGCCCTGGCTCGTCTTGAACGAGACCTCGAGGCCCGTGACCTCGAGCAGCGGCGTCTGGTCCGAGGGCTCGGGGGTGGGGGTGGTGGTCATCGGGTACGCGCCTTCGGGTCGAGGGCGTCGCGCACGACGTCGCCCATCATGATGAAGCTGAGCACGGTCAGGCCGAGCGCCGCGCCGGGGTAGAACAGCAGCTGCGGGGCGTTGCGGATGACCTGCTGGGCGCGCGCGATGTCGCCGCCCCAGGAGACGACCGACGGCGGCAGGCCGACGCCCAGGAACGACAGGGTCGCCTCGACGACGATGAACGTGCCCAGCGCGACCGTCGCCGTCGCGATCACGGGCGCGATCGCGTTGGGGATGACGTGGCGCAGCAGGATGCCGGGCTTGCTGATGCCCAGCGCCTGCGCTGCGGTGACGAACTCGTTGTTCTTGACGCTCAGCACCGCGCCGCGCGTGATGCGCGCGATCTGCGGCCAGCCGAACACCGCCAGCACCGCGGCTACGAGCAGCGTGGTGCGGTTCTGCGAGAACACCGAGGCGACCAGGATCGCCGCGAGCAGCAGCGGGATGGCGAAGAAGATGTCCGTGACGCGCGAGAGGATCACGTCGAACCACTTGCCGTAGTACCCGGCGATGGAGCCGACGACGACGCCCAGCACACTGACGCCCAGGGTCGTCAGCACACCGACCGTGACCGAGGCGCGCGCGCCGAACACGACGCGCGCGTAGATGTCGCAACCCTGGCGGTCGAAGCCGAACCAGTGTCCGGCGCCCGGCTCGCCGAGCGAGCGGCCCAACTCGCAGAACCGCGGGTTGGTCTGGGAGAACAACTGGGGGAACGCGGCCACGAGCACCACGAGCACGATGAGGAAGGCCGAGACCCAGAACAGCGGACGACGGCGCATCTGCAGCCAGGCGTCCTTCCACAGGCTGGTCGGCGCGGTGGTCTCGTCCGGGGCGTCGACGGCGCCCAGCGCCTCCGCGTCGTCGAACTGGGCGAAGAAGTGGCTCTGCCCGGGCCGCACGGTCACTGCGGAGCCCGCAGGTCCGCCGTCGTCGGGACGGGCGTTGAGGGGGGCGTCAGGCATAACGGATCCTCGGGTCGAGCACGGCGTAGAGCAGGTCGACGATCAGGTTCGAGATCAGGTAGACGATGACCAGGAACGTCGTCACCGACACGATGGTGGGCGCCTCGTGCCGGTTGATCGCGCTGAAGAGCAGGTTGCCCACGCCGGGGATGTTGAAGATGCCCTCGGTGACCACGGCGCCGCCGAGCAGCGCGCCGACGTCGGTGCCGAGGTAGGTGACCACGGGGATCAGCGAGTTGCGCAGCACGTGCACGCCGGTCACCCGCCGCCCCGACAGGCCCTTGGCCGTCGCGGTGCGCACATGGTCGGCCGTCCGGTTCTCGGCCACGGTCGTGCGGGTCAGCCGCAGGATGTAGGCGAACGAGACGCTCGCGAGCACGATGGCCGGCAAGATCAATGTCCGGAACGAGACGTTGCCGCCCACCGTCGGCGGCACCCAGCCGAGGCGGACGCCGAACAGCACCTGCGCCGCGAAGCCGAGCACGAAGATCGGCACGGCGATCAGGACGAGCGAGATGACCAGGAAGGTCGAGTCGAAGATGCCGCCCTTGCGGATTCCCGCCCACAGGCCCACGCCGATGCCCGCCACGGCCTCGATCACGAGCGTGAGTCCCGCGAGCTTGAGGGTCGTCGGGAATGCGGCGGCGAGCAGGTCGGCGACCGGCCGACGCGAGAACGACATACCGAAGTCACCGGTGAGCAGGCCCTTGAGGTAGAGCCCGTACTGCACCAAGAACGGCTGGTCGAGGTGGTACTGCGCGCGCAGTTGCTCCGCGACGGCCGGGGGCAGACCCCGGTCACCGCCGAGCGCGGCGATCGGGTCCCCTGGCAGGAGGAACACCATCGCATAGATCAGCAGCGTCGCCCCGAGAAACACCGGGATGAGCTGCAACAGCCTTCGGGCTGCGTACCACGCCATGAATGACGCCTTTCGTTCTTGCGTGCTGCGGTGACGACGTGCCACGCCGCCGTGGGACCGTCGAACGGCCCCACGGCGGCGTGGTATCGATCAGGTCAGCCCTTGGTGACCTCGTAGAGCAGCGGAACGCTGTTCCACCCGAACTCGACGTTGTCGACCGTCTCGGCCGAGCCACCCGACACGTTCTGGTACCAGAGCGGGATCGCCGGCAGGTCCTTGAACAGCTGCTCCTGGACCTCCTGGAACTTGGCGTTGGCGGCCTCGACCGAGTCGGCCGACAGGCCCTCGGACAGCAGCCGGTCGACGTCGGGGTTCGAGTAGTCGCCGTCGTTCGAGCCGGCCCCGGTGCCATAGAGCGGGCCGAGGAAGTTGAACAGCGACGGGTAGTCGGCCTGCCACCCCGACCGGTTCGCGCCGGTCAGCGTGCGGTTGGTGACGTCCGCGCGCAGGGTCGCGAAGTCGGGGTAGCTGAGCCCCTCGGCGTCGATGCCCAGCGTGTTCTTGATCGAGTTGGCGACCGCCTCGACCCAGGCCTGGTGCGGGCCGTCGGCGTTGTAGGCGATCGTGAAGGTGCCGCTGTACGGCGAGATCGCGTCGGCCTGCGTCCACAGGTCCTTGGCCTTGGCCGCGTCGAACTTCAGCACCTCGTTGCCCGGAACGCTGTCCGACCAGCCGTTGATGACCGGCGACGTGAAGTCGGTGGCGGGGGTGCGCGTGCCCTGGAAGATCACGTCGGTGATCTGGTCGCGGTCGATCGCCATCGACAGCGCGGCGCGGCGGAGCAGACCCTCCTCGTCCATGCCGAAGTGCGGCAGGTTCACGTTGATCGTGAAGGACTGGAAGATGGCGGCCGGCTGGTTGACCGCGCGGTCGCCGAGGTCCGACTCGAAGTTGGCGATCTCGGAGTCCGGGATCTGGTCCAGGACGTCGAGGTTGCCCGCCAGCAGGTCGTTGTAGGCCGCGTTGAGGTCGGTGTAGAACGCGAACGTCACGCCGCCGTTCTTGGCCTGACGGTCGCCGGTGTACGACTCGTTGGGGCTCATCTTCGCCTCGACGTTGTGGTTCCACTCGTCGAGCTTGTACGGGCCGTTGCCGATCGGGGCCTCGCCGAAGGCCTCCATGTCGTCGAAGGCCGACAGGGGCAGCGGGTAGTAGGCCGAGTAGCCCAGGCGCAGCGGGAAGTCCGACTCGGGGCCGGTGAGCACGACCGTGAAGGTCAGGTCATCGTCGACCGTCAGGCCGCCGCCGTCGACGAGCGAGGCGTCCTCGTCGGCCGAGTACCCCTTGATCGACTCGAAGAAGTACGAGGAGAGCTGCTTGTTGGACAGCAGCGCGCCGTAGTCCCAGGCCTTGACGAAGTTCTCGGCGTGCACGGGCGTGCCGTCGGAGAACGTCTGGCCGTCCTTGAGCTTGATCGTCCACGTGGTGTTGTCGTCGGACGTGATCGACTCCGCGACGTCGTTGTGCGGAGCGCCGTCGGCGTCGTAGTAGACGAGTCCGGCGAACAGCAGGTCGATGATCCGGCCACCGCCCACCTCGTTGGTGTTGGTCGGGATCAGCGGGTTCTGCGGCTCGGTGCCGTTCGCGATCACGATTCCCGTCGACGCCCCGTCGGCGGCCCCGGTCGCGTCGTCAGAGCCCGTGTCGCCGGACCCGCAGGCCGACAGGGCGAGGGCGCCAGCGGCGACCATGGCGGTCAACCCGGCGAAACGCCTGATCTTCATGTCTCTCCTCAGTGCAGGGCACGCATCGCGTGTCGTCGACCGAATCGCGCCACACTCTCACGCATGAGGCGCGCCAGTCCACATTGCGGACTGGCCCGATGGTAGAGCGCCACGGGGCTAGATTGTCTGTTTTGCGCCAACACGGGCCGAACCGTTATCTGTTCGGTACTCGTACTTAACGGCGGATTCACACAAATTGCATCCGTGTGTCGCTGGGCGACGCATGGCCCCTCCGATGGCCGCGGCCCGACAGGGACGCACCATTCAGCGCCACGCGACCACCACCAGCTCACCCAAGCCCTCGCCCACCGGCTCCCGGCGCCAGCCCCCTGCCACCGTGACCTCGGCGAAGCCCGCACCGGCCAGGTCGGCACGCAGCCGCCCCTCGTCGCGGAACGCGAGCCGCCACTCGTCGACGGTCTCAGACCCGTCCGCGAGCACCCGGTGGTCGTCGAACGTCACGACGCCGTCCGACCCCACGTGCGTCACGTCGTACCAACCGACCGCTTGCGTGCCGTCGGCCAGCGTCACGGCCTCGCGCGAGCCCGCCGGGGTCCACCGCTCCCACGCCCGCGCGGCGGGGTCGCGCGTGTCGAACGCGAGCACGCCGCCGGGCGCCAGCACGCGGCGCAGGTCGGTCAGCGTCTCGGCCCAGTCGCGCGGGTCGGTGATCGCCTGGACGACATGACCGGTCATGAGAGCGACGTCGAACTCGGCGTCGTCGAGCGCCGACGAGGTGCCCTCGACCCAGATGACGTCGTCGGCGCCGGGCTTGGTCCGGGCCAAGGCCAGCGCGGCCCGGTCCGGATCGACGCCGGTGACCAGATGCCCGGCGCGCGCGAGCGCGAGGGTCAGGCGGCCCGTGCCACACCCGAGGTCGAGCACCCGTCGCTCGGGGCGCTCGTTCGCGAGCGCGAGGAAGAAGTCATCATCGGGGCCCCAGACGTTCTCAACGTCGTACCAGGCGGCCCGCTCGTCGTCGCCGAGTGCCGTCATGGCTCGAAACTAGACGCCCGTGGCACGCGATGTCCCAAAAGCCGCGGCTCTTCTCAGACTGCGGGCAACGCGACGGTCGCGGCGCCGGTGGCCGACCTCGCCCGAGGGCGCTACACGTTGAAGCGGAACTCCACGACGTCGCCGTCCGCCATGACGTAGTCCTTGCCCTCGATGCGGGCCTTGCCCGCCGCGCGCGCCGCCGCGACCGAGCCCGCATCGACCAGGTCGTCGAACCCAATGACCTCGGCCTTGATGAAGCCGCGCTCGAAGTCGGTGTGGATGACGCCGGCCGCCTGCGGGGCTTTCCACCCCTTGCGGATCGTCCAGGCGCGCGACTCCTTGGGGCCCGCCGTGAGGTAGGTCTGCAGACCGAGGGTGTGGAACCCGACCTTGGCGAGCTGGTCGAGGCCCGACTCATCCTGGCCGCTGGCCTCCAGCATCTCCTGGGCCTCGTCGGGCTCGAGCTCGACGAGCTCGGACTCGAACTTGGCGTCGAGGAAGATCGCGTCGGCCGGGGCGACCAGCGCGCGCAACTGCTCCTGCATCGCGGAGTCGGCCAGCCCGGCGTCGTCGGTGTTGAAGACGTAGATGAACGGCTTGGCCGTCATGAGCTGGAACGACGCGATCTCGGCGAGGTCGAGGCCCGCGGCCTCGGCGCCCTGGAAGAGCGTCGTGCCACTCTCCAGGACGGCCTGCGCTGTGCGGCCCGCCTCGAGCAGAGCCGGGTCGCCCCGCTTGATCTTGACCTCCTTCTCGATGCGCGGCAGCGCCTTCTCAAGCGTCTGGAGGTCGGCCAGGATGAGCTCGGTCGCGATGGTCTCGATGTCGCCCGCCGCGTCGGTCGAGCCCTCGACCCGCACGACGTCGGGGTCGGAGAAGACGCGCGTCACCTGGCAGATCGCGTCAGCCTCGCGGATGTTCGCGAGGAACTTGTTGCCCAGGCCCTCCCCCTCGGACGCGCCCTTGACGATCCCCGCGATGTCGACGAAGGACACCGTCGCGGGCAGGATGCGCTCGCTGCCGAAGATCCCGGCGAGCGTGGCCAGGCGCGGGTCGGGCAGCGGCACGACCCCCACGTTCGGCTCGATGGTCGCGAACGGGTAGTTCGCGGCGAGCACCTGGTTGCGCGTCAGGGCGTTGAAGAGGGTGGACTTGCCGACGTTGGGCAGGCCGACGATGCCGATGGTGAGAGCCACGGAGGGCAAGTCTACGGGGCGAGCCCGCGCTCGACCGCGTCCAGGTCGCGCATCGTGAAGCGCAGATGCTCCCACTCCTCGTTCCCGATGACGCCGAGGCAACGCGCGACGCTCCAGGCGCTCAGGTCCGCCGTGCCGTCGTCGTGCCACGGGGGCAGACCCGCGGGAGGCGCCGCGAAATGCTCGCGGGAGACGTCCGCGAGAAACGCCCGCACCTGCGCCGTGCGCTCGGCGCGCACGGCCAGCACCTCGTCCCAGGTCGGGGTGGCGGCGACGTCGACTCCGAGCCCGGCGGCCTGATCCCACCACTCGGTGAACGGCAGACCGATCGGCGCGAACGCGTCGGGCAGGCCCAGCACCGCGTGCCGCAGCCAGCCGTCGGTCGCGAACACCAGGTGCCGCAGCGTCTGGGCGATCGACCACTCGCCGTCGGCGCGCGCGTCGCGCAGCGCCGGCCGCGACGCCGCCCGGTCGATCGTCGCGTCCCATGCGCGCTGCGCCGCCTCGAACGCCGCGAGCTGTGCGGCGGGATCTGGTGAGCGCCGCGACGCGCGCCCGGGGTGGCGGCGGTCGAGCTCGGCCTCGACGAGCGGCGCGACCGCGACGCCGTTGAGCACCAGCCCGCGCAGGTCGCCGTCGACGTCGGCGTTGGACAGGTCGACACCGCGCATGACGACGTCGGCGAGGGAGGTCTGCTCGAAGCGCGCCCCGGTCAGGTCGCTGAGCCAGAAGCGGGCGCCCGGCGCCTCAAGGGCGTCAAACCGGGCGCCGCGCGCGTCGTCGTCGCAGGAGACAGGGGCCATGGCGCGACGCTACGCCAGGCCGCGCGGAGCGGCCTGGCGTCAACGTCACGCGTAGGACAGCACGCGTTGGAGCAGTTCGGGCGCACGCTGGTCGAAGCGCCGCGCACCCCACCGCACGCCGAGCACCAGCACGACGACGCCCAGCACCGGGGCCACGAGGAGCGTGACCCAGCCGAGCGCCGGGCTCGGCAGCAGGATGGCGAGCAGCGTCAGCGCGATCGCGGGAGCGCTGACCGCCATCGTCAGGCCCGAGGCCACCGCCTGCGCCAGCATGGTGGCCCCCGCCGAGCCCTGCGGCTGCTTGAGCGGGCTCTCCCCCGGCTTGGCGACCGGGTAGAGCCAGTGCGCCGACACCGCGCTCGACACGCCCGCCGACGCCGCGATCGTGCCCAGGCTCAGCCCGAGGATGGGCACGAGCCACGGCCAGTGCCCCGTGATCGCGGCCGAGAGCACGCCGTAGGCCACCGTGAGCGGCGCCCCGACCACCAGGACGGGGATCACGCGTCCCCAGCGGTCCGCGCGGCCCTCGACGCCTGTCGCCACGTGCAGCGCGAACGCCGTGTGGTCGTAGGCGATGTCGGCGGAGATCGAGAACCCGAGCACCCACGCCGTCAACGGCGCGAGCGCCAGCACGACGCCGCTGGCGCCGCCGTCGGCGCCGCGCGCGGCGAACGCAAGCACGACCGGGAGCAGCGGGACGATGACGATCGACGTCGAGTAGCGCGGGTCGCGCAGCCAGTAGGTGGCCGCGCGCGCCGCGACGGCGCCGGTCGGCGTCGCCGGGAACCGGTTGAACATGCCCAGGCCCTTGGCCTTGGCGCCCTTGCCGCCGCCCGTGGCGGGCGCGGTCAGCGTGCGGGTGAGCGAGCGGTCCCACACCCACACCAGGAGCGCGAGCGTCCCCGCGGCGACGGCGAGGCGGCCCAGCGCGCCGAGCCATGCGCCGTCGTGCGCCGCAGCGGCCAGGCCCCAGGGCGCGCCGAGCGGCGTCCACCCCAGCACCCGGGCGGCGGCGGCGATCGCGCCCGACATCCCGCCCTCGTCGGTCACGTCGGCGGCCTGCTGCGAGAACCACGACATGCCCGGGCCGATCAGCATGAGCGGGACGATCGCGACGATCGCCAGCACCTCGCGCGAGCGCCGCGACTCGAGCAGTGGGGACAGCGCCGTCGTGACGGCGCGCGAGCCCACCACGCACAGTCCGAGCGCGAGCGCCGCCCCGACCAGCGCGGCGAGCACGACCAGCGGCGTGCGCCACCAGGCGAACGCGGTTCCCACGACGGTCAGCAACGTCGCCAGGCCGGGAATCGACACCAGGCCCGCGACGGCGAGGCCCGCCAGGAGCTGCGGGCGCGGGATCGGGTAGGTGACGAAGCGGTGCGGGTCGAGTGTCGCGTCGACGCCGTACAGGAACACGGGCACGACCAGCCAGGCCAGCACGAGCACCGACCCGGCCACGACCATCACCTGCCCCGTCGCGACGGGGTCCACGAAGCCGCCGCCGATCGCCCCGGCCAGCGCGATGACGACGATGCTCAGCGCGTACAGGGCGCCGACGATGACGCCGATGGTCTGCCACACGCTCCGACGGAACGTGTTGGCCAGCAACGTCAGCTTGAGGCGGACGAACTGCGCAACCACGCGAGCCCCTCCCCTTCCTTTCGGCCGCCCACGAGGTCGACGAACCGGTCCTCAAGGGTCTGCTCGCCGCGCACCTGCTCGACGGTGCCCGCGGCGAGCACGTGACCACCCGCGATCACGGCGACGTGGCTGCACATGCGCTGCACCAGGTCCATGACGTGGCTCGAGACGACCACCGAGCCGCCGTCGGCGACGTAGGCGTGCAGGATGTCGCGGATGTTCGCGGCGCTGACCGGGTCGACGGCCTCGAACGGCTCGTCGAGCACCAGCACGCGCGGCGCGTGGATCATCGCGGACGCCAGCGCGACCTTCTTGGTCATGCCCGCCGAGTAGTCGACGACGAACGTGTCGCGGTCGGCCAGCAGGTCCATCGCGCGCAGCAGGTCCTCGGTGCGCTCGGCGACCGTGTCGCGGTCGAGCCCACGCAGCAGGCCCGCATACGAGATGAGCTGGGCGCCCGTGAGCCGGTCGAACAACCGCACCCCGTCCGGCAGGACGCCGAGCAGCCGCTTGGCCTCCAGGGTGCGCGTCCACAGGTCGACGCCGAGCACGCTCGCGGCGCCGAAGTCGGGGCGCAACAGGCCCGTCGCCATCGACAGCGTCGTCGTCTTGCCCGCCCCGTTGGGCCCGACCAGGCCGTAGAACGAGCCGGCCGGCACGTCGAGGCTGATGCCCGCGACCGCGATCTTCTGGCCGAACCGCTTCCACAGTCCGCGCAGGCTCAGCGCCGCGGTCGGGTCGGGCGGGGGCAGCGGCGGCTGCTGCTGGTCATTCTGCGGGACGGGCGCGGACAGCGAAATCACCTGGTTCTATGTCAAGGCGCGGACGTCGTGCGTCGACGGCCCCGGGGCCGCCTCCCGGAAGCGTAGGGGCCCGGTCCGACATCGACCAGCCCACGATCAACGCGGGTCAGCGCCGGGGGGACGGCGCCGCCACCGCCGCACCACGAGCGCGAGCCGCGCGCTGAAGACGACGGCGAATCCCCACCCGAACACCGCGACCACGCTCGCGGGGTGCTCCATGAACCGGTGCGCGCGTCGCCACGACGCCGCCCTCGTCCCATGCGTCGGCGCCGATCCGCAGGCGCCGTCTGCGAACCCGTGTCGCCGCAACGATCAGGCGAGGGTCGCGGTCACTGTCAGTGGCTCGTGCGACGCTGCGGGCATGACGACGACGACCTGGATCGGGCTCCTGCTCGGGGCGCTCGCGGTGGGCATCCTCATCGGCTGGCTCGTGGCCGCCAACCGCGCCACCGCGGCCCGTCGCTCCGCCGACATCGAGCTCGCGCGCGGGCACGCGGAGCTGGAGGGAGCGCGCCGCGATGCGGCGGGCCTGCGCGAGCAGCTCGACGCCGCGCGCGAGGACTCCGACCGGCGCGTCGCGCAAGCCCGCGCCGAGGGTGAGGCGCGCCTGCGCGAGGTCAAGGCTGACCAGGACGCCGAGCGGCAGCGGTTCCAGTCGGTCGCGGGCGAGGCGCTGGCGGCCAACTCGAAGCAGTTCCTCGACCTGGCCCAGCAGACCCTGCGGGCGTCCACGACCAAGAACGAGGAGGTCCTGGCGCAGCGCGAGCAGGCGTTCCGCGCGTTGGTCGAGCCGCTCAACAAGTCGCTGGAGAAGGTCCAGACGCAGGTCACCGACGCCGAGGCCAAGCGCCGCGAGGGTCAGTCGCAGCTCAGCGAGCACCTGCGCCAGCTCGAACTGGCCAACGCCGACCTGCGCAAGGGCACGAGCGACCTGGTCACCGCGCTGCGCTCGTCGCAGACGCGCGGGGCGTGGGGCGAGCTACAACTGCGTCGCGTCGTCGAGGCCGCGGGCATGCTCCGCAACGTCGACTTCGTCGAGCAGGCCTCGGTCGCGACCGACGACGGCACGCTGCGCCCCGACATGGTGGTGCGCCTGGCCGGCGGCAAGAGCGTCGTCGTCGACGCCAAGGTCGCGTTCGTCGGCTACCTCGAGGCCCAGCAGGCGCAGGACCCCGCGGTGCGCGAGGCCCGCCTCGACGCGCACGTGCGCCACATGCGCAAGCACGTCGAGGACCTGGCGGAGAAGAGGTACTGGAACCAGTTCGACCCGGCGCCCGAGTTCGTCGTGATGTTCGTCCCGGCCGAGGTGTTCCTCTCCGCGGCCGCCGAGCGCGACCCGGCGCTGCTCGAGGACGCCGTGCGCAAGAACGTCATCATCGCGACGCCCATGACGATGGTCGCCCTGCTGCGCACCGTCGCCTACGCGTGGCGCCAGGACGCGCTCGCGCGCAACGCCCAGGAGGTGCTGCGGGTCGGCAAGGAGCTGCACGGCCGGCTCGTGACCATGACCAAGCACATCACGGCCACGGGCGCGGGCCTGGAGCGCGCGACCAAGTCCTACAACTCGATGATCGCCTCGCTCGAGCGCAACGTGCTCACCTCAGCTCGGCGCATGGTCGCGCTCGACGTGGTCGACGAGAAGGACGCGATCGAGGAGGTCAAGGGCATCGAGGAGGTGCCGCGTCCGATCACCAAGTCGGAGCTGCTCGCCGCCGAGGAGGAGCGGGTCGTGTCGATCGAGTCGATCGCGGCGTTGGACCAGAAGGCGCTGCAGGCCGTCGAGGCCCCCGACGACGAGGCCGCCGCCGGCTGACCCTCACCTCCCCCGGTGGTTGAGCCTGTCGAAACCACCCACCCCGGTGGTTGAGCCTGTCGAAACCACCCACCCCGGTGGTTGAGCCTGTCGAAACCACCCACCAGGTCTCGACAAGCTCGACCAGCGGCTCGCGCTCGACCGGCGGCTCGCGCTCGACCGGCGGCTCGCGCTCGACCGGCGGCTCGCGCTCGACCGGCTCAGGCGCCGGCCGGGGCCCTGCGCGGGCGCTTGTCGTCGCGGCCGGCCGCCTTGAGCCCGGCGCGCAGCTCGCGCGGCAACGAGAACATGAGCTCTTCGGTCGCGGTGCGAACCTCCTCGACCTGCCCGAACCCGTGGCCCTGCAGATGCGCGATGACGTCCTGCACAAGGATCTCGGGCACCGACGCCCCGGACGTCACGCCCACCGTCGTCGCGCCGAGCAGCCACTCGTCCTGGATCTCGGCAGCGCGGTCCACGCGGTACGCGGAGCCCGCGCCCGCCTGCAGCGCGACCTCGACGAGCCGCACCGAGTTCGACGAGTTCGCCGAGCCCACGACGATGACGACGTCAGCCTCGGGCGCCAGCTTCTTGACGGCGACCTGCCTGTTCTGCGTCGCGTAGCAGATGTCGTCACTGGGCGGGTCCTGCAGCGAGGGGAACCGCTCGCGCAGCCGACGCACGGTCTCCATGGTCTCGTCGACCGAGAGCGTCGTCTGCGAGATCCACACGACCTTCGCGGGGTCGCGCACCACGACCTGGTCGACCTCGTCGGGCGAGTTGACCACCTGGACGTGGTCGGGCGCCTCGCCCGCCGTGCCCTCGACCTCCTCGTGGCCGGTGTGACCGATCAGCAGGATGTCGTAGTCGTCGTTCGCGAACCGCACAGCCTCCTTGTGCACCTTGGTCACCAAGGGGCAGGTCGCGTCGATCGTGGCGAGGCTGCGCGCGGCGGCGGCGTCGCGCACCGCGGGTGAGACGCCGTGGGCCGAGAACACGAGCCGGGCGCCCGGCGGCACCTCGTCGGTGTCGTTGACGAAGATCGCTCCGCGCTCGCGCAGCGTCTCGACGACGTGCTTGTTGTGCACGATCTCCTTGCGCACGTACACCGGAGCGCCGTACGTCTCAAGCGCCTTCTCGACGGCGACGACGGCGCGGTCCACGCCGGCGCAGTAGCCGCGGGGCGCGGCGAGAAGCACGCGCTTGACGGGGGCCGCGGTGGCGGCCTCGGCGGCGGCGTCGGCTCGGGTCTGGTGGGGGGCAGGGGTCACAGCCACCAGTCTAGGAGCGCGTGTGTGAAGACCCGGTGCCCGCGATGTCGGGGGCATGGGGCACCCTGGGGCAGGTGAGCACCGCACCCACCGCCGCCGCACCCCTGACGAGTCCCGAGTCGCCGTGGTCGGTCGCGGTCGTGTCCGAGAAGGTGCGCGGCTGGATCGCGCGCTTGGGCGACGTGTGGGTCGAGGGCCAGGTCGTGCAGTTCCGCGAGCGCCCCGGCGCATGGATGCAGTACCTGACGCTGCGCGACGTCGACGAGAAGGTCTCGCTGACGGTCTCGGTGCTCTCCTCGGTGCTGCGGGACAGCACGGCGACGATCCAGGAGGGTGCGCGCGTCGTCGTGCACGCCAAGCCCGACTTCTACAAGGTCAACGGCTCGTTCACGCTGCGTGCCGCGCAGATCCGCGCGGTGGGCGTGGGCGAGCTGCTCGCGCGCATCGAGCACCTGCGCCGCGTGCTGGGCGCCGAGGGGCTGTTCGACGACGCCCGCAAGGCGCCGCTGCCGTTCCTGCCGCGCGTGGTGGGCCTGGTCACGGGCCGCAACTCGGACGCGAAGCACGATGTGATGAAGAACGCGCAGGCCCGCTGGCCGCAGGTGCGCTTCGAGGTCCGGGAGGTGGCCGTCCAGGGCGCGAGCGCCGTGCGCGAGGTCAAGGGCGCGATCGCCGAGCTCGACGCGCTGGGCGAGGTCGAGGTGATCGTGGTGGCGCGCGGCGGCGGCGCGCTGGAGGACCTGCTGCCGTTCAGCGACGAGTCCCTGGTGCGTGCGGTCGCGGCGTGCCGGACGCCGCTGGTCTCGGCGATCGGCCATGAGCAGGACTCCCCGCTGCTCGACCTGGTCGCCGACGTGCGCGCCTCGACGCCCACGGACGCGGCCAAGCGCGTCGTGCCCGATGTCGCCGAGGAGCGCCGTCGCGTCGAGCAGGCGCGTCGCACCATGCGCCACGCGGTGCGCGCGCGCCTGGACCGCGAGCAGCACGGGCTCGACGGCGTCCGCTCGCGCCCGGTGCTCGCGCGCCCGCTGTCGATGGTCGAGCACCGCGAGCGCGACGTCGCGCAGACCGTGCGGCACGCCCGCCACCTGCTCAACGCGGCGCTGCTGGCGGCGTCGGGCGAGGTCGGGCGGCTTGAGGCGCAGGTGCGCGCGCTGTCCCCCGCCTCGACGCTGGAGCGCGGCTACGCCGTCGTGCAGCGCGCCGACGGGCATGTGGTCCGTGAGCCTGACGACGTCGCCGCGGGGGCGCGTGTGCGGCTGCGGCTCGCGCGGGGCGAGGTCGGCGCGACGGTCGACGCCCGGCCCTGAGCGTCCGGGCCGCCGCGTCTCAGGGTCGGAGACGCGCCGACGCCGCCACCGATTGTTGCCGCTAGCATCCGTCGACGTGACGACGACGCGCACCTTCCCCGCCCGCACCCGTGACGACCGGAACGCGGTGTTCGCCGTGACGGTCTTCCCGCTCCTGGTCATCGCCGCCGGCGCGGCGGGCTTCTGGCTCCCGCACACGTTCGCGCCGGTCACCTCGGCGGTGCCGTACCTGCTGGGTGTGGTCATGTTCTGCATGGGCGTGACCCTGACGCCACCAGACTTCGCCCGGATCGCCCGCAGGCCCTGGGTGGTGCTGCTGGGGCTGGTCGCCCACTACGTGATCATGCCGCTCGTCGGCTGGGCGATCGCCCACGCGCTCGGGCTGCCGCCCGCGCTCGCCGTCGGCGTCATCCTGGTGGGCTGCGCTCCCAGCGGCACCGCCTCGAACGTCATGGCGTACCTGGCCAAGGGTGATGTCGCGCTGTCGGTGTCGGTCGCGACGATCTCGACGCTGCTCGCGCCCGTGCTCACCCCGCTCCTGACGCTGTGGCTGGCCGGCCACTACCTGCACGTGCCCGCGGGGGCGATGTTCGTCGACATCGTCAAGACCGTGCTGCTGCCCGTGGTCGCGGGCGTGCTGGTGCGCCTGGTCGCGGCGCGCTGGGTCGACCGCGCGGCCGCCGCGTTCCCGTGGCTGTCGGTCGCGGCGATCGCCGTCATCGTGGCCGCGGTCATGGGCAACAGCGCCGACGCGTTCCGCACGTCGGGGCTGCTGGTCATCCTCGCCGTGGTGCTGCACAACGGGTTCGGCCTGTTCCTCGGGTACCTCGCGGGCCGGGCGGCGCGGCTCGACCAACGCGCCCGGCGCGCCCTCGCGTTCGAGGTCGGCATGCAGAACTCGGGGCTGGCCGCCTCGCTCGCCGCGGCGCACTTCGCCGCGATGCCCGCCGCCGCGCTGCCGCCCGCCGTGTTCTCGGTGTGGCACAACATCTCGGGCGCGCTGACCGCCGCGTGGATGGCGCGCCGGCCGGCGCCTGAGACGGCGCCGGCCCCCGAGCGCGCGACAGCGTCGGTCTGACGTCGACGCGACGCGGCCTCAGCGCGCCCGCTCGACCCGTCGCTCGTCCCACACCGGCTCGCCCGCCTCGCGCACCACGCCGTCGGACCCGAACACCAGGAACCGGTCGAAGGACCGCGCGAACCAACGGTCGTGCGTCACCGCGAGCACGGTCCCCTCGAACGCCTCAAGCCCGTCCTGCAGCGCCTCGGCCGACTCGAGGTCGAGGTTGTCGGTGGGCTCGTCGAGCAGCAGCGCGGTGCAGCCCGACAGTTCGAGCAGCAGGATCTGGAACCGCGCCTGCTGCCCGCCCGAGAGCCGCTCGAACGGCCGGTCGGCCGCGACGGTGAGCTCGTAGCGCCGCAGCGCCGGCATGGCCCGGCCCTTGTCGTGCGCGTGGTCCTCCCACAGGATCTCCAGCAGCGTCCGCCCGATCAGCTCGGGGTGCGCGTGCGTCTGGGCGAAGAACCCGGGCGCCACGCGCGCGCCGAGGCGCCAGGCGCCGTCGTGCGCGACCGGCTCGCCCGCCAACAGCCGCAGGAAGTGCGACTTGCCCGACCCGTTCGACCCCAGCACGGCGACGCGCTCGCCGTAGAACACCTCCAGGTCGAACGGCCGCATGAGTCCGGTGAGCTCCAGCCCCTGGCACGTCACGGATCGCAGGCCCGTGCGCCCGCCGCGCAGCCGCATCGTGATGTCCTGCTCGCGCGGCGGCTCGGGCGGCGGGCCCGCCTCCTCGAACTTGCGCAACCGGGTCTGCGCGGCACGGTAGCGCGAGGCCATCGCGTCACTGTTCGCGGCGGCCTGCCGCAACTCACGCACCAGCCGCACGAGCTGCGCGTGCTTCTCGTCCCAGCGCCGCCGCAGCTCCTCGAACCGCGCGAACCGCTCGCGCCGCGCCTCGTGGAACGTCGCGAACGACCCGCCGTGCACCCAGGCGTCGGCGCCCGACGGCGCGGGCTCGAGCGCCACGATCCGGTCGGCCGCGCGCGCCAGCAACTCGCGGTCGTGGCTGACGAACAGCACCGTCTTGCGCGTCTCGCGCAGCCGCTCCTCCAACCATCGCTTGCCGGGAACGTCGAGGTAGTTGTCGGGCTCGTCGAGCAGCAGCACCTCGTCGGGGCCGCGCAACAGCGCCTCGAGCACGAGCCGCTTCTGCTCACCGCCGCTCAGGGTGCGCACCTCGCGCCATTGCGCGCGCTCGTACGGCACGCCGAGCGCCGCCGTCGCGCACTCGTCCCACAGCGTCTCGGCCTCGTACCCGCGCGCGTCGGCCCAGTCCGCGAGCGCCTGGGCATACGCCATCTGCGCGGCCTCGTCGTCGACCTCCATGACCGCCAGCTCGGCGCGGTCGACGGCGCGCGCCGCGTCGCGCACGCGCGCCGGGGCGACCGTGACGAGCAGGTCGCGCACCGTCGTGGCGTCACGCACCGAGCCGACGAACTGCGGCATCACGCCCAGCCCGCCGCTGACGGCGATCGTGCCCGACGACGGCGCGAGCTCGCCCGTGACCAGCCGCAGCAGCGTGGTCTTGCCCGCCCCGTTGGGCCCGACCAGCGCGGTGACGCTGCCCTCGCCGACCCGGAACGAGACGTCGTCGAGCAGTGTGCGGCCGTCGGGCAGCACGTACTCGACGTGTGCGACCTCCAGATGTCCCATGCCGGGAAGCATCCCCGCTGCCCCCGGGGCGGGGCAACGTCAATGCGTCCGACGCGTCCCGCTCCGTCCACGTGTGCGGCGCGGCGCCGAGGCGATTGACGGCGATGATGAGCGCATGAGTGAGCGGACGCGTGTGGTCGTGGTCGGCGGCTTCGGGGTCGACGTCAATGTCGCCCTGCACGACGGCGCCTGGCCGCTGCCCGACGTCGACACGGTGTTCGCGCACGTGGGCGACCTGAGTTTGGGCCATGCGGGCAGCGGCGTCGCGCTGCAGGCCGCTGCCCTGGGGTGCGACGTCGTCGGGGCCGACGTGGTGGGCGACGACGAGCACGGGCGGTTCGTGCGGCGCGAGCTCGACCGCCGCGGGGTGTGTCCGGTGCTGGTGACCGACCCGTCGGGCACCAGGCGCAGCGTCAACCTGGTGCGCCCGGACGGGCGGCGCCTCTCGCTGCACGACCCGCGCCATCCCGGCGGCCTCACGCCGGACCCGGACCTGTGGCGCCCGCTGCTCGACGCGACTGCCCCAGCGCCCGGCCCCGAGTGGGTCCACGTCGTGATCGTCGACTGGGCGCGGGCGGCGCTGCGTGACGCGCGCGAGCGCGGCCTGCTCACCTCGACCGACCTGCAGGACTGGGACGGGCGCCGCGAGCACCACCGCGACTTCGCGTACGGCGCCGACATCGTGTTCTGCTCGGGCACGAACCTCTCCGACCCCGCGGCGCTCGCCGAGGACGTGTTCGCGCGCGGGGTCGCGCGCGCCGTCGTCGTCACGCGCGGCGCGGCGGGCGCCGTGGTGTTCGCCCGCGGCCGCGAGCCCCTGCATGTTCCGGCCGTGACGCCGCAGGGCCGGGCGATCGTCGACACCAATGGCGCGGGCGACGCGTTCTGCGCGGCGTTCATGACCGCGTCGGTGCGCGGCGCGGACGACGCGCAGGCGGCGCGCCGGGCGGCGGTCGCGGCGGCGTGGTCGGCGAGCTTCCGCGGCACCAACGAGCATCTGATCACCGGCGCCGACCTCGACCGCCTCACACCGCAGGGCCCCGCCTGACGTCGCTGCCCTGACACGGGTGTCGGAGGGATGAGGTTCACTGTGCTGGTGACCTCCAGTCCCGCACCCGACCTGTCCGCTCTGCCCGACCCCGCCGCGATGGGCTACGAGCAGGCCCGCGACGAGCTCGTCGCCGTCGTGCAGCGCCTCGAGGCCGGCGGCGAGCCGCTCGAGGTCTCGCTCGCGCTCTGGGAGCGCGGCGAGGCGCTGGCCACGCGGTGCCAGCAGTGGCTCGACGGCGCGCGTGAACGCCTCGCGAAGGCGACCGGGGCGGGCGCGGCCGGCGCGCCAGAGCCCGACGAGGACGAGGCGTGAGCGTCACCGAGCCTCCTGCGCCGACGGGCGCGATCCCGACCATCCCGGCCCCGGCCGATCCCTCCCCCAAGGTCCCAGCCACGCGCACGCCCGCGGACTCGTGGGCGGCGCTGCGGGCCGGCAACGACCGGTTCGTCCAGGGCGAGCCGCTGCATCCGTCCCAGAGCGTCGACCGGCGCCGTGAGCTGACGGTGTCGCAGCACCCACACACCGTCATCTTCGGCTGCTCGGACTCGCGCGTGGCGGCCGAGCTCATCTTCGACCAGGGCCTCGGCGACGTGTTCGTGGTGCGCACCGCGGGCCACGTGCTCGACACCACCGTGATCGGCTCGATCGAGTACGGCACCGAACTACTGGGCGCCTCGCTCGTGGTGGTCCTCGGGCACGACTCGTGCGGCGCCATCGCCGCGACCGCTCACACGCTGTCCACGGGTGAGCAGCCGCCCGGGTTCGTGCGCGCTGTGGTCGACCGCGTCATCCCGTCGGTCGCGGGCATCACCGCGCGCGCCCGGAACGACGGCGGCGCCGCGCTCTATGACCCCGACACGCTGCGCACCGAGCATGTGCGCCACACGGTCGAGATGCTCAGGGGCTACTCGGCGGCGCTGCGCGAGCGCGTCGAGAGGGGCCAGTTGGCAATCGTGGGCGTCGAGTACGACCTGGCCGAGGGCAGCGCGCGGCTGGTCGAGGTCGCAGGCGACGTCGGTGAGGAGCCGCAGGCGGCGTCCTGAGCCATCCCCACCGCCGATCCCCGCCGTGGTTTCGACAGGCTCAACCACCGCACACCGTCGGTCGAGCCTGTCGAGACCTGCCGTGGTTTCGACAGGCTCAACCGCCGGCGGCCCGTGGTTTCGACAGGCTCAACCACCGCAGGGCGGGCTCCACGGGCGGTTTCGGGCGACTCGGGCGCGTGCGGCACTATGAGCCCTATGACTTCTGACACCGCCGTCGACGCCTTCCGCATCGAGCACGACACCATGGGCGAGGTCCGCGTCCCCGCCCACGCCCTGTACCGGGCGCAGACGCAGCGCGCCGTGGAGAACTTCCCGATCTCGGGCACGCCGCTGGAGCGCGCGCACATCGAGGCGCTCGCCCGCGTCAAGAAGGCCGCCGCGCGCGCGAACGCCGAACTGGGCGTGCTCGACCAGGACGTCGCCGACGCCATCGTCGCCGCGGCCGACGCCGTCGCCGGCGGCGCGTACGACGGCGACTTCCCGATCGACGTCTACCAGACCGGCTCGGGCACGTCGTCGAACATGAACACCAACGAGGTGCTGGCGACGCTCGCCACGCGCAGCCTTGGGCGCGACGTGCACCCCAACGACCACGTCAACGCCTCGCAGTCCTCGAACGACGTGTTCCCGACCTCGGTGCACGTGGCGGCGACGTCGGGCGTCGTCAACGACCTGGTGCCCGCGCTGACGCACCTGGCCCAGACGCTCGGCGCCAAGTCCGAGGAGTTCGCCACCGTCGTCAAGAGCGGCCGCACGCATCTCATGGACGCCACGCCCGTGACCCTGGGCCAGGAGTTCGGCGGCTACGCGGCCGCGGTGCGCTACGGCGTCGAACGCCTTCAGGCGGCGCTGCCGCGCGCGGCCGAGGTGCCGCTGGGCGGCACCGCCGTCGGCACGGGCATCAACACCCCCGCCGGATTCCCGCAGCGCGTCATCGAGCTGCTGCGCGAGGACACAGGCCTGCCGCTGACCGAGGCGCGCGACCACTTCGAGGCGCAGTCGGCGCGCGACGGGCTCGTGGAGCTCTCGGGCGCTCTGCGCACCATCGCGGTGTCCCTGACCAAGGTCTGCAACGACCTGCGCTGGATGGGCTCGGGCCCCAACACGGGCCTGGGCGAGATCTTCCTGCCCGACCTGCAGCCGGGCAGCTCGATCATGCCGGGCAAGGTCAACCCCGTGGTGCCCGAGGCGGTGCTCATGGTGTGCGCGCGGGTGATCGGCAACGACGCGACGGTCGCGTGGGCCGGGGCGTCGGGCACGTTCGAGCTCAACGTGCAGATCCCCGTGATCGCACAGGGTGTGCTCGAGTCGATCCGGCTGCTGGCCAACGCCTCGCGCGTGCTCGCGGACAAGACCGTCGCGGGCATCACGGCGAACGTCGCCAAGGCGCGCGCCTACGCCGAGTCGTCGCCGTCGATCGTCACGCCGCTCAACCGCGTGATCGGGTACGAGGCCGCCGCGAAGGTCGCCAAGCACGCCGTCAAGGAGGGCATGACGGTGCGCGAGGCCGTGGTGGCGCTCGGGTTCGTCGAGCGCGGTGAGGTCACGCAGGCGCAGCTCGACGCCGCGCTCGACGTGCTGTCGATGACGCGCCCGCCGCAGGCCTGACCGCCGCCGCCGCGCTGGTGGTTGAGCCCACCCCCGGTGGTTGAGCCTGTCGAAACCACCACCACGTCCCGGTCGCGTGGTTTCGACAGGCTCAACCACCGGGGCGGGGCGGGTTTCGACAGGCTCAACCACCGGGGCGGGGCGGGCTCAGTCGGCGGGGCGTCGCAGCGGCGTCTCGCGCGGGGTGAGCACCTGCGCGACGATCGCCTCGATGGCGAACTCGCTCGCCTCGGCGAGGTCGACCGCCGTCGGGTCCAGCAGCCATTGAATCTGGAGCCCGTCCATGACGGCGAGGATCGACGCCGCGGCCTTGTCGACCGTCGTCGGCTCGTCGACGCCGGCCTCCTGGCACATGACGCGGAACGCGTGCGCAACCTCGCCGCGCAGGGTCGTGTAGCGCTGCTGGAAGAACGGGCGCGCGGGGTGGTCGTCGGTGACCGACTCCGCGGACAGCACCGCGTACGCCTGGACGATGCCGGCGCGCTGGGCGTTGAGGAACGCCGTGCGCACCAGGTGGCGGAACAGGTCGGCGCCGTCGGGGATGTGGTGCTCGGGCAGGGCCTCGACGTCGGTGGCGTCACGGTACTGCAGCACCTCGAGAAGCAGGGCGTTCTTGGACCCGAAGTGGTGCAGGATGCCCGCGTGGGTCATGCCGACCTGATCGGCGATCTCCGTCAGCGGCCCCTTGTTGTAGCCCTTGGCGCCGAATGTCGCCATCGCCGCCTTGAGGATCTCCTCACGGCGCGCCACCGTCTGCGGGCGTGTCCGACGCTCTGACCTGCTCACACTCATCGATCCACCTTGTCTGTCGGGCGCCGCCACCCGCCATCCGGCCACGGTGACCGAACTGTGACGTCCATTCTCGCGCATCGGGCTGTTGAGGTTACTGACTGGACGGTAACCTTTCACACACAGCGCGCTCGACGGTGAGAGGCTCCCGGGCCCTCCGGGCGCCGCGCCCACATCTCGATGAGGAGTTGACATGAGGTCGAAGATCCCTGCCGCGGTGGCGTCCGCCACCGTTGCGGCCCTTCTCCTGGCCGCCTGCGGAGGCGGAGACGACGGAGCCGCCGACGGCGGCGGAGGCGGTGGTGGCGCCACGGCCGGCGCCCCGCTCACCATCGCCAAGCCGGACGGAGCGATCACCACCGAGTCCAACAACCCGTGGGTCGCCGACGCCTCGGCGATGCGGCTCGGCTACATCAACGCGATCCTCGAACCCCTCGGGATCGTCAACCTGATCAACCCGTCGGACCCCATCCAGCCCTGGCTCGCGTCAGAGCTGACGTGGAACGACGACTACACCCAGCTCACGGCGACGGCCCGCGACGGCGTCACCTGGTCCGACGGCGAGGACTTCACCGCCGACGACATCGCCTACACCTACCAGCTCATCCTCGACAAGCCCGAGCTGAACACCGCCGCGCTCCCGCTCGAGAGCGTCACCGAGGACGGCGACCAGGTCACGCTCACGTTCACCGACTCGGTGTTCGTCAAGCAGGACAAGGTGCTGCACCGCGCCATCGTCCCCAAGCACTACGTCGAGACGCTGTCCGACCCGTCGACCGACCCGATGCTCGACCTGGTCGGCACCGGCCCGTACGCGCTGTCGCAGTTCACCACCCAGTCGGTCGAGCTCCAGGCCCGCGACGACTACTGGGGCGGCGACCTGGCCGTGCCGACGCTCTACTACGTCTCGTACAACGACAACACGGCCCTGGCCACGGCGCTGGCCAACGGCGACGCCGACTGGGCGCAGGCGTGGCTGCCCAACCGCCAAGAGGCGTTCCTCGACCACGACCCCGACCACAACATCTTCTGGGCGCCGTCCGGCCTCGCGTTCGACGGCCTGTACGTCAACACCACCGAGAAGCCGTTCAACGACCCCGCGTTCCGTAGGGCCGTCAACATGGTCATCGACCGCCACAAGTACCAGCAGATCGCCCGTGAGGGCGGCGTCCCCGAGATCACGTCGGTGACCGGCCTGCCCACCCCGGCCGGCGACCCGTTCATCTCCGAAGAGTTCAAGGGCGTCGAGTTCTCCGTCGACGTCGCGGGCGCCACGAAGGTCCTTGAGGACGCCGGCTACACCGGCGTCGGCACGGCCCTGGTCGACCCCGACGGTGAGCCCGTCACGTTCGACCTGTCCGTCCCCCAGGGCTGGTCCGACTACGTCACCGGCATCTCGCTCATCGCCGACGACGTCAAGGCGCTCGGCGTCACCGCGACGCTCACCACGCCCGACGCCGACACCTGGTGGGCCAACAAGTCCAACGGCGAGTTCGACGCGATCCTGCACTGGACCGACACGGGCATGACGCCGTACGACATCTACTCCAACACGATGGACGCCCGCTGGCTCAAGCCCATCGGCGAGGCCGCCGACTACAACTTCGGCCGCTTCGACTCGCCTGAGGCCACCGCGGCCCTCGACGAGTTCGCCAACGCCACCTCCGACGACGAGCGCGCGAGCGCCCTCGCCACGGCGCAGAGCATCTTCGTCAACGAGGTCCCGGTCATGCCGATCGCCTCACGTCCGTTCATCACGCAGTTCAACACCCGCAACTACGTGGGCTGGCCGTCCGACGACGACCCGTACATCAACGCGGACCCGACGCAGCCGACGTCGGTGCTCATCCTCACGAAGCTCAAGCCCGCGAGCTGAGCCCGACCCGACCCGTCCACCGAGGTGGTGGGGCCGCTCGCGGCCCTTCCCGAGGCGCCGCGCGCGGCCCCACCACCCGTCCCGAAACGGAAAACCCCTTGTGACCAGTGAGAACGTGCTCACGGTCCGCGACTTCAGCGTGGTGTACGACGTCGACCCGCCCGTGGAGGCGGTGATCGACGTGTCCCTCGACCTGGTGCGCGGAGAGATCCTCGGCCTGGCCGGCGAGTCCGGCTGCGGCAAGACCACCCTGGCGTACGGCGTCCAGCGCCTGCTCAAACCGCCCGCCGTCATCACCTCCGGCTCGGCCGTCTTCCACGACGAGGGCGGCGCCGACATCGACCTGCTGGCCCTCGACGAGCGCTCGCTCCAGCGCTTCCGGTGGGACAAGGTCTCCATGGTGTTCCAGGGCGCGATGAACGCCCTGAACCCGGTGCTGTCGATCGGCTCCCAGCTCGCCGACGTCTTCGAGGCGCACCGCCCGCAGATGCCGCGCGAGGAGCGCGCCGAGGAGTGCGCGCAACTGCTCGACATCGTGGGCGTGGGCCGCGCCCGCCTGCGCTCCTACCCGCACGAGCTGTCGGGCGGCATGCGCCAGCGCGTCATGATCGCGATGGCCCTGGCCCTGCGCCCGCAGCTCATGGTCATGGACGAGCCGACGACGGCGCTCGACGTGCTGGTGCAGCGCGAGATCCTGCTGCAGATCTCCGACCTGCGCGAGGAGTTCGGGTTCTCGGTCGTGTTCATCACCCACGACCTGCCGCTGCTGCTCGAGATCTCCGACCGCATCGCCGTGATGCGCGAGGGCCGGATCGTCGAGCTCGACACGGCGTCGAACATCTACCACCACGCGCAGCACGAGTACACGCGCCGCCTGCTCAGCTCGTTCCCGAGCCTGACGGGCGACCGCGGCGCGTTCCTGCGCGCGGGCGAGGCGGCGGCGTCATGAGCACCCTGGAGCTCAAGGGCGTCACCAAGCGCTACCACGTGCGCGGCGCCGGCACGATGCTCGCGCTCGACTCGGTCGACGTCACGATCACCTCGGGGCGGACCGTCGCCCTCGTGGGGCAGTCCGGCTCGGGCAAGTCGACCATCGCCAAGATCATCACCCAGCTCGAGCGGGCGACGTCGGGGCAGGTCCTGCTCGACGGCGCCCCGATCCCGCGGCGCGGCCGCGCGCTGCGCTCCTACCGGCAGCAGGTGCGCATGGTCTTCCAGGACCCGTTCGCGTCGCTGAACCCGTACCACACCATCCGCCACCACCTCGAGCGGCCGCTGCTGCTCGACCGCGTGGTGCCCAAGCGCGAGGTCGAGGACGAGGTGGCGCGCCTGCTCGACGTCGTCCGCCTCGACCCGGGCGCCACCATCGACCGGCGCCCGCACGAGCTGTCGGGCGGGCAGCGCCAGCGCGTGGCGATCGCGCGCGCGATCGCGTCACGCCCGTCGCTGCTGGTCGCCGACGAGCCGGTGTCGATGCTCGACGTGTCGATCCGCCTGGGCGTGCTCAACCTGCTGGCGGACCTGCAGCGCTCCCAGAACCTCGGGGTCCTGTACATCACGCACGACCTGGCCACGGCCCGGCACTTCTCCGACGAGATCCTGGTGCTCAACCACGGCGTCGTCGTCGAGCGCGGACCGTCCGACGACGTCATCCTGCGCCCGCGGCACGAGTACACCCAGGCGCTGCTGGCCGCCTCACCCGACCCCGACAAGCACTTCAGCATGGGGGCGTCCCGATGAACACCCTGCGCTTCTTCGCGCGCCGCACCGCCTTCTACCTGTTCACCGCGTGGGCGGCCATCACCATCAACTTCTTCCTGCCGCGGTTCATGAAGGGCGACCCGATCTCGGCGTACCTGGCCCGCAACCAGGGCCGCGTCTCGCCCGAGGCGGCCGAGTCGCTGCGCATCCTCTTCGGCCTCAACACCGACAAGTCGCTGCTGCGGCAGTACGCCGACTACTGGGGCCTGATGTTCTCCGGCGACCTGGGCCGCTCGCTGTCACGCGGCCTGACCCCGGTGACCGACGTCATCTCGGTCGCCCTGCCGTGGACGATCGGCCTGGTCGGCATCGCGACGATCCTCAGCTTCGTCATCGGCACGAGCCTGGGCGCGCTGGTCGGGTGGCGTCGCGGCTCACGCGCCGACATCTTGGTGCCGATCTCGACGTTCTTCTCGACGGTCCCCTACTTCTGGATGGGCCTGATCGCGATCGCCGTGTTCGCGACCGGGCTGGGCTGGTTCCCGGCCTCGCACGCCTACGGCCGCGGCACGCAGCCGGGATGGAGCCTGCAGTTCGTGGGCGAGGTGATCCAGCACGGCACGCTGCCGGCGCTGACGATCGTCATCGCCTCGCTCGGCGGCTGGATCCTGGGCATGCGCAACATGATGGTCACGATCCTCGACGAGGACTACGTCACGGTCGCGCAGGCCAAGGGCCTGCCGGCCCGGCGCGTGCTGACGCGCTACGCCGCGCGCAACGCGGTCCTGCCGCAGATCCAGTCGTTCGCGCTCGCGCTCGGCTTCATCGTGGGCGGCACGCTCGTCATGGAGCTCGTGTTCTCCTACCCCGGCGTCGGCAAGCTGCTGCTGGACGCCACGAACGCCAAGGACTACCCCCTCATGCAGGGCCTGTTCCTGGTCATCACCCTCACGGTGCTCGTCGCCAACATCCTGGCCGACGTCGCCTACGCCGTCCTCGACCCGCGCACGCGCCAGACGGAGGCCTGAGCCATGACCGCGACCCTCACCTCCGACCAGCCCGTCACCGAGACGGCCCCCCGCCGCCACGGCGCGGCCAGCGCGTTCGCGATGTTCCGCAACGGCAAGTCGATCACCGGACTGGTCATCCTCGCCGTGTTCGTGCTCATGGCGGTGTTCGCGCCGCTCATCACCCGGTTCGACCCGCTCGCGAAGGACTTCCAGGCGCTGCGGCAGCCGCCGTCGGGCACGCACTGGCTCGGCACCACCCACATGGGCGAGGACGTGTTCGCCCAGATCGTCTACGGCACGCGCGGCGTGCTGGTCGTCGGCTTCGCGGCCGGCGTCATCGCGACCATCATCGCCATCGCCATCGGCGTGACGGCCGGGTACGTCACCGGGTGGAAGTCGGAGTCGCTGTCCGCGCTGACCAACGTGTTCCTGGTCATCCCCGGCCTGCCGCTGATGATCATCATCACCTCGCAGCAGAACAACCCGTCGCTCGTGCTCGTGGCCGCCGTCCTGGCGATCACCGGTTGGGCGTGGGGCGGGCGCGTGCTGCGCGCCCAGACGATGTCGCTGCGCAACCGCGACTTCGTCCAGGCCGCGCGCGCCAACGGCGAGCCGCTGTGGCGCATCATCACCGTGGAGATGCTGCCGAACCTCATGGCGATCATCGCCTCGTCGTTCGTGGGGACCGTCACCGCCGCCGTGCTGGGCCTGACGACGCTGGCGTTCATCGGCGTCATCCCGATCACCAACCTCAACTGGGGCACCATCCTGTTCTGGGCGCAGCAGAACGGCGCCTTCCCGAGCTTCTGGTGGTGGTACGTCCCCGCCGGACTGGCGATCGCGCTGCTCGGCGTGGCCCTGTCGCTCATCAACTTCGGCATCGACGAGTACGTCAACCCCCGGTTGCGCTCAGCGGGCGAGCGCGCCCGCGCGCTGCGCAAGCGCGGCCTGAGCACGACGTCGTCGGTCACCCAGGTGCGCGCGGCCCGCGCGGGGACGCCGCCGTCGTCACCGCCGCCGACGACGACGCCGCCCGCCCCGCCCACCGCCGCTTCCGCCACCGAGGAGACGCTCGCATGAGCACCCTGCCGTACCTGGACGCGACCGCGCCCGTCGCTGAGCGTGTGGCCGACCTGCTGGCGCGCATGACGCGCGAGGAGAAGGTCGGCCAGATGCTCCAGCTCGACGCGCGCGAGGGCGTCGAGGACCACATCCTGCGCAAGCACGTGGGCTCGATCCTGCACACCTCGCCCGCGCTGGTGCGCGAGGCGCACGATGTGACCGACCGGACCCGGCTGCGCATCCCGCTGCTGGTGGGTGAGGACTGCATCCACGGCCACTCGTTCTTCGAGGGGGCCACGATCTTCCCGACCCAGCTCGGCATGGCGGCCACCTGGTCGCCCGAGCTCGTCGAGCGCATGGCCCGGGCCACGGCCGTCGAGGTCGCCGCGACCGGCATCCACTGGACGTTCTCGCCCGTGCTGTGCATCGCGCGCGACCTGCGCTGGGGGCGCGTCAACGAGACCTTCGGCGAGGACCCGCACCTCATCGGCGAGCTCGCCTCGGCCGCCGTGCGCGGCTATCAGGGCCAGGGCCTGAGCGACACCACCGCCATCCTGGCCACGGCCAAGCACTTCGCGGGCTACTCCGAGACGCAGGGCGGGCGCGACGCGTCCGAGGCCGACATCTCGCGCCGCAAGCTGCGCTCGTGGTTCCTGCCCCCGTTCGAGCGCGTGGCGCGCGAGGGCTGCCGCACGTTCATGCTCGGCTACCAGACCACCGACGGCGTGCCCATCACCGTCAACGACTGGCTGCTGACCGACGTGCTGCGCGGCGAGTGGGGCTACACCGGCACCCTCATCACCGACTGGGACAACGTCGGGCGCATGGTGTGGGAGCAGAAGGTCCAGCCCGACCACACGCACGCCGCGGCGGCCGCCGTGCGGGCCGGCAACGACATGGTGATGAACACGCCCCAGTTCTTCGAGGGCGCCCTGGCCGCGATCGACCAAGGGCTGCTCAAGGAGTCCGAGCTCGACACGGCGGTCGAGCGCATCCTCACGCTCAAGTTCGAGCTGGGGCTGTTCGAGGACCGCCGCCGCCCCGACCCGGTGCGCATCGCGCAGGTGGTCGGCTCCCACCAGGACCTCAACCTCGAGATCGCGCGCCGCGCCCTGGTGCTGCTGCGCAACGACGGCGCCCTGCCCCTCCTGCCGCCAACGGCGGCTTCGACAGGCTCAACCACCCCACCGCGCCGCATCGCCGTCGTCGGCCCCCTGGCCGACGACGCCCAGACGCAGCTCGGCGACTGGGCCGGCAGCAGCGGCCAGGTCGACTGGCTGCCCGACGGCCACCCGCGCGCCATGATCACCACCGTGCTCGACGGCCTGCGGGCCGCGGTCCCGCAGGGCTGGGCGGTCACCCACGCGCGCGGCGCCGACATCCTCACGCTCGAGCCCGACCCCGCGGGGGCGTTCTTCCCCGACGGGCAGCCGCGCCCGCCCGTCGTCGTGCCCGCGGCTCCGGACGAGGCGCTCATCGCCGAGGCCGTCGCCGCGGCGTCGCAGGCCGACTACGTGGTGGCCGTCGTCGGCGACCGCATCGAGCTGGTCGGCGAGGGCCGCTCGACGGCGACGCTCGACCTGGTCGGCGGGCAGGTCGCCCTGCTCGACGCGCTCGCCGCGACGGGCACGCCGCTGATCGTCGTGCTCCTCGCGTCCAAGCCGCTCGTGCTGCCGCCGGCGGCGCTCAGCGCCGCCGCGCTGGTGTGGGCGGCCAACCCTGGCATGACCGGTGGGCGGGCGATCGCCGAGCTGCTGCTCGGCGACATCGAGCCGACCGGCCGCCTGCCGATCTCGTTCGCGCGGCACGTCGGCCAGCAGCCCACCTACTACAACCAGGTGCGCGGCCAGCACGGGGACCGGTACGCCGACCTCACCCAGGCGCCCGCGTTCGTGTTCGGGCAGGGGTTGTCGTACACCACCGTCGAGTACACGGACCTAGTGGTCGAGACGCCCGAGGTGACGGCGTCGGACGTGGTGCGCGCGCGGATCACGCTGACCAACACCGGCGCCCGGCCCGCGCTGGAGACCGTCCAGGTGTACGTGAGCGACCTGGTCACCTCGGCCTCGTGGGCCGAGCGTGAGCTCAAGGCGTTCACGCAGGTGACCGTGGCCCCGGGCGCGTCGGTCACGGCGTCGATCGAGGTGCCCGCCTCGTCGTGCTCGATCCTCGACGGCGCAGGCGTCCGCGTCGTCGAGCCCGGCGCCTTCGAGCTCCAGGTCGGCCCCTCCTCACGCGCGGCCGACCTGCTCACCGCCCCCTTCACGGTCCGCTGACGTCGACGCCCCACCACCCCGCGTGACGGGTGGTGGGGCGTCGACGTGGCGGGCGGCGTCAGGGCGCCGGGATCACAGCTCCAGGTGTTCGAGCATGTCGGTCACCAGGGCCGCGATCGGGCTGCGCTCCGAGCGCGTCAGGGTCACGTGCGCGAACAGCGGGTGGCCCTTGAGCTTCTCGATGACCGCCGCGACGCCGTCGTGCCGTCCCACGCGCAGGTTGTCGCGCTGGGCGACGTCGTGCGTGAGCACGACCCGCGAGTTCTGCCCGATGCGCGAGAGCACCGTGAGCAGCACGTTGCGCTCCAGGCTCTGCGCCTCGTCGACGATCACGAAGGCGTCGTGCAGCGAGCGCCCGCGGATGTGCGTGAGCGGCAGCACCTCGAGCATCTCGCGGGCGATCACCTCGTCGACCACCTCGGGTGAGACCAGCGCCCCGAGCGTGTCGTAGACCGCCTGCGCCCACGGGTTCATCTTCTCGGACTCGCTGCCGGGCAGGTACCCCAGCTCCTGCCCGCCGACGGCGTACAGCGGCCGGAAAACGAGGATCTTGCGGTGCTGTCGCCGCTCCAGCACAGCCTCAAGGCCCGCGCACAGCGCGAGGGCCGACTTGCCGGTGCCCGCGCGCCCGCCGAGCGAGACGATACCGATCGACTCGTCGAGCAGCAGGTCGATCGCCACGCGCTGCTCGGCCGACCGGCCGTGCACGCCGAACACCTCCTGGTCGCCGCGCACCAGCCGCACCGTCTTGTCGGCGCTCACCCGTCCGAGCGCGGACCCGCGCGGCGAGTGGATCACCAGCCCGGTGTGCACCAGCAGCGGCGAGGCGGCCTCGACGACGGCGGGGTCGAGCTCGGCGATGTCGAGCTCTTGGCGCTCCCACAGGGCCGACATCTGCTCGTCCGAGAGGTCGACGGCGGTCATGCCGGTCCAGCCCGAGTCGACGGCGAGCTCGGCGCGGTACTCCTCCGCGTCGAGGCCGACTGCCGAGGCCTTGATGCGCATCGGCAGGTCCTTGGACACCACGGTGACCCGGCGGCCCTCGGCCGCGAGGTTGGCGGCGACGGCCAGGATCCGCGTGTCGTTGTCGCCCAGCCGGAACCCGGCGGGCAACACCTCGGAGTCGATGTGGTTGAGCTCGACGCGCAGCGTGCCGCCGGCGCCCCCGATGGGCAGCGGGGCGTCGAGGCGCCCGTGCTCCAGGCGCAGGTCGTCCAGGATGCGCAACGCCGAGCGGGCGAAGTAGCCCAGCTCGGCGTGGTGCCTCTTGGCCTCCAGTTCGGTGACGACGACGACCGGTAGGACGACGTCGTGCTCCGCGAACCGGTACAGCGCCCGCGGGTCGGACAGGAGGACCGAGGTGTCGATGACGAAGGTGCGCCGCTCGATCCGGTCAGGATCGTCGGTGGTGGCCTGGGATGTGGCGTTGGTGCTGGTCTCCACGGAGTTGCTCCCTCCGGCGCGGCAGCGCACTCGGTAGGTGTGGCAGGCGGCCGGCCTCCGGCGCGGTGTCGTGCCGCGCGGCCGGTACCGGCCCCCCTGCGCGGAGCGACGACTCCATGGGCTGGCCTCCCGGAGGGCGGCTGGGCGCCGCCCATGGACCCAAACTACGGACCTGTGATTCTCACGACCAGGGCTGCGATGGTGTGTCGCTCATTTGTCACGCATTGTTCATCCGAATCGCGCCGCTGGTGTTCGTCCCGGGCCGTGACCCACGCGCGCCCGGCCCGCGCGGGGCAGCATGGACCCATGACCATCTCGCGCGACGCCGCCGAGCGGTTGAGGGCGGCGGGGCTCCTGTGGCGCCCCCGTGCGGGCGACCGGTTCGCGGTGCTCTCCGACGCGCTGGCCGAGGACGTCTTCACCGTCAGCGACATGGTGGTCGAGCGTCACGACTACGCGAGCGGGACGATCCTCGGCTTCAACGGCACGACCGAGTGGGCGCTCGACTCGGTGCCCGTGGAGGACACGCTGTGGCTGCCGCGCGAGGACCAGTTGCGCGAGCTGCTGGGCCCCGCGTTCCGCAGCCTGGCCCGCTCGACGATGGGGTGGTACCAGGTGCTCGTGGAGATTCCCGGCCACCCGGAGCAGGTCTTCGACTCCGAGAACCCCGCCGACGCCTACGCCGAGGCGCTGCTGACGCTGGTGCGCGCGGCGATCGACTGAGTAGGCTGGCCTGCGGCGAGCCGGGAAGTCTGGTCGGCGGAGCCGGTGGAGGCGCCGGCGGTCCCACCCGTCCCTCCCGCTCGGAGCCGCGATGCCCTCCCTGACCACCGTCTCCCCCTCGCTCGCCCGCGTCAGCCGTTGGGTCTCGCGTGAGGTTCCCGGCGGCATGCTCCTGCTGGGCGCCGCCCTGGTGGGCCTGGTCCTGGCGAACTCCCCGTGGCGCGGCGCCTACGAGGCGGTCTCGGACGCCGTCGTCGGGCCGGGCGCGCTGCACCTCGACCTCACGGTCGCGTCGTGGGCCGCGGACGGGCTGCTCGCGGTCTTCTTCCTCGGGGTGGGCCTGGAGCTCAAGCACGAGCTCGTGGCGGGCTCGCTGCGCAATCCGCGCGAGGCCGGCGTGCCCATGCTCGCCGCGGTGGGCGGGATGCTCGTGCCCGCCGCGGTCTTCGCCGTGGGCGTCACGCTGCTGCACGACGCGCCCGCCCGGCACGGTTGGGCCATCCCCACCGCGACCGACATCGCGTTCGCGCTGGCCGTTCTGGCCGTCTTCGGCAAGGGCCTGCCGGCGGCCCTGCGCACGTTCCTGCTCACGTTGGCCGTGGTGGACGACCTGCTCGCCATCACCGTGATCGCGATCTTCTACAGCGACGACCTGAGCTTCGCGCCCCTGCTGGCGGGCCTCGGCGTCGTGGGCGTCGTCGCCGTCTACGTGCGCTCGCGCAAGCCGCGCTGGTGGGTCTTCGTCCCGCTCGCCGCGACGGCCTGGGCGCTCATGCACGCCTCGGGCGTCCACGCCACGGTGGCGGGCGTGCTGCTGGGGCTCACCGCGCCCGCGCGCGCCCTGCACGGCGAGCGCGAGCCGCGCACGCACCAGTACTCGCGCGCGGTCACTCCCCTGTCGCAGGGCATCGCGCTGCCCGTGTTCGCGTTCTTCGCCGCGGGGGTCAACCTCGTCGACGGCGACGGGCCGGGCGCCATCGCCGGGCAGCCGGTGGTGCTCGCGATCGTCGTGGGCCTGGTCGCGGGCAAGCTGGTGGGCGTGCTGGGCACGACGGCGCTGGTCACCCGCCTGACGCCGCTGCGGCTCGCGCAGGGTGTGGGGCTGCGCGACCTGCTGCCCGTGGGGCTGCTGGCGGGCATCGGGTTCACCGTCGCGCTGCTGGTCTCCGAGCTGTCGTACGGCCCGACGGCGGAGCAGACCGAGGGCGCGAAGCTCGCGATCCTCCTCGGCTCGGCGCTCGCCGCGGTCCTGGGCGCCACCTGCCTGCGCTGGGACGCGCGGGCGGCCCGCAGCGAGGACATGAACCGTGACGGGGTGCCGGACGGCGTCGTCGAGCACATCGGAGACACGGCGGGCGACGCGCCCGCGCACACCCCCGGCGGCCCGGCCGCGGACTCGCCGCAGGCGCGCGCGGCTCAGGAGCCGACGGGGGCGTGCCGCTCCAGGAACTCATAGACCTCGGTCTGGTCCACGCCCGGCATCGCGCCCTGCGGCATGGCGGCGAGCATCGACGCGTGCGGCCGTGCGCTGGGGAACGCCTGCCCGGCCCAGCGCGCGGCGAGCGGGGCGGGCGGGCGCCGGCAGCACGACTCGTCGGGGCAGCGTGACGTCGCGCGCGCCGTCGTCTCGCGCCCCAAGAACCACTTGACCTGCGAGTACGGCACGCCGACCGAGACCGAGAAGAGGCCGTCGGGCGAGTCCTCGACGCGCGAGGTGCACCAGTAGGTGCCGGTCGAGGTGTCGGTGTACTGGTAGTACGGCGCGAGCCGGTCGGGCACCGCGAACACGACGCGCGCCGTCCAGTGCTTGCACACGTACTGGCCCTCGACGGTCCCCAGCGCGTCGGTCGGGAACCGGACGCCGTCGTTCTCGTAGGCCTTGTGGATGACCCCGGACTCATGGATCTTCATGAAGTGCACGGGGATGCCGAGCTGGCGCGTGGCCAGGTTGGTGAACCGGTGCGCGGCGGTCTCGTACGAGACGGCGAACGCGTCGCGCAGGTCCTCGATCGAGATGGCCCGCTGCTCCTTGGCGCCGCGCAGGAACCGCACGGCGTCACGCTCGGGCAGCAGCAGGGCCGCGCACAGGTAGTTGGCCTCGACCCGCTGACGCAGCAGGTCGCGGTAGTCACGCGGCACGTCGTGCTCCAGCACGTGCGAGGCGAGCGCCTGGAGCAGGGCCGAGCGCGCGTCCGAGCGGCCGCGCAGGCCGTCGCTGGGCAGGTACACGCGATGGTGGCGCCGGTCGATCACCGCGCGGGTCGAGTGGGGCAGGTCGGGTACGTAGTGGATCTCGAACCCGAGGTGCGCGGCGAGCTCGCCCGCCTGCCGCTGCGGCAGCGGTCCGCCCCGGTGGCCGATGTCCTCGAGCAGCCGTTGCGCGACGATCTCAAGCTGGGGGAAGTAGTTGTCCTGGTCGCGCATGTCGGCGCGCAGCTCGGTGTTGGCGCGGCGGGCCTCCTCGGGCGTGAGCGCGCGTTCGGTGTGCAGCCGCTCGAGCTCGCGCTGGAGCGTGACGATCGCCTCGAGCGCGTCGGAGGGGAGACTGCGTCCCACACGCACCGGGCGGATCCCCAGGGCGTCGAAGAGGGGGCCGCGCTGGACGCGTTCGAGCTCGATCTCGAGCGCGTCGCGGCGCGTGGGCGGCTGGGGTGACAGGAGGGTGTCGACGCTCGTGCCGAGCGCGCGCGCGACGGCTTGGAGGCGGGCGATGGTGGGCTCGCGTCGACCGTTCTCCAGCAGCGAGACCTGCGACGGAGCCTTGCCGATGGCCGCTGCGAGCTGCTCGAGCGTCAGGCCCCGCTGGGTGCGCAGGTGGCGGATGCGCCGGCCGATGGTGAGCGCGTCCGGCTCGGCGGGCGGCGCCGTCGCGCCCCGCGCCGCGGGTGCGGCGGCTTGTCTCGACGTCGAGTTCACCATGCCCCAGGGTGACACACGCCACAGTTTCCCTCAAGGAGAAGAACCCGGAAACTTCTCCCCCGCAATGCTGGCGGTCGGCCACTCCGAGGGAGGAACGTCGTTCTCACAGGCCGACTGCGACGGAGTCTCACTCCGTCGCACCAGGCCCAGGACGACGACGCCACGACCCGAGGAGCACCCCATGACCGCGCTCACCGATCGCCCCGCCACCGGCGCCCGCCCGGGCGACACGGTTCAGACCGCCGACGAGCTCGCCCACCAGTGGGCCACCGACCCGCGCTGGGCCGGCGTCGAGCGCACCTACAGCGCCGAGGACGTCGTCGCGCTGCGCGGATCGGTCCAGGAGGAGCACACCCTCGCCCGCCGCGGCGCCGAGCGCCTGTGGGACATGCTGCACACGAGCGACTTCGTCAACGCGCTCGGCGCGCTCACCGGCAACCAGGCGGTGCAGCAGGTCAAAGCCGGGCTGCGCGCGATCTACCTGTCGGGCTGGCAGGTCGCCGGCGACGCCAACAACTCCGGCCACACCTACCCCGACCAGTCGCTCTACCCGGCCAACTCGGTGCCGACCGTCGTGCGCCGCATCAACAACGCGCTGCTGCGCGCCGACCAGGTCGAGCGCATGGACGGCGCACGCAGCGTCGAGGACTGGCTCGCGCCCATCGTCGCCGACGCCGAGGCCGGGTTCGGGGGCCCGCTCAACGCCTACGAGCTCATGAAGGCCATGATCGCCGCGGGCGCCGCGGGCGTGCACTGGGAGGACCAGCTCGCCAGCGAGAAGAAGTGCGGCCACCTGGGCGGCAAGGTGCTGGTGCCCACGCAGCAGCACGTGCGCACGCTCAACGCCGCGCGCCTGGCCGCCGACGTCGCCGCCGTGCCCACCATCGTCGTCGCCCGCACCGACGCCGAGGCGGCCACGCTGCTGACCTCCGACGTCGACGAGCGCGACCGCCCCTTCCTGACCGGCGGGCGCACTGCCGAGGGCTTCTACGAGGTGCGCAACGGGCTGGAGCCGTCGATCGCCCGGGCGCGCGCCTACGCGCCGTACGCCGACCTGCTGTGGATGGAGACCGGCACGCCCGACCTCGACCTCGCGCGCCGCTTCGCCGAGGGCGTCCGCTCGCAGTTCCCCGACCAGCTCCTCGCCTACAACTGCTCGCCGTCGTTCAACTGGCGCAAGCACCTGTCCGACGACGAGATCGCCCGCTTCCAGCGCGAGCTGGGCGCGATGGGCTACGCCTTCCAGTTCATCACGCTCGCCGGCTTCCACGCCCTGAACCACTCGATGTTCGACCTCGCCCACGGCTACGCCCGCGAGCAGATGACGGCGTACGTGCGGCTGCAGGAGGCCGAGTTCGCCGCCGAAGCCCGCGGCTACACCGCCACCAAGCACCAGCGCGAGGTCGGCACCGGCTACTTCGACCGCATCGCGACTGCGCTCAACCCCTCCGCCGCCACCCTGGCGCTCGCCGGCTCCACCGAGACGGCCCAGTTCTAGCCCCGACCGCGCCCCTTTCCGCCAGGAGGCTCACCATGACCACGATGACCGAGATCCCCATCCCCGACGCCATGTCCGGCACGCACCTGACCCCCACCCGCCGCGCGACCGAGCGCGACGCCGAGATCCTCACGCCCCAGGCGCTGGAGTTCCTCGGGATGCTGCACGAGCGGTTCGCGGACGACCAGGCCGCCCTGCTCGCCACCCGCGCACGCCGCGCGGCCGCCGTCGCGGGCGGGCAGGACCCCGACTTCGACCCCACGACGCGCCCCGTGCGCGACGACCCCTCCTGGCGCGTCGCGGGCTGTGCGGGCGCACCCGGGCTTGATGACCGCCGGGTCGAGATCACCGGACCGACCGACCCGAAGATGACGATCAACGCGCTCAACTCGGGCGCCAAGGTCTGGCTCGCCGACGCCGAGGACGCCTCCGCGCCCACGTGGGAGAACGTCATCGGCGGCCAGCTCGCGCTGCGCGACGCGATCCGCGGCACGCTCTCGCTGACCACGCCCGAGGGCCGCGAGTACCGCCTGCGCTCGCCGCGGCTGACCGACCTGCCCACGATCGTGTTCCGCCCGCGCGGCTGGCACCTGCCGGAGGCGCACCTGCGCGTGCAGCACTCCGACGGGACGGTCACGGCGGCGTCGGGCTCGCTCGTCGACTTCGGCCTGTACGCGTTCCACAACGCCGCCGAGCTCATCGCGCGCGGCCGCGGCCCGTACTTCTACCTGCCCAAGCTCGAGGGGCACCGCGAGGCGCGCCTGTGGAACCGGGTGTTCGAGGCCGCCGAGGACGCGCTGGGCATCCCGCGCGGCGCCATCCGGGCCACGGTGCTCATCGAGACCCTGCCCGCCGCGTTCGAGATGGAGGAGATCCTCTACGAGCTGCGCGAGCACGCGGCCGGCCTCAACGCGGGGCGCTGGGACTACCTGTTCTCGATCATCAAGAACCTGCGCACGCGCGGCGCCTCGTACGTGCTGCCCGACCGCAACCAGGTGACCATGACGGCCCCGTTCATGCGCGCCTACACCGAACTGCTGGTCGCCACCTGCCACCGGCGCGGAGCCCACGCGATCGGCGGCATGAGCGCCTTCATCCCCGACCGGCGTCGTCCCGACGTCACCGAGCGGGCGCTGGAGAAGGTGCGCGACGACAAGCGGCGCGAGGCCGGAGACGGCTTTGACGGCACCTGGGTGGCGCACCCCGACCTCATCGAGACGGCGCGCGCCGAGTTCGACGCCGTGCTGGGCGAGCGTCCGAACCAGGTGATGCGGCTGCGCGACGACGTGCGCGTGGGCCAGGCCGAACTGCTCGACGTCGCGTCGGCCGGGCGGGCCGGGGCGTCGGTGACCGAGTGCGGGCTGCGCTCGAACGTGTCGGTCGGCGTGCGCTACATCGCCTCGTGGCTGCGCGGGACCGGCGCGGCGGCGCTCGACAACCTCATGGAGGACGCCGCGACCGCCGAGATCTCGCGCTCGCAGCTGTGGCAGTGGATCGCGGCCGGGGTCCGCACCGAGCACGGCCCTGTGACGCGTGAGCGGGCGCGCGTCGTGCTCGACGAGGTGTTGGCCGGCCTCGACCGCTTCGACGGCGACCGGTACGACGACGCCGCCGAGGTGTTCCGCGAGGTGGCGCTCGGCGAGGGCTTCCCGGAGTTCCTCACGACCATCGCCTACGAGCGCTACCTGGCGAACTAGGCGCCACCCGGTCGCCGACCCAGCCGGTCTGGTCGTCGGTTCGCGGTCTGGTCGTCGCTCTCGTCCGACGACCAGACCGCGAACCGACGACCAGACCGAACCGCCCTGCGCGGCGCGTCACCCCATGTGGCGCTCCAGCACGGCGCGGGCGTCCGTGCCGTGCGGCAGGACGCCGTACTCGTGCCCGCGGTCGGCGCCGAGGCGCGCGGCCACGAAGGCCTCCGCGGTCGCCGACGGCGCGTGGCGCAGCATGAGCGAGGACTGCAGGCCCAGCGCGAGCCGCTCGACGAGCCGTCGGGCGAGCGCCTGGGCTTGCGCCGCGTCGGCGCCGCGGACCTGCGCGAGCAGCGCGTGCGTCTGGGCCACGTGCGCGTCGAGCAGCGGGTGCGCGCCCGCCGTCGTGGCGAGCTCGGCCGCGAAGGCGTCGACCGTCTCGGGCTCGCGCGCCAGCGCGCGCAGCACGTCGAGCGCGATGACGTTGCCCGAGCCCTCCCAGATCGCCATGACCGGCTGCTCCCGGTAGCGGCGCCCGAGCGGGAACGCCTCGGTGTACCCGTTGCCGCCCAGGCACTCCATCGCCTCGTACGCGTGACCCGGCCCGCGCTTGCACACCCAGTACTTGACCACGGCGGTCGCGAGCCGGCGAAAGGCCCGCTCCTGTTCGGTCTCGGCGTCGTACGCGGCGGCCAGGCGCATCGAGCTGAGGGTCGCCGCCTCGGACTCCAGCGCCAGGTCGGCCAGGACGGCGGTCATCGCCGGCTGGTCGACCAGGAGCGCGCCGAACGCCGCACGGTGGCGCGCGTGCCACAGGGCCTCCGCGACCGACTGCCGCATCCCTGCGGCCGAGCCGTGCACGCAGTCGAGGCGTGTGCGCTGGACCATCTCGATGATGGTCCGCACTCCCCGCCCGGCCTCTCCGACCAGGAATCCGACGGCGCCGTCGAGCTCGATCTCGCTCGACGCGTTCGAGCGGTTGCCCACCTTGTCCTTGAGCCGCTGGATGCGCAGCGCGTTGCGCTCCCCGTCGTCGAGCACGCGCGGCGCCAGGAAGCACGACGGCGTCCCGGCGCCGTCGCCGGTCTGGGCGAGCACGAGGAACGCGTCCGACATCGGCGCCGAGCAGAACCACTTGTGGCCCGTCAGCAGCCAGGCGCCGCTCCCGGCGGCGTCGGCTCGCGTGGTGTTGGCGCGCACGTCGCTGCCGCCCTGCTTCTCGGTCATGGCCATGCCCACCAGGACGCCCGGCTTGGTCGCGGGGGCCGCCAGCGCGCCGTCGTACCCGCGTGCGAGCAGCCGCGGCTCCCATGTGGCCGCCAGGTCCGGCGCGTGCCGCAGCGTCGGGACGGCCGCGTGCGTCATCGACACCGGGCACGAGTGCCCGGGCTCGACCTGAGCGAACAGGGAGAAGACCGCGCCGCGCACGACGTTCGCCCCCTCGCGCGGGCTCGCCCACGCGCTGGTGTGCGCCCCGTGCCCGACGGCGGCGGCGATGACGCGGTGGTAGGCGGGGTGGTAGTCGACCTCGTCGACGCGCCGCCCACGCCGGTCGTGCGTGCGCAGCACCGGCTCGTGCGTGTTGGCCAGGTCGGCGGCCTGCTGGAACTCGGCGCTGCCCACGAGCGAGCCGACGGCGGTCAGCTCGTCCTCGCCCCAGCCGCCGCCGAACGCGCGCACGGCCTCGCGCAGCACGGGGAAGTCGAGGTACTCGTTGACGTCGGCGCGCTCTGGCGGCTGGTTGGCGACTTCGTGCGTCACGTGGGGGGCGGGGGCGAGCGGGCGGTGCGGTGCGGTGGTCACGGGATCTCCTTCGACGCCGGGACGGGAGGGGTGGGGCCGAGGCGGCTCGTCGAGGTCGGCGAGGCGCCGTGCGTTGCGGGCGGGAGCGAGGCGGGAAGCGCGGGCGGGCTCACGACGCCGAGGCAGCAGCGCAGGATGGCCGCGACGACGCGGTCACGCTCGGCGTCGGCCGCGACGACGCGATCCGGGTGGGCGTCGGCCACGGCGGGCCCGCCCGGCCCGGCGTCAGCCACGGCGGCGCCGCTCGCCCCGGCGTCGGCGCCCAGCGGCGACAGCGGCCCGGCCAGCGCCTCGCCGATGGCCCCGACGAGCGCCGCCGCGCTCAATGCGACGTCCTGCGCCGGCAGCTCGCCCTGCGCGACGCCGTCGTGGACGACCTGCGCGAACGTCGCCCCATACGCGCGGCGGTACTCCAGGCGGGCGGCCTCGACCGCGGGGTCGACGGGCTCGAGGAGCAGCGCCCAGGCGAGCGTGCGGCCGCGCATCGCCCGGCGCGCGAAGGTGTCGACCGCGCGGCCGAGCCGCCGCGCGGTGCGCCAGCCGGGCTCGTCCGCGGGGTCGGGCCGGCACGCCTCGCGCACCGCGTCCAGTTCGACGTCGGCGGCGATGCGGAACGCCGCGGCCAACAGCGAGCTCTTGTCGGGGAAGTAGGAGTAGACGCTCCCGGTGCTCACCGCGGCGCGCGCCGCGACCGCCTTGACGCTCACCGCGCGGAACCCTCCGGAGGCCAACAGCGCGTGCGCGGCGTCGAGCAGCGCAGCGCGCTTGGCCTCCTGGGCCGCGACGCGAGCCGTGGTCTGGCGGTAGGGCACCGGATCCTCCGAGTCGTCGCGAACCTCTTCCGCAAAGAATTGAACCATGGTTCACTCTTTCGCGTCACCCCGCCCGGGTTGGCGCCGCCGCACCGCCGACGACGACGTCGAGGAGTTCCCATGCACCTGGCAGCCATGCTCGAAAGCACCGCGCGCAAGTTCCCGACCAAGGAGGCGCTCGTGCACGGCGCGCGCCGTCTGACCTTCCGCGAGCTCGACGACGCCGCCCGGCGCGCCGCGGCGGCCTTCCGCGACGCGGGGGTGCGGCCTGGCGACCGCGTCGCCGTCATGACGTTCAACACCCCCGGGTTCGTCATCGCGGCGTTCGGGCTGTGGCGCGCCGGGGCCGTGCTCGTGCCCGTCAACCACAAACTCCAGGCGCCCGAGGTCGCCCGCCTGGTCACGCACTGTGGCGCCGTGCTCGGCGTCGCCGACGCGGCGCTCGCCGCGACGGTGCGCGCGGGAGCGCCGGGCGTGCGCTGGCTGTGGACCGAGGCCGACGGCGCCGACACCGACAGTGCGGACAGCACGGACGGCGCCGCCGCAGGGGCGGCCCTCGGTGACGACTTCGACGCGCTCGTCGCCACCACGCCGCCCTGGGAAGGCGTGCCGTTCGACCACGACGCGATCGCCGAGATCCTCTACACCTCGGGCACGACGGCGGCTCCCAAGGGGTGCCTGCACACGCACCGCGGCGTGGCGACCGTGGCCACCTACGTCACGGCCGCGGTCGGCCTGCGCGCCGACGACCGGTTCCTGCTCGCCATGCCGATCTGGCACGCCTCGCCCCTCAACAACTGGCTGCTGTCGATGGTGTTCCTCGGCGGCACCACGGTGCTGCTGCGCGAGTATCACCCGATCGAGTTCCTGCGCACCGTGGCCGCCGAGCGCACGACGGCGTTCTTCGGGGCGCCGATCGCCTATGTCGCGCCGCTTCAGGTGGCCCGCGCCCAGGGCGTCGACCTCGCGTCGTTCGACCTGTCGAGCGCCCGGCTGTGGCTCGCGGGCGGCGCGCCTGTCGGCGCCGAGACCGTGCGGCAGATCGCCGCGTTCTACCCCGGCGAGTTCCACCAGGTCTACGGCATGAGCGAGATGGGCCCGGTCGGCACGACGCTCGGACCGGCCCACCAGGAGCTCAAGGCCGGCTCGATCGGGCACGCGGGCATGCCGGGCGTCGACGCGCGCGTCGTCGACCTCGACGGGAGGGACGTCGACCCTGGTGGGACCGGCGAGATCTGGCTGCGCTCGGACACGCGCATGGTCGGCTACCTCGACGACGACGAGGCCACGCGGTCGGCGTTCGTCGGGGATTGGTACCGCTCGGGCGACGTCGTGCGCGTGGACGAGGACGGCTTCTGGTTCATCGTCGACCGGCTCAAGGACGTCATCATCACCGGCGGCGAGAACGTGTACTCCCAAGAGGTCGAGGAGGCGCTGCGCGCACACCCCGAGGTCGCGGACGTCGCCGTCGTCGGGCGCCCCCACCCCGACTGGGGAGAGACGATCGTCGCGTTCGTCGTCGCCTCCCCTGGCACGCAGCCCACGCTTGAGTCAGTGCGCGCGTACCTCGCGGACCGGCTGGCGCACTACAAGGCCCCGCGCCACCTCGTGCTCGTCGAGGCCCTGCCGCGCAACCCGTCCGGCAAGCTCACCAAGCACGTGCTGCGACGCCGGGCCGCGCAGGACGACCTCGTGACCGGACCACTGTGACGGCTCACGGCGCGCGCAGGCTCGCGGTCGCCCCCGCGCGGTCCACCAGGACGGCGAGCTGCTCGCGCCCGCTCAGGCCCAACTTGGTCAGCGCGCTGCTCAGGTGCGACTTGACGGTGCCCTCCCCGAGGTAGAGCCGCGCGCTGATCTGCGGGTTCGACAGCCCGTGCGGCAGCCAGCTCGCGACCTCGCGCTCGCGGTCGGTCAGGAGCGCGAGGCGTGACTGAGCCTCGGCGCGCACACCACGGGCGGGGTCGGCGGTCACATGCCGCACGAGCGCGTCGACGGCCTGCTGACCCGCGACGGCCCGGCCGGAGGCCGCCACCCTGACCTGCTGCGCGATGCGGTCCGGGTCGTCGTCCTTGCCGAGGAACCCGACGGCGCCGCGCTCGAGCGCGGCGAGCACCGTCTCATCCGTGCCGAATGACGACAGCACCACGACGGCGACGTCGAGGCCCGCCCGTCGCAGCTCGTCGAGCGCCCCGAGCCCGCCGAGGCGCGGCATCTGCAGGTCGAGCAGGACGACGTCGGGGTGGTGCTCGGCGACCTGCGTGACCACCTCGTCACCGTCCGCGGCCTGCCCGACGACGTCGATGCCCTGGGCGGTCAGGACGGTGTGCAGCAGTCGGCGCACGAGCGGGTCGTCGTCGACGATGAGGACTCGGGTCACGACCGTGACGCTACCGGGGGCCTCAGACACGGGCGCCGGTGGGCGCGCTCAGGCGGTGGCCTCCCGCCAGGGCAGGTGGGCGACGACGACGTAGCGCCCGGCCTCGACCCCGGCGTGGAACGTGCCGCCGAGAGCCGCCGCCCGCTCCGCCATGATGACGGTGCCCGACCGCGTTCCCGGGCCCGGCGCGGCCCCGGGCTCGACCGTGTTGGCGACACGGATCTGCACGCCGTCGGCCCGCCCCGCGCGCACCGACAGCTCGACCGGCGCGTTCGGCGCGTGCTTGAGCGCGTTGGTCAGCGACTCCTGGACGATGCGGAACGTCGCGCGCGCCAGCGCCTGCGACGCCGCCGCCGCGTCGGACACGAAGACGGTCCCGGCCACGGTCAGCCCCCGCTCGCGCAACCCGTCGAGCAGCGGCACGAGGTCCTCAAGCGTGGCCCCTTGCGTCCCGACGCCGGTCCCGGTGCGCAGCGCCGTCATCAACGCGCGCAGTTCGGCGATGGCCTGCTGCGCCGAGGAGCGCACCTGCCGCGCCGCGACCTTGGCGGCCTCGTTCTGCTGGGTGACCTCGAAGGCCGACGCCTGCATGGCGATGCTCGCGATGTGGTGGGCGACGGTGTCGTGCACCTCGCGCGCGATCAGCTCGCGCTCGTCCTCGCGCAGCGTCTTGTCGTGCAGCACCGCGACGGCGGTGGCCTGGGCCTCCTGCGAGTCGCTCGCGGCCGCCCGGAACCGGCGCGCGAGCCCCGCGCTGACCGCGGCCGCGAGCAGCAGCACGCCCGCGACCCAGAACGACGCCGCCTCGGGCGCATGCGTCAGCACGCCCGTCGTCTGGTCGTAGACGGCGAAGACGCGGTCGCCGGGCGCCCGCGCGGCGTCGCGCCACAGCGCGACGGCGGTCGCCGCCGTGACGGCGGCCGTGCACAGCACCGCGGTGCGCACGCGCGCCGTCGCGATCACCCAGGTCAGCGCGAGCAGCGCCGCGAACGAGTCGAGCGGCAGCACGACGGCGGCCGCCGAGGCCGCGAGCGCCACCGCAACCGGGTGGCGGCGGCGCAGCACGAGCAGTCCCGCCAGCGTCCATCCGACGAGCGCCGCGAGCATCGCGAGGCCCGACACCTCGCCGTCGCGGCCGCCCGCGTAGGCCACTGCGACGCCTGAGCTGAAGACGGCGGTGGTGACGGCCACGACCGTTCCGGCGCGCGCGAGCCGTCGGGGGTCCCGGAGGCGCGCGCTGGGCCCGAACGCCTGGCCTGCGCGGGCTGGTGGAACTGCGGGGGCGCCTGTCACGCCACGGATGCTACGCAGCGGCGCCGACAGGCCGCCTCGCCCGACCGGGCGCCGCTGCGCCGACCGGCTCCCCCGATCGGGTGGGTCGAGTCGACCTGGTCGGGCGATGTGCCTGGTGGCGGTGCCGGGCGACAGTTTCGGGGTCGGCGGCGCACCGCCGGGATGCGGCGTCCGCCGCGCACCGGTCAGCGCCCGCCACGGAGCGCGAGCTCCTGACCGTCGACATCCCGACCCTCGGAGGAAGAACCATGAGCGCCTCGCTCACCCCCACCCCCTCGCCCCTGCCGGCCCCGCCCGCGGCTGCGCGGCCGACGGGCAACGCTCTGGCCACGGCCGGCTTCGTCGTCGGCCTCGTCGCCCTGGCGCTGTGCCTGGTCCCGATCGTCAACAACGTGGCCTTCGTCCTCGGGGCGCTGGGCCTGGTCTTCGGGATCGTCGGACTCCTCAAGGCGCGCAAGGGCGCCGGACGACGGGGCCTGGCGATCGCCGCGATCGTCTTGTCGGTGCTCGCCGGCGCTGGCGTGATCGCGTCGCAGGCGTTCTACGGCAAGGTGCTCGACGGGGTCTCGGACGCCCTCGACACCCGCCCGACGCCCGACGCCGCGGCGCCCGGGGCCGGCGACGAGGACGCCGCGCAGGACGCGTCCGACGCCGACAGCGAGGACGTCGCGGGCGACGACGGGGCGGCGCCCGAGGCCGGCACGCGCGCCAACCCCTTGCCCGCGGGCACGACCGTGAGCACGGCCGACTGGCAGGTCACCGTCGGCACGCCGCGCGAGGCGTGGGGCGAGATCTCGCAGGCCAACCCCTTCAACCAGCCGCCCGCCGACGGCACGCAGTACTGGATCGTCCCGTTGAGCGGGACGTTCACCGGCTCCGACCCCGCGACGCCGTGGATCGACCTGTCGGTCGCGTTCGTCGGAGACGACTCGGTGACCTACGACGACACCTCCTGCGGGGTGCTCCCCGACAGCCTGTCGGACATCGGTGAGCTCTACCAGGGCGCGCAGTTCTCGGGCAACGCCTGCGTCGTGGTCCCGGCCGACGCGCCCGGCCTGTTCACGCTGCGCACGGGCCTGTTCGACTCCCCGGTGTTCTTCTCGAAGTGACGGCTCGAAGGGACGGTGTGGGCCCGGGCCCCGGACGGCGCGTCGCCCGTCTGGGGCCTGGGCCCGCAGCGCGCCCGGACGCTTGGCGTCCCCCGAGTCGCCGACGACGACGCCGCGTCGCCGGACGCAGCGCGCGCCGCGCCGCGGCGAAGGTTCCACCGCGCGCCCGCGCGCGCTAGGTTGCCCTCGAAACCGATCCCGGGTGAGGTGGCCCGGCATCCGAGGGGAGGACGCGTGGACGTCGCACTCTGGGTCGTGGCCGGACTGCTCGCTGCGGTCTGTCTGGCGGTCGGCTGCGTCAAACTCCTGCGCGGCAGCGCCCTGGCCGAGCGGATGGCGTGGGTCGAGGCGTTCCCCGACGTCGTCGTCCGGCTCATCGGACTGTGCGAGATCGCGGGCGCGCTCGGGCTGGTGCTCCCCCAGGCCACCAGCACGGCGGCATGGCTGACTCCGCTCGCGGCCGCGGGCATCACGCTGCTGCAACTGTTGGCGATCGGCGTCCATGTGCGGCGCGGCGAGACGCAGCAACTGGCCATCAACGTCGTGCTGATGGTGCTCGCGCTGGTGGTCGCCGTCGGCCGGTTCGCGCAGTGGACGACGGCCGCGGCCTGACCGCCGTCACTCGAAGCCGAACTGCGCGCCCTGGTGCGCCGGGCGCAGCCACGTCTCGAACGCGCCCCGCAGCCCCTTGCGCGAGTCGACCCCGACCTTGCGGTAGGTCTTGAACAGGTGGTGCTCGACGGTGCGCGTGCTGAGCACCAGGGCTCCGGCGATGTCGACGGCCGCCAGCCCGTCGACGGCGTAACGCGCGATCTCGACCTCGCGCGGTGACAGGTCGACCGCGTGGGCGAGCCGCGCGAACACGCCCTCCAGCCCTCGCGTGCGCGGGATGACGCGCTCCCACACGCGCAACGCCTCGCCGGCCGCCGCCACGTGGTCCCCCGACTCGTAGAGCGCGAGCGCGCGCTGGACGCCCGCCCGGCACGCGTACAGCCACGCCCCCGCCGCGGCGAACGTCTCCTCGAGCGCGCCGAGACGCTCGACATCACGCTCGGCGACCGCCTGCGCGAGGCACAGCAGCGCACGCGGCAGCGGGCTCTCGACGACGGACAGGGGCGCCAGGAACGGCGCCAGGCGCTCGCGGTCGGGGTGCGCCTCGACGGCCTCGACGAGCGCGAAGACCGCCGGCGCGAGGAAGCCGCGCTCGGTCGCCCACTCGACGTCGCTCCACAGCGCGTCGCCGGCCACACCGGGGTCGGCCTGCGGCGAGGTCGCCATGAAGGGGAAGGGGCCGAACCGTTGCCGCTCGGCCTGATCGCGCGCCTTGCGGCAGGGCGTGGCGTCCTGGCCCAGCCAGCGCGCCTTGGCCTCGGACAGGCCGACGACGCCGGACCGGTACTGCGCGTCGAACGCCGGGACCGCGGTGAAGGTCATGATCAGCGAGACGACCTCCTCCAGGCGTTCGATGTTCCCCTGGACCGCGGCGGCGAGGGCTGCGACGTAGCCGAGCGACTGCAACGCCCCCGGGCTGCGCTCGCTGCGCGCGGTGTCGAAGCGCTTGCTGACCCACAGGCGCGCCTGGTCGACCTCACCGCTGTAGAGCAGCGCGAGCCCGCGGCACACGTCGCCGTGATAGCGCAGCACGCTGTTCTCGGGCTGGCACCGGTCGAACTCGGCGAGCGTGGACACGGCCTCTCCCCGGGCGATCTTGTGTTCGAGGCTCGCGCCCCAGCCGACCTCCTCGCAGAACGAGGCGCCCGAGAGCGTGTCGACGCCCACCGTCGCGGGCACACGGTCGAGCACCATCTCCATGTGGGCCGCCACGGCGTCGGCGGCGCCGCGGGCGTTCGGGTAGCGCCGAACCAGGTCGTTGAGGCTCGCCGCCGCCCCCTCGCGGTCGCCGCGCGAGGTCGCCTGATAGAGCGCATACCCCGAGGCGAACTCGACGTTCGCCGACTCCGAGCAGGACGACCCGTCGGTGCGCGCGTAGACGTCGGCCGCGTCGGCGATGGGATCCTCCGCCTGGAACAGCGCCACCAGCAGCGGAATGGCGGCGGTGGCGGTGGGGTCGTCCTCCCAGGCCGCGAGCCGCTCCCGCGCCTCGGCCCGCTGGTCGTCGGCGATGATCCGGCTCAGGATGGCGTCACCCACCGGGAGCGCGGCCACGACGTCGTGCGCCAGCCGTCCCGAAGGCGCCCGCCCCTCCACCGCGAGGCGCTGGCGGATGGCGGCGCGCTTCGACGACGTGCACTCGCGCGCGAGGTACTCGCCCACGACCGGCGGGTACAGCCCGACCGCGCCCTCGTCGGCGCCGTCGATGACCTCGACGAGCCCGAGCTCGTTGAGCCGTTCGAGCTGCGTGCCGGGGATCATCACTCGCGCGTCCTGAACCGCGAACGGCCCCGCCGCGGCGAGCAGCGTCAGCGCGTCGACGTCCTCGGCGGACGCGTCGACCAGCAGCGCCTCGACGGCCTGCCCGAGCTGCGGCGACCACAGCGACCCGGTCGCGGCCCACACGTCACCCGAGAGCGTGAGCCGCCCGGTGCGCTGCGCCACGAGCGAGATCGCGCGCGCCAGGCCGGGCAGACCACCGGACATGGTCGCGATCCTCGCCATGGTCGCCGCGGCGACGGGCGCGCCGAGGTCGCGTTCGAGCACGCCGCGCAGCGCGTCGAACGTCAAGGGGCGCACCAGGTGGCGGATGCTCGGCTGGGCGGCGGCCAGGAGGCGACGCAGCGGGGCGGCGGGCCGCGGGCCGATGCGCCGCGAGACGATCATCGGCGCCGACGTCGTGGCCCGGACCGCGGCGACGACGCCCGCGCTCACGTCGTCGAGGTCGTCGACGTCGTCGACCACCAGGACGCCCTGAGGCGAGACCTCGTCGCGCAGGTAGTTGACGGACTCGCAGATCGACGTCTGCCGCCCGAGCTCGGGGAGGGACGCGAGCAGGGTCGCGAGCGGCCGCTCCCGCAGGGCGCCGATGCCGCGCACGCGGATGGGCCGCTGCTCGCGCAACCTCAGGATCGCGCACACCTCGTCGAGCACGACCGATCGGCCCGAGCCGGGCCGTCCGACGATCTCGACGCTCACGCCCTTGGCGAGGCACTCGATCGCGGTCGGGGCGAAGTCCATCGGCACCTCCCATGACGCCTTTGTCGACGGGCCGCGGAGCGCGAGTCGTCGTGAGGAGAGCGTCATTCGGCCAGGCATCGCGCGACGGCGGGACGGCGTCATGTGCGTTGACTTGTGGCACGCGTCCGGCGGGGAAATCCCTAGTGATCCCCCCGCCGCTGACGTGTCAGTAGATCGTGCGTCCGTGCGCGTCGGCGACGCCCGAGTGGCGCAGGAAGTAGGTGTTGACCACGTCGCGCCAGTCGGTGGCCGAGCGGACCTGCTCGGCGAACCGCTCAGTGACGCGCTCGGCCACGTCGGCTGGGAACGCGTCTTGGGCCTCGGTCCACCGCCGCGCCGCCTCCAGCACCCGCTCGAGGCCCTCGAAGTGCGTGTCGTAGACGTGCTGCACCACGGTCTTGCCGCTGTGCAGCACGTGCGAGTACGGCACGTGGTGGAAGAACAGCAGCAGCTCGTCGGGGCAGGTGTCGAGCGACTCGTACACGTCGCTCCATGGAGCGGGGTACTGGCCGGTGTACCCCGATCCGGTCGCGCGGGTGCGGTCGACGCCGACGCCGTCGCGGTCGGCGAAGTGGTAGGTGCCCCACGGGGAGTACTCGTACCCGTCGGGCGAGGGGCCGTAGTGCGAGCCGGGCTGGACCATGAAGCACACGCCGAGCGGGGCGGTGTACATCTCGTAGGTCTCCCACGACTGGTCGAGGATCGCGTGCAGCGTCTCGCGCACCAGCGCGGTCGCGCCGGGGAAGGTCAGCGCGATCCACTCGTCAAGGATCGCGATCGGGTCGGCCGTGGGGTCCCACGCCAGGCGGCCCCAGGCGTAGAGGTTGGCCTGGGCGAACGGGTGACCCGTCCAGAACACGTCGTCGCCCACGTTCGAGACGGCGGCGAGACCGCCCACCCGCGTCCCGTCGCCGAGCGGGTGGCGCCCGGCGGCGACGTCGGCCATGGTGCGCCCCGAGCGCGAGCCGTCGCCGTCCTGTCCCCAGTAGGGGAATGCGAGCAGCTGCGACCACATGCGCCCGAGGTACACCGCGTGCTTCTGGTGCCCGAGGTACTCGGTGGTCACCTGGAACTCGGGCGCCACCCGCGTGCGCGGCATCGCGGCGATCGCGGGCGAGGTGGCCTCGCGCACCTGGAAGTCGAGCGGGCCGTGCTTGATCTGCACGATGACGTTGTCCGCGAACGTGCCGTCGTACGGGGCGAAGTGCTCGAACGCGGCCTTGGCGCGGTCGGTGCGCCGATCACGCCAGTCCTGCTCGTGGTTGTAGACGAAGGCCCGCCAGTGGATCAGCCCGCCGTGCGGCGCGACGGCGGCGGCGAGCATGTTGGCGCCGTCGGCGTGGGTGCGCCCGTAGGCGAACGGGCCAGGCTGCCCCTCCGAGTCGGCCTTGATGACGAACCCGCCGAAGTCGGGGATGGCGGCCCAGACGCGGTCGGCGGCGCCCGCCCACCACTCCTGGACGCCGGCGTCGAACGGGTCCGACGTCGCCAGCCCGCCCAGGCGCACCGGCGAGGCCCATGAGACCGACAGGTGCGTGGTGATGCCGTAGGGCCGGAACGCGGCGGCGATGCGCGCGACGTCGGGCAGCAGGTCGTCGAGCAGGCGCGTCTCGGCCGGCCCCACGTTGACGTTGTTGATCGCGACGCGGTTGACGCCCGACGCCGCCAGCAGGCGCGCGTACTGCGCCACCCGCGTCAGGTCCTCGCGCACGACTCCGGCCTCGTAGAAGATCGAGCCGCCCGCGTACCCGCGCTCGACCTGGCCCATGACGGGGTGCACCGCGATGTTGTCCCAGTGGTCGAGCATGCGCAGCGGGGTGTGCGGGGCGTGCCGCTCGACGACGTCGGCGCCGGTGAACGCCCTCTCGCCGAGCCGCACCAGGTGGAACAGCCCGTAGAGCAACCCGCGCGCGTCGCTCGCCGTCACGGTGACGACGCCGCCTGCGCGGGCGTACGTGAACGCCTCCGGGTCGAGGTCGCCGTCGGACTGGAACTGCGGCGCGGCGTCGGCGGGCCGCAGCGCGAGCACGACGTCGGCCGCCTCCGCGGCCTCGACGGCGGCGCCGCCGTGCGCTGCGAGCGCGGCCGTGACCTCGGCTCTCACCGTGTCCGCGACGGGTGAGGCGTCGTCGAGCACGAGAGCCACGCGCCGCGACCCGAGCGGCGCGAACGCCGCCTCGGGAAGCCACGCCGGGTGGACCGCGGGGTCGGCGGGGACGGGGTGCGAGGGGCGGTTGAGGGTCACGTCGGAGCGCTCCAGTGCGATCAGGTGAGACGAGAGGAAACGATTGCAGCCTAAGCCCGAGCGCCCCGGCGCCTCCACGGGATAGGCTTGCTGCGAACGTTTGCATTGGCGCGAAGGAGCCCCTCCCATGACTCACACATCTGTCGTTCCCCGGCTTGGCCCCCAGACGGTGCTGCCGGCCGGCGTCGCCCCGGCTCCGGTGGTTCCTGCGGGGGTGGGGATCGTGCACCTGGGGTGGGGCGCGTTCCACCGCGCGCATCAGGCGGTGTACACGCAGGAGGCGATGGCGGCCTCGGGCGACTTGCGGTGGGGGATCCTGGGCGACGTCGAGCGCACCCCGGCGCTGGCGGCGGCGTTGGCGGCCCAGGGCGGTCGGTACACGGTGTTGACCGTGGGCCGAGACTCCGATGGGGGTGTCGTGGAGCGGGCGCAGGTGGTGGCCTCGGTGGTCGGCGCCGCCTACCCGCGCGAGGAGACTGCGCGGCTGTTGGCCGCGATGGCCGCGCCGAGCACACACGTGATCACGCTGACGGTCACGGAGAAGGGGTATCTGCGCACGCGGGAGGGGCGCCTGGACCTCGACCAGGCCCGCCCCGACGTGGAGGCGTTCGCCGCCGAGCTCTCCGGGACCGAGGCCGCGAGTGCGGCGGTCACTGCCATGGGTCTGCTGGTGCGGGGGCTGGGCGCGCGGTTCCGGGCGGGCGCGACGCCGGTGACGGTGCTCAGCTGCGACAACATGGCGCACAACGGCAAGGTCCTCAAGGCGGTGGTGGACGAGTTCGTCGCCGCGGCCGGGCCGGTCGCCCAGGGGTTCGCGGCGTGGCTGGCCACCAGCACGACGTGGCCCAGCTCGATGGTCGACCGCATCACGCCGGCAGTGACTGCGGCGACGCTGGACCGGGTCGAGGAGATCCTCGGGGCGCGTGACGAGGCCGCAATCGCGGCCGAGCCGTTCAAGCAGTGGGTCATCGAGGACGCGTTCGCGGGCCCGCGCCCGCCGTGGGAGCTGGCCGGCGCCGAGCTGACTGACGACGTCGCCCCGTGGGAGGAGGCAAAGCTGCGCATGCTCAACGGCACGCACTCGCTCATCGCCTACGCCGGGCGCCTGTTCGGGTACGCGACCATGGCCGAGGCCGTGGTGGCCCCCGAGATCGCCGACCACGCCCGCGCCTACCTGCTCGACGACGCCCTGCCGAGCGTCACCGTGCCGACCGGAGCGGACCTGCCCGCCTACGCCCGCAGCCTGCTCGACCGGTTCGCCAACCCCGCCACCGGGCACACCACGCGGCAGGTCTCGACGGACGGCACCCAGAAGATCCCCTTCCGCTGGGGCGGCGCCCTGGACCACCACCTCGCGGCGGGTCGCGTGCCCCAGGGCATCGCGTTCGGCCTGGCCGCCTGGAGCGAGTTCGTGCGCCGCGCCGTGCGCGACGGCGTCGACCTGGGCGACCCCGCGGGCGCCGAGGCCCTGACCGCGACCGTCGCCGCGACCGGCGGCGGAGCCGAGGAGGTCGCCCGCGCGCTGCTGACCATCCCCGGCCTGCTGTCCGAGGTCGCCGCGACCCACCCCGCCCTGTCCGACGCCGTCGCCGCCCACGCCCGCGCCCTGGCCGCCGCGAGCGACGCCCTCCTCTAGCCCCGACCTAGCCCCCGACGGCCCCTGGTCTCGACAGGCTCGACCACCGGCGGTCGAGCCTGTCGAGACCCCCCACCCGCACGCACCCCCCTTTTGAGATGAGAGGCGCCCCCGATGAAGATGGGCTTTCGCTGGTACGGCGACGGCAACGACACCGTCGCCCTTGACGACATCCGCCAGATCCCCGGCGTCACCACGATCGTGTGGTCCCTGCACCACAAGCAGGCCGGGCAGGTGTGGACCGAGGACGAGATCACCGCGCAGATCGCCCGGATCGAGGACCTGACCCCCGACCATCACGCCCGCGGGGTGACCAAGACCCTGCGCGCCGACGTCGTGGAGTCGGTCAACGTGCATGAGTCGATCAAGCTCGGCAAGACCGTCCTGGGCCTGGACCGCGACACCGCGATCGAGAACTACCGCACCACCATCGCCCGCCTCGGGCGGGCCGGGGTGCGCGTGGTCTGCTACAACTTCATGCCCGTCTTCGACTGGCTGCGCACCGACATGTTCCACCCCCTGCCCGACGGCTCCACCGCCCTGTACTACGAGAAGGCGATCGTGGACCAGATGACCCCCGAGTCACTCATCGCCTCGATGAACCTCGACGACGGCGGCCTGACCCTGCCCGGCTGGGAGCCCGAGCGCCTCGCGTCCTTCCAGGAGCTCAAGGACGCCTACGTCGGGGTCACCCGCGAGGACATGTACGCCAACTACCAGTACTTCCTGGACGCCGTGATCCCGGTGTGCGAGGAGTACGACGTCAAGCTCGGCGTGCACCCCGACGACCCCGCCTTCGACATCTTCGGCTGGCCCCGCGTCGTGTCCCGCAAGGCCGACCTCGCCCGCGTCCTGTCCCTCAACGACAGCCCCCACCACGGCCTGACCCTGTGCCTGGGCTCGTTCGGCTCCAACCCCGACTCCGACCCCGTCGACGCCGTCACCACGTTCATGGACCGCATCCACTTCTCCCACGTGCGCAACATCAAGCACTACCCCAACGGCGACTTCACCGAGGTCGCCCACCGCGCGAGCGAGGGCTCGATCGACACCGTCGGCATCATGCGCGCCTACGCCGCGGCCGGATACACCGGCTACATCCGCCCCGACCACGGCCGCCACCTATGGGACGAGAACCGCGGCAACACCCCCCGCCCCGGCTACGGCCTCTACGACCGCGCCCTCGGCGTCCAATACCTCCTGGGGTGCTGGGACACCGCCACCCACCAGGCCTGACCCACCCCGAAACCACAACCCCCCAATACGTGTGGGGGACCCGGCCACGCCCACCAGCACAACCGGGCCCCCCACACCGACGAGCGCGTATTCGCTACCCGTCTGCCGGACGGCCTTTCCCGTACCACGCCGCCAGCCCCGCCAGGCCGGTGGCGTAGCGGCCGAGATCGGTGACCTCAGCGTGGTTCGTGACGATGGTCAGCAGTTCGGCGACAGCCTCGTCATGGCGGTGGGCCTCGTTGAGCGTGAGCGCCCGGAACACGCGGACGGAGTCCGACTCCGGGAACTCGCGGGCGGCACGATCGAGCACCACCAGCGAGGCGTCGTACTCGCCGAGCCAACGCAGCGTGCTGCCGTACTGGCACAGACAGCGGCGCAGGCTCTCGCCTGAGAGCCCGAGCCGAAGCGCCTCCTCGTAGCGACCACGCGCCTCGGCCTCCCGTCCCGCCGTGTCGTAGGCGCCCGCGACCTCGTAGGTCAGCACCGGATGGCCGGGATGTTGAGCCAGGAGCTCTTCGAAGTAGGCGATCGTCGGCGCCATGTCGCCGCGATCGCGGCGCTCGTACCCCAGCGCGATCGCAGCCTCAAGCTCGGGAGTCACCGTGGCCGTCATGGCGCGATCGTAGGCCCCGGCGCCGGCACACCCGGCAACGGGCGAGGCCCGGCCCGCCGTCTGGCAGGCCGGGCCTCGCCCGTCGATGCTTGATCAGCGCACGCCGACGACGTCCACGACGAAGACGAGGGTGTCGCCGCCGCCGATGCCGGCCTGCGGGACGCCGCGGGCTCCGTAGCCGTGCTCCGGCGGGATCGACAGCAGCACGCGGTCGCCCACGTTGCGCCCGACAAGGCCCTTGTCCCAGCCGCCGATGACGGCGCCGACGCCGATCGGGAAGTCGATCGTGGCGCCGCGGTCGTAGGAGTTGTCGAAGACGTGGCCGCCCCACGTCTGGCCGAGGTAGTTGACGACGATGGTGCGTCCGGCCTCGACGACCGGGCCGGAGCCCTCCAGCAGGACCTGCACCTGCAGGCCGGCCGGGGCGCCGTCGGCGGGGAACGTGAGCTCGGGCTTGTCGCCGAACGTGCCGGAGGCGGTGGGGAGCGTGGTCACGACGTACCTCTTCAGGGGATCGGGGGGATGTGCCCGGCAAGCCTACGCGGGCGGCGCGCCGCCCGCGGCTCAGCTCGCGAGGTAGCCCAACAGGTCGTGGCGCGTCAGGACGCCCACGGGGTTGCCGTCGTCGACCACGAGCAGCGCGTCGGCGTCGTGCAGGGCGTCGCGCACCGCGTCGATCCCCTCGCCCGTGCCGACCAGCGGGAAACGCGCCTCCATATGGGCCGAGACGGGGTCGGCCAGCTCGGCCTTGCCGCTGAACACCAGGTCGAGCAGCCTGCGCTCGGTGAGCGAGCCGGCGACCTCCCCGATCTTGACCGGCGGCTCGGCGACCACGACGGGCATCTGCGAGACGCCGTACTCACGCAGCATCTCGATCGCGTCGTGCACCGTGTCGGTCGGGTGCGCGTGCACGAGCTGGGGCAGGTCTCCGGCCTTGGAGCGCAGCACGTCGCCCGCGGTGACGCCGTCGGACGCCGAGAGGAACCCGTACGAGCGCATCCACGCGTCGTCGAAGATCTTCGACATGTATCCGCGTCCGGAGTCCGGGAGCAGCACCACGATGACCGCCTTGGCCGCGGCCTCGGGGTCCTCGTCCTCGAGCCGCCGCGCCAGGCGCAGCGCGGCCGTGACCGCCATGCCGCACGAGCCGCCGACCAACAGCCCCTCCTCCTTGGCCAGCCGCCGGGTCATGAGGAACGAGTCGGCGTCGCTCACGGCGATGATCTCGTCGGGCACCTGCGGGTCGTAGGCGGCGGGCCAGAAGTCCTCCCCCACGCCCTCGACCAGGTAGGGGCGCCCGTCTCCGCCCGAGTACACCGACCCGGCGGGGTCGACGCCGACGACGCGCACCCGGCCGCCGTCGGCCCCGCCCCGGTCGGCCGACGCGTCGTGCAGGTACCGCCCCGTGCCGGTGATGGTGCCGCCCGTGCCGACGCCCGCGACGAAGTGCGTGACGCGCCCGTCGGTGTCGTCCCAGATCTCCGGACCCGTCGACTCGTAGTGCGAGGCGGGACCGTTGGGGTTCGCGTACTGGTTGGGCTTCCACGCGTCCGGGATCTCGCGCAGCAGACGGTCGCTGACCGAGTAGTACGAGTTCGGATCCTCGGGCGCCACCGCCGTCGGCGTCACGACGACGCGGGCCCCGTACGCGGCCAGCACGTCGCGCTTGTCCTTGCTGACCTTGTCGGGGCACACGAACACGCACTGGTAGCCCTTGCGCTGGGCCACGAGCGCCAGCCCGACGCCGGTGTTGCCGGACGTCGGCTCGACGATCGTGCCGCCCGGCCGCAGCTCGCCCGACGCCTCGGCGGCCTCGATCATCTTCAGGGCGATGCGGTCCTTCACGGAGCCGCCCGGGTTGAGGTACTCGACCTTGGCGAGGATGGTCGCGGACAGGCCCGCGGTCACGGAGTGGAGCCGGACCAGCGGCGTGTGTCCCACCAGGTCGGAGATGTGCTCGGCGTAACGCATGGGGACATCCTGCCCCACGACGACGCCGGCCCGGCAGCCGGGAGGGCTGCCGGGCCGGAGGGCCGCCGCAGTGCGGGTCAGGCGCCGGTCAGTCGCGGCCCTGCAGGATGGCCAGCAGGCGCAGGAACTCCAGGTAGAGCCACACGAGCGTGACCAGCAGGCCGAACGCCGCCGCCCAGGCGTAGCGCGCAGGGACGCCCTGCTCGACGCCGCGCTTGATCGAGTCGAAGTCGACGATGAGCGAGGCCGCGGCCAGTCCGATCGCCACGAGGCCGACGACGACGCCGAGCGCGCCGCCGCGAGCGCCCGCCCCGGCCAGTACGCCGGTCCACACGAGCACCAGGTTGATGAGCTGGAAGGCCAGGAAGCCGACCAGGGCGATCACCAGCCAGCGGGTGAACTTGGGCGTGACGCGCACCCGTCCCGACTTGTAGAGGAACAGCGCCGCGGCGAACGTGACCATGGTCGCGAGCACCGCCTGGAAGACCAGGCCCGGGACGGGTTGCCCGTTGATCGGGCTGGCGTTCTGGAACGCGTAGGAGATGCCGCCGAGGAACACCCCCTGCGCCGCCGCGTACAGCAGGATGAGCGGCGGGCTCGGCTGCTTCTTGAAGGCGTTGATGAGGCCGAAGACGAGGCCCACGACCATGCCCAGCGGCCAGATCTGCGGCGCCAGCTGCCAGGTCGCGGCCGCGACCACGACCAGCAGGGCCAGCAGGCCACCGGTCTTGACGATGACGTCGTCGTAGGTGAGGCGCTTGGTGTCGGCCGTCGTCGCGGCCGGCGCGTTGTAGAGGTTCTCCAGCGAGGCGGCGTCGGCCGCCTTCGCGCCGTAGCCGCCCGCCTGGTAGGCCGTCTGACCGTACTGGGTGGTCGTCGGCCGCGCGGCGGTGCCGACACCGCCTTGGCCACCCTGGCGGCGCGCGCCGGTGCGGCGCGGCTCGCCGAACACGTCGCTGTTCGAGAAGTAGGGGTTGCTCACAAGCTCCTCCGGGGTCCGGCCCAGTCCGGGCCTGCGTACGTCGCCTTTCCCCTGTGCCAACGCGGGTGGGGTCCGGCCAGTTCCCATCCTGGCCGCACTCGTCGTCATGCGCCACGAGCCGGCGACATCTGCTGACAATTTGTCCACTCGATCAGCCAGGGTCGGTGTCCGGGACATCCCTGGTATCGGTTTCCGCCCCGGGGGATCTACGCTCGACCGCATGATCGAGGCACATGGCCTGACCAAACGCTACGGATCCAAGACCGCAGTCGACCACATCACCTTCACCGTCCGGCCCGGCATCGTGACCGGGTTCCTCGGGCCCAACGGCGCGGGCAAGTCGACGACGATGCGCATGATCATGGGCCTCGACCGGCCCACGGCCGGCGCGGTGAGCGTCAACGGGCGCCCCTACGCCCAGCTGCGCTCACCGTTGACCGAGGTGGGCGCGCTGCTCGAGGCGCGCGCGGTGCACCCGGGCCGCTCGGCCGAGCAGCACCTGCGCGTGCTCGCCGCGACCCACGGCCTGCCGGCCTCACGCGTGGGCGAGGTGATCGAGCTGACCGGCCTGGAGTCGGTCGCGGGCAAGCGTGTGGGTGGGTTCTCGCTCGGCATGGGCCAGCGGCTGGGCATCGCCTCGGCGCTGCTGGGCGACCCGAGCACGCTCATCCTCGACGAGCCGGTCAACGGGCTCGACCCCGAGGGTGTGCTGTGGGTGCGCAACCTGGCCCGCTACCTCGCGGGCCAAGGGCGCACGGTGTTCCTGTCCTCGCACCTGATGAGCGAGGTCGCCCTGACCGCCGACCACGTCATCGTCATCGGCAAGGGCCGCATCCTCGCCGACTCCTCGGTCCAGGAGTTCACCGAGAGCGCCTCGCGCCGCTCGGTGCGCGTGCGCTCACCCCGCGCCGACGTGCTGGCCGACGCGCTGCGGCGCGCGGGCGGCGTCGTCGTCGGGCCCGACGCACAGGCCGACGTCCTGGAGGTCACCGGGCTGGAGGCGAGCGCGATCGGCGAGCTCGCGCTGACCGCAGGCGTCGTGCTGCACGAGCTGACCCCGGTGTCCTCGACCCTTGAGCAGGCCTACATGGAGCTGACCGCCGACTCGGTCGAGTACCGCACCGGCGACCCCACGCACACGGACCACCACCTCGCCACCACGACCAACGGAGGCCAGCGATGAGCGCCGTGTCCACCGCCAGCCCCACGTTCGCCTCGCCGTTCGCCGACGCGAGGGTCACCTTCCCCCACCTGCTGCGCTCCGAGTGGCGCAAGCTGTGGAGCCTGCGCTCCACCTGGTGGGTGCTGGGCACGACCGTGGTGATCATGATCGGATTCGCGCTCCTCTTCTCGCTCGCGTTCACCAGCTTCGTGTCCGGCAACCCGGAGGCGAGCGCCAGCGTGGAGCAGACGGGCGGCATCCCTCCGACGACGTTCGTCGTCGCGGGCTACTCGTTCGGCGCACTGGTCGCCGCCTCGCTCGGCGCGATCGTCATGACCGGCGAGTACTCGACCGGCATGATCCGCGCGACGTTCTCCGCGGCGCCCACGCGGCTGCCCGTGCTGTGGGCCAAGCTCACCGTGGTCGCCGTGGTCATCCTGGTGACCGTCGCCGCCTCGACCGCGATCGCACTTCTGGTCACCCACCCCGTGCTGTCCTCGCACGACCTGGGGGTCGACCTGTCCGACAGCGAGCAGTTGCGCTCGCTGCTGGGCACGCCGCTGTACGTCACGGTCGTCGCGCTGTTCGCGGTGGCCGTCGGGGCGCTCGTCCGCAACACCCCGGGCGCGATCGTCACCGTGGTCGCGCTGTTCTTCCTGGCGCCGACCATCATCGGCACCATCGCCGGCGCCACGGGCGCCGCGTGGGCCGAGAACATCAACAAGTGGCTGCCGAGCTCGGCGGGCGAGCGCGTCATCACGGCCTTCACCGACGGCAGCGGCGACGGCGGCCTCCCGCTGTTCGACGCATGGCCCGGGCTCGCGGTGCTGTGCGCCTACACCGCGGTGCTGATCGTGGCGGCGGCGGTCGTCGTCAAGCGCCGCGACGCCTGAGCAGCGCGTCATGTCGGCCCGCGAGCCGGTCACGCCGCGCCCTGCGCGGGTGGCCGGCTCGCGGCATACCCTGCCCCGGTGAGCCGAACCAGCCTGCCCTCGCCCGCCTGTGACGCCCTGACATCTGCACTCGCCGCCCAGCGCCGCGCCGGGCGCCTGCCCGCGGCGTCGGCGGCCGTGGCGCGCGGCGGGCAGGTGGTCTGGGCCGCAGCCGACGGCGTCGCGGACGCCTCGGGCGGGCCGGTCGGCCCCGAGCACGCCTTCCGCATCGGGTCGATCACCAAGACCATGGTCGCGGTGAGCGTGCTGCGTCTCGCGCACGCGGGAGCGCTCACGCTGGAGGACGCCGTCGGCGCGCACCTGCCTGACGCCCCCGCGCCCGACGCGACGCTCGCGCAGGTGCTCTCGCACACCGCGGGGCTGCCCGCCGAGCCCGACGGGCCCTGGTGGGAGCGCGCGGGTGGTCGCACGTGGGACGAGGTGGCCCGGCACCGGCCGATCACCCCGCCCGGCGAGCGGTTCCACTACTCGAACCTGGGCTTCGCGGTGCTCGGGCGGCTGCTCGAGCAGGTCCACGGCCGCCCGTGGGACCAGGTGCTGCGCGCCGAGGTGTGGGAGCCGCTGGGCATGACCTCGACGGCGCGCGTGCCGACCGGCCCGCGCGTGGCCGGGTTCGCGGTGCACCCGCACGCCGACCTGGTCCACGCCGAGCCCGTGGCGGACTACGGCGTGATGGGCGCCGCGGGCGAGGTCTGGTCGACGCCGTCGGACCTCGCGCGCCTGGGCTCGTGGCTGGTGGCGGCGGGACCGGACGGCGCCTGGTCCGCGTCCGACGACGCGGTGCTCCCGGTCGCCGCGCGACGGCGCATGTGTGCGCCGCGCGCGCTGCGCGACGAGCCCGGGGCGGCGTGGACGGCGGCCTACGGCCTCGGCGTCATGGTCTGGGACTGCGAGCACGGGGCCGGGGACGCGATCGGCGCCGCGCGCGACGTCAGCCCGGACGAGGACGGCCTGGAGCCGGGGCGACGACGACGGACGGCGGGGCATGGCGGGTCGGTGCCCGGATTCCAGGCGGCGCTGCGCGCCGACGTCGAGACGGGCGACGTCGTCGCGATGTGCTCGTCGTCGACCGCCGGCGCCTATGACCCCGTGGCGTTGCTCGACGTGCTCGACGCTCATGCGCCGCGCCCGGCGCCCACCGCGCCCGACGACGCCGCCGCTGACGCGCTCGCGCTGACCGGGACCTGGTACTGGGGCCCGGCGCCCTACACCGTGCGGCTGCGGCGCGGCGGGCTGTTGGAGTTGACGGCGCGCGGCGGGCGCGGCACCGCGTTCGCGCGCGCGGGCGCCGGCGAGTGGGTTGGCGTCGAGGGCGGCTACTGGCTGGGTGAGACGCTGCGCCCCGTCGAGCGCGACGGGAGGACGGTCGCGCTCGACGTCGGCACGTTCTGCTTCACCCGCAGCCCGTACGCGGGCGACACCGACCTCCCGGGCGGCCCTGACCCCGACGGTTGGCGTCCCCTGCCCGCGCCGTGACCCTGTGGCCCGGCTACCTCGTGGCCAGCGCCGGCGCGGACTGGTCGGCGGTAGTGGGGTGCGGGTCGTCGGTGGCCGCGGCGGCGGTGATCCGGCGGGCGAAGACCGCGAGCACCACGACGCCGGCTGTGAGCACGGCGGCCGCGACCCAGAACGGCGCCGCGAAGCCCACGTGCTCGGCGAGCAGGCCCGAGACCACCGGGGCGGGGGCGGCGAAGCCCCATCGGACGAGGTTGAACGCGCCGGTCGTGACGCGACGCTCGGGGTCACCCGTGGCCAGCGCCAGGTCGGTCATGTTCGCGTTGGTCACGCCCATGCACAGGCCCGCGACCACCAGCATCGCGATCGAGAACCAGGTCGCGGGAGACAGCGCCAGCCCGACGAGCGTCGCGACCAGCACCACGAACGCGGCGCCCAGTGTGGGCACGGCGCCGATGCGCTGGGTCAGGCGGCGCCCGATGACGAGGATGCCGACCGCGAGGCCCGCGCCCCACCCGGTGAACACCAGACCGAGCGGCACGATGTCGAGGCCCAGGGCGACCGGGCCGAAGCCGAGCACCGTGAAGAACACGAAGTTGTAGGTCGCCACGACGATCGACACGATCACGAAGGCCGGGCGGCGGAACGCGGCGAAGGCGCGGCGCACGGTCAGCGGCGCGGGGCGCTGCGGGGGGTCGCTGAGCTTGGTCAGCGCGATGACGAGCGCGCCGATCATGAACACGCCGCACGCGAAGAACGGCACGCGCCACGAGATCTGCCCCAGCAGCCCGCCGATCAGCGGGCCGAGCGCGAATCCGAGCCCGAGGCACGTCTCGTACAGCTCGACGACCCACTCGCGGTCGCGGGCCAGCGAGATGAGCAGCACCATCGCGGTGACGAAGAACATCGAGTTGCCCGCGCCCCACAGGCCGCGCAGCGCCGCGAGCGAGCCGATCGTGCCGGCGAGCGAGGCGAGGATCGCGGCGACCGCGACCACACTGACGCCCGTGACCAGGACCTTCTTGTAGCCGAAGCGTCCGGTCGAGATGGTCACCGGGATCATGAGGATCGCCATGACGGCGACGTACGCGGTGAACAGCAACTCGATCTGCCACGTCGTCGCGCCGATCTCCGCGCCGATGACGGGCAGGATCGGGTCGACGACGCCGATCCCGGCGATGGCGAAGAACGCGGTCAGGGCGGTGGCGTAGATGGCTGTCTTGTTCGGTTCGTCGCGTGGGGACACGCCAAGGCCTCCTGTGGAGCGGTGGGGATGCTCCGCATGATACAAGGTTTCATTGCTTCAGGCAACGGTCTATCAGGCAGAGGCCGCCGTCCATCAGACCTCGGTGCCCCCGCCGGGACTCGAACCCGGACTGTGCCGGGTTTAAGCCGGCTGCCTCTGCCAATTGGGCTACGGGGGCGGCGACGTCGTCGGGCACGCGGCCCGACGACGCCAGGGGCGCCGCACGCGAACGTGCGACGCCCCTGAAGCCTACGGAACCCGGCGCGCCGGGCTCACCTCATGCGGCTCACTTCGTCGCCGGCGACGACTCGACGACCTTGCCCTCGGCGGCGGTCTCGGCCGACGACTCGGCCTTCTGCTCGACCTTCGTCCCGGCGGGCGCCGGCGGCACGGCCGCCTTGCGGAACTCGTCGCGCGGGTCGTGCACCGAGCCGAGCGAGATGATCTCGCGGCCCATCAGGAACTGGCCGATCCAGCCGATGACGATGCGGATCTTGCGGTTGCCCGTCGGCATCGCGAGCACGTGGTAGCTGCGGTGGGCCGCCCACGCGAGGAAGCCGCGCAGCTTGAGGAAGCCGAACAGCTCCGCGACGCCCTTGTACAGGCCGAGCGAGGCGACCACGCCGACGCTCTTGTGCGCGTACTCCTCGACCTGCTTGCCCGCGCGCTTGGCGGCGATGTTGTCGGCCAGGCGCTTGGCCTCGCGGATCGCGTGCTGGGCGTTGGGCGGGCAGAACTTGCCCGGGTTGAGCACGTCGGGCACCGCGGCGCAGTCACCGGCCGACCACGCGTCGGGGACAACCTCGCCGTCCTCGGTGGCGACCTGGAGCGTCGGGAGCACGATGACGCGGCCGAGCCTGTCGATCGGCAGGTCGGAGGCCTCCTTGAGCACCGGGTTGGCCTTGACGCCTGCGGTCCACACGATCGTGTCGGAGTCGAACTCCACACCCGTCGACGTCGTGACGTGACCGTCGACGCACGAGTTGAGGAACGTGTTGAGGTGGAACTCGATGCCCCGCTTCTTCATCTCCTCCAGAGCCCACTCGCCCATCGGCTCGGAGACCTCGGGCAGGATGCGGCCGGAGCCCTCGATCATGACGAAGCGCAGGTCCGAGGGGTCGATCGTCGCGTAGTTGCGCGTCGCGTACCGGGCCATGTCCTCGATCTCGGCGATCGCCTCGACGCCCGCGAAGCCGCCACCGATGAACGTGAACGTCAGCATGCGCTTGCGCAGGTCCGCGTCCCACGTCGAGGACGCGACGTCCATGCGGTTGAGCACGTGGTTGCGGACGGCGATGGCCTCTTCGACGTTCTTGAAGCCGATCGCCGTCTCGGCCAGGCCCGGGATGGGCAGCGTGCGCGAGACCGAGCCGAGGCCGACGACGAGCTCGTCGTAGGTGACCTCATACGACTCGCCCGCCTCGGGCTGGATGGTGACGCGCTTGTCGCCGTGGTCGATCGCGGTGACCTTGCCCTGCAGCACGTCGACGCCCTTGAGCGCCCAGCGGTGCGGCGCGACGACGTCGCGGGCCTCGATCGAGCCCGCACCCGCCTCGGGCAGGAACGGCGCGTAGGTCATGTACGGACGGGGGTCGACGACGACGATCGCAGCGTCGCTCTTCTTGAGCTTCTTGCGCAGGCGCCGGGCCACGTAGAGCCCGACGGACCCGCCGCCGAGCACCACAATGCGCGGCACCTTACGGGGTCGGGCGGACCCGGTCGCCTTCTGGGCAGGGGTGACCGAGGTCAGGTCGTTCTGAGGCATAGATCAGAGTCTACGTCGGGACTTTGGTCCCGACGTCAAACGTCTTCAGGATCACTCAGAGCCCTCGCCGTCGAGCGATGCGCGCCACCCCGGATCGATCCACGCCCACAAACAGCCCTCGCGCCATCGCAGCAGCGCCCGCGACGTCGAAAGCCGCCTGGAGGATGTGACACTCCGTAGTTTCGAGGGCGGCATCGGGGCCACCCGGTGCGCATCGCCCGACTCCGGAGTTCCCATGCCCGCCCGGCCCGACGCCGCGTCACACACCCCGAAGCGATCCCGTCGCCCCGTCTCAGCCCTCCTGTCAGCGTCACTCGGGCTGGCCGGCTCCGTGGCGCTGGTCGCCGGGCCATGGGCGCAGTCCGCCGCAGCGGCGCCCGGAGCGTGCCCAGCCCCGGGAGACATGCCCGGCATCAGCCAACTCCCGCCGACGTTCATCGACTCGAACGTCTCGGTGTTCGCGGGCGGCGACTTCCTCGCGACGGGCGGCGCCGCCGAGAGCGAGGGACTGCACGTCATCCGCGGAGCCGCCCGCTTCGAGCAGTACCGCGACAGCGCCCGGACCTTCAACCTGGGCACGGTGGGCGCGGGGTCGCAGATCACACCCCCGGGCGGCCACCTCATGCTCCAGGTGGGCGGAGACGTCGATGTGGATTCCGGTGTGACCCTCAGCGTCGGGGCCCGCATCGCCGGCGGCGGCGCCGTCAACGTCGGCGGGTCCGTTGTGGGGGGCGGCGATGTCGAGACCAACGGCGGAGCCCTGACCGGGAGCATGGGCGCCGGCGCGCTCGCGCCCTGGCACGACTACCACGAGGTCATCAAGGACGCCTCGCAGGCCCTGGCAGCGGCGCCCGACACCGGGCGCGTGGATGGCGTGAACTGGGACGCGGCGCGAATCAGGCGGTTCACCAGCACCGATCCCAGCAACACCACACTGCAGGCGTTCACGATCGACGCCGCCGAGCTCACCGGCGCGACCGAGCTCCAGTTCATCGGAATCCCACAGGACGCGCCCGTCGTCGTCAACGTCGTCGGCCACACGGACGTCACCCTGGCTCTGACCAGTGTGACGCTCAACGGCAGCGCCGCCGACCAGCACGCCACCCTGGGAGACGCCGCGTCACGGATCCTGTGGAACTTCGCCTCGACCGCGCGCCTCACGATGGGTGGCACCAGCGAGTGGATCGGCTCGGTCCTCGCTCCCCAGGCCGACGTCGTGTTCCACACGAGCGCCAACGGCCGCGTGCTCGTGGGCGGCGACCTGACCACACGCGGCGAGGGCCACGAGTTCCACGCCTTCCCCTGGATCGGCCCCGCCCCGTTCGGATGCGTCGACGGGAGTTTCGCCGCGCGCAAGACCCTGACCGGAGTGGCCTCCGCGGCCGTGCCGCCCCACACCGTCTTCACGCTCAAGTACACCCACCGCCACGACGACGGCGCCACCCACACCGGGACGCTCCGACTCCCGCTCGACGGCACGCTCGTCAGCGGACCCATGCTGCGAGCCGGCGCCGTCGTGACCCTGAGGGAGATCGACATCCCACAGATCGCCGGGGTCACGTGGGCCGATCCCGTTCTGATGATCGACGGTGAGCCGCAGGAGAACGGAGCGAGCTTCGTCATCGGCGAGAACACCATCGTCAGCGTCGTCGTGGTCAACACGGCGCACACCGACGACGCGGACAAGGGCGCCGCGGTCCCCGAGGGCGACTACCCCGTGGCGGACCCTGACGACGACGGCCTCGCCGGGTACTTCCCCACCGAGGACGACCCCGACGACGACGGCCCCGCCGGGTACTTTCCCACCGAGGACGACCCCAACGACGACGCAGGCGAGGTCGGCACGGGCGAGGACGGCACGGGCGAGGACGGCACGGGCGAGGTCGGCACGGGCGACGACGACATGGACGAGGACGACATGGACGAGGACGACGGCGCGGACGAGGGCGACGACGGCGCCCCCGCGGAGGACGGAGACGTGGACGACACCGCGAGCCTCGTGGGCTCGGTCACCGCGCGGCTTCCTGTCACGGGCGCGCCAGCCGTGCTCGCGACGGCGCTGGCGGCGATCCTCACCGTGACGGGCGCAATCCTCGCCGTCGTCGCCCGCCAGCGTCGGACCGCGTGACGCGCGCGTCTCGGGGGCGCTGACGCCGAACCCCCGGCGCGCGAGCGCTCACCTCGTCGCGACCTCGCTCGCGCCCTGCTCCCGCTCCTGAGCGCCAGCGCCTGCGGCAGGCGAGGCCTGGGCCGACGAGTCGGAGGCGGTCGGCGCGGACGGCGTCGGCGCGGGCGGCGTCTGCTCGGCCTCGGGCTGATCGGCCTCACGGGGCGCGTCCGGCGCGTCGTCGGCTGGGGCCTTCTCGCCCGGCGTCCTCTCGTCCGCGATCACCGTCGGCGCCTGGAGGAACGGCCACGGCATGGTCTGCGGCCGCGCGCCCACGACAGGCCCGAACTCGCCGGTCTTCTCGTCGAACGCCATGTCTGTGCTCGCGAACGCCCGCAGCGGGTAGACGTTCCAGCGCTCGCGACCGTCGGTCGCCAGGCCGGGACGGAAGATCCACTGGCCGTCGACGTCCGGCACGGCCCACTCAGAGTCCTGGGCGTCGCGCGTCACGGTGCGCACCGGCCGACCCCTGTCGTCGAAGATCTGGACGTCGCGCAGCGGGAGCCCCTGCGCGTCGTAGGCGAACAGGTTCGAGATCTGCATGCCGTCGACCCACACGCCGTCTCCCTGGCCCGGGCCGAGTCCCGAGCCGAGCCCGACCTGGCTTGAGGCGAACCCGTCGTTCCAGCCCTGCGAGTACCCGCCGTCACCCGATCCCGCCGTGTGGACGAACCGGTCGCGAGTCTGCGCGGCGAGCGGCAGCGCGACGACGATCGCGAGCACGGACGCGACGGTCGCCAGTCGCGGCATCCACCGCCACGGCATCCATCGGCCCCGCGCCCACTGGACGCTGATCGCGACCGCGACGAGTTGAGTGACCAGGTCGGACGGCGCGACCGGCACCAGTGAGAACGCGGATCCGTCGATCAGCGCGGCGGCCGCCGAGCCGAGCACCCAGCCGCGTGCGACCCACCAGACGGGTGTGAGGTCGCCGAGCGCGCCCCGCAGGCTCGCCCACCCCGCGGTCGAGGTGACCGGCGCCCACGCGCGAGCCCACGTGTCGCGGGCGGAGCGCGATGCGGCCGCGAGGCGCTCACGCGTCCGGCCCCGACGACGCGCGGGCGCGGCCTGCGGCAGACCCGCCGCCGCGCGCAGGTCGGCCGCGTACTGCGCCGCCGGTCCGAAGACCACGGCGAGGTCGAGGACGACGTCGTCGCCGTCGTCGGGCGCCGGCGGGAGCCGGTCGGCGAGCGCGTCGGCGAGGTCGGCGTCCAGCCCGTCGGTCAGGTCCTCGACGACGTCGGGGCCGAGGTCGGCCAGGTGGAGCCGCACGGCCTGGGCATAGCCGCGCACGTGCGCGTCGAGCAACGTCTCGGTGGTCATCACGCCGCCTCGTTCCTTCCGGTGCCGAGCAGGCCGCCGAGCGTCACGGCGAACTCCTGCCACTCCTTGCGCTGAGTGCCGAGCATCTCCCGCCCATACGGGGTGATGCCGTAGTACTTACGGTGCGGGCCCTCGTCCGAGGGGCGCACGTAACTCGTCAGCGCGCCCGCCGAGTACAGCCGCCGCAGCGTGCCGTAGACCGAGGCGTCACCGACGTCGTGCAGGCCCTGCGCGCGCAGGCGCCGCACGACGTCGTAGCCGTAGCCGTCCTCGTCGGCGACGACGGCGAGCACGGCGGCGTCGAGCACGCCCTTGAGCAGTTGGGTGGTGTCCATAGGTCCCTCCCGGGTGTCAGCGGGACCGACGCTACTACGCACACCGCACTACTGTCTGACGCGCAAGCGGCGTGTCGCGCACACTCGGGTGCGCGCGGGAGCGTGCCTCAGCGCACCGAGAGCGCGATGCCGTCCAGGATGTCGTGCTCGCTCGTGACCACGTGGGTCAGCTCGCCGCCGCCCGCGGCGACGGCGTCGCGCACGCGTCCGATCACCTCAGCCCAGATCACGGCGCCGGCCCCGATCACGTCGGCCCGGCCCGGCTGCAGGAACCCGAGCGCGAGCCGCTCCGCGCGGGTCATCGCCAGCAGTCGGTCACACGCCGCCAGCACCTCGTCGACGGCGAGCACGGTCCCGTCGACGGCGTCGCGGTCGTAGGCGCGCAGCCCCAGCGCGTAGGCGGTGATCGAGGTGACAGACCCGGCGAGGCCGACCAGCGTCGTGGTGCGACCCAGCGGCACGACGGCGGCCGCGGCGTCGAGCGCCGCGCGCACGTCCGCGCGGGCGGCGGCGACCTCGGCCGCGGTCGGCGGGTCGGAGTGCAGGTGCCGTTCGGTCAGTCGCACCGAGCCGACGTCCATCGACAGCGCGGCCTCGGGCGCGGCGTCGCCCAGCACGAGCTCGGTCGACCCGCCGCCCAGATCGACCACCAGGTACGGGCCGGGGTGCGCGACGCTCACAGCGCCCGTGGCGCCGGTGAACGAGAGTTGGGCCTCCTCGTCGCCCGAGACCACCTCGGCCTCGACCCCGATGGCCTCACGGATCCCGGCGAAGAACGCCTCGCGGTTGCGCGCGTCGCGTGTGGCCGACGTCGCGACGAACCGCACGGCCTGCGCGCCCGCGTCGGACAGCACGCGCGCGTACTCGCGCGTCACGGCGAAGGTGCGCTCCAGCGCGTCGGGCGCGAGCTCGCCGGTGCGGTCGACGCCCTGGCCCAGCCGAACGATCGTGGTGCGGCGCGCGACCTCGCTGAGCGAGCCGTCGGCGCCGACGTCGGCCACCAGGAGGCGGAGGGAGTTGGTGCCGCAGTCGACCGCGGCGACCCGGCGAGCGGAGGGAGCAGAAGTCACGCGCCCCACCCTCTCACCCCTCACCCACTCCCCCACCCCGCTGGCCGCGCCGCCGCCCGACGGTTCGGCGCGGCGGTGGATGCGCAGTGGTGGCTCGCGCCACTCGGGGCGGCGCCGAGGCGCCCGCACCGGGGTGTCACCGATCGCGCGACCCCGGGATCCGCGCCGTGAGCAGGAAGAGGCTCATCGGCGTCAGCCCCACGCTCGTGTACCGCTCGCCGCGCCACGCGTCCTCGACCGCGAGGTCGGCGTAGCCGTGCCCCGCGAGCAGGTCGGCGAGCGCGCCGCGCTCGAACCCGTCGTGGCCGTCGAACGACGGGTGGTCGCGGTGGAACGCGCCGCCGTCGGCGTCGAGGTCGGCGACGAACAGCCGCCCGCCCGGGGCCACGCGTGCGACGGCGTCGGCGACGGCGTCGAGGTCGCGGATGTGGTGCCAGGACATGCTGGAGACGACGACGTCGGCGTGCAGGTCGGCGGGAACCTCCCGCGTCAGGTCCACCTCACGCACCTCGACGCGTGGGTGGCCTTGCGCGGCGGCGCGCGCGGCGCCGAGCGCGTCCGGGTCGACGTCGGCCAGCACGACGCGCGCGAACGTGTCGGTCAGGCGCAGGCCCACGTGCCCCGGACCACAGCCGTAGTCGAGCGCCGTCCACGCGGATGCGGCGGCGCCGAGGTGGGCGCGCACGCCGGCGGCGATCGCGTCCGAACGGCGCGCTCCGGCGCGCTCGTTGTGGGCCAGGTGCTCCTCGGGCAGCGGGTGGGCGCCGGGCAGCGGGTGGGAACCGGGCAGCGGGTGCTCGTGCGACGGCGTCACGTCGGCCTCAGCACGTGCAGCGGTCGCGCCGCCACGCGTCCGCGACGAGGGCGAGGGCCTCGTCGCCCAGCGGGTTGACGCCCGGGCGCGCGAGGGCATGGGCCATGAGCACGTGCAGGCACTTGACGCGTGTGGGCATTCCGCCGGCCGAGATGCCGTCGATCTCCTCGACGTGGCCCAGCTCCTCGCGGTCGGCGAGGTAGGACTCGTGGGCGCGCCGATAGGCCGCGGCGAGCTCGGCGTCCTCGACCAGGCGCTGCGACATCTGCCTCATCACCCCGCGCGCCTCCAGCGTCGAGGCCGCAGCCACCGCGCCCGGGTGCGTGAGGTAGTACGTCGTGGGGAACGGCGTGCCGTCGGGCAGGCGTGGGACGGTGCGCGCCACGAGCGGGCGGCCGCACACGCACCGCGCCGCGATGCCGGCGACGCCGCGCGCCGGGCGACCGAGCTGCTGCGCGAGGGTGTCCAGGTCGGCGGGACTCGCCTCGGCCGGATCCGCGGGGACGGGGTAGGCGACCACGGCGATCGAGGGGACCTCGCCCGAGCCGCCGGATTCGGCGCCGGGGGTCGCGCTGGGGGTGGTGGGGCCGGGGGTCGCGGGGCCGTTGCTCACTGCCCGATTGTCTCAGACGGCGCCTCGCCGTCGAAGTCGCCAGGTGCGCCGTCATCGGCGGCGCCGTCCTCAGCGCCGTCCGCGGACTCGTCCTCAGCGCCGTCCTGCCCCGCGGCGCGCGCCGGGCCGTCCGCGACCTGGACCGAGTCCCACACCTGCGCGTACCAGGGCGCGTCGGAGCCGGCCTGCGTGCCGACCACGCCGGCGTCGACGGGCTTGCCGGTCGACGGATCGACGTCGTCGACCACCGTGTCGCCGCCGATGGTGCGCCACACGTGGTCGCCCGGCATGACGAACTGCAGCTTGCCGCGGGCCTGACCCTCGATGTACGCCGGATCGTCCCACCGGTCGAGCTGCTGTTGCAGGTGGTCGGCCTCGGCCTGCCGCTCGCTGAGCTCGCCGCGCAGCTGATGCAGCTCCATCGACTGCTGGACCGCGGCGTGGACGGTCGGCACCAGCAGCACCGCGGCGATGAGCACCACGACCGACAGGACCAGGAGGCGAACGGTCAGCACCTCGGGGAGCACCAGCCCGTTGTGCGCCCGTCGGCGCGCGTCGCGGTCGGGCCCGCCCGGCCGGTTGAGGATCGCCCGTGCCCCGGCGCCGCGGGCCGACGCCGGCACCGACCCGTTGGCGGTCACGCGTGGACGCGGGGTGGCCGGACGCGCCGCGGCGCCGCGTCCCGCCGTCTTCGGCTGCGACGGCGCGCGGCCCGCGGTTCGGCCCGGGGCGCCCCCGCGCGCTCCGGGCCGCGATGCCGGGCGCGGGGCGGAGGGCGAGACAGGACGACGAGCAGCCACGCCCTGATTCTGCCGACCCTGTCCCCCGCCTCGGGGGACGCTCCACGGCGCGCCCCGCGACGAGTCGCACGTCACGGCGCCGGATGGCGCAGGCGGGCGCGCGAACGGCGGCCCGCCCACCCACGGGGCGCAGGGCTCGAAGTCGAGCTCGCTGCCTCGCGGGCGGGCGGGCCGCCGTCAGGTGGTTTCGACAGGCTCAACCACCGGAGGGGGTGGTTGCGACAGGCTCAACCACCGGGGGGGTTCTCTCAGCCCTTGAAGCGCGGGAAGGCGCTGCGGCCGGCGTACACGCCCGCCTCGTCCAGGGCCTCCTCGATGCGCAGGAGCTGGTTGTACTTGTTGATGCGCTCGCCACGGGCCGGAGCGCCGGTCTTGATCTGGCCGGCGTTGGTGGCCACCGACAGGTCGGCGATCGTGGTGTCCTCGGTCTCACCCGAACGGTGCGAGGTCATCGTGGTGAAGCCGTTGCGCTGCGCGAGCGTGACGGCGTCGAGCGTCTCGGTCAGCGTGCCGATCTGGTTGAGCTTGACCAGCAGCGAGTTGGCGGACTTCTCCTCGATGCCACGGGCCAGACGCTCGGGGTTGGTGACGAACAGGTCGTCGCCGACGACCTGCACCTTGTCGCCGACCTCGGTGACGAACGCGGTCCAGGCGGCCCACTCGTCCTCGGACAGCGGGTCCTCGATCGAGACGATCGGGAAGTCCGCGACCATCTGCGAGTAGAGGGCGATCATGTCCGCGGTCGAGTGCACCTCGCCGTTCTTGAAGCGGTACGCGCCGTCCTTGAAGAACTCGGTCGCGGCCACGTCCATGGCGATGGCGATGTCGGCGCCGGGCTTGAAGCCGGCCTTCTCGATCGCCTCCATGATCAGCTCAAGGGCGGCGCGGTTGGAGGGCAGGTCGGGGGCGAAGCCGCCCTCGTCGCCGAGACCGGTCGCGAAGCCCTTGGCCTTGAGCACGGACTTGAGGGCGTGGTAGACCTCGGCGCCCGAGCGCAGGGCCTCCTTGAAGGTGGCCGCGCCGATCGGGGCGATCATGAACTCCTGGAAGTCCACGGTCGAGTCGGCGTGCGAGCCGCCGTTGAGGATGTTCATCATCGGGACCGGCAGCACGTGGGCGTTCGGGCCGCCGACGTAGCGGAACAGGTCCAGGCCGGCCGACTTGGCGGCGGCCTTGGCGACGGCGAGCGAGACGCCGAGGATGGCGTTGGCGCCGAGCTTGCCCTTGTTCGGGGTGCCGTCGAGGTCGATCAGCGTCTGGTCGATCAGGCGCTGCTCCTCGGCGTCGTAGCCGATGAGCTCGGGGGCGATGTCGTCGATGACGTGGTTGACGGCCTGCTCCACGCCCTTGCCGAGGTAACGGCTCTTGTCGCCGTCACGCAGCTCGACGGCCTCGAAGGCGCCCGTCGAGGCGCCCGACGGCACGCCGGCACGCGCGAACGTGCCGTCGTCCAGGACGACCTCGACCTCAACGGTGGGGTTGCCGCGCGAGTCAAGAATCTCGCGGGCGCCAACGGCTTCGATGCTAGCCACGGGTACTCCTTTAGGAACGGATGGCCGGGTGTGCCTTGCGGTCGTGAGTCAGCGTAGTTGCGTTGTCCGGCCGCGGCGCGTCCGCCCCACGAGCGGGCGACGCTGGACCCACCAGTGGTCGGACCATAACACGCGAGGCTTGTCACGACGGGGGCTGACGGCCCATACTGCACGGTTGCCTGTCCCCCGGCGTCCGCGCTGGTGAGAGGCCTGCCAGGACCGCTCACGACTGCGGCCTGCGGCCTGCGGGACACGGGTTCCCACAGGCCGCAGGCCACTCGGCGGATCAGGCGGCGCGCACGAGGCGACGCGTCACCGCAGCTGGCACGTCGCGGTGCGCCCGCCACCCGGGAACGAGATCCCGTGGCCGGACGGCGCGCCGTGACCGGTCGGCTTGCCGGGCTTGGACGGCTTGCCATGGTCGGACGGCTTGCCATGGTCGGACGGCTTGCCGGGCTTCGACGGCTTGTTCGGCGTCGACGGCTTGCCCGGCTTGTCCTTCACGCTCACCGCGCCCGACACCGCCGACACGGGCTCGTAGCCCCGAGCCGTCGCGGTGACCACGACGATCAGCGCGTGTCCGACGTCGGCCTTGGTCGGCGTGTAGGTCGAGCCCGTCGCCTTGGCCACGTCCTTGCCGTCGCGCTGCCACTGGTAGCGGTAGGTCAGCTTGTCGGGCGAGGCCCACGTCCCCGGGGACGCCGAGAGCGTGGATCCGACCTGGGCCTTGCCCGAGATGGCCGGCGCCGTGACGCTCACCCCCGACGCGGTCGCGCCGACGACGGTGACGTCGTCCCAGCCCACGAGCGTGCCGTCGGCGCGGAACACCGCGACGCGGTGCGCGCCGGGCTCGACGTCGGCGCGCAGCGGCACGGTGGCCTTGCCGTTCTTGCCCACCGTGACCGTGCCGAGCGAGATCGGGTCGGAGTAGAGCCACACGTCGAGGTCGGCGCTCTTGACGCCGGTGCTCAGCGCGATCGAGCCGCCGGCGCGCACGACGTCGTCGGCCTTGACCTTGCCGCGGTTGGCCGCGGTGAGCTGGTCGCCGGTGAGCGGGGGCTGCGGCGCCGTCGGCGCCGAGGCCACCAGGTGGCCCACACCCCAGCGGGCGGTGGTCTGGTAGCCCGTCCCGGTCGGCTCGGCCCACGTGTGCACCGCGTACCGCGCGCCGCCACGCCCGTCGTTGACCTGGAAGTCCAGGCCCTGGAACGTCTCGGCGCCGCCGAGCGCGACGTCGTCCTGGCCGCCCGACTGACCCCGCAGGGTCACGGCCAGCTCGACGACGTACCCGGTGTCGGTGCGCGTGGTGGCCGAGGTGAGGCGGGCCGCCTGCGCCCCGGCGTCGCCGGTGCCGAACGAGGTGACGTTGTCCGCCGAGATGCGCATCTGCGCGTCGGTGGGCCCGTACCCGCCCGACTTGGCGTTGCCCAGGTCAAGGAAGAGCTCGACCGAATCCTGGTTCCAGGGGTCGCCCGAGCTCAGGTCGATGACCGGGTCGGTCACCTCGTACAGCACGTACAGGGTGTCGTCGCCCTTCCACAGCGTGCGCACGTCGGCGTAGGCGCCGTCGGCGGCCCCCTCGACGGTCCTGCCGGTGCGCACGACCTGCGCGCGCGACCAGACGTCGTCGACGACGCCGTCCACGACGGGCGCCTGGTCCGTCGCCTCGGCGACGTCCACCGTCGACAGGTCCTCCAGGAACGTCAGCGTGCCGGTCTCGCCGGGGCTGTTCCAGGCGCCGACGACGTCGCCGCCGGCCGTGGCGCGCACGTCGAGCTGAGCCGAGTCGCCCGCCACCACGTCGCTGAGCGGCACGTGCAGCACGGCGCGCCAGCCGTCTCCCGCGTCGTCAAGGACGACGCCCTGCGCGCCGCCCGACACGTCGCCCGCGCGGGTGACGGCGTAGGCGGCGCCGTCGTAGGACACCTCGACGGCGTCGGAGGAGTCCGAGGCCACCGTGACGAGCAGCGTGAGGTGATCCGGCGTCCAGCGCGGCACGAACGATCCGGCGCTGTTGGTCAGCTGCTGCGCCGGCAGGTTGCGCCACTCGACGGCGTCGCCGGCCGCCGAGTCGAGCGGCACGTCGCCGCCGAACACGTTGGCCGCGGTGATGAGCGGGCTCACCTCGCCGCCCGACGCCCCGAAATAGGCCTCCTTGGCCTGCAGTCCCGCGTCGAACAGCAGCGGCGCCTGCGCCGAGCGCCACGACCGGTTGTCGGTCAGCCCCCAGACCGTGACCGAGTACAGGTCGTCGGCGTGGGCGCGGAAGACGTCGAACGCGTCGGCGTACCAGTGGCCCTGCTGGATGAGGGCCGCCTGGGTCACCGGGGTCCCCACGGTCACGTCGAGCTCGGTCACCGCCTGGACGACCGGCAGCGAGGAGAACCGGGTCAGCGCCGCGTCGAGCGAGGCGATCGGCGTGGTCAGCGACGCGTGGAACTGGTGGCCCACGCCGTCGACCGGCACACCCGCCGCCAGCAGGCGCTCGACGAGCGCGTAGTAGCGGTCCTGCTTGCCCTGCTGCTCGGTGTTGTAGTCGTTGATGAACAGCTTGACGGGGCGGTCGGTCCCGGCCGCGGCGTACTGCTGGTTGAACGCCTCGTCCGCGTAGGCGAACGCGTCGGCGATGTACTCCTCGCCGAGCACCGCGTACCAGGCGCTGCGGCGCAGGCCGTCGTCGGTGTCCGCGGCGTCCGAGACCACCTCGTTGACGACGTCGAACGCCACCAGGGGGTTGGTGTCCGAGCCGAACGGGCCGTAGTCGCCCGCGATCGAGGCGGCCACGTCGAAGATGTGCGTGCGCAGGCGCTCGCGCAGGAACTGCTGGTCGTCGGGCGACGAGGTCAGCGGCGTGCCGTCGTCCCGCTGGAAGAACCAGTCGGGCGTCTGGCTGTGCCACACCAGCACGTGCCCGTACAGGCGCAGGTTGTTGGCCTGGGCGAAGTCGAGCAGCGACGTCGCCTCGGGGTTGCGCACGAAGTGGTGGTCGGCGTCGTACCACGCCTCGACCTTCATGTGGTTCTCGGGCGTGATCTGGTTGAAGTGGTGCAGCAGCAGCTCGGCGGCGTTGCCTGTGGTCTCGCGCGAGTCGATGGCCACGCCCAGGCCCGGGATGTCGATGGTGTCCTTGAGCGGGGTCAGCGACGTGTCGACGACCGGAGGCTGCGGCACCCAGACCTTGACCTGGTCGACGAGGAAGGTCGACACGTTCCCGCTGTTGTACTTCGTCTCGAAGTACAGCTCGGCCGCCGTGTCGTAGGTCGGCATGGTGAACTGGCCGCCGACCTTGACCCACCCGTCGTTGCGCGCGGTGGTGATGGCGGCGAGGTTCGAGAACGACTCGGCGCCCGCGCCGTCGGCGCCCGTGCGCACGGTGCGCGCCGACAGCGTCATCTCACCGGCCGGCGCGCCCTCGGCGAACCGCACCCACGCCTCGAACTCGAGAGTCGCGCCCGAGACCCCGGCGCCGGTGACGTCGTACTGCAGCCCGTCGCCGTCGGAGTCGCGGCCCGAGACCTGCGCGGCGCGCGCGGTGTCGTCCGCGCCGCCGGCCACGACGTCGAGCGCGGGCGCGGTGGTGTCGGGTTGACGCGGGGTCCAGCCCTGCGCCGTGGAGTCCTCGAAGTCGGTGTCGACCAGGACGGTTCCCGGCTCCGGGCCCACCGACGGCGAGCTGGGCGTCGTGACCTCGACGTCGTCGACCAGATAGGTGTAGGAGGCGAGGCCGGAGATGTCGGCGGTGCCGAGATAGACCTTGGTGGTCGCGGGGTCGGCGTTCGCCGGGACCGTCCACTGCCCCGAGATGGTCGTCCAGCCGTCGGCCGTGATGGTGGTGTCGCCGATCCAGCCGTAGTTCCCTGAGCCGTCGGCGTCGTGGTAGCTCACCCAGCGCGCGTTCGTCGACGGTGTGCCCTCGGCCAGGCGCAGGCGCGCCGAGACCGTGTAGGTCGACCCGGGGACGAGCAGGCCCGGGGTGGTCTGCAGGCCCACGTAGTCCGCGGACCGGCCGTTGACGGACAGCGCGTAGCCGGTGTCCTGCGCAGCGAAGGTCAGTGTGCCGTCGGAGCCGCCCGACTGTGCCAGGCCCGTGCCGAGGGTCTGGTCGTCGAAGTCCGCGGCGGCGATGGTGGTCGCCGACGACGGCGCGGTGACCTGGACGTCGTCGAGCAGGAAGGAGGCGGTCGCCGAGGCCGACTCGACGTACAGGATCGTGGGGGGCGTCTCGGGCAGCACGGTGTAGTAGCCGTCGAGCTGGACCCACGCGCTGTCGGTCACGTCGAGCCGCGATCCGACCCACGGGTACTCGTTGGCGGCGCCCGGCTGGTTCACGCCGAAGTTGAGCTGGGTGGGCGCCTCGCCAGCGGCGAGCTTGACCCAGCCCGTGACGTGGTACTCGCCGCGGGTGAACAGCGTGCTCACGTCGACCTGGGCGCCGTTCCACCCGGTGGTCCGGTCGGTGATCTTGAGCGCCTGGGCGCCGGTGTGCGCGTCAGCGTCGAGTGCGGCGCTCGCCCCGCGGCCGGACCAGGGCGCGGGACTGGCCCCCTCGAAGTCGCTGCTCAGCACGACGGTGTCGGCGGCTGCCGCCGGCGCGCTCGTGGCCACCAGCGCGGTGACCGCTGCGCTCGCGGCGAGCGCGCCCGCCGTGAGTCCCGCGAGGAGTGCGCGTCCGCGCCCGCCTCGCGCCCGGAAGATTCTCATCTATCGCTCCCTTGCGACCGGTCCGCCGTGCGACGGACACTCAGCGGGCACACCTGTGCGCCCCTGGGCGAGAGTAGGGTCAGAAAACCTTTTCGACAACGGTTGCCAGCAGCGTCTCGGCGTCTGGACGCGGCCCGATCCCCGCGAAACCGCAGCGCACCACGCCCGCGGACCGACTCAGGCCCACCCGGATCTCACCCACACCGCCCCACCGCCCGGACGCGCGCTTCGACAGCGTCTCGACCTGAGTCGTCGTGGTCGGCGCGGGGGTCGTGGTGCTCGGCTCACGCTCGATGGTCGGCGTGCGCGGGCCCGCACCCCGACCGGCGCAGCGGGCGGCGTGGGCGCGGCCCTTCGCTGACGCGCCGCGGCCGCGCCGGCCACGTCCCGCGCGCAGCGCGGTCCGCGGCCGACGCGGCCACATCGCGAGTGGGGCAAAGGCCCGGGCGGTCCCCCACGAGCCCCTGCCGATCACCCGCTACCCGGCCGACCCGACCCTCTCCCAGGGGCCGTGTGGGTCGCCCGGAGTCTGATTGCGCGTCCACCAGCGGGCCCGCCAGAGCTGACCTTCGTGCTCGACGACCTCACCTCCGGTGAACACCCACGACGCCGTCCACGCGCGCACGTCCTGCCCGTCGTGCGTGGTGACCACGGCGCCCAGCTCCATCCAGGAGCACCACGGGCTCGCGCCCGGCTCCTGGCGCTGCGTCCACCACTGCGCCTCGAACACACGCCCGTCGAAGACGACCCGGTCTCCGGCGACGTACACGCGCTCGGCCTCCCAGGCGTCGTACGCCGGGACCTCGGGCTCCGGCGCCGTCTCGGGCAGGTCACCCAGCAGGGCGACGCCCCAGCGCGCGGTGCTCTGGAACGAGGCGCCCGTCGGGTCGCCCCAGGAGTGGACCGCCGTGCGGGTCCCGGCGCCCGAGGCGTCGTTGACCTGCACGTCGAAGCCGTGGAAGAAGCCCAGACCCGACAGCGAGTCGTTCCACTGACCGGCCTGGTGGCCGGTGCCGGTCGACATGCGGATCCCGACCTCGACGACGTACCCGCCCTCGACGACGCGCGCCGCCGAGGTCAGGCGCTCGGCCTGGATCTGCGTGTCGCCCTGGCCGAACGACACGTCACCGGCCGCTGAGACGCGGAACTGCGCGTCGTACAGCGGCAGGTGGTGGCCGCCGGGGACACGGTCGGCCAGGCCCACGAAGACCTCGACCGAGTCCTGCTCGTGGCTGTTGGCGCTCGTGGTGTCGATGACCGGGTCGGCCACCTCGACCAGCAGGTAGAGCGTGGCGTACTGGCCGTTGTCGTACCAGAGCGTGCGCACGTCGGCCTGTGCGCCGTCGGCGGCGCCCTCCACCCGCGTCTCGGTGCGGATGGTGGCCGCGGCCGCCCAGGCGTCGTCGATCTCGCCGTCGACCTGCGGACGCACGGGTGTGCGCGGAATCTCGACGAAGCTCAACGGCTCGACGAAGGTGACCTGGCCCGGCTCGCCGACCGGCGCCCACGAGCCGTGGTTGCGGCCCGAGTCGTCCACCCGGCGCACGTCGAACTCGACGCGGTCGCCCTCGGTGACGCCGTCGTGCGGGACCTGGACGATGACGTCGAAGCCGTCGGCGCGGCCGCGGACGATCGCGTCCGCGTCACCGCTCACCGTGCCGTCCGAGGCGACGACGGCGGTGCTCTGGCCCAGGACGACCTGCAGCGAGTACGGCTGACCGAACTCGGCGTTCCACAGGCCGTTGACGTTCGCCAGCACGGTGACGTGCTCGGGCGTCCAGCGCAGGTGGAACTGCCCGGCGCCCTGGCTCAGCGCGTGCGCGGGAAGCTGGCCCCAGGCCGGGGCGTCGAACGACGCGTCGTCGAGCGCGATGTCGGCGCCGAAGGCGTAGCCCTCCTGCACCACCGTCTCCAGCGGCGGCACGGACCAGTCACCGCCGTCGGGGCGCTCGGGCAGGCCCGTCGCGTCCGTGAGGATGTGGTGGTTCTGGATCGCCCCGAAGAAGGCCGGCTTGGCGGTCAGGTCGTCGTTGAACAGCAGCGGCAGTTGCGCGGCGCGCCACGACCGCCCATCCGTCAGACCCCAGATCGTGACCGTGTCGACGTCGCCGTGGGCGACCTGGTGCTCACGGATGATGTCGAAGGCCTGGCGGTAGTAGTGGCCCTGCGCGATGAGCCCGGCCTCGCCGACCTGCGACGGCGGGATGGTCACGTCGACCTCGGTGACCGCCTGCAGCACGGGCGCGTTGACCCAGCCGTTGTCGTAGGCGAACAGCTCGAGCGCGTACCGCAGGCCCTCGACCTGCCACTCCAGCCCCGCGTGGAACTGGTGGCCGACGCCGTCGACCGGCGCGCCGGCGTCGAGCAGGCGGTTGGTCAGCTCCAGCAACTGCCAGCGCTTGGTCGCCTCGTTGTCGGGGCGGACCAGACCGCGCTCGGTGTTGTAGTCGTTGACCCACAGCGTGATGCGGTCGTCGCCCGACGCCGGAGCCTGGGGCGTGCCGCTGACGTGGTGCACGCCGTTGAGGTAGTGGTCGGCCGCCTGGAACGCCTCGATCAGGAAGCGGTCGTGCGTGTGCTCGCTGCCCTCGTACGGGGTGAAGATGCGCGTCCAGGGCGAGTTGGGCCGCAGCCCGCCCGCGACCTGGGCCTGCACGCTGTTGTTCGCGACGACCTCGTTGGCCACCTCGTAGGAGGAGACCGGGTTGGTCGGCGAGCCGAACGGACCGTAGCGCTCGGCGATCGCACCGGCGACGCGGCCGATGTGCTCGCGCATGCGGCGCAGCATCTCCTCCTGGCCCTGCGGCGTGTTGGGCAGCTCCTCGCCGTCGTCGCCCGCGAAGAACCAGGCCGGGGTCTGCGAGTGCCACACCAGCACGTGGCCGAAGACGGTCAGGCCGTGCTCCTGCGCGAAGTCGAGCATCTCGACGGCCTCGGGGTGCATGCGGAAGGCGCCCGCCCCGTCGTACCACGCCTCGGGCTTCATGTGGTTCTCGCCCACGAGGTGGTTGAAGTGGTGCAGCAGCAGCTCGGCGTGCTCGCCGTGCAGCTCGCGCGAGTCGACGGCGACGCCGGTCGCGATCCCGGGCAGCGTGGCCTGAAGCGGCAGCAGGTCCCGCTCCCACTCGAGCGGGGCGGGCAGGCCGATGCGGACGTTGTCGACCTCGAAGGCCGTGGTGTCGCCCGTCGCGCCCGCCTGCCACGGCGTCTCGAAGTAGAGGTTCGCCATGGTCGTGAACGCGGGCATCATGAACTCGCCCGCCACGCGGGTCCAGTCGTTGCCGACCGCCATGTTCTGCACCAGGTTGGTGAACGTGCTCGCGCCCGTCTGCGACGACAGCGTGATCTCGCCGCCGCCCGCCGCGTGGTCGACGAACCGGATGTCGGCCTCGAACTCGAAGCGTGTCATCGGCGCCAGCAGGTCGACGACGTCGAGCATCGGGCCGTCGCCCTGGTTGCCACGCCCGGAGATGCGGATCGCGCCCTGCGAGTCGGCGCCCGGCGAGACGTGCTCGAGCACCGGGCCCACGCCCGAGGCGTCGCGGCCGAACCAGCCCTGCGCACCGTCCTCGAAGTCGAATGCCAGCCCGTCGAACTCCCAGTCCTCGTCGACCGCCGGGGCCGGCTCGACGCGCCACAGCTCCACGGAGTCGAGGAAGTAGGTGAACGGACCCGTGCCCGCGGCCTGGACCATCATGGCCGGCGTGGCGCCCGCACGCCAGGTCGTCGAGACCGTGGTCCACACGTCCGCCGCGATGTCCCCGCCCGCGGCGTAGCCGAAGCCCGGCATGGCGCGGAACTCGATGCGGTGGGCGTCGGCGCGCTCGTCCGTGCGCGCCGTCACGTCCAGGCGGTACAGGGCGCCGGGCTGCGTGAGGCCCTCGCCGAACACCGGGGCGCGCCAGTCGTCGTCGCCGCGCTCGACCGCCAGGACGTCGCCCTGCCCGTCCGGGCTCGGGATACGGCGCATCGCCACACCACCGAACGCCTCGACGTTCGCCAGGTCGGCGTCGTCGGAGAAGTCCCAGGTGTGGACGAGCTCGGCCTCGAACTCGTCCTCCGGCTCGGTCGCGGCGCCGACGTAGCGCTCCACGCGCACGCCGTCGGCGAGGAAGGCGTGCTCCGCGTCGAGGCCGGCGCCGGCGACCAGGCGGACGTGGTCGGCGCCGTCGGCCGGGACCTGCCACTGGCCGCTGACCGTCGCCCAGTCGCCCAGCGCGACATCCTGGTTGCCGATCCAGTCGAAGCCGGGGCTGCCCACGAAACGGATGTCGAGCGATGACGACGGCCCGTCGAGGTAGGAGACGTCGGCCGTGAGGCGGTACGTGCCGCCCGGCGTGAACAGGTCGCCGGGCAGTTGCAGGCCGTGCCAGTCGGCGGTGCGGGTCGTCTCCAGGACCAGCCCGGCGCCGCGCGGGTCGTCGACCACCGCGAGGGCGCCGCCGTCGGCGCCGAAGCCGGTCTCGCCGTCCTCGAAGTCGAGCGCGACGACCGACTCCCAACGGGAGTCCGGCGCCGGCTGTCCGGCGTCCTCGCCGGTCGCCCACGCCTCGGGCACGCGCCCGTCCTGGTCGCTTCGGCCGACGCCGGCCGGCGTGTGGGCCGAGGCGGCGGCCGCGGGTCCCGCCGTCGTCAGCAGGCCTCCCGCGAGCAGCACGCCGGCCGTGCCCGCAGCCGTCGCCCGCCGCAAGGTCTTCAGGTGCGCCCGCCGGGAGCCACCCGGCCTGAGCAGTCGTCGCATCAATTCGCCCCTTCGCGATCTTTGAGCCCACTGTCAGGGCCTGGTCGCGACACTAGGGACTAGGCAAAGTTTCGTAAAAGATTCGAAACGGATCCGGCGCGGTTCCCTCTAGGTGATGGCTCAATTTGACCCTGGCATTGCGAAGCGACGCCCCGCGCCGACGCACGGCGCGCTGCGCGCCCTACCGGTTGACCGCGGCGGCGCTCGCCGCCGCGCCGACCTCCCCGAGCACCACCGCGTCGATCAGTTGACGCGCCCACGCCAGCACCTCGGCGCCGCGCAACGGGCGGCCGCCGATGCGCGCCGTCGTCGGGAACGGCACGAGGAACGCGCGGATCGCGGGCTTGAGCACCGTGCCCGGGTACAGGCGCTTGAGGCGCAGCTGCGCCGACTCCGGCAGGTCGACGGGGGCGAACCGCACGAACTTGCCCTGCGCGGTGACGTCGGTGATCCCCGCGCGGCGCACGTGGTTGCGGAAGTCCGCGACGTCGAACAGGGCGCTCGCGACCTCGGGCAGCGCGCCGTAGCGGTCGACCAGCTCGGCGCGCACCTCCGCGAGCGCCGGCGCGTCGGTCGCCGCCGCGATCTTCTTGTACGCCTCGAGCCGCAGGCGCTCGGTCGCGATATACGACTCGGGCAGGTGCGCGTCGACGGGCAGCTCAATGGTGACCTCGGGCTGCTCGGCCTCACCGTCACCGCGGAACGCCGCGACGGCCTCGCCCACCATGCGCACATACAGGTCGAACCCGACGCCCGCGATGTGGCCCGACTGCTCGCCGCCCAGGAGGTTGCCGGCGCCGCGGATCTCCAGGTCCTTCATGGCGATCTGCATGCCCGCGCCCAGGTCGGTGTGCGCGGCCATGGTGGCCAGGCGGTCGTGCGCCTGCTCGGTCAGCGGGCGCTCGGGCGGGTAGAGGAAGTAGGCGTACGCGCGCTCGCGCCCGCGACCCACGCGCCCGCGCAACTGGTGCAGCTGCGACAGGCCCAGCACGTCGGCCCGCTCCAGGATGAGCGTGTTGGCGTTGGAGATGTCCAGGCCGGTCTCGACGATGGTGGTGCACACCAGCACGTCGAGCTCCTTCTCCCAGAACCCGCGGATGACCTGGTCGAGCTGGTGCTCGCCCATCTTGCCGTGCGCGACGCCGATGCGGGCCTCGGGCACGAGCTCGGACAGGCGCGCGGCCGTGCGCTCGATCGACTCGACGCGGTTGTGGACGTAGAAGACCTGCCCCTCGCGCAGCAGCTCGCGGCGCAGCGCGGCGGCGATCTGCCGCTCCTCGTAGGCGCCCACGTAGGTCAGCACCGGGTGGCGCTCCTCGGGCGGCGTGGCGAGCGTCGACATCTCACGGATGCCGGTCACCGCCATCTCCAACGTGCGTGGGATGGGCGTGGCCGACATGGCCAGCACGTCGACGTTGGTGCGCAGTTGCTTGAGCGTCTCCTTGTGCTCGACGCCGAAGCGCTGCTCCTCGTCGATGATCACCAGGCCCAGGTCCTTGAAGTGGACCGCGCCCGTGATGAGGCGGTGCGTGCCGATGACGACGTCGACCGTGCCGTCCTTGAGCCCCTTGATCGTCTCCTCGGACTCGCGCGAGTTCTGGAAGCGGCTGAGCGCGGCGACCTTGACCGGGAAACCCTGGTATCGCTCGGAGAACGTCTCGAAGTGCTGCTGCACCAGCAGTGTGGTCGGCACCAGGACGGCGACCTGCTTGCCGTCCTGCACCGCCTTGAAGGCCGCGCGGATCGCGATCTCCGTCTTGCCGTAGCCGACGTCGCCGCACACCAGGCGGTCCATCGGCGTCGGCTTCTCCATGTCGGCCTTGACCTCGTCGATCGTGGAGAGCTGGTCGGGCGTCTCGACGTAGGCGAACGCGTCCTCCAGCTCGCGCTGCCACGGGGTGTCGGGGCCGAACGCGTGGCCTTGGGTGGCCATGCGCGCCGAGTACAGGCGGATGAGCTCGCCCGCGATCTGCTTGACGTGCTTGCGCGCCTTGGCCTTGGTGTTCTTCCAGTCGGCGCCGCCCATCTTGGACAGGCTCGGCGCCTCGCCGCCCACGTACTTGGTGACCTGGTCGAGCTGGTCCATGGGCACGTAGAGCCGGTCGCCGGGCTGGCCGCGCTTGCTGGAGGCGTACTCCACCACCAGATACTCGCGCGTGGCGGCGTTGGCGCCCGCGCCGAGCGTGCGCTGCACCATCTCGACGAAGCGGCCGACGCCGTGCTGCTCGTGCACCACGTAGTCGCCCGCGCGCAGTTGGAGCGGGTCGACGACGTTGCGCCGACGGCTGGGCAGTTTGCGCATGTCGCGCGTGCCGGTGCCCGCCCGGCCCGTCAGGTCCGACTCGGAGAACACCGCGAGCTTGAGGTCGGGCGCCACGAAGCCCTTGCCCACGAGCGCGGGCAGCACCATGACCACGCCCGGGTCGGGCGCGGCGTCCAGCCGGGCGACCAGCCGGGCGGCGGCGTCGGCGGCCATGAGCTGCTCGGTCATGCGCTTGGCGGGGCCGTGGCCCTCCGTGGTCAGCACGAGCCGCCAGCCCTCGCGCTGCAGGCGGCGCACGTCGTCGAGCGCGCGCTCGAAGTCGCCGCGGTAGGACTCGACGTCGCGCGCGGCCACGACGTGCGTGGTTTCGACAGGCGTGGTTTCGACAGGCTCAACCACCGCGTGGGGGTCGAGGCCGAAGGCCGACAGGGTCCACCAGCCCAGGCCGCGGCGCGCGGCGACCTCACGCGCCTGCGCCAGGGTGTAGAAGCTGGCCGCCGACAGGTCGAGGGGCGCCGCGCCGCCCGCGACCGCGCCGGTCCAGGCGGCGGCCAGGAACTCCTGCGTCGTCGCCACCAGGTCGTGCGCCCGGCGGCGCACCCGCTCGGGCTCGTCGACCACCAGCAGCGCGTCGTCGGGCACCAGGTCGAGCATCGGGACCATGTCGTCGACCAGGGCCGGGGCGAGCGACTCCATGCCCTCGACGGCGATGCCCGCGGCGATCCGGTCGAGCATCTCCACCGCGCCGGGCAGGCGCTCGACGAGCGCGGCAGCGCGCTCGCGCACGGCGTCGGTCAACAGGATCTCGCGGCACGGCGGCGCCCACAGGCCCTGCTGCGCGATCTCCAGCGAGCGCTGGTCGGCCACCGAGAACCAGCGGATCTCGCTGACCTCGTCGCCCCAGAACTCGATGCGCAGCGGGTGGTCCTCGGTGGGCGGGAAGACGTCGAGGATGCCGCCGCGCACCGCGAACTCGCCACGCCGCTCGACCATGTCGACGCGGCTGTAGGCCGCGGCGACCAGCCGCTCGCCGACGTCGGTCAGGTCGGCCGTGTCGCCGTCGCGCAGCGTGACGGGCTCCAGCTCGCCCAGGCCCGCCACGACGGGCTGCAGCAGCGCGCGCACCGGCATCAGCAGCACGCGGATCGGGCCCGCCGGCCCCGGCTCGTCGGCCGGGTGGGCCAGGCGGCGCATGACGGCGATGCGCCGCGCGACCGTGTCGGAGCGCGGCGACAGGCGCTCATGCGGCAGCGTCTCCCAGCTCGGCAGCACCGCGACGTCGTCGGACCGCTCGTCCGGCAGGTACGCGCGCACCGAGGCGGCGAGCTCGTCGGCCTGCCGGCCGGTGGCCGTCACCACCACCAGGGGCCGCCGCTTGGCCGCCTCGACCAGCAGCGGGGCGCGCACGCCCTGCGGCCCGACGACGTCGACGTACCCGCGCGTGCCCACCTCGCGCAGCGCGGCGGCGGCGCCGGGGTCAGCGAGCAGGGCGGGAACGAGGCCGGTGAGGTTCACGGGGACTCCGGGGGCTGGGCGCACGACGACGGGCCCGGATCTCCCCGTGGCGGGGGGTCCAGGCTTGTCGGACCAGGGTACGCCGCAGCCGGTCGGCGCAGCCTGTTGACGCCGGGCGGCGCATTTCACCCTGATGCCGACCGGTTTCGCCCGCTGTGCCCTGCGGCTCGCGCCGCGTGCGCGACTAGCGTGGCGATGCGAGAGCACGACCCCTCCACGCGATCACGGAGCCGAAGAGTGACGATCATCGCCGCCGACCAGACACCCCCTGCCGACTGCGATGTGTGCGTCGTCGGCGCCGGACCCGTGGGCCTGGCGACCGCGATGGCGTCGGCCAAGCTGGGCCGGCGCGTGCTGCTGGTCGACGCCGGAACCCTGACCTCCGGCGGCCAGGACGTGGACCTGAACGCCGACGGCCTGCCGACGCGGGTCCTCGACGCGGCGCGACACGCGCCGCTGGAGCAGACCACGCGACGCGGGATCGGCGGAACCTCGGCGCTCTGGGGCGGTCGCTGCGTCCGGTTCGAGCCCATCGACTTCGAGGCCCGCGACTACCTCCCCGACAGCGAGTGGCCCATCGACGTCCACGATGTCGAGAAGTGGCAGGCGGACGCCGCCGAGTACCTCGACTGCGGCGCCGCGGTGTTCCGCTCCTCGCAGCCGGACTGGGACGGGCTGGACGACTTCGAGATGTCGCAGTTGGAGCGCTGGGCGCGTCAGCCCAAACTCGCGCCGGGCCTGGGCGCCCGCGTCGTCGAGCACCCCCTCATCCACGTGCTCCTGGCCACGCGCCTGTCCGACCTCGACCTGGACGCCGGCGGCTCGGTCACCTCCCTCGTCGTGGAGCGCGCCGGGGTGACGACGCGGCTGACCGCGGGCTCGTACGTGCTCGCCATGGGAGGCCTGGAGATCACGCGGTTCCTGCTGGGCGTCCAGCAAGACCACCCGGAGGCGTTCGGCGGGATCGACGGACCGCTGGGCCGGTACTACATGGGCCACGCCACGGGCTCCATCGCCGACATCATCTTCGACGACCCCAAGCGCGCCGCTGAGATCGACTTCGAGCGCGACACCGACGGCACCTACGTGCGGCGACGGTTCACGCTGACCGCGCAGGCGCAGCGCCGCCATCAGGTGCTCAACACCAGCTTCTACCTCGACAACCCCCCGTTCTACGAGGAGGAGCACCGCAACCCCACGCTCTCGCTCGTCTTCCTGGGCCTGGCCGTCGCTCCGATCGGCCGTCGGCTCATCGCCGAGGGGATCCGGCTGCGCCACATCGGCCCGCCGCCGTACCACTACGGCGCGCATCTGCTCAACGTCCTGCGCAGGCCGTGGCGCGCCGCCTTGGACGTGCTCGACGTTCTGCGGGAGCGGTATCTGTCCCGCGTGCGCCGGCCGGGCTTCATCCTGCGCAACCCGTCCGGCCGCTACGCGATCCACTACCACGCCGAGCAGATCCCGAACCCGGACTCCCGCGTCTTCGTCCAGACGCGGCCCGACGGCAGCCCGGAGCTGCAGATCGACTTCCGGTACGTCGAGCAGGACATCGACTCGCTGCTGCGCTGCCACGAGCTGCTCGACAAGCAGCTGCGGTCCGCGGGCATCGGCCGGGTCGAGTACCTCGCGAAGGATCCGGAGGGTGTGCGCGCCTCGGCGTGGGAGCAGGCCACGGACGGGTTCCACAGCATCGGGACCACCCGGATGAGCTCTGAGCCGGGCGACGGCGTCGTCGACGGCGAGTGCCGCGTGCACGGCCTGGACAACCTCTACCTCTCGTCCAGCAGCGTGTTCCGCACCGCCGGCGAGGCCAACCCGACGTTCCTCGCGGCCTGCCTCGGCGTGCGTCTGGCCCACCATCTCGCGTCGGTGCGCTCACGCCCCAAGGCCGCCGCCTGACGGCCCGACGATGACAGGGCTGCGACGCCGCGCGTGGTGGACCGCTGCCGCTCTGGGGGTGGTGGTGGCCGGGCTCGCGCTGGCGTGGGCCCTGGTCCCGCGCGCCGACCGCGGCGACACGTCGGCCCACCCCACGGGCGGCGGCGGCGGCGCGGCGACCTCCTCCGCCAACAGCCCCTCGGCCACCCGAGCCCCGACGTCCTCGCCGGATCAGCAGGCCCTTGCGTCTGCCGGGCAGCGCGTCGCGGTCATCGGCGACTCGCTCATCGCGCAGAACGACGATGGCAAGGCGCACAGCGCCGACGCGCTGAGGGCGGCGGGCTGGCCGGTCTCGGGCGACGACGACTACTACTGGTACGGGTGCTCGGGGAAGGGGTTCAACAGCCCGGACCCCTGCCGCACGACCACGGTGCAGAACATCCGAGAGGCGCGCGCCCAACTGGGCGCAGAGCCGGATGTCTGGGTCATCGCCCTGGGATCCAACGACAACAACGACGGCGGCGTGCCCGCCTGGGAGGCCCAGGTGCAGCCGGTCCTGGCCGAACTGGGCCCCGACGCGGTGCTCGTGTGGGTCAACCAGAGCACCCAGTGGCGCACCGGAGACGCGGTCAACGAGTATCTGGCCACGACGCTCGCCTCGCGTCCGAACACCGTCCACGCCGACTGGTACGACTACACGTTCACGCATGACGCCCACGGCGCGGTCGTGGAGTGGGACAGCGCGACCGCCATCATCAACGACGACTCCCTGTGGCGCGACGGCTCGCACATGACCGACGCGGGGTACCTCCTGCGCAACGCCTACATCGCGCAGCAGACCCTCGTCGCGGCCGGCCTCGGGTAGCGATTCACCTGCGGTTCACCCGCACCGGCCCTCCCCGGCCTGCGGACCGCTCGATAGCGTGGTCAGCGTCATTCTGAGGAGGGCCTGTGTCGACGACGACCGACTATCTGCTCGGCCGCGCCGTCGACGACGCCGTCGCCTTCGTCGACGGGGGCGCCGAGCACACCTACGGCGAACTGCGCTCAGACGTCAGTGCGTGGGCCGAGAGCCTCGCCGACCTCGCGTTGCCGGTCGGCTCCCCGGTCGCGATCCTCGCGCCCAACGGGCTGTTCTGGATCGCGGCGTACCTCGCGACCATGTCGCTGGGGCTGGTCTGCGTTCCGATCGCCGCCACGCTGCCCGCCGAGGAGGTCACGGCCCGCGTGCGGTGGGTCGGCGCGCGCGCCGTGTTCCTCGGCCGCCGGTTCGCGCGGCGATCCGCCGCCTATGTCCCCGACGGCACACCCGTCCTCGCCGAGGGCGACCTGGCGCCCGACCCCCATCGCCGCCGCCCCTCGCTCCCCCCGCCCGACGTCGACCCCCATGACGACGCCGCCTGGCTCTTCACGTCCGGCACCACCGGCCGGCCACGGGCCGTGCGCATCACCCACCGCAACATTCAGGCCAACACCGAGTCGATCCTGACCTACCTCGCGCTGCGCCCCGACGAGCGGACGCTCAGCGCGCTGCCGTTCACCTACGTCTTCGGCGCCTCGCTGTTGCACACCCACCTGCGCCTCGGCGCGCGGCTGGTCAACCAGCCCACCTTCGCGTTCCCCGAGTCCGTGGTCACCCGGCTCGATGCCGAACAGTGCACCGGGTTCGCCGGTGTGCCCTCGATGTTCCACCTGCTGCTGCGCAACAGCTCGTTCCGCCATCGCCCGCTGCCCGCCCTGCGCACGATCCAGCAGGCCGGCGGGCGGCTGCCGCCCGCTCTGGTGGACGAGTTGGTCCAGGCCCAACCCCACGCGCGCGTCTTCGTCATGTACGGCCAGACCGAGGCGACCGCGCGCCTGTCCTACCTCCCACCCGAGCAGCTCGCCACGCGTCCCGGCTCCATCGGCCGCGGCATCCCCGGCGTGCGCCTGCGCGTCGTCGGCGCGGACGGCGAGGACGTCGCACCCGGGCAGATCGGGGAGATCTTCGCCTGCGGGGAGAACATCTCCCCCGGGTACCTGCGCGACGACGCCGCCACGGCGCTCAAGATGCCGGGCGGCGAGCTGCGGAGCGGGGACCTCGCCACGGTCGACGCCGACGGATACCTGTACGTCGTCGACCGCAACGAGGACTTCATCAAGTCGTGGGGCTACCGGATCGCGAGCCAGGAGGTCGAGGCCGCGGCCATGGAGCACCCCGGCCTGGTGCACGCGGCCGCCGTCGGGGTGCCCGACGACGCCGCCGGCGAGCGGATCGAACTCGTCGTCGTCCCCCGGCCGGGGTTCGACGTCACGGCGTCCGAGGTGCTCGACCTGTGCCGCGCGCGATTGGCGAGGCACATGGCGCCCTCGGCCGTCCACCTTGTCGAGGCGTTGCCGTTGAGCGCGAACGGCAAGGTGCTCAAGCGCGAGGTGCGCTCGCTGTGCGCCGACCTCGCAGCCGGTCTGAGCCCTGCGCCGATCCCCGTCCACTGAGGAGCCCCGCATGACCGACACCCGCATCCCCACGGCGGCGCCCGCCCCTCCCCCCACCGGGCGCCCGCACCGCCGCTCGCGCCGTCCGCGCCGTCTCGTGCTGGCGGCGCTGGCCGTCGCCGCCCTCGCCGCGGCGACGGCCGCCCTCGTCGACAGGAGCCGACCCGTGCCCACCGTCAACCTGTCCGCACCCAGCACGGCCGAGCTCGACGTGGCCGCCCAAAGCCGTGTGGTCTTCGGGCATCAGTCCGTGGGCGACAACATCCTGGGCGGCGTCGGGGCGCTGTACGCCGCCGCAGGCGTCTCCGAGCCCGAGGTCGTCGACACGCGCGAGCCCGTGCCCGGCGCCGACGGCTATATCGCCCACACGCACGTCGGGGCCAACGGCGACCCGCTGAGCAAGCTCGCCGACTTCGCCGAGGTCGCAGGCGGCCCGCTCGGCACGCAGGCCGACGTCCTCCTCCTCAAGCTCTGCTACGCCGACATCACCGCGTCGAGCGACGTCGAGGCGGTCTTCGACGCGTACGTCGCGGCCATGACCGCGATCCAGGCGGCGCACCCGGACGCCACGGTGCTCTACACGACCGTCCCGGTGACCGCTGACCGCAGCCTCAAGGCCAAGGTCAAGGCGCTCCTCGGCCGCGACGACCAGATGGGTCCGGCCGACAACCTCGCGCGCCAGCGGTACAACGAGCTGATCCGTGAGCGATACCAGGCCACGGGCCGCCTCTTCGACGTCGCCGCAGCCGAGTCGACCCTCGCCTCGGACCCCGCGTTGCGCGGTGAGGGCGCCGAGCAGTACGCCGTCCTCAACCCGGCCCTCATGTCCGACGCCGGGCACCTCAACGCGCACGGCGCCCAGGTCGTCGCCGCCGACCTCATGCGCCTGATCGCCGCCCACACGCCCACCCGCTGACGGGCACGGCGGATGCTGCACGGAGCCGGGATCGACGTCGCCGACGTCGCGCGGATCGCGCGGCTCGTCGAGCGGCGCGGACCGGCGTTCACCACCCGCTGGTTCGCCGCGGCGGAGATCGCGCAGTGCGAGCGGGCGGCCGTCACGACGGCGGCGTTCGCCGGGGTCTACGCCGCCAAGGAGGCCGTGTGGAAGGCGTTGGCGATCCGCGCCTGGCCGGGCCCGGTGCCCTGGCGTTGGATCTGCGTCACCGAGTCGGCACCGGGCCGCTGGTCCGTGCGGCTGGGCGGGCCGGTCGCCGACGCGGCCCAGGCCGCGGGGGTGGGCGAGGTGCGGGTCCACATCGCCCAGGGCGGCGCGGTGGCGACGGCCGTCGCCCTCGCCACACGCGCGGTCAGTGGCGCCCCACCTGCGTGACCGCCTCGGCCAGCACGGGCGGCTCATGCAGGTACGCCGTCGTGCGCCGCTTCTGCTCGATGTCGCGGTAGACCCGCCGCACCTGCTCGACACTCAGGCCCGTCGCCTCGGCCACCGCCTCGATGGGCACCTCGTTGTTCAGGCCGTAGAGGCACAGGTCCATGCGCTGGTATGGCAGCGAGAAGTAGAACTCCTCCTGCGACTGCGCGAGCGAGTACGTGTCGGTCGTGGAGGGGCGGCGCTGGATCTCCTCGGGAACCCCGAGGTGCGCGGCGAGGGCGTACACCTGCGACTTGTACAGGTGGGCGATCGGCTTGACGTCGGCGGCGCCGTCGCCGAGCTTCACGAAGAACCCCTGGTCGTACTCCAACCGGTTGGGCGTCCCGGTCACGACGTAGTTGAGCCGGTCAGCGTGGTAGTACTCGAGCATCTTGCGGGTGCGCTGCTTGAAGTTCGTGGCTGCGACGACGCTCAGGTAGGCCTCGGTGGTCAAGCGCCGCGTGATCTGGGCGCCGTCGGGCGCCTGCGCGACGATGGAGTACAGCCGGAAGGAGTCGGAGTCGACGACGCTCGGCAGCACGATCTTCGACAGCCATCCGGGCCCGTACTGCGGAATCACCCGGCGGATGGCCTCGTCGCGTCGCTGGTAGCACCCCGCGGCCTCGAGGATCGGGGCGATGTTCTCCACGACGGAGTCGACGCCGAGCGCGTCCGTGAGCTTGGTCGAGTACGCGAGCGACTCGTCCGAGGACTCCGACTCGGGCAGGTGCAGCCCGAACACGCGGTCGGCGCCCAGGGCGCGCACGGCCAGCGCGGCGACGAGAGACGAGTCGATCCCGCCGGACACGGCGACGACGGCGCCCTTGCGCCGCGATCGGCTGACGTACTGCCGGATCGAGGCGGAGATGTGCGCCACCGCGGCCTCGTTGTCGAGGGCGAGGGCGTTGGGCCCGAACTCCATAGGTCACGGCTCCTTGGTGGGGGTCATGCGGTCGAACACCGCCATGGGTGAGGCAGGCGCGGCGGGCAGATGCCGCCCGCCGTCGATGAAGAGCTGGTGGAGCAGCTGGACGGAGACGACCGCCACGAGCCGCATGTTGTCGGTGTTGCTCATCCCTCGCCCGAGGGTCTTGCGGCACTTGGCGAGCAGTCGCTCGACGACGACCGGCTGGAAGACGCCCGCGGCCTTGACCGCCTCAGGCGACAGCGCCTCCTCCAGCCACGGCGGGGCGCCGTGGGAGAAGAAGCTCGCCGCGTCGGGGGCCCGGTAGGGCTGCTTCGGACGGGCGATGATCTGTGGCGGCACGAGGTCCGCGAACGCCCGCTTGAGCAGGTGCTTCTCGTCCATCCCCCGAATGAGCTGGTCGGCAGGCAGGGCGCCGGCGAACGCGGCGACGTCGGCGTCGAGGAAGGGGAACCGCCCCTCGACGGAGTTGGCCATGAGCATCCGGTCGCCCTGCGAGGCCAGGATGTAGCCGGGCAGCAAGGTCGCCATCTCCAGCCACTGGGCGCGGGACAGCGGGTCCCAGCCCGCCGCCTGGGCCGGCATGCGCGCCAGCACCGCCGCGTCCGCCGCGCCGTCGACGCCGAACCGGGCCTCCGCGGTGAGCATCGACGTGAGCGCCGACGTGGCGCCCCAGCGCGGGCGGTGCGACATGGCGAGGTCGTTGACGTCGAGGTCCTTCCCGAAGAACCTCGCCGCGAAGGCGGGCGCGAGCGCGGGTGAGCGCCTCATCCACGGATACAGCTGCTCGACCGCGCGCACGCGGTCGACGGCGTCGGGGTCGCGCGCCCACTGCTCACGCAGCCTCGCCTCACGGAAGATGTCGTACCCCGCCAGCACCTCGTCCGAGCCCTCGCCGGTGACCACGACCTTGTACCCGGACTCCCGCACGAGCCGTGACAGCAGGAGCATCGGCGCGGGGGCGGTGCGCAGCAGGACGTTCTCGGCGTGCCAGACGACGTCGGGGAAGACGTCCGCGATCTCTCGCTCGGTCACGACGACCTCACGGTGCGTCGTGGCCAGGCGGTCGCTCATCATGCGCTGGTATCGGCCCTCGTCGAACTCGACGTCGGCGAAGCGCAGCGAGAAGGTGTGCAGCTCCGCGTCGGTGTACGCGGTGATGGCCGCCGCCGTGACCGCCGAGTCGAGCCCGCCTGACAGGTACGCGCCGACGGGGACGTCGCTGCGCTCGAACCGCAGCCGGGTCGCCCGCACGATCCGCTCACGCAGCTCCTGCGCGTGGGCGCGCACGTCCTGGCGCGACGCCTGGCCGTGCTCGGGGAAGGTCGGCTCCCAGTAGCGGTGCTCGTGCGCGGCGCCGCCGCGCACGACCAGGTAGGTCCCGGGCGGAACCTGGCGCACGCCGTCGAACACCGTGCGGGGAGCGACGGGTGACCACAGCGTCATCGCCTGGTCGAGCCCCGTGGGGTCGAACGCGCGCCGCACCTGGGGGTCGGCGAATATCGCCTTGACCTCGGAGGCGAACAGCAGCCGTTCGCCGACCGAGGCGTAGAACAGCGGACGCACCCCGAAGCGGTCCCGCGACAGCACCAGCTCACCGGTCCGGCGGTCCCAGATCGCCAGCGCCCACTGCCCGTTGAACCGCTCGAAGCACTCTGTGCCCCACTCCTTCCAGGCCTGGACGATCACCTCGGTGTCCGACCGGGTGCGCAGGCGGCGCCCACGATCGCGCAACTGTGCGGCGAGCTCGACGTGGTTGAAGATCTCGCCGTTGAACGTGACCCACACCTGTTCGTCCTCGTCGCTCATGGGCTGCGCTCCGCCCTCGACGTCGACGATCGCCAGGCGGGTGTGCCCGAGTGCGACCTGGTCGTCACGGAACCACCCGCACGCGTCGGGACCCCGGTGGTGCAGCGCCGCCATCATCCGCTGGACGAGCGCGGCGTCAGGCGCCGCCGACGGCGAGCGGACCCCGCAGATCCCGCACATCCTCAACTCCTCCTGCGGGTGGCGCCCGCACCGGCTGTCTCTCCCTCACCGTAGGGCGCGGTCCCCGGCGTCCGCGAGGACCCCACGGGCGGGTTCACCCCCGCGCCCCAGGGTTTCGCCCACTGAGAAAACCTTTGCCGCCTTGAGTCATCTCATGGCCCGGATATTCAATGATGGTGCTGGCAGTGGTGCCGGGGTGGGCGGAGAAGGGGAGACCATGACTGACGTGCGAGACCGGATCGACAAGTTTGTGCTCAATGAGCTCGTGCTCGGCGATGCCGCGCGCATGCCTGCGCCATCCGACTCTCTCATCGAGACGGGTGTCATCGACTCGACGGGAATTCTCGAGCTCATTGAGTTCCTGGAGTCGGAGTTCGGCGTTCACGTCGACGACGACGAGACGATCCCCGAGAACCTCGACGGCGTCGACCGGCTCACGGCGTTCGTGACGCGGAAGCTCGCCGCATGACCTGCGGCCCAGCGGGGCCGTCGCGTGACTTTCGCGCCGACCTGGCCAAGCACTACGCGACGAAGGGTGGCTCGCCGCGGCCACCGCGCGCGGTGCGACTACGCCTGCTCCTGACGGACTCCGAACTGCACTGCGTCGCGTGCTATCGGCTCGGCCAATATGCGGCGCAATTGCGCGTGCGACGGCCTGTGCTCGGCGCCGCGCTTCTCGTGCTGCAAAGGCTGTGGAACCACCGCAACACCCACCGCCACCACACCGAGTTGAGCCACCGCGCGCAGATCGGCCCCGGTCTGCTGCTCATGCACCGCAACGGCGTGATGATCGGGACCTGCACCCTCGGCAGCAACTGCGTCCTGCACCATAACGTCACCATCGGCCAGCGCGTCGCCGCCGGGGACCCCTCGGCGCCCCACATCGGCAACGACGTCTGGATCGGCCCCGGAGCCACCATCACCGGAGGGATCACAATCGGGGACGGGGCGACGATCTCGGCGGGCAGCGTCGTCTCGCGGGACGTGCCCCCTGCCGCGCTGGTGGCGGGCAATCCGGGTCGCGTCATCGCGAAGGGCTACGACAACCGCCCGCTGCTCGGGTTCTCGGCGGTGGGCGACTCCCTGTCCTGACGCCCGACCGCCCCGACCGCCCCGGTCAGTCGTCCTGACCGGGGTTCGGGCGCGGGCGCGCGTCGGCGCCGTCGGCCATCGCGTCCACGGCGTCGAGCGCCGTCGCGAGGTCGAGGCTGGCGGCGGCGGCCGCCACCGCCCCCGCCAGCAGCGCCGAGCCCGCCAGCGCCATCGCCCACTGCGGCGCGTCCGGCCGCGTGACGTCGAGCAGGACGACGCCGCCGACCGCCCACGCCAGCAGCCCCAGCGAGACCAGACCGAGCGCCACCGCGAAGGTGTCGACCGGGCGACCGCCTCGGACGACGGCGGCGGCCACGGCGACGCAGGCGGCGACCGTGAGCTGGGCGAGCACGCCCTGGGACACCAGGTGCCACTGCGCGACGACGACCGACGCGGCCACGCCCGCCGCGACGGCGACCGCGAGCACGGTCGCCCACCGGCGTCGGCGCAGCGCCGTCAGGACGACGGGCGCCACGGCCACGACCATCGCCGCGTGCCCGCTCAGCACGGGGCGTTGCGGCACCTGGCCGAGCAGGTCGGGGAACGGGATCACCCCGTGCTTGAACGCCTCGGCGAGCACGAGCCCGGCGCCGCCGGCGCACAGCCCGACCATCGCGGAGCGCCGTCGTCCACCCCGCACGAGGTGGGCGGCGGCCAGCAGCGCGGCCACCCCCAGCGCTGGATGCGTCAGCCACTTGACGCCGCCACGCATGACCCGCCACAGCCCGTCGCGGTGGATCAGGTTCGCCGACGCCAGGGAGTCCCAGGGATGGGCCGCCGGCCCGGCCAGCACGGCGCCCACCACGCTCAGGGCGATGAGCGCCCCGACGAGCACGGCGGCCGGCCCGGCGGCATCGCGCACGTGACGGCGCGGACGCCCGGCCCGACGGCCACGCACGTCGACTGACTCGCTCACCACAGCGCTCCCCCTTGTGACGATCGGAGCGCGGTTATGACGCCCGGTCTGAACCTAGTCGCGCGGCGGCGGTCCGACGCGGCCACTCACCGCCACTTTCACCCCGGGTTCCGCGGTTTTCGCCCGCTCGTGCGGGTCCATCGGCACACGCCTCCGCCTAGCGTGACGAGTGCCGCACTGGGGAGGTGACATCGCCCGTCCCCGCGCGGGTCGATCGCACACGGCTGGCACGATCTGGAGGTACCAACCATGACGCTGAGCAACCCAGTCCTCGCGAGCGCGGCGCCGCCGCTGCCGCGCCGCATCCGACTCGGCGGCGTCCCGGTCGACCTCCACCACCAGGACGACGCGCTCTCCCTCATCCGCGGGCACACGGTCGCCGAGGCCGGCCGCCCGCTGGGCGTCGTCTCGGTCAACCTCGATCACCTGCACCACTTCGGTCAGGGAGGCGCCCTCAACGGCGCCTTCGGCATCCGCGAGGGCAGCCGGGCCGAGGTCGCGTGGCTGCACCTGATCGACGGGGCGCCCGTCGCCGCCGAGGCGCGGCGGCTGACCGCACGGACCTGGCCCCGGTTGGCGGGCTCCGACCTGATCCACCCGCTGCTGCGCAACGCCGAGGCTGACGGGGTCAGTGTCGGCTTCCTGGGCGGCAGCCCGCAGACGCACCGAGACCTTCCCGCGGCCCTCGCCGCGCAGCACCCCCGCCTGCGTCTGGCCGGGCTCTGGAGCCCCTCGCGCGAGGACCTGCTCGACGACGACAAGTCCCGCGACCTCGCCGAGTCGATCGCGGCCGCGGGCGTGGACATCCTGGTCGTCTGCCTCGGCAAGCCACGCCAAGAGCTGTGGATCGACCGCTACGGCGCGGCGAGCAAGGCGCGCGTCCTGCTCGCCTTCGGCGCCGTGGCCGACTTCCTGGCCGGTCGGGTCAACCGCTGCCCGCAGTGGGTGGCGTCGCACGGCCTCGAATGGGCCTGGCGGCTGGCCATCGAGCCCAAGCGCCTCGCCAAGCGGTACCTCGTGCAGGGCCCCGGCGCGTACCGGATGCTGCACGACGAGCGCGGCCGCGACATCACCGCGCCGTCCCGGGTCATCCAGGCCCACTGACAGGCCCACTGCACAAGCGCTCCGCGCCGGCGCCGCCGGCTCGGAGCGCTCACTTCGTGGCCCGCAGGCATGGGGTGGCCCGCAGGCATGGGGTGCCCCGCAGGCATGGGCTCTCAGGCGCGCAGGTGGGGCGACCGCGTCATCGCCGGGCGACCGCGTCGCGGCTGGTCTGGTCCCGGTTCCACGACTGCGACACGCCTCGGGCGCGCAGACGCGCGGCCCGGTAGCGCGGAATGACGTTGGCCGCGAGGTAGACGAACGCGGCCCCCCACAACGCCGGCCTGACCGCGACTCGGCCGACCAGCGCCCAGGTGCTGCGCGCACCGCCCTCGCGGTCCAGCTCGGGGAAGCGGTCGGAGAACTCGCGGTTGCCGGCCACGATCCGCGTCTGGCGGCGCAGGAACGAGCGGAAGGTCAGCGGCGCGCGCATGGTGAAGACGTGGTCCTCGGCGACGATCCGCTCGTCCGGGTCGAACACACGCTGCGCGTACAGGTCGTCCGCGATGAGGTTGGGGAACAGACCCCACCGGGCGCGTCCCGCAGCGGAGACGATGTAGAGCCCCGAGCCGATCATCTCGCGGCGGCGGTAGTCGCTCAGAGCCCACACCCGGTAGTACAGGCGCACGGGCAGGCTCGCCCCGGCGGTGTCGATGTCGAGCCTCGGGGCTCCGGCGTAGGGAACGCCCTCCTCCCCGAGCCGGTCGGCGACCGCGCAGATGGCCTCCGCGGTGATCGCGATGTCGGCGTCGAGGTACGCGCGTGGGAACGCGGTGGCCGCTGCGTCGCCCGCATTGAGCGCGGCGACCTTAGAGGGGGTGGCGATGTCGACGACCGTGACGCGCGGCGACGCCGCGGCGGCCACGCGCGCGGTGTCGTCCGCGCAGCCGTTGGCCACGACGACGATCTCCAACCGCTCCTGGATGTCCGACGCCACGAGCGCGCGGAGAAACTGGCCGATCACAGCGGCCTCGTCATGCGCGGGGATCACCACGCTCACTCGCTTTGACATCGCTCGAAGGCTACCTTCGGCGCCGTGCGTTAGGAACGGCGCCCGGGCTCCCGGGGCGACGTTCACCCGCGGACCGTCGATTTCACCCCGAACGCCCTCAAGCCGGGCCAAGGCGATGAACTAGCGTGGCAGACGACCCCAGGGGAGGGACGGTGCACATGTCCGGGCTAATCGGTCACTGCGCCATTCGAGGCCGTGACAAGGCGCTGCGGGTCCGGCTCCACCAAGACGGGGACGCTCATGCGCCGGCGGCCCAGCCGCCGGTCGATGATGACGGCGCCCGCGACCGTGACGGACAGACCCAGCAGACCGGTCATCAGCACCGCGCGGGCGAGCCCGCCGGTGTCGGAGCCGACGTAGGAGACGGGGACGTGATCGAGCACCGGCTGAACGGTCATCTGCGCCGCCGGCGCGATGCCCTGCTCGCCCTGGAGCCGAGCGGCGTCGTCCTGCAGCTCCCCGACGATCGCCACGTACCGCTCCTCGACGGCGACGGGGTCCGCGCCGACGACCTCGACCAGCAACCGCGGCATGGAGAACGAGTTGACCCACTGGTTGCCGCCCTTGAGCATCAGCACCGAGTCGCCGTCCCGCACGCCCGCGCCCCACAACGTCGCCTCGGAGCTGCCCAGCCGGATCGGCTCGCCGCCGTTGTACTCCCGCTCCAGCATCACGGCGAACGTGATCAGGCCGGACTCGAACTCGTAGTCGGGAAGGTCGTCGACGTGCGCGCCGGGCGCCAGGACCCGCACCTCGCCACGCAGCCAGTACAACGGCTGCGGACGAGAGACCTGCCAGCACGCCGCGGCGGTCAGCACCAGGCCGACGAGCACCACGATCCAGCGCACACGCGAGGTTCGGAGATCACCCATCGCCATCGTCGCCCGATCTCCTTCCCCAAGGCCTGCGGAGGTCTTCAGTGAGCCAGTCACTCGGCCACGTCATTGTCACACGGTTTAACCTGCCGTCCCCGGGAGCTGAGTCATTCATCCGGGCGAAAGAGGGATGGCTGCGCAATCGCGTCGAACTCTTCGAGACCTATTGCCTGCCCAGCATGAGGGCGCAGACAGACCGTGACTTCACCTGGATCGTCTACATCGACCCCGCCAGCCCGCCGTGGTTCATGGAGTGGGTCGAGCGCACCGCGCCGGGGGCGTTCACCGCGCTGCGCCGCGAGGCCGTCGGACCGGCCGAGATGGTCGCGGACATCGCCGCGGTGCTGGGCTCGCCCCCAGACCACCTGCTGACCACGAACCTCGACAACGACGACGCCGTCGCCGTCGACTTCGTCGCACGGCTGCGCGCCGCCGGCGCGTCCCAGACCGGGCGCGCCGCGCTCTACCTCGAGAACGGCCTGATCCTCCAGGGCGCCCAACTGTTCGCCCGGCGCGACCGCTCCAACGCGTTCTGCTCGGTCGTCGAGCCCTGGCAGGGCGCGATGACCTGCTGGGCCGACTGGCACAACCGGCTGGATGTGCACATGCCCGCCGTCCGCGTCAGCGGGGCGCCGGGTTGGCTTCAGGTGGTGCACAGGACCAACGTGAGCAACCGGGTGCGTGGCCGCCTGGTCAGCCCGCGACCGTATGGCCGGCTGTTCGTCGTCGCGATCGACGACCTTCCCGAGCCCACCACGGGCGACCGGCTGACGGATCGGCTGATCCGCGCGCCCCGTCGAGTGCTGCGCGACGCCTCCCGCCGCGTGGTCAAGCTCCTCGTGCTGTGGATCGGCGGCCCCGACTCGGTGATCCGGCTGACAGACGCCCGCGCGACCGTCACTCAGGCGGTGCGCAGACGCCTGTCCGTCTTCGCCCCTGTGGAAAGGAGGCTCCCCCGTGCAGATCGCTGACGTGCTCAAGAGCCTGACGCGGCGGTGGTACCTGACCGTCCTGACGCTCGCACTCACCCTCGGCGGCGCCTACGCCGTCTTCGTCACGGTGCCGCCCACGTACCAGCAGACGGCCAGCATCGTTCTGGTGCCCGGCCCCGCCAGCGTGGCCGAGGGCGCGAACCCGCTGCTCTACCTCGGTGGACTGACCTACCAGCGTGACCTGCTGCTGCGCTCGCTGGGGTCAGGGTCCGTGCGCGGCCCCCTCCTGCAGGAGCACGACGGCGCCGACTTCTCCGTGGACCCGGACTACGCGACGCAGAGCCCGGTCGTGCTGATCACCGCGGTCGGGCCGACGCCCGGAGAGACGACGGCGATGCTCAACGCCGTCCAGGCTGCGGCCCAGGTGCAGCTCGACCGGGTCCAGGAGCAGGTGAACGCGCCTCAGGACACGCTCTCGGGCATCGTCCAGGTCGGCGAGGACACCTCGCCGTCCACGGTGAACAGCGATCGGCTGAAGCTCACCGGGCTCACCGGGGCCGTCCTGGGCGTCGTCGGCGTGCTGCTCACGATCTTCATCGACGTCCGCCTGGTGGCGCGGCGGCGCAAGGCCGCGGAGAACCGGCGGTCGCGTCACGGCGTCGAGCTCGACGACCCCGTCGAGCCCGACCCTGTCGATCCCGACATCGCCGACCACGCGCTGCTGCCGCCCTCCGCGGGCGACTCGCTCGCGTCCGCGTCCGCGGACCTCACAACCTCCCCTGGCATCGTGGTGACCGCGCACGGCCGCACCCGGCGCGTGCGCCACACCCTCGACCGGACATGACCTCCGCCACCCCGACGCTCGTCGGCGCGGTCCAGCCCCAGCGGCGGCGCGGCTTTGACGCCGTGAGCATGCTGACCATCTACATGGTGGTGCTCTACGGCATCCCGTCTGGCACGGCGATCGCGGCGCTCGGCTCGCTGGGGCGGGTGTGCCACTTCGTCGGCATCGCCTGCCTGCTGTGGTGGTTCGCCGAGCTCATCCGCCGTCAGGCCTCGCCCTTCCGCCAAGTCCAGCCGATCCGGATCGCGCTGGCGGTCTTCGCGGTCGCAGCCGTCGTCAGCTACATCGGCGGCGCCGCGCGCGGACTGCCCATCGCGGAGCGCAGCCCCAGCGAGACCTCGCTCATCCGCCTGGCCAGCCTGATCGGGCCGGCCCTGCTGGCGATCGACGGCATCCACACCCGCGAGCGCCTCATCGTGCTGATCAAGCGGGTCGTGATCGCGGGCGCGGCGATGGCGACGCTGGGCATCGCCCAGTTCGTCACGGGTCGGCAGCTGCTGGGCGGGCTCACGCTGCCCGGGTTCACGTCGCTCGCCCTCGGGGTGTCCGAGCGCGGTGGGTTCGCGCGCGCGGCGGGGACTGCGATGCAGGCCCTGGAGTACTCGACCGTCCTGGCGGCGGCGCTCCCGCTGGCCGTCAACGCCAGCATCTTCCTCTACCGCCCAGGGACGCTGCGACGCTGGTATCCGGCGTTGGTGCTCGCCCTCGCGTCGTTGCTCTCGGTGTCACGGTCGGCGCTCATCTGCTCGGCGGTCGGCGTGCTGATCCTCCTGCCGACGTGGCCGCGGCGGGTCCGCGCCCGCGCCGTGTGGGTGGGGGTCGTCATGCTGGGCGCCGTCTATGTGGCGGTGCCCGGGATGATCGGCACGATCCGCGGCCTGTTCACCACGTCTGACGGGAGCGCCGACTCCCGCACCGGGGCGTGGGACGCGGCGTTCGACATCGCGAAGAACCACCTGGTCTTCGGCCGCGGCTTCGGCTCCTTCCAGCCCCTCTACCAGATCTTCGACGACGAGTACCTGACCCTGCTCGTCGAGGTCGGGATCGTCGGCACGGTCGCGTTCCTCGGCATGATCGTCACGGCGATGGTCGTGGCGCGCCGCTGCGCCGCGCGGGCGGGCGACGACGTCGTCCTGGCCACGCAGTCGCAGGCGATGCTCGCCTCGATGGCGGCGATGGGCCTGATCATGGCGTTCTTCGACGGGCTGGCGTTCCCGATCGCGGCGGGCACGCTGTTCCTGGTCATCGGGTGTGTGGGCGCGGCGTGGAACCTCACCGGGCAGAGCGGGCAGCGCCCCGCCCCCGCGCTCGGCGACGCCGGCGCGTGAGCCGGGCCGCGTCGCTCAGCACGGCGGTGACGCCGTCGGCGAAGACCCGGTGGTCGAAGGACTCGGTCACCAGGGCGCGACCCGCGGCCCCCATGGCCTCGGCCCGCGCCGGGTCGTTCCACAGCGCGACGATGGCCTCCCGCAGCGCCTGGACGTCACCGACGGGCGTCCACTGCCCGTGCGTGCCGCCCACGAACGCGTCGCGTTGGCCCGCCACCTGGGAGACGACGACGGGCTTGCCCATCGACCACGCCTCGTCCATGCACGTGATCCCGTTGTCGCTGTCGGTGTGCCGCAGGGGCACCACGACGACGCGGGCGCGGGCGTACAGCGCGCGCAGGCTCACCTTGTCCATCGGTCCGAGGGTGACGTTCGGCGGCAGCGCGTCGCGCTGGCCGCTGACGTCGTCACGCCACCACTCGCGGCTGGACGTGTCGAGGCTGCCGGCGATGTGGCACGGGATGTCGAGACCGTCCATGGCGCGCACCAAGGTCGCGTAGTCACGCATCTCTCCGCCCGCGGCGCAGACCGTCGCCGGCTCATGCGGCAGATCGTCGCGATCGCTCCAGAACTCGGTGTCGACGGTCCAGGGCAGGTCGACCAGCTTCTCGGCGGGTACGCCGAGCCGTTCGACGGCGAACTCGCGCTGCGTGACGGGCGGCAGGATGATCGAGGTCAGGTGCGTGTGCACCCGCCGCAGCAGCGCTGCCTTCTTGGCCTCCGAGACCCGGGTGAACAGGGCGACGACGGGCAGCCTGCGGAAGGTGAGCTTGAGGGCCGCGGCGAGCACGAGCGCCACGTCGGCCACCGACCAGCAGAACACCACGTCATACCGGTGCCCCACGCGGTAGGCCTCGGCGACCTGGACCGCCCACATCGGCAGCGGCCGGTAGAGCGCGCGCAGCCAGCGCGGCGGGTTGGTCGCCAGCCGCTGGTCGAGGAAGGTGAGGTCGGCCGAGACCTCGTTGATCCACGCCCTCGGCTCGACGCCGGCGTCGCGGTAGCGCGGCAACTCCTCCGGGTATGGCGGAAAGAACACTGTCGAGGGGATGACCAACACGCGCAGGCCCCCCGCAGGCCGGTCTTGCCCAGTGCCCATCGTGGTATCCCTCCCCTTTGCGCGTCACCCTAGACGGGCCGGCGCCAACGGAGCGCGCCAGGCGGGGTGAACTGCGGGTGATCTGCGCAGACGCACGCCGACGCGCCCGCACCGGGCCATTAGTGTCGACCTGTACGAGGGCGCCCCGCACGAGGGGCGGGGGATCGCCGCGGGCGGACAGGAGACACGATGGGACTGCGCCACGGGGCCCGCGCGGGGCTCTTACGGGTCGTGCGGCCGTCGACGTGGCGCCAGTGGGCGCGCGTCGCCAACTTCTTGGGCTACGACGGCGCCGAGCTGCGCGAGGCGAGCGTCGGCGCGGGCGCCCGGATCTCGCCGACGGTCTCGGTCCGCAACGGCCGGCGCGTCAGCGTCGGGGCCGGCGCCCAGATCGGCGCGTCGTGCTCGCTGTGGGCGGGCGACTCGACCGGCCGCATCGTGATCGGCGACCATGCCCTGTTCGCACCCGACGTGTTCGTCACGGCCTCGAACTATGACTTCGACGCCGTCCCCGGTCCCGTCATGGCGGCGCCCAAGCGTGAGGCGGACGTGACGATCGGCGCGAACACGTGGCTCGGCGCGCGGGTGGTCGTCCTTCCCGGAGTGTCCATCGGGGACGGCTCCGTGGTCGCCGCAGGCTCCGTCGTCACGAAGGACCTGCCGCCCGGCGTCCTGGCCGCGGGCGTGCCCGCGCGCGTGATCCGCAAGCGAGGAGAGCAGCGGTGAGCGCTCCCGAGCTCGCGATCGTGCTCGTCACCTACAACAGCGCCGACTGGATCGGCCGGTGCCTGCGCGCGCTTCCCGCCGCGCTCGACGGTCGCTGCGCCCAGGTGGTGGTCGTCGACAACGCGTCCGCGGACGCGACCGCCGACGTCGTCGAGCGTGACCACCCGCAGACCGTGCTGATCCGCAACGCGCACAACGCCGGCTTTGCGGCCGCCGTCAACGCCGGCGCCCGCGCCGTCGCCTCCGACTGGGTTCTGCTCCTCAACCCGGACACCGAGGCGAGGCCGGGCTCGCTGCGCAATCTGGTGGACTTCGCCGAACGCAACCCCGGCCACGGCCTGTACGGCGGGCGCACCCTGCGTCCGGACGGCTCGCTCGAGCCCACCTCGTGCGCGGGGCTGCCGAGTCTGTGGAGCACCGCGTGCTTCGCGCTCGGCCTGTCGACGGCGTTCCGCGGCTCGTCGGTCTTCGACCCCGAGTCCCTGGGGCGGTGGCAGCGTGACACGGTCCGCGAGGTGGGGTCGGTGACCGGATGCCTGCTGCTCGTCGATCGGGCGACGTGGGACCGGCTCGGCGGCCTCGATGAGCGCTACTTCGTCTACGGCGAGGACGTCGACCTGTCCGCCCGCGCGCGCCGACTCGGGCTGCGTCCCGTCATCACGCCGGACGCCGAGGTGGTGCATGGGGTGGGAGAGTCCTCCCCCGGCTCGGAGGGCTCGATGCTGCTCGCGCTGGCGGGCAAGGTGACCTACTCGCGCACCCACTTCCCGCCCGTCGCCGCGGCGCTGGCCGTCGGACTGCTGCGCCTCGGCGTCGGGCTGCGCGCCGCGGGCGCCCGCCTGACCGGCAAGGGCCAGGGCTGGCGGGTTGGCTGGCGCGAGCGCGCGCGCTGGTGGAACGGGTTCCCCGCCCGCCCGCAGCACGCCGCGGGCTGAGGCCGCGCGCCCCCCGACGGGCGGCCTCGGCGGCTCGGCTCGCGCTGGCCGCGCGCCGCAGCGGGTTGCCGCGGGCGTCAGACGGTCACGGTGGTCTGCTCGGCCGGAGTCGAGTCCCCATCAGCCGAGTCCTCGCCGCCCGCGCCCCGGCGCGAGCGCCGTCGCAGGAGGCCCCACGCGCTCGCCGCGAGGCGGCTGAGCTCGTCCCACGTGGGACGGACGGCCAGGCGGAGCGCTCCGGCGAACGCGACGACGACGACGACCCCGATGACGGCCAACGCCGCGACGCGCGGCAGCCCCGCGACTAGCAGGCTCACCCCGTAGCCGAACCCCGCGGCGACCGCTATGGGCGCCAGCGTCCGCAGCAGCGGGGTCGCGACGGCGAACCACGGCGCGTGCAGCAGACGCCCGACCAGGATCCAGCGGGCGACCGCGCCCGTCGTCGCCGCGGCGAGGGCGCCCAGCGCATAGGCGATCAGCCCGTGGGGGGCGAGGGCCATGGCCGCCAGGACCGTGATGATCTGAAGGCCGGTGAAGTAGGCGAACCACGTGCCCGGCCGCCCGACGCTGATGAACAGCGCAGAGTCGATCCCGGTCATGGCCACGGCGAGACCCGCGACGGCGAGCACCTGGGCGGGTCCGGCGCTCGGTCCCCACTGCCCGCCGAAGAGCAGTGGAATCAGTTGCGGGGCGCCGACCGCCACGAAGACGAGCACGACGCCGACGATCGCGGTCGAGACCGACACCGCGCGCAGGTACCCGGCCAGCAGCCTGTCGGCGGCGCCCCGGATCCGCGAGAACATCACCGTCGTCACCGGGCCCAGCGCCGTCGTCGTCATCTCCTGCGAGAGCGTGATCAGGCGCTGCGCGATGTTCACGTACCCGAGCCCCGCCGGGCCGAGGGCTCCGGCGATGACGGCGTTGACCGCCCACAGGCCGGCCGGCTCGGCGATGTGGGCTCCGATCACCTTCACGCCGAACCGGGTCATGTGCTTGAACTCCGCGAGGGAGAACGTCAGCTGCGGGCGGAACCGCGACACGACCCAGGCCAGCACGAGCTGGATGAGCTGGACGCTGAGCGCCTGCCACACCAGAGCCCAGGCGCCGAAGCCCGCCAACGCCATCGCGACCGCGATCACCTGGCCGATCAGACCGGCGACGAACGACATCATGGCGAGCGCGCGGAAGCGCAGGGTGCGGCGCAGGATCGCGACCGGCACGGCCCCGAGGATGACCAGCAGCGCCATCGGCGCGATCGCCGCGCTGACCGGCACCACGTCAGGCGAGTCGACCACGACCCCGACGAGGGGCGCTGCGGCGAGCAGCAGCAGCGTGACCACGATCCCTGCGCCGGCCGAGTACCAAAAGACCGTGGAGTAGGTCCGCTTGGTCGGCTTGTCGGCCTGCAGGATGTACGTCGACAGACCCATGTCGGCGAGCGGCTGCAGCATCGGCGGCAGGGCGGTCGCGATGGCGACGAGGCCGAAGTCCGCCGGTGTGAGCAGCCGTGCGAGCAGCGCGATCGTCGCGAAGCCCGTCAGCCGGATGGCCCACGTCTGCAGGGTCGTCCACGCCACACCGGTCGCGGCCGCCCTGGCGAGCCCCCCGGGTGGCGGTTCTGCGGCTCGCTGGGCGACGCCGCCCATGGCCGGGCCTGATTGGTCCGGCCCTGGTTCCCGCTCGCCCCTGTCCGGCTTCATCCATCAATCCCGTTCTCGTCACCAGCGGACTCAGGCTACGGCGCGCCGCGGCTCGCCAGGCTGGCACGGGTCATCCTCACCCGGGTGAACCGGCCGACCACTCGGGGCGACGCTCGCCCCCTCGTGCCGCCGCCTGCCTGAGCAGTTCGGCGTGCCGCGAGACCATGTCGGCCTCCGCGAACGGGTGCGGCGCCCCGCTCACCGTCGCAAGCCCAAGCCCCGCGGCGGTGAGCAGACCCCGCGCGAAGGCCTCCCGGTTCGCCTGGTGGCGTCGCACCCGCTGGCGGGCCATCGCGGCCGGGGAGGTTCCCGGCGCGGCCACCGGGACGACGACGCCCCGACCGCCCGTCGAGGCCACCAGCTCACGCGCGAACCCGACGTCCGAGATGACGACGGGCAGTCCGAGCGCCACGGCCTCCACGGCCGCGATCGGCCCGCCCTCGGCGAACGAGTCGAGCGCGAAGACGTCGCCCGCCGACAGGACGGGACTCGGGTCGCAGTCGCCCAGCAGGCTCACGCGGTCGCCCCGCGCGTGTGCCCGCCGCAGCATGTCGGCGCGCCGGTACTCGAGCCAGCTGTCGGGGGCTCCCGCGACGACGAGCCGCAGCCGCGGCTCGCGTTCGGCCGCGCGCAGAAAGGCGTCGACGAGTCCTGCGGGGTTCTTCTGGTCGCTGTATCGCTGCAGCGCGACGACGAGGATGTCGTCCGCCCGCACGTCGACGCCCGCGGCGCTGCCCACCACACGCCGCGCCTGGTTTCGGTCCACGCGGGCCAGGCCGTTCTGCGCGACTCCGTTGACGACGACGTGGATGGGCGTGGCGCCGAGCTGGGCCGCGAAGTACCGCTGGACGGACCCGCTCACCGCGACACAGAACGGGGCCTGAGCGGCGAGGTGGCGCAGGCTCGCCCACGTCTTGCCGTCCAGGTAGGACTCCATCGCGTGGAAGACCGGCGCCACCGGGGCTGCGCAGCCATCGACCGCCTCGATCAGCGCTCGCTCCGCCCGGTGCAGCTGGATGACGTCGGGCCGTGTGGCGGACAGATGCTCAGCCAGGCGCTCGGGGCCGACCTCGGCGACCGTCACGCCCGCGCGCTCCAACTCCTGCGCGACTCGTCCCCCGACCGTGCAGATCACCTCGACGTCGACCCCGTGCGCTGGCAGGCCGCGGGCGAGGGCCGAGACCACCATCTCGACACCGCCGTTGTCCAGCGCTCCGGCGATCAGCGCGCACCGCAGGTCAGCGCGCGTCGTCAGGCGCGCACGGGCCGCGTGCGCCGACGTCGTCCTCTCCCCCGCGGGTCGGGGAACGACGGCGACCGCCTCCCGGGGGGCCAGCAGGGTGAGCATCTGTCGCCAGCGACCGAAGCGAAGATGGGGCGGGACTGCGTCGGTCACCGCGGTCAGCCCTCGGGCCGCGAGGTACGCGGCCCGGGCCAGGAGCCGGGGAGTCATCCCGCTCCGTCAGGGTCGCCGAGGAAGACCTGCATCTCCGACAGGCCCACATTCTGCGTCCCACCACTGACCGACGACACCGTCAACCGGATCGAACTCGTCGCCCGCTGCGGGAACGTCACCACCGTCGCCGCCCCCGCGTTGTCCAACGCCGGCACCGCCACCGTCGAACCATCAGAGAACGTCAACACACCACCCGTCACCTGATCCACACCATTCGGCCGGTCATACAGGTAGACCCGATCCACCACCTGCGGCGCATCCCACGCCAACTCCAACCACGCCCCCACGCCCTGCCACCACGACGACCACTCCACCGACGAGTCCCCGGGATACCCACCCAGCACACCATCGACAGCCTTGACCGCCTCCTGCCCCGGCGCGACCGACGACGCCGACACCCGCGCACCCACAGCCACATTCACACCCACCCCAGGCGTCACCGGATCCACCGACGGATCCGGGTCCGGAGTCGGATCCGGCGTCGGATCCGGCGTCGGATCCGGCGTCGGAGTCGGATCCGGGGTCGGGTCCGGAGTCGGCGTCGGAGTCGGCGTCGGGTCCGGCGTCGGGGTGGGATCCGGCGTCGGGGTCGGTTCCGGCGAGGCGTCAGGGTCGCCGAGGAAGACCTGCATCTCGGACAGGCCCACGTTCTGCGTCCCACCACTGACCGACGACACCGTCAACCGAATCGAACTCGTCGCCCGCTGCGGGAACGTCACCACCGTCGCCGCCCCCGCGTTGTCCAACGCCGGCACCGCCACCGTCGAACCGTCCGAGAACGTCAACACACCACCCGTCACCTGATCCACACCATTCGGCCGGTCAAACAGGTACACCCGATCCACCACCTGCGGCGCGTCCCACGCCAACTCCAACCACGCCCCCACGCCCTGCCACCACGACGACCACTCCACCGACGAGTCCCCGGGATACCCACCCAGCACACCATCGACAGCCTTGACCGCCTCCTGCCCCGGCGCGACCGACGACGCCGACACCCGCGCACCCAAAGCCACATTCACACCCACCCCAGGCGTCACCGGATCCACCGACGGATCCGGGTCCGGAGTCGGATCCGGCGTCGGATCCGGCGTCGGATCCGGCGTCGGAGTCGGATCCGGGGTCGGGTCCGGGGTCGGCGTCGGAGTCGGCGTCGGAGTCGGCGTCGGGTCCGGCGTCGGGGTGGGATCCGGCGTCGGGGTCGGTTCCGGCGAGGCGTCAGGGTCGCCGAGGAAGACCTGCATCTCGGACAGGCCCACGTTCTGCGTCCCACCACTGACCGACGACACCGTCAACCGAATCGAACTCGTCGCCCGCTGCGGGAACGTCACCACCGTCGCCGCCCCCGCGTTGTCCAACGCCGGCACCGCCACCGTCGAACCGTCCGAGAACGTCAACACACCACCCGTCACCTGATCCACACCATTCGGCCGGTCAAACAGGTACACCCGATCCACCACCTGCGGCGCATCCCACGCCAACTCCAACCACGCCCCCACGCCCTGCCACCACGACGACCACTCCACCGACGAGTCCCCGGGATACCCACCCAGCACACCATCGACAGCCTTGACCGCCTCCTGCCCCGGCGCGACCGACGACGCCGACACCCGCGCACCCAAAGCCACATTCACACCCACCCCAGGCGTCACCGGATCCACCGACGGATCCGGGTCCGGAGTCGGGGTCGGATCCGGCGTCGGGTCCGGAGTCGGATCCGGGGTCGGCGTCGGATCCGGGGTCGGCGTCGGAGTCGGCGTCGGCGTCGGAGTCGGCGTCGGGTCCGAACCGCCGCTGGGGTCGCCGTCGTAGACCTCGATCTCCGACAGGCCGACGGCTGAGGTCCAGGAGGAGACGCCGGTGACGGCGAACCGGATCGAGGTCGTCTCCCGCCGCGGGAACGTCACCACCGTGGCCGCCCCCGCGTTGTCCAGCTCAGGCACCGGCACCGTCGAACCGTCCGAGAACGTCAACACACCACTGGTCACCTGATCGAGGCCGTTGGGCCGGTCATACAGGTAGACCCGGTCGACCGCCTGCGGCGCGTCCCACGCCAACTCCAGCCACGCCTCGGCGCCCTGCCACCACGAGGACCACTCGGCCGATGAGTTCCCGGGATACCCGTCCCGCACACCGTCGACAGCCTTGACGGCCTCCTGGTCTGTCAGCTCCGACGAGGCCATCACGGCGGCGGCGCGCGCGAGGTTCGGCCCTGAGTACGGCGCCGGCCCCGGGACAGGGGTCAGCGACCGGGCGAGGGGCGCGGTGTACTGCCGCTCGTTCCACTTGGCGAGGGGGCTGTCGGGCTCGGGGCAGGCCGCCGCGCCGCACAGCGCCGGGTCGTGGCGCGCGTAGGCGAGCAAGGCGGCGGTCTTGTGGGTGAGCAGGTCGCCGGAGACGTTCGGGGACTCGCTGGCGGCGCCATATCCGCGGTAGGCGGTCACCTGCCCCTCGAAGCCGGTCAGCGCCTCGAGCGCGAACCAGCCGGCCGCGCGGTGGTCAGAGTGGTCGCCGCCGACGCCGCGCACGTCCTGGACCCGCGCGGTCTGGGGCGCGGTGTCGGCCGCGATGGCCGCGAGCGTCGCGACCAGGCCCGCACGCGTGTAGGGCTGGCCGCCGTCGAGCGGCTGAAGCGAGCCCACGCGACCGTCCCACAACTGCGCCATGGACACGCCGCCGGTGTTGGGGAACCCCGCGCCGGTCTGATCCCCGTCGGGGAGCCGCAGGTAGGCGATGCGCACGCGCCCGTCACCGGGGCTGGTCGCGACGCGCACGTCGTGACCAGCGAATGACGTCGTGGTGATCGGCCAGGCGGCGTCGTCCGGAATCCCGAGCATGGTCGCGTACGCCGCCTCGGGGCCGCGCTCTCGCTCCTGCCAGTACGCGGTGCCCGAGCCCGCGTCACCCGCGGTCAGGAAGACCGTCGTCAGGCAGGCGCCCGCTTCGACGTCCCGCAGCAGGTCGGGGTTCATGAACAGCAGATCGTCGTCCTGGTGCGCCGCGATCGTCAGCGTCCGAAGCGCGCACCCGTCCGCGGGCGCGGCGGACGCGCCCGCCGCACTCCCCAGGGCCGCGGCGCCCGCGAGCGTAAGGGCGGCCAGGGACGCCGCGAGGGAGCGAGGACGTGACCACCGCCGGGGGCGGTCGAGAGACGGGGTGTTCACTGGAGCTCCGAACTTTGCTGGGGAGTCGGGCGCCGTCAGGTGGCGCCCACGGCCGCGAACCGCAGGGACGCGGAGTCCATGCGTGTCTTGAGCCGAAGGAATGGCATTTCGACGTACCGGTACGAGAACGCCGGTACGACGAGACTGAGGACGAGGATGATCGGCAGGAGTGGCAGCCGTGAGGGGACGACCGCCGACACGATCGCCGCGAGCACAGGGTTCCAGAGGTAGATGCCGTAGGAGCGACGTCCGATCCAGGTCAGGGGGCGGCGAGACAGGAGCGCCGCGAGCCAACTCTCACCGTGGGATGCGACGGCGGCGATGATGACGGCGGCGGCGACGCCGACCGCCAGGTCATCGCCGACGTACGCGACGGGCAGGACAATCTCGGCCACCACGAACCCTGCCGCGAGCACTGCGTGCCACGGACGGACCTTGACATGCCCCTCGGCCACCTGGACGGCCAGCGCGCACCCGATCAGCAGACCGGCCGCGCGCGTGTCGGGCGCGTAGTAGAGCCGCTCGGTCGACCATCCGGACCACAGTCGCTCCACGATCCAGTACACCGCCGCGATCACCGCGAGTCCCGTGACGATCGAGGCCATGCGGCGTCGGAAGACCTTGGCGATGGCGAGCAGCAGCAGTGGCCAGAACAGGTAGAAGTACTCCTCGACCGAGAGCGTCCACGTCTGCGCGAACGACCCCAAGGGCTCTCCCGACGCGGCGATCGGCGAGGCGGTGTAGGTGATCGCTCCGAGGGCGCCGAGCAGCGAGTCCGCGCGGTGCGCGACCCCGGGCAGGACGGCGAGGACCGCCCCACCGATCACCACCACGACCACGAGGGCCGGGAACAGCCGCAGCGCGCGCCGAGCGAAGAACCTCTTGAAGTCGATGCGCCCGCTGCGCTCGAGCTCGCGCAACAGGATTCCGGTGATGAGGTAGCCACTCAGGACGAAGAACACCGAGACGCCGAACTTGCCCCCGGGCATCCACGTCTCACGGCTGTGATAGCCGATCACGGCGAGCACCGCCAACGCGCGCAGACCGTCCAGCGCGCCGACGTGCGTCGATCTCTGAGTCACACCATGAGGCTACGATTCGCGCAATGTGACCTGAGGATCCGGAACGGGTGAACGACTTGCGTCCCGGGGTGAATTCCTGGGGGAGGCTCAGTCGGGCGCGCCGACGACGGTGCCCACTTCCTCGGTCAGGATGCGGGCGACGGCGCCCTCGGCCTCATGCCACGACCTTCCCGTCACGCTCCCCGCGGCGGCGATCGCCCGGTCGGCGCGATGCGCCGCGGTCACGACCTCGCTGAGCGCGTTCGCCAGCGCCCCGGGCGTCGCCTGCGCCCAGACGACGTGCGGGTTGTCCAGCACGATCCGGGCGTACCGATCCTCGTTGACCACGGGGATGACGCCCGCCGCCAGCATCTCCTCGGGGACGAGCGAGACGTTGGTGAACGACAGGGTGAGCCCTGCGACGACACCGTTGTACAGGGTGTTGAGGTCGCTCGGCCGCACGCTGCCGTGGTTGACGACAGGGAACGGCAGGCCGGAGATGACGTCACCGTAGACGTGGATCGGGACGTCTGGGTGTCGGGCGTTGAAGAGCTCGAGGGCGCGGACCGCGTGCCGGTAGCCGCGGCGATCGCTGCCACGGCGCGCGTACCACACGACGCCGTCGCGCGGGCGGCCCGTGGGCTCCAGGCGATACGTCTGCGCGTCCAGCCCGAAGGGGACCAGATCACTGTCGACGCCGAGCTCGTCACGCAGCACCTCGTGGACCATTCGGCCCAGGGCGAGGTTGCGGAAGCCGAACCGGTAGGAGTCCTCGGCGAAGGCGTACTCGCTGCCGCGCGGGTAGAAGAACGGCTCGTAGTCCTGGATGAAGTAGAGGCGTCGACCCTCCACGGCCCGGGTGGCGATCACATGCGCCGACGCCCAGTTGGACGCGACGACGGCGTCAAAGCCAGAGATCTCCTCGGGCACCGGCTTGATCTGCGCTGGCAGCCAGGGCCAGTGGCGCCGGATGACGGCGGCGTGGCGGTCCATGTCGCCGCCGTGGAGGTCGTAGAGCAGCACCGTCACGTCACATCCTGCGCGGGCGGCCGCTGCGGCCATGCGGAACAGTGTGGTGTGCCCCCCGGAGCCCGCGCTGGGCGGCTGGACCACCCAGGCGACCTGGGGGCGAGCCCCCGCCGCGCGGCGCGGCATCGCTGTGGGCCGGATGCTCACGGAGTCAGCGAGGTCCCGCTCCAGCGCAGGGAACAGGATCGAGGCGGCGTCGACTCGGTGGAACAGGCGAACCGCCGCATACCGAATGAGGTACTGCGGCGTTCGGCCTCGGAGCCGGGCCACCCATCGTCCTGGTCCCCGTTTGGCCATGGTGCTCACAACCCACCCGCTTCGGTCCGGCCGTCCACGAACGCGCTCATCGTAGCGACTCGCGACCGGCTCACCGCCGCTGATCAGGCAGGTCACCGGGTGATCTGCTCCAGTGCGTTGGCGTGCATCCCCTGGCCGAGGCGATGGGAGGACGCTAGACGGCGACGCCGAAGTCCCGTGTCGCCGCCAGGCCCGTGAACGCGATGAGCCCGACGATCACCACCAGCAGGAAGAACAACCCGATCACCCCGAGCACGACCCCGCCGATCGCCAGGCCGCGGCCGTTCTGTCCGCTGGTCTTGAGCCGGCTCAGGCTCATCAGGCCGAGCACGAGCGCGACGATGCTGGCCACGAAGGGCACGACCGTCAGGCCGAGGACACCGCACACCAGCGACGAGACCGCGAGCCCGTCCGTGCCGGGGCCGGCCGCGTAGCCGTAGGCGGGCTGCGGGTACTGCGCGGGGGTCGCGTAGCCGTACTGCGCGGCGCCGTAGGGCTGCTGTCCTGCCTGGTTCGCGGCGTACGGATCCGGCCCGGAGGAGCCTTGCCCGTAGCCGCCGTAGGGGTGTGCGCCGTACGCACCCGCCCCGTAGGCGCCCGCCGCGGCGGGATCGCCCGGCGCCGGGGACCCCGACGCTCCCACTGTGGGCTCGGGCGCGGGCGCCTGCCCATACGGCTGCTCGGGGCGCGGTGCGTACGGGTCAGTCTCGCTCATGGGTCGGATGCTACCGGTCGGCCTTGGTGTGGTACCGCCCTTGTGCCACAAGAAGACCGTCAGTGATCACCAGCTCGACGGCGTCGGCCGCGTCGTCCACCAGGATCGGCAGGTCCTTGCGCTCGGTGGCCGAGAAGTCCTTGAGCACGTAGTCGGCGGTGTCCATGCGTCCCGGCGGGCGCCCCACCCCGACGCGCACGCGCACGTAGTCCCTGGTGCCGAGTGCTTTGGAGATGTCGCGCAGGCCGTTGTGGCCGCCCTCGCCGCCGCCGATCTTGAGCTTGAGGGTGTCGAACGGGATGTCCACCTCGTCGTGGACCACCAGCACGTGGTCGGGCTCGACGCCGTAGTACTTCGCGAGGGTCGCGACCGGGCCGCCCGAGACGTTCATGTACGTCGACGGCTTGGCCAGCACGACGCGCGGTCCAGGCCGCCCCCCGGGCAGCGTGCCGAGCCGCCCCTCGCCGACGACGGCCTGGGCGCGGGTGTGCCGCGAGTAGCGCGTCCCGACACGCTCGGCCAGCAGGTCGAGCACCATCTGGCCCACGTTGTGCCGGTTGCCCGCGTACTGCGGCCCGGGGTTGCCGAGCCCGACGACGAGCCAGGGGTTGTCGGTCACTTCGCCTCCAGGACCGGGATCACCGACGGGCGTCGGCGCGTGGATGGGGGAACGCGCGAGGGCGCCCGGGACCGAACGGTACCGGGCGCCCTCGCGTCAGCTCGTCGGAGCGTCAGCTCACTCGGCGGCGGCCTCGCCCTCGGCGGCCTCGCCCTCGTCCTCGGCGCGCTCGCCCTGCGGCTCGGCGACGGCGACGACAATGTGCTCGGCGTCGGTCAGCAGCGAGACGCCGGTGGGCAGCGTGACGTCGCCGGCCGTGACGACCGTGCCGGCCGCCATGCCCTCGATCGAGACCTCGATCGACTGGGGCAGGTGCGTGGCCTCGGCCTCCAGCGACAGGGTCTGGGCCTCGACGAGGTGGATCGCGCCGGGGGCCGGCTCACCCACGACGACGACGGGGACCTCGACGGCGATCTTCTCGCCGGCCTTCACCACGAGCAGGTCGATGTGCTCGACGATGTTGCGGACCGGGTCGCGCTGCACGTCCTTGGCGACGGCGAGCTGGGCCTTGCCGTCGAGCTCGATCGAGAACAGGGCGTTCGACTGGCGCAGCGACAGCGTCGTCTCGTGACCCGGGAGGGTCACGTGAACCGGGGCCGCGCCGTGGCCGTAGAGGACCGCGGGGATCTTGTCCTCGCGGCGGATGCGGCGGGCGGCGCCCTTGCCGAACTCGGTGCGGGCCTCGGCGACGAGCTTGATCTCAGCCATGGGGACTACTCCTGACGATTCGCTGGTGGTGCCGCTGGGGGCGCCAGCGGAAGTTCTGTACGTGTGGGCGGCTGCGTCGGCGCGAGATCCGTGAGGGACGCGCGCGGGGCACGGCGGCGCTGGTGCGCAGCACCGTGCTGGACCGCCCAGTCGATCACGGACACTCACGGTGCGTCGCGGTCTCCCGCGGCCCGCCGAGCGTCCCTCGCCGAGGCAACCTGCTTACTGTACCCGCCGAGCGGCGTTGCGGGAAACCGCGGTGCGCGCCATGACGCCCCTGCGGCACGCCCGCACTTCACCCGGCTCCGGCTGGCGACCGGCGACCAGGGTGCGACGCTGACCCTGGGGCGCGCGAGCATCCTCCGCGCGCGGGCTGGAGGTCGGACATGCGCGACCGGATCCAGGCGGTGGGCGCGGCCGTCGTCGTGAGCCTCATCGTCGCGGGAGCGAGCCTCGCGCTCGCCGTCGCCACGGCCCTGGCTCCCGGCGCCGCCGCGGCGCCCGACCCCCGGTGCGCCGTCGCGGCCGCCGCGACGGCCGACGCACGTCCGACCCGGGCGCTCGACTACCTCGACGCCCGCGCACCCCGCCTCGCGGCGCCGACGCCACCCGCGGCCTGCCTTGCCGAACGGGACGCCGCGCTCTCGGCCATCGACCGCGCCGCCGACCTCGCGGACTCCGCCTACGTCTGGCAGCCGGGCGGCGTGGCCCCCTACTCCGGCGCCGACGAGTCGTGGGACGAGTCGCTCGACCGGGCGACACAGGCTCTCGCCCTGGACGCCGACGCCGTCTCGGCGCTCGCGGGCCGCTCGGCCGCGGACCTGCGGACGCAGGCGCTGGCCCATCTGCCGGTGCACGCCGCGGCCGACTCCGCCCACGGGTGGTGGCAGACGCTCGCCGACGGCGCACGGCCGCTCGGCGCCCCTGCGCTCGCCTTCGTCTGCGCGCTCGCGGCTGTGCTGCTGGCGGCCCGGCTCCTCGCCCCCGTGACGCTTCACTGGCCGGTGCTGCGTGAGCCGGAGCGCCTCGCCGTCGGCGCCGCGGGTGTGGTCGCTGCGATCGCCGGAACCCTCGTGCTGGGCCTCGGCGTCACGATGGCCACCTCCGGCGTGCGCGCGCCGGACTCCTGGACGGGGCCGACCCAGGCGCTGCGGTGGGCGCTGTGCGCGACCGGGGTGACGGCCGCCGCCGTCGCGGTGACCAACGCCGTACGACGGCGCACGCCGCACTCCCTCAACCGGAGGCGGCGCACCCCCGCATGGTCGGCCAGCGCGGGAGCCCTCGGGCTCGTCGTGGCCGGGCTCACCATCGCCCGGGCGCCGGCGCTGTGGCTCGGGCTGACCGCGTGCGCGCTCGCGGTGCTGCTCGTGGCGACGCTGCTGGCCACACGGCTGCGGCTCGTGGTCGAGGTCCGCCGCGACGGTGACGGCGAGCGGCCAGACGGCGACCCCGCCACCGGCGCCACCCGACTGGTGGCCCTGCTGGGCGACCTGGCGGGCCGCCCCTCGGCCGGAACACATGTGCCGCGCGGCGCCGACGTCGACCGGCTCGGCGGCGCGGCGCTCGCCGAACTGCCGGCCAACGTGGCCCTCAAGGCGGTCGCGACTGCCGCCCAGTGGCTGTCCGGCACGGCGCCGTGGCAAGTCCGCGTCGAGGAGGGCGGCGACGGGGCGCTGTCCGTCGTCGTGACGCGCAACGGGCGCACGGCGACGAGCGCGACCTACGAACGTTCCGCGCTGGTCGGCTTCGGCATCGCGCAGCACCTGGCCGACCAGGCGGACCTGATGCGCGCGGCCGCCGCGACCGTGGTCACGACGCTCGCCGAGCACCACACCGGGTTCGAGGGGCTGTGCGGCGCGAGCGACGCGCGCTCGCTCGCTCGCTACTACATCGCCACGACCGATCTGAGCGGGGACGCCGACGCGCGCAGGACTCTCCTGGCCCACGCGACCGAGGCCGATCCCGAGAACTGGCTCGCGCAGGTGGCGCTCGGCAACGCCGTCGGCGAGCGCGCCGCGCAGGCCCGGGAGCTGGAGGCGTACCTGGCGTGGATCGACCAGGTGCTCGACCAGCTCGCCCTCCGGTCCTCGGCGCCGCTGCGGCCCAGGAGCGCGGCGACGGCGGGCGGCCGGGCGCCGCGCGGGTTCGAGGGGCTGCGGCTGCGGCTGCTCTACAACCGGGCGGCGACCGCGATCAACCTGGCGTTCGCCCGTGGGACCGACGGCACCGTCATCGACCAGTCCGTCGTGGCGAGCGTGGTCACGCTCTGGCAGGCGCTGGCCCAGCAGGCCCGTCGCCACGGCGCCGGGCGGCGCCGCAACGCGCACCTGGTCGCCGAGCTCGCGGACGCCTCGCTCGGCATGGTCCTGCGGGCGCGGCACGCGCTCGCCTCCGTCCCGGCCGGGACGGACCAGGCGGCCACGCTCACCAGCCTCACCCAGTCGTGGGCCGCGGTCACCGGGCGCGACACCCTGCCCACCGACGACGAGCCGGCGCGCACGCCGACGGGCGCCTACAACCTGGCGTGCTGGGCCGCGACGACCCCGGGAGTGGACATCGCGGTCGCGGTGCGCCACCTGCGGCAGTCCTTCGCGCTCGCGGACAACCGGGACTGGCTGGAGCAGGATCCGGTGATGGCGGCGGTCGTCAGGTCCGGCGCATTTCGGCAGGTCCTGGCCGTCCCACCGCTCCCCGACGTCCTGGCCATGGCGCCGCTGGCGGACCACGCGGGGCGACTGCGGGCGCTGGGGCTGGAGTCCGCCGAGCGCATCGCGCGCCTGGCCTGGCAGGACCTGGTCGGCTACCTCGCCGTGACACCGCTCGAAGCCAAGGTCATGGTCGAGGCGGCCCGCCTGGCGACCACGCTGCCGGACTCACCGGCCCGCTACGACCTCGCGCTCACGCTGCTGCGTGTGGGCCACCACGGCCGCCCCGACGCCGCGAGCGGCGAGACGGTCGCGCGGCTCACCGCGACGGTCCGGCGGCTGGACCTGACGGCCGAGCAGGCACAGGCGACCCTCGACGGCCTCAGGTCCGCCGGGTGGCCGGTCAGCGGTCCTCCGGCTCGCGGCGCAGCGGCGTGAGCGAGGGCATCGCGTCGAACGCGGGCGCGGGCGCCGTGCGGGCCGGGCGGTAGACGACCTGGGCGTGGAACACGAAGCGGACCACGAACGCGAGCAGGATGAGCGCCGCCTGGACCAGTTCGGGGTGTGGCGCCGCCTGCTCGACGATCCACCACAGCAGCAGGGTTCGCACCAGCGCCTCGGTGCCGTTGAAGGCGAAGGACTGCGTGAAGCGCCGCCAGACGCTGCCGCCCTCGTGCCGCAGGTCGCCGAAGACGAACCGCTCTTGGAGCAAGAAGTTGGTCACGATCGTGACCACGTTCGAGACGATCACGGCGGGCAGGTAGTGCAGGCCCGCGGCCTGCAATCCGGCCAGGATCGCGAGGTTGAGCACGGCGCCCAGCGCGCCGATCACCGCGAACGGCGACAGGCGCCCGAAGCGCAGCGCCCACAGCTGCTGCACGTAGCGCAGCCCGTTGGACAGCGACGCTTTGGACCGCCCCGCGAACCGCTCGCCGAACACGAACGGCTCCTCGACGACGTCGAGCCGGGTGCGCGCGAGGATCTCCAGCAGGATCTTGAACCCGCGCGGGCGTAGCTCGGCGGTGTCGATCCGGTCCGTGCGCACGGCGAAGAAGCCGGTCATGGGGTCGGTCACGTTGCGCAGCCGCACGGGGAACATCGAGCGGGCGAGCAGCCCGGAGGCCCGCGACACGAGCCGCCGTCCGGGGCCGTCGAGCCCGCCGGCGTCCCCTGACCCGGTGTACCGCGAGGCGACGACGACGTCGGCGCCGTCGGCCCGCCCGCGCTCCAGCAGCGCCGGCACCAACTCGGGCGGGTGCTGCAGGTCGCCGTCCATGACCACGGCCCACTCGGCCCCAGCCTCCTGCGCGGCGCGCAGCCCCTCGACCACCGCGCCGCTGAGTCCGCCGACGGGGACCTCGCGGTGGATCAGCCGCACGGGCAGCGCCGCGTCGGCGGCGACCTGGGCGATCACGGCGGGGGTGTCGTCATCCGAGTCGTCGACGAAGACGACGTCGGCGCCATCGCGCAGCACCTGGCCGAGCCGGCGCACCAGCTCGGCGACGTTGGGCCCCTCGTTGTATGTGGGGACCACCACGGTGACGGACACGGACCCTCCCTCGGGCTCGGCCCACGTTCTCTCAGCGCGCGCCCGCGGGTCAAGCCAGGCGCTCCGCGCCCTGACGGCTCGGTCGCGCCCGGCCATCGCGGGCGCGGCCGGATCAGGAGTTGCCGTCGAACAGGCTCGTGACCGACCCGTCGTCGAACACCTCGCGGATCGCGCGCGCCAGCAGCGGCGCGATCGACAGCACGGTGAGCTCGGCGAAGCGCTTGGCCGGCTCGATGGGCAGCGTGTCGGTGATGACCACCTCGGCCGCGCCGCACTCGTGCAGGCGCTGGGCGGCGGGGGCCGACAGCACGCCGTGCGTCGCGGCGACGACCACGGACTTGGCGCCCGCGTCGAGGATCACCTTGACGGCCTCGGCGATCGTGCCGCCGGTGTCGATGAGGTCGTCGACCAGCACGCACTCCATGCCCTCGACCTCGCCGACCACGCGGTTGGCGTGCGACTTGTTGGGCTGGGTCACGTCCCGCGTCTTGTGCACGAACGCCAGCGGCGCCCCGCCCAGCTTGGCGGCCCACTGCTCGGCGACGCGGATGCGGCCGGCGTCGGGCGAGACGACCGCGACGTTGTCCAGGTCGACGCGCGTGCGCACGTAGTCGGTCAGCACGGGCATGGCCCACAGGTGGTCGACGGGGCCGTCGAAGAAGCCCTGGATCTGCGGGGTGTGCAGGTCGACGCTCATGATGCGGTCGGCGCCGGCGGTCTTGAGCAGGTCGGCGACCAGGCGCGCCGAGATCGGCTCACGGCCGCGCGACTTCTTGTCCTGGCGCGCGTAGGCGAAGAACGGCGCCACGACCGTGATGCGGTGGGCCGAGGCGCGCTTGGCGGCGTCGACCATGAGCAGCTGCTCCATGAGCCACTGGTTGACCGGCGCGGTGTGGGACTGGATGAGGAAGATGTCGGTGCCACGGATCGACTCGCCGAACCGGACGTAGGTCTCGCTGTTGGCGAAGTCGTAGGCCGAGACCGGCAGGAGCGCGATGTCGAGCTCTGTGGCGACCGCGTCGGCGAGCTCGGTGTGCGCGCGGCCCGTGGCCAGCACGAGCTCGCGATCGGCCGTGCCGTGGATCGACTTGTTCATCAGCGGTTTCCCTCGCTCGGCTCGGCGTGGCTGGTGCGGGCATTCTCGTGCGCGTCGGGCGTCGGCGCAGCCGGGCTGGCGGCGGCTGCCGCCTGGGCGGAGGCCGTGCCGGGCCGCTTGCGCTCGACCCAGCCCTCGATGTTGCGCTGCTGCGCGCGGCCGACGCCCAGGGCGCCCGCCGGCACGTCGCGCGTGATGACCGAGCCCGCCGCGGTGTACGCGCCGTCGCCCACCGTGACGGGGGCCACGAACATGTTGTCGGCGCCGGTGCGGGCGTGCGAGCCGATGACGGTGCGGTGCTTGTTGACACCGTCGTAGTTGACGGTGACCGAGGCGGCGCCCACGTTGGTGTGCTCCCCGATCGTGGCGTCACCGAGGTAGGTCAGGTGCGGCACCTTCGATCCGGCGCCGATCTGGGAGTTCTTGACCTCGACGAACGTGCCGATCTTGCCCTTGACGCCCAGCTCGGCGCCCGGGCGCAGGAACGCGAACGGGCCCACGCTGGCGCCCGCGCCGATGACCGCCAAGGACCCGTGGGTGCGCACGACGCTCGCGCCCTGCCCCACCTCGACGTCGGTCAGCGTGGTGTCGGGGCCGATGGTGGCGCCCTGCTCGACGCGCGTGGCGCCGTGGAGCTGGGTGCCCGGCAGGAGCGTGACGTCGGGCGCCAGCTCGACGTCGACGTCGACCCAGGTGCTGCCCGGGTCGACGACGGTGACGCCGTCGAGCATCCAGCGCTCCAGGGTGCGGCGGTTGAGCTCGGCGCCGAGCACTGACAGCGCGAGGCGGTCGTTGGCGCCCTCGACCGTGATCGGGTCGTCGGCGATGACGGCGCGCACCGTGCGGCCGTGGGCGCGCGCGAAGGCGACGACGTCGGTCAGGTAGCGCTCGCCCTGAGCGTTGTCGCTGGTGAGCGACGCCAGGCCGCGGCGCAGCACGTCGGCGTCGAAGACGAAGATGGAGGCGTTGATCTCGCGCACCTCGCGCTGGGCCTCGGTCGCGTCCTTGTGCTCGACGATGGCCACCACGTCGCCCGTGCCGTCCTCGCGCACGATGCGCCCGTAGCCCGTCGCGTCGTCGACCACCGTGGTCAGGACCGTGACCGCGTTCCCGTCGGCGTGGTGGGTCGCGACGAGCTGGCCCAGCGTGGCCCCGTCGAGCAGCGGCACGTCGGACGCCATGACGATGACCGAGCCGGTCAGGCCGCCCTCACCGACGACGGCGTCGAGCGCCTCGAGCCCGACCTGCGCCGCCCGGCCGGTGCCGGGCACCTCGTCCTGGTCGACGACGACGGCGGCGGGGTCGACCCGCAGCGCCTCGGCCTCGACCAGGTCGCGCTCGTGGCGCACCACGACGGCGAGGTGGGTGGGCGCGAGCTCACGGCCCGCGGCGATCGCGTGACCGAGCAGGGAGCGCCCGCCGACGGCGTGCAGCACCTTCGGCAGCGCCGACTTCATGCGAGTGCCCTGGCCTGCCGCCAGGATGACGACGGCCGTGGGTGAGGCCGGGGTTGCGGGGGTTTCGGTCGACACCGGGGACCTTCCTGCTCGGACCTGCTCGAGCCGCGGGGGCACTCGAGGCACGGGCTCCGCCCCCAGGACTCGAACCTGGACCAAGGGCACCAAAAACCCCTGTGCTGCCGATTACACCAAGGCGGATCGGACGCGGCCCAACCTCAGGGGCGCCGCACAGCGGGCGCCCGTGCGGTCACGGTCGCACGTCCCGGGCAAGTCTGCCAGGTCGCCGGGGGTGGGTCGCACGCGGGTGCGCGTGACGTCTGGCCGGACGCCACGCGCAGGGTCCCGACAGGCCGAGGCGACGTCACCGCCTGGCGCGCGCCGCGACCGGGCACAATGGCCCCCATGCCCACCGAGCCCCGCGACTCCCGCCGAGCGACCAGGTCGCCGCGCGCCCGCATGACGGCCAGCGAGCGCCGCGAGCAGCTGCTGGCCGTCGGTCGCGGCCTGTTCGCCGAGAAGGGCTTCGAGGGCGCCAGCGTCGAGGAGATCGCCTCGCGCGCCGAGGTGTCCAAACCCGTGGTCTACGAGCACTTCGGGGGCAAGGAGGGCCTGTACGCCGTCGTCGTCGACCGCGAGGTGCAGGCGCTGACCGGTGCGCTCATCGGCTCGCTCACCGAGAGCGCGCACCCCAAGGTGCTCGTCGAGCGCGCCTCGCTCGCCCTGCTCGACTACATCGAGGCGCACGAGGACGGGTTCCGCATCCTCGTGCGCGACTCGCCCGTCGCGCAGGCGACCGGGACGTTCTCCTCGCTCATCGGCGACGTCGCCACCCAGGTCGAGCACCTGCTCGTCGCCCAGTTCAAGGCCAACGGCCTGGAGGCGCGCACCGCGCCCCTGTACGCGCAGATGCTGGTGGGGATGATCGCCCTGACGGGGCAGTACTGGCTCGACGCGCGCTCCCCCGCCAAGGCGCAGGTCGCCGCGCACCTGGTCAACCTGGCCTGGAACGGGCTCAAGGGCATGGAGAAGAAGCCCGAGCTCACCAAACCGCGGGCCGCGCGGGCCTGAGGCAGGATCGTCTCGTGACCTCCCTCGACATCGAGAGCCTCAGCAAGTCCTACGCCGGCCGGGTCGCGCTCGACGGAGCGACCTTCACCGTCGCGGCGGGCGAGATCTTCGGCTTCGTCGGCTCCAACGGCGCCGGCAAGACGACGGCGATGCGCATCGTGCTGGGCGTGCTGTCCGCGGACGCGGGGCAGGTGCGCTGGGGCGGACGCCCGATCACGCTCGACGACCGCCGCCGCATCGGGTACATGCCCGAGGAGCGCGGCCTGTACCCGCGTATGCGTGTGCGCGACCAGCTCGAATACCTCGCCCGCCTGCACGGGCTCACGGCCCCGGCCGCAAAAGCCTCGGCGCAGCGGTGGGCCGAGACGCTCGGGGTCGCCGAGCGGCTGGGCGACGAGGTCCAGAAGCTCTCGCTCGGCAACCAGCAGCGCGTCCAGCTCGCCGCCGCGCTGGTGCACGACCCCGACCTGCTGGTGCTCGACGAGCCGTTCTCGGGCCTCGACCCCGTCGCCGTCGACGTCATGAGCGGCGTGCTGCGCGAGCGGGCCGACGCCGGGGTGCCGGTCATCTTCTCCTCCCACCAGCTCGACCTGGTCGAGCGGCTGTGCGACCGCGTGGGCATCATCAAGACGGGCCGCATGGTCGCCACCGGCTCGATCGACGAGCTGCGCACCACCGACCGGCCGCGCTGGGTGGTCGACGGGCCGCCCGACGCCCTGTGGGTGGCGCAGGCGCCCGGCGCCCGTGTGCTGGCGCGCGACGGCGCGCGCACCGTCGTCGAGACGCCCGCAGGTGACGGCCAGGAGGTGCTGCGCGCGGCGCTCGCGGCCGGGCCCGTGCGCGAGTTCGCCCCGGCCCGACCGTCGCTGACCGACCTGTTCCGCCACGTCGTCGCGTCCGAGGAGGCCGCCTGATGACCGCTCCCTCGCCGCTCGCCGCCGGCGCGGACCCCCGCGGGCTCAGCCCGGTCGTCGGCCTGAGCCCCGCGCGCGCCACGTGGCTCATCGCCCAACGCGAGGTGAGCACGCGCATGCGGCAGCGCTCGTACCTGATCACGACGGCGCTGCTGGTCGTCGCGGTCGTCGCGGGCATTCTGGTCGCGCACGCGACCGCAGGCGGCGGCTCGACCGTCGCGGTCGGCGCGACCGACCAGACCACCGCGACCGCCGTCGAGCAGGCGCTCGACGCGGCGGGCCTCGACGCGACGGTCACGACCGTCACCGACCGCGCCGCAGGTGAGCGGCAGGTGCGCGACGGCGACCTGGACGCGCTGATCGTGCCGGCCGACGGCGGCTCGCTGACCACGGTCGTCGACCGGGAGCTCAACGCGCGGCTCGCGCCCGTGCTCGACGGGCTCGCCCGCCAACAGGCCCTGACCGCCCAGATCACTGCGCTGGGCGGCGACCCGACGACGGTCGCGGCCGCCGTCGGGCAGGCCGGCGTCCAGGTGGACGCGCTCGACCCACCGGTCGAGCGCGACCTGACGCAGGTCATCGCGGGCTACCTGGTCGGCATCGTCATGTTCATGGCGCTCATGATGTGCTCGCAGCTCGTCGCACAGGGCGTCGTCGAGGAGAAGACCTCGCGCGTCGTCGAGCTGCTGCTGGCCACGGTGCGCCCGTCACACCTCATGGCGGGCAAGGTCGCGGGCATCGGGCTGGTCGGCCTGATCCAGGTCGCCGTCACGGTGGGCGCCGCCGCGATCGCAAGCTCGGCGACCGGGCTGCTCGACACCTCGGGGCTGCGCGTCGGACCGACCCTGGTGTGGGCGCTCGTGTGGTTCCTGGTCGGGTTCGTGACCTACGCGTTCGTGCTCGCCGCGTTGGCCGCGCTCGTCTCGCGGCAGGAGGAGGTGAGCTCGGTCATCACGCCCGTGACCATGCTCATGCTGCTGCCCTACATCTACGGCATCAGCGTGCTGCCGTGGGACCCCGCGAACGCGCTGGCCCGGACCCTGTCGTTCATCCCACTGCTGTCGCCGTTCCTCATGCCCATGCGCCTCGCACTCGGCACGGCGCCGCTGTGGGAGCCGTTCGTCGCGCTCGCGCTCGCCCTGGCGGTGGTGCCGCTGCTCATCTGGCTCTCGGGCCGGATCTACGCCAACGCGGTGCTGCGCACGGGCGCGCGCGTGCGGCTCAAGGACGCGCTGCGCGCCTGAGCCCGTGATCGATCGGCCTCAAGAGTCTTGATGTCGAGAGATCGGCGTTAGGCTCACGCCATGGAGGCTGCCGCACCCGGCGCCGGGCCCGACGAAGCCCCGGCCCGACCGCTCGACGAGGTCGACCGCATCGTCGCCGACTGGCGGCGCGAGCGACCCGACCTCGCCGTCGAGCCGCTGGAGGTGTTCTCGCGCGTCACGCGCTTGGCGCGCCACCTCGACCGCGCGCGCCGCGTCGCCTTCACGGCCCACGACCTGGACACCTGGGAGTTCGACGTCCTGTCGGCGCTGCGGCGCGCGGGCGACCCCTACGAGCTGTCGCCCGGCGCGCTGGTGACCGCGACCCTGGTCACCAGCGGCACCATGACCAACCGCATCGACCGGCTGGAGGGACGCGGCCTGGTCGAGCGGCACCGCTCCCCCGACGACCGGCGCGGCGTCGTCGTGCGCCTGACTCCCGGGGGGCGGGCGCGCGTCGACGCCGCGCTGACCGACCTGCTCACGCACGAGGCGGGGATGCTCGCGGCGGTCTCGGCCGACCACCGCGCCGACCTCGCGGACCTGCTGCGTGAGGCGATCGCCCCGTTCGACACCCACCCGGGCTGACCTGACCGCCCCGCCGCGCGCTGGCGGGTACCGTGGGCCGGTGCCCGCCAGGAGAACGATTGCAGCGCGCCGCGCGGCTCCCGGCGGCGCGTTCCTGCTGGTGGCGCTGCTGCTCGTCGCCCTCAACCTGCGCGCCCCGCTGACGTCGCTGCCGCCCGTCGTCGCCCAGGTCTCCGGCGCCCTGTCGCTCACGCCCGCCCAGGCGGGCGTGCTCACGAGCGTGCCTGTGCTGTGCTTCGCCCTGCTGACGCCGCCGGCCGCCGCGCTCGTGGCCCGGGCAGGCGCCGAGCGCGCCGTCCTGCTCGCCGTCGTCGGGGTGCTGGCGGGGCAGGCGGTGCGCTCGGCGGGCTCCCTGCCCGCGGCGCTCGCGGGCACGGCCGTGCTGGGCGCCGGCATCACGATCGGCAACGTCGCGGTGCCCGTGGTGATCGCGCGCGACTTCCGCTCGCGCACCGCCGCCGTCACGGGCGCGTACTCGGCCGCGATGAACCTCGGCTCGGCGCTGACGACCACGGCGACCGTCCCGCTCGCGGCCCTCTGGGGCTGGCAGTGGGCGCTGGCCGGGTGGGGCGTGCTCGCCGTCGCCGCGCTCGCGGTGTGGGCCCGCGCGACGATGGCGCAGGCGGGCGCGACCGACGCGCCGGCGCCGATCACGGCGTCCCCGCCCGGCGGTGAGTCGGCACGGCTCGGGCGGCCCATGGCCGTGCTCGTGGTGCTGCTGTGCGTCGCCTTCGCGGGCCAGGCGTCCTCCTACTACGCCGTGACGGCGTGGCTGCCGGAGATCCTGCACGCGCGGCTCGGGTTGGGCGACGGCGCCGCGGGTGGCCTCGCGGCGCCCTTCCAGCTCTGCGCGGTCGCGGGCTCGCTGGGCGTGCCGCTCGCGCTCTCGCGCCGCGTGCCGCTGCGGGCGGTGTCGCTGGTGATGACGGCGGCCTGGCTCGTGCTGCCGGCCGGGATGCTGCTGGCGCCGGGCGCGGCCCTGGCGTGGATCGCGCTGGCGGGCGCCGCGCAGGGCGGCAACTTCACGGTGATCTTCACGCTCATCGCGCAGCGGGCGCCGAGCGTCGCAGCGGCGCGGCGCGCGTCAGCCGTGGTGCAGACGGTCGGGTACGCGTGCGCGTCGCTGGCCCCGACGGCGCTCGGCGCCGCGCACACCGCCACGGGCGGCTGGACCGTGCCGCTCGTCGGCGTCCTGGCGACGCTCGGCGTCATGGGCGCCGCGATGGCGGTCGCGACACGCTGACGCCCGCGATCACCTCAGGCGCGTCAGCAGCGCGTCCACGTAGGCGTGGTATCTCTCGACGCGCTCGCCGTGCGGGTGCATGAGGTTCACGATCACGGCGCCGATGACGACCGTCATGTACTCGTCGACCACGACGTCGTAGGGCGGGTCGGCCGTGATGTCGCCGACCGCGCGGGCGGACTGCAGCCGCTCGACGCACGATCCCCGCCAAAAGTCGAGGAACCGCCCGTACACCTGCGCGACCTCCGCGTTCGTCATCGCGTACTCCCACAGCGCGAGGAGCACACGTCCCGTCGCGACCTGCTGCGCGGTCGCCGGCAGCGGCACGTGCAGGAAGCGGTGGAGCGGGTCGACCTCGTCCGGCGAGTCGGGCGCGCGCATGGCCGCGGTCATCTCGCCGATGATCGACTCGAACGTCGCGACGACGATGGCCTCCTTGCTCGCGAAGTAGTGCTTGAGGGCGCCATTCGCGAAGCCGGCCTCGGCCGCGATCGACCGCATGGTCGCGGCGTGGAACCCGCCGCGGAGGATGAGCCGCCGCGCGACCGCGACGATCTCCCGTCGGCGCTCGTCATGGTCGATGATCTTGGGCATCCGCGGACTCCCTCCGCTCCCGACACGGCACGCCGACCCGTGCCGTCGGCGGCCGTGGCCACCGTACTCGCACGTCGGCGCCCTGAGCCGCGCGCGTCGCAAGATGTGACACCGCCGCCGACGTGCGGGTCGCGACCCGGGGGCGGCGTCCCGGTCATGAGCCCGGGGGCCCGCCGACGTCGTCGTCCAACGCGAGGCCGTCGAGGGCGTCGCGCACCCACGGGCCGTGATCGGCGGCGAGCCGGATCGCCGCGAGGTTGGCCTCGACGTGGGCGAGCCGCGAGGCCGCGAACAGCACGTTGCGGGTCGGGGCGTAGGCGAGGGCGAAGGCGATCGCGAGTTGCGCGGGGGTCACATCGGCCTGGCGGGCGTGCGCCTCCAGGACGGCGCGCACCTCGGCGATCCGCCGGTCCGCCCGACCCGCGGCGCCGACCCGCCGCCGCGGGAGGCCGCCGGCGAGCACACCGCCCTCCAGGGCGCCGACGGCCTGCAGCCCGAGCGTGCCCGCGCGGAAGAGGTCGGCGTACGGCTCCCCTTCGGCGACCGCGCGGCGCATGACGCCGTAGGCGAGCCGGACGAAGGTCGGCGGCGTCAGTCCGTCGAGCGCGGCGACGTCGAGCGCAGCGAGCGTGTCGGCGGCGGGCCACCCGAACACGCCCCACGAGCCGACGAGTCCGGCGTCCACCAGCGCCGCGACGCCGGTCACCACCGCGCGCACGTCGGGCGGCTCGTCGTAGTCGTCGAGCACGACGGCGTCGAACCGCTCCAGGCCGACGCGTTCGAGGCTCACCTCGACCTGCTCGCGCAGGCTGCGGCGCGGCCAGTCGCGCAGCCGGGCGCCCCCGCACACCACGACGTCGTCGCGGTCGATCCCGGCCGCCCACAGCGCGGCCCCGAAGATGATGTCGCCCGACGAGTGCCGCGCATGCCGTCCCGCGTCGCAGCACGCGACGTCGAAGAGCCCTGCGCCGGACTCGACCGCGCGGAAGACCACGGCGACCCGCTCGTCCTGAGGCAGCCGGTCCCAGCTGGAGCACGTCCCGAGCCCGAGCGGCGGCACCATCGGCCCGCCCGGTCCCAGCGGCCTGCGAGTGCGAGTCGGATGTCCACGCATCGACGCCTCCGGGACGGTTTTTCTACGTTTGTTTAATATAACGGCCGAGGGACGCGCTGTCGCGGTGGCGCACGACCCCGGCGCTCAGCCCAGCGCGACCAGGTGCGAATCGTCGGTGGAGTACAGCCTCTCGCCGACGACGAACGCCGCCGCGCCACGCAGCGTCGTCGTCCACTGCGGCTTCCCGTTCGTCACGTCGTATGCCGCCCACACCCGCTCGGCGTCCAGCACGCCACCGCCGTCGCCCGTCCGCGTCACGACGACGAGGCGATCACCGTCGGTGAGGACCGACTCGACGACGAGCCCCGCCCCCTGCCCATCCGCGAGCGGCCGCGTCCATCGCGTCGCGCCCGTCGCCGCGTCGAGGCCCACCATGGCGTCGGCGGTCTGAAGCACGACGACGCCGTGGACCTGCGCAAGCACCCCCAGCGACTCGCGCGGCGCCGTCCACGCCACGGACCCGTCCGCCGCGCGATACGCGACGAGCGACCGAGGCGACCCGGCGAACAGGAGGCTCGGCGCCGCCGCGTCGGCGACCCACGCGTCACCCGGACGGCCCCGCACCCGCCCGAGCAGGGCGCCGTAGTCCGAGAACACGTCCCACGGGCCGTCGTCGGCGGCGGCGGACTCGGTCTGCGCCACCGCGTAGCGACCGCCCGTCAGCGGTTGCACGGGCGGCCACAGCGCGCTGTCCGCCGCAAAGGGAGAGCGTGTGGCCAGGACCTCGCCGGTGCGCAGGTCGAGGGCCACGTCGAGGCTGCACGTCTGGGCCCAGACCCGGTCGCCTCCCGTGCTGAGGGAGGCGCCACCCGCCAGGTGCGCGCGCCCCTGCTCGTCGGTCGAGACGCACGACCCGTTGGTGATCTCGCTCCCGGCGGCCAAGCGCTCCCCCGGCTCCGTCCGCTCCCACAGCACCGTGCCGGTGGCCGCGTCCTCGCGCCAGATGCGCAGGTCGGGCATGGTGACGGCCTCGGCGAGCGTCCATGGCCCGTCGCCCACGTCGGCGTGGTCGCTCAGCGGTGAGACGTCGCTCGGCGCAGCGCCCGGCGTCAACGTCGCAGCGTCCACGGGGGCCGTGGCGAAGTGGACGCGGCTCGCATCCGGCCCAGGGATCGTGACGACGAACCCGTCGCTCGGCTCTGGGGCCCGCTGCGTGAGGATCTCGCCGCCCGGGCCCACCACGACGACGCCCGACGACCCCTCGCACACCACGCGGTCGACCGCGTCGTACGTCAGCGCGACCGCCGACGACGCCCGGACGGCGCTGTCACATCCCCACACCGTGGGCAGATGCGTCCTCCAGCGCACCGCGCCGTCGCGCGGGCGCACGCCCAGCAGCGTGATCCCGCCCTCCGCCGCGTCCCGCGCCGAGGCCTCGGACACCACCAGCAGACCGTCCATGAGCGCCACCGGGACCGGGTTGCCCAACGGAAGGCTCCAGCGCTCGCGGGGCGCGCGGCTCAGGTCGGCGACGGCGCCGGGCGCCCCCGCGAGACCGGCGGTCCGCTCCGACGCGGGCAGGTCGGCCGCGAGCATCCCCGCGACCACGGCCACCGCCGCCGTCGCCACCGCGACGCGCACCGCACGCGGGCGCCGCCGCGAGGGACGGGGTTCGATGAGGTGGGAGGCGATGCGGTCGCGCAACCTGGGCGCCGATCCGGCGGGCGCCAGGTGGTCGGCGAGGCTCCCATCGACCTCGTCGTCGGGTATGAGGTCGAACGCGACGGTTTGCGGGGTGCGTCTGCGAGCCACGACCCGGACGCTAGCCCATCGGGCGAGAGGCTTTAGCCGATCAGGTCGGACAGCTCCAGCCAGCGCTCCTCAAGTTCGGCGGTCTCACCCTCGACGGCGCGCAGTTGGTCCGCCAGCCTCTGCAGGCCCTCGTAGTCGCCTTGCTCGTGCTCGGCCATGCGTTGATGCAGTGTGCTCACCTCGGTGTGCAGCTTGTCGAGACGACGTTCGATCGACGCGACCTCCTTCTGCGCGGTGCGTCGATCGGAGCCGGAGAGCCCGGAGGCGCCCGCGCCGGTCGGGGTGACCGGAGTGCCGGTCGGGGTGACCGGAGTGCCGGTCGGGGTGACCGGAGTGCCGGTGCGCGGTGACGGCTGCTCGCGTCTGAGCCGCAGGTACTCCTCCACCCCTCCGGGCAGGTGTCGCAGGCGCCCGTCGACGATCGCGTACTGCTGGTCGGTGACCCGTTCCAGCAGGTAGCGGTCATGGGAGACGACGATCAGCGTCCCCGGCCACGAGTCCAGCAGGTCCTCCATCGCGGCCAGCATGTCCGCGTCCACGTCGTTCGTCGGCTCATCGAGAGCGATGAGATTCGGTTCGCTCAACAGCAGGAGCAGGAGCTGCAGGCGCCGCTTCTGGCCTCCCGACAACTCCCCGACACGGGCGGAGAGGTGTTCGCGGGCGAACCCGAGACGCTCCAGCAACTGCGCCGGCGTCAGGTCCTTGCCGTCGACCATGAACGTCGTCTTGGTGCGCGCCAGGACCTCGCGCACCCGGTCGGCGCGGATGTCCGCGAGCTGGGAGAACTGCTGGTCCAGCATTCCGAGCCGTACCGTCTTGCCGCGTTTGACCCGGCCCGAGGCGGGTTGCACCGTTCCGGCGATCAGGCCCAGCAGCGTGGACTTGCCGCTGCCGTTCGCCCCGAGAATCCCGGTCCGCTCGCCCGGAGCGATCCGCCAGGTCACCTCCCGCAGCACCTCGCGATCCCCATAGCGCACGCTCGCGTCCTCCAGGTCGATCACGTCTTTGCCCAGACGTGCGACCGCGAGCCGCTGCAGCTCGATGGGGTTGCGCACCGGCGGCACGTCTTCAATGAGCTGGTTGGCGGCGTCGATGCGGAACTTCGGCTTGGACGTGCGGGCGGGGGCTCCGCGGCGCAGCCACGCCAGCTCCTTGCGCATGAGGTTCTGCCGCTTGGCCTCGGTCGCGGCGTTCATCCGATCCCGCTCGACGCGCTGGAGCACGTAGGCCGCGTAGCCGCCCTCGAAGGGCTCCACGGTCCCGCTGTGCACCTCCCAGGTCTCGGTGCAGACCTCGTCGAGGAACCAGCGGTCGTGCGTCACGACCAGCAGGGCGCCGGAGTCCTTCGCCCAACGGCTCTTGACATGCTCGGCGAGCCAGGCGATGCCCTCGACGTCGAGATGGTTCGTCGGCTCGTCCAGAGCGATCACGTCCCACTCGCCCACCAGCAGCACGGCGAGCGCCACCCGGCGCCGCTGCCCGCCACTGAGCGCGCCGATCTGCGCGTCCCACGGCAGATCCGCGACGAGCCCACCGATCACGTCGCGCACCTTGGCGTCGCCGGCCCACTCGTGCTCGGGCCGATCGCCGACGATCGAGTGCCCGACGGTGGCCTCCGGGTCGAGGTCGTCGCCCTGAGACAGCATCCCGAACCGCACGCCGCCGCGCCGGGTCACGCGACCGGCCTGCGGCTCGATCAGACCGCCCAGCATGCCCATCAGGCTCGACTTGCCGTCACCGTTGCGACCGACGATCCCGATCCGGTCGCCCTCTTCGACTCCGACCGTCACAGCGTCGAACACGACCCGCGTCGGGTACTCCAGGTGTAGGGCCTCAGCCCCGAGCAGATGTGCCACCGGACCAGGGTACGGACCCGTGCGGCGAGCCGGGTGCGCGGGACGGCGCCGGCGAGGGCGCCGCGCCCCCACGGTCGCTACGCTCACCGGTGGCGCCCGCCCGCGGGCGAGACCGCGACGGAAGGACGCCCATGGCCCAGTTCGACCTGCCGCTCGACGAGCTCGAGCAGTACTCCCCCGAGATCGCCTGCCCCGACGGCCTCGTGGAGTTCTGGACGACGACGGTCACGCAGGCGCGCGCCCAGGGCGGCGCGCCCGTCGTGCAGCGGGTCGATACCGGGCTCGCCGCGGTGGTGGTCGACGACGTGACCTTCCCCGGGTTCGGGGGGCACCCCATCAAGGCGTGGCTCGTGCGCCCCGCACACCACGACGCCGACGCGCACGGCCCGCTGCCCGCCGTCGTCGAGCTGCTCGGGTACGGCGGCGGGCGCGGGCTGCCGCACGAGCACCTGCGGTGGGCGGCCGCCGGCGTCGCGCACCTGGTCATGGACACGCGCGGGCAGGGCGCGCACTGGGGCTCGGGTGGGCAGACGCCCGACCCGGTGGGCCGCGGCGCCGGTGTGGCCGGGTTCCTGACCTCCGGGATCGAGGACCCGCACGACCACTACTACCGCCGCTTCTACACCGACGGCGTGCGGGCCGTCGACGCCGTGCGGCAGGTCCCGGGGATCGACCCCGCGCGCGTCGCGGTCACCGGCGTGAGCCAGGGCGGGGGCGGGACGATCGCCGTCGCGGCGCTGCTGTCCCTGGTCGGCGACGCCGTCGCGGCCGCCATGCCCGACGTGCCGTTCCTGTCGCACTTCCGCCGTGCGGTGCGCCTCGTGGACTCACGCCCCTACGGCGAGATCACGCAATACCTGTCGGTGCGCCGCGACCCCGCCATCGAGGCCGCCGTGTGGCGCACGCTGTCCTACCTCGACGTCGCGGGGCTCGCGCGGCACGCCACCAGCCCGGCGCTGTTCTCGGTCGGGCTCATGGACGTCACCTGCCCGCCGTCGACGGTGTTCGCCGCCTACCACGCGTGGGCGGGCGACAAGCGGATCGACGTGTACCCCTACAACGACCATGAGGGCGGCCAGGCGTACCGCTTCGCCCCGCAGCTCGCCTGGCTCCACGAGCACGCCCCCGCCGGTGGCTGAGCCCACCCCGGTGGTCGAGCCCGCACCGGTGGTTGAGCCCGCACCGGTGGTTGAGCCTGTCGAAACCACCCCACGGCCGCTCATGGTGGTTTCGACAGGCTCAACCACCGGGATGTCGCTCAGGTGAGCTGACGCGCTCCGCCCGCGGGCCCCGTCGTCGTCCACACGGCGTCGGCCGCGCCCTCCGCCGTCCAGGTCGCCGCGATCGCCAGCGCGTGCTGCCGCGAACGGGCCAGCGCGGCGACGGTCGGACCGGACCCGGAGACGATGGCGCCCAGCGCCCCCGTCTCGCGTGCGATGTCGAGCGTGCGCCCGAGCTCGGGGCGCAGCGACAGCGCGGCCTCCTGCAGGTCGTTGTGCAGCGCCGCGCCGAGGGCCGTCGGGTCGCCCGCGCGCAGCGCCTGCATGAGCGCGGTGTCGTCGTCGAGCCCGACGGGCGCCGCCCCGCCCTGGGTGAGCTCGTCGAACCGGGCGTACACCGCGGGCGTCGACAGTCCGCGCTCGGAGGCGCCGAACACCCAGTGGAACTCACCGCGCGTCATCGCGGGCGTGAGCAGGTGCCCGCGCCCCGTCCCGACGGCGGTGTGCCCGAGCACGCAGAACGGCACGTCGGAGCCCAGCCGCGCCGCGAGGTCGAGCAGATCGGAGCGCGGCACACCCGTCTCCCACAGCGCATCGCACGCCACGAGCGCGGCGGCCGCGTCGGCCGACCCTCCGGCCATGCCCCCGGCGACCGGCACGCCCTTGCGCACGTGCAGCGCGACGTCGGCCTCGACGCCGGTGTGCTCGGCGAGCAGCCGGGCCGCACGCCAGGCGAGGTTGGTCTCGTCGGTCGGCACGAGCACCGCCTGCGGCCCGTCGACCGTCAGCGAGAGTCCGCTGCCCGGCCTGGCCTGGGTCGCGGTGACCTCCTCGTACAGCGCGACCGCCTGGAACACACTCACCAGCGGGTGGTAGCCGTCGTCCTGCACGGGCCCGACGCGCAGCGACAGGTTGACCTTCCCGGGCGCGCGCACCCGCGCCGTGGGAGGCGGCGCGGCCGTCAGCCGCACGGGAGGCGACATCCTGGGGCGACTCACGCGTCCACCGTGCCAGGCGGCGGCACGCGCCGCACACCGTCGTGCGCAGGCTGCGACACGCCGCCGCGCTGCGCGGGCCGCCCGGCCCACTGCTCCGCGACGCGCGCGAACTGCGCGACGTCGAGCGTCTCACCGCGCGCCCCCGGGTCGACGTCGGCCGCGCGCAGCGCCTCCTCGGCCGCGGCGCCCGACCCGAACAGACCCGACAGCGCCGCACGCAGGGTCTTGCGCCGCTGCGCGAACGCGGCGTCGACGACGGCGAAGACCTGCGCGCGCGTCGCAGTGGTCGGGGGCGGGTCGCGCCGTTCGAGCGCCACGAGCGCCGAGTCGACATTGGGCGCGGGCCAAAAGACGTTGCGGCTCACGGTCAGTGAGCGCCAGGCCCGCGCGTACCAGGCCGCCTTGACCGACGGCACCCCGTAGATCTTCGAGCCCGGGGCGGCCGCGATGCGGTCGGCGACCTCGGCCTGGACCATGACCAGGACGGTCTCCAGCGAGTCGAAGCGCTCGAGCATCGTCAGCAGGACGGGCACGGCGACGTTGTACGGCAGGTTGGCCACGAGCGCCGTGGGTGGCTGGCCCGGCAGCGACGTGACGTCGAGCGCGTCGGCGAGCACCACCTCGAAGTCGGCGCCGGGCAGGTGGGCCTGGACCGTCGCGGCGATCTGTCCGGCCAGCACGGGGTCGATCTCGACCGCCACGACCGAGGCGCCCGCCTCCAGCAGCCCCAGGGTCAGCGACCCGAGGCCCGGCCCGACCTCGACGACACGCTGCCCCGGCCGCACGCCCGCGGCGCGGACGATCTTGCGGACCGTGCCGGCGTCGTGCACGAAGTTCTGCCCGAGCGTCTTGGTGGGCCGAACGCCCAGACGCCCTGCCAGCTCGCGGATCTCCGCGGGGCCGAGCAGAGCGCCTGAGGGTGGGGTTGTCATGCGGTGAGCCTACCGAGTGGGGGTCTCGACGGGCTCGACCGCGGCAGGGGTCAGTACCAGCCCGTGGACTGCGAGTGGCCCCACGCGGCGCACGGCGTGCCGTAGCGGCCCGCGATGTAGTTCAGGCCCCAGGTGATCTGCGTGGCCGGGTTGGTCTGCCAGTCGGCGGCGACCGAGCCCATCTTGGAGCCGGGCAGCGCCTGCGGGATGCCGTAGGCGCCCGAGGAGCGGTTCTGCGCGCTGGGGTTCCAGCCGGACTCCTTCTGGAAGAGCGAGTCGAGGCACTGCCACTGGTCGCCCGACCAGCCGCGCGCGGCCGCGAGCTCCTGGCCGATGGCGCGCGGCGATCCCGACATGACCGGCCCCGCGGCCGCCCCCGACGCCGTCGGGGTCACGACGGGCGCCTTCGGGCGCTCCTTCGTGCCCTGCGCGACGATCTTGGTCACCGGGGCGGTCGTGACCTCATCGGACACGACGGTACGCGAGGTCTCGACGCCGTCGACGGTCACGACCGTCTCGACGACGGTCCGCACGCCGTCCTGACCGGTCTGGGTGACCTTCGACTCGCCCTGGTAGAGGTTCGCGTCGTCCTGGGTCTGCGTCTCGAAGGGCACCGCGTGCTGCGTGGTGACGTCCTGGCGCACGACGCGCTGGACGACGACGGCGACGGTGGCGCCCTGGGCGCGCGCCTGCTTCAGGTCGTCCTCGGACAGGCTCGCGACGTCGACCACGCGCACCGTGTCGAGGTCGCCGAGCGTGACGTGCGCGGCGGCGAGCGCCGCGTCGACGCCGCTGCGGCCGTCAGGCACGACGGTGGCTGCGCCGTCGGCGACGACCGCGACCGGACCCTTCGCGTCGAGGCGCAGCGCGAGGCTCGCGCGCTCACCCGAGCGCGAGGCGACGAGGGCGACGTCCCCACCGCGAGCCGCGAGCGCGGCGAGCGCCTCGTCGGCGTCGAGGGCGGTGACCCAGGTGGTGGACTCCTTGCCGTCGGCCTGCACGGTGACCTCGCGGGCGTAGCGCACGACGACGTCGGCGCCGTCGGCGAGCGGCTTGTCGGCTGCGGGGGTGACCAGGTCGCGGGCGCCGAGGCGCACGCCCTGTGCGTCGAGCAGGCTCTGCACGGAGCCTGCGAACGTGGAGATTGTGGTGAGGTGGCCGTCGACGTCGAGCGTGACGCTCTTGTGGGCGTCGGCGAGGGCGACGGCGCCGCCGCTGACGGCGAGCGCGGCGGCCATGAGGCCCGCGATGAGGGGCAGCCGGCGGCGGCGACGCCGGGCGGCGGTGCTGGGTGAGGCGGAGGTGGCGGACGGCGTGGCGGTGACGGTCGGCTCGGTGGCGACGATCGCCTCGGGTGCTGCGTTGTTCACTGGGGTCCAGACGTCGTGCTCTCCGGGCACGGGGGGCCGAGCGACGGGCCCGGTGTGGGCCTCCGCGCCGCGCGCCGTGTGGGCGCGCGCGGACCCCGGGGTGGGGGCCACAGTGCGGACTCGACCGGCCGATCCGGCGGTCGCGACCCGGGATCCGGGTCGGTCGGCACGCCTCCGGGAGCGAGGTGCTCAAGGCTCCGGGAGTGGATCCCCAGCGGGGGCTGATGCATGCGCGACACTCGAAAGTAACCGAGTCGTTATCAAACTCCAAATCTCGGAGCCTGAACGTGGCGAACGCCACGCGACGCCCGGAGGCTCAATGAGCGACGGGAAGGCGCGTCACAGGAGCCCGAGCTTGCGCGAGCAGGCGGGCCACTGACCCCAGCCCGAGCGGGCCTGCAGGGCCTGAGCGCGCTGCGTCTGCTCCTCGGCGGAGGCCTGCGAGGGCAGCCCCGAGCCGCCGACCGACTGCCATGTCGAGACGGTGAACTGGTAGAGGCCGTAGTAGAGCCCGTTCGAGGAGACGGCGTCGACGCGGCCACCCGACTCGCACTGGGCGAGCGCGGCCCACACGTCACCCGCGGGGGCGGCGGGGGCGGGGGCCGGCGCTGATCCCGCAGCGCTCGATCCGCCCGAGCTCGTCGCCGGGGCGGGGGCAGGGGCGGTCGGCTGCTTGACGGGCCGCTCCTTGGTCCCCACGGCGACCACCTCGTCGACGGGCGCCGCGTCGCTCTCGGAGACGACCATGCGCTCGGTCACCTCGCCGTCAACCGTCGTGACCCGCTCGACGCGCGTGTGCGCGCCGTCCACACCCGCCTGCACCACCTTCGGGGCGAGGTCGGCGTACCGCTTCGGGTCCTGCTGCTCGACGCGCTGGAACGCGATCGCCGACGTCTCGGTGACGTCCTTGGTCTCGACGCGCTGGACCCACACCGCGACCCCGGCGCCCGAGGCTCCGACCACGCCCGCGTCCACGACGCTCACGAGGTCGTCGTCGTCCACGCTCACCCCGGCGCGCTCCAGCACACCGGCCACGCCGCCACCGGAGTCACGCACGGTCTGGGTCTGCCCGTCGGCGACGACGGCGACGGGGCCGCCGTCGGCGTCGAGCCGCAGTGGCAGCGCGAGGCGATCGCCCGAGCGCGAGGCGACCAGGCGCACGTCGTCGCCGCGCGCGGCCAGCCGCCGCAGCGCGTCGTCGGCGTCGAGCGCCGCGACCCATGCGGTGGTCTTCGCGCCGTCGGCGTCGATGGTCAACTCGTGGCCGTAGCGCACGACGACGTCGCCGCCGTCCCGCAGCCGGGCGCCGACCCCCGGCGTGACGGCGTCGCGCTCACCCACACGCACGCCCTGGGCGCGCAGCAGGCTGTCGACCGACCCGGCGAACGTGGTCACGCGCGTGACCTGACCGTCGACGTCGAGTGTGACCGTCTTGTGGGCCTGGGCGACGACGGCGCCGCCCGCGACGAGGATCGCGGCGGCCGCGACGCCCGCGACGAGGGTTCGGCGGCGGCGGGGTCGGGGGGTGTTCTCGGGCTCCTGCGTGAGGGGCACGATCACGCCCGTGGCGCTGGTCGAGGGGTCGCTCGGCGTGAAGGTCACACGGTTCCTCGCGGTCGTGCCGCCCGGCGTCAGCCGGACGGACTCGGGCACGGCATCCTGGCGACCGTAACCGCACCGTGACCTGACGCCAAGTCCAACGGTGTCATTATCGACCGATTTGTCCCCGCATGTCCCGTATCTGACCCCGCCTGCGCGCCCGCAGTCCGGGGCCGACGGACCGTCCGGCGCGCCGGATCAGCGCAGACCGAGGCGGCGCGAGCAGGCGGGCCACTGGCCCCAGCCCGAACGCGCCTGGAGGGCCACCGCGCGGGCGCGCTGCTCCTCGGGCGAGGCCTGCGACGGCAGCCCCGTGCCGCCCACCGACTGCCACGTCGCCACCGAGAACTGATAGAGGCCGTGGAACCGCCCACCGGGTGAGACGGCGTTCGGGCGTCCGCCCGACTCGCACTGAGCGAGCGCGGCCCACACGCTGTCCGGGATCGACCCACCCGAGGCCGCGACCGGCGCCGGGGCGGGCGCGGGGCGCTCCCGCGTGCCGATCGCCACGACCTCGTCGACGGGCTCACGCGTGCGGCCCTGCGAGACGACCACCTCGTCGACGACCTCGCCGTCGATGGTCGTCACGCGCGTCACGCGCGTGTCCTCGCCCGGCACACCGGCGCGGGTCACACGCGGGCCGAGGTCGGCGAAGCGGTTCGCGTCGCGCTGCTCGACGCGGCCGAACGGCACGGCGGTGGCGTGCGTGACCTCCTCGGTCGCCACGCGCCGCACGATCACGGCGACGCGCGCGTCGCCCGCATCCGCCACCTCGGCCTTGCCCGGGTCGGCGACCTGCACCAGGTCGTCGTCGTCGACCTCGACGTCGGCCGCGGCCAGCAGACCGTCGATGCCGGCGCCCTCGTAGCGCACCAGGCGCGTGTGGCCGTCGGCGACGAGCGCGACCTGCCCGCCCCCCGCGTCCAGGCGCAGCGGCACCTGCGTGCGGCCGCCCGAGCGAGAGGCCACCAGCCGCACGTCGCCGCCGCGGTTCGCGAGCCGTTCGAGCGCGTCCCCCGCGTCGAGCGCGGCGACCCACACGTCGGTCGGCTCGCCGTCGACGTCGAGCGTGACCAGCCGCCCGACCCGCACGACGACCTCGGCGCCATCGCGCAGGCGAGCGTCGCGGGCGGGCGCCACGGTGTCGCGGGCGTCGAGCTCGACCCCCTCGCCGCGCAGCAGCCCGTCGACCGAGCCGGCGAAGGTCGTCACGGTGGTGACCTCCCCGTCGACGTCGAGCGTGACGGTCTTGTGCGCGTGGGCGACGACGAACCCACCCGCGACGAGCGCGACGGCGGTCGAGCCGGCGGCGATCGCGGCGCCACGACGGCGACGACGGCGGCGCACGCGCGCGATGGCGCGCGTCGGCGGCCGCGAGTCGGCCTGCGGCGCGGCTGGGGCGTCGGTGGCCGGGGCGTCGGTGGCGGACGCGGCTGCCACAGCCGGCGCCGTCACGGTGATCTCGGCGGTGTCGGCGACGGGCTCGGTGGCGGGATGGTCGGGGTTCGCGGTCACGCGGATCCTGACGTCGGCGCCCCGTTCGGGCGGGGCGCGGCGGGCACGGGCGGCGTCGACCGTAGGCGCCTGGCGGCGAAGCCCCCAACAGGTGCGGGGCGCGGCGACCGGTCGCGCGGCGCGTTTCGACCCTCCCGACGCACCCGACGACTCAGTACCAGCCGGACTCCAGCGAGTGCGACCACGCGCCGCACGGCGTCCCGTACCGCCCGGCGATGTAGCCCAGACCCCACGTGATCTGCGTGGCCGCGTTGGTGCGCCAGTCGTCGCCCACCGAGGCCATCTTCGAGCCGGGCAGCGCCTGCGGGATGCCGTAGGCCCCCGACGAGCGGTTCTGCGCGTCGACGCGCCAGCCCGACTCCTTGGTCCACAGCTTGTCGAGGCACGCGAACTGGTCGTCGCCCCACCCGCGCTCGGCGGCCAGCGCCTGCGCCGTCGCCTTGGCCGACCCGGGGCTCACCACGACCTTCGCCGGGTCCATGGTCCCGACGACGACGACCTCCGCGCGCGGCTCGCGGGTGACCGTGCGCGACAGGACCGTGCGCTCGACCTCGGCGCCGTCGAGCGAGCGCGTGGCGTAGGTCGTCACGACCTCACCCGCGCGACCCGCCTGGCGCACGTGCCGGTAGCCCTGCGGCAGCGCGGGCTCCTCGACGGTCTGGGTCTCGAACGGCAGCACCTCGGTCACGGTGTCGGCGCCGGTCGACCCGCGGGCGACCAGCACGACCATCCCGTCGGCGGCGGCGGCGCCCAGGGGCACCGACGTCGCGTCATCCTCGCCCAGTGTGATGCCGGCGTCGGCGAGCACATCGCGCACCGTGGCCTGCGTGGTGCGGATCGGCAGCACCGACCCGTCGACGGCCACGTTGACGGTCTTCATCGTCGACACGCGCACGGGCTCGCGGCCGAGCGGCTGCGAGCGCGACGCCGTCGCGACCGCGCCGTCCCCGCGCGCCCCGAGGGCCGAGATGAGGTCGCCGACCGTCAGCGCGGTGGTGGTGAAGGTGCTCGCGCGACCGTCGACCTCCAGGGTCACCTGGCGCGACGAGCGCACCACGATCGTGCTGCCGTTGGTCACGGGCGAGTACGAGGCGGGCGTGACCTCGTCGCCGCGGCGCACGCTCACGCCTTGGAACCGCAGCACGTCACCGACGGTGCGGCCGTACGCGGACACCCGGCGGACCTCGCCGTCGTTGTCGATCGTGACCGTCTTGTGCGCGGCGCCCAGCCCCCAGACCGAGGCCGCGAGCGCGACGACCACGAGCGCGTGCAGCGCGCGGCGGGCGCGGGCGCCGGGCCGGTCCGCGCGGCGCACGCCGGGCGGCGCCGCACGGCGCGCGCCGGCCCGGGGGGCGCCGGCGGAGGGGACGACGGCGGGCCCGCTGTGCTTCGCTCGCGTCCTGGCCCCGTCCACGGGCCTGACCGTATCGGGTCAGGCGGCGGCGCTCCAAGGCCCGTATACCGCCTGGGAGTTGGCTCCGATCGCCGCGCACACCTCGTCCAGCGGACGTCCCAGCACGTCAGCCATGAGCCGCACGGTGTGCGCGACCGCATACGGCGCGTTGGGCTGCCCACGGAAGGGGTGCGGTGTGAGGTACGGCGCATCCGTCTCCGACAGCAGCAGGTCGAGCGGTGTCGCACGCAGCGCCTCGCGCAGGGGCTCGTTCGCCTTGTAGGTCACGGGGCCCGCGAAGCTCAGGTACCACCCGTGCTCGGCGCACAGCCGCGCGAGCTCGACGTCGCCCGAGAAGCAGTGGAACACCGTGCGCTCGGGGGCGCCGTCCGCCAGCAGCACCTCGACGACCTGCGCATGCGCGTCGCGGTCGTGGATCTGCAGGGCCAGGTCGAGCTCCTTGGCCACGGCGATGTGGGCGCGGAAGGCCTCGCGCTGCGCGAGTGCGCCCCGCGGCCCGGTGCGGAACAGGTCGAGCCCCGTCTCGCCGATCGCGCGCACCCGCGGGTTGGCGCGCGCGAGGTCGGCGATCTCGGCGATGGCGTCCGCGAGCGGGACGTGGTGGTGGGCCTGGCGCTGGTAGGTCTGCCCGTCGGGGCCGACGTCGTGCGCGTCGGCGTGCAGCACGGCCTCGTTGGGGTGGATGGCGATGGCGCCGAGCAGCGCGCCCAGCGTGTGGGCCGGCAGGCCCGTCTCACCGCGCAGCAGCGTGTCGGTCCACCGGGCCGAGGGCAGGTCACAGCCCACCTGGACGATGCGGTCGACACCCGCCGCCGCGGCGCGCGCGACGTGCTGCGCGACGGTCGGCGCCGCGACGTCGTCGGGCAGCACGCCCGCGATCGACTCCAGATGGGTGTGGTTGTCGGCCACCGGGACGGGAAGGGGTTCGGGGTCGGCGGGGAACCCCCGCTCACGCCTGCGCGCCATGCGCCCTCCTCAGGTCGGTGGTTGAGACCAGGCCGGTGGTCGAGCCTGTCGAAACCACCCACGGACCACGCGGCGGTGGTTTCGACAGGCTCAACCACCCGGGGTGGTGGGGTCAGCCCTCTTCAAGGCGCGGGAACAGCGGCGCGCCCTTGGTGATCGTCGTGCCCGCGGGCAGCATGCCGAACGACGCCGCCGAGGCCACCGGCTGCGCCTCGAGCGCGCCGAGCGCCGCCGGCCCGCCCAGCGCGTCCCACAGCGCCGACGCCGCCTGGGGGGTCACCGGGTGCAGCAGCACGGCGAGCGCCCGCAACGCCTCGGTGGCGGTGACCAGCGACGTCGCCAGGCGGCCGCCGTCGACCCCGTGCCCCTCGGCGTCGGTCTCCCCCGGCTCCTTGGCGACCTTCCACGGCTGCGTCTCGGTGATGTACTGGTTCGCGGCGTCGACCAGCGTCCACACGGCGGCGAGCGCGTCGTGGATCGCGAGGCGGTCGATCGCGGCCTCGGCGTCGGCGACGGCTTTGGCCGCGACCGCCTCCAGGCCCGTCTCCAGCTCGGTCGCGGCGCCCGCGGTGGGCAGCGACCCGCCGAAGTACTTCCCGACCATGGCCGCGACGCGCGAGGCGAGGTTGCCGAACCCGTTGGCCAGCTCGCCGTTGTAGCGCGCGACCATGTCCTCCCAGGAGAACGAGCCGTCGCCGCCGAACGCGATGGTCCTCATGAAGTAGTACCGGAACGCGTCGGACCCGAAGGTGTCGATGATGTCGCTCGGCGCGATGCCCGTCAGCCGCGACTTGCTCATCTTCTCCCCGCCGACCAGCAGCCAGCCGTGCGCGAACACCTGGTGCGGCAGCGGCAGGCCCGCGGCCATGAGCATGGCCGGCCAGATGACGGCGTGGAACCGCAGGATGTCCTTGCCCACCAGGTGCACGTTGGCGGGCCACAGGCACTCGAACCGCGCGCGCTCGGCGTCGTCGGACGACCCGTAGCCCACAGCGGTCACGTAGTTGAGCAGCGCGTCGAACCACACGTACAGCACGTGCTCGGAGTCCCACGGGATGGGCACGCCCCAGTCGAACGTCGAGCGGGAGATCGACAGGTCCTGCAGGCCCTGCTTGACGAACCCGATGACCTCGTTGCGCGCCGAGGCCGGCTGCACGAACTCGGGGTGCTCCTCGTACAGCGCGAGCAGCCGGTCGGCGTAGGCGCTCATGCGGAAGAAGTAGTTCTGCTCGGCGAGCATCTCGACGGGCTTGAGGTGGATGGGGCACACCTTCTGGCCCTCGAACTCGCCCGTGCCGTCGACCAGGTCGCCCGGCAGCTTGTACTCCTCGCAGCCCACGCAGTACGGACCCTCGTAGGAGCCGGCGTAGATCTCGCCCTTGTCGTGCAGGTCCTGCAAGAACGCCTGCACCGCGGCCTCGTGGCGCGGCTGCGTGGTGCGGATGAAGTCGTCGTTGCGCACGTCGAGCGTCTTGAGCACCGGCTGCCACGCCGTGGCCACCAGGCGGTCTGCCCACTCCTGGGGCGAGACGCCGTTCTTCTGCGCGGTGCGCAGCACCTTCTCGCCGTGCTCGTCGGTGCCGGTCAGCAGCCAGACGTCCTCCTGGCGCTGGCGGTGCCAGCGGGTGATGACGTCGGCGGCGACGGTCGTGTAGGCGTGCCCGATGTGCGGGGCGTCGTTGACGTAGTAGATCGGCGTCGTCAGGTAGAACGGCTTTGCGGCGGCGGGCATGGCGCCCATCGTAGTTGCGGCCCCGGCCCGGGTCGCCGCGTTATCCGCCGCTGACCGTTACGTGCAGCAGCCGGTCGTCCCCCTCGCGCGGCTCGCCGCGCCCGTCGGTGTTGTTGGTCAGCACCCACAGCGACCCGTCGGGGTCGGCGACGACGGCCCGCAGTCGCCCCTCGTCGGTCAGCAGCGCCTGGGGCTCGCCCAGTCCGAGCGGGCTCGCGGTCTCCTCGCCCTGCGTGAGCGGGACGGCCGCCGGTCCGGCGCCCGGCGCCCACGGCACGCGCCATAGCCGCTGCCCACGCAGCGCCGCGAGGTAGATGGCGTCGGGGGTCACCGCGAGGCCCGACGGCGACGCGTCGCGCGTCGGCCACACCACGAGCGGTTGGGTGTACCCGTCGACGACGGCTGGGCCGCCGCCCGGCGCGGGCCCCGCCGCGCCCGCCCCGGCGCCCTCCACGAGCGGCCACCCGTAGTTGCCGCCGCGCACGATCTGGTTGAGCTCGTCCCAGGTGTCCTGCCCGAACTCGCTCGCGAACATCCGCCGCTGCGCGTCCCACCCGATGCCCTGGACGTTGCGGTGCCCCAGGCTCCACACCGGTGAGTCGGGGAACGGGTTGCCCGGCGCCGGGTCGCCGTCGGTCGTCACGCGCAGGATCTTGCCGTTGAGCGAGTGGGGGTCCTGCGCGGAGGGGCGGTCGCCGGCGTCGCCGGTGGTGACGTAGAGGTACCCGTCCGGGCCGAACGCGAGGCGGCCGCCGTCGTGGTTGGCGGCCTTGCGGACGCCGTCGAGCACCGTGGTGAGCGCGCCGAGGCTGGGCGCCGGCGCCGCCTGCCCGCGCGCGGTGAGCGTGAGCGGGGCTCGGACGACGGCGTTGTCGTCGGCGCCGGTCCGGTACAGGAACACGGTCAGCGGCCCGTCCGCGGCCTCGGCGGGCACGACGGCCCCGACGGGCTGCGGCTGGAGTGCGACGCCCAGCAGGCCGCCCTCACCCGCGGGCCGGGTCTCGCGCGCGAGCCGCTCGGCGCCGGGGCCGACGACGGCGGTGACCGACCCGTCGTCGGGGTCGACCACGACGAGGCGGGCCTCGTCGCGCAGCGTCACCAGGAGCCGGCCGTCGGGAAGCAGCGCCAGGCCCCAGGGCGCGCGCAGCCGGGAGGCGACGGTCGTCGCCGTCGCCGTCACAGCGGCGGGCGGGGGCGCGATCCCGGGGGCGGGCGCGGTCGGCGGCGCGGGCGCCGGCGGCGGAGCGGGCGCGCTCGCGGCGGGGTCGGCGGGCGTGCTGTGGCCGTCCGGGTCGCACGCCACCAGCAGCGTGAGCGCGGCGGCCGCCACGAGCGCCGCGATCCGGCGCGCGAGGCCTCGAACGTCGTCGTCCATCGATCCATCCTCCCAGCCGGCCGCGGGCGCGGCGCCCGCTCACCGCACGCCCGCCGCCACCCGTCTCTAGGCTGGACTGGTCCGGTGCGCGAGACAAGCGCACGAGAGCACTCGGAGGGGCCATGAGTCCACGCTTGCTGAGCTTCGTCGTCGCCGCCGTCGCCTACGGCGTCACCCTGACCGTGGCCGCGGTGCTGCTGCCCGGCCTGCACATCGGATTCCTGTGGGCCGTGATCGCCTGGGCCCTGTTCACGGTGTCGATCACCCTGATCCGGCCGTTGCTGACGCGCACGCTGACGCGGCATGTGCACGGCTACACCTGGGTCATCGGCCTGGCCACGGTGCTCGCCTCGCTCATCGTCACCGCGCTGCTGTCGCCGCGCGCGGGGTTCCGGATCGACAACCTGCGCACCTGGGCGCTGGCCACTGTCATCGTGTGGCTCGGCACGCTCGTGTACGACGTCGTCGACGACCGGCTCGTGGCGGCGGCCCGCCCGATCGCCGACAAGCTCCAGGACAGGCGCAACCCATGACCGGCACCCCCAAGCGCGCGCTGATCGTCGTCGACGTGCAGCCGACGTTCTGCGAGGGCGGCGAGCTCGCGGTCGAGGGCGGCAACCAGGTCGCCGACGACGTCGCGGCCTACGCGCGCGCACACCGCGACCGCTACGCCGTCGTCGTGACCACGCAGGACTGGCACATCGACCCCGGCCCGCACTTCAGCGACCACCCCGACTTCGTCGACTCCTGGCCGCCGCACGGCATCGCGGGCACGCCCCACGCGGAACTGCACCCGGCCCTGGCGGACCTCGCGCCCGACGCGTCGGTCAAGAAGGGCCAGTACGCGCACGGGTACTCGGGCTTCGAGGGCGTGGACCCGGCGGGCAGGCCGCTCGAAGAGGTGCTGCGCGCGGCCGCGGTCGAGGCCGTCGACGTCGTCGGGCTGGTCGAGTCGCACTGCGTCAAGCGCACGGCCCTGGACGCGGCGCGGCTGGGCTGGCCGACGCGCGTGCTGACCGACCTGACCATTCCGGTGACCCCCGAGCAGGGCGCCCAGGCGCGCGAGGAGCTCGCGGCGGCCGGGGTCACGCTCACCACGTCCACCGCGCTCGCCACGCCCCCCGCGACGTAGCGGCGCGCCGGGCGTGCGGCGTGATCGGGGTCAGCGGGCCGCGAGCGCCGCGTTGTACAGGTCGCGGCGGCTCACGCCCGCGGTGGCGGCCACGTCGGCGGCCGCCTCCTTGAGGCGCTCGCCCGCGGTGACGCGGGTCAGGACCTCGGCGACCAGGTCGTCGAGCGACGGCGCCGACGCCGCGGGGGCCCCTCCGACGACGACGCAGATCTCGCCGCGCAGGCCTGGGCCGCCGTCCTGCGACCGCGCCGCGACCTCGGCGGCGAGCGTGCCGAGCGGGCCCCGCAGCACCTCCTCGAACGTCTTGGTCAGCTCGCGGCACACGGCCGCCGGGCGTTCCGGGCCGAACGCCTCGGCCATCGCGTCGAGCGTCGCCGTGATGCGGTGCGGCGCCTCGAAGAACACCATGGTGCGCGGCTCGGCCGCCAGCGCCCCCAGCGCCCGGGCCCGCTCCCCCGGCTTGCGCGGCGCGAACCCCTCGAACGTGAACCGGTCGGTCGCCAACCCCGACAGCGCCAGGGCCGTCAGCACGGCGGACGGCCCGGGGGCGGCGGTCACGCGCAGGCCGCGCTCGACGGCGCGCGCCACCACACGGAACCCGGGGTCGGACACGGCGGGCATGCCCGCGTCGGTCACCACGACGACGGTGCCGCCGTCGGCGACGACGTCGAGCAGGTCGTCGGCGCGGGCCGCCTCGTTGTGCTCGTGGTACGACACGACACGCCCGGTGACGCCCACCCCGAGCCGCTCGGCCATCGCGTGCAGGCGCCGGGTGTCCTCGGCGGCGACGACGTCGGCGGTGGCGAGCAGGCGGCGCAGGCGCGGCGAGGCGTCCTCGGCGTTGCCGATCGGGGTGGCGGCCAGCACCAAGGCGCCTTTCTCAGCGTCACCGAGGGGAGAGGTCATGCCGCCTACCATGTCACGCCCCTACGATTCCCCCCGTGACCGACCCCCAGGAAGGCCGTCCCTGGCCCGCCACCGGCGCCCCGGACCCCGCGTCGGAGTCGCCGCTCGTCGACGCCCCGCCGCCCGTGCGGGCTCGGCAGGTGGGTCAGGCGCGCCGCGAGCGCGGCCTGTTCGCGCCGACGGCGGCCGAGGGCATCGACCTGCTCCCGACGCGTGAGCGTCTGCTGCGCGCGCTGATCGGCCGGCGCCGGCTCGCGCTCGGGACGGCCCGACACGACCGTCTGGTCAGCTGGGTCGGCACTGCCGTCATCGTGCTGCTGGCCGCGGTGACACGGCTGGTCAACCTCGGCCGCCCGCACGCGCTCGTGTTCGACGAGACCTATTACGTCAAGGACGCGTTCACGCTGTGGCGCCTCGGCTTCGAGGCGCAGTGGCCCCAGGACCCCAACCCGGGGTTCATCGCCGGGAACGTCGAGACGTTCCTCGACCAGGCCACCTACGTCGTCCACCCGCAGGTGGGCAAGTGGCTCATCGCGCTGGGGATGGAGCTGGGGGGCGGCCCGACGAGCTCGGCCGCGTGGCGGCTGGCCAACGCCGTCGTCGGCGTGCTGGCCGTGCTGCTGGTGATCCGCATCGCGCGGCGCCTGTTCGCCTCGACCGGGATGGGCCTGGTCGCGGGCCTGCTCATGGCGGTCGACGGCGAGGCGATCGTGCACTCGCGCACCGCGCTGCTCGACCAGTTCGTCATGTTCTTCGCCCTGGTGGCCTTCGGCTGTCTGCTGCTCGACCGGGAGTGGGCGCGTCGGCGACTGGCCGACCGGATGGCCGCGCTGGTCGACGCAGGGTCGCGGACGGGCGCCGGCGAGACGGCGAGCCTGCTGTACGGGCCGCGGCTGGGCTTTCGCTGGTGGCGCCTGGCCGCCGGCGTCTCCCTGGGCCTGGCCTGCGGCGTCAAGTGGTCGGGGATCTACTTCCTCGCGGTGTTCGGCGTCCTGACCGTGCTGTGGGACCTGGGCGCGCGGCGCGCGGCGGGCGTGCGGCGCTGGTGGGAGGACGCGCTGATCGCCGACGGCGTCCCGGCGTTCCTCACCATGGTGCCGACGGCGGCGGCCGTGTACGTCGCGAGCTGGTGGTCGTGGTTCGCCCGCCCCGACTCCTACCTGCGGCAGTGGGCGGCGCTCAACCCGGGCGAGGGGGTCACCTGGCTGCCCGCGGCGCTGCGCTCGTGGGTGCACTACCACCAGCAGATGTGGGCGTTCCACACCACGCTCGTGTCCGACCACGACTACAAGTCGAACCCGATCGGCTGGATCGTCCAGTGGCGGCCGACGTCGTTCTACTGGCAGCCCAGCGAGCCGGGCACGGGCGGCTGCGCCGACGGGTCCTCCTGCACGGCGGCGGTCACCTCGCTCGGCAACCCGCTGCTGTGGTGGCTGGCCGCCCTGGCGATCATCGCGGTCATCATTCTGGGGATCACGCGCCGCGACTGGCGCGCGCTGGCCGTGCTGTCGGGGACGATCGCCGGCTGGGTCCCGTGGGTCGTCACCTACGCCGACACCCAGCGCACCGTGTTCACGTTCTACTCGATCGCGTTCACCCCGTGGGTCGTGCTCACGCTCGTATATGTGGGCGTCGTCGCCCTGGAGCACAGCGAGCACCAGCGCCGACTGAGGCGACAGGTCGTGGCTGCCATCGTGGTGGTCGTGGTGGCCATCTGCGCCGTCTCGGCGCTGTTCTACCCGCTGTGGACGGCGCAGGAGGTGTCCATCGAGTACTGGCGCGGCCTGATGCGGCTGCGCTCGTGGATCTGACCGGGCCCGCGCGCGGATCGGGCCCGCCGCCCGGTCAGGGCCAGTCGACCTGCCGCGTGGGGTGGTAGGCCCACCCCTCGGCGTCCCACACGCGCGCGTGCGGTGCGATCCGCTCCCGGAACGCGTCCCAGTCACGCCCCGCGGGCGCGGTCCAGGCGACCTCGGCGAGTGCGGGCAGCCGGGGCAGCAGCATCGAGAACAGGTCGGCGTCGGTCGCGATCGTCTCGGTCCACAGCGCGGCCGCGACGCCCTCGACCGCCTCGGGCGCCACCCCCGGCACGGCCTGGGCGGGCTCCCAGTCGTAGGTGTCGCGCAGGTCGACGTGCCCGATCCAGTCCTGCCCGATCGGGTGTGCGGCGTCGTACTTGAGGTCCAGGTAGGCGTGCGGCGCGGGTGAGACGACGAACCGCGCCCCCGCCGCGGCGGCGCGCGCGAAGGGCGCGGCGTCGGTGCGTGGGTCCCAGTACTGCAGCACTGCGCCGGGTCCGACCTCGGCCGCCGCGGCCTCCTGCCAGGCGACCGGGGTCTTGCCCGCCGCGCGCACGGCCTCGACCGCGATCCGGACGAGCCGCGCGTACTCCTCGGCCTCGAGCGTCAGCGCCTCGTCCCCGCCCACGTGCACGTACCTGCCCACGGTCATCGCGGCGACGTCGCCCAGCACGTCGCGCATCCACGGCGCCGTGGCGGGGTTGTCGGCCCACAGCCGGGAGAACCCGACGTCGATGCCGCCGTAGGCCGGGGTCGGCTCGCCGTCGGGGAGCAGCGCACCACACGCGTGCGTGGCGGCGTTGGTGTGCCCCGGCACGTCGATCTCCGGCACGATCTCGACGAACCGCACGGCCGCGTACTCCTGCAGCTCGCGGAACTCGGCCGCGGTGAGCCAGCCGCGCTCGCCGGGCGGCACGCGCCCGCCGACCTGTGTGACGCCTGAGCGCTCGGTCAGCTCGGGGTGCGAGGGAACCGCGATCCGCCAGCCCTGGTCGTCGGTCAGGTGCAGGTGCAGCAGGCGCAGCTTGTAGGCGCCGGCCAGGTCGACCACGCGCCGCAGGGTCGCGGGCCCGAACCAGTGCCGGGCGACGTCGAGCGTCAGCCCGCGCCACCGGTAGCGGGGAGCGTCACGCACGACGACGGTCGGCGCCGTGAGCCGCGGCGTGACGAGTTGGCGCAGCGTGCGCAGGCCATGCAGCAGCCCGACCTCGCCGGGCGCGGTGACCGTGACGCCGTCGTCGCGCACGTCGAGCGTGTAGGACTCGTCGCCGGCCCCGGACGCCTCCAGCCGCAGCTCGACCGCCACGGCCGAGACGCCGCCGTCGCACGGCGCGGTGCCCACGACGACGCCCAGCGGGCCCAGGAGCTCAGCGGCCAGCGCCGGCCAGCGCGACGGGTCGGGCGAGACCACGCGCACCGCGGCGAGGGGTACCTCTCCCCCACGCGGCTCCACCGCCGTCGGCCAGGGGATGAGCCCGAGCGGCGCGCTCACCGGTCACCGTCCAGCGTCGCGGCGTCGACGAGGGCGACCTGCGGCCGCGTGGTCAGTCCGGCGACGCCGTCGACGGCCGAGTCCAGCGAGCGCACCGCCAACAACGTCTGCGGCAGCGACTTCTGGGTCACCAGCTCGGCGAGATAGTCGACGACGGCCTGCAACTCGCCGACCTCGACGGCGCCGCCGCGCACCCGGCCCGCACCCGAGCGGCGCTGTTCGGGGTGCACCAGCACCCCGACCCCGCCCCGCGCGAGCAGCGGCTCAAGCGCCCGCACCTGGTCGACGAGGGTCACGCTGCCGCCCTCGAGCTCGAGGACGACGTATCGGCCGCCGCGGCGCGCGGCGTCGACCAGGGGGGTCAGCGCGTCCAGGCTCTCGGCCCGCAGGTAGGTTCCGTTGGCGCCCGCGGTCCACTGGCGGACCGAGGCGCGCAGCACGAGCGTCGGCACGCGTGGTCCGTCACCCGAGTCGGGGTCCGTGTCGTCGTCGGTCGCGGCGAGGATCCGCTCGGGTTGGTCGGACACGCGCGCGGTGACGGCGTCGAACCGCGCGGGCAGCACCCGCTGGCTGCCGGTCGGCAGCAACTGTCCGCGCACGGCCGCGGCGACCTGCCATGCGAAGGTCGGCGCGTCGGCGAATCCCGGCCCGACGCCGATGACGGTCAGCGCCTGCGCGTCGGCGAGCGTCTGGACGGCGTCACCCGACGCGCCCGGGTCGCCGCCGGGCACGTCGTCGGTCACGGCGCCCGCGGCGCGCAGCGTCGCGAGGGCGGCCTCCTGGCCGGGCTTCGGGTCGACGAGCGCGAGCACCTCGGTCATGAGCGTCGGTTCGGGCGCCGGCATGTCCTGCCCGAGCTCGTCGCGCAGGTCCTCCAGGCTGCGTCGGTCGAGTGCGACGCCGCCGGGCGCGCCGGTCGAGGCGCCGTCGACGGCGCCGTCGGCCACCACGGCGTCGGGGTCGAGGCGCACCACGCGCAGGCCCGCCGCGCGCGCGGCACCGTCTGCCGCGGACGGCTCGACGTCGTCGGTCGCGACCGGGGCTTGTTCGACGACGACGGCGGCGAGCGCGCCCAGACGCTCGGCCTCGCTGCGCACGGCGCGGTCGTCGGGTCCGTCGGCGAGCAGCACGGGGGCGTGCAGCGCGGTCGCGACGGCCGTCAGGACGGGCGCCGCGGCGTCGTCGCCCAGGCTTGCGACGATCAGCAGCGGAGCGCGCTCGAACGCGAGCTGGCTCGCGGCCAGCGCCAGGCGGGCCGGATCGGTCGCGGGCAGAGCGACGGTGCGCTCGTCCAGGTCACGGACCTGGAGGGAGCCCGTCGACGCCTCCTGTACATGAGAGTCCGGGCTTGTCGTACATGCTGCGAGCCCGACGACGAGGCCGCCGGCGAGGCAGAGGGCGATCGTGGGTACCAGCGCGCGGCGAACGGCACGGTCTTCACGGGGATCCACCCGCCCATCCTTCCTCATCCGCGGCGGCCCCCGCGACGCCCCGGCTCAGGCGTTGTCGCCCGCGAGCGCCGTGACACCCACGGACCGCGGGCGCGTGCGCCAGACCGCCACGCAAGACGCGCCCACTCGTGAGATCGGTTCTCATCTCGATACGAGAATCGTTCTCATGATCAAACGCCGACACGCCCTCGTCGCCGCCGCCGCCGTCCCCGTCGCCCTGGTCGCCGCGGCCATGGCGACCACCTCGAACGGCACGCCCGACGCCGACGCCGCCGGCCCCACCGAGACGCGCGCGCAGGTCGTCACCTCGTTCTACCCGCTGCAGTTCGTCGCCGAGCGCGTCGCCGGCGGCCTGGCCGACGTCGACAACCTGACCCCGCCCGCCGCCGACCCCCACCACCTCGAGCTCTCGCTCGCCCGCGTGCGCGACGTCGGCGCGGCCGACGTCGTCGTCACCCTGAGCGGGTTCATGCACGCGGTCGACGACGCCGTCGCGACCCAGCAGCCCGAGCGCCTCGTCGACGCGGCCGACCTCGTCGACCTGCTGCCCGCGAGCGTGACGGGCGGGCACTCGCACGCCGACGGCGAGTGCACCCACCCCTCGCACGCGCACGACCACGACGAGCACGCCGACGACCACTCGCACGACCACGACCACGCCGCCGACCACTCCCACGGCGAGGCTCACGCGCACGACCACGGGCACGACCACGCCGACCACTCCGAGCACAACCACGCGCACGACAGCCACGACCACGCCGAGCACGACCACTCCGACCACTCCGACCACGACCACGCCGACCACGGGCACTCGCACGACATGGGCGGCGACGACCCCCACTTCTGGCTCGACCCGATGCGCCTGGCGCAGGTCGCCGGCCCGGTCGCCGAGGCGCTCGCCGACGCCGACCCGGACAACGCCGAGGCCTTCCACGCCAACGCGGTCGCGCTGGAGGCCGAGCTCGCCGAGCTCGACGCGGAGATCGCCGCGGCGCTTGAGCCCTTCGCCGGCGCCAAGCTCGTGACCAACCACACCGCGTTCGGCTACCTCGCCGCGCGCTTCGGGCTGGAGCAGGTCGGCATCACCGGCCTGGACCACGGCATCGAGCCCTCCCCCGCGCGCATGCGCGAGATCGGCGAGATCGTCCGCGCGCACAACGTGGGCACGATCTTCTCCGAGACCCTGGTCAGCCCCCGCGTCGTCGAGACGCTCGCCTCCGACCTGGGCGTGCGCACCGACGTCCTGGACACCCTGGAGGGCCTGACCCCCGAGAACGCCGCGGCGGGCGAGGACTTCGTGTCCCTCATGCGCCGCAACCTGGTCGCGCTGATGGAGGGGCTCGTCGCACCGTGACGCCCGTCGCGCCCACGCGGTGACCCGGCGCGCGTCTCCTTCCGCGCGCTCGCACCGCGACCAGGCCGCGCGCCGCCTGCCAGCCTCGCCCCGGACGTCCGGGTGGGGCCACGCGGGCGGCGCGCGGCCGCCCGCCGTTTGACGTGACCAGCGACGCGACCTGTACTGGGCGCATGGACGACCCCTGGAGTACCAACAGCCCCTCGCCCGCCGCCGCGCCAGCGCGCGCCGACCATGACGTGAGGGGCTGGGCCTGATGGACCAGGGAACTGTGCTCAACGTCGCGCTCGTGCTGCTCTTCGTGCTGATCGGCGGCGTGTTCGCCGCGACCGAGCTGGCGCTGGTGTCGCTGCGCCAGTCTCAGCTCAACCGTCTGGAGCAGCAGAGCCGCCGCGGCGCCCGGGTCGCGGCCGTCGCCAAGAACCCCAACCGCTTCCTGGCGTCCGTGCAGATCGGCGTCACTGTCGCGGGCTTCTTCTCGGCCGCCTACGGCGCCTCGACGCTCGCGCCGGACTTCGTTCCCACGCTCATGGGCCTCGGCCTGAGCGAGCGCGTGGCGCAGCCGCTCGCGCTCATCGCCCTCACGCTCGTGATCGCCTACCTGTCGCTCGTGCTGGGCGAGCTCGTGCCCAAGCGGATCGCCCTGCAGCGCGCCCAGGCGGTCTCGCTGGCCGTCGGGCCGGCGCTGGATCGGTTCGCCTCGCTGATGCGCCCGGTCGTGTGGCTGCTGTCGGCGTCGACCGACGCCGTCGTGCGCCTGCTGGGCGGCGACCCGCGCGCGACCACGGAGGAGATGAGCGGCGAGGAGCTGCGCGACCTGGTCGCGGGCCACCAGCAGCTCGCCGAGGACGAGCGGCGCATCCTCGACGACGTGTTCGCCGCAGGCGACCGCACGCTCGGGGAGGTCATGCGCCCGCGCGGGGAGGTCACGTTCCTCGCCGGCCACCTGCCGCTGACCAAGGCCGCGGCGGTGGTCGCGGCGAGCCCCTACTCGCGCTACCCCGTCACCGGCGAGGGCTTCGACGACGTCGCCGGGTTCTTGCACGTGCGCGACCTGCTCGGCGTGCGCGACGACGGGCGCACCGTCGCCGACCTGGCCCGGCCGATCCCGTTCCTGCCCGTGACCAACCGCCTGCTGCCGTCGCTGTCGGCGCTGCGGGCGCAGGGCGCGCACATCGCGATCGTCGTGGACGAGTACGGCGGCACCGACGGCATCGTGACCCTGGAGGACATGGTCGAGGAGCTCGTGGGCGAGATCCACGACGAGTACGACGTGCCCGAGCCCGAGGTGCTCGGCGAGTCGGGCGGACGCCGGGTCGTCGACGCGCGCGTGACCATCGAGGAGTTCGCCGAGGTCACGGGCGTCGCGCTCGCGGACGGCCCGTACGAGACCGCGGCCGGCTACGTCGTCCACCAGCTCGGCCGTCTGGCCCAGGTCGGCGACCGTGTCGCCGTCGACGGACACGACCTGATCGTGACCGACGTCGTCGGGAGGCGCATCACCCGCCTGACCATCGAGCCCTCACCCGCCCCCGAGCCCACCTCGGAGCCCACCTCAGAGCCCTGACGGCCCCCGCCCCCAGAACGCGTGCCCACGCGGCAGTTTGTCGTCAACTCGTGCGCCCGAGGTCACGAGTTGACGACGAACTGCCGCGTTGACGGGCGCGCTGACCGGCGGGGCTGCCACGGTGGGGCATGGCGCGCGGACGGATATGGGTGGCGGGCGGCGCGGTGGCGCTGCTGGCCGCCTGCGGTGGCGACGGCAACCCGCCGCCTGTCGACCCCGCGTCGCCTGCGGCGTCGTATGTGCGCACGGGTCCCTGGAACCAGGGGGACTCCGCCGCGCTCGACGGCGTGCTACGCCTCGTGGACGGCTGCCTGGTCGTCGAGGCGTACGGCACGACGACGGTGCCGATCTTCCCGTCCGACTTCGTCTGGGACCCTCGGGAGCAGACGCTCGAGGCGTTCGGCCTGACCCTCACGGTGGGCCAGCCCGTGTACCTGGGCGGCGGGATGACGACCGGCCCGGTCGAGCACCTGCCGGCCGGCTGCGCCGGTGAGCGGTTCGTGGTGCACAGCGGCCAGAGCGAGCCCCGCGAGGGGTGAGCGCCGCCGCCCCCGGCGTCCACGTAGGGTCTGGCCATGCTGATCAGACGCCCGACCGTGGCCGACGCCGAGGCCATCGCCGACCTGCACCTGGACGTGTGGGACGAGGCGTATGCGGACCTCATGGCCCGCGAGGTGCTCGTCGCCCGACGGGCGGCGCGCGCGCAGCGGATCGAGACCTGGCGCGCGAGCCTGGCCGACGGGTTGTGGGAGCAGTGGGTCGCCGACGACGACGGGCGACTCGTCGGCTTCGCGACGGCGGGCGGCGGGCGCGACGAGCCGGAGCCGGGCCTGCCCCGGCGAGAGCTGATGTCCCTGTACGTGCGCGCGTCGGTCTACGGCGCCGGGGTCGGGCCCGCGCTCTTCGACGCCGCGCTCGGTGACGCCGCCGCGTACCTGTGGGTCCTCGACGGCAACGAGCGCGCGATCCGGTTCTACCGCGGCCGCGGCTTCGCGTTCGACGGGCGGACCACGGTGGCGCCCTTCGGCAGGGAGCGCCGCATGGTGAGGCCAGCGGCATAGCGCCTCGCGGGGCGAGCGCGGGCGTCGGCGCGCCACAGGCGCGCGCCCACCAGTCCCGAGGCGGCTGCGACGAGCGCGAGCAGCAGGGCGGTGCGGCCGAGGCCGACGGCGCCGAGCCATCCCGCCACCGGATAGGTGACGAGCCAGCACAGGTGGGACAGCGAGAACTCCGCCGCGAACACCGCGGGACGGTCGGCGTCGGGGACCTCGCGGATGACGATCCGCCCAAAGGGCACCTCGGTGCACGCCCAGCCGAAGCCGACCGCCACCCACAGCGCCCCGATCGCCGCCAGACCGACCGCCGGCGCTGCGACCCGCAGGGCCAGGGGCACGAGGAGCGTCGCGGCGGACATGACCACGGCCCCACCGAGCATCACGGTGCGCTCGGGCAGCCGCGCCAGCATCTTCGGCAGCGTCAGCGCGGCCGTCATGGATCCGGCGCCGTTGACGGCGAGCAGGACGGCGACGACGTCGTTGCCCTGCCCGAACGTGTCGCGGGCGATCACCACGGTCTGCACGAGGACGAACGCGCCGGCCGCGGCGACCGTGAGGTTGAGTGCGAGGACAGGCCGCAACGCCCGGACCCGCCACATGAGCCGCATCCCGCGGCGGACGCGTATGCCGAACGGCAGTTGGGCGAACGCGGTCCCACCCTCCTGTGACGCGCGCGGGCGCGGGATCGCGATCGACCCGATCAACGCGGCCGATCCGGCGAACCCGACCGCAGTTCCCCAGAACAGGGCGTCGGGCGGGATCACCAGCAACAGCGCCGCGGCGAGCATGGGCGACAGCACCATCTCCAGGTCCTCGGCCAGCCGGCTGAACGACAGCGCCTGGGTGTACTGGCGCACGTCCGCCAGCACATCGGGGATCGCCGCCTGGAACGTCGGCGAGTGCACCGCGGAGGCCGCTTGCAGGACGAACACCAGGGCGTAGACCTGCCAGACCTGGTCGATGAGCGGCAGCGCGAGCGCGACCGCCGCGCGCAGCGCGTCGGCCGCGACCATCACCTGACGGCGGGGCAGCCGCGAGACCACGGCCTGGGCGACCGGGGAGATCAGGACGTAGGCGACCATCTTGATCGCGAACACCGTCCCCAGCACCCGCCCCGCGCCGGCGCCGGCGACGTCGAACGCGAGGAGGCCGAGCGCCACCGTGGCCAGTCCCGTGCCCGCCAGGCAGACCACCTGGGCGGTCAGCAGCCGCCGGTAGACGCCGTTGCCCAGCGCGTTGCGCGCTCCGGTCACCAGGTCACCCCGCAGGGTGAGGCGGCGGCGTCGAGCTGGCAGCGTGGTGGGCCGGCTGCTCGTCCACGACGTGCTGGGCCTGGAACACCGCCTGCGTCACCAACTGGCGCGCGTGCTCGTCCACCAGTGAGTAGAAGACCCGGTTGCCGTCCTGCCGTGCCCGCACGACCTTGCCCCACCGCAGCTTCGCCAGGTGCTGCGAGACCGCGGTCGGCGACTTGTCGACGACGTCGGACAGGCGGTTGACCGACATCTCACCGTCCCGCAACGCCAGGATGATGCGGATCCGCGTCACGTCCGCCAGCAGCGAGAACACCTCGGCGGCCAGCTCGACGTACGCCGAGTCTGGGCCGAACGCGCAGGGCGATCTATCTTCACGCATGCGCAGATACTAAGGGACGCGCGCCTCGGTGAACTCCACCGGCTTGCCCGCCTGGCGCGCGTAACGAATCTCGCGGCGCGTCGACTCCCCGAGGTACCCGCCCGGATTGACCACGACGACCCGATCGGCCAGGTCGATCTTCGCGAGGTGCAGCGCGTCGAGCGCGGACTTCTGCTCGTCGGTGACCTGGTCGCCAGCATGCGCGAACACCCCAGGAGCGACGACGATCACCCCGGCGAGCGTCAGGGCAAGGTTGACGGCGCGAAACTCCTCGGCGAACCGGGTCGAGCCGCACAGGCACACGATCTCGGGACGGCCCGTCATCGGACTGCGTCCGGAACGACGACGACCTGGACGTCGTCCTCGTAGACGACGCGTCCGGGCACAGTCGAGTGCCGCTCAATCCAGGCGACGCCGTATCGGTCGAGCAGTCCCAGGTACTCGCGCGTCTTGTCGATGAGGTGAACCGCCGTCGCCTTGAACCACGCCTGGGCTCCCGGGTTGACCGTTCGGTCGTAGACCAGCGGGTCGATCGTGGAGGGGTCCGGGTAGGCCGCGTTGCACCAGTCGTTGCTCCGGCGCCACCACGCACGGTCCTCAGGCGCGAGCCTCCCGGTGTGAGCGAGGTTGTTGGCGAGCGCGAAAACGCCCGTGCGGTGACCTCGCGCATGGGGCGCCGGGCCTTCGAAGCGGACGAACCCTGGCGCGCGCTGGTCGGGGGCGAGGTTCTTGAGCACGTCAGCGAGCCGGGACGTCGGACGCCAGTGGAACGCACGCCAGCCCGCCGCACGGGCCGCGTCCACGTTCTCCAGGCTGTCGTCGATCAGGCAGTGCAGTCCCGGCTCCCGTCCCGTCCTGCGCTGTACGACGTCGTAGAACTCAGGCTCGGCTTTGCGGCGCCCGACGTCGGCTGCGTAGTGCATCGCATCGAACCGCTCACGAAGGCCGAGCGTCTCCCACAGGTAGCGGGCGCGGTGGTGCTCCTGAACGGTGGCGAGGTGCGCGTCGAACCCGCCCGCACGCGCACTGGCGAGGTCCGCGAGGAACTGGTCGTCAAGGGCGGCGTCGTGCGCGAACCAGTAGTCCACGAGCTCACGCGACGAAACCGCGCCGAGCACTGGGAGCACGGCGTCCAGCCGCTCGTAGAGGTCCGCCCGACCGGCGACGACGTCGTCGAAGTGCGGCCGAAAGAATACCCGGTCAAGGTCGGCGCGCCGGATCCCGAGATCCGCCTCAAGGTCCGCATGCCAAGCCCGGCCTTCGGGCCTTCGCACGACAACGCCGTCCACATCCACCATCAGCACGGGCTTCGCCACCCGCGCAGGCTACCCGCGGACCGTCGCCGTCGCGGCCGACCGGGGAGCCACGCCGTCCTTGCCCTCAGCGTGAAGGGGGCTGCCGTCGCTCGGGCGACGTTCCTGGCTGTGGCAGACTCCGCCGGTGACGATCGCGGAACCCGACGCCAGAGCGCGGATCGACGACGAGGCTGACGGGTTCCGTGCGCTGAACATCACGGTCGGCGCCGCGCTGGTGGCCAGGTGGCGCGAGTGGTTCGCGCCGGCCCGACGACCATCCGGAACTGTCCTCGTCTGGCGCAGCGCCGACGGGTTGGCGCAGCACGGCGCGGTGACCATCGGGGGCAGATGGGCGCTCCATAAGCCGTCGCAGTGCTGGGACAGCCCGACCAAGGTCCTCACCGTCGCAGGGGTCAAGGCGAGCGCGCGCACGCCCGGCTGGCGCCTCAGTCGCCACGCGTTGGTCGGCTGAGGCCGGGCGATGACGTGCTGACCGTCCGCCACTGCGTCGCCGTGATGGCGAACTGGCGGTAGTGGGTCGCAGCGCCGAGAAAGACCCCGACATCCCCCGTACCCGTCTCGACCATCCCGAGCCGTTGGAGGATGCGGACAGAGCGCTGGTTGGCGTCCAGCGCCTCGGCCCAGATCTGCTCGAGGCCGAGAACGTCGAAGCCGTGGGCGAGCCCCGCGCGTGCGGCCCGAAGACCGCACCCCTGACCCCAGCGACGGCGCTCTCCGATGAGGAACCCCAACTCGCGCCGGCGGGGTTCACCGCCGTGAAGATCGACGTAGCCGACCAGGACGCCGGCTTGGACTGCGGCCAGCCGGGTCAACTCGGCGGGGGGCGACGTGACGATCGAGCGGTGGAAGCGCTGATGGTCGGCAAAGGAGAGGTCGCGGCTCCACTCGGCTTCGTCGCAGAAGTCCACGTCGCCCGCCCAGGCGGCCATGACGTCCGCGTCACCCCACCGCAAGGGTCGCACCGTCACAGACTCCTGCGCGTCATGGGCCACGCAGCCGACTGTAACGCCGTCCCGCACTCCCTCATTCGTGTGCCACACCTCCCCTCGCGCAGATGCCATGACCGCCTTCCGGACGCCATCCGGGCGCACGAGAGATCGAACATCTGTTCTACGATGGCCCCATGGTCGACCGGGTTCCCGTGCGCGACTCCCCCGAGGAGGCGCCTCTGCGTCAGCGCGACCGCGCGCACGTCACGCGCCCGCAGACGCCGGTGCCGGTGCGCGCGTGGGTGACGCAGCGCCAGACGGGCGCGTTCGAGGCCGACGGCGTCGCCGTCGCGTGGACGGACCGGCAGGTGGAGGTGCGCTACAGCGACCCGCACGGGCGCGAGGGCTTCGCGTGGGTGTGGGCGTCGGCCGTCACCCGGCGGCCGGAGGGCTGAGCCTGCGGACCATGCGCCAGTGGTTGGCGTCGTCGAGGCGCACGAGCTCGATGCGGTGCAGCAGCGCACCTGCCAGCGGCAGGCCGCGACCGCCCTCGGCGAGCAGGTCGGGCATCGGCGTGTCGAGGTCGGCCACGAACTCCTGGCCGGAGTCGAGCAGCTCGGCCTCGATCTCGTCGGCGCTCACCGTGAGCGACAGGCGCCAACGCACCTCGCCACGAGGTCGGCCGTGTTCGACGACGTTGTTGGCGATCTCGACCACGGCCGTCTCGAACAGCATGAGGTCGGTCGGGTCGACCTCGGGGTGCTCGGCGCCCACGCGCTCGAGCAGCGCGTGCACGTGGTCGATCTCGGCCGGCACCGCGAAGCCCTCCAGCGTGTAGTCGCCTCGTTCGTCGGAGTCACCAGTCACGGCCTGCCTCCTCCACAGAGGGGTAGGGCACGAGGATGCGGTCGAGGTTGGTCAGCTTGAGCACCGCCAGCACCTGCTCGCCGGCGCGCGCGATCCGCAGCTCACCGCCCGCCTGCCGCGCGGACTTGAGCCCGCCCACCAGCGCGCCCAGCCCCGAGGAGTCGATGTGGTCGACCCGCCCGAGGTCCACGACGACGTGGGAGCGCCCGTCGCGCACCAGATCGTCGACGCGCGCCTTGAGCGGCGGGGCGGAGATGAGGTTGAGCCGTCCCTCGGGCGCCAGCGTCACGTAGGCGCCCGCGTCGTGCTCCTGGAACTCCATCAGGCGGTTCGCCCCTCTCCTCGGTCCTCGCCTCGCGCGACACCGCGCGACTCCTGCCTCGCCGTCCGTCGCACGGCGACGGCGGCGACGTCGTCGGTCGCGCCTCGCCCTGCGGCCTGCTCCACGATGCTGTCGACGACGACGCCGCAGCTCGCGCCCGTGACGGTCAGCTCGCGGACCGCGTCCAGCGCGACGCCGAGGTCGCCGAACACGTCGAGCACGCCGTCGCTGACGACCACGAGCGTCTCGTCGGGCGCCATGACGGCCGACGCCTGCGTCCAGCGGGAGGCCACGGGCATCCCCAGCGGCAGATGCTCTTGGGCCAGGCGCCGCACGCCCCGCGACGAGGCGAGCGCCGCAAGCCCGTGACCTGCGTCGACATAGTGGAGCGTACCGTCGATGGGATCGAGGCGCCCACCCCACAGCGTCACGAACCGCCCGTTGCTCTCCAGGTCATGCGCGGTCGCCTCGCTGGTGCGCCGCACGGCCTCGTCGAGCGCGACATAGGTCGAGTGCGTGCCCAGCACGGCGCGGATCTCGGATGCGATGAGCGAGGCGGCCAGGCCCTTGCCCATGACGTCGCCGAGCACCACCTGCAGCTCGTCGCGGGCCCCGCGGGCGCCGACCACCTGCCAGTCGAAGAAGTCCCCGCCCGCTTCGCGCGCGGGCTGGACGCGCCCGGCGGCCTCGACTCCGGGCAGCGCGGGAGGCTCGTTGGGCAGCAGGAGCCGCTGCACCTCGCCCGCGCGCAGCATCTCGTCCTGGACGGCGAGCTCGCGCTCGACCATGGCGCCGAGGTCGGCCAACATCTCCCGCTGCGTGGCGCCGAGCTCGCGCGGCACCAGGTCGAGCATGCACAGCACCCCGACGTTCCGTCCGCCGGCGCCGCGCAGCGGCACCCCGGCGTAGAAGCGCACGCGTGGTGGGCCGACGACCATGGGGAAGTCGCGGAAGCGCGGGTCCTGCCGCAGGTCGGCGATCTCGACGACGTCGTCGCGCAGCACGGTCGAGGCGCAGATCGAGGCGTCGAGCGGGAGTCGCTGCGTGTACGCGCCGACGGCGGCGACCGTGACCTGCCCGCGAGCGCCGATGAGGTTGAGCGCCACGATCGGGGCGCCGAAGATCGCCTGGGCGAGGCGGACGACCCGGTCGTAACGGGCTCCGGCCGCCTCGGCCAGCCGCTCCGCGTCGTCCGTCTGGGTGGCCACGGCCGGCTCACCCCCCGGCATGGGGCACACCCGCGTCGTCGAGGTCGCCGCCGAGGATCGGTCCGACGTCGGCCGCGGCGCGCCGGATGGCCGCCCACCCGATGCCGACGTTCGAGCGGCGGTCGGCGACGAGCACGATGGCGGCGTCCGGGCGCTCGGGCAGCGTCATCAGGAAGTGGATCGTGCGGCGCGTCGTCATCTGGACCTCTTCGACGAGGTGCTCCGGGGGCACGTCGCGGCGCTCCGCGATGAGGTCCTCCACATGCGTCACTGTTGCCCCGCGAAACATTTGTACGGAGGCTGCGGCGACGGCGTCGAGATACTCCTGGGTGAAATACGGGACGTCGTGCGCGACGCCCAACAGCTCGCCCGAGCCGAGGTCGACGACGGCGCAGGCCAAAGCTCCGTCAACGTTGTCGACCACGGACCGCATCGCCTTGTCCAGCCTGCTCACCGAACCCACCCTAAGCCGTGCGTCGACTCCCGGCGCGAGCGAGCCGACCAGCACGAACATCGGCCGCCGTCGCACTGGCTGGCGCGGTCCGCGCGACGTAACGTCGCATCTAGACCTGGCGCGCAGTGAACTCTCTGGCGTCGCTCACGGATCGGCTCGACAACGTTTACGAAACCAGGTATCCGTGGAACCACGCATAACCGCGCGGGCCGACTCAGACTGCTCGTGAGATGGACTCATGCGACCACGTCGGTCGCCCGATCAGATTGGACATTCCATGAAGACCAAGATTCGCGCAGGGGGGATCGTCGCGATGGCCGCGACCGTCGCCCTGGTCGCCGCCGGCTGCGGTGGCGGCGACGACAACGGCAATGGCGCTGCGGCCGACGGTGGCAACGTCGAGATCACGTGGTGGCACAACGGCACCGGGGAGCCGCTGCTCGGCTTCTGGGAGGACGTGGCCCAGGAGTTCATGGACGACAACCCGGGCGTGACGATCAACGTCCAGGCGTTCCAGAACGAGGAGCTGCGCAACACCGTCCTGCCCAACGCCTTCGCGGGCGGCAACGCTCCCGACCTGTTCCAGAGCTGGGGCGGCGGCGAGCTGTCCCAGTGGGTCAGCGACGGCATCGTCATGGACCTGTCGGACGTGGCCTCGGACACGATCGAGGCCATCGGCACCCCGGCCACCGCGTGGCAGGTCGACGGCAAGACCTACGGTCTTCCGTTCACCTTCGGCCCCGCCGGCTTCTGGGTCAACACCGACCTGTGGGAGCAGGGCGGCCTCGACGTGAACAACTTCCCCACCACCTGGGACGAGCTGTTCGCCGCGTGGACCACGCTGAAGGACGCCGGCATCACGCCGGTCGCCGTCGGCGGTCTCGACGGCTGGCCCGCCGCGCACTGGTGGTACCACACCGCCGTCTCGACCGTCTCCGCTGAGACGTTCGAGAAGGCCATGGCCACCGGTGACTTCTCCGACCCCGCGTGGGAGAAGACCGGCGAGAACCTCCAGACGATCCTGGACGCCAACGCGTTCAACGACGGCTGGCAGGCCACCTCGGCGCAGCAGGGCGCCGCGTCGTCGGCCGGTATGGTCGCGCTCGGCCAGGCCGCGACGGAGCTCATGGGCGTCTGGAACGGCGGCGTCATGGGCGGCATCTACAACGAGGCCAACGGCCTGCCCGAGGACTCGCAGGAGCTGCAGGAGAGCCACCTCGGTTGGTTCCCCTTCCCGGCGTTCTCCGACGGTGAGGGCGACGGCCGCATCCTCGGTGGCGGCGACGGCTTCTCCGTCCACGCCGACGCTCCGGCCGAGACGGTCGACTTCCTCGAGTACATCCTCTCGGAGGACGTGCAGCGCCGTTACGTCGCGCTCGGCAACTCGCCGGCTCTCGCCGCCCTCGGCGCCGAGATCGACGACCCGGGTCAGGCCGCGGCTCAGAAGGCCCTCGCCAACGCCTCCGGCGTGCAGCTGTGGCTCGACACCGCGTTCGGCCCGACCGTGGCCGGCCCGATGAACGACGCCATCGTGCAGTTCATGCAGGGCAACGGCACTCCGCAGCAGGTCGTCGACGCCATCGCCGGCGCCTGGCCGCAGAGCTGACATCCGTGTCCGCAGTTGAGATCGACCCCCGGGCGGCGAAAGCCGCCCGGGGGTCGTCCCCGCAGCCGAGCAAGGCGAAGCGGGCACGTCGCTGGCGTGAGCGCGCCGAGATCGTCGGGTTCACCGCTCCGGCGCTGATCGTGTTCGTCCTCTTCGTCTTCGTCCCGATCGGCTACGCCGTCGTCCTCTCACTCTTCGACGGCACGCCGACCAGTCCGATCCGCAACTTCGTCGGGTTCCAGAACTTCACCGAGATCTTCACCACCGGACGCGGGGAGACCCTGGGTCAGCCGTGGTTCTGGAACGCGGTGCGCAACAACTTCCTCATCGCCGCGATGTCCCTGCTCCTGCAGGGCCCCATCGCGATCGGCGTCGCGCTGCTGCTCAACCGCAAGATGAAGTTCCGCGGGTTCTTCCGGCTGATGATCTTCGTGCCGTACGTCCTGTCCGAGGTCATCACGGGCGTGATCTTCAGCCTCATGCTGTCCCCCCAGGGAGCGCTCAACGACTGGCTGACCCGCCTCGGGTTCGAGCAGTTCGCGAACTTCCAGTGGCTCATGGACACCAGCGCCGCGCCTGCGGACGCCGGCATCTTCGCGATCCTCGGGTCGCGCACGTTCTGGGCGGTCTTCGCCATCCTCACGTGGAAGTACGTCGGCCTGGCGATCATCCTGTTCCTGGCGGGCCTGTCGGGCGTGCCTGAGGAGCTCAACGAGGCCGCCGCGATCGACGGCGCGTCCTGGTGGCAGATCCAGCGGAAGATCACCATCCCGCTGCTCGGCCCGACGATCCGCATCTGGGCCTTCCTGTCCCTCATCGGCTCGTTCCAGCTGTTTGACATGGTGTGGATCCTCACGGGTCAGCAGCCCGGCCGCACCGGTCTGCACACCATGGCGACGTTCATGGTCGACCAGGGCATGAACCGCAACCGCGTCGGCTTCGGCTCCGCGATCGCGATCGTGCTGTTCGTCATCACGCTGATCGTCGCGTTGCTCTACCAACGCTTCATCCTCAGCCGCGACCTCGGAAAGGAGTCCTGAGATGGCTACCGCGACTCTTGACTCCCAGCGCATCGAAGGTCAGGACCTGAAGCACAAGCGGGTCTTCTCGTGGAGCCAGCCGTGGATCTACCTCGTGGCTCTCGTGGCGCTCGCCCTGTCGATCGGACCCGTGCTCTTCGTGGTCCTCGGCGGCTTCCGCACCAACCCGCAGCTGCTGCTGAACCCGGGCGGCCTGCCCGACCCGTGGGTGTGGTCGAACTACGCGAACATCCTTGACCCGACGACCCGATTTGGCCCGATGTTCTTCGGCCAGGTCATCGCGTCGCTCTCGATCGCCCTGATCACCACGGCGGCCGTCGTCATCCTGGGTGTCTCGGTGGCCTACGCGATCGCCCGGTTCAACATGAAGGGTGGCCCGGTGCTGTTCAGCATCTTCGCCGCCGGCCTCATGTTCCCCGCGACGATCGCCATCCTGCCGACGTGGATGATCCTGCAGAGCATCGGCCTCATCGGGACCTGGGCGGGTGTGATCATCCCGCAGGTGGCGTTCGCGCTGCCGACCACGGTGGTCATCCTGACGCCATTCATCAGGGCCATCCCCAAGGAGCTGGAGGAGGCCGCGTCGCTCGACGGCACGACCCGCACCGGGTTCTTCTTCCGGATCCTGCTCCCGCTCGCGAAGCCGGGCATGGTCACGGTGGGCGTGCTGGCGTTCGTCGGATCGTGGAACTCGTACATGCTCCCGCTGTTCGTGCTCCGCGTCGGCGGCGCCAACGTGAACATCTTCGGGATGGACGCGAGCGTCACCCTCCCGCTGGGTGTCCAGGCGTTCCAGACGCAGTTCTCGTCCTCGACGACCATGATCATGGCGTTCACCTCGCTCGCGATGATCCCGGCGTTGATCTTCTTCCTCGCGATGGAGAAGCACATCGTCAACGGCCTGTCCGGCGCTGTGAAGGGCTGAAGCCCCACCCGCCGCAGTTCGCGCGTCGGCCCCGTCCCGGTCTTCCGGGACGGGGCCGATGTCATTCGCCGACCGTCGTGCGCCTCAGCCGTCGCTCGCGACATCGACCGCGATCGACCCGGGGCCGAAGTCGACCCGCAGTTGGGCGACGACGGCGTCGAGCGCCTGCTGGTCGGGCGTGACCCGGGCGGGGGGCGCGTCGTGAGACGTGACGCCGTGAGGCTCCGGGTCGATCAGCGCCCGCGTGCGCGCCGCAGAGGCGGGCGCCGCGCGCGCCGCTCCCCCGGCCGGGCGCAGCCGTCGCGCTGACGACGTCGGGACGCTGACGACGTCGGCGAGCCGCTGTAGCAGCACACGGCTGCGCGGGGAGATCGTGCGCCCGTACGGGTTCAGCACCACGATCTGCACGGCGATCGCCTGTGCGGCGCACCCGTCGCACGCGCGACGCGCGACGACGGCGTGGTTGGAGGTGTCCGCGCTCGCCCCCGGCCTGCGCACCACCACCTGCACCGACACCGCGCTGGCTGTCGCGCCCTTGCCCGCCGCCCACGCAGCCGCCACATTGTCGGCGGTGACCGCCCCGTGCGGCACGTAGACGACCGCGACGGTCTGCGCGCGGCTCTGGCAGAAGTCACAGTCCGCGCCCGACTTCGCGATCGCCCGCGCCGCGGCCCCGGCCTCCAGCCGGTAGGCGAGGGCACGAGAGTCGGTCACGGCGTCACGCGCCACGGTGGCGGCGGCCGCCGTGACGACGTCGGTGTCGTTCCGCGCTGCCCACGACCAGTCCGCGCGCGGGAACCAAGCACCCCCGGCGCTGAGGGCCGCGGCCACGAGCGCCGCCGCCGACCGCACGACGCCGCTTGTCGCGGTGAGACGGAGCACTCCCACACCACCAGCCTGCGAATCGGGCGTGACGCGCGCGTGACACGCCGCCGCGTCCGCCCCTGTCACAAGCGGGCGCCCGGCGCCCTCTTGTCACATGGGGCCTGAGGTTCGGCGACGAGGCGCGGGCCCGGGTACCGGGTGCGAACCATCACTATTCGAGGAGTCATGCCTGCGTCCGCCGAGACCGCCGCTCCAGCCAGCGCCGTCGGCCTGCACGACGACCGCGTCGCCCTGCTCGGCGACGTCGGCGTCACCCGCGACGGCCTCGCCGTGCCGCTTCAGCGCCGCGAGCGCCTCCTGGTCGCACTGCTCGCGCTGCAGGGCCCGCGCGCGCGGGCGCACATCGCCGGGACGCTGTGGCCCGACTCCTGCGAGGAGCGCGCTCGCGCAAGCCTGCGCCAGTCCCTGCGCACCCTCCGGCGCGCGGAGGGCTTCGTGGCCGGGACCGAGTCGCTGGGCCTCGACCCTGGCGTCAGCGTCGACGTGTGGGCGCTGCGGGCGCGCTGCGCCGAGGTGCTGTCGGGCTCACCGCTGACCGCACGACGCGCTGTCGCCGCCGTGCGCGCGATCGTCGGCCCGGAGCTGCTGCTGGGCGAGTTCGACGAGTGGGTCGAGCACGAGCGCAGGAGGCTCCAGCGCCTGCGCCTGCACGCGCTGGAGCACCTGGCCCGGCAGTGCGGTCAGCGGGGCGAGCACACGTGGGCCGTCACGGCGGCCGAGGCGGCGGCCGACATCGACCCACTGCGCGAGGAGCCCACGATGCTGCTCATCGGGCTGCACCTGGCCGAGGGCTCGGCGGTCGAGGCTCGGCGGGTCTTCGACGAGTACCGGCGCCGGCTGCGCGTCGAGTTGCACGTCGAGCCGTCGCCGCGCGTACGGGAGGCGTTGCGCGCCGCCGGGCCGGCGTAGCGGTGTTGGAGCGCACGAACGCACTGATCAGCACACTGCGCGCACCACCCAGGGCCCCATTCGCACACCGTCGCGACTCGTTTGCTCGCACCACGTCACGCGCATGCTCACGCGGTGTCACCGTCGCCATGCGTACGCCGTCTTACGCCAAACATGAGCGCATGTCATCGATGACAGCGCAGCCGAGCCAGATCGCACCGCCGCTCTCGGCCCACGCGCGGGAACGTGACCGCGTGTCCTGCCCATCGATCTACGCCACGACCCAGCCCGGCGGCAAGCGCATGATCCGCACGCTCGCCGGCGCCGAGGGTCTGGCCACCTTCGGCGCCGACACCGTCCGCCGGGCGGACCGGGCACGCTTCAAGTGGCGCTACATCTGCGCGCGCTACGGCCCCCTCGACATCGGTTTGGCGCAGTTCACCCCGCACACGCGCCAGACCCCGGGCGACAACTTCGGCCACGATCACCCGGTCTCGCGCCTGATGATCACGCTGGAGGGCACCCAGACCGTCACGGTCACGGGCCACGAGCTGGTCATGGCGCCCGGTGCGGGCATCCTGATCCCCGGCGACGTGCCCGCCTCGTACGAGGCGTCGAGCGTCGCGGCCCGCCTCCACGTCGACATCGCCGCCGACCACCCCGGCTTCGCCCCGCTCCTCAAGAACGCGCACTGCGGGTACTGGCCGCCCAAGACGCCCCTGCTCATCGCCCTGAGCGCCTTCGTCGGGACCCTGCTGCGCCGCAGCGACCACACGCAGACCTGGGCCGACCGGACGGCGGTCCGCAGCACACTCGAGGCCATGATCTGCGCGACGATCTCATCCGCGCCGCCCGTGCTGAGCGGCGAGGAGCAGGTGCTCGGACACCGCCAGCAGGCGCTGCAGTACATCCGGACCCACCACGCCGACCCGGCGCTGACTCCGGGCTCGGTCGCGCAGGGCCTGGGGATGTCGGTGCGGACCCTGCAGCGCGCCTTCGCGGGCGACAAGAACGTCTCCCAGTGGATCGCCGACTTCCGCCTGGAGAGCGGGCTCGCGTTCCTGCGCGACCCGAACTTCGCGGACCTGACGCTGCCGGAGATCGCCACCCGGGCCGGCTTCGGTTCCACCGTGGCCTTGCGGCGCGGGGTGCTGGCGGCGACCGGCCTGCCGCCGTCGGCCTACCGCGAGCGGCACGTCGGCGCCGCCCGCGCTGCGGAGGCCCAGCGTCGCGCCGACGGCGGTGGCGTCTCCTACCTCCCGCCGGCCCACCCCGGGCCGTTCCCGCCCGTCCGCCTGGGTGGCGCGATGCTGGGCGTCGGGACCGACGCGCTGAGCCAGACGGTCTCGCTCGCTGAGGCTCGCCCGTCCTAGCGCCATCCGCGGGCGCAAAGCCCGCGGCCACACGCACGAAGCCCGCGGTCAACGCAGACCGCGGGCTTCGTGCGTTCGCCGCGCCGCTACCGCAGCGCCGTGGCGAATGCCGACTTGGCGGCGCTCCACGACAGCGCCGCCGGGGCCGGCAGGTCCGCCGTCGACAGGCGACGGCGGAAGACCCAGTAGGTCCACGCGGTGTAGGCGAGCACCACGGGAGTCAGGAGGACGGCCACCCACGTCATGATGACGAGGGTCAGGTGCGTCGACGACGCCGTGGCGAGGTGCAGGCCCACGCCGTCGGCGGCCAGCGGCGCGAGCGCGTACGGGTACATCGCGCCGAAGATGAGCACGACCGCCGCGACCAGCGTCACGGCCGTGCCGATGAAGGCGAGGCCCGCCCGGCGCGTCCAGGCGGCCCAGACCACGGCCACGAGCGCGAGGGCCGCCACGACGACCGCCGCCCAGGTCCAGGCGTTGCGACTGTAGGCGACCTGCGCCCACACCGCCCAGGCGCCCGCGACGACGAGCGCCGCGACCGACAGGCGCGAGCTGAGCGCGGCGGCGCGGTCCCTGATCGCGCCCGAGGTCTTGAGCGAGACGTAGATCGTGCCGTGCAGCGCGAAGAGCACCAGCGTCGTGACGCCGCCGAGCAGCGCGAACGGGTTGAGCAGCGCCCAGAAGCCGCCGGTGTAGTGGTAGGCGAACCCGTCCTGGGTCAGCTCCAGTCCGCGCACCAGGTTGGCGAACGCGACACCCCACAGCAGCGCGGGTAGCCACGAGCCGACGGTGATCGCGGCGTCGAACGCCTTGACCCACGACGCCCGCGCGAGTTTGCCGCGGTACTCGAACGCGACGCCGCGCAGGATGAGGGCCAGCAGGATGAGCAGGAGGGGCAGGTAGAAGCCCTCGAACAGCGTCGCGTACCACTCGGGGAAGGCGGCGAAGGTCGCGCCTCCGGCGGTCAGCAGCCATACCTCGTTGCCGTCCCACACCGGGCCGATGGTGTTGATCAGCACGCGGCGCTCGGACTCCTTGTGCCGCTCGTCGCCGGCGGGCAGGATCGACGTCAGCATCCCGACGCCGAAGTCGAAGCCTTCCAGGACCAGGTAGCCGGACCACAGGACGGCGATCAGGACGAACCACAGGATCGTCAGCGCGGAGGTCTCCATGACAGTGCTCCTCTCGGGTCAGGCTCAGTAGGCGAACGACAGGGGCGTGTCGCCGGGGTCGTCGGCGGATGGCGAGACGTCACGCACGACGGTGTTCGCCCCCTCGACGACGTAGCGGTGCATGAGCTTGCCCCAGGCCATGGCGAGCACTCCGTAGACGAGCGTGAGCACGACCATCGAGGTCAGCACCACACCGGGCGGCAGGTCGGACACGCCGCGGGCGGTCAGCAGTCGGATCTCGTCGATGCCGGTCGGGTTGGGGGCCACGACCCACGGCTGACGGCCCACCTCGGTGAAGATCCAGCCGAACGCGGCGCCGAGGAACGGGGTGAAGATGGCGATGACGGCCAGGCGTCCGACCCACGGCCTCGCGGGCACCCGGTCCTTGCGGGTCATCCACCAGCCCACGAGCGCGAGGGCGACCGAGCCGAGCCCGGTGGCGATCATGAGCCGGAAGGACCAGAACGTGATGGCCAGCGGCGGGGTGTAGGCGATCGGCTCGCCGTCCTCGTCGACGGCGCCGAACTGCGCCTCGCGCTCACCCTGCACCTGGGGGACGGACGGCAGGAAGGAGTCGGGGCCGGTGAACGACCCGGTGGCCAGGAAGCTGGCCAGGCCGGGGACCGCGAGGAGGGTCGAGACGTTCTCGCAGTCGCCGCTCGCCAGGCCGACGCTCAGCAGCGACAGGCCGACGGCCTCCTCGCCCTCGGCGCCGCAGATCGCCTCGGCCGCGGCCATCTTGGCCGGTTGCTGCTCGAACATCAGCTTGCCTTGGTAGTCGCCAGTCCAGGCCACGCCCAGTCCTGCGACGACCATCGTGACGACTCCGATCCGCAGCGCCGGGCGGTAGACGCGCCGCGCGTGCTCGGCCGCCTCGGCCTTGCCGGTGCGTCCGAGCCGCACCATCCAGTACAGCGCGATGCCCGCCATGAACGTGCCCGCCGTCAGGAACGAGGCGGTCACGGTGTGCGGGAACGCCCCCCAGAGCGTGGAGTTGGTCAGCACCTGGGCGAAGTCGTCCATCTCCGCCCGGCCCGTCTCGGCGTTCCACACGGCGCCCACCGGGTGCTGCATCCACGAGTTGGCCGCGATGATGAAGAACGCCGACAGGTTGACCGCGAACGCGAACAGCCAGATGCACACCAGGTGCGCCCTCTTGCTCAGGCGGTCCCAGCCGAAGATCCACAGGCCCAGGAACGTCGACTCGATGAAGAACGCGGCGAGCGCCTCCATCGCCAGCGGGGCGCCGAAGATGTCGCCCACCGTGCGCGAGTAGCCGCTCCAGGCCATGCCGAACTGGAACTCCTGCACGATGCCGGTCACCACGCCGAGCGCGAAGTTGATCAGCAGCAGCTTGCCGAAGAACCGCGTCAGGCGAAGCCACTTCTCGTCACCCGTCCGCACCCAGGCGGTCTGCATGCCCGCGACGAGCGGGGCGAGCCCGATCGTGAGCGGGACGAAGATGAAGTGGTAGACGGTGGTGATCGCGAACTGCCATCGTGCCAGGTCAAGCGTTTGCATGGTGTTCTCCGTATCGGCGGTGACCCGGTGGGTGGCGCCGCGCCGACGCTGGCGCGAGGCCACCCAGGCAGAATGCTCACCGCTGCGCGGCGTCCACGTCGACGCCGTGTCGCACGCTGGCCCACCCGTGACCGCAACCGCCGCAGTCTGCGCATTCCACGCGCCCCGCGGCGCCTCACGCCCCGCGACCGGGCGCCAGCCCGGCCCGGGTGACGAACCCGTCGGGCCAGCAGACCTCGGCCTCGGTGCGCTCGGCGCCCTGCGTCAGCGTGACCAGGCACCGGCGGCGCGGCACGCGCGCGCCCGTGAGCGTGAGCAGCACCGGCGTCCACACGCCCACCTCGACCGCCAGGTCGAGCACCGGGACGAGCGATCGGCGCGCGAGCGGGCTCGCGTCGCGCGCGGCGACGACGTCGCCCGCCCCCCGCCCGTGCAGGCTCACCACGGCGGAGGTCAGCTCGCCGCACGTCACGACGGCCGAGCCAGCGTCGAGGCTCACCTGCGCGGGCCAGGCGGCGCCGTCGAGCGCCCACCCGCCGACCCGCAGCCGCACGTCGTGCTCGCCGACGCCGTCGGCCAGCTCCACGACCCGGACCAAGCGCACCTCCCACGGCCCGCGCAGCAGCGACGCCACCTCGATCCGTCCGGCCGGCTCGACGGTCCCCTCCAGCCCGTCGCCGAGGTCGACGGGCGGGGTGCGCGGCTGCGTGAGCCAGTGCGCCTGGGCCACGGAGCTGGCGGTGGCGACGCCGTCGCCGCCCTCGACGTCGCACAGCGTCATGGGGGTGCGGTGCGAGACGCGCCCGGCCCGGTCCACGAGCGCGACCACCTGGTCGACGGGGGCGACCCAGGCGCCAGGGTCGAGCAGCGGCGACGTCGCCGTCGAGTACGCGTGCCGTGCGTACAACGGCGAATCGCCGGTCTGTACGTCCGGCCATCCGTGGTCCGTGCCGTGGTTGGCGACCCGCACGACGCCGTCGGCGCGCGTCGTGGACACCGCCCACCCCGCGGGCGCGACCACGAACTGCTGGTCGGCCAGGTCGACCGGCAGCGGCTCGGCCCGCGCGGCCCACACGGGATGGTCGGCCGGCAGCGCGACGCCCAGCAGCCCCTTGACCGCCCAGTACGGCGAGGCCGGCCCCGAGTACCCCTGGGCCAGCGGGCGCCACAGGCCGTGCCAGCCCAGCGTCAGCAGGTCGCCGTCGCCCGGCACGCCGCGGGCCAGGAAGTGCCCGACGGTGCGCGCCGCGGCCTGCCGCAACAGTCCGGGCGGTGTCGAGGGAACCTCGGCGATCACCCCGGCCCAGAACGGGGCCGCCGCGGCGAAGCGGTAGATGAGGCTGCGGCCCTGCACCAGCGGGCCGCCGTCGCCGCCGACCAGGCGCACCGCGTCGAGCAGGTAGCGGTCCAGGCGGGCGGTGAACGCCTCCCCGCGCTCGCCCAGCAGGTCGCCCGCCCCGGCCATGCGCGACCACAGCGTCGGGTACAGGTGCATCGCCCACCCCGCGTAGTGGTCGTAGGCGCGCCGGGCGCCGTCGGAGTACCACCCGTCGCCGCGGTAGAAGCCCTCGAAGCGGGCCAGGTCCTCCTCGACGTCGTCGGACGACCAGGGCCCGCCGACCGACCGAAGGAACGTCTGGACCACGACGCGGAACCACAGCCAGTTGTTGGCCGGGTAGTCCCGGTCGCCCACCACGGGGCTCAGGTACTCGACGACCTGCTCGCGTGTGCGCTCCGGCAGTCGCTCCCACACCCAGGGACGGCACAGGTCGAGCACCAGCGCGATCGACGCGGCCTCGACCTTGGCCTGGCCGTGCTCGGTCAGGCGCACCCAGCGCTCGTGCTCGGGCGCGTGCGGGTCCACGCCCGCCGCGATCCCGTCCGCGTAGCGCTGCGCGAGCTCGTCACAGCCCTCCCCACGCTCCCCCGCGATGCGGAACCCGGCCAGCAGGAGCGTGCGCGCGAACCCCTCCAGCCCGTCGACCGCGGCGCCGTAGCCGCCGACCGGACCGGGTGGCGTGATGCGCCCGCCGCGCGGCGAGGCGTAGGCCCGCACGCCCTCCAGCAGCCGGTCCGCCAGCCGCGTCCAGTCGGCGCGCGTCCAGTCGTGTCCACGCCGCGGGCTGTGGCCCGCTCGGATGGTCTCCACCGTTGTCCCTCTCCGAAGTCGTGTGCGATCGCCGCGGCCGCTCAGCGCGGGCCGTCGGTCAGCGTGAGCTCGATGACCGGCACGAGCTCGTCCGGTCGGCGCACCGGCAGCGTGAGCGTGAGCGTGCCGGGCGGCGGCGCGGCCGGGTTGAGGTTGGAGCCCTCGGGGCGCTCGGGCACGGCGTCGACCTCCACCTGCGAGCCGTCCCACAGCAGACGCGCGAAGCCCACGCGCCCGCCCAGTCCCGGCAGGTACAGCGTCTTGAACGGCCAGGCCAGCACGTGCGCGTAGAGCTTGTCGCCGCGCTGGGTGTAGATGACGCCCGACGGCGGAGCGACGTCGGCGGGTCCGGCGCCGTAGATGGCGTCACCGTGGCGGCGCAGCCAGCGCCCGACCGAGCGCAGGATGTCGGCGTGCCGGTCCAGCACCTCGCCGCGCGCCGTCGGGCCCACGTTGAGCAGCAGGTTGCCGCCCAGCGAGACGGTCTCGGCGAGCATGCGTGCGATGAGCTCGGGGCTCTTGTCGTCGAGGTTGTCGCGGTCGTAGCCCCACGCGCCGTTGATGGTCTGGCACGCCTCCCACAGCACGCGCTCGCCGTCGACCTCGATGGGCCGCACGGGCTGGTACTGCTCAGGTGTCACCAGGTCCGCGGGCAGCCCGAACCGGTCGTTGACCACCATCTGCGGCTGCAGCTCGCGGCACATCGCCAGCAGCCCGGGCGAGTCCCAGTCGTCGGCGGACTTGCCGGGCAGGCCGTGGCGCACCCCGGGCTGGGTGAAGTCGACGAACAGGTAGTCGATGGGGCCGTAGCCCGTGAGCAGCTCGCGCAACTGCTCACGCATGTACTGGCGGAACACGCCCATGTCGCGCGTCGCGTTGAGCGCGGCCACGTCCGGGGCGTCACGCAGCGGGTGCGACCAGTCGACCGTGTAGTGCGGGTGCGACCAGTCGAGCAGCGAGAAGTACACGCCCACGCGCAGCCCCTGCGCGCGCAGCGCCTCGACGTGCTCGCGCACCAGGTCGCGCCCGCGCGTGCGCGCGACGCAGTAGTCGGTGGTCGCGGTGTCCCACAGGCAGAAGCCCTCGTGGTGCTTGGCGGTCAGCACGACGTACCGCTGCCCTGCCTCCTTGGCCAGGCGGGCCACCGCGCGCGCGTCGTACAGGTCGGGGTCGAAGTGCTCGGCGTAGCGGCGGTAGGCGGCGTCGTCCATGCGCTCGGCGTACTTGACCCACTCCTGGCGCCCGCCGACGGCGTAGGACCCGTAGTGGACGAACATCCCGTAGTGGTCGTGGCGGAACCACGCGGTGCGGTCGGCGGGGCCAGCGGGGCCGGTCGCAGCGGGGCCGATCACAACGGTGCCGGGCGGGGTCGGACTGGTCACAGGGTCTCCTGGGTGGGGTGATGGCGGACTGCGGACATCGGACATCGGACATCGGACAGCGGGCTCACCGCGGCGCCGCGAGCGACAGGCCGCGCGCCAGCGGGCGGTGCAGGACGAGGTGGGCGGCCAGCACCGGAGCCATCGCGATGACCAGGCCGGCGAACAGCGCGCCGTAGTCGGCTCGGTACCCCTCGGTCACCGCGAGCGCCGCCAGGCCCTGGGCCAGCACGTACCGCTCGGGGTCGGGGTTGAGCACCAGCGGGAGCAGGTAGGCGTTCCACAGGCCGAGCAGGTTGAAGGTCCCGACGGCGACCAGCCCCGGGCGCGCCATGGGCAGCATGATCCGGAAGAAGGCGCCCGCGTGGCCGCACCCGTCGAGCAGAGCGGCCTCGGCGACCGAGGCGGGCAGGGTCGCGAAGAACCCGGTCAGGAGGAACACCGTGAACGGCAGGCCGTAGGCCGCCAGGACCAGCACCAGCCCCAGGCGCGTGCCCAGCAGTCCGAGGCCGTCGACCACGAAGAAGAGCGGCACGATCGCCAGGAGGACCGGGAAGACCATCCCGGCCACGAACAGCCACAGCACCGGCTTGTTGAGGCGGAACCGGTAGCGGGCCAGCACATAGGCGGCCATCGCGCCGACCACGAGGGTGAGCGCCAGCGCCCCGCCGACGACCACGGCCGTGTTGGCGAACAGCCGCCCCAGCCGCACGTGCTCCCAGGCGCGGACGTAGTTGTCCCAGCGCGCCGACGACGGCGGCGCCCACGGCGCGGCGAAGATCTCGGCGTCGTCCTTGAGCGAGGCGACCACACCCCACACCACCGGGAGGATCGCGACCAGGGCCCAGGTCAGCAGGACCGCGTGCGCCGCGCCCTGCCGAGCAGCCGCCCCGAGTCGGCCAGGGCGGCCCACCGCGCCCAGCGCGGCCCTCACCGCTCGGCCCTCACGGCTGCCGCCCTCACCGCTGCTGCCCTCACCGCTCGGCGCGCTCGCGGCGCGCGAGGAGGAGGGCCGCCGCGGCGACCAGCAGCGACAGCAGTGTGAGCACGACGCCGATCGCGGCGGCGTCACCGAACCGGCCCGCGCCGAACGCGAGCCGTTGCAGGTAGGTCGCCATGACCTCGGTCGACCCCGACGGTCCGCCGTCGGGCGTCAGGACGGCGACGACGACGAACAGGTCGAGCGCGAGCGTCGCGAGGTAGACCCAGACCACGCGCACCGTGCGCGCCGTCATCGGCAGCGCGACGAAGCGCAGCGTGCGCCACCGCCCCGCTCCGTCGAGCGTGGCGGCCTCCAGGCACTCGCGCGGCAGGCCGTCGAGCGCCGCCGCGAGCAGCGTCGCGGCGAACCCCACCTGCCCCCACACGAGCACGCCCAGCACGGCCCAGCGTGCGGTGGCCGGGTCGCCCAGCCAGGCGCGCGACCAGCCCTCCAGGCCCACGGCGTCGAGCAGGCCGTTGAGCAGGCCGACGCGGGGGTGCAGCGCGAAGTGCCACAGCACCAGGCCCATGACCAGCGGCAGGACGTTGGGCAGGAGGAACACGGCCCGGTAGGCGCCCGCTCCGCGAATCGGCCCCACGCGTCCGGACCGCCCACCCGCCACGGTGGTCAGCGCGGCCAGTGCGACAGCGAGGCCCACCGTGACGGGCGGCAGCACGGCCAGCACGACGGCGTTGTGCCCGAGCGCCGACCAGAACCGCTCGTCGCCCACCAACCGCGCGTAGTTGTCGAGCCCCACGAAGCGGCGCCGCCCTGAGTACCCGCCCCAGGCCGTCAGTGACGCGGCCGCGCCCTGCGCGTACGGGACCAGCGCGAACAGCCCGTAGAGCGCCAGTGCGGGCGCGAGGAAGAGGGCGACGAACCGCCCCTGACCCACCCTCACGACGCGGTCGGCCCCTCGTGCGCGTCGGGCCGCATGTGCTTGGTCACCGAGGCGTCCGAGGCGACGTCGTCGGCGGCGGCCTGCATGGTCGCGGCGGCCTCACGGGCTCCCGTGCGCCCGGCGAGGACGTCCCCGAGCGTCGTGAGCCACTGCGCGCGCAGCCCCTCGTACCAGACACGGAACCACGCGCGCAGCTCGGGCTCGCCGCCGGCGTCGATCGCATCGAGGACGCGCCGCAGCACGGGTGAGACCTCGACCCCGTCGAGCGCGCCGCGCACCACAGTGGGCGCCCCGGTCAGCCGCGAGAACTGCGCCGCGGCCTCGCGCGAGAGCATCGCGCGCAGCAGCTCTTGGGCGCCGGCGGGGTTCTTCGCCCGGGTCGGAACCACGAACTCCTCGCTGGGCGCCACCGCCACGGTGGCGGCGTCGAGCGCGGCGGTGGAGGGGTCGAGCGCCGGCACGGGCGCGATCGCCAGGTCGAAGCCCGCGGGCAGCGTCGCGCGCGTCTCGCTGGTGAGCCACGACCCAGCCGGGTAGAACAGCGCCTGACCGCGCAGCAGCTCGGTCTGCGCCTCGGTGTGCGTCAGCGCCTCGGAGCCCGCCAGGACCAGGCCGCGGTCGCCCAACTCGGCGAGCGCGGCGAACGCGGCGACGACGGCCGGGTTCCGCCAGGCGTTCGGCTCAAGGTTGTCGAGCGCGCGCAGCGCGTCGACGCCCGCCTGCTTGCCGACCAGCGCGACGAACACGTCGGCGACGTAGCCCATGGCCTGGCCGGGGTAGACCAGCAGCGCGACGCCGCGGGCGCGCGCCCGGTCGCCGAGGGCGAGCAGCCCGTCCCAGGTGGTCGGCGCCTCCCAGCCGTGGCGGTCGAACAGGGCCTGGGAGTACCACAACCCGTAGGCCGTGGTGACGTAGCGCAGCGCGAGAACGCGCCCGTCGACCGAGCCCGCGCTCGCGACGCCGTCGGCCAGCGTCTGGCCGACGGTGACGTCCGGGTCGTCGAACGACGGCGCCGCGAGCAGCGGCGCCAGGTCGGTGAGCTGCCCCGCATCGGCCAACGTGGCGAGGTCCAGGGGTCGGCCGGAGTTGTCGACGAGGTCGGGCGGGTCGCCCGCCACGAAGCGCGGCTGGAGTTGCGTGGCGACGTCGTGCACGGGCTTGACCTCGACCGGGGAGCCAGGCAGCGCGCGGTGGTAGAGGTCGACGGCGGTGTCGAGGTAGGCGGAGCCGTACGCGCCGTCGAACAGGTAGACCTCGACGCTCGCGCGCGCGGGCGCGCCGAGCGGCCCGACGGCGTCGGGCGACGCGGCGGGGTCGCCCGCGGGGCCCGTGCATCCGGCCGCCGCGACCACGGCGGCGACCACCGCGCTCACCGTCAGGCTCAGCCAGAGCGTGCCGACGGCGGCGCGCGGGGACGCGACGATCCGTGGCGGCACCGCTGACCCCTCAGACGCTGACTTCGGGCTCGGGGCCCGCCGACGGCGCCGGCCGCAGGGTCAGGCCGCGCAGCACGAGCGTCGGCGGCAGCGCGATGTGGCGCGGCAGGGCGCCGTTGCGCGACGTGCGCGCCCGCTCGAAGGCGAGGCGCAGCGCCAGGCGACCGACCTCGTCCTTGGGCGGCGCGACCGCGTCGAGCGCCGGGTCCGCGAGCGCCGCGACCTCGTCGTCGTACGCGATGATCTCCAACCCACCCGGTGTGTCGATGCCGCGCTCCCGCGCGCGCTGGGCCATGAGGATGGCGGCGACGTCGGGGTGCACCAGCGCGCCGGTCACGCCGAGCTCGACGCACCGGTCGAGCGCCTCGTCGACGCGTTGGCGCAGCTCGGGGTCGAATTCGGGGGCTGAGGGGATGGCGACCCGCTCGGCGACGTCGAACTGGTCGCGCGTGGCCTCGAAGCCGGCGCGCAGCCACCCGGCGGTCGCGGTGCGCTCGGCGCAGACCAGCATGACGGCGCGGTGTCCGACGCCCGCGAGGCGCCCGAACGCCATCCGGGCGCCGTAGGCGTGGTCGGAGCGCACCGAGTCGAGTGCCGCGTACTCGTCGCCGCCGTCGCGCTCCATGAGCACGACCGGCAACGGCAGGTCGACCAGCGCCCGGTAGGTCTCGGCGTCGTTCGCCACGATCTGGGCGGGGGTGACCACGAGCGCCTGCACACCGCGATCGACCAGGCGCCGGATCTGTGACCGCTCCTCCTCGCCCGAGTAGCCCGACACGGCCAGCACCACGCGCACGCGTGTCTGCGCGGCGGCGGCCTTGACGCCGTCGAGCACTCCGGTGAAGTAGTAGCGCGCCGACGGGATGACCAGGCCGATGGTGATGGGCCGGGTGTCGACGGCGCCGGGTCGGCGCACCGGGCGGGGCCGCCCGGGCGCCGTCGTGCGCTCGCCGACGGCGATGGCGCCTCCGTGCACGCGGCGGGCCACACCGCGCTCGACCAGGGTGTTGAGGTCACGCCGGATGCTGATGGGCGAGGTCGACATGGCCTTGGCGAGTTCGGCGACGCTCACCTTCCCGGTCAGGCGCAGCTCACGCTCGATCGCCGCTCGTCGCTCCGTGGCACGCACGCGTCGTCACCTCCTCTCCGTGGGCCGTCGACGGGGCGTCGACGTCATATTCTGATCGTTACCTGACGATTTGATGATCGCAACCTGGTCAATTTCAGGACATCGGACCTTCATGCGGTCCCCTCAGCGCAGCGCCGTGACGGCGAAGCCGTCCATGTCCTCGAAGGACTGGTTCTCCCCCGCCATCGCCCACACGAACGAGTAGGCCGCGGTCCCCACCCCCGAGTGGACGGACCAGCCGGGCGCGATGACCGCCTCGCGGTCGGCGACGAACAGGTGCCGTGTCTGCGTCGGCTCGCCGCACAGGTGCAGCACGCGCGCGTCCTGCGGCAGGTCGAAGTACAGGTAGCACTCGGTGCGCCGCGCGTGGGTGTGCGCGGGCATGGTGTTCCACATGTTGCCCGGGTGCAGCCGCGTGACCCCCATGACGATCTGGCACGAGCGCACCCCGCCCGCGTGGATGTACTGGTGCAGCGAGCGCCGGTTCGACGTGAGCTGGTCGCCCAGCTCCAGCACGGCGCCGCCGCCGGGCGGGGTGAGCACCGTGGGGTGGGTCGTGTGGGCGGGCGCCGAGAACAGATAGAACGCGGCGCCGGCGCCGGCGAACTCGACCTCGCGCGGTCCGCGCCCGACGTACAGGCACGCCCCGTGGGCCAGGTCGTGCGCGACGCCGTCGACGCTCACCGCGCCCGGGGCGCCGACGTTGACGACGCCGAGCTCGCGGCGGTCCAGGAAGTGCTCGGCGCGCAGCGCGGCCGGCGCGGGCAGGGCGAGCGGGCCGTCGAGCGGCACGGCGCCGCCGAGCACGATCCGGTCGTGCTCGCTCGCCACGAGCCGCACCTCGCCGGGCGCGAACAGGTCGTCCACGAGGAACCGGTCGCGCAGGTCCTGGCTCGTCGCCGCGGCGACCTGCTCCGGGCTGGTCGCATGGCGGTGCTGCATGAGGGTGCTCCGTTTCGGGGAGTCGGGCGCGCTCAGCGCGCGAGCCAGCCGCCGTCGACCGGCACGACGACGCCGTGCAGGTACGCCGCGGCGGGCGAGGCGAGGAAGACGACCGCGCCCTGCAGGTCGGCGGGCGTGCCCCACCGTCCGGCGGGGATGCGCTCGACGATCGCGCGCTCGCGCGCCGCGTCCGCGCGCAGGGGCGCCGTGTTGTCGGTGGCCAGGTAGCCCGGGGCGACGGCGTTGACGTTGACGCCGCGCGAGGCCCACTCGTTGGCCAGCGCCTTGGTCAGGCCCGCGACCGCGTGCTTGGCCGCGGTGTAGGCGGGCACCCGGACGCCGCCCTGGAACGAGAGCATCGAGGCGACCGTGACGATCTTTCCCGAGCCGCGCGCGATCATGCCGCGGGCGGCGGCGCGCGAGAGGTGGAAGACCGCGTCGAGGTCGACCTTGAGCACCAGGTCCCAGTCGGAGGCCGGGTAGGTGAGGGCCGGGGCGCGGCGGATCAAGCCCGCGTTGTTGACCAGGATGTCGACCTGCCCGAACTCGGCCTCGGCCTGCGCCACGGCCGCCTCGAGCTCGGCGGGCTCGGCTGTCGACAAGTCGGCGCGCAGCTCGAGCGCGCGCCGGCCGGTCGCGCGCACCGCCGCGGCGGTCTCGGACGCGGCGCTGCGGTCGAGCAGCGCAATGTCGGCGCCGGCCTGCGCGAGTCCGACGGCGATGCCCTGCCCGATGCCGCGCGAGGTGCCCGTGACGAGCGCGACCTTGCCGTCGAGCCGGAAGCGGTCGAGCACGCTCATCGCCTCAGCCGCCGGGCGCGCGGGCACGCCGCTCACCAGTACCGCCTCCACCCGGTCACGCAGTGGCGCACGAGCGCCTCGAGGTAGAAGTAGTCGCCCCACAGGCTGCCCTCGTCGACGCCGACCCCACCCGGCGCGCTGTAGACCGAGTGCAGCAGCAGTGCGTCGGAGCGCACGCCGTCGGCGCCGGGCGTGTAGCCCTTGACGAGCGAGCGCAGGATGTCGCGCGCGGCGGACGAGTAGCGCTCGGAGCGCTCCGCGTTGACCAGCGGCGCGAGCTCGTGCAGCCCGCACACCGCGATCGCGGCTGCCGAGCTGTCGCGCGGCTCGTCGCCCGAGGTGAACACGAGGTCCCAGTAGGGCACGCCGTCGGCGGGCAGGTGGGCCAGGAGGTAGTCGGCGCAGCGCTCGGCGGCCCGCAGCAGCCGCGCGTCGCCCGTCGCCTGCGCGTTGAGCGCGAACCCGAGCACGCCCCAGGCCTGCCCGCGCGCCCAGCACGAGTCGTCGTGCGCGCCCTGCGCCGTCGAGCCGCCGACCGGCGCCCCGGTGGCGGGGTCCCAGGTGAAGGTGTGGAACGTCGAGTCGTCGGGGCGCACGATGCGCTCGGCGAGCCGCGCGCAGTGCCGCGCGACGGCGGCCGCGTACCGCTCCTGCCCGGTCTGCTCGGCCGCCCAGGTCAGCAGCGGCATGTTGAGCAGGCTGTCGATGATGGTGCGCCCGCGCTGGGCGGGGTCGGTCAGGTCCCCCCACGCCTGGACGACGCCCGCCGGCTCGCTGAACCGCGTCATGAGCGCGTCGGCGGCCGCGATCCCCGCCCGCCAGGCGCCGGCGCTGCCGGTCAGCCGCCACGGGGCGACGCACGCGAGCGTGTACAGGAACCCGAGGTCGTGGGTGTCGATGTCCTCGCCCAGTTCGACGCGGCGCTCGAAGTCGGCCACGTGCTCCTCGCCCGCGGCGCGGAACCCGGGCGCGCCCGTCACCTCGTAGGCGAGCCACTGCATGCCCGGCCAAAAGCCCGTGGTCCAGCCGCGGTTGGCGCCGGGCGCGAACCCGGGCGCCGCGGGGCGCGGCAGGTAGCGCCCACCCACCGTCGTGTCGTCGGGGTAGTGCGGGCCGAAGGCGGCGATGTTGGAGCGGACGGTCGCGACGGTGTCGTCGAGGGCCGAGGCGAACTCGCAGATGAGCGACGCCTCGCCGGTCCAGCGCTGGACCGGCGAGGGGCTCAGGCAGTCGCCTCCGCCGCGAGCGTCGGAGGTCTGGGGTGGCGATGTGGGCACTCGCCCAGCGAACCTGACCGCGTTTCGCGCCGTCCAGGGCAAACGATCAGACGATCATCCGCCCGTCACAGATGCGGTCGCACGAGCCGTGCGTAGCGGTCCGCGAGGGTCGCGACGGTCACCGCAGGGTCCGCCGCCCACACGGCCTCGTTGAAGATCTCGGTCTCGACGGCGCCGGTGTACCCCGCTCGCGCGACCCACCGGGTGACGGCGGCGAAGTCGACGTACCCGTCGCCGAGGTGACCGCGCGAGTTGAGGGCGACCGGGGCGAGCGGGAGGCACCAGTCACACACCTGGTACGACGCCAGGCGGCGCTCGGCCCCCGCCCGCGCGATCGACGCCTCCAGCGCCGGGTCCCACCACACGTGGTAGGTGTCGACGACGACGCCGACCACCTGCGGCGCGAAGGGCGCGGCCAGGTCGAGCGCCTGCCCCAGTGTGCTCAGGACCGCGCGGTCGGCGGCGAACAGGGGGTGCAGCGGCTCCAGGGCGATCCGCACCCCGTGCTCGGCGGCGAAGGGGGCCAGGTCGGCGAGCCGGTCGGCCACGCGTGCGCGCGCCGCCACCAGGTCCCGGTCGCCGGGGCCCGCGTCGCCTCGCACCGGCGCCTCCGGGCCGCCCGCCGCCGGCAGCCCGCCGACGACGAAGACCAGCTCGGGGGCGCCGACCTCGGCGGCCTGCGCGATCGCCCGCCGGTTGTCGTCGAGCGCCGCGGCGACGCCGTCGTCGTGCGCGGCGGTGAGGAACCCGCCGCGGCACAGCGAGGAGACGCACAGGCCGGCGTCGGCGACGAGTTTGGCCGCGCGGGCGGTCCCCGCCTCCTCGACGCGGTCGCGCCACAGCCCGACGGCGCCGAGCCCGGCGCGCGCGGCGACGTCGACGGCCTCGCGCAGCGTCGCGCGCTTGACCGTCGCCGTGTTGAGCGAGCACCGCGCCAGGTCGCCCAGATCGCCCAGATCGCCCGCCGCCCCGACGCTCACAGGTCGATCTCCGGGACGTCGAGGCGGCGGCCGGTGGCCGATGAGCGCAGCCCCAGCTCGGCGAGCTGGACCCCGCGCGCCGCCGAGAGCAGGTCGTAGCGGTGCGGGCGGCCTGCGGCGACGTCGCGCAGGAACTCCTCCCATTGCGCGCGGAAGCCGTTGACGACGCCGCCGCGGTCGGGCACCGTGATCCACTGCTCCCGGAACCTCTCGGGGGTGGGGACGTCGGGGTCCCAGACCGCCCTGGGTGTCGCCGAGCGGGGCTGGGCGACGCAGCCGAACAGCCCGGCCACTGCCGACCCGTGCGTCCCGTCCACCTGGAACTCGACGAGCTCGTCACGGTGCACGCGCACGGCCCAGGAGGAGTTGATCTGGGCGGTGACCGCGTCGCCGCCGGGTGTGGTGAGCGTGAAGACGCCGTACGCGGCGTCGTCGGCCGTCGCGGTGTACCGCTCGCCGCTCTCGTCCCAGCGCGCCGGGATGTGCGTGACGGTCTTCGTGTAGACGTCCTGGACGCGCCCGACGACGCCCTCCATGACGTAGTTCCAGTGGCAGTACATGTCGGTGGTCATGGAGCCGCCGTCGGCCGCGCGGTAGTTCCAGCTCGGACGCTGGGCGGGCTCGACGTCGCCCTCGAAGACCCAGTACCCGAACTCGCCGCGCAGCGACAGGATGCGGCCGAAGAAGCCCTCGTCGACCAGGCGGCGCAGCTTGACCAGGCCGGGCAGGTAGAGCTTGTCGTGCACGACGCCGATCGTCAGGTCCGACCGGGCGCCGAGGCGCGCCAGGTCCACCGCCTCGGTCAGCGTCTCGGCCGTGGGCTTCTCGGTGAACACGTGCTTGCCCGCCTCGATCGCCTTGGTCAGCGTCTTGACGCGCAGCGACGTCATCGACGCGTCGAACAGGACGTCGACCGACGGGTCGGCGACGACCGCGTCGAGGTCCGTGCTCCACCGCTCGACGCCGTGGCGGGCCGCCAGCTCGCGCAGCTTGGACTCATCGCGGCCCACGAGGATCGGCTCGACCCGCAGCAGCGTGCCGTCATCGAGCCGCACGCCCTCGTCGCGGATCGGCAGGATCGAGCGGACCAGATGCTGGCGATAGCCCATGCGGCCGGTCACACCGTTCATCGCGATCCGGAGGGTGCGGGGCTGTGACATCGATGGACTCCTTCGTCCGCGTGCGGGAATACGCTTTCCCGCACGCTAGAATGCCAGGACGGAGCACGTCAAGGATGGGTGACCAGGTGGCGATGAGGGCATCGACGGGAACGGCGACGGGCAGCGACGCGAGCCGACCGCGGCTCCAAGACGTCGCCGGGCGCGCCGGAGTCTCGTTGGCGACCGCGTCGCGGGTGCTCAACGGCTCCAGCCGGCAGCCGGGCGCGGAGCTCGTCGAGCGCGTGAGGACCGCGGCGCACGAGCTCGGCTACGTCGTCAACGCCCAGGCCCAGGCACTGGCCCGCTCCCGGACCGGGCTGTTGGGCCTCGTCGTGCAGGACATCTCCGACCCGTACTTCTCCTCGATCGCCGCCGGAGCGCAGAGCGTCGCCCGCGAGCAGGGGCTCCACCTGCTCCTGGCGAGCACCGACCGTGACCCCGAGGCCGAGCGCGACGCGGTGAGCGCCTTCGCCGCGCACCGCGCCGACGGCATCGTCGTGGTGGGGTCCCGGTGGGGAGGCAAGCACGACGCCGCGCTGCGCCGGGAGCTGGCGGTCTACACGAGCGCGGGCGGGGTCGCGGTGGTCGTCGGCCAGCCCCTCGCGGGCGCGCTCACGGTGCAGCCGCCCAACGTCGAGGGAGCCCGGGCGCTCGCGCACGCCCTGGTGGACCTTGGGTTGCGCCGGTTCGCGGTGGTCGCCGGCCCGGAGCGGATCGTCACCTCGCGCGAGCGCTCCGACTCGTTCGCCGGAGGGGTGCTCGGCCGCGGCGGGCATGTCGAGACCGTCATCGCCACGCAGTTCTCACGCGACGGCGGCTTCGCGGCGGCCGAGCAGGTCGCCCGGCTCGCGCGCGCCGACGCGCCGCGGCTGTGCGTCTTCGCGGTCTCGGACGTGATGGCCATCGGGCTCATGGCCGGACTGCGCCGGCTCGGCGTCGAGGCGCCACGCGACGTGCTCGTCGCCGGCTTCGACGACGTTCCGACGCTGCGCGACCACACCCCCGGGCTCACCACGGTGCGCATCCCGCTCGTCGAGATGGGGCGCCGCGCGGTCCTGGCGGCCGTCGACGCCTCCCGCACCCCGGGCCTCGAGCCGCTCGAGGCCGAGGTCGTGCTGCGCGAGTCGACGAGCCCGCCCAGGCGGTAGCCCGTCGCTCCGGGCACTTGACCACTCGCCCGAGCGCCCCTACGGTGACGGAAAGCGCATTCCAGCGATCACCTCGACGCCGAGGAGGACACCCGATGACGATGACGTCGTCGCCGCACACGGCCACGGACAACCCCGGGCCGGCGACCGGACGCCGCACCTCGCGCAGCCTGGCGAGATCGGGCGCCGTCGCGTGGCGCCCGCTCGCCCTCACCTGCGCGCTCGTCTCTCTGTGGTGGCTGACCACCGCCCAGGGCTGGTTGGCGCCGTACGTCCTGCCCTCGCCCGCCGCCACGTGGTCCGCGCTCACCCAGAACGCCGCGTACCTCGCGCACAACACGTGGGTCACGACGTCGGAGACCGTCATCGGATTCGTCCTCGCCGTGATCATCGGCGAGCTGGTCGCCGTCGTCATGGCGTACTCGCGCAGCACGGAGCGAACGGTCTACCCCATCATCCTGGTCGCCCAGGTGGTGCCCAAGATCGCGATCGCACCGCTCTTCGTGGTGTGGCTCGGCTTCGGCGCCGCGCCGAAGGTCACCGTGGCGGTGCTCATGGCCTTCTTCCCCGTCGTCATCTCCGGCCTGGCCGGGCTGCGGTCGGTCGACCCCGAGATCGTCGAGCTGACGTCAACGATGGGAGCCAGCAGGCTGAAGACCTTCTGGAAGGTCATGTTCCCGGCCTCCCTGCCCCAGTTGCTGTCCGGCCTCAAGGTGGCGGCCACCCTCGCGGTGACCGGCGCCGTCGTGGGCGAGTTCGTCGGCGGCAACGAGGGCCTCGGCTACGTCATCCTCCAAGCCAACGGGAACATCGACACGGCAATGCTCTTCGCCGCGCTGATCATCATGTCGCTGCTCGGGATCGTGTTGTTCCTGCTCATCGAGCTCGCCGAGGCCCTCCTGATCGGCTGGCATCCATCCCGCCGCAACAACGCGGCCTCCAGCACGCTCGTCGGCGCCTGACCTCCCCTCCACTCCGCTCGTCACGCTGCGCAAAGGAGCTCGCCCTGATGAAGTCGTTCCGCCCCCTGCCCCTCGTCGTCACCACCGCCGTCGCGCTCGGCCTCGCGGGCTGCGCGTCCCCCTCGTCCGCGGGCCCGGCGCCCGCCGACGACGGCGACACGCGGCCCGTCACCCTCATGCTCAACTGGTACCCCTACGGCGAGCACGCGCCGTTCTACTACGGCCTGGAGAAGGGCGTCTTCGCCAAGCACGGCATCGACCTCAAGATCGAGGCCGGCCAGGGATCGACCAAGACCATCCAGGCCGTGGGCGCCGGTCAGGTCGACTTCGGCTGGGCCGACACCGCGGCGCTGCTGCCCAACGTCGACAAGGGCGTGGACGTCAAGAGCGTTGGGGTGTTCCTCCAGACGACGCCCTCGGCCGTCCAGGTCTTCGCGGACTCCGGCATCGAGACTCCTGAGGACCTGAAGGGCAAGACGATCGCCGTCTCCGCCGGCGACGCGCCGACGACGACGTTCCCGTTCTACCTCGAGGCGATCGGCCTCTCGCCGAACGACGTCAAGCAGCAGAACCTCGACGCCGCGGGCAAGATCTCGGCGATGCTGACGGGCAAGGTCGACGGGCTGATCGGCTTCATGCACGACCAGGGCCCGACGGTGGCCGCCAAGAGCGGGCGCGAGGTGCGGTACTTCCCATACGCCGACGCGGGGCTGAGCTACTTCAGCAACGGCCTGCTCGCCACCAGCTCGACCATCAAGGACGACCCCGACCTGGTGCGCGACATGGTGGCCGCGACGTCCGAGGCCTTCGCCGCGGCCGTCGACGACCCGGCCGGCGCCGTCGACGCCATGGCGGGCAAGGACCCCCAGATGCCCGCGAAGGACGTCCTCGCCGAGCAGTGGAAGCAGACCATCACCGTGCTGCACACCGAGGCCACCAAAGACAAGCCGTTCGGGTACAACGACCCCGCCGACTGGCTCAACACCCTCGACGTGCTCCACAAAGCGGGGCTGATCAGCGGCGACAAGGGCGTCGAGGACTACTTCGACGGCGCGTTCGCGCCGGGCGACTGACGGCCGGCGTCCACGGTCAGGAGGAGACCATGACGATGCTGCATTCCCAGCCCCGCGTCGACGTCGATCAGGTCGTCGCCGTCGACGGCGTGTCCGTGACGTTCCGCGGCAAGCGCACCTCGACCCAAGCGCTCGGTGAGGTCGACCTCACCGTCCGCCGCGGCGAGTTCGTCTCGATCGTCGGCCCGTCAGGGTGCGGCAAGTCGACGCTCCTCAAAGTCGTCGCCGGACTCGTCCGCCCGACGACCGGGTCCGTGCTGCTGCACGGTGAGCAGGTCCTGGGACCACGCCAGGACATCGGCTACGTGTTCCAGCGCGCGGCGCTCCTGGACTGGCGCACCGCCGAGGGCAACATCCTGCTCCAGGCCGAGATGCGTGGCATGGACATGGCCGCGGCCCGACGGCGGTGCGCCGAGCTGATCGAGATCACCGGCCTGAGCGGGTTCGAGAGGGCCATGCCGCACGAGCTGTCGGGCGGGATGCAGCAGCGCGTGTCGTTGTGCCGCGCGCTGCTGCATGAGCCCGACGTGCTGCTGATGGACGAGCCGTTCGGCGCGCTCGACGCCCTGACCCGAGAGCGCATGAACGTCGAGTTGCACCGGGTCTGCCGCGAGACGGGCGTCACGGTGCTCCTGGTGACCCACTCGGTGCCCGAGGCGGTCTACCTGGGCCATCGCGTCCTCGCGATGGGGCCGCGTCCCGGACGGGTCATCGAGGAGCTCACCGTCGACATCCCCGGCGAGCGCGACTACGCCACGACGCTGACCACGCCCGAGTTCCAGCGCGTCTCCGGCCGGGTCCGTGCCCTGCTCGGGTCACCGCAGGGAGGGGACTGATGCCGCGGGTCGCCCTCGTGACGGGCGGCGCTCGCGGCATCGGGCTGGGGATCAGCCGCCGACTGGTGCGGGACGGGTACGCGGTGTCGATCCTCGCGACGCGTGACGAGCCGGCCGCGGTGCTGGACGAGCTGCGCGACCTCGCCGGCGACGGCGCGCTCGTGCGCTACGTGCGCGGGTCGGTCGCGGACGTGGCCGACCACGGCCGGTACCTCGACGACGCGGTCACCGCCTGGGGGCGGCTCGACGTGCTGGTCAACAACGCGGGCGTGGCGCCGCGCGTGCGCGCCGACCTGCTCGACGCCACGCCCGAGGAGTTCGACCACGTGCTCGGGGTCAACCTGCGCGGGCCGTACTTCCTCACGCAGGCGTTCGCGCGGCGGGTCCTCGCGCTGCGCGGCGAGGTGGCACCCACCGAACGGCCCGCGCCCATAGAACGGCCCGCGGCGGCCATCGTGAACGTCTCCTCGCTGTCGGCCACGACGGTGTCGACCAACCGGGGCGAGTACTGCGTCTCCAAGGCGGGCGTCGCGATGGCCACGCAACTGTGGGCGGTCCGGCTCGCGCGCGAGGGCATCGTGGTCCACGAGGTGCGCCCAGGGATCATCGCGACCGACATGACGGCCGGCGTGAGCGAGCGATACGACGCCTACCTCGCGGGCGGCCACGTGCCGATCGCGCGGTGGGGCGAGCCCGCCGACGTCGCCGCGGCGGTGTCGATGCTCGCCGCGGGCGCCACGCCGTACTCGACGGGAGAGGTCTTCCACGTCGACGGCGGCCTGCACGTGCCGGTCCTGTGACGCGCGGAGGCGAGATGCCAGGCGGCGGGACGAGCGGCGGCGGGTCGGCACACGACCACGAACCGCGCACGATGCGCGTCGCCGGGCTGGACGTCCCCGTGGTGACCGCGAGCGCCGTCGTCGTCGGCACGGGGTCGGCGGGGTATTGCGCGGCGGCGCGCCTGGCGCAGCTCGGGATGCGCGACGTCGTCATGGTGGCCGACAAGGTCAACGCGGGCGCGAGCCGCAACGCGGGCTCGGACAAGCAGACCTACTACAAGCTCACGCTCTCGGGCGGTGAGCCGGACTCGGTGCGCGAGATGGCGCAGACGTTGTTCGCGGGCGGCGCGATGGACGGCGACAACGCGCTGGCCGAGGCGGCGCTGTCGGCGCGCGCGTTCCTCCACCTGGTGGACCTGGGGGTGCCGTTCCCGCAGAACCGGTTCGGGGAGTTCGTGGGGTACAAGACGGACCACGACCCGCGCCAGCGGGCGACGTCGGTCGGCCCCTACACCTCGCGCACCATGGTCGAGCGGCTGGAGGCCCGTGTGCGCGCCGACGGCGCCCGCGTGCTCGACCGGTGCCGCGTGGTCGACGTGGTCACCGCGCCCGACGATGCCGGCGGGCGCCGCGTCGTCGGGCTGCTGGTGCTGCGCACCGACGTTCCGCACGACGGCGCCGCGAGCCCTTGGCTGCTGCTGCGCTGCGCGAGCCTCGTCTATGCGACCGGCGGCCCCGCCGGGATGTACGCCACGCGCGTGTTCCCGAACGGCCAGTGGGGCGCCGCGGGCGCCGCGCTGCGGGCCGGGGTGCGCGGCAAGAACCTCACCGAGTGGCAGTTCGGGCTGGCCTCGACCCATCCACGCTGGAACGTGTCGGGGACCTACATGCAGGTGCTCCCCCGGTTCGTGTCGACCGACGCCGACGGCGGGGATGAGCGCGAGTTCCTCACCGAGGCGATCGACGACTACGGGCGCCTGCTCTCGCTGGTGTTCCTCAAGGGCTACCAGTGGCCGTTCGACGTCCGCAAGGCGCGCGACGGGTCCTCGCTCATCGACCTGCTCGTCTACCGCGAGACCGTGCTGCGCGGGCGGCGCGTGTTCCTCGACTTCCGCCGCAACCCTGTGCGCGAGCGCCTCGACCCGTCCGCGCTGAGCGCCGAGGCGCGGGACTACCTCGACCGCGCGGGGGTGCTGTTCGGCACACCCGTCGAGCGACTGCGGCGCATGAACGATCCCGCCTACCGGTTCTACCTGGAGCGCAACCCGTACCTCGACCTGGAGCGCGACCTGCTCGAGGTCGACGTGTGCGCGCAGCACAACAACGGCGGGCTCGTCGTCGACGCGTGGTGGCAGTCGAACGTCGCGGGGCTCTTCCCCGTGGGCGAGGCCGCCGGGGCGCACGGCGTCTACCGGCCGGGCGGCGCCGCGCTCAACTCCGGGCAGGTCGGCGCGATGCGGGCGGCGCAGTTCATCGCGGCCCGGCGTGCGGGCGGAGCGGTTGTCGGCGACGCCGGCGTCGGCGGTGCGGACCGCGCGGGGGTGCTCGACGACGGCGCGTTCGCGGCGGCGTCGTCGTCCACGCTGGCCGCGGCACAAGCGCTCACCGAGGCGGCGACCGCCCGCGCGGCCGCGGGGACGCCCGACAACACCGGCGACCTGCTGCGCGAGGTGCAGCGCCTCATGAGCGCCAAGGCCGGGCCGGTGCGCTCGGAGCGGTCCATCCGCGAGGCGCTGGACCAGGTGCGCGACTGGCTCGCCGGCTACGGCGAGACCGTGAGCGCGGACGGCGGATCACGCCGCTCGGTCGACCGCGTCTTCCTGGTGCGCGACATCCTCACCAGCGCGTACGTGTACCTGTCGGCGATGGCCGACTACCTCGCCCACGGCGGGCGCTCGCGCGGCTCGGTGCTCTACACCGACGCCATGGGAGGACTGCCGCGTGTCGGCCACGGGCCGCACGCGCGCGACGAACTCGACCTGCCCGAGGCGTTCCGCCTCACGCTCGACGACGGCGCCCTCGACGACCAGGTGCAGGAGGTCGCGCTCACGCCCGGCGAAGGGGCGGGCGAGGTGACGTTCACCTGGCGGGCGCGCCGGCCGATCCCCGAGGGCGGCGACTTCTTCGAGAACGTGTGGCGGGAGTTCCGCGAGCACGGGAACGTCTGGTGACGCCCACGTGCATGGCGGGCGTGCGCGGGCTGGCGCGTGAGGTGGTCGCCGATTTGGAGAACCGGGCGGGGCGGGTGCTAACCTAGGCCACGCCTTGGGGCTATGGCGCAGTTGGTAGCGCGTCTCGTTCGCAATGAGAAGGTCGGGGGTTCGAATCCCCCTAGCTCCACACCTGAGAAGCCGTTGATCCGCACACGAGTGCAGGTCAGCGGCTTTTCGCATGCTTCGGCGGACACCAACCGAAGGACGGGGTGGCCCCTGGGCGGTACGCGGGAGACGCCGCGACCCCTTGGCGCCACGATCGCACGGTATGCCTCGTTCCTCGCGCTCTTCCGCGAGTTCGACGGGTACGTCGAGCACTTCCTGCCTCACGATCTCATCCAAGGTGTCTCGCAGGCCCGCCTCTTCGTACCGTGCGTGCCTTCGACCGGTCTGCCCTGCCACGAGACATCGGCGAGTACCGTGCGTTCCGGGGACAACTCGATGGCGTTGGTCCAGGCGCGCAACGCACGCATCCGCCGACGAGGAAGCGACCGCGGCACTTGTCTGCGGCCGCTGGCCCAGATCGTCTTCGCAGAGGTGACCCGCTCCATCGACGGGCCGTTCGCCACGGTCAGTGGCGAGGACGTGGAAGACGTCAGCGATCCGGGCGGCTCGGCCGCGGTCCGGGACGCGTGGGTCGCTCTGCGCGACGCCATGCGATCTGTGCTCGATGCCACGACGCTCCCGAACGCCGACGCATGGCAGACCATGTCTACCGGCGCAGTGTCGTCCGCGCGGCGGCGCGCGGAGACGACTGAGGACAGGGATCCAGATCTCACAGTCTGAGATCCTTCGGCGTTGTTGAATGCTCTGCTCAACTTCGCCTTACTGTCCCGCGTCATGAGGGCTTCGCGTCGCACTAACCCCACTCGCCAGCGGCACCTGACCGTCGGCCGTCGCTGTTGCAGCTGAGCGCGACCGCGGCCCTCGCCCGCACGCGGGCACCCCCAACCCTGGGAGCTGACTCCTCTTGTCTGTGCTTCGCCATGCCCATTTTCGGGCGCCTGGCACCGCGGAAGGCCCGCGATGACGTCCGAGAGCCCGAGCCGGGTCGTAGCGCTCGTCGGCAACTCGGGCCCCGCATCCCGGACCCAATCTGCGGCCGGGGCCGTCGCCGCGCATCGCGGGTCGGCTCCGCTTGCCCGACAAGCACCTGACGATCGACGTGGCCGACCAGGTCTTCGCTGCCCGCGCCCGCACACGGAGATCGCGTCACGGATCGCGTCCCGGGCGCGTCTGCTCATCGTCGCCACCCCGGTTTACAAGGCGTCCGACAAAGGTCTGCTCAAGGCGTTCCTCGACCCCTACGGTTCGCGCGGCTTGGATGGTGTGCGGATGGTCCCGCTCGTCGTTTCGGCCCGGCGCACGGGATCGCTGGTGATGCGCACCTGCTGCCCCTGCTCACCGAACTGGGTGCGGACGCCTCGAGCCGCTCCCTGGCGCTGCTCGAGCACGACCTCGCGGACGTGCAGGCCGCTGCGGACGACTGGTTCGACGCCGCGCGGCCCTGGTCGGTCCCTCGAGCGAACAAGGCAGCGACATGACGACGACGCAGACCGCGTCGGCAACGCTGAGCGCCGATGCGTTCAGAGCGGTGCTCCGCGGGCGTCGCCGCGATCACCACGACGCACGCCGGCTGGCCGGTTGAGTTCACCGCGACATCGGTGATCTCGGTGTCGGCCGAACCGCCGCCACCACCGCATCGAACAGAGGCGATAGCGCGCCGGCGGCGAGCGAGCCCAGCAGTCTCCGCGGGTCGCACCGACCCTCGGCGTCCCCCCCCCCGCACGTTCCAGGAGGAGTGTCGTGTTCTCACTGCGTCAAAGAGGAAGGTGGCGGCTGCTGGCCGCCGCAGCACTGGTGGCCGTACTCGCGTCGTCCTGCTCGACCGGCGCCGGCGCCGCCTCGGCCCCGACGGCTGAGGCCGACAAGGCGGGCGGGACCCTGAACATCGGGCTGAGCTTCGAGCCCAACGGTGTCGACGCCGCCGTCGTGAACCAGGTGTGGCGCACCGTCGCTCGGGCGCTGACGGACTCGCTGGTGTTCTTCAACCCGGAGACCAAGAAGGTCGAGCCCTGGCTCGCCACCAAGTGGACCGTCGAGGACTCGCGCATCTACACGTTCACGTTGCGCGACGACGTCACCTTCCACGACGGCACCAAGCTCACGTCGGAGGTGGTGAAGGAGAACTTCGAGAGCCTCGCCCGCCCGGGGATCCACTCCAGCGCCAAGACGATCGTCGAGGGCATCAAGGAGATCCGGACGCCGTCGGAGAACGTGGTCGTCGTCGAGTTCGAGGAGCCGAACGCCGCCTTCCTCGTCAACCTCTCCCGCGCCCATGCGGGGATCGTCTCCGCCAAGACGGCCGAGGCGCCCGTCGAGGAGCGGCAGAAGGCCATCGACGGCTCGGGCCCGTTCTACCTCGCGGAGTACACGCCGAACCAGCGCATCGTCCTCAAGAAGCGCGAGGACTACGACTGGGCGCCGGCGTACTTCAAGCGGTCCGGCCCCGCTTACCTCGACGAGGTGGTCTACAAGATCATCCCCGAGGACAGCGTGCGCAACGGTGCCGTCATCGGCGGTGAGGAGCTGCAGTTCATCTACTGGGTCAACGCGAAGTACGTCCCCCAACTCAAGGCGGCGGGCCTGACAATCTCCGAGACGGTCAACCCGGCGACAGGGACCGAGTGGCCCGTCAACACGTCCTCGAAGTTCCTCAAGGACGTCCGCGTCCGGCAGGCGCTGCAGCACGGAATCGACCGGGAGGAGTTCACCAAGCTCGCCTCGGGCGGCTATGACAAGGTCGCCACCGGCCCGCTCAGCAAGGCGAACCCGTTCTACTCTGACCAGAGCCAGTACCTCACCTACGACCCGGACCTGTCGAAGAAGCTGCTCGACGAGGCCGGTTGGTCGACAATCGGTCCCGACGGCATCCGCGTGAACGCCGCCGGGGAGCGGCTCTCGCTCAGATTTCCTCGCGACGGCGCCGCCGAGCAGGTGGTGCAGGAGCAGTGGAAGAAGTTGGGCATCGAGCTCGTACTCGACCCGCCGCTGCCTGCCGAGGCGAACGAGAAGCTGCTCTCGGGCGAGTACGACCTCGCGTACTGGTACCACTCGACCCCCGACGCCGACGTGTTGCGCGCCAACTACGGCGTCGCCACCGGCTCGAACCGCTCGTTCATCGGGAGGAACGATGCGCGCGGGCAGGAGCTGGACAAGCTGCTGCAGCAGCAGAACACCGTCAGCGACCCCGCTCAGCGGCAGGCGGTCGTCGACAAGGCGTCGCAGATCCTCGTCGAGGACGCGTACGAGCTGCCGATCGTCAACGACACCGACATCTGGGCCTACCAGCCGTCCGTCCACGACATCAAGGCCGTCGGGCTCGACCAGTACCTCTACAGCGCCTGGCTCTCGGACAAGTAGGCAGCGATGGCACCCATGGTGAGGTACGTCTTCGAGCGGTTGGGCTACGCCGCGATCGTGGTCTGGGGAGCGTTCACCGGAGCGTTCTTCCTGCTGTACATCGTCCCCGGTGACGCAGCGGGCGGCCTCACCATGGGCGCCTCCGGCGGTGACGTCGAGAAGCTGCTCGCCGAACAGCGGCAGCTGCTCGGCCTGGACCGCCCCGTTCTGGTGCAGTACTGGGACGCGCTGTCCGGCGCGGTGAACGGCGACTTCGGTGACAGCATCTACCAGCGCCGGCCCGCCGTCGACGTGTTCTTCGAAGCCTTTCCGGCCACGCTGCAGCTGGCGTTCCTCGGTCTCGCGTTGGCCGTCGTGCTGGGGGTCACTCTCTCGGTGGTGATCGAGCTCACGAGCTGGCGCTGGCTGCGCGAGACGCTCGTGTCCCTCCCGCCCGTCGCCGTGTCCCTACCGCCGTTCGTCGTCGCGCTGCTGCTGGTGCAGGTCGTGGCGTTCAAGCTCGGCTGGATCGACGCGTTCGGGGACAAGACTCTCCTCGGGCTGCTGGTCGCGTCGCTGTCCATCGCTGTGGCGGGCGGCGGCACCGTCGCGCAACTCCTGACGGCGAACCTGCGCGGCGCGCTCTCGTCGCCGTACATCGAGTCGGCGCGCAACTGGGGGCTGAGCCGGTTCGACGTCGTCGTCCGGCACGCGCTGCGCAACGCGGCGCTGCCCGTGATCACAGCGCTGGGCACCCTGATCGGCGTGATGGTGGGCGGCACGGTCCTCACCGAGACCGTCTTCTCCCGCGTGGGCGTCGGGAGGCTCATCGTCGACTCCGTCAACGGCCGTGACATGCCCGTCGTCCTCATCGCCGTGACGGTCTCCGCGCTGATCTTCGTGACGGTCAACTTTGTCGTCGACCTGATCTACCCGGTCGTCGACAAGCGCATCCGGATGGAGGCCCGATGAGCACCCTCGACGCCAGGGAGGCGATCGTCCTCGACGTCACGGTCGAGCCGCCGGTCGGCGAGACGGAGCGCACCGGGCGAGCCACCCGCGTACGCCGGCGGATCGCCAGCATTCTGCGCACCCCGAGCCTGCTTGTCGCGTACGCGTGGCTGGCGCTGGTGCTCGCCGCCGCGATCGCACCGGCACTGTTCACCAGCGGAAACCCGCTCACGCAGGACGGCGACGCCATGCTGCTCGCACCCAGCGGGCACCACCTCTTCGGCACCGACGACCTCGGGCGCGACCAGTTCACCCGGACCGTCTACGGCACGCAACTGTCGATCAAGGCGGCAGTCGTCGCGGTGCTGATCGGCCTCGCTGGCGGCTCGTTCATCGGTCTCGTCGCGGGCGCGATCCGCGGCTGGCTCGACAACGTCCTCATGCGCGCGATCGACATCATGCTCGCGGTCCCGAGCCTCATCGTGTCGCTCGCGATCATCTCCGCCCTCGGGCACGGCACGATGAACATTGCCATCGCCATCGGGATCAACAGCACGGCCAGCTTCGCGCGCCTCATGCGCTCGGAGGTGCTGAAGATCGGCAGTGCCAAGTACGTCGAGGCGTCGGTGTTCGCCGGGCACGGCTACGCCTACCGGCTGCTGCGCCATGTCATCCCCAACGCGTCCCGGTCCGTGCTCGCCTACGCGACCATGGAGATCGGCAGCGCCATCCTCACCGTCGCGTCGCTCAGCTTCCTGGGCCTCGGCGCTCCGCCGCCCACGCCGGAATGGGGCCTCCTCGTGGCGCAGGGCCGCACCTTCATCGCCACCGAGTGGTGGATCAGCCTCCTGCCCGGCCTCGTCATCGTCATGTCCGTGCTGGCCATCTATCGCGTCGGACGGTCGCTCAACCGAGGGAGGACGAGTGTCGTCGCCTGAGACCACCACCCCAGACCCGTTGCTCCGACTCGAGTGCGTGAGCGTCGAGTTCGCCGTCCCCGGACGGGTGCCCGCCCGCGTCGTCGACGACGTCAGCATCTCGCTGCAGCCCGGCACGGTGCTCGCGCTCGTCGGCGAGTCCGGCTCGGGCAAGTCGACCCTCGGGCGTGCCGTCACCGGCACGATCGCCGAGAACGGCCGCATCACCTCCGGAACGGTGACGTTCGCGGGTCGCGCGCTGAACGGGCTGCCGGAACGGGAGTACCGCGCCGTGCGCGGCCGGGAGATCGGGTACATCCCTCAGGACGCGCTCCTGGGCCTGAACCCGCTCCTGCCGGTGGGCCTCCAGGCCGGGGAACCGCTGCGGGCACACGGACTGGCGTCCAAGCGCGAGCGCCGCGAGCGCGTCGTCGATCTGTTCGCACAGGTCGGCCTGCGCGACCCCGGCAAGATCTACGACGCCTACCCGCACGAGCTGTCCGGTGGCATGTGCCAGCGCGTTCTCATCGCGGCCGCGATGTCCACCCGACCGCGCCTGCTCGTCGCTGACGAGCCGACGACAGCCCTGGACGTCACCGTGCAGAAGACGATCCTCGACCTGCTCGGCGAGCTGGTCGAGAGCCACGACCTCGCCGTCCTCCTGGTCACCCACGACCTGGGCATCGCGGCCGAGCGGGCCGACGAGATCGCCGTGCTCAAGGACGGCAGGCTGGTCCGCTCGGGCCGGACCACGGAGGTTGTCGCCGACCCGGGCGACCCGTACACCACGCAACTGCTGCGCTCGTCGTCGCTGGGCTTCTCGGGCGTGGAGGCGGCCAGCGCGAGGGCAGGACGGCCGGCGGCGCTCGCGGCGGCCGACGCGCCTGTGGCCGTGAAGGCGGACGGGTTGTCGAAGACGTTCCGCGCCCGGCGCGGCCGCCCCCCGGTGACGGCCGTCGCCGACGCCAGCTTCGAGGTCCGGCGCGGCACGACGCTCGGCATCGTGGGCGAGTCCGGCTCGGGCAAGACGACGCTTGTCAGGCTGCTCGCCGGCCTCGCTTCGCCCGACGCCGGGCAGATCCTCGTCGGCGGCAAGCCCGTGGTGCACCACCGCCGGGGCGTGGGCCAGGCCGCGCTCTACCGCACGGTGCAGATGGTCTACCAGGATCCCTTCGCCTCGCTCGACCCGAGGGCGACGGTGCGCTCGATCCTGTCCGAGCCGCTGACCGGTCACAAGATCGGTGGCAGGAGGGAGCGAGCGCGGCGCATCGGCGAGCTCCTGGACCTGACCGGACTGCCGCCGACCGTCGCCGACCGCTACACCGCGGAGCTCTCCGGTGGCCAGCGCCAGCGGGTCGCGATCGCGCGCGCCCTGGCACCCGCACCCGAGGTGCTGGTCCTCGACGAGCCGGTCTCGGCGCTCGACGTCACGGTCCAGCGCCAGATCCTGGACCTGCTGCGCGACCTGCAGGACGAGCTGTCCCTCACCTACCTGTTCATCTCGCACGACCTCGGCGTCATCGCGGAGTTGTCCGACCAGCTCCTCGTCCTGCGTCACGGCGAGATCGTCGAGCGCGGCACTGCCATCGACGTCATCGCGAACCCTCAGACCGACTACGTCAAGACGCTGCTCGCGTCGATCCCCGGAGCAGCCCCGCACGCCACGGCGCCCGCAGCCTGACTCGCGTGCGCACCGAACGAAAGGAACCTCACATGGCTGAGCCGGCTCCGCGCCAGCTGCACCTCGGGTACATGTACTGGCTGAACGGCACCCACTGGGGCGGGTGGCGCCTGCCGCAGGCGGCGACCCCCGACGCCTTCACCCTCGACTACCCCAGCAAGGTCCTCCGTATCATCGAGGACGCGAAGTTCGACTTCTTCTTCCTCGGCGACACCCTGCCCGGTGACGTCTACCGCGAGCATTACGGCACCACCCACAACGGCGGGCGGCTCGAGCCGTTCACCCTGGCGTCCCAGCTCGCGCTGCAGTCCTCGAAGATCGGCCTGGCCGTCACGGCACACCCCACGTTCTACGAGCCGTTCACGCTCGCGCGCCTGACAGCCTCGCTGGACCACCTCAGCGGTGGGCGGCTCGCCTGGAACGTCGTCCTGGGTGCCAACGACCTCGCCGCGCGGAACTTCAGCCTGCCGGATCTGGGCGGCGAGAGCCGATACCGGCGGGCCGCGGAGTCCATCCAGGTCATCCGCCGCCTGTGGGACAGCATCGAGGACGGGGCGTACCTGCAGGACAAGGAGACGGGCCAGTACCTCGACCCGACCAAGATCCACCGGCTCGAGCACCAGGGCGAGTTCTTCTCGGTCGCCGGGACGCTGCCGATGCGGCGTCCCCCGCAGGGGCACGTCCCGCTGTTGTACGCGGGGGCGTCGGAGCTGTCCCGGGAGCTCACCGCGCGGTACTGCGACATCAACTTCACGGGTCCGTCGCGGCTGGAGGACTCCGCCGCGTTCAACGCCGACATCCGCGAGCGTGCGCGCCGCCTGCGCGGCAAGGACGAGCCGATCTTCTTCCTACCCGGGATCACGCCGGTCATCGAGGACACTCGCGAGGGGGCCGTCCACCTGTTCGACCGGCTCAACGACGGCCTCCCCGTCGACGCCGACCCCGTGGAGGGCGACCAGACCGAGGACTACTACGCGAGCGAGGGCTTCCGAGCACTGGTGACCCAGCGTGGCCCGCTCCCGCTGGGCGCGCGCAGCCTGCGTTCCATCGGCGAGCGGATCGGCGTGGACCTGCGCCCCGTGGGGCTCGACGGCGTGGTGACGCCGGAGCTCGCCGCGGGATTCGGCGAGTCCGGCCGGCGGCTCCTCAGCCTGATCAAGGAGCGCACCGACCGGACCGTGGAGGCCGGGACCGTCCGCGGCAAGGACCTGCTGCACAACTCCATCGGCGGTGGCTTCCCGCTGGTCATCGGCACGCCGTCCGACGTCGCGTCGACGCTCGTCGAGTGGTTCGACAAGGACGCCGCCGACGGGTTCAACATCCAGTCGCCGTTCATGCTCGACCAGCTCGAGCTGTTCACCTCGCAGGTCGTGCCGATCCTGCAGGACAAGGGCGTGTTCCGGACCGACTACGAGGCGGACACGTTCCGCGGTCACTTCGGCCTGCCGGTCCCGCCGAACCAGTTCGCAGAGGAGGTGTCGCGATGAGCGAGAAGAAGAAGCTGCGGATCGGGCTGGCCGCATACGGCACCGGCTGGGACCTGTCGGGCTGGCGCCTGCCGGAGGCCACCAACCGCGGGCTCGTCGACCCGAGCGTGATCGTCGACGTCGCCCGGACCGCCGAGCGGGGGAAGCTGGACTACGTCTTCGCGGGCAGCGCGCTGGGCAGCGAGCCCGACCGGCTCAACCGGATCTTCCGATGGGACAACTTCGTCTATGCCGGCTACGCGGCCGCCGTCACCACGAAGCTCGGCTTTCTGATGTCGGTCAACAGCTCGTTCGAGCACCCGTACGCGGTCGCCCGCCAACTCGCGACGCTCGACAGGTTCAACGGCGGCCGCACCGCCCTCAACGTCGTCTTCGGAATCGACCGCGAGGGCGACCCCGCACTCAACTACGGCAAGAACCCCGTACCCACCGAGCAGTCCAAGTACGCCCGGGCGCGCGAGTTCACCGAGGTGCTCAACCGGCTGCTCTACGAGAGCTGGGACGAGGACTTCCTGCTCGACGACAAGGCCGCGGGCGTCCTGGTCAAGCCGGGCAGCTGGCACCGGATCCACCACCAGGGCGAGCACTTCGAGGTCCGCGGGCCGCTGAACGTCCCGCGCCCGGTGCAGCAGCGGATCCCCAACGTCCACGTCGGCCTGTCCGAGGAGTCCCTCCAGTACGGCGCAGACCTCGCGCAGATCCGGTTCTCGCCATACTTCGGGCTGGAGCGGGGGAAGGCGGAGTACCGCAGCCTCAAGGGCCGTGTGGCCGCGGCGGGCCGGGACCCCGAGAAGTTCAAGATCATCCCGGGCGCGACCTTCTACGTCGCCGGCACGTCGCGCGAGGCTCGCGCCAAGTTCCGGGAGGTCGTCTCGCTCCAGGCGACGGAGGAGATCCCGGAGGTCTTCTCCAAGGCCCTCGGCGTGGACCTGTCCCGCGTGTCTGCTGGCGAGCGGGTGCTCGACGTCGTCGACGTGGACACCATCGACGCCGACGCGCTGGACGCCTTCTTCAGCGGCATGGCACGGCGCAGCCCGTCGGTCGTGCGGGACGCCCGGGCCCTCGTCCGCCAGGTGCTGAGCACCCAGCTCGGCGAGGAAGCGACGTTCGAAGATCTCTACCAGTACCTGCTGCGCTCGCGCGACGACCAGCAGCCGGCGCTCGTGGGCGATGCGAACCACATCGCGGACTGGCTGGAGGAGAACCTCGAGGAAGGCGTCCTCGACGGGATTCAGGTCTTCCCTCCGTACCACCGTGGCCCCGCCGACGCGTTCGTCGACCTGGTGGTTCCCGAGCTCCAGCGGCGCGGCATCTTCCGCACCGAGTACGAGGCCGGCACGTTCCAGGGCCTGCTCGACACCGACAACGGCTGACGTCCCTACCCACGAAGGAGTGCACGTGCCCTCTTCCACCTCCCTCCCCGACGGCTATCGTGCGCTGGGCACCTCGGGCCTGGTGCTGTCCGAGCTCGGCGTCGGCGCGAGCACGTTCGGCCGCAGCGGCATGCGCGCCGTCGAGCAAGACCAGGTCGCCAGGATCGTCGACCGCGCGATCGACCTCGGCGTCACGTACTTCGACCTCGCCGAGGGCTACGGCGACCGCAACGGCCTGAGCGAGGAACTGTTCGCCCGAGCCCTGGGCAGCCGTCGCGAGAAGGTCGTGATCGGCACCAAGTTCGGACGCGCCCTCGCGCAGGACGTAGGTCCGTCGTACAGCCTGACCGGCGCGCGCAAGTACGTGATCGCCTCGGTCGAGCAGAGCCTGCGCCGACTGGGGACCGACTACATCGACCTGTACCAGATCCACTTCCCGGACCCGCACACGCCGATCGAGGAGACCTTGAGCGCGCTCGACACGCTCGTGCGCGACGGCAAGGTGCGGTACGTCGGGGCGTCCAACTTCCGGGGGTGGCAGCTCGCGGACGCCCACCACGTCGCGACGGCCCGCGGCTACTCGCGGTTCGTCTCGACGACGGACGAGTACAGCCTGCTGTGGCGCAAGCCGGAGGAAGAACTCATCCCCGCACTACAGCACTACGGGCTGGGGCTCCTGCCGTACTTCCCGCTCCAGAACGGTCTGCTGACCGGCAAGTACACCCGCGACAACGCACCGGCCGGCGCGAAGATCACCAACCTCAAGACCTACCTGCTGGGCGAGGCACCGTGGGACGCTCTCGAACAGTTCGAGAAGTTCGCGAGCGACCGCGGGGTCACGCCGAGCGCGCTCGCGCTCGGCTGGCTGCTCGCACAGCCGACGGTCACGAGTGTGATCGCCGGCATCACCACGCCCGAGCAGCTCGACGAAAACCTCGCGGCGACCCGATGGGTCCCGACGCCCGAGGAGGAGAGGGAGCTGCGAGGCCTCTTCGCCGGCACGCTCTCGGGCGGCCCGGGTCGCGTCGGCTGAGCGACGCAGGGTCGCTTCCCCCGGTGGTGATCGCCCGGGGGAAGCGACCCGTCAGGCCAAGCGTGTCGCCACCGGCCGCGCCTCGGCGCTCCAGGCAGACCACGAGCCCGGGTAGAGCGCGGCGTTGACCGCCAAGGTGTGCAGGACGTGGACGAGGACGGTACCGGCCACCCCGCTGCCGCAGTACGCGCCGACGGGATCACCGCCGACGAACGTGCCGAACAGGGATCTGAGCTCCGCCTCGCCTCGGATGCGGCCGTCGTGCAGTGCAGCCGTCGCGGGCAGGCTGATGGCGCCGGGGATGTGTCCAGCAAGATAGGCTCTGCCTCGAGCGTCGAGCAGGCGACCCGACCGCGCGAGTTGTGCGGCGCCCTCGGCATCGACAGTGGGCAGCGAGCCGAGCCGTAACGATGCGGTACCCGCCCCGGCGGCGGGCTCGTCGTCGGACAGCGAACCGCCGGCTTCTTGCCATGCCGAGAGCCCGCCGTCGAGCACCCGGACGTCAGCGAGACCCGCCCAGCGCAGCACCCACCAGACCCGGGTCGCCGTCGACACCTCGTCAGTGGAGTACACGACCACGGGAGTGTCGTCGTGCACACCCCACCGGCGGACAAGCCGTGCCAGCTGAGCCTCGGTCGGGAGCGGATTTTCGCCACCGCCAGGGTGCGACGGCCCCACGAGCTTGTCGAAGTCGACGACGTACGCGCCAGGTATCCGTCGTCGCGGGGGCACCGAAGCCGCCCACCCTGGTCGTCGGCGGGACACAGCGAGGACCACCGCGTGCTGGCCGTGGCTGAGCGCCTCGGCCAGCTCGCCCGGTGAGATCGTCGGCCGGGACGGCGCAATGCTCATAGCCGGTCGTCTCCTTCTCGTAGGGAACGTACGTCGGAGCTTCGGACGGACGCCACGTCACGTCAAGGACTCGGGTGAGCTGCCCACATCCCGATATCGCGACGACGCCCCCCGGCACGAACAGGTCCGCTAGCGCCTTTGCTCCACATGCACCGTGACTTCGGCGTCAAGCGCAACGCTCTCTGGCCGTGCCTCGCTGAGCCGTCGCAGCAGGGCACGGACAGAACGTCGCCGTCGCCCGCGGCCAGCACGCCGTCACCGACCCCGTCCACGCCCTCCACCGGTGGGTCGAGCGGCGCGGAGACGCCCCGGCCCGCTGTTCGTCCGCGTCCGCCGTGGCGACCGGATCATCACCGAGGCCTTACGGGCGAGTCCGTCGCTGACATCGCCCACGCGCGCGCCGCCGAAGCCGGGCTGTCGGACCTGCGCGTCACCGGCCACTCGCTCAGGTCCGGACGCGCGACGGCCGCCGCCGCAGCCCCACGTCAGCGTCGACCGGGTCGCCGTTCAGAAGCGCCGCCTCCAGTTCGATACGTCACCCAGCACTGCATCCGCCCCGTCGAGGCGCTGGAGATGACCTTGTCGCGGGACCTAGGGCTGTGATCGCCGCCAGCCGTAGGATCGGACGCATGGAGCCGGACACTGAGGCCGAACGCGAGCGGGTGCTCGCTCAGGCCCAAGCTGAGGCGAAGGCGTTGCGCGAAGAGCCTGACTACACGGCCGAGGTGCGCTCGCTCGACGAGGCCGTGGGTCCGATCTGCGCGCGGTGACTGACCTCGCACTCGCCGGCCGCGCGTTGGCCGCCCACGAGCCGCTAGCATCGCCACCAATGGCCACGATCCGGCAGACCCGGAAACCGCGGAACTCCAACGATCCCCGGCGTACGCGCAGGCCACGACGAGACGACAGAAGACCCCCCGGAGTCCAACCGCTCGGAGAACGTCGAGGGGCGAATCCCCCTAGCTCGACCACCGGAAGGGCCGTGGACGCACCTCAGCGGCGTTCTTGCGTGTCGGGTCTTCCTGTCGAAGAGGGCTCAGACAGGGCTACCGGACCTTCGCGTCACCAGCCTCTCTGCGCTGGTGGACGCCACAGCCGCCGCAGGCGACACCGGCGTCGAGCGCATCGCCGCCCATACTCGCCACCGCCAGACTGGGCTCTGGCGCACTTTCGGTGGTGTGGCCTGCGGTTGTGGCCTGCGGTGACGCTCATGCGGTCAGGAGGATGCGGTGGCGTAGGAGGTCGAATCCGGCGCGTCCGTACATCTGGCGTTTGAGCATCTTGGTGCGGGTGTTGACGCCCTCGGTGCGCCCGTTGTGGTGCGGGAGGGTGACCGCGGCGACGACGGCGTCGCGGTCTTGTTCCAGGCCGCGGACGAAGGAGTGCAGGTGCGGCAACACCGCCGCGCGGGCCTGCTCGATCCAGGTGGTCAGGGCGTCGGCGTTCGACTCGTCGGGGGCGAGCAGCCGGGCGAACCCGGCGACGAGGTCGTGCAGGGCGGTCATCTCCGGGCACGCCGCGACGAGCCGTCCGAGGCGTTCGGTCTGCCGCTCGGTCAGGGCGGTGGGTCGGGTGAGCAGGAGCCGGGTCGCGCGCCGAGGCGACAGGTGCGGGTGCTCGCCCGGGTGGCGGTGCTGGTTCAGGTACCGGTAGAGCAGGTTCTGGCTGCCCGTGTAGCCGAGCTCGCGGATCTCGGCCAGCAGGACGGTGACGCTCACACCCGGCTCTGCGTCCCGGCGTCGGCGTAGGGGGTCGCGGTAGGGGTCGACCAGAGTGGCCCGATACCGCGGTGGGCGGGCGATCTGCTCGGGCTTGGCGGCGCGGGCGTACCGCTTGACGGTGTTCAGCGCGATCCCGAGGCGGCGCGAGCAGTCCAGCAAGCCCGACCCCGGCGTCGAGCAGGCCGTGGACCTGATCCCACCGCTGCGTGGTGGTCTCGGCGAGCCGTCCTTCGCGCATGCCGGTCGCGGTGGCCGCCGCCCAGCACGCCGAGTGCGCCGCGACCTCCTTGCCGACGGCGTCACCGAGGCCGTGCCACAGGTGCCACCGGTCGGCGACCTGTGTCGCGTCCGGCAGGACGTCGCGCACGGCCTGGGCGTAGACGGTCGACCCGTCCCTTGTGACGACCTGCACCCCGGGATGGGCGGTCAGCCACGCCTTGACGACGGCGCCGTCGCGGCCGGGGACGACGTCGACCCGGCGGCCGGTGTCCGCGTCGATCAAGACGGTGGCGTAGACCTGCCCGCGCCGCAACGCGAAGTCGTCGATCCCCAGCACCCGCGGCACGACCAGCGCCGGGAGCTCGATCCTGCGCAGGACGCGCAGCGCGGTCTCTCGCCGCAGGCGCATGCCGAGAGCGGGGGCGAGCCGGGCCGAGGCGCGCCCCGCGAGCTCGGTCACCACGGCCTCGAGGGCTTCGGTCAGCCGGGCCGTGCGCCGTTGATAACGCTCGAGCACGCCCGGGACCTGCTCACGGAACGTCCTGCGCGGGCAGTGCGGCGACTGGCAGACCAGGCGCCGCACCCGGACCCGCAGCACGACCCGCAGCCCAGCGACGGGCAGGTCAGCCGGCGCGCGCTCGTGCCAGGCATGCAACCGCGTCGACGGCTGACCACAGACCGGGCAACCCGCTGGCCCGCCACGTGTCGTCACGGCGAGGACGAGCCCGCCCTCGCCCTCCTCCACGTCCTGGACGATCAGCCCGTCCAGCCCCGCGAACACCGCCCTGACCAGCACCGACGCATCGAGCACGGCAGATCATGACAGATCCGCCGAACGCCATCGGACACCACCGAAAGTGCGCCAGAGCCGCCAGCGACACCCTCATCCAGCACGACATCCACCCGTCGAGGCGCTGGAGACGACGTCGCCGCGTGACGAGACTCCAGGATCTCCGCCCAGGACGCCGAGGACGTCTGGCGCATGTCGCGGTCTCCCCCGCCGCGGCGATCGGACCGGACGCCTGGAAGGATGAGCGCGACGCTCCGTGACGCCGCCCGAAGCGCCCAAGCGGTTCTCCGTGATCAACGCCCCTGCGCGACGAGAGATCACCGTCGACCGAGCCCTCCGAGCCCGCATCCGAGCGCTCGCCCTCGCTGTTGGCCCCACGCGACGTCGTGGATCCCCTGCGACACGCGCCGCTGAAGCCGAAGACGCGACTCTGGCGTGAGCCCGCGGGCTCAGTCGACCTCGGTGACCCTTCCGTCCGCGATCCGCAGCCGACGCTTGGCGCGCTTGGCCACCCAGGAGTCGTGGGTGACCATGACGACGGTCAGCCCCTGGTCCCGCCACAGGCCTTCGAGCAGTTCGACGATCTCGTCCCGCATGTGCTCATCGAGGTTGCCGGTCGGCTCGTCGGCGAGGAGCACCGTGGGCTCTTTGATGAGCGCTCGGGCGATGGCCACGCGTTGCTGCTGACCGCCTGACAGCTCCCCGGGCAGGTGCGAGCCGCGGTCGCCGAGTCCGACCGACTCGAGCGCGGCCTGCGCGCGCGCCGCGCGCTCGCCCTTGGCGACGCCAGTGGGCACGAGGGCCGTCTCGACGTTCTCCTGCGCCGTGAGCGTGGGGATGAGGTTGAAGTTCTGGAACACGAAGCCGATGCGCTCGGCCCGCACACGGGTGAGCTTGTCGTCGCTCATCGTGGCGAGGTCGTCGCCGTCGAGTCGCACGGCGCCCTGGGTCGGGCGGTCCAGGCCGCCGAGCATCTGGAGCAGGGTGGACTTGCCACCGCCGGTGGGCCCCTGGATGGCCACGAGCTCGCCGTCGGGGATCTCCAGGGTGACGTCGCGCAGCGCGCGCACGACGCGCTTGCCCTGGCGGTAGGTGCGGGAGACGTTCTCAAGCTGGTACATGTCAGTGTCCTTGGAGGTGAGGGCCGGGTCAGGCGAGGGACCGCAGGGCTTCGGCCGGGCGCAGGCGGGCCGCTCGGCGGCCGCCGAAGACGCCCGCGACGAGTCCGCCGAGGATCGCCAGGCCGACGGCCGCGACGACGATCCACACCGACACGGGCGCGTGCAGGACGACGTCGACCGTGGACGCCGCGGCGTCGCGCGCGGCGCCGAACGGGCCGCCGGCCCCGCCTGCGCCGCCAGCCAGCTGCCCACCGCCCTGCGCGGCGCCGCCGGCACCCGGACCGCCGAGCCGGAGCGCTCCACCGCCGGTCCCCCCGCTGAGCGTGATGCCTGCGAGGTTGATCGCCAGCACCGCGACGCCGCCGAGGATCACCCCCGTGACGCCGCCGATGGCCCCCTGCGCCACGGCCTCACCGGCCACCTGCCCGACCACGCGGCGACGCGGCCAGCCGATCGCCTTGAGGGTGCCGAGCTCGCGCGTGCGGCGGTTGACGCCGGAGACGGTGAAGAGGATCGCGAGTCCGAACGCCGCCACGAGCACGACGATCGACAGCGCGAGCCCGAGCTTCGAGATGAGCGACGACGCGGTGGCGAGCGAGCCCGAGACGTCGCCGGCGAGGTCGGCCTGTGTGGAGACCGACGCGTCGGGCAGGGCCGCCGCGATGGCGTCCTTGACGGCGTCGACGTTGGAGGACGAGTCGACCGAGACGTACAGGTCGGTGACCATGTCGGCCTGGTCGGACAGCGTCTGTGCGACCGCGAGCGGCATGTAGACGTTCGACGACGTCGCGACGCCCTCACCGCTCGACGAGGCCACGACGCCGACCACCTCGAGGTCCGTGCCGCCGATGGTGACGGTGTCGCCGACCGCGATGTCGTTCTGGGTGGCGTACTGCTGGTCGAGGACGGCGACGTCCGCGTCGGCGTCGTCGGCGGCGAGGCCGCGGCCGTCCGCCACGACGACCGTGGTGAGCGGGCCGACGGCGTCGGCGCTCGGGTCGACGCCGCTGACGGTGACCTGTGTGATGCCGAAGGCTCCTCCCCCGAACGCCCGGCCACCGCCGTCGCCGTCAGCGGGTGGCCCGGCCTGCTGGTCCTGGCCGTCCGCGGGGGCCTGGGGCAGCTCGCCCGAGAACTCGGTGTTCTGGAGGCTGAGGGTCGCCGAGACGCCCGTGACGTGGTCGAGGGCCGCGACGGTGTCGAGGGCCGAGGCGTCGAAGGCCTGCGAGCCGATCTGGGTGGTCAAGCGGGACTGGGTGAGCTGGGTGGCGCCGTCGGCGTCGGTCGAGCCGCCGTCCTCGCCGAAGTCGAACCGCTGCCGCGGCCCGTCGCCCTGGCTGAAGTCCGCGGCCTGGTTGACCGTGATGTCGGTGCCGACGCCGTAGACCGAGGCGAGCACGTCGCTCTGGGCCCGCTCAACACCGGAGGCGAAGGAGGAGACCACCATGACGAGCGCGATGGCGACGCCCAGTCCGGTGGCGACGACGACGGTCTGCTTACGCCGGTGACGTAGCTCGCGGCGGAGGTAGGTGAGGAACAACTCGACTCCTGGTGCGGAAGGGAGCGCCGGGGCGCTGTGGTCGCGCCAGGCTAGGGCGGTGGCCTGCGGCGATCCTGGTGCGAGGCTGGACGTTCGCTGCTCGTCGCGCACGCGGCCAGCGCGGGTCAGCCGCCGCGGATCGCGACGTACCGCGCTCAGCGCCGACCGGAAGGGGATTGACAGGATTACGTACTTTCGGAAATCCTGAACACTGTGACCACGGATGAGGATCTTCTCGCCGACTTGGAGCGGCGCGTGTCCCTGCTGGAGAGGCGGGCGCAGACGGGTCCGGCCGAGGTCGGCCCCGAGGCCGCACGGAGCGCGAACGCCGACGCCGAGCAGGCGCCGGGCGCGGCCGCCGCGGACGCGTTCTGGGCGCTGGAGGGGCTGCGGGCGCGCGAGCCGGCGCCCGGCGCCGTCATGATTGTCGGCGACGTGACGCTCCCCGACGGGGCCGCCGCCTGGCAGGAGGGCGCGCTCGCCCAGGATCTGATCGACGACGAGTGGGACCGGGCCGCCGACGCCTTGGCGGCCCTCGGGCACCCCGTGCGGCTGCGGGTGTTGCGCGAGGTCCTGCGGGGCCACAGCACCGCCCGCCAGCTCGCTGAGCTCGACGGGCTCGGCACGACCGGGCAGGTGTATCACCACCTGCGGCAGCTCACCGCGACAGGCTGGTTGCGCGCACGCCCGGGCGGACGCCATGAGGTCCCCGCCGAGCGCCTGGTCCCCCTGCTGACCACCGTCCTCGGCGCGCGGCGTTGACCACCGTCCGGGGGACCACAGCCACGGCGGACCGCGCTCGGGACCGCCTCCGGCGCCGTGTCGCGCGACACGGCGTCTGGTGGCTGCGCGCATTCGTCGCCTGGGTCGCATGGGGCGCGACCGCGGGCGCGCCGTGGTGGGCGTTCCTCCCCCTCGCGGGATCGTTGCTCGCCGGGTCGCTCGTGCGGCCGCGGTGGGACCGCGACCGGGAGCCGGTCGTCGTCGCGGCGCCTGTGCGGGGCACGTGGGTCGCGCTCAACAGCCCCGGCAGCGCCGTGCCGAGCCACGGGGTGCGCGCCTACGGGCAGACCTACGCGATCGACATCTTGGTCCCCGCTGACCTCGAGCCCGTCGACGCGCCCCACGCCACTGCGTCGATCGGGTGGCTGGCCGGGGCGCGGCCACAGACGTTCCCCGCGTTCGGCAAGCCGGTGTACGCGATGGCCGACGGCGTCGTCGTCGCGGCGCGCACCAGGCTGCGCGACCATCGCGCGCGCAACACCTGGCTCGGGCTCGCCTACCTCCTCGTCGAGGGGTTCGTCCGCGAGCTCGGCGGGGTCGGGTTCGTCGTCGGCAACCACCTCGTCGTCGACCACGGCGACGGCGTCTGGGCCCTCTACGCCCATCTGCGGCGCGGCGGCACGCGCGTCCGGGTCGGCGAACGGGTCACCACGGGCCAGGTCCTCGGCGAGGTGGGCAACTCGGGCAACACCTCCGAGCCGCACCTGCACGCCCAACTGATGGACCGCCGCGCTCCCACCGCCGCGCAGGGCGTGCCGCTGCGGTGGACCGGCGTCGTCGTGCGCGACGACGTCGTGGCGCCGCGCTACGGGCGCGCGCGGGTCGGCGACGGGCAGCCCGGGCTTCCCGCGAACGGCCAGGTCTTCGAGGCCACCCTCGCCGCACCGACGGCGTGACTCATGAGCCTGCGGTCGGGCGCCTCCTCGCCCGCCGCGCACGCGGGCCCGACCCCGACGGCCGAAGGCTCTCGGGCCTGCTGCTGCCGGGGTCGGCGTGACCGTCAGCGCGTCCAGGTGATCGCGGTGCCCTGGAGGGCCGAGTATCCGGCGAGCGAGTCGGCCCACAGCACCGACCCCTCGCCGTCGGCGATCGCCTCCACGCAGAAGGGGACCTCCTCGCCGATCTCCAGGCGCGGTGACCGCGAGCACTCCTCGTCCAGCGCGCCGCTGGACATGATGACGCCGGCGGTGTTGTCCAGGCGCACCGCGCTGGTCGAGAACGCGTAGGACACGCCGGTGTCGTCCGCCTCGGGGTCCGCGACGACCCGCATCGTGCCGTAGACGGTGTAGCCGGGCAGGCCCTTCGACTGCTGGCCGAAGACCTCGGTGAGCCGCTGCGCCGGGTGCTCCCTGACGTCCGTGATCGTGACGACCATGGTCGCGTCTCCGTCGGTGACCGTCGCGTACTCGCCGAACCTCAGCGTCGAGCCGGGCTCGGTCGGCTCGCCCGCGTCGACGGGCGCTGGCTCCTCGGACGGCGTCGGCTCCGCCTGCTCCGCTGAGGCGTCGTCCGACGGCGTCGGGGCCGCGGACGTCGCAGTCGCCCCGCCGTCGGCGTCGGGCGTCGTCGCGTCGGAGCCGGACGCGCAGCCGGCCAGGGCTGCGAGCGCGAGCGCGGCGGTGACCGTGACCGTCAACCACGGCGCGGGTGCGCCCGGGCCGTCCTGTGGAGCGCAGGCCGCGGCGGGGCTGGGCGTTGGGTGCATGGGACATCTCCTCACTGGTTGTGGGGCAGGTGCGTTGCTTCGACACCGAGGCGGCGACCCGTCGCGGTCAGGTCCGCGATCGAGTCCCCGTGGCGGCGCCGTCTCGGACGCGTGGGCGACCGACGCTCCGGGCGGTCACAACGGCGTGACCTCCCGGTTTGGCCTCCACATCGTCCATTCGCGCCGTCGTCGTGTCGACGATCGGCGGCGTTGTTGTCGCACCCTGAGAACTGCCGTGCTGCGGATCGATCGCTTGCGGCAGCGCCCTGAACCCGTCGGGCGCGAGGAACCCGGCGCGGGTGCGGCCCACCAGTCTGCGGGCGGACCCGTCGGGGACCCGACCTCGATGGGCTGCGCGGGGTCGGCACCCTACGATCACGACCGTGGCTGATTCGCTCGTGATGGTCAACGGCCTGCCCGGCGCCGGGAAGTCGACGCTCGCACCGCGACTTGCGAGGGCACTCGCGGCGACGTCCCTCAGCAAGGACGCCGTCAAAGAGGCCCTGGCCTTCGCCACCCCCACCGACCTCCACGGAGCGATCGGGGCCATCGCGATGGACGTCGTGTGGAGGCTCGCCGCGCGGGCGGCTGGCGTGGTCGTCGTGGACTCATGGTGGTTTCGACCCCGCGACCTGGGCTTCGCCCGCGCGGGGCTCCAGGTCGCGGGCGCCGACCAGGTCGTCGAGGTGTGGTGCGACACGCCACTCGACGTCGCGCGGCGCAGGTACGACGCGCGCAGGCGCCACGCCGTGCACGACGATCACCGCGACATGGCACACGAATGGGCCGTCTGGGCCTCGCAGGGCGTCCCGCTCGGGATCGCGCCGGTCGTGCGCGTTGACACGACGTCGCCCGTGGACATCGACGAACTCGCCGCGCAGGTCGCACGCCTGCTCACGTGAAGCGCGCCGGCGGAACCTGAGCCCGAACTCGCGCCACTCGCCTCAGCGTTCACCGCAAGGCCCGGCGATGGCCGCGGCGGCCATCTTGCTCAGACTCGAGCGAGGCGCAGCATCGACCACGAGACGGGGGGAAGAACGGCCGACGCGCGCCCGCCAGAGACTGCCGCGCTCCCGTTCGCTGTGGGCAAGACCGAGGTGTCATCCTCCGCCGTCGCGAACCACCGCTCCTCGCCGGGCAGGTCGTGGTCAGTGCTCGCCATCGAGACCGCCTCGATGACGCGGAGGTCACCGAACCCTCGGACGTCGACGTCAAGCGTCAACTCCGCGTCGAGCGCCCGGTTGACGGCGAACAGCACCAGCTCGCCCGTCTCGGTGTCGTGCGTGGCGACGACGTCGAGCACGGGAGCATCACCGTGCTTCGCTGTCTCGGTCGACGGGGCCCGCACAACGACCTGGAGAACCTCGCCCCGTGCGTGCCGCGAGGTGAGCGCGAACGGGTGGAACGTCGTCTGCCTCCAGACCCGGCCGCCCGGCTCCGTCATGATCGGAGCGATCACGTTGACCAGTTGGGCGAGCGACGCGGCGTGCACCCGGTCGGTGTGCCGCAGCAGGGACATCAACAGATTGCCGACGACGACGGCGTCCGCCACCGAGTACCGGTCCTCAAGCAGCACGGGGGCGATCGGCCAGTCGTCGCCCGACGGCGGCTGAGACTCGGCGCGGTCGATGTACCAGACATTCCACTCGTCAAACGAGATGCTGATCCGCTTGTCGTGCTTACCCGCCGCGCGCACCGCGTCGGCCGTCGCAACCACCTCCTCGATGAACCGGTCCATGTCCACTGCGGAGGCGAGGAACGAAGGCAGGTCGCCGTCGGCCTCGTGGTAGTAGGCGTGCGCCGAGATGAGGTCGACCTGGTCGTAGGCCTCGGTGAGGACCGTGTGCTCCCACGATCCGAAGGTGGGCAGGTCGCGACCCGAGGATCCGCACGCCACGAGGGTGAGGTGGGGGTCGACCTGCCGCATCGCACGCGCCGCCTCCGCGGCCAGACGTCCGTACTCGTGAGCGGTCTTGTGGCCGGTCTGCCACGGGCCGTCCATCTCATTGCCCAGGCACCACATGGTGATCCGGTACGGCGCCTCGGCCCCGTTCGCCCGGCGCTGGTCGGAGAGCGCCGTCCCGCCCGGAACGTTCGTGTACTCGAGAACGTCGACGGCGTCGAGCACCCCGGCGGTGCCGAGGTTGACCGCCATCATCGGCTCGACTCCGGCGACCTCGCACCACCGCATGAACTCGTCGAGCCCGACGGTGTTCGACTCGGTCGAGTGCCACGCCAGGTCGAGCCGGTGCGGCCTGTCCTCGACCGCGCCGATGCCGTCCTGCCAGCGGTAGGCGGAGACGAAGTTGCCGCCCGGGTATCGCACCGTGGAGACGCCCAACTCCCGGACCAGATCGATGACGTCCTGTCGGAATCCGTCGGCGTTCGCCGTCGGGTGATGTGGGTCATGGATTCCGGTGTAGACGCACCGGCCGAGATGCTCGACGAACGAGCCGAAGGTGTTGCGGCGAACGGGTCCGACGACGAACGCCGGATCGACGATGGCGGTTCCACGCAGCATGGATACTCCTCGAAGTGCGAAGTTGGCGCCGTCAGCCCTTGACGGCCCCGGCCATGACGCCGGCGACGAGTTGCTTGCCGGCGAAGACGAACACGATGAGCAGTGGCGCGGCCACGAGGAACACACCAGACATCACCAGACCGGTGTCGGTGGTGAAAGCGCCCTGGAGTTGCGGTACGACAAGCGGCATCGTGAGTTGAGAGCGCATCACCACCGAGGGCCAGAAGAAGCTGTTCCACGAACCGACGAAGGTGAACAGCGCCAGGGTCGCCGCTGCCGGTCGGGCCGCGGGGAGCGCGATGGACCAGAATGTTCTGAACATCGACGCACCGTCGACGCGGGCCGCCTCGACGAGCTCGAACGGCAACGCCTCCTGGAGGTACTGCGTCATCCAAAACACGCCGAATGCGCCCACCAAGCCTGGGACTGTCAGCGCCAGAAGCGAGTCGATCCAGCCGAAGTCGTTCATCATCACGAACATCGGGATGGTGCCGATCTGAGCCGGTATCGCCATGGTGGCGATGACCGTGACGTAGAGCGCCTGCCGGCCTCGGAAGGTCAGCTTCGAGAAACTGAACCCGGCGAGCGCCGAGAAGAAGACGGTCGACGCGCTCACGGAGATGGCGACGAGTACGGAGTTGAGGAACGCCATCCAGAAGTTGAACTGAGACGCGCTGAAGACCGCGCCGAAGTTCTCCAGCAGGCGCATTGTCGGAAGCCATGTGGGCAGCCGGCCGACAGCGCGCGCAATCTCCTGCGTGGTCGAGGACCCATACATGGCCGACGCGTACAGCGGGAAGACCGAGATGACGAACACGATCGTGAGCACCACGTAGGTGACCGGGCCGGGCCTGCGGCCGGACGGGCTGTGCGCAACGACGGGCTTGCCTCGCGCGGCGCGCCTGCGCGCGTACTTGGCGGCGCTCCGTCCGGCCCTGTTCTCAATGAAGCCGGTGCTCATCGGTTCGCTCCTTGCTCGGAGATCTCAGACGACTTCGAGGCTCGGCCGACGATCGACGCGACGCCAGCCTCGCTGGCCTGCCGCTCTGCCTCGGCCGCAGCAGCGCGCGCGGCGGAGATCACGGCATTGCGCTGCGCCTTCGAAACCCGTGTCGTCTTGGTCTTCGACGACGAGACCGAACGAGTGAGCAGGAAGTTGACGAGAGAGAAGGTCGCGATGACGGCCGCGAAGATCCAGCCGACTGCCGCCGCTTGGCCGAGGCGGTCCTGCCAGTCACCGAAGCCGAGGTTGTAGAGGTAGAGCACGACAGTGGTCCACTGGTTGTCGGCGCCGCCGCGACCGCCGCCGGTGCCGCCGCCGTCGAACATGCGGGCTTCGTCGAAGATCTGAAGACCGCCGATGGTCATGGTCAAGATGACGAAGATCATCGTCGGGCGGATGCTCGGGATCGTGACCGAGACGAATTGTCTGGCTCGGCTCGCGCCGTCGACCGTGGCGGCCTCGTACAGCTCGCGCGGGACCGCCTGCATGGCCGCCAAGAGAATCAGGGCGTTGTAGCCCGTCCAGCGAAACACGACCATCGCGCCGATAGCCATGTGTGACAGCAGGCGGTCCTGGAAGAACGGCGAGCTGACGTGTGTCCAGACTCCGATGTCTTGGAGGTTGGGCACCAGGAGGCCGAACTGGCTGAAGACCTGCCCGAAGATCATCGACGTCGCAACGGGCATCACCACGAACGGAATGAGGACGCTCATCCGCCAGAAGGTCTTGGCGTGCAGGTTCTGGTCGAGGATCGCAGCGATGACCAACGCGAGGATCAACTGAGGGACGGCGCCCCACAGGAAGATCGAGAAGGTGTTCTCAAGGGAGCGCCAGAACAAGGGCTGGCGCAGGACCCAGGTGAAGTTGTCGAGTCCGACGAAGTCACCCATTCCTGCGCGACGATGCCAGTCGTGAAGCGCCACCACGATATTGAAGAGGAGCGGAAACGCCCCGAAGATCGCGAAGAGTATGAAGAACGGCGAGACGTAGAGGTACGGCGAGAGTCGGATGTCCCACCGCGAGAGTCGTTGTCCCCATCCCACGCGGCGCGCACTGCGCTGTGCCGCTGAGGTTGCCATGTCGGGCGCCTTCCGTGACGAGTGGTCGTGAGTGCTGGTGAGCAGGCCTGCGGCCGGCGAGGAGGACCGGCCACAGACCTGCTTCTCGGGCGAGGTCTGACGTCTCCCCGTCAGGAGGCTCAGTCGGCCGTTTCGAAGCCGAGCGCCTCGAAGTTGCTGACCACAGAGTCCCAAGCGCTCTCGGCGGTGGCGCCGCCCGACTCGACGAGGCGGATGCCGTCGGTGACGACCGTCTGGATGCCGGCGAAGTTCTCGCCGCGGAACCCGCCGGCGGCGGCGTCGCCGGCGGCTGCGGCGAGGTCGCCGTAGATCTGCCCGATGCGCTGGCCGCCGAAGAACTCGTTCTCCGTCTCGGCGATGTCAGCGCTCGACATGGCCTCCAGTTGCGAGGGGAACTGGCCAGTCGTGTGGAACCACTGGATGGCTGCCTCGGATGAGGTCAGGTGGTCGGCGAGCTTGACGGCCCATTCGGTGTTCTCACCGGTGGCGGGCACGGAGAAGAAGGATCCGCCCCAGTTGCCACCGCCCTCGGGGAACGCGGAGGCGATACGCCAACCATCGACGCCATCAGCGTTCTCCTGGATGATGCCTGCCATCCAGGCGGGGGTGATGACAGTGGCCCACTGCTCGTTCTGGAACCCGGCGCCCCAGTCGGCGTGACCAATCGCGATCCCCGCGGAGACGCCGTCCTCGGCCGCCTGAGCGAACATCATGAAGAGGTCCTTGACCTCGGCGTTGTCCGCCATGTTGTACGGCTTGCCCGACGCCGGGTCCTCGAACGCGGACGGGAGCAGGTTGATCGCAGCCTGGAAGGCGTTGGTCAGGGAGTCGACGAAGTAGTTGTCACTCGCCGCGACGTACTCGCGCCCGGCGTCCAGGAAGGTCTGCCAGGTGGCGTTGTCGCCGCCGATGAACTCACCGAAGGACTCCGGGTCGGTGACGCCGACGCTCGCGGTCATCTCCTGGTTGAAGGCGACGCCGAGCGGACCGATGTCCGTGCCGTACCCGGTGATCTTTCCGTCGACCGAGCCCTGCGTGACCTTCCAGTCAACCCAGCGGCCCGGGATCTCGGGCAGCTCAACCCAGTCCTCGGGGATGGCCATCATCTCCGTCCACCAGTCGAGTTCGATGAGGTGGACGTCGGACAGGCCAGCGCCATCGGCCGCGAGACCGTTGCGGAGCACGGTCTGCGCCGACGCGCCGTCGGGGAACGAGTTCACCACGACCTCGATGCCGTACTCCTCCTCGAACGAGTCGAGCAACTCCTGGGGGAAGTCCATCCAGGCGGCGACAGTCAACTGCGCCGGCTTGTTGTCCTCGGTGGCCTCACCGGCGCTGCCGCCGCCGCCCGCGCCGCCTCCGCAGGCGGTGAGGGCGAGAGCAGCCGTGGCCGCGAACCCAGCCGCTGCAGCGGCCTTCTTGCTGATCCTCATGATCGGAGGTCCTTTCGTCACTTCGTTGTGTGGGTGGTTGGTTCGATCAGTTGGTGGCCGGCGCGACCGACATGACGGCCCAGGCAGCGAGCGCAATGTCGATCGTCAGAACGCCGGCCGCGTCGACCGTGATGGTCCGGCGGTCGAGGTGGTCGGCGACCTTCTGGAGGTCGGCGAGCTCCTGACGAGTGGGGTTGAGTGGGGCGCCGAGACGGTGCCAGGCCTCCGCGACATTGCCGTGGCTCCAGTCGAGGATCTCGACGGCGAACCGAGCGCCCGGGGTCAGGCCGCCGATCGAGTGATGGACCTGTCGATCGGGTCCCAGCTCGGCGAGGAACCGGGTGTCGGCATAGGTGCGCTGCGAGGCGAGCCCCGTCGTGCCCAGATCGGCCGGGTAGTTGTAGAAGATCGCCGAAACGTCGCCGGTCTGCGAGGACCGCGTGATGGCGCCGTCGTCCAGCTCGGCCAGCAGGCGGTCGCCGAGGCGATTGAGCATGGCCATCGCGTGGAACGTCGGCTTGTGAAGGCCGTTCTCGTTGACAAAGCCGAATCCTCCGTGGAACGGGCCGATCCCGGCGCCACCCTCCTCGAACACATCGGTGAACGTCCAGTACGAGATGGACTCGGCGAGCGGCGCGCCTTTGAGGAACGCTCTGACGATGTACGACGCCGCGAAGAGCGTGTCGTGGATGGCGTCACGGCTGGACGGCGAGGTCGACCATTCAGTGATGTGCAGTTCGGCGCCCGGGTACGGACTGTCCTCGATGATCGTGCGCATCAACTGCAGATCGACGAATGTGGCGTCCTTGTGACGAGTGATCGCGCTGACCGCTCCCAGGGAGTCTGCGGCGTAGTCCGTCGGATACAGGTGCGTGGACAGGAAGTCGATCGGGAGCCCACGCTGCGCGCAGTAGTCGATGAACTCGTGGATCCACACTGGCTGCCAGTCGAGCTCGTCCGGGTCCGCCGCAACGGCGGTCTCGACCTCAAGGGATGCGTCGTGGTACTCGCCGGCGTAGCGCGCGTCGGGAACGAAGACGCTCGTTGACGGTCCCCCGACCCGCAGCCGCGGGTCGATCTCCTTGAGCGCCTTGGCCGTCGCCTCGTAGAGCTCGAAGTACTCGGTGCGCGTCCCCGTCCAGAACTTCGGGACGAGGTTCGGCTCATTCCAGACCTCGAACGGCCAACGCCGGACCTCGTCGATCCCGTATCGCTCGATCCAGTGGTTGACGGTCGCGGTGACGAGCTCGACCCAGGCGCCCATGTCTTTGGGCGGGCTGCAGTGGGCCTTCCACCAGAACAAGGTCTCGGTCTGGGTGGCGAGCTGACGCGGCATGAACCCGAGTTCGACGAAGGGGCGGGCGCCCGTGTCGAGGATCGCGTCAAACACCTTGTCGACGTACGCGAAGGTATAGACAGGCTCGGTCAGCTGCTCTGGAGGCCCGAAGCCACCGCCGTTGTCTGTCCGGTACACGAACATGTCGTCGTGGAACAGTCCGTGGAAGCGGACGTATCGCGCACCCAGCACCTTGACCGCCTCGCGGAAGTGCGCCTGCCAGTCGGCTCGCAAGGCCTCGTTCGCACGGCCCGCGCCGACGCACTCACTCCAGACGTGCCGGAGGGCGACATCGGTCGGCGCCTGCCCATCGATCATCAGGGTTGGCGTCGGCACGTCGTCACGCATGGGAGCTCCTTTGGTCTACTGAGGTCACGAAGCGGCCACGGGCCGAAATTGTTTCGCAACTGTCTGTCTGGTGTTTAGGTTAGGAGGGCGATGCGCGTCGCGCAAGAAGTGGCGCGCTTCGGCCTTGGCGGTGACGCGACCAGAGTGCTAGACTCGAAATAGTTTCGAGTTGAGGAGTGAGAGTGGCCGCTCAGGAGAAGGCCCGGCGCGCGACGCTGACAGACGTCGCGTCTGCCGCCGGGGTGTCGAAGGCGACAGTCTCAAAGACGCTGAACGGTCGCGACGACGTCGCGAGTGAGACCCGTGAGCGCGTCCTCGCGGCGGTCACTGCTCTCAACTACAGGCCAACCACGTCACGCACCCCGGCGGCCGAGCGCCGCGCACTCGCAGTCGTGTTCGACATCCCTGCCTCGCCGTACATCCTGAATGTCCTTCAAGGCGTGCTGGCCTCAGCGACGGACGAGCAACTGGACCTTCTGACGCGCCTTGCCCCAGGTCTCGGGACACGGACACACCGAACGGTGGCTCGCGACTGGATCGCCGAGCAGCGCGCTTGCGGGGCCGTGGGGATCGTCGGCCTGACACTGTCTGAGCCCGACGCGCTCATCGACGCCGCCGCCGATGCGGGCCTTGCGTTCGTCATGGTTGACCCCGTCGACACGAACCACGAGCGCATGGTCAGCGTCGGCTCATCCAACTGGGCAGGCGTCCGCGCCGCGGCAGACCACCTCATCGCTCTCGGCCATCAACGCATCGGCTGGATCGGCGGCCCAGAAGCCTCCGACGCAGCACGCGATCGCTTCTATGGCTTCAGCGCGGCCATGGACGCCGCAGGGCTCGCGCTCGACCCGGCCCTTGTCCGCGCAGACCAGTTTGATGTTGCGACCGGCGCACGACTCGCCCGCGAACTCCTGACCTCGCCCCACCCCCCGACAGCCATCATGGCCGCCGACGATGAGCTCGCAGTGGGCGTGCTCGCAACCGCGCATGAGCTCGGACTTCGGGTGCCCGAGGATCTCAGCGTCACAGGGTTCGATGACACGCCACAGGCGGCATGGACGACACCGCCGCTGACCACCGTCCACCAGCACCTCGATGGCATGGGCCGGATGGCGGTCCAAACGGTGATCGCGATGTCAATGGGCAAGCAGCCGGCGTCGCGCCACGTCGAGCTCGCGACGTCACTCACCCTTCGAGGGAGTACGGCAGCCGCGCCGAGCGCTGCGGCGCCAGCCGGGACCTGACGTTCAGCGTCGTCTTTCCTCCGACGAAGCCGTCCCCGGCGCCCTCTTTTGACCTGGGGCATTCCTTCAGGTCGCCCTGAACGCGCCGGGTGCGGTGCGCAGGGTGGGGTCCCGTGAACGTGCGGGGTGCGCGGCAGGTGTACCCACTGCGGCGGGCGCCGTTGCGCAGGTGCGCGGCGCGACTACTGCACCCCGGCGCGCCGGCCACGAGGACGCGATTCGAGATCACCAACGTCCAATACGGCACGGACCCCGGCGACCTGCCGTCGCTGCCCGTGACCGGCGCGACCGGCGTCGTCCTGATGGTCGTCGTCGGCGGCACGCTCATCGCGCTCGGTGTCGCGCTCTCGGCGAGCAGCCGCCGCCGTCGCGCACAGCAGGCCTGACGCGGCCGGCGCCGCTCCACCAAGCCGGACGCGGGAGCGGCGCACCCGCGCAGGTCCCCGCGGCTCGCCGCGGGACGGGCGGGGCGAGGGTTGCGACCCTCGCCCCGCCCGGGCGTCACCACCGGACCACTCACGCAGGACCACCGACACCAGCGCAGTGAGGCAGCGAACGTGACACACGACGACGGCGACCCGACCGGAGCGGCCCCCTCCCCCAGCCGCAACACTTCACCGCAGCGCTGGCGGTTCACCTGGCTCGGCCTGACCGTCGCACTCCTGCTGCAGGCCGGCCTCACACTGCTCCTCTACCCGTCAGCCGCCTCCTGGGTCGCGCAGTACAACCAGTCGAACATCGTGTTCGACCAGGCCAAGATCAACGCAGGGCAAGCCAAGGCCACCATCGACGCGCGCATCGACGCCGCGCACGAGTACAACGGCCTCCTGCAGTCGGGCGCGCTGTACGCGGGCGGCAGCAGCCTCGCCGAGGGCGTCGGCGTCTCGGGCGCGGACCTCAACTACTGGGAGCTGCTCAAGTCTCCCCCGACCAACTCACTCGCGCGCCTACGCATCGCGTCGATCGACGTCGACCTGCCCGTCTATCACGGCACCAGTGACGACGTCCTCGTGAAGGGCCTGGGGCACCTGCAGGGCACGTCGCTCCCGGTCTGCGGCGAGGGCACGCGCGCCGTCCTGACTGGCCATCGTGGGCTCGCGAGCGCCACGCTCTTCACCAACCTGGACAAGGTCGAGCCGGGTGACCGGTTCACCATCGAGGTGGTCGGGCGCGTGCTGACCTACGAGGTCGTCGAGATCAAGGTCATCGACCCGGATGAGACCGAGGAGATCCGTCCCGTGATCGGGCGGGACCTGGTGACGCTCGTGACGTGCACACCCCTCGGCATCAACACCCAGCGCATCCTCGTCACGGGTGAGCGGGTGTTGCCAACACCGCCCGCCGACGTCGCCTCGGCCGGCGCGCGCCCCGAGATCCCCGGGTTCCCCTGGTGGGTGATCGGGTACGGCGCCGGCACCGGGCTGGCGTGGGTGTGGTTCTGGCGGTCGGGTCGGGCGGGTCGCCCTGATCTTGGGCTAGTTGAGCGTCGCGAGCTCCGAGGCGGGATCGGCCCCTGCCGCGATGTTCTGCAGCACGATGCCTAGGTCGTTCTCCAGAGACGCGTTGTCCGAGGCGAGCTTGCGGGCGTAGGCGCTCGCGGCGAGCGTGTCGGTGACGAGCGCGACCGAGTCCTTGCCGAGTTGGGGCTCGTTGTCCGCGATCTCGATCGAGACGCCGTCAGCGACGGGGAAGCCCTGGAGGGTGTTGACCCACAACTGCTGCCCTGTGCCCACCGCCATGAACTCGACGAACTTGGCCGCGGCCGCCTGCTTCTGCGAGGAGGAGTCGGAACTGATGGCGATCGCGAAGTCGACTCCCGACGTCGCCCCCGCATCGTTGGCGCCGATGGTCGGGAAGAGGGCCATTCCGATCTCGTCCGCCTCTGCCGCCGTGCCGGGCTGCTCCTGGTCGGGGCCGTCGAGCGCCATGCCGACGTGCCACGAGCCGGTCGGAAAGGCGATCGCCTTGCGGGCGAGGAAGAAGTCGTCACGCGCCTGGGGGTAGGTGGTCACCGTGGTGGCCGCATCCTGGAACACGCCGTCCGTGAAGAGCTTCTGCCACGCCGTGGCGGCCTCCACGAGCGAGTCCGAGTCCCAGGGGATCTCGCCTTTCGCCGCCTTGTAGACGTCGCCCCCGTCGCCGAACTGGTTGCTCATCCACACGAAGAAGTCCGCGGCGTGCCACGTGTCCGCAGCGCCCATTGCGAACGGTGAGTAGCCCGCCTCGCGCGCGGCCTGGCTCACGGCCACGAGCTCGTCGTAGGTCGCGGGCAACGTCAGGCCGAGCTCATTCATCAGTGTCTTGTTGTAGAGGTAGTACTCCATTCCGGCGAGCAGGACCGGCACCGCCGCGAGCGTGCCGTCCGACGTCGTCGTCTGCTCGAGCGCAGTGGCGTTGACACTGTCGATCCAGTCCGAGGCGTAATCGTCGACGGACTGCGCGTAGTCGGCGTAGTCGTCGAACGAGGAGCCAACCTGGATGCCGAACAGGTCCGGGGTCTCCCCTGCCAGAATCTCGTTGTCGAGGTTGGTCTTGAAGGCGGCGTAGTCCTCCTCTCGCGTGAACGTGATCGTGATACCCGGGTTCTCCTCCTCGAACGCCGCGATCAGTTCCGGCCACTGTGCCTGCGTGGGCAGCCAGGAGTGGAAGGTGAGCTCGATGTCGCCGTCGCCGGTGGCGCTGTCACCGGCGTCGTCGCTCGAGCCGCACCCAGCCAGTGCAAGGCCGGCCGCTGCCGCCATCGCGACGCCGATGCGCAGGTTCTTCGATGGGCTCATGGTGTGGTGCTCGCATTCTTGTGGTGGTGGCCGGCAGGCGGGGTCCCGCTTGCCGTGGTCAACTCGAAGCTGTGGAGCACCGCCCCGGAGAGCTCCGTCTGGGCCCGCAGGTCGGGCCAGGCTGGTGCGGGCAGGTCGACGGCGTCGCCGCCGATGCGGATGGCGAAGGTGCTCCCGAGGGCGCACATCCGCACCGAGGCACGCGGTGCGTCGAGCGGGCCGTGCGCGAGTCGGCGCTGCGATCCGGCTGCGGAGTGGACGATCTCGTACCGACCCGACACGACGCGCGCGCGCACGCTCTCCTTGCCCGCCAGGTCGCCCAGGGTGACCTCGGCATACCCGTACGGCGCGAGGATCTCGACCTCGTGGACGATCCGCGAGGCGGGCGGCAGCGCGTCGGAGGTCAACCGCAATGGCCGACGCCCCCCGACGCGCAATCCACGCTCGACGGCGACGCTCCGGCTTGATCGGAAGACCTTGGGCAGGTGACGCAGTCGCTCCCCCCACAAGTCCAGGTGCTCGGTGAGTGTGAACGCCGAGAACTCGGCAGCCGTCCCCGCGCAGGCGAGCCCGATGCGGGAGGGCGCGTGGTCGTCCGTCCGGGCAGTGAGCAGGCGCAGGTCGTCAAGCCAGACGTCGATCACCTCGAAGGTGCGCTCGACACGCAGGTGCTGCCACGCCGTCGGATCGAGCACGGGCAACGGTGCAGCCGCGATCCGCTCTTCGATGCCGCGGCGCACCTGCGCCACCTCGATCTCGCGGCGGGCGGAGTCGATGAGCACGCGCACCTGGTCGGCCTCGGAGCGGAAGACCGGAGCCACGCCGTATCGCGCGCCGGCGTCGGAGGGCTCGGCTCGCACGTACACCTCGGCGATGAAGCAAGACACCTCGCGCTCATGGACCAGGAGCGCGCCCAGGCCCGCCTCGCATCGGACCGCTGGAGCCTGCGCGTCGGTGCGGGCGAGCGGTGAGAACCTGCCCGAGACGACCTGCCAGGCCGTGTCGAGGTCGGCTGCGGCGAAGTCCTCGAAGATCGTCGGGCCGGCCGGGACGCGCTGCGGTGACGCCGTCGGCGCGTCCGTGATGAGCCGGTCGCCGTCCGGGTAGAGACGGTCGACCCGCATGACCCGCTGCTCCTTGCGGGGGTCGAGGACCTGGTCAGCGTCGCGCCCGTGGTAGACGATCCAGTCGTCGATCAGATTGGGCGCCTTGACGACCGAGTTGTGTCCGGTGCCCTCGACGTCATCGTTGCGGCGCACCAGCGGCGCGTAGACGTAGTCGCTCGGGAACTTCGACCAATGCAGGTCGGTCACCGGCGTCATCGAGCCGTCCGCGGCGCGCACGGCGGCGCGTGAGTAGCCGATGAAGTAGTCGGTTCCGACGTAGGCGTTGCCGGAGTAGGTCAGGAACGCGGTGTCGTGATGCGTGAAGTACGTGGCACCCTCGATCGTGTACCAGTCGCGCCCATCTCCGAAGCGATTGCGCTCGAAGATCTCTTGGTCGAGCGTCGGCAGGACGACGGGGCGCGGCTGGCCAGCCAGGCGGTCCATCGCCGTCATCCGGTCAATCAGGATCGAGGTGCCAACGTTCTCTGCCGCGAGTCCCGTGGCGTCGTTCGTCGAGTAGAACATGACGTACTCGCCGGACTGCGGGTCACGCACCACGTGGGGATCAATCGAGAACGTGTCGAAGAACCGGCGACGCGGGCGGAACGGGCCTTGGGGCAGCGGACTGGTCGCGACTTGAAGAACCTCTTGGTGGGGGTCGTCGGACCCCTGCGGGCGGTCCGAGTAGTACATCCAAAAGGCGCCCTGGGCATAGATGACGCACGGCGCCCAGTACTCGGCTCGGCCCTCGACGGTCAGCGCGAGGCCGAGCGACTTCCAAGTCACCAGATCAGGCGAGACGCTCACTCGGACGCCGTCTGATCCCGTGGCGTAGCAGTAGTAGCGCCCGCGGAACCGCAGCACGAACGGGTCGGGGTTGGCTCGCGTCACGCCGTCGTCGTATGCGGCCGGGTTGGTGAAGGTGCTCATGCCTTCACCGCGCCTGCCGTGACACCCGCTTGCAGGTATCGCTGGCTGAACAGGTAGACGATGATCGACGGGATCGTCATCAGGATCAGACCCGCGTACATCTGCGATATCTGCTCCTGACTCATGCGGTCGAACTGCAGCAAAGAGATCGCCTGAGTGACCGGGAACCTCTCCGGACTGCGGATCAGCAGCGTCGGCAACAAGTACTCGTTCCAGGAGTAGACGAAGGAGAGCACCCCCACATTCGCGAGGGCCGGACCGGACAGCGGGACCAGCACGCTGCGGAAGGTGCGGAAGGTCGAGGCGCCGTCCAGTTTCGCGGCCTCGATCAACTCGTCGGGGAGCGACTCGAAGTGGTTGCGCATCAGCATGAGCATCATCAGCACGTTGAACGCGACCAGCGGGATGATCACGCCGGTGTAGGTGTCACGCAGGCCGATCGACTTGATGGTGAAGAACAGTGGCGTGATCAGCGCCGCGATAGGGACCGCAAGGCAGGCGAGCAGCGCGTTGTACAGCACCTTCCGCCCACGAAACCGAAGCTTGGCGAACGCGAACCCGCCGAGCGACGCAATGACCATGATCGTCAGCGCGGAGGCGCCGGCGAGCAGGAACGAGTTGCCGATGGCGTGCCAGTAACTGAACACGGGATGGTTCAGCACGACCTCGTAGTTGTGGACACCGCCGACGGCGAGGGACTTGTAGATCGCTATCCCGATCGGGTACAGCCACAGCGCGGTCATCACGACCAGCACGCCGTACATGATGACCTTCACGCCCACCCGCGCGCGCATCTTGTTCACCGCTCCCTGTTCGCGAACCTGATCTGGGCCATCGACAGCACGAAGGCGACCAGGAGGATGACCATGCCGATGGCCGAGGCGTATCCGGCCTCGCGGTCGGCGCGAGCCTGGTAGAGGAAAGTCGACAGGAACTGGGTCGAGACGCCGGGTCCACCGCCAGTGGTGAGCCATACGATGTCGAAGGTCTTCAGCGACCCGACGATGCCGAGCACGATGAGCACATTGGTGGTGCCGCGCAAGGACGGGATCGTCACCGAGCGCAGGCGCCGCCACCAGCCGGCGCCGTCGAGCATCGCGGCCTCATACAGTTCGTCAGGGATCGACATGAGGCCCGAGAAGTAGACCATCATCGAGAAGCCCATCCACTGAAAAATGTTGATCGCGATGATCGACCAGACGCCCAGATCGCGGCCGAGCCACTCGACCACCTCGCCCTGGCCCAGCAGGCCGATCGCTCGCAGCGACTCGTTCAGCGACCCGTAGTTGGCCTCCATCATGTACTTGAAGACCGTGGCGATGATCGCCGGGGCCATGGCGATGGGCAGGAAGAAGATCGCCTTGAATACGTTGCTTCCGCGAAGCCGCTCCTTGCAGATCACCGCGACAAGGAGGCCGAGCACGGCCTGGACGAGCACGGTGACCACGAGGAACTGGACGTTGTTGCGCAGCGCGATCCAGAACGTCCGGTCGTGGATCAACTCGGCGTAGTTGTCCAGCCCGACGAAGTTCATCCGGCGCAGACCGTTCCAGTCGGTCAGGCTCGCCCAGGCGGTGAAGCCGATGCTGAAATAGATGAGGACGCCGGAGATCACAACGACCGGCAGGACGTAGAGATACGGGACATAGCGGCCCGTCGCCGAAACCCTGGTCTCGCTCACCGCTCAGCCCCTTGCTCGATGACGTCACGACGCGATTCAACGTTGAACCTACGGGCGGGAGCCCACTGGCGAGGCATGTCACCGGGGCTCGAGAACGCAGTTTGGTTCAGCGTTGAACTCAACTGCTCAGGAGGCTAACCTTCCCCCCAGAAGGTGTCAACAAATGGCGGACGAGTGTCACCTCGCGCACGTCTGACCGGGGAGGATGCAGCGTGGCACGAGTCAGGCTCGTCGACGTCGCGGCCAGGGTCGGCGTCAGCGCCAAGACGGTCTCGAACGTCGTCCACGGCACCGGGATGGTCTCCGACGCGGTGCGCGCCAAGGTCCTGGCGGCGATCGACGATCTCGGCTACCGGCCCAACCTCGCCGCCCGACAACTGCGCAGCGGGACGAGCGGGCTCGTTGGCCTCGCGATCCCTGACCTGCGTGAGCCGTACTTCGCCGAGTTCGCGTCGGGGTTCTTCACCGCTGCCCAACGCCGGGGCCTGACCGTGCTGGTAAGCCAGACCCACGGCGACCGTGTCGCCGAACGCAGAATCAGCCAAGGTGCCGGACTGCCCGCGGTCGACGGACTGGTGCTCAGCCCCCTCGCACTGACGACGCAGGACCTCGGCGAGCGGACAAGCTCGATCCCGCTCGTGCTCATCGGCGAGCACGGCGAGGCGCTCGCGACCGAGCGCGTGCCGCACGTCGGAATCGACAACGTCGCGGCGGCGAGGGCTGCCACCGAACACCTGCTTGACCTCGGCCGCAGCCGCGTCGCTGTCATCGGCGCACAGGATCACGGGTCGACGGCGACCTCCCGTCTGCGCCTGGCCGGCTATCGCGCGGCGCTCGAGGCCGCGGGCGTGCCATTCGACCCGGCGCTCGTCGGCGCCGTCACCGACTTCAACAGGGCCGAGGGGTCTGCCGCCGCCGAACGCTTACTGACCTCTGGAACAGAGTTCGACGGGCTGTTCTGCTTCAGCGACACCTTGGCGTTCGGCGCCCTGTACACCCTCGCGACCCACGGCGTCGCAATTCCCGAGCACGTCAGCGTCATCGGCTTCGACGACATCGGGGAGGGCCGCTACTCCATGCCCCCCTTCGCCTCCGTGAACGTCAACTCCGAGGGCACGGCCGAACACATCCTGGACATCTTCGCCGACGGCGCCCCCAGTCACAGCCGGCTCGTCGAGGTGGCCTTCACAGTGCTCAGCGCTGAGGCCCGGGCGAGCCGCCACTGACGAACCGGGTCGCCTGACCCAGCGGAGCGATCGCAGACTCTGTGCGGGCGAAGGCTCAGGTGCTCTCGATCAGCAAGGCGCACGGCGCGACCGCGCGGGGGCTCGAAACCGGGCCCCCGCAACCCTGATGCAACCCTGTCGGCCACCCCTTTCGCCACGTCCACTGGAGCCGTGACCGCAATCACAGACGAGGTGACGGTCGGGGTGGTCGCCAACCCCGCGTCGGGGCGCGACATCCGCCGCCTGGTCGCGGCCGCGTCGGTCTTCCCCACCGCGGAGAAGGCCAATATGGTGCGCCGGATGCTGGCGGCGTTCGCCGCGGTCGGCGTCGGGCACGCGATGCTCAACACCGACAAGACGGGCATCTCGGCGTCCGTGCTGCGCGCGGCGCACACCCGGCGCCCCGGGCACGACCCGGACTGGCCGCGCCTGACGTTCTGCGACGAGGACCGACGGCGAGGCACCGCACAGGACACGGTCGACGCGGTGCGCCGCATGGTCGCCGCCGGCGCCCGCGTGATCGTGTGTCTGGGCGGAGACGGCACCGCTCGGGTCGCCGCCGACGCGTGCGGGGACGTCCCGATGCTGGCGCTGTCGACGGGCACCAACAACGCCTTCCCGCAGATGCGCGAGGCCACGGTGGCGGGCCTGGCCGCCGGGCTGGTTGCCGTCGGCGCTGTCGACCCGGCGACGACGGTGCGCCGCGCCGGGGCGCTCGAGGTCCGCACGCCGGGGCGGCGCGAGCTCGCGCTGGTGGACGTGTGCGTCTCGTCCGCGCAGCATGTTGGCTCGCGCGCGCTGTGGCGCCCCGACGACCTGCTGACGCTCGTGTGCTCGTTCGCCGAGCCCGACGGCGTCGGGCTGTCGAGCGTCGCCGGGCTGCTGTGCCCGAGCCCGCGCGAGGACCCGGACGGCGTCGTGCTGGACCTGGCGCCGCCCGAGCGGGCCCGCTACGTCGTGCGCGCGTCGATCGCGCCCGGGCTGGTCGTGCCTGTCGGGGTCGACGCATTCCGCCCGCTGCGCCCCGGCGAGACCCTGACTCTCCCCCGCTCGAACGGCGTCATCGCCGTCGACGGTGAGCGTGAGATCGAGCTGTGGGGCGGGCGGCCGGCGACCGTCGCCCTGGTGCGCGACGGCCCGCGCTGCGTCGACGTCGCCGCGGTGATGCGCGAGGCCGCGCGCACCGGCGTCCTGAGCATTCGGCAGACAACACCGACGAACTGGAGGACCTCATGACCGACACCATGCCGGCTCCCACGGGATCCGCTGACCTGGGCCCGGAGCGGCTCTTGGACGCCTACCGGATGATGCGCACGATCCGTGAGTTCGAGGAGCGTGTGCACGCCGAGTTCGCGACGGGCGACATCCCGGGCTTCGTGCACCTGTACGCGGGCGAGGAGGCGTCCGCCGCGGGCGTGTGCGTCACCCTCGACGAGCGCGACACCATCTCCAGCACGCACCGCGGCCACGGTCACTGCATCGCCAAGGGCGTCGAGGTCAAGGGCATGATGGCCGAGATCTACGGCCGCGCCACGGGCACCTGCCGCGGCAAGGGCGGCTCGATGCACATCGCCGACCTGTCCAAGGGGATGCTCGGCGCCAACGGCATCGTCGGCGGCGGCCCGCCCCTGACGTGCGGCACCGCGCTGGCCGCGAAGTTGAGCGGCACGGGCGGCGTCGGCGTCACCTTCTTCGGTGACGGCGCGAGCAACCAGGGCACGACGCTGGAGTCGATGAACCTCGCCTCGGTGTGGAACCTGCCGGCCGTGTTCGTCGCGGAGAACAACGGCTACGCCGAGGCGACGGCGAGCACGTGGTCGGTCGCGACCGACAACATCGCCGACCGCGCCGCCGGGTTCGGCATGCCGGGCGTCATCGTCGACGGCTTCGACTTCTTCGCGGTGCACGAGGCCGCGCGTGAGGCGGTCGGGCGGGCGCGCGAGGGCGGTGGGCCGACGCTCATCGAGGTCAAGTTCACGCGGTACTTCGGCCACTTCGAGGGCGACCAGCAGACCTACCGCGCCGACGAGGTCGCCGACGCGCGCGCCAACCTCGACTGCCTCAAGCGCTTCCGCGCGCGCGTCACGCAGACGGGCGAGCTCACCGGCGCCCAGCTCGACGGCGTCGACGCCGACGTCGCGCGCCTCATCGACGAGGCGGTCGCCGAGGCCAAGGCGGCGCCGCCACCGACCGCCGCGGACCTGGAGACCGACGTCTACGTCGTCTACTGACCTGGCCCACCCCGAACCCACGACCCACCCTCAGGAGCGCACATGGCACGCACGATCAGCTATCGCGAGGCGATCAACGAGGCGATCTCGCTGGAGATGAGGCGCGACCCCAGCGTCATCGTCATGGGCGAGGACAACGCCGGCGGCGAGGGCAGCCCCGGCGACGACGACGCCTGGGGCGGCGTCCTCGGCGTCACCAAGGGGCTGTACCACCAGTTCCCCGGCCGGGTGCTGGACACCCCCATCTCGGAGTCGGCCTTCATCGGCGCCGCGATCGGCGCGGCGACGGCGGGCCTGCGCCCGGTGGCCGAGCTCATGTTCATCGACTTCATGGGCGTGTGCTTCGACCAGATCTTCAACCAGGCCGCCAAGTTCCGGTACATGTTCGGCGGCAAGGCGCGCACACCCGTGGTCATCCGCACCATGTACGGGGCGGGGTTGCGCGCCGCGGCGCAGCACTCGCAGGCGCTGTACCCGATCTTCACGCACATCCCCGGGCTCAAGGTCGCCGTCCCGTCGAGCCCGTACGAGGCCAAGGGCCTGCTCGCCGCGGCCATCCGCGACGACGACCCGGTCATCTTCTGCGAGCACAAGGCCCTGTACGACACGCAGGGCGAGGTGCCCGAGGGCGCGTACGCCCTGCCGTTCGGTGAGGCCGACGTCGTCCGTGACGGCGACGACCTGACGATCGTGGCGATCGGGCGGATGGTGTCGTTCGCCCGGGACGCGGCAGAGGACCTGGCCCGCCAGGGGGTGGAGGCCGAGATCATCGACCCGCGCACCACCAGCCCGCTCGACACGGCCACGATCCTGGAGAGCGTCGAACGGACGGGTCGGCTCGTCGTCGTCGACGAGGCCTCGCCACGGTGCAACGTCGGGACCGACATCGCCGCCCTGGTCGCCCAGGAGGGCTTCGGCTCGCTGCGCGCGCCGATCCAGGTCGTCAGCCCGCCGCACACCCCGGTCCCGTTCTCGCAGGCGCTCGAGGACGTCTACATCCCCGACGCCCAGCGCGTCGTCAACGCCGCCAAGACCGTCCTGGACTGGGTCCGCTGATGTCGGTCATCTGGGTCGTCATGCCCAAGTGGGGGCTGTCGATGGAGTCCGGCCGCATCACCGAGTGGCTCGTGAGCGAGGGCGACGAGGTCGCCGAGGGCGACGAGCTGTGCGAGATCGACACCGAGAAGATCGCGGGCGCGCTGGAGTCGACGGCGGACGGCACGCTGTGCCGGGTCATCGCCGCGGTCGGCGAGGTGGTCCCGGTCGGGGCCACGATCGCGCTCGTGGCCGACGCGGCGGTCGCGGAGGCCGCCGTCGAGGAGGCCGCGCGGGCCGCGCGCGAGGAGCTCGACGCGGGGGTGGTCGAGGAGGTCGCCGGTCCCGAGGTCGGCTGCGTCGAGGTCGCGGGGCGCTCGCTCGCCTACGCCCGCAGCGGCGAGGCGGGCACCGCCGTCGTGCTGGTGCACGGCTTCGGCGGTGACAAGAACTCCTGGCTGTTCGTGCAGGAGCCGCTTGCGGCCGACCACGTCGTGGACGCGATCGACCTGCCGGGTCACGGGGAGTCGGCGACCGACGTGGGCGACGGGTCGCTCGCGACGCTCGCGGCGGCGGTCACCGGCTACCTTGACGCGCGCGGGATCGACCGGGCCCACCTGGTCGGCCACTCGCTGGGCGGCGCCGTGGTCACGGCGGCCGCCGCGGCGGCGCCCGACCGCGTGCTCTCGCTCACGCTCGTGGCGCCCGCGGGGTTCGGCGCCGCGGTCAACGCCGCCTACCTGCGGGGGTTCGCGGGGGCGACGTCGCGCCGCGAGCTCCAGCCACACCTGCGGGCGCTGTTCGCCGACGAGTCGCTGGCCACCCGCCAGCTCGCCGACGACCTCATGCGCCACAAGCGGCTCGACGGCGTCGCGGAGGCGCTCGCCGCGCTGCTGGGCACGCTGCTGACCGACGACGACCGCGCCGGGCTCGACGCGCTGAGCCTGCTCGACGGGCTCGACGTGCCGGTCATGGTCGTGTGGGGCCGCCAGGACGCGGTGCTGCCGTTCACCAACACGGCGGCGTTCGACGGGCGGCGTCAAGCCGGGCAGTGCGAGGTCCGCGCGGTCGACGACGCCGGCCACATGGTCCATATGGAGCGGCCGTCGGCGGTGGTCGAGGCGGTGCGCGCGCTGACGCGCCCGCGCTGACGCGCCGCCAGGGCCGTCGGCGCCGCCAGGGCCGTCAGGGCCGCACGAGGATCTTGACGTTCTCCTCCTTGTTGCCGATGAGCTCGTCGAAACCCTTGGCGACGATGTCGGCCAGGTCGATCCGCCCCGTGATGAACTGGTGCGGGTCGACCAGGCCGTCGGCGACCATCTGGATGGTCGCGGGGTGGTCGCCCGCGTACGCGAGCGAGCCGAGCACGTTGACCTCGCGGAAGACCAGATCGTTCATCGCGACCGTGGCCTCGTGCCCCCAGATGGCCACATTGACGCACGTGCCGCCCACGCGCGTGGAGCGCACGGCGGCCCGCAGGACGGCGTCGACGCCCGCGCACTCGAACGAGACGTCGGCGCCGCGCCCCGCGGTCAGCTCCATCACCGCGTCGACGACGTCGATGGCGCCCGGGTCGATCACGTGCTCCGCCCCGGCTGTCACGGCCTTGGCCTTGCGGACCTGCGCGGGCTCGACGGCGATGACCTGCTCGACGCCGGCGGCCCGCAGCGCGGCGGTCGTGACCAGCCCGATCGGACCGGCGCCGAAGACGAGCGCGGTGTCGCCGGGCCGCGCGCCCGAGAGCCGGACCGCGTGGTGGGCGACGGCGAGCGGCTCGACGAGCGCGCCGACGTCGGTGCCCAGGTCCCCCAAGGGGTGCACCCAGCGGGTCTCGGCCACGACGTAGCGTGAGAACCCGCCACCGAAGCCCGAGAGCCCGACGAAGCCGAGCGTCGCGCACACGTTGTAGCGCCCGCGCTCGCACGCGTCGCAGCGCCCGCACACGATGTACGGCTCAACGACGACGCGGTCGCCCACGGCGACGCCCTGCGCGCCCTCGCCGACCTCGGCGACGACGCCGGCGAACTCGTGGCCGAGCGTGACGGGGACCGACTCACCGGTGAGCGGATGGGGTGAGCCCGCAGGAGGGGCGAAGATCGGCCCGTCGAGATACTCGTGCAGGTCGGTGCCGCAGATCCCGCACCACTCGACCTCGACTTTGACCGTGCCCGGTCGCACCTGCGGCTCGGGGACGTCATCGATCCGGATGTCGCCGCGGCCGTGGAAACGCGCTGCCCTCATGGTCACCTCCGCCTGGGGAACGCGGCGAACGCCGCCGCGAGACGGCCAGCACAGCGCGCCCGCGCCCGGCGCGGGAGGGTTGCGCCGTTGTTGCCTCCCGGTTTGGTTGCCCCAGTGTGACGGTTGTCACATTTGGGCGTCGGTGGGCACTATGGGGGACCGCACCATCCGATGGGGCCGCAACGACGCGGCTGGAAGAGGGTGATTGGCGTGGCCCGGTTCGAGGCGATCCGCCCTGGCACGGACCTGTCGCGCTACGCGCGCGAGCTGGCCCGGGTGCACGACGCCGTCGTCGCGGGCGCCCGACCCCACACGCCGCCGCGCGCGATCGTGTCACGCTCGTGGGCGCGAGTGCTGCGGGCGGGCCTGGACCCGTCGCGGCTCAACGCCCGTGACCGGCTGCCCCGCAGCGAGGTCGAGCGGCGTCGGGCGCGCTCGGCGCTGAGCCTGGTCATCGGCGACCTCGTCCAGACCGTGTCGGCCGTGGCTGACGCCTCCCCGTTCCTCATGGTCGTCACGGACGCCGACGGTGTCCTGCTGTGGCGCGTGGGCTCCCCCGCCGTCCGCGGGAGGGCCGACCGCCTCGGCTTCACCGAGGGCGCGCGCTGGACGGAGCACCAGGTGGGGACCAACGCGATCGGCACAGCGCTCGCCGAGGCCGCCCCCGTCCAACTCTTCGCGGGCGAGCACTTCGAGGAGAGCCAGCACGCGTGGTTCTGCGCCGCGCACCCGATCCACGACCCGCGCGACGGAAGGCTGCTGGGGATCGTCGACGTGAGCGGCCCCGCCCTGACACTGCACCCGGCCATCGGCGCGCTCGTGGCCACCAGCGTGCGGCTCGCTCAGGCGCAACTGTGGCAGCACCTCCAGCGACGCCTGGAGCGGCTGCGCAGGCGCGCGGCGCCCGTGCTGGCGACGATCACAGGACCGGTCCTGCTCGTCGACGTGGACGGTTGGGTCGCCCACTACTCGGGCGTCCCGCCACGGGCGCGCATCGAGGCCCCCCGCGACGACACACCGCTCGCGGTCCCCGGCATGGGCCTGTGCGTCCCCGAGCGCCTCGACGACGGCTGGCTGGTGCGGCCCGGCCGCGGTGGCCACGCGCTCGCGGCGGTGCTCGATCTGACGGCCTCGCCCGTGCTGGAGGTCCGCTCGCACGACGCCGCCTGGCGCACGCCGCTGTCGCACCGGCACGCCGAGATCCTCGACCTCCTACACAGTGCGGGGCGCTCCGGGCTGTCGGCGGGCCAGCTCAGCCGGGCCCTGTACGGCGACCCCGACCACACGGTGACCGTCCGCGCCGAGATCTCCCGGATGCGCCGGCAGGTCGGCGCGCTCGTGAGCGCGCGCCCCTACCGCGTCGCCGACGGCGTCGCGCTCTCGGTCACCGGGCCGCCGTCGACCCCGCGGGCGTGCCCTCAGACGAACAGCATCCCGCCGTCGACCAGGACCGACTGACCCGTCATGTAGTCGGAGTCGGGACCGGCGAGGAACGAGACCAGTTTGGCGACGTCGTCACCCGTCGAGACGCGCCCGAGCGTGATGCCGGCGGCCATCTCCCGCATCGACTCCCCCGTGTCGACGCCGTTGATGGCGCCGAGGTCACGGTCGATCTCCACCCACATCGCGGTGTCGACGATGCCCGGACAGTAGGCGTTGACCGTGATGCCGTGCGGCGCCCACTCCTGCGCAGCCGCCTGGGTCAGCGCCCGCACCGCGAACTTGCTGGAGCTGTAGACGCCGAGCAGGGCGAACCCCTTGTGGCCCGCGATCGACGCGGCGCCGATGATCTTGCCTCCCGAGCCTTGCGCGATCATCTGTCGCGCGGCCTCGGTGTAGCAGAGGAAGACGCCGCGCCCGTTGACGGCGTGCACGCGGTCGTACTCCTGTGGGCTCACGTCAAGCAGCGCCTTGGTCTGGGCGATCCCGGCGTTGGCGACCATGACGTCGAGCGACCCGAGCCGTTCGGCGGTGTCGGCGACCAGCGCCCGCACCGAGGCCAGGTCCGACACGTCACCGTGCAGCGCGACGCTGCGCACGCCGTGCGCCTGCGCCTCCTGGCGCGTGGCCTCCAACTCGGCGGACATCGACGGCAGATCGGACAGGGCGACGTTGTGGCCGTCCTGCGCCAGCCGCAGCGCGATGGCCCTGCCGATCCCTCGGGCGGCGCCGGTGACATGGGCGACGGTCATGGGACTCTCCTCCTGGATCGTGCTGGACGGGCTCCGCCATGGCGTGGGACAGCGCGGTGGCGTGGGACTGTGTGCGCCTTGAGCCTGCGCAGCGCGCCGCGGGGCCGCCAAGGGTTGCCCGGTTGTTGCGCCCGGCGCCGCGCACCGGCACGATCCGACAATGCTGCTGTTGAGCGCGCACGACGACGCGGGCGGCGCCGGCCTGGACCCGGCGCTCGATCTTGCCCTCGCGCACGCGCTGGTGCGGCGCGCGGGCGCGGGCGACCTGTCGGGCGCCGTGCGCGTCTCCCGACCGGCCGCGCCCGTGGTGGTCTTCGGGCGGCGCGACGTGCGCCACGCGCGCTTCGCGGCCGCCGCCGACGCGGCACGCGCCGCCGGGTTCGAGCCCCTGGTTCGCGCGGTCGGCGGCCTGCCGGTCGCCTACACGCGCGCCGCCGTCGTCGTCGACCACGTCGGCACGGGCGAGCGCCCGGGCGACGGCATCGAGCGGCGCTTCGCCGACTTCGGCGACCTGTACGCGCGCGCCCTGCGGCGCTTGGGCGTCGCCGCGCAGGTCGGGCCGGTGCCGGGCGAGTACTGCCCGGGCGCACACAGCGTCAACGCGCGCGGGCAGGTGAAGTTGGTCGGCACCGCCCAGCGGGTGGTACGCGACGCGTGGCTGTTCAGCGCGCTCGTGGTCGTCGACGACGCCGACCGGGTCCGCGCGGTGCTCGGGGACGTGTACCGGCTGCTCGACCTGCCCTTTGACGCGCGGTCGGTCGGCGCTCTGGCCGACGAGGCGCCCGGGACCGACGTCGAGGCCGTGCGCGACGCGGTGCTCGCGGTGTGCGGGGAGCGCGACCCGCTGGTGCCCGCTCCACTCGACGACGCGACGCTCGCGCTGGCCAGGACGCTGGCCGCCCAGCACCGCGTCACCGTCGGCGCTGTCCCGGGCCCACGCTCACCTGGCTGACGGCAGGCCCTGCTGACCCATCCGAGAGCGGGCGTCGCACTGAGCCCCGCGCGAGGCGGCCCGGCCACCCGCGTCTCCTCGCGCCCCTCCCCACGCCGCTCCTTGCGCCGTGTGCGCGAGGCGTGTGGCTCAGAAGGGTGGATCGCGGAGATCGTGGGGGTTGTGGTGGTGGGGGCCTGGGACGGTGGCGTGTTCGGGGTGGGGGTCGTGGAGGGTGTCGGGGTGGGGTGGGGGTGCGTCGTCGTCGGGGTCGGGGGGCCAGAAGGGGGTGGGTCGTGGGGGTGTGGTGTGGATGGTCGCGGGGACTTGGGCGGGGTGGGTGGTGTGGGCGCGTGCGGTGGGGGTGGTCCAGGTCAGCGCGCCGGTGTGGTCGGGTTGGCGCACGGTGAAGCGGGTCTGGTGTTTGAGCACATGGTGGTGGCGGCACAGGTGGGCGAGGTTGTCGGGTGTGGTGGGGCCGTGGTCTTGATGGGCGGTGGTGTGGTCGACGTCGGTTCCGGCCGCGGGCCTGGTGCAGCCGGGGAATCGGCAGGTGGTGTCGCGGACCTTGAGGTAGTGGCGTAGGTCTGCGGGTGGGCGGTAGGTCTGGGCGCTGATGGCCAGGACGTCGCCGGTGTGGGGGTGGGTGAGCAGGCGGGTGAAGGAGGTGGCCAGTCCGGCCAGCTCGCGCGCGGTCTCGGGGTCGATCGGGACGGTCCCGTCCAGCAGGGCGGGCTCGTCGGTCCGCCCCAGCAGCGTCAGGACCGGGACCGTGACGTAGATCTTCGGGCGCACCGACCGGGCCAGGGCGGCGAGGCTGAACTCCGTGCGCTCGAACGCCCCATCGAGTCCGTCACCGGCGGCCCGGTCGGCGCCCTCGACACCCGCGGCGCCGGCGCTCCCGGCGCTCCCGGCGCTCCCAGCGCTCCCAGCACTCCCAGCACTCCCAGCGCTCCCAGCGGCTGCGGTGGCGGTGGTGGTGTGGTGGTCGAGGGCGCCGTCGTCGAGCAGGAGGGCGCAGGCGACGTCGGCGCGTAGTTGGCCCAGGGTGCGCCCGTCGCCGTGTCCGCGGACGGTCTGGGCGACGGTGGTCAGGCGGTCGGTGATCGCGTGGACGGCCGGTGCGGGGGCGAACAGGGTCAGGTAGGCCATGCCGTCGGCGACCGCGTCGGCCCACACACCCCGTTTGGTCGCGGCCTCGCCGTGGCGCACCTCGGGCGGCGCCGGGCAGACTCGCTCGCGCGACCGAGCGAGCGTGCGCTTGAACGTGCGCGGGTTCTGGCGCCCCGCCGCCGCGACGACGTCGCCGTCGAGTCGGGCGGCGGTGCGGGCGTCCAGCTCGGCGACCGCGTCCGCCACGGCGCCCGCGTTGGCCCAGGAGACCTGCCCGGCCACGGCGGCGCACAGGGTGCGCGGGGCGCGTGCGACCAACGCCTGAGCCTGGTCCATGCGCTGGGAGACGGCCTGCTCGCTCTCGCGCACGGCCAGCGCCACGTCCGCCACGACCGCGCGGCGGGCCAGCTCGCGCCGACGCCGCGGACCGGCCGCGCCCACCATCGCCTCACCCGTGGCGAGCAGATCCTGCGCCCGCAGCGCCTGGCGGCGCGCGCGCTCCAGCAACACCCCCTCCAGCGCCGCGAGCGCGTTCTGCCGGCGCCGCACCCCCTCGAGCGCGTCGAGCGTCTCGTCCAGATCGCCCACACCGACGCGTCCACGCACCTCCACCAGGCGGGCGACCTCCGCCGGGAGCGCCGCGACGCCCTCGGCGTCGAGCGCGCACGGGTCAAGGACCGAGCGTCCCAGCATCGCGTCGGCCAACCCCGGTTGGTCCAACAGGCGCACCGCGAGCGACCCGTCATCCTCGGCCCGCACATGAGCCAACGCCGCCAGCCGCGCGCTGACCTCGGCGCGGAACGCCGCCCGCGCGGCCGCAGCCGCGCGCTGTGCGGCCTCACCGGGACCTTCGGCCCCCACCGTCGCTGCGTCCTCGCTCACGCCCTCAGTCTAATCGAACACCTGTTCGACACCAAGGCAGGGTGGCCAAATCGCGACATGTCATGTCCCAGGACATCGGTGACGGTTGTGCATCAGGACATCGGTGACGCTTTCGGGGTTCTTGGTGGTGACACTTCTGCCCTGAGGCTCGGGGCATGGCAGCCCCAGAACCGATCGATCCGCGTGTCCGTCTGGCGATCGCGCAGTGGCCCGATGACGCCCCGCGAGGGTCGGTGACGACGTTCTGCGCGGAGCATGGCATCTCGCGCAAGTCGTTCTACGAGTTGCGCAAGCGTGCGGCGGTTGAGGGCCAGGCGGCGGTGCTCGAGCCGCGGTCGCGGCGCCCAGCGTCAAGCCCGACGAGGCTGACCGACGAGGTCAAGGCGCAGGCCGTCGCGGTGCGGTCGGCGCTGGAGGCGTCCGGGCTGGACCACGGGCCGATCAGCGTGCACGACAAGATGGTCGCGATGGGTCTGGACCCGGCACCCTCGACAGCGTCGCTCGCACGGATCTTCCGGCAGGCCGGCGTCGCGAGGCTGGAGCCGAGGAAGAAGCCGCGGGCGGCGTACCGGCGGTTCGTCTACCCGGCGCCGAACGCGTGCTGGCAGCTCGACGCGACCGAGTACGTCCTGACCGGTGGGCGTAAGTGCGTGATCTTCCAACTCATCGACGACCACTCCCGTTACGCCGTCGCCTCCCACGTCGCGTGGGGTGAGACATCCGAGGGCGCGATCGTCGTCGTGGACAAGGCCATCGCGGCGCGCGGCGTCCCGCAGAGACTGCTCAGCGACAACGGCGCCGCGTTGAACCCCACTCGACGCGGCTACGCGGGCCAGCTCGTCGAGCACTTGACCGTCCTGGGCGTGGAGGCGATCACCGGCAAGCCCTACAAGCCCACCACACAGGGGAAGAACGAGCGTTTCCATCAGACCCTGTTCCGCTACCTCGGCAAGCAGCCCCTGGCCGACACGCTCGACCAGCTTCAGGCGCAGGTCGACGCGTTCGACCTCATCTACAACACGCAGCGCCCTCACCAGGGGCTGCCCGGCAGGATCACCCCGCAGGCGGCATGGGACGCGACGGCGAAGGCCGAGGCTCCCCATCCCAACCCGATCCGCGCCCTGTTCACGCGCACCGCGCCCAAGCCGCAGGCAGTCGTACCGGCGCCCGTGCGGGCGGCACTTCCCCAGGGCGCCTGCATCAAGAAGCTGAACCACGCCGGCACCTTCTACCTACGCAAGGTCTTCTACATGGTCGGCGCCGAGCACGCCTTCGCGGAAGTCATCGTCGTCATCGACGGCGAACGGATCATCGTCGCCGACCACCACGGCGAGATCCTCATCGAGCACACTCGGGCCGCTCCCGGAGTCAGGTACGTCGGCAACGGCAAACCCCGCGGAACCCACCCCAAGAAGCCCGAACCGTCACCGAAGTCCTGACACATCAACCGTCACCGATGTCCTGATGCAGAACCGTCACCGATGTCCAGAGACATGACAGGCCAAATCGCGACAGGCCACATCGCGACATGGCCACCTCGCGATACAGCGCGGACGGCGGCCTACTGACGCCAACCCGTCCCCACGTTGGAGCGACCCGGTGGGCGAGGGCACACATCGCCGCCCGCGGACGCGGCCACTGAGAGTTGATTGCGCTGGCCCGCCGACCGCGAGCGGGCAAAGGCGAGCGTGGCAGACGGACCCACGAGGCTTCCACGGCGCGATGCGCGCTGGCGACCGGCCCGGTCAGGACTTTGTCCCGAACCGCTTCACTGTCCGGGGCCAACGCCGTCGAGCGCGAGCACACAAGGGCGCGGCTCCCCGCGGTCCTGCGCGCGGGCTCCCGCGGCCCTGCTCTGCTATCCCGCCGCGCGACGCCGGGCGAGGATCTGCTCGAGCGGCAGGCCGAGAGTCTCGGTGCGCGGGTGCGCCTGCGAGTCGGCGGGCGGCTTCGCACCGGCCTTTGCGTCCGGGCTCGGCGACGCGGGCTCGCTCGGCTTCGGGGCTCCTGGCGCCGACACGGGGCTCGTCCCGAGCGACCACGATGTGTCGGCCTCGGCGACCTGCTCTCCCCGATCCTCGACGCGCTGCCACGGCGAGGTGGACCAGCCCGTCGAGACAACGGGCTGCGAGACAACGGGCTGCGCGCCCGTGAGCGGCCGCGGCTCGCGCCGCGGCGCAGCGGCCTTGGTCACGTAGGTCGGCAGCGGCACGGGTCGCGGCTCCCAGGGCGTGCCACCAGTCGGCCCGCCCACCGGCCCGGCGGTGCGGGCGGACGGCGCAGCGTCGCCCACCGCTGTCCGGGCGGCGTCGCCCACGGCCGACGGCGTCGAGTCACCCGCGCCCGACGGCGTCGGGTTGCCTGCGGCAGGCCGCATCCGGTCACCCGCAGTCGGCGGCGTCGGGCTGCCTGCGGCAGGCCGCATCCGGTCACCCGCAGTCGGCGGCGTCGGGCTGCCTGCGGCAGACCGCGTCCAGTCACCCGCAGTCGACGGCGTCGGGTTTCCCACTACAGGCCGCGCGGCGTCACGCGCCACAGCCTGCGCCGTCGTCGCCCCACGGTCCGCGCGATAGGCGTCATCGCTCGACGCCCGAGCGCCCGACGCAGTACCCGACGCGGCGCCGGGCGCGCGGCGCGGCTCGCCGTCGGCCTCCTGCGCCACGCCCTCGACCACGGTGACCTTCACACGCGGGATCATCTGCGTCATCGTCGACGACCCGCGCACCGCCCGACCGGTCACACGCGCACGGTTGCGCGGCGCGTGCGGCCCTCCGGCGGCGAGCGCCCGAGCCTGCACGGCACGTCGCTCGGCGGCGCGGCGCTCCGCCGCCCAGCGGGCGTCGGCGCGGCGCGTCGAGGCGGCGGCCGCGCGGCCCAGCGCCAGTACGGCGACCAGCAGCGCCGTCGGCGCGAGGCCCGCGTACCACAGCAGCGGCGTCAGCGGCACGGCGGCCCAGACCACCACGGTCACGATCAGGAGGGCCAGCGTCAGGGCGAGCCTCCGGCGGGCGCGCAGGGCGCGCAGCTCGAGCACGCGCAGGCGTGAGGAGGCGCGCTCGGCGACCTTCGGCTCGGTCATGGGCGTCTCCTCTCGTGCGCTGCGTGCGGGAACGGGCACCTTCACGGGGCCGGGCCCGGCGGTCATCGCCAACAGTCCCGCCTGCGCGGGCCGATCCCGTGCGGGCCGATCGAGTGCCGGCCGATCCAGTGCCGGCCGGTCAGCGACGGGCCGGTCGAGTGCGGGGCGGGCGGTCAGGTCGGAGGCAGGGATTGCGGCGGGCACGTCGCCCGCGGCGACCGCGAGCACGCGCAGCCCTCCTGAGAAGCGGTCGTCGACGCGTGACTCCAGCAGTTGCTGGCGTTGGCGCACGCGCAGCGGCACCCCATAGCCCAGCACCAGGACGAACAGCACGAGGGCTGCGAGGCCTGCTGCCGAGGATTCCACGTGACGACGTTAGGCGAGGCAGTCGCCCAGAACCCGCAGTGTGCTCGGCGTGTCTGTCAAGACCCGTGCGTGGCCTCGCGCACGCCGCCGCCCGGCCCTCACCCCTGCGCGCGCGTGCGCTGCCAGCGCGCGAGCAGCCCCCCGGGCACGTCTTCGCTGGTGAGGGCGAACGTGCGGTGGTCGCGCCACTGCCCCTGGATGTGCAGGTACCTCTCGCGCACGCCCTCGTCGCGGAAGCCGAGCTTCGCGACCACGCGCAGGCTGCGGTCGTTCTCGGGGCGGATGTTGATCTCGACGCGATGCAGGCCCAACACCTGGAAGCAGTAGTCGGTCGCCATGGCGACGGCGGTGGGGATGACGCCGCGGCCAGCCACGTCCTGCGAGACCCAGTAGCCGATCGCCGCCGAGCACAGTGAGCCGTAGGTGATCGAGGAGACGGTCAGCTGACCCACGAGCTCGCCGTCGAGTTCGACGGCGAACGGCGCCGTCGCGCCCGAACGCGCCTGCTGGCTCAACAGCCGCACGTACTCGCCGAACGTCGTCGATCCGGTGGGGCCGCCCGGCGACGTCGCCTCCCACGGCTCAAGCCATGACTGGTTGGCGGCGCGCAGCCGCAGCCAGGTCTGCGCGTCACGACGGCGCAGCGGGCGCAGCAGCACGACGCCGCGCGCGGTGTCCTCGCGCAGGGTCACCGGCCATGCCTTGGTCACCGTCGTCAGTCCTCTCGTGCGCGTCCGCGCCGTCGACCGTGTCACCGAACCCTCGCCCCGCCGCCTGCCACCGTGTCGGAGGGACACTGACACAATGTGCGCATGCGTGGCGACTCCAAAGACGCAATCCGGCCCCAGCCGTACCCCCTGAGCACCGGTATGGAGGCCGCGGACGCCAAAGATGAGCTGCGCCGCGCGATCCGCAAGCAGCGGGCCGCGCGGTCGGCACGCCAACGCGCCGACGCGGCGGTCGCGTTCGCCGATGTGCTGGAGGCGAGCCGCGAGGTGCGCGAGGCCCGATGCGTCGCCGCCTACGCGGCGCGGTCGACCGAGCCGAGCACCGACGTTCTGCTCGCGCGCCTCGCGGCGCGCGGCGTGCGGGTGCTGCTGCCCGTGCTGGGCGCTGGCCTGGCCCGCGACTGGGCTGAGTACCAGAGCGCCGACGACCTGCGCGAACGCGCCCCGGGCCGTCCGCCTGAGCCCAGCGGCCCGACGCTCGGGGCGTCCGCCATCGCGGACGCCGACGTCGTCGTCGCGCCCGCGCTCGCCGTCGACACCAGCGGACGACGCCTGGGCCAGGGCGGCGGCTGGTACGACCGCGTGCTCCAGTTCGTGCCCGACGGCGTCACCGTCGTCGCGATGGTGTTCGACGACGAGGTGTACGACGCGCAGACGCGGCCGCTGCCGATCGAGGACCACGACCAGCGCGTGCACGCCGTGGCGACGCCGCAGGGCTGGCGCGCGCTCGGCTGACGCGCGCTCGGCTGACGCGCACCGGCTGACGCGCATCGGGTGGGGCGTGTCGCCCCACACCTGGGCAAACGCCAACACACCGAGTCAAACCGCGGCATTCCTCACCACACCCGGGCCCTCAACGCCCACGATGGCCCGATGAACGACCAACTCAACGACGAGCCGGTCGGCTGCGCACTGCCGCGCGGCGTGCTCGGCGCCTGCGTGGAGGCCGACCCACGCCTGTTCTTCGGCACCAGCCGCGCCAGCATCACCGCGGCCGTGCGCGTGTGCCGTGAGCGTTGCGTGGTGCAGGCGACCTGCCTCGTCCACGCTCTCGACGCCGGCCAGCGACTGGGCGTGTGGGGCGGCTACAGCGAGGAGGAGCGTCGCCTGATGGTGAGCCTGCGGCGTCGGCGTGACGCCGAGGTGGCCGCCGCGCGCGCCCGCGAGCGGGCGCTGCGAGCGCGAGCGAGCGACGCTCCCCCGCCGCCGCGGCTGCCCCGGCACCTGACCAGCGGCCTGTAGTCAGGGCGTCAGCCTCAGCACGTCCGACGACGCCGCCTCGACCGCGTCGCGCGAGAACGGGAACGGGAAGGTGCTCCCCTGCGCCCACGCGCCGAGCTGGTCGGCGTAGTGCGGTGAGCCGGGGTGCCCCGAGGCGCCGGTCACCACCACCCAGGTCGAGGCGTCGAGGTCACCCAGGTCGACGACCATGCGCATCGACGGCCCGGTGGTGACCTCGAACGAGCCCGTCCCGGCGTTCCAGCCGGTCGCGTTGACCACCGACGACGAGCCGGGCATCGAGACCGCCGACGGGTTGACCAGGCGCCGCACCAGCGCGGGGATCGAGTCCCCACCTAGCACCGGGTGCTCCAGCTGGAGCCGGTGCAGCGTGCCCCAACTCCAGTCGTCGGGGTTCTTCGACATCTCGACGGTCAGGTCGCGACGCGCCGAGACCATCGCCTGGGTGAGGATCTCGTCACGCGACTCGGTGACGTTGAGCGTCGAGCGGTCGTCCCAGAACCTGTCGTCGGGCCGCTCCAGCATGTCGCGCACGACGACGAGCCACTTGCCGCCGCCGTCGGGCCGCATGCTCTCGGGAAGGTCGTCCCAGAACGTGTCCTTCAGCAGGTTGCGCCACACGGCGGCGAAGTAGGCCGCGGCTGGGGAGTCGGCGTCCATGTGGCCGTCCCACTCGCGCAGCAGCCGCTGACCGGCCGCGGTGTGCTCGTCGTCGAGCCGCACGTCGAGCAGCGCGGGCAGCAGCACCTTGGCGAACGCGCTCCAGTCGTCGTTCTGGATGCGGTTGAAGTCGTCGACCGTGAACGGGTCGCCCGAGTCGATCTGCTCCTGGAGCAGTGTGCGGATGCGCTCGGAGCGGAAGCCGTAGTCCCAGTCGTTGGTCAGGAACGGGCCCGTGCCCGCGGGCAGCACCGCTTGGTTGGCGGCGACGATGTACCCGCTCGCGGGGTCGAGGGCGCGCGGCATCTGGTCGGCGGGCACCCACCCCTGCCAGTCGAAGCGCGGGTCGCGCCCGTCGCGCGGCCACGAGCCGTCGGCGGGCACCGGAGAGTCCGGGACGTCGGCGCGCACCGGCACGCGCCCCGGAGCCTGGTAGCCGATGTGGCCGTCGGCCGTGGCGAACACGATGTTCTGCGCCGGCACGTCGAACAGTGCGGCCGCGGCGCGCACGTCGTCGGCGTTCTGCGCGGTGTCGAAGGCGAAGACGGCGTCGGCCGTGCGCCCGGGCGTGAGCGCGGTCCACGCGAGCGAGACGGCGTAGGTGCCCAGCAACGTGCCCTGCTCGGTCGGCGCGCCGGCGACGGCGTCGACGTCGAGCACGTCCGAGATGATCGGGCCGTGCGCGGTGGAGCGCACCGTCAGGTCGATCGCGGCCGAACCGGCGACGCGGATGGTCTCGGTGCGCGAGTCGATCGGCTCCCACTCGTCGCCGCGCTGGTAGGTGTCGTCACGCACGCGCTCAATGAAGAAGTCGGTGACGTCGGCGCCCATATTGGTCAGGCCCCACGCGAGCGCTCCGTTGTGGCCGATGACCACCCCGGGGAACCCCGAGAACGAGAACCCGGCGACGTCGAACGGGCACGAAGCGCTGACCGCGTTGCAGTGCAGGCCCACCTGCGCCCAGATGCTCGGGGCCGCGAGCGCCAGGTGCGGGTCGTTGGCGAGCATCGGCTTGCCCGAGGCCGTGTGGTCGCCCGAGACCGCCCATGAGTTGGAGCCGACGCCCTCGCCCTCGCCGACCAGGACGGGCACGGCGTCGAGCGCGGAGCGCGCCGAGGCGAGTGCGGAGTCGAGGGCTTGCGAGGTGTGCGGCACGACGGCGGCGCTCGCCGCCGCGGGCGCGGCGTCGGCGTCGTCGGCGGGCGCGGCGTCGGCGGGCGCGGCGGGGTCGACCTCCAGGTCGCGCGGCTCCAGGATGGTCGCGTTGCCGCCCGCGGCGTACGACGGGAACAGCTCGTCGACCAGGGAGATGTCTTGGAGCGTCGAGTAGGCCAGCGCGCGGTCGAGCTCGTCGTCGTAGTTGCCGCGCAGGTCCCACGCCATGGCCTTGAGCCAGGCGAGCGAGTCGACGGGGCCCCACGGCTCGGGCGTGCCGACGTCGACGCTCATGCCCAGCACGGTGTACTCGACGGCGATCTCGTCGGGCTCGCGCGAGTCGAGGTAGGCGTTGACGCCGTCGGCGTACGCCTGCAGGTAGGCGCGGGTCTCGGGCTCCAGCAGCGCGAGCTCCTGCTCGGCGACGCGCCGCCAGCCGAAGGTGCGCACCACCTTGTCGGCGTCGATCGCCTCGGGCACGTTCCCGACCAGTTCGGCCAGGCGCCCCGCGGTGACGTGGCGGCGGTAGTCCATCTCGAAGAAGCGGTCCTGCGCGGCGACGAACCCCTGCGCGCGGAAGAGGTCCTCGGCGTCGTCGGCGTAGATCTGCGGCACGCCGCGCTCGTCGCGCACCACGCGCACGTCGCCCGTCAGTCCCGCAACCTGCGCGGTTCCGCTGGTCTGCGGCAAGGGGCGGCGCACGACGACCGTCGCGAAGGCCACCGTCGCGGCCAACGCGAGCACCGCCACGACGGCGACGACGACGACGACGCGGCGCAGCCGCGACCTGCGGCGACGGGGCGCGTGGGCCGGGGGCTGCTCTGACTGGCCGGCGGCGGTCACGGGTGCTGACACGCAGGCGAGACTACCGTGACGGCCCTGGTGCAGGTCCGAACGGCCCCACGGCTGGCATCCAGGCGCGTATCATTGGCACTCGGTAAGCCTGAGTGCCAGTCGCCCGACGCCCCGCGGCGGTCGCGGCCGCGCACCCGCCAGCGTCTGTTTTCCGAGGAGAGTCCGTGCCCACCTATGCCTATCGGTGCGCCGCCTGCGGTCACGCCTTCGACATCCACCAGTCGTTCACCGACGACGCCCTCACGGTGTGCCCTGAGTGCGGAGGCGACCTGCGCAAGCAGTACGGCAGCGTCGGTGTGACGTTCAAGGGGTCGGGCTTCTACCGGACCGACTCGCGCGGGTCCTCGAAGTCGTCGACGACGTCGAAGCCCGCGAAGTCGTCGTCCTCGTCCTCGTCGAAGGCCGCCTCGGCCTGATCCACCCGTCACGCGACGGCGTCCCAGGGCGGCGAGCCCGCCCCCAGGGAGCCGTCGCGTCCGTGTGTCCACAGTCCCCGGCGTACGCCCCGCCGCGGACGGCGCCCGCCGCCTAGCGTCGGCGGCCATGACGACCCCGGATCCCCGCGCGCGGCGCACGCTCGCCCGACGACGGCGGGGGCGCGCCGCGCGCCGCGTGCTGTGGCGGGCGCGCTTCGCCGTCGTGGCGATCTGCTGCGGCGTGGCCGCGTCGTCGGCGGCGCAGGCGCTGCGCCCTGAGCCGCCGCCCACGCGCGACGTCGTGGTGGCCGCACGCCTGCTGGCCGCGGGCGCCGAGATCCGCCGCGCCGACGTGGAGGTGCGGGCCGTCCCGGTGGCGCTGGCTCCGACCGACGCGCTGACCGACCCCGCCGACGCGGTCGGCCGTGTCCCACCCGTGCCGCTCGCCGCGGGGCTGCCGCTGTCCGCCGAACTCGTGGCCGGCGGCGCCGTGACGGCCCTCGCGCCCGAGGGCACGGTCGTGGTCCCGGTGCGGCTCGACGACGCCACGGCGGCGCTGCTGCGCCCCGGCGACCGCGTCGACCTGGTCGCGACGTCGTCGCTGGGTGTCGATGACGCCGCCTATCTGGCCAGGCGCGCACTGGTGCTCCCGTCCGCCGCGCGCCGGGGCGAAGGCGATGGCGGTGGTGACGGAAGTGGCGGCGTGGGCGGGCTGCTCGGCGGGGCGTCGACCGGCGGGGCGTCGACCGGCGCGGGACCGCCGGTGGCGCTGCTCGCCGTCGACCCGGCCGAGGCGCCGGGACTCTCAGCCGCGTCGGGCATGGGCGCGGTGGGGGCGGTGCTGGTGCCGTGACAACGCCGCCGACCACGGACGGCGCCGTGGCACTGCCCTGGCGGCCGAAGTGTCGCGTCTCACCGATCGATCTGCCCGGATGGGGTGGTTTGCGCTTGCAGGCCCGGGGCGCCGAACGCAGAATCCGTGTGCCACTGGCGCCACCGCTCGGCGGCCGCGCCCACACGATCCCAGCCGTGCCCACACCTTCTCAGGGGGAGTCCCATGCTCAAGGGTTTCAAGGAGTTCCTGCTGCGCGGAAACGTTCTCGACCTCGCCGTCGGCATCATCGTCGGCACGGCGTTCACCGCCGTCGTCACCGGCCTGACGAACGGCTTCCTGACGCCGCTCATCGCGCTCATCTTCGGCCAGCCCGACGTGAGCAAGGTGCTCTTCCACATCGGCAAGACCGCGTTCCCGATCGGGGAGTTCCTGCAGGCGGCGCTCAACTTCGTCATCGTCGCGGCGACGCTCTACTTCGTGGTCGTCGTGCCGGTCAAGCACCTGACCGAGCGCATGAGGCGCGCCGAGGAGCCCGCCCCTGAGGAGCCGGCCGCGGACGTCGCGCTGCTGACCGAGATCCGCGACCTGCTCGCCAAGAGCGCCCGCTGAGCTGACTCAGCGACGGCCCCAGTGGGGCGGCACGTCCCGCAGCAGGCGGTCGTCGTTGTCGCCGTGGCCGCCGCGCTCGTCGGCGCTGACGCCGGAGACCTGCTCGCGCTCGGCGCCCGGGCGCACGACCCGGCGGGGGCGGCGGCGCGAGGTCCGCTCGGGGCGCGGAGCCTGCTCGGGGCCGGGATCCTGCTCAGGGGTGGCGCGAGGCTCGTCGTGGTCGGTCACGAGGGCATTGTCTCGCGGGCGGTCACCCACCCAGCGGCGGCGTGTCGTCCTCGTCGTCCTCGTCCGGGAGCACCGGGACCACCACCTCGCGCGGCGGCACCACTCCCCCGACCGTGCCGACGCGCTCGTCGCGCACCTGCTGCACGAGGCGCCGCACGCGGTCGGCCTCACCGTCGGGGTCGAGGAACGCCGCGGCGCTCCACACCTGCGTCACCACCCACCCGAGCCGCTCAAGCCGCTCGGCGACCTGCCGCGTGCGCACGCGCACCGACGGCTCGGCGACATAGGCGTCGTCGTCGGTCAGCACCGCGACCAGCAGCTCCCCGGGCAGGTCGGGGTGGCCCACGACGAGCGGGATGTGGTCGCCGTCGGGCAGGCCGTAGTCGGTCTCGACCAGGTAGCCCAGCCGCCACAGCCGCTCCCCCAGGTCGACCAGCAGGCGGTCGGGCGCCGCGGAGACGTCGACGCCGTTGCCGAGCGCGACCTGGTCGGCGACGTCGGAGCGCTCGTGGGCGAACTGGAGCACCTCGGCCAGCAGCCGTGGCCCGTCGCCGCGCAGGCGGTCGGGGTCGAGGTCGCCCGCCAGGAAGCACGTGACCACGCGCAGCCGGCGCCGGGTCGCGCCGAGCGCGCCGAGCAGCATGGCGTCGCCGCCGGGCTCGCTCAGCACGCCGAAGCGGTGCAGCACACGCCCATGCGGGGTGCGGCCGAACCCGAGCGAGAGCACGATCGCGTCGCGTGAGAGCCCTGAGGCGCCGGTGACGTCGGCGACCACGACGGGCTCGGGGCGCGAGCCGGAGAAGAACGGCGCGAGCGCCGGGTTGGCGCGCACCTCGGCGAGCAGCGCCTCACGGATGCGGTCGGCGTGCGTCGAGGTGACCGTGACGACGGCGAGCGTCTCCTCGGGCCTGGTCAGGGCGTGCTCGATGGCGAGCTCGACGACGCGGTCGACCTCGGCCTGCGTCGACTCGACGGTGCCCGACGCCGGGTCGGGCATGCCCGCCCCGTCCACCAGGTCAAGGTGCACCAGGGCCTCGGCGCGCGGCAGCGGCGCGGGACGCACGAGCCCCGCGTACCCGTGGCGGGCCAGCAGCCGCGTGAGCTCGGGGTCGCGCCGCGACTCGCGCGGCTGGACGGTGACGTGCGGCAGCACCGCGGCGAGCTCGTGCACCGCCGTGCCCGACGCCGAACGCCGGTCGCCGACGACGACGATCTGCCGCCCGCGGGCCAGCGCCGGGACGACCGACTCCAGCGGCACGTGCTGGACGGCGTCGAGCACGACGAGGTCGACCGTGCGCTCGGCGGGCAGCAGGTGCGGCACCAGGGTGGGCGTCGAGACGACGGCGGGGCGCAGGCGGCGCAGCACCTCCCCGTGCCCGGCGGCCAGCTCGCGCAGCGAGGTCAGCCGCCCCTCGATGAGCTCGGTGAACAGCGCCTCGGCGTCGTCGCGGTCCTCGCGCATCGCCGTGCCGAGGTGGGCGCGCACGGCCGCGCGCACCGGCCCGGACAGCGACGCGATATGCCGTCGGTCGAGCTCGCGGAAGCGGCGGGCGAGCGCGTCCAGGCCCGCGCCGTCCTGCCCGGCGAGCGCCGGGTCGGCGGCCAGCAACTGCTCGAACACCGAACTCCACCACGCCAGGTCGAGTTCGGCCTCCACGAGGCTCGCGTCGACACGCCGTGACGCGAGGTCGTCGACCAGCTCCCCGAGGCCGGCCGCGCGGACCCGGCGCAGCGCCGCCGTCCGGGCGGGCAGCGTCGCGAGCGCGTCAGCGTCGTCGGCGAGGGCGTGCAGGCGTGCGGTGAGGTCGTCCAGCGGCAGGTCGGCCAGGCCGGCGCCGAGCGGCGTCGTCGCGAGCACGGGCTCGAGCGCGTCGAGGTCGATGCGCACCGCCTCGTTGGTGTCCTCGATGGTCGCCAGCCCCTCGGGCAGCACGGGCCAGCCGCCGCGCTCGGCGTGCTGGGCCCACACCTCGCGCTGCGCCTGGACCTCCAGCAGCGCGGCGTGCATGTCGGGCACGCGCACCCCGGGGCGCACCATGTCCTTGGCCCGCTTGCGCAGCCGACGCCGCGTGAACCAGCCCATGTCGACGTCGTGCGCGGCCCGCCACTTGCGCGACGCGGTCGCCTGGACCATGTCGGCGGCGGTGCGCTCGAAGACCATGGGGTGGAACAGGTCGAGCGTGCCGCGCATCCCCGCGAGCATCTCCAACTGCTCGCCGAAGGCGCGCACCGTGGTCGGCGGGGTCAGCCCCGTGACCTCGGCGACGAAGACGACCTGCCGCAGCAGTTGGGGCAGCGTCGTGTCCTTGAGCCGGTTGACACGCGTGAGCGCCTCGCGCGCGTCGTCGTCGCTCAGCAGCATCGCGTCGTACCAGGGGGTCGAGGTCGCGCGCAGCGTGAAGGCGCCCAGGTCGGCCGCCTCGCGCAGCGCCGCGGCGGCCTCACGGCGCGCGTCCGCCCCGAGCGCGACGACCGTCGTGGCGGGCAGCCGCACACTGGTCGACGGCGAGGGCCGCTCGGCGGTGAGCCGGGCGAGCGCCTGCAGCGCGTCGTACGCGGAGACCTGCCACGGGGCACGGCTCAGGTGCAGCGCCGAGATGTACCCGGACAGTTGCGCGCTCGCGCCGATGAGCGAGTCGCGCAGCGCGGCCACGCCGTCGTCGTCGAGATGCTCGGGCTCGCTGGCCATGGCCGTCAGCAGCCGCCGCGCGACGTCCTGACGCCAGGTGGGCACGGGCGGCACGTCGAGCAGCAGCCCGTCCAGGTCGAGCGTCTCTAGCCGCGCGGCGAGCGCGTCGGCCGCGCGGCGGTGCCCGGTCACGTACAGCACCGAGCGCCCGGCTGCGGTCGCCTCGGCGACGACGGCGGCCACGGTTCCGGCGGCGTCCGCGCCCACAGGGGAGTCGACGTACAGGTGCCCGCCCGTGGCGAGCGCGTCGACCACGTGCCGCTGGTACGGGTCGAGGTCGCCGACGCCGCGCTCGTAGCCGGGCACAGGGTCGGCGCCGGCCGGAGCCGGGACGTCGAGCGCGCCGACCGCGGTGGCCGCCGCCTCGACGCCCGCGAGCGCCGCGACCACCTCGTGGCGCACGAGCGACGGGGCGAGCTCGTCGATGTCGTCGACGAGCGCCTGACCCGGGTGCACGAAGGTGCCGACCAGCATGCGCCGGTCGAGCGTGAAGTCGTCGAGCACGGCGGCGCCGAGCGCCGAGACGCGCTCCAGCACGTCGGACGGCTCGAAGCCGGCGGTCGAGAAGGTCGACTGGGCGAGCGAGGCGGGGTCGAGCAGGGCGCCGTGGGCGCGCAGCGTGCGCGCGACGATGGGGTTGATCTCGGCGGTGGCCTCAAGCGTGAGGTCGTAGTCGGACTCGCCGTCACCGCGCGGGGTCAGCGTCACGGGCCGCAGCAGCACGGGGGCGTGCACGACGCGCGGCGCCGCCTCCTCCTCGCGGGCGTCGGACACGGCCGACGTCGGCGCGGGGCGCAGGGCGGTGCGTGCGGCGACCGAGACGACGGGCAGCGACTGGGTCAGCAGCGGAGCCTCGTCGGTCGCGGCGGCCTGGGCTGCGGGCTCACCCTCGGGCGCGACGGCGTCGGCGGGCGACACCGCGTCGACGGGCGCCGCGTCGGCGGGCGACACGACGTCGGCGGGCGCCGCTTCGGCGGGCGAGCCATCGTTCTCCGGCGTCGGCCCTGCGAGCGCCGGGCCACCCGCCTCGGCGAGCGCCGGGCGCGGGGCGCGCCGCGTCGCGTCGGCCAGTGCGGACACGTCGTGCGTCGGGCGGCCGGTGGGCGGGTCGCCCGCAGGCTCGGTCCAGGTGGCGACGCCGATCGCGAGGTAGGTGGGGGCGAGCCCGAAGCGTTGGGCGTGCTCGGCCGAGCGCATCGACACCGCGCGCGCACGCCGTCGCGCGGCGGGCAGCGTGGCGCCCTCGCGGATGAGGTTGGACAGGCGGGTGGGGCGACCGGCGAAGAGTTGCGCGACGCCCGACGGGTGCGCCGCCGACAGGTCGATGACCGCCTCGCCCAGCAGTCCGACGTCGGCCAGCGTGGAGCCGCCGACCTGTTCGACGAGGCGCTCACGCCATCGCGCGACCGCGGCCGCGACGGCCTCGTCGGAGGTGGGCGGGGTGACCAGGCGTGGGCGCGGGGCCGCGGCGTCGTCGGCGCCCGGCGAAGCGACCGACGGCTGGACCTTCGCGCTCGCGGTGGAGGTGCGTCGAACGGCGTTCACACGCGCCACGGTAAGCAACGACACGCCCGCATCTGGCGGCGGCACGCCGACGCACCGCGAGCCGCGACGAAAGCGGGCGCGGCGCGGACACGACGATGCCCTTCGGCAGGGGGTCCGAAGGGCATCGTTCCGGGCATGGCCCGGTTCGTAAAGCGGTGCGCACCACGCAGGGGGCGGGCAGTACGCACCGCTACACCGAGTCTGGCGCGAACGCGGGCGCGCGTCAACCACTCTTGGACGGCCGTCCAAGACTCCCCAGGCCGCCACAGGGCGCGGAAATCGTTCCACGGCCGACGGCGGCCGTAGACTCCCATGCCCGTGAACCGGGTCCTCGACGTGGTCGCCCCGCGTCGGCTCGGGCGGCCCTACCGCTGGCTGTTGGGCGCCGCGTGGACCAGCAACCTGGGCGACGGCGTCGCGCTCGCCGCGGGGCCGCTGCTGGTGGCCTCGCAGACGAGCTCGGCCATGCTGGTCGCCCTGGCCGCGCTGCTGCAGCGCCTGCCGTGGCTCGTGTTCGGCCTGTGGGCAGGGGCGATCGCCGACCGGCTCGACCGCCGCCGCGTCGTCATGGTCGCCAACGTGCTGCGCGCGATCGTCGTCGCGCTGCTGTGCGTGGCGATCGCGACCGGCGAGGTGAGCATCGGCGTCGTGCTGGCGACCATGTTCCTGTACGGGGTGGCGGAGGTCTTCGCCGACACCACCGCGCAGACCCTGCTGCCCGCGCTGGTGCCGCGCCCGCACCTGTCGGTGGGCACCCACCGCCTCCAGGCCGCGTTCCTGACGTGCAACCAGCTCGTCGGCCCGCCCGTCGGGGCGTTCCTGTTCGCGCTCGGCGCCGTGCTGCCGTTCATGGCCCAGGTCGTGTGCGCACTTCTCGCCGTGGTGCTCGTCTCACGCATCGCGGCCTCGCCCGCGCCCGACGGCGCCCCCGGGCTCGCCGTGCCGCGCGACGGCGAGCGCACCCACGTGCGCCGCGACATCGCCGAGGGGTTGCGCTGGATCGCCGGGAACGCCGCGGTGCGCACGCTCGCGCTGGTGATCCTGGTGTTCAACGTGACGTGGGCGGCCGCCTGGTCGGTGCTCGTGCTGTGGTCGCGCGACCACCTGGGCATGAGCGAGGTGGGCTTCGGCCTGCTCACGACGGCGTCGGCGGTGGGCGGGCTGATCGGCACCGCGCTGTACTCGCGCATCGAGCGGCGGTTCTCCCTCGCCACCGTCATGCGCGCGTGCCTGCTGCTGGAGGTGGCCACGCACCTGGCGCTCGCGCTGACCACGGCGGGGTGGCTGGCGATCGTGATCATGCTGGAGTTCGGCGCGTACGCGTTCGTGTGGGGCACGGTCTCGACGACGGTGCGCCAGCGCGCGGTGCCGCAGCGCTTCCAGGGGCGCGTCGGGTCGGTCTACATGGTGTGCGTGTTCGGCGGCCTGGTGGCCGGGCAGGGGCTGGGCGGGCTCATCGCCGAGCGCTGGGGACTGACCGCGCCGTTCTGGTTCGCGTTCGCGGGCGCGGGGGTGACGCTCGCGCTCGTGTGGCGCCAGCTCGCGCACATCGCCCACGCCGACGCCGCGGGCTGAGCCCCGACGCGATGATGGGCGCCGACGTCGCGGGCTGAGCGCCCACATCGAGGCCCGCGCGGGCTGGGCGGGCTGACACGGGCGCCGCCCGCCTACGACCAGGGTCGGACGCAGCAATCCCACCGCGGGGCGATGTGGGGCGCGGTGTCCCGCTGCCAGCCTGGGGGCATGACACCGATCCTCGCCGCCCGCGGCCTGACCATGGTCTATCCGGGCTCCGCCACCCCCGCCCTCGACGGCGTCGACCTCGACGTGCTGCCCGGCGAGTCTGTCGCCGTCATGGGCGCCTCCGGCTCGGGCAAGACGACGCTGCTGCACGTGCTCGCCGGCATCCTGCGCCCGACGTCGGGCGCGGTCACACTCACGACGGCGTCCGGGCCCGTTGCCGTGCACGAGCTCGACGACGCCGGACGCTCGCGGCTGCGACGCGAGGCGCTGGGCTTCGTGTTCCAGCAGGGGCTGCTGCTCGACGAGCTGTCCGCGCTGGAGAACGTCGCCGTGGCGCGCATGCTCACCGGCGTGCCACGCGCACAGGCCGAGTTCGAGGCCGCGCGATGGCTTGAGGCGCTGGGGCTCGTCGGGCTCGAGCGCCGGCGGCTCGGCGCACTGTCGGGCGGGCAGGCGCAGCGCGTCGCGATCGCCCGCGCGCAGATCACCGGCGCGAGGCTGCTGTTCGCCGACGAGCCCACGGGCGCGCTCGACTCACGCACCGGCGCCGAGGTGCTCGACCTGCTGCTGGGGGCCGTCGCGCAGGGGCGCACGCTCGTCGTCGTCACGCACGACGGCCAGGTCGCGGCGCGCTGCGACCGCGTCGTCGAACTGCGCGACGGGCGCGTGGTGGCGGACTCGAGCCGGGCGGACGCGGGCGGCACTGGTCCCGCCCGGCAGGGGTTCCTCTCGTGAGCGCCGCCACCACCACGGCCCCCCTCGCTCTGTCGCTGCGCACGACGCTCGCCCTGGCGCGCCTGTTCGCGCGGCGGCGCGACGGCGACCGACTCGCGGCCGCGCTCCCCCTCGCCTCCTTCGCGCTGGTCACCGCCCTGTTGCTGGTCGTGCTGGGTGGCGCGCAGGCGTTCTTCCGGATGGACGGGCCCAACGCGGGCGGTTACGTGGCGCTCGCCGTGATCGCGCTGTCGTTGCTCGTGGCGCCGCTGCTCACGCTCGGGGCGGCGGCCGCCCGGCTGTCGGCGCGGCGGCGCGACGACCGGCTCTCCTCGCTGCGTCTGCTGGGCGCGACGCGCCGCACCGTCACGGCGCTGACGGTCATCGAGGCGGCGTCCGTGGCGCTGGCGGGGGCGGTCGCCGGGACCGTCGTGTACGCGGGGCTCGCCCCGCTCGTCGGTCTGCTGCGCTTCGCCGGCGAGCCGCTCGGCGCGCAGATGTGGCTGCCCTGGTTCTGGCTGCCGGCGGTGTGGCTCGGCGTCGCGCTGGTCGCCGCAGGGTCCGCGGCGATCGGGCTGCGCGGCGTCGTCGTCACCCCGCTCGGGGTGCGCACCCGGCAGCGGCCGGGGACGGCGCGCGGGCGCCGCGCGATCGTGGCCGCCGTCGTCGTGCTGGGCGCCGCGTGCACGACGACGGGGCTGGGCACGCTCGGCGAGTACGGCGGGTTCGCCGCGGTCGTGGCGGGCATCGCCGGGGCGTTCGCGTGCGGGCTGCTCGCGCTTGACGCCGTCGGCCCCTGGTACGTGCGGGTGCGCGCGCGGCGTCTGCACCGGCACGCGCGCGACGTGCCGCGGCTGCTCGCGGCCCGCATCGTGCTCGAAGACCCCAAGGCCGCGTGGCGGCAGGTGGCCGGGATCTCGGTGACCACGTTCGTCGGCGTCGTCGCGGGCGCCGGGCTCGCGCTGGCCCAGGGCAGCGCCAGCTCGCGCGAGGACGCCTGGCTGCTCGCGGACATCCGCACCGGCGTCGTCGTGACGCTCGTGGTCTCGTTCCTCATGGCGGCCTGCACCGTGGCGATCAACCAGGCCGCCGCGACGCTCGACCGAGCGCGGGTGGCCGTCTCGCTCGACCGGCTCGGGGTGCCGCGCACGCTGCTCGCGCAGGCCGCGCGCCGGTCGGTGATGTCGGTGCTGTGGACCGTCGTGGTCGGCTCGGCGGCCGTCTCAGCGGTGCTGCTGCTGCCCATCGTGGGCGCCGCGGTCCTCACCCAACCCCTGGCGGTGGCGGTCATGGTCGCGGTGTTCGCGGCGGGGTTCGCCCTGGTGCGAGCCGGGGCGTCGGTGGCGGCGCGGCTGACGCCGGGGATTCTCGCCCGACCCGAACGGGCGCTGTGAGTGGGCGCCCGCAGGGGCGACCCGAGCCTGGGCGGTGGCGGCGTCGTGTGGGCGCGGACCCCAGTGACCGCCACACTCTGCCGTCGATCCGAGGACCGACGTGCCTGCACACCGCCCAGGCCGGCTTAGACGCTCACCGGCCCGCCCCCTGCGCGGGGCCGACGAGCAATCCCGGAGTCCCCCTCGCCCCGCCTTGCCGAATTGCTCCGGCTCCTCGGTCCGAGGGAATCTCGCTGCACTGATCATCTGGCGCTCGAAGAATCATCCGGGCCGGATCGATCGACTTTTCACCTTCCCTTTCACCCCTCGACGCGGGCCGCACCCAAAAAAACGTGATCGCAAACGCTTTCAACTCGGACAACACCATTCCGCGTGGTGGGCGAGGGCACTCGGTTGTACGTTCCTCATGGCCCGACTCCTGATTGCCGCACAACGATGTGTCAAATGATCGCCAGGGTTGGATCCGGAAAGAGGTGACCTGTTCGTGCCATACCTTCAGAGAACCGACCCGCTGAGTGAAGGCGCCCCATCCATCCACCCACAAGCGCCCGACCCACCGCGCCGGTCTGGTCTCGACGAGGCCGTGGGCGCCGTCCTGTCGTCCTCGCTTCCTGGGGCAGCGCGACCGCCCCGCGCGGCGATCGACGCCGTGCTCGGCGCGCGCGGCGGCGCCGTGCAGTGGCAGACGCAAGCCGCTCGCGCGCTGTACAAGGCCGCGCGCGTGCGCGCCCTGCTGCTGACCGGTCGCGCGGACGAGGCGGGCGCGCTCGCCGACCGCGAGGCGCTCGCCGCGGTGTCCACCATCACCGGCGTGTGCGCTCCCGCGGCGCGCGCCCTGGCCTTCGCCGCGATCGCCGAGGCGTACCTGCTGACGGGCAGGCTGCGCGACGCCGTCGCGTGCGCCGGGCAGGTCGCCGATTACGCGGCCGGCGCCGACGACGACCGCGTCCTGTTCACCGGGCACGCGCTGCTCGCCGCCGCGTTCACCATGAACGGCGAGGTCGCCGTCGGCGTGGACCAGCTGGCCTCGGCGAGGCGACTGGTCACCGCCCACGGCTGGCAGGTGACCTCATGGGCGCTGACGGTCACCACGGTCCTGACGGCGCTGCGCCGCGGAGACGTCGGCGAGATCGAGGACGCGGTGTGCGCGTTCGAGCGCTCGGCCTGGGACCCCGTCCAACAGACCATCCACACCCTGTGCCGCTGCCACCTGTACGGCGCCCGGGGCGAGTACGAGCGGGCCGTCTCGACGGCGCAGTCGCTCGTCCACGGCGCCGCGGGGTCGGTCGCGCCGTCGTTCCTGGTCGACCACCTGGTCGCCGCGCAGGCACTGGCGCTGCTGCAGCTCGGCGATCCAGCGTCGGTGCTCAGCGTCGTGGGCGAGCGCGCCTCCGCCCCGGACCACCCCGTGTGCCTGGAGGCGCTGGCCGCCACCGCGCATCTCCAACTCACCGAGCCGCGCAAGGCGCTGCGGGTCACCGACCGCTGCGTGCACCGCAACCCGCACCACAGCCCCGCGAGCCTGGCCTCGGTGCACGTGCGCCGGGCCGTGGCCTACGGGCGCCTGCGCCAGACCGAGCACGCCGACGCCGAGTTCTCGCGTGCGACCCACCTCGCGGTCGAGCTCGGCGCCGTGAGTCCGGCGCTGGGCCTCGACCTGGGCGAGCTCGCCGCGCTGCACCAGCGTCTGCGGCGGCGCGAGCCCGAGTTCGCGCGCCACCTCGCGGCGCTGCTGCCCGCGAACGTGTCCCGCACGGCGCCCAAGCCGCTCGCGTTCCGCCCGCCGAACCTGACCAAGCGCGAGGCGCTGCTCGCGAGCTGGCTGCGCACCGAGTGCACGCTCGTCGACATCGCCAAGGCGTTGCATGTCTCGCCCAACACCATCAAGACGCAGGCCCGGTCGCTGTACCGCAAGCTCGGGGTCGGCTCGCGCGAGGAGGCGGTCGACCTGCTCACGCAGACGGGGCTGTACCCGGCGCCCGAGGGCGTCTGCGAGGGCGAGGGGTGATCTCGGGTGCCCGCGGGCGGACTCGAACCGCCGACCCTTCGTTTAGGAGACGAATGCTCTATCCACTGAGCTACGCAGGCCTGCCGCCGTCGGCGGCGTGACGCCAACTCCCCGGCGTCCGGACAAGCCTACCGGCCCGCCGCGACCGCCCTCACCTCGCTGGCTCAGACCCAGTCCGCCGGAGCCGCCAGCACGCCGCGCAGCACCTCGCGCGCCCCACCCGCCATGGCGGCGTAGGGCCCGGCGGCGGCGCCGCGCACCGTCACGGGCGCGAAGGGCGCCGAGAGCACGCGGTCGTTGAGCACGTCGGTGACCTCCTGGCGCAGCCACGGCAGCAGTGTCGTGTAGGCGCCGCCGAGCACGATGGTGCCGACGTCGACGAGGTTCACGAAGTCGGCGAGGGCTGATCCGAGCGCGAGCGCCGCGCGCCGCGCGGCCTTCTCGGCGGCCTCGTCGCGGGTGTGCAGCGCGTGCACGAGGGTCTCGAGCGGGGCGTCGGCGGCCAGGCCGGCGGCGCGCATGACGGCGTCCTTGCCGGCGTACTGCTCCAGACAGCCGAAGGCGCCGCAGCCGCAGCGCGGTCCGGCGGGATCGACGACGACGTGCCCGATCTCGCCGTTCCAGCCGCGCTCGCCGAGGAAGAGCTCGCGGTTGACGATGATCGCGGCGCCGATGCCGACGTCGGCCGAGACGTACAGGAACGAGGGGGCGACGTCGCCGTTGAGCTCGGCGAGCCCGGCGAGCTTGGCCTCGTTGGCGACCTCGACGTGCAGCCCGTCGAGGCCGAGCGGCGCGATGGGCTCGAGCGAGGACCAGCCGAGGTTGGGCGCGACCTGGAGCACGCCGGCGCGGGTGTCGACGAGGCCGGGCAGGGCCAGGCGCGCCCCGGCGACGCGCATGCCGTCCTCCACACACACGTCGATGAGCTCGCGTGCGAGCTTGCCGACGCGCGGCAGGATCTCGGCCGGATTGCTGTCGTGAAATGATCCTGGCTCGACTCGCTCATCGACGATGTCGCCTGTGAGGTCCATCACACTCACGCCGAGGTAGTCGACGTTGACCTCCAGGCCGACGCCTACGACAGATCGCGCCGCCGGGACGAGCGGAACTGCCGGCCGTCCCGCCCGCTGAGCGGAGATCGGCGCCAGCTCAGCGAGCAAACCGCCCGCCACCAGCCGATCTACGAGCGTGGACACGGTGGCTCGCGCCAGTCCGGTGGACGCGGCGACATCGGCGCGCGACAGTGGATCCGGCGAATCAAATACCGCCCGGGCGACCAGTTCCAGGTTGCGCTCACGCAACGTGTGCTGGCGGGCGGCTGACCCGAGAGACGTCGTCTGCGAATCGGCTGGCACGCCTTGACTGTAGCGGAGCGCCACGCAATAGTTCAGCCGTACAACTAATGCCGTGCGGGGTTGCTGCGCGGCTCGACGAGGAGAAGACAACCCGTGAGCGACATCAAGTACTCCTTCGGCCTGTGGACCACCGGCTGGCAGGGCGTCGACCCGTTCGGTGACGCGACCCGCCCGCACCTCGACCCGGCCGAGAACATCCGCAAGCTCGCCGAGACCGGCGCGCACGCCTTCACGTTCCACGACAACGACGTGTGGCCGATCGACGCCACCGAGGCCCAGCGTCAGGCCGCCATCGACTCGGTCAAGGCCGCGTCGGAGGAGACCGGCCTGGTCTGCGAGATGGTCACGACCAACACGTTCTCGCACCCGGTCTTCAAGGCCGGCTCGTTCACCTCGAACGACCGCTCGATCCGCCGCTACGGCCTGCGCAAGGTCCTCAAGCAGGTTGACCTGGGCGCCGAGCTCGGTGCGACCACCTTCGTCATGTGGGGTGGCCGTGAGGGCGTCGAGTACGCCAACTCCAAGGACCTGGGCACCGCGCACGCGCGCTACGCCGAGGGCATCGACACCGTCGCCGCGTACATCAAGTCGAAGGGCTACGACATGCGCGTCGCCCTCGAGCCGAAGCCGAACGAGCCCCGCGGCGACATCTTCCTGCCGACGATCGGCCACGCCATCGCGCTGATCAACACGCTCGACAACGGCGACATCGTCGGCGTGAACCCGGAGACGGGCCACGAGCAGATGGCCGGCCTGGACTACACCCACGGCCTCGCCCTCGCCCTGTACGTCAACAAGCTGTTCCACATCGACCTCAACGGTCAGAACGGCCCGAAGTACGACCAGGACCTGGTGTTCGGCCACGGCAACCTGCTTTCGGCCTTCTTCACGGTCGACCTGCTCGAGAACGGCTCGCCGAACGGCACGATCGCCCCCTACCAGGGCTACCGCCACTTCGACTACAAGCCCTCGCGCACCGAGTACATCGACGGCATCTGGGAGTCGGCCGCGGCGAACATTAAGACCTACGAGCTGCTCGCCGCCGCGTCGAAGGCCTACCGCGCCGACGCCGAGGTCCAGGCCGCGTTCGAGAAGGCCGGCGTGCTGGACGCCTCGACGACCCTCGCCGCCGGTGAGTCGTTCGAGTCGTTCCTCGCGGAGCCCGACGAGGACATCGCCTCGCTCGGCAAGCGCCACGAGGGCCTGGTGCACCTGCACCAGCTCGCCCTCAACCACATCCTCGGCTGACCCCCCCTCGGGTCACCCACCCCAGGCGAGCCCCGTCACCCCCAGGTGACGGGGCTCGCCCCCCATACCCCCCCCGTTTCCCCCGTCGAGGTACCGGTCCTCCGGCGAAATACCGTCCCTCGGTCACCGTGGACGACGTCGGTGACCGGATTCCGGTACCTCGGCGTTCGTTCTTTGGAGTTCTTGTGGCACTGGTTGCTGGGGTGGACTCGTCCACCCAGTCTTGCAAGGTTGTGGTTCGTGACAGTGACACCGGTGTGCTGGTGCGTAGTGGGGCGGCGAAGCATCCGGACGGGACGTCCGTCGATCCGCGGCACTGGTGGACGGCGTTCCGCGAGGCCGCGGAGAAGGCGGGCGGGCTCGCCGGTGTCGCCGCGCTGGCCGTCGGCGGCCAGCAGCACGGCATGGTCGCCCTCGACGCGCAGGGCAACGTCGTGCGCGACGCCCTGCTGTGGAACGACACCCGCTCGGCACAGGCCGCCGAGGACCTCATCGTCGAGCTCGGCGACGGCGACCGCGCCGCGGGCGCGCAGGCCTGGGCCGACGCCGTCGGCTCCGTGCTGGTCGCCAGCCTCACCATCACCAAGCTGCGCTGGCTGCGCGACGCCGAGCCCGAGAACGCCGCCAAGGTCGCCGCCGTCGCGCTCCCCCACGACTGGCTGAGCTGGCGCATCGCCGGCTACGGCCCCGCCGGCGACCCGACCGCGCCGCTCGGCCCGCAGCTCGACAAGCTCTTCACCGACAAGTCCGACGCGTCGGGCACCGGCTACTACGACGCCGAGGCCGACGGCGGCGCGGGCGCCTACCGCCGCGATCTGCTGAGGCTCGCGTTCGGCCGCGACGACATCGTGCTGCCGCGCGTCATCGGCCCGACCGAGTCGGGCGCGCTCGCACACCCGTCGGTAGCGGGCACGGGCGCCACGCTCATCGGCCCCGGCGCGGGCGACAACGCGGGCGCCGCGATCGGCCTGGGCATGGCGCCCGGCGACATCGCGATCTCGATCGGCACCTCGGGCGTCGTCTCAGCCGTCGCGCCCCGGCGCACCGCCGACGGGTCGGGCGCCATCAACGGGTTCGCCGACTGCACCGGCAACGCGCTCATGCTCGCCGTCACGCTCAACGCCGCCCAGGTGCTCGACGCCGCGCGCGCGATCCTCGACGCCGACTTCACCCAGCTCGCGGACCTCGCGCTCGCAGCCCCGGCCGGGTCCGACGGCCTCGTGCTGGTGCCCTACCTGCAGGGCGAGCGCACGCCCAACCGCCCCAACGCCTCGGGCACGCTGCACGGCATCCGCCTGAAGAACCAGACGCGCGCGCACATCGCCCGCGCCTACATCGAGGGCATGCTGTGCGGCCTGGCCGACGGCCTCGACGCGCTGCGCGCCCTCGACGTGCCGGTCGAGCGGGTCATGCTCATCGGCGGCGCGGCCCAGTCGCCCGCCGTGCAACAGATCGCCCCGCAGATCTTCGGCCTGCCGATCTCCATCCCGGCGCCCGGTGAGTACGTGGCCGACGGCGCGGCCCGCCAGGCCGCGTGGGTGCTCGCGTCGTCGGAGGCCGGGGCCCCGGTCGACGCGCCGGCGTGGTCGACGGAGATGACGACGACGCTGCCAGCCAACCCGGTGCCGGTGGTCCGCGAGCAGTACGCGGCGGTGCGCGACCTCGTGTGACGCGCAACTGTGGTTTCGACGGGCTCAACCGCCGCCACCCCGGGTGGTTGAGCCCGTCGAAACCACACGCCACACAAACCGCACGCCGTCGAAACTCCTGGGGAAAACCCCAGTCCGTCGGGACCTCCGGCACCGCCGCGACGGACCTTGCGCCCTATCGACGCAGGCGCAGCCCGTGATCGGGTAGGGAACCGAGGCGTCCACGATGGGGTGGGCGCCCACATGAGGAGGTCCCACCCATGAAGGCACTCGTCTACCACGGCCCGGGCTCGAAAGCGTGGCAGGACGTCCCCGACCCAACGATCCTGCGACCCACAGACGCCATCGTGCGGATCGACACCACGACGATCTGCGGCACCGACCTGCACATTCTCAAGGGCGACGTGCCCGCCGTGACCGACGGGCGGATCCTCGGGCATGAGGGCGTCGGCACCATCACCGAGGTCGGCCCCGGTGTGCAGAGCATGGCCGTGGGCGACCGCGTCATCATCTCGTGCGTCTCGGCGTGCGGCACGTGCGCGTTCTGCCGCCGCGGCCTGTACGCGCACTGCCTGGCCGACGAGGGCGCGCCCGGGTTGGGCTGGATCCTTGGCCACCTGATCGACGGCACGCAGGCCGAGTACGTCCGCGTCCCGTTCGCCGACAGCTCGCTGCACAAGCTTCCCGACGGCGTCGACGACGCGACCGCCGTCATGCTGTCCGACATCCTGCCGACCGGGTTCGAGATCGGCGTGCGCTACGGCAAGGTGTCACCGGGTGACGTCGTCGCCGTGATCGGCGCGGGCCCGGTGGGCCTGGCGTCCATCGCGACCGCGGCGCTCGGAGGTCCGAGCCGCGTCATCGCCGTCGACCTCGACGCCAATCGCTTGGAGCAGGCGCGGCACTTCGGCGCCACGGACACCGTGCGGTCGAGCGAGTCGGACTGGCGTGAGCAGCTTCTGGGCATGACCGACGGGCTGGGCGTCGACGTCGCCATCGAGGCCGTCGGCATTCCCGCCACGTTCACCATGTGCACGCAGATCGTGCGGCCGGGCGGGCACGTCGCCAATGTGGGCGTGCACGGCAGCCCGGTCGAGCTCGCGCTTCAGGATCTGTGGATCCACGACATCACCATCACGACGGGCCTTGTCTCGACGTCGACGACGCCGATGCTGCTGCGCCTGGTGGCCCAGCACAAGCTCCCGGCGGGCGCGTTCGCGACCCACTCGTTCGACCTCGACGAGATCGAGGAGGCGTACGACGTGTTCAGTCGCGCCGCCGAGACCAAGGCGCTCAAGGTGGTGCTGACCCGCTGATGCGCTGAGGCGCTGGTCTGTTCGCCGTCGTCCGTTCAGCGGCGAGCGGCGCGCCGCACCGCAGGCAGGCGCGCCAGACGACGCCCCACACGCCCGCAACGCGTGTGGGGCGTCGTCGTGCGCCGGGGCGAGGTGGGGCGCACGCCGGCGCGGAAGTGCCACATGCGCGACAGCGCCGCGAGAGTTCGCGGGAATGGCGCACACGGGCTTCGCCGGAATGGCGCGTCGGGCCGAAAACGATACCCGCGGCGAAAACGATGGCAAAACGCCATCGGCCCGAGGGATCGCGCCAGCGCGTCATGTGGTCTGACCTCACTCGTAAGGTGAATGTCGTCGGCACTTGCGGAGCCCCCTGAAAGGGACTCCCTGGAGGAGTGCCCGGCACTCTGCGCTCCGGGGCGATCGCCCGCCCCGGAGCGCAGGCAACCCCCTCACGCGAGTTCGAGCATTCGTCGTCCCGTTCGAGCGCCCGGGCGCTCGAACTTCCGCCAAGCGCTCGAACACCGCGCAAATGCTCGAACTCGCGTGCTGGCGACCGTCCCGGGGAGCGCGGGCCGTCCGTCACGCCGACGACGGCGGCGCCCCGTCCGGGGCACCCCACCGTTCCACCGTGACGCGCCCTGACGCGCGAGAGACGAGGCCCTATGAGCCAGAGGATGAGCAAGAGGACGCGCGGCGCGATCGCCGCGATCGCCGGCGGCGTGCTGCTGCTGGGCACCGGCGGCACGTTCGCGCGGTGGGAGGCGTCGACCGGCATCCCTAAGGTCGCGGTCGAGACGGGCAAGCTCGGCGTCGCGAAGACCACCGCCGAGCCGACCTGGTCGTACCTGTCCGGCGGGAACTGGACGACCGTCCCTGCCGGCGAAACGCTGCTGCTCAACCCGGGGATCACCGTCCGCGGCGCCGTCCCCGTCGAGATGACCGTCGAGGGCACGACGCTCGAGGCGACGCTCGGCGCGTCCGGCTCCCTGGTGGCCGCGACCGGCTCACCCCAGGGCCTGGAGGAGCAGTTCACGCTCACCTGGCTCTTTGAGGACGGCAACGGCGTGCGCGAGCTCGTGAGCGGCCCGGGCTCGGTGGTGCTGACCGAAAAGACCACGGGAGACCTCATCGCGCAGATCCACTGGGACGCCGACAAGAACACCCACGGCGACGGCATGGACACCTCCATCTGGCTCGAGAACATGGTCGTCACCTTGACCCAGCGGCTGCCGTCCGATGAGCCTGGCGCCGCCGCGCCCGCGGCCGCTGGTGGATCCAGCGAGCCGCACATCAGCTCGGCGACGCTTTTCGTCTGGGACGGCTCGGACGGCGGGAACGTCACGGTGCATGAGGTGCCCAGACTGTGACGCCGTCAGCCTGAGCCCGGCGCACCCAGGAGCCCCGTTGACCCGCGCCAGGATCGCACTCGTGGCCGCCGGCACGGCCGCCGCACTCGCCGTCACCAGCCTCGCCGCCGACACGCCCGCGACCAGCGCGCGCTGGCGGGTGGCCGGCGGCGCGACGTCGGTGGCCCTGCGCACGGGCGCCGTACAACTGTCGGGTCTGACGCCCGACTTCGGGGCTGGGCCGTACGAACTCGACGGGCTTTACGCCAAGCCCCCGCTGTGCGTCCTGAACTGCTCGTTCGTGCCGGGCGCGCTGACGCTCACCGCAACGGTCACCGGCAGCCTGAAGGGCGCAGCGCTCGACGCCGGGGTGCTGCGGGTCGACCACCAGTGGTCGACCCGCAGCACCCCGGCCGATCAACGCTCATGGGATCAGGTCACCTCCACCACCGACGTCGCGGGCCAGCGCGCCTACGCCGTGTCGGGCTCGACCATCGGGTCGCTGGGCCGGTCGACGACGGAGGTGCTGCTGGTGCGCGCCGGGGCCGCCGTCCCGCCGCGGGAGCGTCGCCCCGTCGTGCGCGTGGCAGCCGACGGCGCGTTCTCGCTGCCGATCGCGTTCACCCTGACCAACGCGGTGATGCCGGCGCCGCCCGAGGTGGTCGGGCCTCGCCTCACCCTTGCGGACGGGACGCTGACGGCGACCGTGATCCAGGTGTTGCCCGACGGCGGCACGTGCGCCTGGCAGGACGCGCTGACCGTGGCGCTGCCGCACGTGCGCGACGACCCGTCCGTGGCGCAGCGAACCCCCACCACGGTCAACGAGTAGGCCACGAGACTGAGGCATCGACCATGAACGCTACCTCCCCCGCCGAACCGGCGCCGGCGACGACGTCTCGCCCCGGCCGCGCGGCACGCGCCGCGTTCGGCGCGCTGACCACCCTGCTGCTGCTCGGACTGGTGCTGCTGGCCGGCGCGGTCGTCGTCGTGCCGCGCGTGCTGGGCGCGGTGCCGCTGGCGGTGCTGTCCGGGTCGATGGAGCCGACCTACTCCCCTGGCGACCTGGTGGTCTCGCGTCCGGTGTCCGGCGACGACGTCGCGCCGGGCGACGTCATCACGTTCCAGCCGACGTCGGGCGATCCCACGCTGGTGACCCACCGGGTCGTGCGGGTGTACGACGGCGATGGCGGCCGCCGACTGGTGACGCGCGGCGACGCCAACACGGCCGACGACGCCCCGCTGGTGGCCGAGCAGGTGATGGGCAAGGTCGCCTACCGGGTGCCGTGGGCCGGGTTCGTCACGACGACGGGCTGGGGGCCGAAGGCGGCCGGCGTCGTCGCGGTCGGGCTCGTCGTTTATGGGGTGGGCACGCTCGCACGCCCAGATCGCGGCGAGGCGGGGTGCTCACGGCCCCGGCGCAGGCGACGAGAGGGCGCTCGGGGGCGATAGCCGCGCGTGCATAGCGGCGACCCGAACACTCTGGGTCGCCCACTCCAAGGCCTCGCACAATTGGAAACCGATATCTCTCAATTTGAGCGCGCAATGACGAGTGCTCGGAGTTATATTCGCCACAAGCCCGCGGATCTGGGGACCCGCGCAGGCTGGTCGGCACCCGACACGGGTGACCGCATCGAAGCGTCGCGAGCGCATCGCCCGTCCGAGGCGTGGCCCCTCCTCCGCAACGGAGTATGAGAGGTTCTGCGCGGCGCGTGGCGCCCTGCAAAGACAACGAAGTCGACGCCGTGCCCGGAAGTCGTTCGGCGCATGGCCATTCAGCGACTACGGCGGCGCCGTAGCGCTCACCACTTCCACGAATGACGGAAGGCGATAGCGCATGCCCAGATTGAACAGCACAGCCGGGCGCGGACTCCTTGCCTCTGTGGCGGTACTCGGCATGAGCGCTGCGACCGTCGGCCTGGTTCCGACGGGCGCGGCGTGGAGTTCCAGGGTCGCGTTCACGGGTACCGCCGGGGTCACGGAATTCACCATTGACCCGAATCCCGCCCCCTTCACCGGGGATGTCGACATGCTCGACGGCGGCGCTGCCCGTGCCGTCCCGGACTCGACCGATGCCGACGCCGACGACCCGACCCGCGATCCGGCCGACACCGGACCCACGGCACCAGCCGAACCGGCGCCACCAGCCAACCCCGACCCCCCTGGTGACGAGGTCCAGTTCCTCGAGGTCCGTGAGGCTGGCCCGCCGTTGGGTGCTTGGGGCCGCGGACCCCTCCGCGTCACACCGGACCTCGCCCCCGGGGGCACGGTCACGGTCGACGTCCGGGCGAGCCCGGCGACCGCGATCTCGCTCGACCCCACCGCGATCACCGCCTGGCTCGTCGATGATGCGGGCCACGCCGTCGAACTCATCGATGTCACCATCGCCGCGCACAGCGATGACGGGCGCCCGTACTACCGGGTTTCCGCGACGCTGCGGCACTCCGGCGACACCGCCGAGCTCACGAACGGAACTGTCCACCTCGCAGTCAGCGCGGCAGGCAGATAGCCCGTCGGTCCCGGCCCCACCCGTCGCCCTTGAGGGTCCGGGAAGTTGAGACACGAACCCTGGCGCGCGGCCCGAACGCGCGTCGCACACGAGAAGGAACAGGATGATGCGCAAGAACACGAAGATCAGGATCGGCCTCGCGAGCCTGGCGATCCTGGGGCTCGGGGCCGCGGCGACGTCGGCCGCGTGGACGTCTGACGTGAAGTTCACGGGACTGGCCGGTGTGGCCGGGTTCGACCCGGTCGTCGCCGTCACCGTCTACGGCACCGCTCCCACCGAGGACGACTTCTCTCACGCGGAGGGCATCGACATCCTCCTTGACGGGACGTGGTGGGACGCGGATGCGGGTCGGTGGGACAAGGCTGGTGCCGAGAGTGCACTGCCTGGGGCAACCGTCTCCGCCAACGGGGTGGCTCTGTGGTACACCCAAACCCTCACCGTGAAGGACGCGGCGGGGGGCAAGCTGGACATCAAGTCGGTCGCGGGATCTGAGGACTTCTGGGCGGACCTCGGGAGTGCGAAGACCGTGTACCCAGTGGAGGGCCAGCCCACCCGCATCGCTCGCACTGCATTCTCCTCAAGTGATGGGGGCATGACCTGGACGGCGGCACTGACCGTCCTGACGCAGCCGCAGATCGTTGAGGGTGCGGTCAACACACAGGTCCCCGTGGCGGTCGGCCCCGTGCAGATCACCGCGTCTGGCATCGGCTTCGCGCCGACGGGTCCGACGCCGCCGGCCCCGTGACCTGACACCCGCGCCTCGCGCTCGCGCGGCGCCATCCCCTGGGTGGGGCGCCGGACGCCATTCGGGCGTCCCGCCCAGGCTTCTTCCACAATCCGTCAGGAGGAACTCCGATGCCACACGCCGCATGGCGCGTCGCTCGCCTGACCGTCGTCATGCTCTTCGCGGGCGGTCTCCTCGCGGCGACCGGCCCGACTGCGACGGCGGGCCCCACCGCTGTTGACGACGGCGACCTCACCCCGTCGTCGCATCTGACGTTCGAGCGGCTCCGCCCCGGGGAGACCCGGTGGCAGACCCTCGACGTCACCTCGACCTTCGCCACCGACGGCGCCACCACATTCCTTGCGGTGACGGGCGTCGGCGACCTCGCCGACTCGATCGCCACGACCGTCCTGGGCTGCGCCGATCCGTGGGTCGGTGACACGTGCGCCGGCTCGCAGGTCGACCTCGCGGTCGGCTGGCGGTTCGACAGCGACGGCCGGGTTCCCGCGTTGCCCGTCCCCGCCCAGGGCACGACCCACCTGCGAGTGGGCCTCACCGTCGACGACGACGTCGACCCGTCCGAGGCCGCCGAGCTCGCGTATCGCCTCACCGCGCAGGGCGACGACGTCGCGCCCGGCACGACCGCCGGGGGCTCCCCCGCCGTCGGCGCTGCATCTTGGCTGCCCCGCACGGGTACGACGCCTGGTCTGACCCTCCTCGCCGCGGCGGCGCTGACCGGAGCGGGCGTGACCCTGCTGGGCGCCGCGTCGATGCGCCGTCGTCGGCTCGCGCGCTGCCATGCCTCAGGAGCGATCCGATGATCCACGCACCCGTCAGGCACGCACGTGTCGCTCAGGCGGCGCTGGCGATCACCTGCGTGCTTGTGCTCACGGCCGCGACCGGTGCCGCGCAGCAGGCGCCGGCGCCCGAGGCGGCGCCGTCCGCCGAGGCGCCCGGGGCCGGCGCGGTGGTCGACACCGTCGTGGTCCAGGTCGACTGGACGTATGCGCCGCCCCAGGCCGACCCTGCCGATCCGGGCGATCCGGGCGATCCGGGCGAGCCGCCTGCGCCGGCGTCCGAGGTCGACGCGCCGCCGGTCGGCGCCCCGCAGGCCGATGACGCCGCAGCCTCCGACACCACCACCGTCGATGACGGTGCGCCACCGGGCGGCGACGTCGTTCCGCAGCCCCCGCCAGACCCGGCTGGCGAGCCGGAGGCGCCCGACGCCGAACTGGCACCGCTCGCGACGGAGGCTCCCACGAGCGGGGCCAGCGCCGCGGGCGACGTCGGGTCGCAGGAGCCGTCGCCGTGAAGTGGCTGCGCCGCGTCGGCAACGCCGCGCTGACCCTGGCCGCCGTCGTCGGCGTGCTGGGCGGCGCGCTGTTCGTGGCCGTCCAGGTCGGCGCGCTGCAGACCCTGGTGGTGACCTCGGGCTCCATGAGCCCGATGATCCTGCGAGGTGACGCGCTCATCGCCCACAAGGTCGCGGCGCGCGACCTCGCGGTGGGCGACGTCGTCACCGTGCCGCAGTCCGACGCCAGCCTGGTGACGCACCGCGTGGTGGCGATCGAGGCTGCCGACGCGCCCGACGCCCGCACGCTGACGCTCCAGGGGGACGCGAACGACATCCCCGACGCCAGCACCTACACCGTGTCCGACGCCTGGCGGATGTGGCTGCGCGTCCCCGCGGGCGGCGCCATCGTCACGACGGCGCGTCAGCCGCAGGTGCTCATCCCGGCGGCCGTCGGGATGGGCGCGCTGGTCGCGTTGGCCTGCGTGCCGACCGGCAAACGTGACGAGGACGCACTCACCCGGCCTGTCGTCGCCGCCCCCGAGCCGGCGCCGGACTCTGGCGAGAGCGCAGACGCGGCGGGCGCCCCGCTGGGTCACGGGGGCGACGAGGGCTCTCCTCGGGCTGGCGCAAGACGCTGACGACGATCCGACGGCCAGGCGGCCGGTAGCGGTGGCGTGCCTACGCCGTCGCGGGTCCCGCGTACCGGCAGAACAGCATGGTGATGTCGTCCGACTGCTCCTCACCGTCCGCGAAGGTCTCGACGGCGGCGTACACGCTGTCGACCACCGCGTGCGCGGGCTGGTCGACCAGCGCCGAGAGGTCGTCGAGCAACCGGTCGCTGCCGTACATCTGCGACGTGCGGTTGAACGCCTCGGTGACGCCGTCGGTGTAGAGCAGCAGGGCGTCGCCGGGTTCGAGCCGCAGGCTCTGGGTCACGAACGACTTGCCCGCGAAGACGCCCAGCGGCGGCGCCTTCGGCACCTCGAGGTAGGCGATCTTTCGGCTCGCCGCCCGGTAGAGCACCGGCGGGTTGTGGCCGGCGCTCGCGTAGCAGTACTCGCCTGTCGTGAGGTCGAGCACGGAGTAGTACGTGGTGACGAACATCGAGGAGTTGTTGTCCGCGACGAGCAGGTTGTTCACCGTGCTCAGCACCTGAGCGGGCGGCAGGTGCATGTTGTTCTTGATGAGCGTCTTCGCGATGACCATGAAGAGGGCTGCGGGGACGGACTTGCCTGACACATCCGCGATGACCAGGGCGATCTTGGTCTCCTCCTCGTCGAGGAAGAAGAAGTCGTAGAAGTCGCCGCCCACCTCCTTGGCGGGGAGCATGAACGTGGCCAGGTGGAGATCGTCCCGGTCGGAGTACGGCGGGAAGATCTTCGGCAGCATGTCGTCTTGGATGTCCGTGGCGATGCGCAGGTCGGAGTTGATCCGCTCCTTCTCGGCCGTGACTCGGGCGAGGTCGGAGGCACGCTGCTTGAGGTTGGCCGTCATCTGGTTGAAGCCGGTGGCGAGCTCGCCGATCTCGTCGTTCGATCGCACGTCGACCTTGGCGTCGAGGTTGCCGGAGCCCACCTCGGCGACGCCCGCGGCGAGCGTCGTGATCGGTTTGGTGATCGAGCGTGACACGGCGATCGACAGGAGCGCCACGAGTGCGAGCACCGAGGGGAAGATCACCGCGAAGCGTCGTCGTTCGGCGGCCAACTGCTCCTGGATGCGCGTCTGCGCCTCGTCGGCCTTGTCCCTGACGACGGCCTCGAGCTGCCGGGCGTTGGTCTCGATCTCGTGGACCGGCACCGCGAACCCGAGCGACCAGCCGGTGGCGGCCATGGGCGCGTAGGCGATGTGATAGGCGGTGCCGTCGATGGCGGCCGTGATCCGGCCGCGCAGCGACTGGCCCTTCACGGCAAGGACGTCCGCGTATCGGGACCTCACCGCGGCTTGGTCCTGCAGCTGCGCGGCGGTCAGGTTGGTGTCGACGATGACGTTGCCCGCCGCGTCGACGAGGAACGCCCGGCCTGTCTCGCCGATCTGCAGTGCCCGCAGGTCGACGTCCACCTTCGCCAGGGGGATGTCCGCGGCGACGACGCCCGCGATCGTGCCGTCAGGGTGGCGGAACGCCTGGGCGCCAGTGACGTGCGGCTCGCCGGTGACCGCGTCCGGGTAGACGTCGGTCCACGCCAAGCCGTCGGTCGCCGACGCAATCTCGAACCAGGGCCGTGCGCGCGGGTCCCAGTCGGGGGCGTGCTCACGCGGGGAGTCGGCGAGCTGGAACATGATCCCCGACGCCGTCCCGACATAGGCGGACATGATCGTCGGGTTGGCCTGGATGAGCATCCGGATCAGGTAGAACGAGTTGCGCACCAACTCGAGCTCGTCGTCGACCTGCGGCGTCCTGGCGACCGTGGAGGGGATGTGCACACCGAGTGACAGCCCGTCGAGCTCATCGGTTCCCGGTGTCGGCAGCGCGTTCGCGAAGCTGTCGGGCTGCGCGTAGAGCTCCTCCATGTACCGGGTGATGTTCGCGATGTCGTCCTTGACGCGCGTGATCGCGACGTCGTATCTCGTGGCCTGCGCCGTCGCCAGCAGGCTCAGGTACGACTTGGCCTGGTACGTCAACTTGTCCTGCGAGCGCCGCAGCGTCACGTCGCTGACCTCGGCGTTGATCTCCTGGGACGCCCGCGACAGGGCACGCATCTCGCTGTAGGAGAAGGCGAAGATCGTCCCCATGGCGACCGTCGCGACGATCAGGATCACGGCGAGCAGACGCGTGCCGAACCTCATGCTGCGCACGGCTCAGTACCCCTTGGTGAGTGTCAGGACGTTGATGCCCTCACGCCGCTCGTAGCGCACGTCGTCGGCCCGCTGCAGCGCCATCATGATGCCGAGCCCGCCGATCTCGCGTTCGGCCATCGGCACGTCGAGGGCGGGTGAGGGCTGGTCGAGTGGGTTGAACGGGATGCCGGAGTCCTCGAACCGCACGACGACGGCGTGGGCCGCCGTGTCGTGGTCCCAGGTGACCGTCAGCCGCCCACCGCCGTTGGGGTAGGCGTAGCTGACGATGTTGACGAGGATCTCCTCGCAGGCCAGCCTCAGGTCGAACGCGACCTTCGCGTCGAGCCCCTGTGTCAGGGTGTCGACGAGGCTGAGCATGTCGTCGACCGCCTCGGGGGACGCGTCGAACTGCCTGCGGGTGATCATGGCGGCCGCTGCCTATGCCGCGAACTCGAAGTAGCCGTCAAGCCCGCTGGTGACGAACACGTCCTGCACGTTGGGCGACGCGTCGGTGAGGGCGATCTCGAGTTCGCCGTCCGCGGCGATCTTCTGCTTGGCGAAGACCATGGCCCGGATGCCGGCGCTCGAGATGTACTCGAGCCCCGAGCAGTCGAACTCGATCCGGCTCACGCCGGCGCCGACCAGGGTGCGCAACTCCTCCATGAGCACGGAGGCGGTCGAGAAGTCGAGCTTCCCGGTCAGGGCGATGTGGGTGGTCTCTCCCACGGACTGGATGAATCGCATGTCAGACTCCTTGCGTCGTTGAGGTGAGGACGATGACCGACCGCGCGGGCACGCGCAGTTGTCCGTCGCTGGGGTGGTCCGCGTCGACGGCGGAGGCGAGGCTCTTCTCCCACGTGAAGCCGGGTGGGAGCTGCGGCAGCTGGAAGTCGACGTCCTGCCAGTGCATGTTGAGCGCGATGTACACGAAGTCGTCGTCTCCGCAGAACAGCGTCGCGAAGGTCGTGCCCCCGTACTCGGCGTCCCATGGCCGCACGCCGTGGATCGACACGCGCGGGTAGCCGTTCTTGGTTGGGCTTCCCGCGTCGCGTGAGCTGCGCAGGCACTCGTGGTCGCGGCGCAGCGCGATGAGCCTCTTCGTGTACTCGAAGATGTCGCCGTTGCGCTCGAGGTCCTGCCAGTCGAGCCAGGCGATCTCGTTGTCCTGGCAGTAGGCGTTGTTGTTCCCGCCTTGGGAGTTGCCGAACTCGTCGCCGGCCAGCAGCATCGGCACACCGTGGCTCAGCAGCAGCACGGACAGGGCGTTCTTGACCATCTGGTGACGCAGCGCCCGCGTCTGCTCGACGGTGGCGCCGGGGAGTTGGCAGTCCCAGGAGTGGTTGTCGTTGCCGCCGTCGCGGTTGCCCTCACCGTTGGCCAGGTTCTGTTTCTCGTTGTAGCTGAACAGGTCCATGAGCGTGAAGCCGTCGTGCGCCGTGATGAAGTTGACCGACGCGCAGTGCCCGCGATGTTGCGGGTCGTAGACGTGCGGCGAGCCCTGCATGGCCTGGGCGGCCCGCCACGTGACGCCCGAGTCGCCCTTGAGGAAGCGCCGCACGTCGTCGCGGTACTTGCCGTTCCATTCGGTCCAACGCCCCCAGGACGGGAAGGTGCCCACCTGGTACATGCCGCCGGCGTCCCACGCCTCGGCGATGAGCTTGCACTTGCCGAGCACGGGGTCGAACGCGAGGCTCTCCAGCAGCGGGGGGTTCTCCAGCGGCGCGCCGTTCTGGTCGCGGCCCAGGATCGATGCGAGGTCGAACCGGAACCCGTCGATGTGGTACTCCGACGCCCAATACCGCAGGCAGTCGAGGATCATGTTCCGCACCACGGGGTTGTTGCAGTTGAGCGTGTTGCCGCAGCCGGAGAAGTTGTAGTACCAGCCGTCGGGCGTGAGCAGGTAGTACGTCTTGTTGTCAACGCCGCGGAATGAGATGTAGGGGCCGTTCTCGTTGCCCTCGGCGGTGTGGTTGAACACCACGTCGAGGATGACCTCGATGCCGTTGCGGTGCAGGTCGCGCACCAGCGCCTTGAGCTCGTCGGCCTGCATGCCGAGGTGGCCGGTGGCCGCGAGGCCCGCCTTGGGCGCGAAGAACCCGACCGTGGAGTAGCCCCAGTAGTTGAGCAGCCGGGTCGAGCCGTCCGGGCTCATGCGCCAGTTCTCGAACTCGTCGAACTCGTAGACCGGCAGCAGTTCGACGGCGTTGATCCCCAGGTCGTTGAGGTACGGGATCTTCTCGCGCACGGCTGCGAAGGTGCCCGGGTGCTTGACGCCCGACGACGGATGCGCCGTCAGGCCTCGCACGTGCGCCTCGTAGATGACCAGGTCCTCCATGGGGATCTGGAGCGGCCGGTCGCCCTGCCAGTCGAAGTCGTTCTGGAGGATGCGCGAGCGCAGCGGGCGCAGCGCGCCGTCGTCGGGCATCTCGCCCCAGACGTCACGCCCCGAGATGATCTGCGCGTAGGGGTCGAGGAGGATCTTGTCCGGGTCGAACCAGTGGCCCTGCGCGAAGTCGTTCGGGCCATCCATGATGTAGCCGTACTCGGTGTCCTCGTAGTCGAGGCCGTAGACCACCATCGCGAAGACGTGGCCGATGCGGAACTCGTCGAGGAACGGGATGACGGCGTAGGGCTCGGGCTCGCCACGGTGGAACAGCGCGAGCTTGCACGACGTCGCATGGCTCGAGTAGATGCTGAAGTTGACGCCGCCCTCGACGATGGTCGCGCCGAACGGCATGACACGTCCGGGGCGGAGCTTGATGCCCTCGTGCTCGTGCGTGGGGAAGGAGTCGACGCGCACGACCTGCCCGGTCGGGCTCATGGGGTCGCCCCCGTCGCGGTGAGCGCCGCCAGCGCCTGTGTCCGGTCGCCGAAGGCCTCCAGCACGTCCTCGAACCCGGTCATGACGATGACGTCCCACACGGCGGGCTGCACGCCGCACAGCACGGCCTTGCATCCGGCCATCGCCGCCTGCTTGGCGGCGATGAGCAGCACGCGCAGCCCCGAGCTGGCGACGTAGTCGCATGCCGTCATGTCGATGACGAGCCTGCCGCCCGGCTCGATGGCCGTGATGAGCGCCTCGCGCGCGACCTGTGAGCCGGCGTTGTCGAGCCTGCCGGCCAGCGCGACGACAGCGGCGCCGTCGACGGCGGTCTTGTCGATGTTCACCTCAGGCCCCGTTCTGGGCGGCCGTGGGCTCAAGGGTGACCTTGATCCGCGGGCGGTGGGCGACGTCGGGCAGGGTGACGGTGAGCTCGCCCGCGTCGAACGCGGTCCACGGCTCGCCGTCGACGGTCACCGAGGCGATCTTGACGCTGCCGGTCGGCAGGATGTCGGGCGAGACGCGCAGGACGCCGTCGGGGAACCCGCCGGGCAGCGGCTTGAAGTGCAGGTCCAGCGGCTTGCCGGTCGCGAGCAGGTTGGTGTAGGTCTGCGCGAGGTAGGCCAACTCGATCGAGTGGTAGCCGCTCATCGAGTGGCTGCCCTTCTGCCGCTCGGTGCCCAGTGCGTACGGCAGGCCGTTGGCGAGCACGTTGAAATAGACGGCGCCGTCCTCGTGGTCGAGGAAGTAGTTGTTGTAGAACGCCGCCGACTCGCGCGCGTACTTGAGGTACTCCGGCTTTCCGAGGATCCCGTACAGGATCTCGTAGGCGAGCACACCCTGCTCCTGCTGCCACCAGGCCTTGCGGTCGTGCCACACGAAGCGCGGCTGAGTCTCGCCCTCGGGGATCTCGCGCTCGACGACGTCGTACCAGCCGCCGCGCTGGGCGTCCATACCGTACTTCGGCATGAGCTCGGCGATCTTCTCCGCGAGCTCGACGTACCGCGCGTCGGGAGCGATCGAGTGGATGCGCATGAGGTTCCACGCGATCTTGAGGTTGTGGCCCACGACTGCGCGGTTCTGCTGCCAGTCCCACGTCAGGTCGCGGCTCCAGTCGTCGAAGAACCGCTCGTTGACGAAGGGGCTGTGCTCGTAGTCGGGGAAGTGCTCGGCGATGCAGTCGGCCGTGTACTTGAGGAACTCCTTGTGCTCCTCGGCGCCCGTGGCCAGCCACAGGTTGATGAGGTACGCGGGGGCGTGGTCGCCCACCGAGTTCCAGTTCTTCTTCGCCTTGTTCTTTCCCAGCGACTCACTGTGGGCGCTGAGCGTGATCGGGTCGACGTGCGAGTAGTAGCCGCCCTTGTCGTGGTCCTTGAAGAACCGGTCGAACAGGCGCAGCGTCAGGTCGATGTCGCGCCGGATCGCAGGGTCACCCGTGATCCGGTAGGTCTGGGTCGGGCCGGCGAGCGCGTAGATCTGCTCGTACATGGGCACGGCGTCGTAGTCGTCGCCGAACTCGGAGGCGAAGACCTTGGTCTCGCGCCCGCCCTTGACGTCGATGCCGTGGTACCAGTACGCGACGTCCTCGTCGGTGTCGTAGAAGCGCATGTGGTCGCGCAGGTACGTGGACCCGGCCTCCGCGGCCTCGAGGAACAGGTCCTCGCCCGTGAGCAGGTAGGTGCTCGCGAAGCCGTAGACCAGACGCGAGATGGTGTCGGTCTCCTGGCGGAAGCTGCCCAGCCGCTCACCGCTGAGCGAGAGGTTGGTGCGGTAGGTGTCGTAGTTGACGCGCACCTCGTCGCCGACCTTGTCGAACTGGGCGTCGATGAAGAACTCAGCGATCGACTTGGCCTGCTTGATCCACCAGTCGGGCTCCTCGAACCGCCAGCGCGTGGCGTCACGCCCGACGAAGTCGATGTGCTGGGCCTCCATGACCCCGGGGGTGTCCGGGTAGTAGGCGCCGTAGGCGAAGAGGAACCGGCCCGGTGCGAGCATCTCGGGGACCGCCGCCGTCGTGTCGAACCAGGGCTCGCCCAGGTTGCGGATCATCTTGGCGTAGAGCGTGGCGGTGAGCTTGACGGTCACCTCGCGCCCGTCGCTCGTGGTGAGCACGAACGACCCGGAGTCGCGGTCGAAGGACTTGACGTATCCGCCTATTGAGTCCGAGAAAGAGAATTGCATCGTGATCTGGTCCTTTTCGCTACTACTTCAGTTCAGTTCGCGTTTGAGCGTCTCGATGAACAGCTCGGTGACCCCGGGGTGCTTCGCGGTGATCAGGCCGCCATCGATGACGATGTCGGTGGTCTGCGCGCCGTCGTAGGCGATGACGCCTCCGGCGTTCTCGACGTCGCAGACGACGTTGTGCGCGCAGGTGACCCGACGTCCGGTCAGCAGTGCGGAGTCTGCGCACAAGAGCCACAGCGAGTGGCAGATCGTCCCGACCTTGAGGCGCCCGGCGTCCATGAGCCGGATGGCTGCCCGCAGGAACTCCACCGCGGGCGCGGTGTTCGCCGCGCCCGGCGCGACCTCAACCTGGTAGCGCAAACGGTCCATGGCGTAGCCGCCGATGAGCACGATCGCGTCGTAGTCGCCGGGGTCGACCGTGGTCACACAGGTCGTCACGACCACCTCGGAGGTGTGGTCGTTGCCCTCGAAGGTGAGAGCGTCCTGCCCCCACAGGTACGACAGGTACTCGACCTCGTAGCCGTCCACGGCGAAGTGCTCGTTGAACAGGTTGAACTCGGTCTCGTCGTAGTGCGACTCGATCAGAACCCCGACGCGCCTCATGCGACGGCGCCGGCTTCGATGTTCTTTTTGATGCGGGCCGTCATCCACTCGGCGATCTCGGGGACGTCGAGCTCCTTGTGCGTCTCGCCCTCACCCAGCAAGCCGTAGAACTGCGCCGGCGGCAGGTACATGGTGACCTCGCCCTCGACGCAGGTGTTGAAGATGCGCAGCTTGTCGCCGGCGTCCGCGAACATCTCGGCCATCAGGGCGTACAGGTTGGTGCTGATGGCGCGGCGCCACTCCTGGCTGACCGCGCCCTCCATGACAAAAGTCTGCAAGCGCACCACGACCTCGCCGTTGCGCTCCCCGCCCCAGGCCCATCGGCACTGCTCGACGTTGACCATCGTCCAGCCCGGCATGACGCGCTCGACGGTCTGCTTGGCGAGGGCGTGGTTGGGGTCCGCGGGACCCCAGCCCAGTCCGACGGCGAAGCTGGTGGAGATCGTGTCGCGCAGCACGGCGGTGATGCGCGTCTCGAGTTCGCGGACAAAGGGCTCGGGCAGCTCGGTACCGCAAACCTTGAGCTCAACCATGGGCATGATGCGTTCCTCCTGAAGAATGGTTCTGTGTCAGCCGGGTTCTGTTGGTGCGCCGCTCAGGCCTTGACGCCCGAGAGCAGGTGATCAGCGGCGAAGACGTCCCGGTAGAACGTGAGCTGCTCGCTCTTGAAGTGGCAGGCGCCGCGGTGACCGCGACGGACCCAGCAGACCGTGCCCTTGGCGATGGTCTCGTGCGTGACATCGTCCATACACGCCCACTCGAAGTGCACGAACTCCTGGTGGAACATCACGATCGGCCAGGTCATGGTGACGCCGGGCTGTGCCAGCAGCGCCCACCAGTGCTTCTCCCGCTCCTTCTGCTGCTCCAGCCCGTAGAACGGGCCGTCCTGGCAGAAGTAGACGAGGTCCTCGCGATACTCGGCCGTCAGAATGTCTCCGCGGCCCTGGCGCAGCGCCTCACAGTGAGTGGGCCACCACTCGCGGTTCTCGCGCTCGACCTGCTCCCAGGTGTAGTTCTCATCCACCTCGGGAAGGGGCGCCTCTTTGAGCTCCGCGAACTCCTCGGCCAGTGCGATGAGCCGCGTCGCCGTCACGGCGTCAACCGCACCGGGACGGGAGTAGTCGGCGGAAAGGTCTTGGTAATAGGGCGCGCGCATGCGTGCGTCTCCTCCAGTCGCAGATTGCCTGCCGTGGCGTCAGTTCGTCCGACATAAAGATCCCCTGCGACACGGGGCGACACGCCTCAAAAGCGTGTCCTGATCGTTCAAGCGTCGTCACGATGCGCTGATCCTCAACAGGCCATGTAGCCGCCCCTCGGCTTGGTCATGGCGACGGCTCCCCGGTCAACGGAGAGCAAACCTCTGCCGGGCACCGCGTCGATCGCCCCGCGCCATCACTTGACACCAAGCGTCAAAACTCCCGCCTCCCATTGACTCCAGGCTGACGATCGCCCCAGGTCACCCACGAGACCTGACGACCCAGGGCACTACCAGGGGGAGGGCTCTGCGATCGCCTCGGAGCGGCGACGTCGTCGCCCGCACTGGAGGAAGAGCCATGACAACCCCGACCCTGACCAGATCCCCTCAATACGTCCGTGCCACGCTCTGTGCGGCGGCCGCCGCGGCCGTCCTGCTCGGCGGCGGCTCCACCTACGCGCTGTGGTCCGATGAGGGCGACGTCGACCTCGACGACACCCCGCAGATCACCGCCGGCGAGTGGGTGTGGGACGTCGACGCCTCGGACATCGAGTGGTGGGACACGTCCGACGGCCTCGACGGCACCGAGTGGCAGTCGGGCGTCGTCGCGCCCGACTGGGAGCCGGCCGGCGACCCCACCTGGGCGAACGAGTGGCGCAGCGACTGGGAGCCCGACCCGGGCGGCTACCCCATCGACATCACCGCCTTCCACATCGTCCCCGGCGACCGCGTCACCGGCCGGTTCACCATCGACGCCGACATCGCCGAGCTCGTCGGCCAGAACCTGCGCGCCACGGTGACCAACGCGATCTTCCAGGACGGCACCGCGACGGCGGACCTGCCGCTCGTCGTCGACGACGTCGCCACCGCGGGCAACGTGGTCACCATCCGGGTCAGCTACCCCGCAGACCCGGCCGACTACGACGACGAGGCCGGCCAGACCTCCTCGGTGAGCCTCGGCACGTACACCGTGACGCTCACCCAAGTCCGCCCGTAGCGCCCACCCGCGCCGGACCCTGGAGGCCCCATGCCTCGCACACGGAGACGTGCGGCGCGCCCGGGCGCGCCGCACGTCACCTGCTCCCGACGGCGCACCCACCCGTGGTTGCGCGCCACCCGTTGCACGGCGGCGGCGTTGCTGTGGACGGCGGTGGCCGCCGTCGTCGGCGTCGCCGTGCTGGTGTTCGTCATCCCGCAGGCGCGCGCCGGCTCGGGCCTGACCATCCTGTCCGGCTCGATGCGCCCGGCCATCGACCCCGGCGACGTCGTCGCCGTACGCGGGATCAAACCCCACCAGGTCTGCGACGGCACGGTCGCGGTCGGCGACGTCGTCACGTTCATGCCGCACACCGACGACGCCGCCCTGGTCACCCACCGCGTCGTCGCGATCCACACCGATCCCGTCGCCCCCGACGGCTACGCCGACCGCACCTACGAGAGCTGCGCGTTCACCACCCGCGGGGACGCCAACACCGTCGACGACGCCACCCTGCCCGCGCGCGCCATGAAGGGCGTGGTCATGTACCGCGTGCCGAAGGTCGGGTACGCCATCAACGCCATCCAGACCCACGGCCACCTCCGCCAGGTCGCCATCGGCGTCTCCGCGGCGCTCGGCCTGGCCGCGGTGTGGTTCGCCGTCGGATGGCGCCGACCGGAGCCCGAGCCCGAGCCCGAGTACTACCTGTGAGAGCGGAAGCGATGCGCTCGATCAGGACGGCGGCCCTCATCGTGGCCGCGGCGGCGGGCGCGGCCGTCGTGCTCGGCACGGGCGCCAGCGACAGCCTCTGGACCCAACAAGCCACGGTCGCCATGCCCAGCGTCACGCTCACGCTCGGCACACCGACGCCCGGGCCGACCTCGCCGCCCCGCTCCGGCACCGCGGAGTGCCGCCTCGACAGCCTGTCCGACATCGGGATCATCTGGCACATCCTGGCGACCATCGAACCGCTGTCGTCCACCTACCGGATCGAACTGCGGACTCCGACGACCCGCTACGCGCTCCCGACCTACTCACTGAGCGGCTACAACTACCACTATCGGCTCTCCGACACCGCCCTGATCAGCGCCGGATGGGTCACCTCCAGCGAGCCGCAGACCGTCGACGTCATTGTGCTCAACGCGGACGGGGACGACGTCGACTCCGTCACCGTGACGCTGGGCGAGGGCACGAACGGGAGGCCGGTCATCCTGGCCTGCACCGGTTGAGCCCGTCGAACCAGCCCGCCTCATGTCCCTCGTATCTCGCGGCGCCCGGATCGGGATCGGAATTGCGAACGAGTCGACTCAAATTGCGACAGAGTGGCCGGGGCCACGTCATCAAGAACGTCAGCCAGACCGCCGATCGATCAGCGCCACCATGCGTCAGATGAGTGCCAGGACGCCTCTCCCGCATCGACTTCCGGCACATTTTCGCGACTGGTCAGCCACGCGACCGCGCGACGATCATCGGCCCAGAATCGCTGCAATTGTGCGACTCCTGAGGCATCCCGGGCACGGCTCAAAGCGCATCGATCGCGCACATGCCCACTGCGCGACAGTTCGAAACCTTGGAAACTCCCAGGCTCGGCAGTAATCGATCATCGAGCGCCCGGGGACTAGCGAATTCCCTTGTCCGAGGTTGACGCTCCAATCGCGGAGGAGAGTTGTCCAGGCGCGCAGCACTCAAGATCCGACTGGCCAATGCGCGCCGAGAGCAGGTGTTTTATGAGCCCCACGACCACCGCCCGAGTCACCCAGTACCGCCGCAAGCGCCGGGTCGCGGCGGTCGTGCTCGTCGGGATGGGGTTGGCCTCGCTCGGGGTTGCCTCGGCCTCGACGTTGAACGTGACAGCAAAGGGCGACCTCGTCGCCTCGGGCGTCGACGCCGAGGTCACGGGGTTCCTGAGTGACAAAGCGAAGGCCTACGTCGAGATCTACTACCCGGACGTCGACGACCAAGAGGAAGGCGAGGCTCTCGCGGATGTCGACACGCTTCTTCCGAAGGTCAGGCTGACAATCACCGACGCGCACAATGTCCCGGAGAGCACCGAGCTTCAGGTGTACTTCTACCAGACCGGCGCCGACGGCACCGAGATCATCGTCGCTCAGGCCGAAGTGGAAGAGGTTACTGAAGCGGGAACCACATTCGATCTCACTCTTGCGGACAGCAACTCAAACGCGCTGATCGAACTCCCGACGTTTGACCGTGTCGCAGTCGTCGCCATCTCTCCCGAGTACACCCGTGGGCCTGTTTCGCCCGAGTAGAACCCAGGAATCGCCCCTCCCGGAGACTGACGCCATGCCCGGCACCCAATCTCACCCTGTTGCCCGCCGCATGTGGCGGGCAACAGGGTGGTGTGCGGCCACCGTGGCCACGCTCGCCGTCGTCGCCGCTCTTTGGCCAGCGCAGTGGGGCGGGTTCCTGAGCCTGACGATCGTCTCTGGCCCATCGATGACGCCCGCCTATCAGTCGGGCGACCTGGTGATCGGTCTGCGGCGTGAGGCCAACATGGGCGACGTCGTCGTCTACCGGCCCGACGGGATCGAGGCCAGCGTGGTGCACCGCGTCGTCAGCGGCGACACCGACTCAGGCTGGGTCACACGCGGCGACCACAACGACTGGGACGACCCGTGGCTCGCGACCTCCGAGAACACCCTCGGAGTGGTGCAGTGGCGTCTGCCCCACGTATCGAGGTTCGTGCCGTCGGGCGGAATGCTCCCGATCGGGATGGCGTGCCTGATCGGCGCCGTGCTGCTCATGCCCGGCCGCGAGGTGACCACCGTGACGACGTCGAGCGACGAGGTCGACGACGCCGCCGAGTACCACATCTGATAGGCCCCCACCCGCGACCGGAGAGGGCTGACCGCGACCCGAGAGGAGCGACACTGATGCCCGCCCTGCGCACGCGCTGGCTCCTCGCGTCCGCCTGCGCCGTCGTCGCGGCACCGCTCGCGGCGCTGGGCAACGCGTCGGCCTCCCACCTCACCGTCGAGGCTCAAGGCAACGCCGTCTGGTCGCGGGCATGGGCGACGACGCCACCTCCGACTCCTTCGCCAACGCCCACCGATCCACTCGCCTGCGAGGCCCCGACCCTCCGGTGGGCATCTGGCGATGCGACATGGCTCCAGCAGGGCTCCAGCGAGATTCAGGTTCACTACACCCTCGGGAGCACGTACAACGAAGCGCTGGCCTTCTGGAGGGGTGAGGCCGAGAACTACACGGTGGTGCTGGTGAGCGCCGAAGGCACGTCGACGCCGCCACGCAGATACGACCACTGGGGCGAGTACGCGGGAGTCCAGGTGCATGCTGGAGACGTCCGCGGCTCGTTCTCAGAATGGGCGCCGCTCGAGAGGACGCCTTATCCGCTCGTCGTGCAGCTACGCCGACCAGACGGGAGCGTCGCAGCCTGCTCGCCGGTCTTCTGGTGGGCTTGGTCGGGCGGCACAGGCGGGGTGTCGGGGAGCGCTCCTGAGGGCTGGGCAAAGCCCAACTGACCGCCGGCCCCAGGTGCTCTCCGAGGCATACCAGGGCACCTCGACCACCCCGCAGACGATGCACACCGTCGCGCTGCCGGAGCGAAAACGACTGAAGCGCGACACCGGGTCCCAGGGCGCGCCAGTCCCTTCGAGCCCCACGTCGCGCTCCCTACGGTTGAGATCAGTGGGAGCCGCCGACAGGTGCCGACAGGCTCCCCCCGCGTGAGGCACGTCGACGGCGCAGGTGATCGCCCACCTCGCGAATCGGCGGCCTCAACGCCTGGAGGGGCGTACGCGGGACTGGCGCAGCACGCTGCGCCGTCGGGCTCAGCAGTCGCCTGGGGCGATGCGCTGCGCCCAAGGCCCACCCCGTCTGTCGGGGCGGGCCCTACAGACCCGCCTGCCTGGTCGTGCCGGCGGCCAGGCAGGCGGCCCCCGGCGGGCGCCCCGTGCGTCACCGCGGGCGCCCGCCACCCTCGTCCGAGCAACCTCACCCGCCGCGTGCGAGCGCACGGTGCGCCATCGAAGTAAGCCGCAATCACCATTCCGTAGGCTGGCCCACAACCTGGAGGCCGGGCTGACGCCCCCTCCCCAGCTCGCCGAGAGCCGCATGAGGAGGCGACCTGTGCAGTCCGTTGCGCCGATCAGCCACCAGCGCCGCGCACGTCGGCGCGGCAGCCTGATCGCCCTGCTGATCGTTGGGATCGTCGCTGTCGGGATCGCCGTCGTGGAACTGACACTCAATCGGGGAGTCGAGGCGGAGCCGGTCGCGACGCCGCCCGCCGTCGTCGCCACGCCGACGCCGTCGCATGAGCCCGTCGAGGAGCCGGAGCCGATCCACGCGGCCACCCCGCTCGAACTCCACATCCCGAGCCTGAGCGTTCACGCCGAGATCGAGGTGTTCACCGACGCGATGGTCGCCGCGGGAGACGGCTGGATCGACCCGACCACCGCCGACATCGTCTCGTGGTGGCAGGGCGGCGGCACGCCGTCGTTCCCGGCCGAGAATACCGTGTACCTCTATGGGCATGTGTCACGACTGCCCGCGGTCTTCAACGACCTGCACACGGTCGAGCCTGGCGCGCTCATCACCGTCATGACAGAGGCCGGGTCGATTGACTACGACGTCGAAAAGGTCCTGGAGCCGATCCTCATGACGGCGCTTCCCGATGACCCACGAGTCAACGCCGCCGTCCCGGGACGGCTCGTCCTCATCGGCTGCTACCGCGAAGAGGACCAGGGCCGACGGCCCACCACCCACAACCTCGTGGTGATCGCCCAGCAGGTTGGGGTCTGAGACCGCCCGCCGCCGGTCGAGTCTGTTGAGACCCGTGGTTTCGACAGGCTCAACCACCAGGTGGTGCGGTCAGCGGCAGCAGGCTCCACCACCGATAGTCCGGCGCGCCATCCTTCGCAGACTCGCGCCACCGAGCGTCGCCGGCGTCGTCGAACTCCCCCGGCTCGGCCAGCCGCCACACCGCCTGGTCCAGCACGGGCGCGTACGCGTCCCCCACGACCTCGACGTCGACGTCGGTCACCTCGACGCGGCCCACCCGGCCACCGTCGAGCGCCTGACGGTAGATCTGCCCGCCGCCGATGACCCACACGGTCTCCCCGCCCGGGGCCTCGGCCGCGAGCGCCAACGCCTCCTCCAGCGACCCGGCGGCGATGGCGCCGTCGTCGGACCACCCCGCCTGGCGGGTGACCACGACATTCGTGCGGCCGGGCAGCGGCCGTGAGCGCGGCGGCAGCGACTCCCACGTGAGGCGCCCCATGACCACGGGATGCCCCGACGTCAGCCGCTTGAACCGCGCGAAGTCCTCAGGCACATGCCACGGGATCGCCCCGGACGCGCCGATGACGGGGCGACCCGCGGCGTCACGCGCCTGGGCCCAGATGAGCGCGATCACCTAGACCGCCACGGGCGCCTTGATCGCCGGGTGGTGCTGGTAGCCGAGCACCTCGACGTCGTCGTACTCGTAGTCAAAGATCGACGCGCGCGGGGCGAGCGCCAGGCGCGGGTAGGGGTACGGCTCGCGTGAGAGCTGCTCGCGCACCTGGTCGAGGTGGTTGTCGTAGATGTGGCAGTCGCCGCCCGTCCAGACGAACTCGCCGACCTCCAGCCCCGTCTGCGCGGCGACCAGGTGGGTCAGCAGCGCGTAGGAGGCGATGTTGAACGGCACGCCCAGGAACAGGTCGGCCGAGCGCTGGTAGAGCTGGCAGCTCAGCCGGCCGTCAGCCACGTAGAACTGGAACAGCAGGTGGCACGGCGGCAGCGCCATATTCGCGATCTCGGCAACGTTCCACGCCGAGACGATCAGACGCCGCGAATCCGGGTTGGCGCGGATCTGCTCGACCACCTGGGCGATCTGGTCCACGTGCGCGCCGTCCGGCGTCGGCCAGGAGCGCCACTGCACGCCGTACACCGGCCCCAACTCGCCCGACGGCGAGGCCCACTCGTCCCAGATCGACACCCCGTGCTCCTGCAGCCAGCGCACGTTCGACTCGCCGCGCAGGAACCACAGCAACTCGTAGACCACCGACTTTAGGTGCACGCGCTTGGTGGTGATGAGCGGGAAGCCCTGCGACAGGTCGTAGCGGATCTGGCGGCCGAACACCGACGTCGTGCCCGTGCCCGTGCGGTCGTCCTTGTGGGCGCCGTTCGCCAGCACGTCGCTCAGCAGGTCCTCGTACGGCGTGGGGGTGACCATGGCGTGGATTCTACTTCCGGGTGGGTGCCGAGTCGTGGCTCCTGCGCGCGCTCAACTGCTCGCGCTTCTACCCCATGCCCGTCTGCTGGGCGATGACGACCGTATTGTGCGTGGTCGGGCGGCGCCCCTGATCTGGCTCTCGGAAGCACCCAATGAGCACGAGCCGACCAGGAATGCTCGCATTGACGCGCTCGTCATAGGGCAAAGCCTGCTTGTCGATCGGCTCAAGGATCTCTTGGACCTCGTAGTCGATCGCGCCTAACTCGGTGACGACCGTGACGACCGTTCCGGGAGTGACCGTGTGCAAGGCGTTGAAAACGGCCTCGAGCCTCGAGACGTGCCCATACAGATACACGGTGTTGTCGGGCTCTGATGACGGCGTGCCGCCCCCCTGCCACCAGGAGACCACGTCCGCCGTCGAGGGATCAATCCAGCCGCCGGCCGCCGCGACCATGGTGTCCGTGTACACCTCGATGGGAGCGTCGACACCGATGGAGGGAATGAGCACTCGAGTCGGGGTCGCTGCAGGGACAACCGACCGCTCGGGCTCGGGCTCGGGATCGGGTTCTGGCTCGGGATCGGGCGTCGGAGCCGCGACGGGCGGTGTTGGCTGTGCGACCTCCACCTCACGCTCGCGCCATGTCTCGCTGGCGCCAGCAGTCGTGAGAACGAGCCCCACCGCCATGAGGAGAAGCGCCAAGAGGCGCGGACGGCCAGCGGGACGTCGGGCGTGCCGCTTGACGGGAAGCGGGGCCATCCTGGCACCCTCCCTTCTCGGAGTTGGCGTGGTTCAGATAGTTCGTACGTCGGAGCGGCCCGACCCCTCGCAAGAAGGGGGCCGAGCCGCTCCGTCGGTGGCTGAGAACGTCAGTTGCTGACCGCGCGGCGGCGGATGACCAGCGCGCCAGCCGCAGTGACGCCGAGGCCCAGGACGACCCACAGCGCGGGCGCGGTCCCTCCCTCGGCGTACCCGGTCGCAGCGCGAGGAACTCGGTTGGCGTCGTTGGCGGGCGCCCCAGCCTCGGGTGCCCCAGCCTGCGGAGCCGCGACCGTGACGTAGCTCCACGCCAGGACGTCGCCAACCTCACCGTTCGGCGCAGGCGAGGTCACCACGACCCGGTGGCTGCCCGACATGTCGGCGGGGATCGGCACGCTGACGGTGCCATCAGCGTTCACGAGGAAGCGGCCCAGGAAGCGCGGCGTCGAGAAGACCCAGACGTCGACCTCCTCGCCGACGCGATCAAGCCCGACGAACAGCGGCGTGGTCTGGCCGGCGGGGATCGTGTTGGCGCCGTTCGTCACCAGGTCCTGTGACTGGGTCGCAGGAGTCAGCGTCTCGGGCGCCGGGGGTGCCGGAGTCGGCTCCGGCGTGCTCGGGCCGGCGGGCGCCTGCCAGGCCGGGTTGTCGATGGTCACAGTCTCGGTCCACTCCCGCTGAGCGGTGCTGGCGCGGACCCAGTCCCATGCGTCGACACTGAAGGCGTAAGCGAACTCTTGAGCCTGTCGCGACTGCGTCGTGTAGCGCTCGGTTGCGGGTGCGGGCGTCACGGTCCAGTCGCCGTACACGGTCGTCGGCGCAGGGCCGCTGTTCGCAGCGGGAGCGACGAAGGATGTCATCTGCCCATTGATGGTCACGGAGGTGACGAGCGACTTCACGTCCGTCCCAGAACCCTGGCGGATGGAGACGGCCAAGACCCGGGTGTCAGGCCCGAACAGCTCGCTGAACGTGGGTGCCCCCGAAGCGACCGGCGCTTCGATTCCTTCCGAGAAGAAGTGGGACAGCGGCTGACGAGTCCTGTCCATCGACACGGTGGGAAGATCGCCGGACCGGAAGACGTTTCCGCCCCACCACAACCCGCTCTCTAGGCCCGCGAAGGTCCCCTTCTCCTGATCGAGTTCGCCGTCCTGCTGGTACGGCTCCCACACGAGGCGAGCGTATGTGACGTTATTGGTCTCATTGGCGACGATGAACTGGAACGACGGCGCCCATGCAGGGCCGGTGCCACTCTGACGAACCGACTCCGCGACCGTGTACGCCAAGCCCGCGAAGCTGGCAAGCTTTGGCTGCGAGGGCTGCGGGAGGTGCAGTTCACCATTCTTCGAGAACCTGAGCCCATCGAGCGTTCGCTCAGGAGCGACCGCTTCCGAGGACCAACCAGGGAATCCCGTAGGAGGTGTCGCAGCTGCCGCTGGAAGCGCAATACCCGTCGCGGCTACGGCCGCGGCCGCGAGTACGGCGAACGCGCGCTTTGGTCTGAACATGATATGTGCTCCTGACGATCCGACCCGAGACCGCTTGGCACCCGGGACCGCCTCGCCCAGGCGTGACCGCGCGGGCGGCGATGGCGCTATCAAATTTAGGAAACGTTTGACAAGGGCCACCGGGCGCTGACTCTCACTGCGCGCCGAACTGACGTCGAATCACCGCATGGCCCCGTCTGGCAGCCACCTGGGCCACGTGTTCACGGCTGGTGGGCGCGAGTGGCGACAGATCAGGCGCAGCGGTGTCGATGCGGGCGATCGCGGCGCCTGCGGGGCTGGCGCTTCGTCTCCGTCTGCACCCTCGCTCGCGACCTCGTCACAGGATCGCGAGCACAACATTCGCCCTGGTCAGATCGGGGAACAGGTGAGAACGCCGAAGACCTGGGCCCGGCGCCACCCGTCACGATCCCCGCTCGGCAAACCGCTCATCGCGCGCCATCCCCATATGCGGACGATCACCCTCAAGATATCGTTTTCGGGCATAGGGGGCGTGGCGCCGGCTTGCGATGGTTGGCGCCACGCATTCCCTGCGCGTCGCGCCGCCCGCTGGGGTCCAGTGCTGGGGTCCAGTTCCCGCGCCCACGCACCGGCCTGCGAGACACACGCTGCGCACGCGCGAGCCGGTGGCAGGATCGCCTCATGACCGAGCAGAACGCGCAGCACTCCCTCGCGTTGGGCGCCGAGCCCGCCGCCGACGACGTCGCCCCCATGAGCCCCGTCCCCACTGACCCGCTGTGGGTCGAGCGCAACGGAACCCGCACGTACACGGGCTTCTCGGGCCGCGGCGCGCGCGTCGACATCGGCCCAGCGAGCGCCGGCGCCGTGTTCACGCCCGGTGAGCTGCTCAAGATCGCGCTCGCCGCGTGCGCGGGCATGAGCAGCGACGTGAAGTTGGCGCGCGCGCTCGGCGACGACTACCAGGTCACCATCCGCGTCGACGGCCCCAAGCACGCGACCGAGGACCGGTACCCCGAGCTGCACGAGACGTTCGAGATCGACCTGTCCTCGCTCGACGAGGCGACCCGGGCCAAGACGCTGCTGCTGGCCCAGCGCTCGATCGACCGCTCCTGCACCGTCGCCAACACGCTGGTCGCGGGCGCCGTGGTGCCGCCGGCCGAGTTCGTGCCGCCCGCCGAGCAGCCCGGGCGCGTCGAGCCCGCCGAGCCCGGAGCCTGACCGTGACCCTCCCCGACGACGTCGGCCCGCCCCGCGCGGAGGCCTCCCGCTGGGAGGCCTACCACCCGACGTCGGTGCTGGACTCGCTGCTCGACAAGGCGGTGACCATCCCGTCGGCGACCATCCGCAAGCACGTCGACGCGCTGCGCCGTCGCAACCCCGAGGCGTCGCCCGCGCAGATCGTCCAACTGCTCGAGAAGGAGTACCTGCGCGTCGTCGCCGCGGCGGGTGGCGCCGTCGGGGCGGCCGCGGCGGTACCCGCGGTCGGCACGGGCACGGGCGTCGCGCTCACGTCCGCGGACATCGCGACCTTCTTTGCGGCGTCGGCGGCGTTCTCGCTCGCCGTCGCCGAGGTGCACGACGTCCGGTCCGACGACGTCGCCCGCCGCCGCGCGCTGCTGCTCGCCAGCGTGCTGGGCGCCAAGGGGGCCCAGGACGTCGAGTCGGCGGTCGGCGGCTCGACGACGGCGTGGGGCAAGGTGCTGCTGACGACGATGCCGCAGGGCTCGGTGCGCAAGGTCAACCGCGCCCTGACCAACCGGTTCCTCAAGCGGCAGCTCGCCAAACACGGCACGCTCGCCCTCGGTCGGCTCGTCCCCTTCGGCGTCGGCGCCATCGTCGGGGTCGCGGGAGCCCGAGCGCTGGGCCACGGCGTCATCGCCCAATCCCGCCGCGCCTTCGGCCCACCCCCACAGACCCTCCCGAACCCGCTCCTCCCCCCACCCGCGCTCTGAACGCCGATTTGGGACCCTGACGGTCCGGTTATGAGGCGCATCACCGGACCGTCAGGGTCCCAAACCGTCCAGCCGTCAGGCGCCTGGGTCGTCCCAGAACGTGGGGGCTGTCGGTGTGGGGAGCTCGGCGTTCGCGAGGGCGGTCTCGCGTTGCTGGATGGCGAGCTCGCGCTCGCGCAGCACGGCCTCCCGCGCCTGCAGCGCCGCATCCTGAAGGCCTGACGCGGCGACGGCGGTCGCCCCCAGCGCCGACGTCGGAACCTCGAACACCCGTGTGCGCGGGCGCCGGAACGTGGCGACCACCAGGTACGTGCCCAGCGCGAGGACCGTCACCGCGATCGCGAGCGAGATGTGGTCGGCGGTCCACGCCCGCGCGTAGCCGAGCCACGGCACCTTGTACAGCAGCACGCCGCGCACCTGGGCGGGCGAGACCGGATCGTCGGTCACGCCGACGGCGTCGCCCTGCGTCACCAGCCGGCACGGCGTGCCGTCGTCGAACGCGCCGAACGACTTGCCGACCACCCGGTGAGTGATCAGCGCCGGGTCGCCCGGCTCAGGGAAGTAGGTCACCACCTCACCGATCCCGACGTCGGAGCACACCGCCGACGGCTCGATCCCCCGCACCGCCACCACATCGCCCGGTGAGAGCGCGGGCTCCATCGAACTGGTGAGCACCGTGAGGCTCGCACCCCCGGCGACCTGTGGGATCACCGCCACCGCGACCACCAGGCCGACGACGGCGACCGTGAGCGCCGCCGACACCGCCCGCGCGGCGATCTGCCACGGCGAGGAGTACCAGGGCACCTTGACCTTGAGACGGGACGCGTTGGCACGCATGAGAGTTCCTTCGGGGAGACGCTGCGGGGAGGGTCGACGGCGGGGGTCTGGGTCCCCCGCCGCCGACGATTGGTCGGCCGGCTCATGACTGCCGGCCGATGTTCTGGGGAAGCGCGGCCCGACGCCAAGTCACTCAGTAGAGAACTGCGCGCCGGTGTCGCGCACCTGGGTCAGCGTGAAGGTCTCGCCACCGAACGGGATGGCGGCGGTCATCGAACTCTCTGGGAGGTCGTCGCTCACGGAGGCCGTGATCACCACGGTGATGGTGTGACTCTCGGCGGTCAACTCGTGGACGGACTCGCTGCTCGGATCCGACGCAATGATCTCGTCCGACAAGCCAGCGCCCTGACCATTCCCCGTCGCGGCGAGGTACAGTTTGAGGTCCGATTCGGAATCGCCCGTAGCGACCAGGGCGTCGTCGAGGTATGCCGCGTATTCGTAGGTAATCACGCTCACGCTCGGGCTGCCGCCGACTTGCGCGCTCTGCGGCGCCCGGGCTGGTATGGACAGGAGCGCGACCAAGTTGTCGCCCGTAAGAGTGACGGGCACATTAAAGATCGCCGCGACCTGATCTCCGGGCACTGCGCGCCACGTCGACGTATCGTTGATCTGGTGCCCTTTCAGGCTGCCAAGGGACACGCCGGTGCTGTTCGTGACGCCGGCAGTCGAGTCCTTGCGATCCGTGGAGACATCCCAGTAGGTCGGTACGCTGACGGCATCGATCTCGAGGGAACCAGCGGTGACCCCACCGGCAGGGATCGCGCTCTCAGCTTTCCAGAGCGCGAACGTCGAGCTCCCCGCGAGGATCGCTGCCGCGCCGCAGGCGACCCACACGATGCCGCGACGGCGCCTCTTCTCCTCGGTGACTAAGACGACCGAGGGGTTGTTCTCCATGATGACTCCTTCTGTTGTTCCCACCCCGGCCGGGGCAGTCTGTTCCGGCTCAGCGGCGAGCGCGGAAGTGATGTGGTGTGGCGGTCGGTACGTGCCTACTCGCCGGGCGGCTCCGCGGACGCCTGAGCGCTGGTGACGTGTGGTGTCACCGCGATCGTGAGGTCGGGCTCATCGCTCGGGTTCCCGACCACCTCCGCGCGCCATTCGGCAATGGCCTGCGCCACTGTGCCGTCCGAGGCGACCGCGGAGGCGCTCACGACATTCGTGTGCCACCCGAGCGACGGCAGCGCCGGGACGTCCTGGACTGTGGTCTGCCAGGAAGCAGTGGCGGTCACGGTGCTGCCGTCCGGGGCGAGCGCGGAGGCGGTCGAGACATTGAGGTGGGTGCTGTCGGGCGCGTGGTTCCACGTGGCCGAGACGCACCACTGCTGCTCGACGAGCGCACCCGTGAACGCTCCCGGCTCCTGCAGCACAACGCCCGCCAACGTGGCCTGGCCCTGCTCAGGTGCGTCCTCACACCCAGTGCCGACATCTCGCCACACGCGCACCGTCGAGCCGTCCAGCACCGTGTCACGCTTCGCGGCGGGCGTGTCGACGTCGAACGCCAGCCCCGCAAGGCCCGACGCGAACCCCGCCACGCCGAAGCGCCATGCGGCTGCCCCGCTCGACACCACCTCAGCGATCGCGGTTCCCGGCACCACCACCTGCAGCGGGGTTCCGCTCGATGACGGCGTGCCTGCCTGCGACCAGTTGCGCGACGTCGTCGTGGTCTGCCCGCTCACCGCGAAGGCGTCTGCGCCGAACGCGACCTCCCCCGCCGCCGTCGTCGGCACTTCGACGACGACGCTCGCGCTCCACAGGCCGTGCGCCACACCGGCGGCGACCAGGGCGGAGACGGTCGCGGCGCTCAGCGCCGCGCACACCACGCGGGACCTCTTCATGGCTCGTCACCATCCGCGGGAACGAAGCCCTCGCCTTGGCGCACCTGGTGGAGCGTGATGCGCAGCGTGCCCATGGGGGCGTCGGCGTCGTCGTCGGCGCCCGCAGGCCGCTGCCCATCCGCGCTCCACGTGTAGTCGCCCTCCGCCACGACCCGCACGACGACGTTCCATGTGGCGCTCACGCCGTCGCTGTCGCCCACCAGTCCGGGCACCGTGACGCGCTCACCGACCTCTGCCCACTCCGCCGCGACCGGCGCGACCTTGTGGCCGCTGGCGTCTGCGACGTAGAAGGTCGCGCGGATCGAGTCGTCGCCCGCGGGCGTCTGCGCGCTCCCCGGCGTGACGGCCAGCGCCCCGGCGATGTTGTCACCGCGCAGGTACGTCTCGACGGTGTGGGTCACCTCGACGGCTGGCGGCGACTGGCTCACGGCCGGGCTGCCCACAATGCGGAGGCTCAACTCACCCGTGAGGAGGCTGCCACCGTCGAAGTCCGCCACCGCAGTCCATAGGGCGTAGGTGGAGCCCCCGCCCAGCGCCGCTCCTGCGAGCGCCGCGGCGATCGCGACGGCTAACGTCGGCGCGACTCTCCGACGTCGGCTGGCGGGCGTCCGGTGCCGCGCCCTGTGACCAGACATGTCACGGCTCCGGCTCGGTGGCGCGCAGGTAATACGGCCCGTGCGCGAGGTACGCCGTCTGGTCGATTCCGAGCGAGTCGACGGCGCCGATGTCGCCCAACACGGTGTCGGTGACAACAACGTTCCGTAGTTCGCTGGCCCAGTCGTCACGCGAGACGTTGCGGACCTCGAACACGAACCAGAGGCGGGTGTCCTCGACGAGCCTGGCGCCGACGCCGACCGGCTCACCCGACGCCATGACTTCCTCGGCGGTCAACGTGCCCCCTTCCCAGGGGACGTTCGTGTATGCGTGCTTGACGATCTCGATCGAGGGGTCGGTCGCGAACAGCAGGACGGTGACCGAAGGCGCGACGAGGCCTGAGTAGTTGGGGTCGTCCGAGGCCACGGCGTGCGAGATCACCGACGGTGTGCCGGCTGCGATGTGCCCCTCAGCCGCTGTGACCGCGATTGCGACGCCGGTGCTCCCCAGCCCGAACGACGCATCGGTGAGTGCCGTCGTGAGCCAGGCAGAGCCCACCTCGTCGAGCGACGTCGTGACCGCAATCTCCGCTGCGGGCTGCGGCGCGTCGTCCCGCAGCCCGAAGGTGTACTCCCGACTCGGCCCGCCGGTGACGAGGCTGAGCTGGCCGGGCGCGGTGAGGGGGTTGATGTACGTGAGGGAGGCGTCGGGGCCGGATGCCGTCGCCGTGACCGCTGCCGTGGCGTTCGGCACCCCCGTCGCCGAGACGACGCGACCAGGAGGCAGTGTGAGCACGATGCGCGTCGTGTTGTTGGCTCGGACGACGATCTCGTACACGGAGCACTCATCCTCACTGGCGCCGACGTCGGAGCAGGTCACGTCTGTGACGTGTGCCGACGATCCGGGGCTGGCGTCATGCTCTGTCACCACGAAGTCCGCGGCCACGACACTGCTCGCCTTGAGCGGACGCGAGGCAGTCAGGGTGAACACCCGGTCGCGCACCGTCGACGTCGCCTCCTGGCCCTCGCGAGGACCGAGCGTCAGCCCGGAGCTGCAGTTGCCCGTGACGCTCATGACCTGCGAGTACTGCGACGATTCCGTGGGCGGGGGATCCTGACTCCCCGCGGACTGGATTGAGCCCTGAGTCTGGACGCGCACATGTCCACTGACGCTCCCCGTCGCAGGGTTGACGACGGTTCCGCTCGACGTGCCATCAGGCAGCGTCACCGTGCCGACGGGGAGCGAGAACTGGACCTTCATCCCGGAGCCCGGCGATGAGAGGCCAGTGACCGATCCGAGGTACACCTCTGCGGTCTTCTCCTGCGTCCAGTAGAGATCGAGCGTCACGGGCTCGGTGGCCTGGTTGCCGGCGCCAGTGTGTTTCGCCACGGTCATGGTCGCGAGACACGTCGCGACACCCTCCTTGACGAACGGGCTTGCCGCCACAGGTGTCCCCTCCACCGGGACCGAGTCGATCACCTGAGCCGAACTGGGGTACCACGTCCGGATCGCCCTGTTGGCCGAAGTGTCGTAGTTGCTGAACATCACGGATGACGAGGCGGTCTCCTCTGACGCGGTACTCGCCTGGGACACGGACCGGGGCCCGAAAGTGTTCCTCCGAAAAGTTGCCATTCCAGTCTTGTACAGGCGAACCACTCCATGCGTGCTCCCGTACCCGTCGAAGTGATTGTCCTCGATGGTGAGTCCCGACTTCTTTGTCGAACCGGTTGCCTCTTTGCCTCTCGCATAGATCGCCACGTCGCCAGAACCGTCCGACGACGCACCGAAACGGTTGCGAGCGATCGTCGTCGCGCCGGTCAGTAAAACCGATTCCGGCAAAAGGATAAATGCGTCCGACTCACCCGCTCCGGCAACATTGTTTTCCGCAAACTCGCCACCAACAATAGAGAGGTTCTCGACCTCGGAGATCGAGGTGAACCTGAATGCGTAGACTGCGCGCAAATTGCGGACCGTCATCCCCGAGAAAGTGAGATTCTTGATCGCGACCTTGTTTGTCTCGCCAAGCGAGTTCACAAGCCGAGCCTGGCAACCCATCCCGTCATTTTCAACGCAGACGCCTGAAGAATTTCCACTGACCTCGATGCCTTCAATAGTGATATTCGACATGATCGCGGATCCCCGAAACGCGTCGAATACAAAGATCCCAGAGGTCGAAGAATCGTAGAATCCGCGAATATTGTAGTTCTTGACCTTCACCTTGTCGACGCCCTCACGGAAGACGACGAATCGCTCCGGGCCATAACCCTTGTCCGTGTTCACCTTGCCCTTCCGCGCAGCACTCCCTCCGACGGGCGCATACCAGCCGTCGATCGTGACGTTCTTGACCGTGACGCCATAATCATCTATGCCGACGACAAACGAGGACCCCGAGGAGAGCACTTGGTCAGCGTTGTAGATATTGACGTCGCTCGCACCGATGTAGATCGCCACGAACTCGCCATCATCCGACGCCGATCCGTCGACGAGCAGCCGGTGGCCAAGGTCTATGGTCACCGATTGCGAAATGACAAAGTAGGCACCTGTGTCTTGTGAAGAGTACTTGTCCGAGGAGTTCATCCGAACGCCCTGGGTTTTGTTCGGATCGTCGCCAGTCATCCGCGTTCCCACGGGAATATCGTCGGAGACACTGATCCGCGCACTCGGGGCCACGCTGGTGGTTCGCGTATTTGTTGTCTCAATCGCCTTGAACAGCGTGCATGTCTTCGCCCGGTCCAGACAGTCGGCTCCTGGTGGGCTTCCCCACGCGGTCGAGTTCACAATCAGGTGCATGTCGGGCTCCGGCTCCGGCACTGGCGCGACTTCCTCGGTGAGCTCGGTGGCCGCGGTGCCCGCCGCAACCGGCACCCCGACAACCCCCGTGGCCGCGACCAACCCGACGACCACCAGGCCGACCGCCCACCGCCCCGAGCGTCGGCGACGGCGCGCCGCTCTCCTCGAACGGACCTGTACTTCCGAGCGCGCGTCCATGCCCGCGGAACCTCCCAGACGGTTCACCGGCGACCTGCCGACCTGGGCAACGTAGGTCGCGCGATCTCGCGGGAGCCGGCCGCTCCGCACGCTCGCCGCCCCCTTGGGCGCCGAGCGGCGCAAGGCGCAGCACCGCCATCGCCGGTCGTGGGCGCCCGAGACGCACCGCTAGGTACCGGGTGGCGCCTGCCGGCACAAGCGACGCACCAACTGGTTCCGGCGCCCCACCCACGGCCCTCGGCCCCACCCCGTGAGCACGTGAGAGGGACCCTGACAGTCCGGTGATCACGCCCCATCACCGGACCGTCAGGGTCCCGCTTCTTCGCCCCCAGGGGGACGTCGATCTCCGGGGCGCCTCGCGCGTCGTTGGGCGGGGCGCCCCGGGAGCTTGCGACCGACGGCGCAGATGCCGGCGGCGGAAGGTGCCGGCGGCGGGGGCCTGGAGGTGCCGCCCGCCGCCGACGTGCCGACCACGCTGGCCCCCGAGGAGCCAAAGCGGCCGGCAGAACGCCAGCGACAACAGCGCGAACGCCGTCGTCGCCGACGCGCCGGTGGGCCATCGCCTGCCTACCGACGTCCGTCGCGACGCGGCCCGCCCGATCAGATCATGCGGAGAGTGGACCAACGGGCCGCGCCGTAGATGAAACGTAGGCGCGCGGGCGCGGCCCCAACGGCCCGCCCGTAGCGTTCGCGCGGTTCTCGCGCGCCCAACCGGCCCACGTCCAGCACCGCCGCCGTCCAGCCTGCGGTCCCCCGGCCCACCGCTAGGTACCGTCGGTGGCCCCCGCGTGACGCCCGCGACAGCGCGCCCAGAACGGGCGACCAAGCCGCCCGCGCGCACGCGCGGAACGCTAGCCTGGCTGCCGTGAGCACACCCGCGCCGTCGTCCTCCTCCTCGTCCGACCTCGCCGCCTCGCTGCCCGACCTGCCCGCCCTGCGCGAGCAGTACGCCGCCCTCCAGGCACTGGGTCTCGCCCTCGACCTGACGCGCGGCAAGCCGTCGGCCGAGCAGCTCGACCTGGCCGAGCCGATGCTCGCGCTGCCGGGCGAGGGCGCGCACACGGACGCCAGCGGCGTCGATGTGCGCAATTACGGCGGGCTGGACGGGCTGACCGGGCTGCGCCAGATCTTCGGCGAACTGCTGGACGTGCCTGTCGCGCAACTGCTCGCGCTCGGCAACGCCTCGCTCACGCTCATGCACGACGCCATCGCGTACGCCCACCTGTGGGGTGTTCCGGGCTCACCGCGCCCCTGGGGCCGCGAGGAGACCGTCAAGTTCATCTGCCCGGTCCCAGGCTATGACCGCCACTTCTCGGTCTGTGAGGCGTTCGGCGTCGAGATGGTCACCGTGCCCATGACGCCCGACGGGCCCGACGCCGAGGCCGTCGCCGCGCTCGTCGCCGACGACCCGGCCGTCAAGGGCCTGTGGGTCGTGCCGACGTACGCCAACCCCGACGGCGCGGTCGTGTCCGAGGCCGTGGCCCGCCGTCTGGTGTCGATGCCGACGGCGGCGCCCGACTTCCGCATCTTCTGGGACAACGCGTACGCGCTGCACCACCTGACGGCCAACGAGACCAAGACGGCCAACGTCATCGACCTGGCCGCGCAGGCAGGCAACCCGGACCGCCCGCTCATGTTCGCCTCGACCTCCAAGGTCTCCTTCGCCGGGGCGGGCGTCGCGTTCCTCGCGGGCTCCCCCGCGAACATCGCCTGGTACAAGCGGCACCTGGCCGTCCAGTCGATCGGCCCCGACAAGATCAACCAGTTGCGTCACCTGCTGTTCTTCGGCTCGGCCGAGGGCGTGCGCGCGCACATGCGCAAGCACCGCGAGATCCTCGCCCCCAAGTTCGCCGCGGTCGACCGTGTGCTGACCGAGCGGCTCGGCGACACCGGCGTCGCGACCTGGACGCAGCCGCAGGGCGGCTACTTCATCTCGCTCGACGTCGTGCCGGGCACCGCCGCGCGTGTCGTCGAGCTCGCCAAGGGCGCGGGCATCGCGCTGACCCCCGCGGGCGCCACGTTCCCCTACGGCCGCGACCCGCGCGACGCCAACATCCGCCTCGCGCCGTCGATGCCGCCGCTCGCGGAGGTCGAGCAGGCCATGGACGCCGTCGCGACGTGCGTGCTGCTCGCCGCCGCGGAGGCCCAGGCCGCCTGACGCCCAGCCCGCAGCGCGCTCAGCCTGACGACGACGCCGCGCTCAGTCCGACGACGCCGCTCCGCCCACCCCGCCGAGCAGCCGCCCGTAGCGGGTCGCGCAGTCGCGGCACAGCGCCACCGGGCGCGGCGCGCCCGCGCCTGACGCCGTCAGCAGACGTGTCGTCTCGGTGTCGGCGCGGCGGGAGCACAGGTCGCACAGCGCTCGTCGGCGGGCGATGCGCAGCCAGATCGAGAGCGTGAGGAGGGCGAGCCCGAGCAGCCCGACCGTCAGCCCGGAGGCCCCCGTACGGGGCAGCCATGAGAACGGCGTCACGTCGTCGCTCGCGCCCTCGATCGTGACGACGACGTCGAACTCCAGGCGTTGCAGCCTCGCCACGTCCTGTTCGGTGGACTCGAACGGCATGGTGAACCCGACCGTCACAGGCACGGTCGCATCGCGCGCGACACGCACCGCGGCCACCTCGGTCTCGGCGCGGCGCAGCAGCGTGTCCATGACCTCGCCGCCCGCAACCTGCCCGACGTCCCACATCAGCCGCACGTTCCGCTCCAGCGCCGCGCCGTCGTCGCGCGGACCGACCGCGGCGCGCGGCACGACGTCGACGCGCATCACGCCGTCGGCGGGTCCGGCGTTGCGCACGGTGAGCGTGCGCGTGACGAGGTCGCCGGGCACGGCGACGCGGTCGCCGACAAAGGTTGCGCGCGTGGCGATGGGGCGCGCGTTCCCCCGCCAGTCGAGCCCGACGGCGGGGCCGGCCCACGCCGCCTCGATCACGTCCGCGGTGGCGGCCTGAGCGTCGGCGCCCGGCCGGGAGCCTGCACGCTGGCCTCCACCCGCGCGGGCGCCAGGCGCCGCGGGACCCGCCGGGCCCCGTCGGGCCTCGACCGTCCCCGTCACGCCCGGCTCCGTCGCCGTTGGCCCCGTCACCGCGACCCCCGCCGGCCCGGAACCCGCGGCCGACGCCGCCCCCAGGCGGTCCGCCACCTGCGGGGACCCCGGAGACGCGACGGCCCACGCCCCGACGCCGACGAGCACGGCCGCCAGCGCGGCGAGGACAACCTCGACCCGCCACCCACGACGCTGCTCGCGGACCGGTGCGGCGCCGTCAGCCCACGCGGCGCCCGGTGGGTTGTTCGCGGCCATCATGGCGCGTCCTCGGCCGGAGCGGTCCCGGTCGTGGTCGCGGGCCGCGGGCCAGGCGACTCCTCGAAGCGCGGTGCGTGCTCCCACCCCAGGTCACGCTCGCGCAGCGCGAGCTCCCGCTCGCGCACAGCAACCTCGCGCTCACGCACCGCCAACTCGCGCACCCGCAGTTCGACCTCCTCGCACGGGACCGACGCCAGCGCCGCGGCGCCCACGGGCGCGGTGTCTCCTGCCAAGCCGCCGCCATCCGCCAACCCAACGGCGCCCGCCAACCCAACGGCGTCCACCGGCCCGGCGTCGCCCGGCTCACGCGCCGACCCCGAGGCCGCGGCGGGCACCGTCAGCACCCGACGCACCGGCCGCCGCGTCGTCGTCGCCGCCAGACAGGCGGCCAGCACCACGCCCGCCGCAACCCACGCGACGTGCTCGCCCACCCACTGCCGAGCCCAGCCGAGCCCCGGCACGGCGAACCAGGCCACGCCGCGCACCTGCGCGGGCGACACCGGCTCATCCACCGCGGAGTTCGCGTCACCCTGCGTCACGAGCCGGCAGTCGGTGCCGTCGTCGAACGTACCGACGCTCTTGCCCACCACGCGATGCGTGACCAACTCGGGGTCGCCGGGACGCGGCAGGTACGTCAGCACCTGCCCCACGCGCACCTGTGCGCACACGTCGGCCGGGTCGACGTCGCGCACGACGACGGCGTCGCCCGCCGAGAGCACCGGCTCCATCGAGCCGGACAGCACGGTCAGCGTCGTGCCGCCCACCACCCGTGGCAGCACGACGACGGCGAGCGCCAGCACGATGACGACCACGCCCACCGCGGCGGCCACCGCACGAGCGGCAACACGCCCCGGCGAGTCGTACCAGGGCCCTCCCGGCCCGAACGCGGCGCGCGTCCGACCGCGCGCGGTCGCGTCACGCCGGGCCCAGGCCCGCGATCGAGCACGCACAGGGACTCCTTCACGTCAGTCTTTGGGCCGCTGGCGCCACCGGCGCGCGGGCCTGCGGGCGGTGACCCTGCACCCAGCGCGCCGAAGGCAGCCGCCCGAGACGGCAGCGACGGCGCCACCAGCGCCGCCGCTGCCTCCGTCAGGGCTGCGCAGGTTGCCCGGGCTTCGCGACGAACTGGCCGACGCCGCCGGTGCGCACCTGCTCCAGCACGAGCGTGGCCTTCTCGAACCCGTCGACGGCGCCGACGCGGTCCTGTTCGTTCGCGTCGAACGCGGCCATGACCAGCACCGTGAACTTCTCGGCGGTCTTGTTCGACGGCATTGGGTAGACGGGGGTCTTCGCGGCCGTGTCCGCGTCGTCCTTCCCGTGGTTCTGCCCGTCGACGGTGGCCGAGAGCGTCAGCAGCGGCGCGCTTGCGCTCTCGGGCAACGGCGCGGGGTTGTCGAGCAGCGGCTCGCCGGCGCGGTAGACCTGGTAGGTGTACGTGAACTCCGGGTCCGTCGACGCCGTCACTGGATCCTCGCCGGTCTGGGGCGGCGCCTCACCGGGTTCGGTCGGCGTGCCGGTCACGGCCGAGCGGTCGAGCGAGAGCGTCGCCACCAGGTTGTCGCCCTCGAGCGTGACGTCGGCCGTCATCGCGATCCCCACGACGTCCTCGGGCACCATCCGCCAGGTCGTCGCGTTCGCGATCGCGTGCGCGCACACCCCGGACTTCCCGGCGGCGACGGGATCCTCCCCACCCGAGGGCGCGACCGACCCCGCACCGGACCCCGCACCGGCGGCGGCGCACGTGCCCGCCCCCGTGCCGGGGATGACGTCGGTGGCGTCGGCGCGGTCGGCGGACATGTCCCAGAACGTCGTGTCGCCGACCTTCGCGATGTCGAGGTTGCCTGTGGTGATCTTCCCGCCGGCGAACTCTTCGCCGTCCTTCCACAGCGCGTACGTCGACCCGCCGGCCGCGAGCAGGGCGACCGCGGCGCCCGCAGCGACCCACGTCAGGCCACGTCGGCGCCTGCGCTCCTCGGTCACGACGACGATGGGTGTCGTGGAGTTCATCTGACTCTTCCTTTCGTCGGTCACCCGAGATGGGGACTGGTGATGGCCCGGCCTCAACCCGGGCGGAACGCTTACGGGCCGGGTGGCTCGGAGGCGTCGTTGAGGCTCGTCACGCGCGGCGTGACCGAGATCGTCAGTGCAGGCTCCGAGCTGGTGTCGGGGGTGATGGCGGCGTTCCACTGCGCGCGCGCCCGGACCGTCGAGCCGTCCTGCGCCCGCGCCTCGACGCGCGCGGTGTTGGCGTGCTCACCGTCGAGCGAGCCGGGCGGGCCGGGCGGGGTCGCCGTCACGCACCAGCGTCGCTCGACGGCGCCGCTCTCTGGGGCGGCGCCGGGGGCGTGCAGCACGACGGCGCTCAACTCGGGCTGCTCGGCCGGCGGCGCGGAGCAGTCGCCGCCCGGCCCCGCGACCTGCGCAGGGAAGACGCGCAGCGTCGTCCGAGCGAGCAGCGTGCCGTCCTCGACGGCGGAGGGCTCGACGGCGTAGGTCAGGCCGGCGCTGCCATCCGCACGGCCGCTGACGGTGAAGGTCCAGGTGACCCGCTCGTCGACGACCCCGGCGATGGTCGCGCCGGGGATGGTCAGCACGATCGGGTCCGCCGTCGTCGACGACTGCTCGGTCTGCGTCTGCGCGAGCACACCGCCGACACCCGTGACCAGGAACGACGACGCCGTCGTGCTCGCATACTGCCGCTCATCACCCGAGGCATGAGCGGCGAACCACACCCCGCCGACCCACAGCGGGGTTGCGACGACGTCGTCGGCGTCTCGCCACAGCGCCGAGGCGATCAGGGGGGCGCCAACGAGCGCGACGCTCGCGGCGGCCAGCGCCGCGCGGCGCAGCCGACTCATCGCACGCCCCCCGCCGCCGTGAACCCGTGCCCGGCGCGGACCTGGTGCAACGTCACGTCCACGCCCTGCACCGCCCAGGGTGTGCGCACCGTGCCCCCGGGGCTCCACGAGAGGTCGCCGCGCACGCGCGCCTCGATCACGACCCGCCACTGCCCCGTGACGCCGCTGTCGGAGCCGACCAGGCCCGGGACGGCGAGCTTCGTGCCCAGCGCCGCCCCGCCCGACGCCGGGGCGACCCTCCCCCCGGACGCGTCCTCGACGTGGAACGTGACGTCGACGGCGGCGCCGGCCTCCGGCCTCGCGCTGACTGCGAGCGCCCCGGCGAGGTTGTCGCCGCGCAGGTACGTGGTGACGGGTTGCGTGATCGTGTAGACGTCACCTGGCATCGCCACGAACTGCGCGCCCTCCGCGCTCGGGGCCGCGATCGGCTGTGGCGGCCCGCCGGGCACGACCCGGCGCCACTGCGGCTCGCCCAGGGTGGTCACGCGTAGGTCGCCGGTGTGGACGGTTGCGCCGGCGTAGCCGGCGTGCGAGCGCCACAGGGCGTGCGCGGCGGCGCCGAGGAGCGCGAGCACGACCGCGATCGCGAGGGCGCGACGGGCGCGGCGCGTGTGCGGACCGCGCGCGACGCGGGTCACTGGACGCTCCCGGTCTGCGCGGCGAGGAGATGCCGCTTCGAGGCGAACTGGGCCTGGTGCCCGGCGGCGAGGGTCTCGACCTCTCCGACGTCGCCGAGCACGTCGTCGGTGACCGTCACGTCGCGCAGGGTGGTCTTCAGCGCGCCGGTGGAGGTGTTGGTGACCGTGAAGACGAACCACACGGGCGTGCCGACCGGCATCCTGCCGCCGGTGGGGACCTCGGTGCCCGTCGCCACGATCTGCGGCGGTGACGAGGGGTCGCCGACGTCCCGGTACGCCTGCTTGGTGATCGTGATGCGCGGGTCGACGGCGTACAGCAGCACGCTGGCCGAGGCGACCACGAGACCGTCGTAGTGCGGGTCCGGCGACCCCACAATGTGGGCGACGCCCACCGCGGTCCCGTCGACGGCGTCGCCGGCGGGGGCGGTCACGGTGACCGCGACGCTGGTCTGCCCGCTCGCGATGACCGGCGCGGCCGGCGCCGCCGCGACCTGGTGGGCTGCGGCGACGTCGTCGGGCGAGGCGGTGAACGTCAGGTCGTGCTGCGGGGTCGGGGCGCCGTCGCGCAGGCCGAGCGTGTACTGCGCGCCGCCCTCGCCGCCTGTGACCAGGACGACCGGATCGGGGGTGAGCGTCAGCGGGTTGACGTACGTCAGCGTGCTGTCGGTCGCCGCGGTCGAGCCCGTCGTCGCGGCCGCCCGGTTGGCGAACCCCCCGGGCGCGGCGACCTTCCCGGGCGGCAACGTGAGCGTGACCGTCGTGGAGTTGTTCGCGCGGACGACGACGTCGAACTGCGTGCCGCCCGAGTCCGCCACCGGGGTCACGGACACGACCCGGGCGCTCGACCCCGTGCTCGCCGCGGTCTCGGTCACCGTGAAGTCGTCGGTGCTGACCGTGGCTGGGTCGAGCGGGAGCGTCGACGTCACCCGGAAGACCAGGTCGCGCTCCATGGTCGACTCGCGGTTCGGGTCCGCCTGGGCGAGCGACACCACGGGGGCGCAGTCACCCGTGAGCGCGACGACGCGCGAGTACTGCGAGGACTGATGGCGCACCACCCCGTCCGCGTCGGCCAAGCCCACCTGCGTCTGGACCCGCAGGCCGCCGCGCACCGCTCCGGTCGCGGCGTCGACAGGACCGTTCACCACCGTCCCGTCGGGCAGCGTCACCGGGCCGACCGGCAATGTGACCTCGACCGTCGCCGTGCCGTCCTGGCCACGCACCCCGGCGACCGAGCCGAGGTAGAGCTCGGCGGTCCGCTCACGTGTCCAATACAGGTCGAGCGTCACCGGGTCGCCGGGCACACCCTCGCCCTGAGTGGGCTTGACGAGTGTCGCCGTCGCCGCGCAGGTGGGCGCCGGCGGATCCGTCGCGGGCTGCGGCGTCGCCGGTGGCCGGGCGGCCTGGAGCGAGCCGGGGTGGACTGGTCCGGCCGCCGCGGCCTCGGGGTACCACGTCTGCACCTTCTGGTTCGCCGTGTTGTCGTAGTTGGTGAACATCACCGTGGTGTTCGCGGTCTCCTCATCGACCGTCGCGGTTCTGGATTTGGTTCCGGGCCCGAAGGTGTTGCGCTCGACGGTCGCGGTCCCTGTCTGGTAGAGCCGGATGGCGCCCTCGACACCCAGGTATCCATCGAAGTGGTTGTCTCGGATCGAGATTCCGGACCAAGCGGCGCCCAGCGCGTCCCCCGGGCCGTTGGCGTAGATCGCCACGTCCGTGTTGCCCGCCGCCGCCGTGAAGACATTGCCGGCAATGGTCGTCGTCCCGGTGAGCTTCTTGTCGTACGGGAGCAGGATGAACGCGTCGCCGATCCCGGCACCCGATGGATCGTTGGTGACGAACCGGTTGTCGCTGATCGTCAGGTCATGGACCGACGCGCCGCCCATCTTGAACGCGGAGGTGGAGGCGCCCGTGAGGTTCTCGATGACCATGTTCTGGAACGTCAGCCGCTCGACCTTCGCCCCATCCTTGAGGTTGGTGATCCGGGTCTGACAGCCCGCGCCCACCTTCGCATCGCACGCTGCCCCCGTCGACCCGCCGTACCGGACGACGATGTCCTCAATCAGGATCCGCTGGCTCGGGCGGGCGTCTGCCGCCGCCTTTGCGAAGTAGAACAAGCCGCCGTAAGCGACGCTCGCGTAGTAGCCCTTGACGTCATACCCGCGGACGGTGACGTCTTGCGCTCCCGGAAGGAATGCCACGAACCGTTCGGCGTTGAAGTTCTCGGTCGCCGCCACCGTGCCGCGGGGCCCCCCGGGGGAGAACGAGCCGTCGATGACGACGTCGTTCGCCTTGCCCCCGAGGAGGAACGACGATCCGGTCGCGAGCACATCGTCGGCGTTGTAGACCCGAATACCGGGACCGTTCAGAAAGAACGCTGCGCCCTCGTGGGCGTCGCAGCCCGACCCACACCCCGGCGGCGCGGCGCCGTTCACGACGAGGCGGTGGCCCAGGTCGATCGTCACAGGTCCGGACACGTGGAAGTACGCCCCATACCGGTCGAGGTCTGTGCGTGTGCCCTCCACGAGCATCCGCGGGCTCGCCGCGTCGGTGGTGTTGATCAACCCGCCGCCCTGCATCCGAGTCCCGAAGGGGATGGAGTCCGCGACCGTGATCGTGATGGCGGGACGCGGGGCGTTCTGCGCCTGCTCGTTGAGCGCGTTCGCCTCTTCGATCGCCGCACGGAGCGTGCACACGGGCTTCTGGTCCGCAGACTCTGCGGTCGCGCAGACGCCGTCGCCCGGGTTCGCGTCCGGGCCACCCCACTCGATCGAGTTGACGACGAGTCCGTAGGTCGGCGCAGACGCCGCCATCGGCGCGGGTGGCTCCTCCTGCGCGAACGCCGGCCCGATCCCCAGGGCCACCGCCGCTGCGGTCACACCCGTCAGCGCGCGTGACCACCTGCTCCATGGCGCGCCGAACCGCCGCGCGCCTCCCCTGGCGCGCCGAAGCGCACGTCTCTGTGCCCCCACGGACAGACCCCCTGCCGGCCACGCGAGTGGTGGCCCTGCATGGAGGAGGACGAGGCGGGGGCGCGGCCTATGGCGCCCGCTGGATGAGCCGAGGGGTGATGTGCGTCACGCGCGCGACCGGGTTTCGACAGGCTCAACCACCGATGGTTGAGCCGTTCGAAGCCCGCCGGTGGTTGAGCCTGTCGAAACCCCGGGGCGACTACTCCTCGGGGAGGCTCTTGCGGTTGATCACCAGCACCGGGCACGAGGAGTGGTGCAGCACCGCCTGGCTGGTCGAGCCCAGCAGCAGCCCACGGAACCCGCCGCGACCACGCGATCCCACCACCAGCAGGTCGGCCGCCGTCGAGAACTCGGTCAGCAACTCGGCGCCGGTGCCGTCGAGCACGATGCGCTTGATCGTCGGCCCGTCCGACTCGGCCTCGAACCGGTCGATGATGACGTCCAGTCCGGCCTTGACGTCGGCCAGCACCTGCTCGTGATCGATCTGCGCGGGCAGCCAGGCCAGCACCCCGGCGCCGCTGCCGACGGGCACGCCCGCCACGGCCACGAGCTCGGCGTCCCACACCTTGGCCTGCTGGACGGCCGCGCGCAGGGCCGCCTCGGCCGACGGCGATCCGTCGACGCCCACGATGATGCGCCGCACCGCGCGCACGATGTCGCCGTCGCGCCGCTCGGCGTCGTCGCCGCCGGGCGCAGACTGGCGGTGCGGCACGACGACGACGGGGCACGCCGCATGCGCCGGCAGCGCCGACGAGACGGTGCCCAGCAGTCGCTCGGTGAACCCGCCGTGCCCGCGTGTGCCGACGACGGCGAGCCCGTAGTCCTTCGACAACTCGACCAGCACGCCCGCCGCGTCACCCGTCGCGACGGCCGCCGTGACGGGGATGCCCGCCCCGGCGATGCGCTCCTGCGCCTCCATGAGCACGGCTTTGGCGCCCTCCTGGATGGCCGTGTCGTCGAGGGCCGCGTATCCGCCGTCGAGCGACGCCGCGGTGAAGGATGGCAGGGAGTAGCTGCAGACCATGTGCAGCGCCCAGCCCACGCGCTGGGCGTAAGCCACTGCCCAGTCCAGTGCGTGCAGGCTCGGAGCAGAGCCGTCCACGCCCACCAGGACGATCTCCGGTCGGGTCATCGTTACCTCCGTCGTCGCAGGTGCGCCGCGCAGTCGGCGCCTGGGCCTGCCGCAAGTCAAGCGTAGCGAGAGCCCCCGCAGGGGCGCACAGGCGCGGGGCGATCCGAACGAGCCAGTGAGGTGACGTTCCACATACCGTCGGGCACGACGACGCCCCGGTCCGCCGTGCGGCCGACCGGGGCGCCGTGAGGCTCAGCGCGTCAGGAGACGCGCAGGAACACCGGGTTGGACTGCCAGATCTTGTGCACGCCGGTGCCGCTGCGCGGCGTCGCGGCCTCGATCTGCATGCCGTCGCCCAGGTAGATCGCGACGTGGCCCGGGGACCAGATGATGTCGCCCGGCTGCGCGGCCGAGCGCGAGATCTGCGTGGTGCGCGCGGAGTCGAGGATGCCCCGCGACTGGTGCGGCAGGTCGATGCCGAGCTGCGCGTACACGTACGAGACCAGGCCCGAACAGTCGAACCCGCTCGGGGAGGTGCCGCCGTAGACGTACGGGACGCCGACGTAGCGCATCGCGATCGACGCGGCGTCGGAGCCGACCGCCGAGGCCGGAATGTCGACGCGGTCGGCCGTACGTGACGCGTTCGTGGTGCGGGTGGCCGCCACAGCGCGGGCCGGCGCCGGGGTGACCTGCACGGCGCCGTCGACCGCGACCGACTCGACCTCGACCTCGGCGTCGGCGGCGACCGTGACCACGGGCGCGGCCTCCAGGGCGGCGCGCGCCTGCTCGGTCAGGGCGCCCAGATCGACGGTGCTCAGGCCCGTGTCGGTGCTCTCCTCGACGGGGGCGGCGGCCGCGGAGCTCGCGAAGGTGGCGACGATCATGCCGCTCGCGGTGGCGACGACGGCCGCGCGGCGACCGACTGCGGCGCGGTGCTGGCTGACGTCGCCCCATGTGGACAGCGGCCTGCGTGCGGCGCGATGCCGGGCGCTCGACGTGCGTTGGGTCAAAGTGGTCCCTCTCCGGCCGCCTGCGAGGTGAGCTGTCGGGTTCGGGTGGGAGAAAAAGCACCCGGCCGGTCTCGGCCCGAAGGCCTCGCCCGGCTTCACCCCAAGACCGTCAAGACGGTCAGAAAACGTGGGTCCCCCGTCCCTGTCATGTGCGAACACTGGGACCACTTCCCGGTGACAGGGCTCGGCGTCCGGGTTGCGGACCTGACCGCTGGGACGGCCAGGCGTGGAAACCGTATCGGACACTCGACCAAATGTCACGGCCGGATCACGACTGGATCAGGGATGACCGGATTTGGCGCACTGATGGCGCCACCCGCCGACCGAATCCGGTCACAGCCACGCGCTCCGGTCAGCCTGTCGGCGCGCAGCACAAGGCCCGCCGCGCGGTGCGCGGCGGGCCTTGGCGACGGGGACTCAGGCGACCCGGATGAACACCGGGTTCGACTGCCAGATCGCGCGGAACTGGATCGTCTTGCCCGGACGCGGGGCGTCGATCTGCGTGCCGTTGCCGGCGTAGATCGACACGTGGCCCGGAGACCAGATCAGGTCACCCGGCTGGGCGTCGGCGGCCGAGACGACCGTGCCGACCGAGCGCTGCGCGCTCGACGTGCGCGGCAGGCTGATGCCAACCTGGGCGAAGACGTACTGCGTGAAGCCCGAGCAGTCGAAGCCCGCGGGCGAGCTGCCACCCGACACGTACGGGACGCCCACATACCGTGCGGCGATCGCGATGACGTCCGAGCCTGCGGCGAAGGCGGGGACCTCGGCGCCGATCTGGGGCGCGGGCGCCTCGACGGCGCGCTCGGTGGTGCGCGAGGTCGCCGACGTGCGCTGCGGCGCCGGGCGCTCGACGACGCGGGGCGGCGGGGCCGGGGTCACCTGGACGGCGGCGACCGAGCCGTCAGCCTCGACGGACTCGACCTGAACCTGCGCGTCCGCGGCGACCGTCACGACCGGGGCGGCCTCCAGGGCCTGGCGGGCCTGAGCGGTCAGCGCGCCGAGGTCCACGGTGCTGAGCCGGGCGGAGGCGTCGTCGGCGGCGGGAGCGGCCTGGGCGGCCGAGGCGCTGAAGGTCGAGATGATGAGACCGCCTGCGGTGGCGACGACGGCGGCGCGCTTGCCGGCGCCGGCCCCGACGGTCTGGGCGATCTCCGTGAGGGGGGTCACGGGACGACGGGCGGCGCGGTGCCGCGCGGCGTTCGCTGCGCTCACAAGGTCTACCTCTCCATAGCGCCTACGAGGTGAGCTGTCGGGTTCGGGCGGAGTGGTGCACCCGGCCTCGACCGGTCCGAGAACCAGCCCAGGCTTCACCCCGAGGACTCCATTCCTGGAGCCCGGAAGTGGTTCCCCCGTCCCTGCCTTGTGGGGTCCGTACGTGGCGCGATCGGTGGCAGGGCTCGGCGTCCGATCACGCGCTCTCAGGGAGAACCCCGAGTGCGTAAGGGACCGTACCCGAGTTGGCGGCGCATGTCACGTTCCGGTCACAGTGTGGATCGGAAGACGCCTCCAGGGCTGCGCGGGCTCGGCCGCGTGAGAGGCCCCCCAGGCTCAGCGGGACGCGACGAACAGGTGCCGTGCGACGTCGTCGGACACCTCGAGCACGTCCTGGCTGCCGTCGATCGCGACGGTGAAACCGCCGTCGGACGCCGTCACGGTGATGTGCGCCCCCGGCACCAGCCCCGCGCCGGAGAGCCGCGCCAGCAGCTCGACGTCGGTCTGCAGCCGCTCGGCGATGCGTTGGAGGGTCAGCTCGACCGGCCCTTCGGCGTCGGGCGACGCGACCGCGGCCAGCGCCTCGAACACGCCCGGCAGCGGCGTCACGCCCGCCAGGTACGGGACCTCGTCGCCCGCGCCCGCGCCCAGCTCCGACAGCCCCGGAATCGGGTTGCCGTACGGGTCCTGGTGCGGGTGGTCGAGCAGCGTGAGCAGACGGCGCTCCACGTCCTCGCTCATCACATGCTCCCAGCGGCACGCCTCGGTGTGCACCTGCTCCCAGTCGAGCTTGATGACGTCGGTCAGCAGCCGCTCCGCCAGCCGGTGCTTGCGCATGACCCGGCGGGCCTTGTCCATGCCGCGCGCCGTGAGCTCCAGGTGCCGGTCGCCCGTGACGACGACGAGTCCGTCGCGCTCCATGCGCGCGACCGTCTGGGACACCGTGGGCCCGGAGTGGCCCAGCCGGTCGGCGATGCGCGCGCGCAGCGGGTTGATCCCCTCCTCGACGAGCTCGTAGATCGTCTTGAGGTACATCTCGGTGGTGTCGATCAGGTCGGTCACGAGCATTCCCTTCCGGTCGCCTGGTGCCGTCACACGGCGGCCCGACGGTGCGTGACGAGACGGCGTGCGGGCGGCGCTGCGGGCCCGCATAGTCTATGGCCATGCCACTGACGATCCCCGCCGACCTGCTTCCCGCCGACGGCCGGTTCGGGTCGGGACCGTCCAAAGTTCGCCCTGCTCAGGTCGCCGCGCTCGGCGCCGCGGGCGCCGCGGTGCTCGGCACCTCGCACCGCCAGGCGCCCGTCAAGGAGCTCGTGCGCCGCATCCGCTCAGGTCTCGCCGAGCTGTTCGCCGCCCCCGACGGCTACGAGGTGGTGCTGGGCAACGGCGGCTCGACGGCGTTCTGGGACGTCGCCACCGCGTGCCTCGTCGAGCGCCGCGCCCAGCACGCCAGCTTCGGCGAGTTCGGCGCCAAGTTCGCCTCCGCGACCGGCCGCGCCCCGTTCCTCGCCGCGCCCCAGGTGCTGCGCGCCGACCCCGGGTCGGTCGCGCTGCTGGAGCCCTCGCCCGACGGCGACGACGCCGTCGACGTGCACGCGACCCCGCACAACGAGACCTCGACCGGCGCGATGGTCGAGGTCGTGCGCGTGCCCGGCTCGGCCGAGCGCGGCGCGCTCATGCTCGTCGACGCGACCAGCGGGGCCGGCGCCCTGCCCGTCGACCTGGCCCAGACCGACGTCTACTACTTCGCCCCGCAGAAGGTCTTCGCGGCCGACGGCGGACTGTGGCTCGCGATCGCCTCGCCCGCCGCGATCGAGCGCGCCGCCCGGATCGAGGCCGGCGCGGCGTCGTCGGGCCGCTGGGTGCCCGAGTTCCTGTCGTTCACGACCGCGCTGACCAACTCCCGCCTTGATCAGACGCTCAACACGCCCGCCGTGGCCACCCTCGTGCTGCTGGCCGACCAGGTCGAGTGGCTGCTGGAGCAGGGCGGCCTCGACTGGTCGGTGGCGCGCTGCCGCGAGTCGGCGGCCGCGCTGTACGGGTGGGCCGAGGCGCGCGACTGGGCCACGCCCTTCGTCAAGGACCCCTCGCACCGCTCGACCGTCGTCGGCACCATCGACCTCGACGACGCCATCGACGCCACGCGCGTGGTCGGCGAACTGCGCGCCAACGGGGTGCTCGACGTGTTCCCCTATCGCAAGCTGGGCCGCAACCAGTTGCGCGTGGGGATGTTCCCGGCGGTCGACCCCGCCGACGTCCAGGCGCTGACGGCGTCGGTCGATTACGTGGTCACCCACCTCGCCGCCTGACCCCGTCCGTCACACCGTCGTCGGCGTCGGGTACACCACCTCCAGGTGCGGGCGCGGGTGCAGGTGCGGGCGCAGCCGCAGCTTCCAGTTGCGCACGGCCCACACCGACGCCGCGCTCACCACCAGGAACGTCGCGATCGAGCCCACGAGGATCGACCACCGCGGCCCGAACTGCTCCCCGATCCACCCCACCAGCGGCGAGCCGATCGGCGTCGCACCCTGGAACACCATCATGTAGAGCGCCATGACGCGCCCGCGCATCGCGGGGTCGACCGACGTCTGCAGCGTCGCGTTGGCCGCCGTCATCATGGTCAGCGACGTCAGGCCCACGGGGATGCAGAACAGCATGAACGTCCAGAACGACGGCATCAGCGCGTTGAGCGCCGTCGCCACCGCATAGGCGAACCCGGCGCCCAGCACCAGCCGCACGCGCGGCCGGTCTCGGCGGGCGGCCAGCAGCGCGCCCGCCAGCGACCCGATCGCGAGCACCGAGCCGAGCACACCGAACTCGCCGGCGCCCTTGCCGAACTCGACGCGCGCCATCATCGCGCTCGTGAGCTGGAAGTTGAGGCCGAACATCGACACGACGGCCATGACCGCCATGATGATCATGATGTCCGTGCGCCGGCGCACGTAGCGCATCGCCTCGCGGATCTGCCCCTTGGACCGCTCGGCCGAGGGCAGCACGCGCAGCGTCTTGGTGTTCATCACGGCGAGCGCCGCGATGGTCGCCGCGAACGAGACGCCGTTGATGAGGAACACCCACCCGGCGCCGACGGCCGCCACCAGCAGGCCCGCGGCGCCCGGGCCGATGAGCCGCGCCGCGTTGAACGACGCCGAGTTGAGCCCAATCGCGTTGGGCAGGTTCTCGGCCGGCACCAGCTCGGCCACGAACGTCTGGCGCACCGGGGCGTCGATCGCCGAGGCGACGCCCAACAGCAGCGCGAGCGTGTACACGTGCCACAGGCGCACGGCGCCCGAGAGCGTGAGCGCGCCCAGCACGAAGGCCAGCAGGCCCATCGCGGCCTGCGTGGCCATGAGGAGCTTGCGGCGCGGGAGCCGGTCGGCCAGGAGCCCGGCGTACGGGGACAGCAGCAGGAACGGGAGGAACTGCAACGCCGTCGTGACGCCCACCGCGGTGCCCGAGTTGTCGGTCAGCTGCGTGAGCACCACCCAGTCCTGGCCGACGCGCTGCATCCACGTGCCGACATTCGCGACGAGGGCGGCGGCGAACCAGAGCCGGTAATTGGGCTGGCGCAGGGAGGTGAAAGTGGCGGCCATGTGTCCTTCGGATCATGAGTGGTGGGGCTCGGGGCGGCGCGGTGGGGCGCTCAGCCTGAGGCGAGGTCGGCGAGGAGCGCGGACGCGCGCTCGAGCAGCTCGCGGTCCTTCGCGCGCAGGCCGTCGAGCTGGCCGGTGAGCCAGGCGTCGCGCCGACGGCGGGTCTCCTCGACCTCGCGCCGGCCGGTGTCGGTGACCCGCACCAGCACGAGCCGTCCGTCGGTCGGGTGCTCGACCTTCTCGACCATGCCGAGCTCGGTGAGCGCGTTGACCGTGCGGGTCATCGACGGCGGCTTGACGCGCTCGTGCTGGGCGAGGGCGCCCGGCGTCTGGTCGCCGTGCCGCAGCAGGGAGGTCAGGACGCCGAACTGGGCGTCGGGCAGGTCGGCCTCGCCCCGCTCGGAGCGCAGTCGCCGCACGAACCGGCCGACGGAGACGCGCAACTCACTGGCGAGGGAGTCCTGCACAAGGGTCGTACCTGAGGCCATGTCCTTAGCATAGGTCATTACCTAGGCTTACGACCACCCACCCACCCAGCCCACCCACCCAGCCCACCCACCTCACACACCCCAGCCCGTCTGGGCGGCACTTCGTCGTCGACTCGTCACCTCGGGCGCACGAGGTGACGACAAAGTGCCGCCCCCGCCGGGGGAACACCGAAAGGGGCGCCAGGGGCGTCAGGTCATCCACAGGGTTGTACACAGTGGGACGGGAGTGACGGCTCGGGGGGTGCGGGGTGGGTGAGGGTCTGGGGATGCGGATGGGGTCCGGTGTTGGGGTTGAGGCTGAGCTGCGTATCTCGCGGGAGCACAACAGGGATGAGCTGCGGCGCGACCTGGCGGCTGGCCGGGCCGCGCGCATCCGGCGCGGCGCCTACACCGGGCCGGAGCCCTTGACCGCGGATGCGAGCGCGCGCGCCCGGATTCTCGCCGTGCACGAGCAACTCAGCGCGAGGCGCGTCTTCGGGTTCGACACCGCCGCCTTGCTGTATGGGCTGCCCACGTGGTCACCGTCGTCGCGCGTGCACATCTTCGTGCGGTCCCGCGCCTCCAGCCGCAGCGCCAAGGACATCGCGCGGCACACCACCGACCTGACGCCCGAGGACGTCGCCACGATCGACGGACTGCCGGTCACGACCCTGACGCGCACCGTCGTCGACTGCGCGCTCACCATGCACCCGCTGGAGGCGCTGGTCATCGCCGACGGCGCGATGAACCGTGGCTTCGACCGTCAGTTGGCGCTCGCGCAGATCACCGCCCGAGCCCAGCCGAACGGGCGGGCGCGCGCCGAGTGGGTGATCACGAACGCCGCGGCCGGCACACGCTCGCCGTGGGAGTCCTGGCTGCGATACCTGCCGCTGCGCGAGGGCTTCCCGTCACCGGAGATCGAGCCACCCATCCTCACCCGGCTGGGCGTGATGCACCTGGATCTCGGGTGGCCGCCGTACGACCTCTACGTCGAGTTCGACGGCCGGGTGAAGTACCGCGACGACGGCGTCCGGACAGGCCACAGCGCCGAGCAGGAGCTCCTCGCCGAGAAGCGCCGGTTCGACGCAATCCGCGAGACGGGCGTCAACCCGCTTCGGGTCATGGCCTCCGACGGCGCCCACGACTACATGCGGCGCCTGCGGGCCAGACTTCCCCCTGACCTCCGTAGGAGCCTGAGAGTGAACCCCAGGCTGCCGTGGCCACCCCCTCGAGTCGGCACTTCGTCGTCACCTCGTGCGCTCGAGGGCACGAAGTGACGACGAAGTGCCGAGTTGAGGGAGGGGAACAGAGGTGGGAGTCAGTCGCGGCCGTAGATGTCGCGGGTGTAGACCTTGTCGGCCACGTCTTGGAGGGGTTCGGCGCGGCGGTTGGCGACGATGACGTGGGCGCGGGCCTTGAACTCGTCCAGGTCGCGCACGACCTCGGAGTGGAAGAACTCGGGCTCGTCCAGCGTGGGCTCGAAGACGATGACCTCGACGCCCTTGGCCTTCAGCCGCTTCATGACGCCCTGGATCGAGGAGGCCCGGAAGTTGTCCGACCCGGACTTCATGATCAGCCGGTACATGCCCACGACCTTCGGCTCGCGGCGCAGGATGTCAGCGGCGATGAAGTCCTTGCGTGTGGTGTTGGCGTCCACGATCGCCGAGATGAGGTTCTGCGGCACGTCCTGGTAGTTGGCCAGCAGCTGCTTGGTGTCCTTGGGCAGGCAGTACCCGCCGTACCCGAACGACGGGTTGTTGTAGTGCGACCCGATCCGCGGGTCCAGGCCCACACCCTCGATGATCTGGGCGGTGTCCAACCCGCGGGTGGCCGCGTAGGTGTCCAGCTCGTTGAAGTACGCGACCCGCAACGCCAGATAGGTGTTGGCGAACAGCTTGATCGCCTCCGCCTCGGTCGGGTCGGTCAACAGCACCGGCACACCCGCATCGAGCGAGCCGGCCAGCATCAGGTCCGCGAACAGCCGCCCGTGCTCACCCCGGTCCCCGACCACGATGCGCGAGGGGTGCAGGTTGTCATACAAGGCCCGCCCCTCACGCAGGAACTCCGGGGAGAACACGATCGCCGCGCCCTGGTGCTCGTCCCGCATCCGCGCGGTGAACCCGACCGGCACCGTCGACTTCACCACGATCACCGCGCCCGGGTTGACCGCCAACACCTGGTCGATCACGCCCTCGACCGTGGAGGTGTCGAAGAACTGCGTCACCTCGTCATAGTTGGTCGGCGTCGCGATCACCACCAACTGCGCGTCCGCGTACGCGCCCGCCCCGTCGGTCGTGGCCGTCAACGACAATGGCGCCTCACGCAGGTACTGCTCCAACTCGGCGTCCACAATCGGCGACACCCGCCGATTGATCAGCTCGACCTTGCCCGGATCGATGTCCACCGCCACCACATCATGACGCTGCGCCAAGATCACAGCGTTGGACAGACCCACATAACCCGTACCGGCGATGACAATCTTCACGTGGGCCATCTTAGGGATGGCGCCACCGCCTGCCGCTTGGGTGTCACACCGGTCCGCCGAACTCTGGCGGTCGGCCGCCCAACCCCAGCAGATGCGCGATGGCCTGGACGGAGCGCTCCGCGGCGACGCCGTCGCCGTACGGGTTGGTCGCCCGCGCCATCGCGGCGTAGGCCTCCGCGTCGGTCAGCAGCTCGCTGACGGAGTCGACGATCCGCTCTTCGTCGGTGCCGATGAGGCGCACGGTGCCAGCGGTGACCGCCTCAGGCCGCTCGGTGTTGTCGCGCATGACCAGCACGGGCTTGCCGAGGCTCGGCGCCTCCTCCTGCACGCCGCCCGAGTCCGTCAGGACGACGGTCGACAGTGACATCACCCGGGTGAACTCTCCATAGGGCAGCGGCTCGGTCACGGTGATGTTGGGGAGCCCGACGAGCTGCGGCAGCACGGCCTCCCGCACGATGGGGTTGCGGTGCGCCGGCAGCACGATCTCCACGTCGGGGAACCGGCGGGCCAGGCGCGCCAGCGCGCGGCCCACGCCCTCCATGGCGCCGCCCCAGTTCTCGCGCCGGTGCGTGGTCACCAGCAGGACGCGCCGCCCCGAGGCGGCCAGTCGCGCGAGCGCCGGGTCGGTCAGCGGCGTCGGACGCTCGACGGCGAGCAGCAGCGCGTCGATCACGGTGTTGCCGGTCACCAGCACGGTGTCGGGCGCCACGGTCTCGGTCAGCAGGTTCTGCTTGCTCAGTTGGGTGGGAGCCAGGTGCAGCGCCGCGATCTGTGAGGTCAGGCGGCGGTTGGCCTCCTCCGGGAACGGCGAGTTGATGTCCCCGCTGCGCAGCCCGGCCTCCAGGTGGACGACGGGGATCTGCCGGTGGAACGCGGCGAGCGCCGCCGCGGTCGAGGTGGACGTGTCGCCCTGGACGACGACGGCGGCGGGCCGCTCGGCCACGAGCACCGGGTCGAGCCGCTCCAGCACGCGTGCGACCGTCTGCGACAGCGTCGCGCCGTGCTCGAAGATGTCGAGGTCGTGGTCGGGCACGATGCCGAACAGCGCGTTGACCTGGTCGAGCATCTCGCGGTGCTGGCCGGTGACGACGGTGACGGGGTCGAGGGCGTCGCTCTCGCGCAGCGCGGCGATGACGGGGGCGACCTTGATGGCCTCGGGGCGTGTGCCGTAGACGACCATGACTCGACGACGATCACCCATAGGAGACATGTGTAGACGATCCGGGTGTCCCGGCCAAACCGCGGAACTCATTAGGGTGTGCCGCATGCAACAGTCGATGAGCCTCGCAGAGGCCCTTCACGCGCTTGGCCTGCTTGGACGCTCCCTGCCCCGCTTCGTCACGTCCGTGGGTGGATCGGGCGACGTGCTCGACGTCGTCGCGGACCCGCGCGCCGTGCGCAACCTGCCCGCCGCGCTTCGACTCGCCACGCGCGTCGTGCCCACCGTCCACGCGCATCTGCGCGTCGTCGCGTTCGTCGACGGCGTCGCGACCGTCGCCGTCGACGCCTCGGCCGGTGGCCTGCCGGCGCACAAGCTCCTGAGCCTGGCGTCGTCCCGGATCGAGTCCGTGGTCACGTCCAAGCGGCTCCCGTACGGCTCGGTCCGCGTGCTGCCGGGAGCCCAGATCGCGCTCGATGTGCAGCGTCTGCTCGCCGAGCGGCACCCCGGCTACCGCGTGCACGGCATGGTGTTCCACGAGGGCTCCGTGTGGCTCGACGTCGAGCCCGCCGAGGCGCCCGCCACCGCGTGACCTCGGGTGACCTGCCCTGACCTCGTCTGACGTCAGGGCGCGTCCGACCCGTACTCGGAGGGCGTCGGCTCGTCCTCGCCTCCCGACGGCGGTGTCTCGCCCGCGTCGGGCGGCGTCGTCTCCCCTGGCGGCGGCGTTGTCGGCTCGGTGGTCGGCGGCGTCGTGGGATCCGTCGTCGCGGGCGGCGGCGTCGCCGGATCCGTGGTTGCGGGCGGCGTCGTCCCCGTCGTCGGGGGCGGCGTCGTCGGCTGGCCCGTCCCCGGAGGGTTCGGTGGCGGGTTCTGCCCCGTCGGTCCGGGTTGATCTGGGGTGGTCGGACCCGGCTGGACGACGCCGGTCCCACCCTGCTGCGCCCCGCCGCCCAGCGTGCCCACACCAGGCCGCGCCAGGCCGCCGGGTTGGACTCCCGGGGGCGGCGTCGTCGGGGCGTCCGACGTCGCGTCCGGCTCCGCGGAGTCCGATGGCGAGGGGTCGTCCGACGGCGATGGCGTCGTACTCGGCGCCGGGCGGGTCGTCACGGCGTTCTGCGTCCGCTCGACGGGCGCGGTCGGACTCGGCGCCGGCTCGGCGGGCGCCCGGCCGCCGCCGAGCGCCACGGCCGTCGCCCCGCCCGCGGCGATGACGAGCACGGCGGCCACGCCCGCGAGGGCGCGGTGTCCCACCCTCGTGCGGGCGGGCCGTGCGGCGCGGTCCGGAACCGACGTGACGCGCGACTTGAGCGTGGTCGCGGGCGACTCCGGCGGCCCGACGATCTCGGCGGCGTAGACGCTCGCGACGGCCCCGATCGCATCGGCCACCTCAGGCAGGCGGTCGATCGTCCAGGCGCACTCGGCGCAGGTCCGCAGGTGCGCCGAGACGGCGTCGCGCAGGTTGCGGTTGAGCGACCCGTCCACATAGGCGAGCGCGCCGAGGCGCACCTCACGGCATCCCTGGGTCGCGGCCGCCCGCGCCATGACGCGGCAGAACAGCTCAGTGGCGGCGCCGTCCGCGCCGTCGAGCTCATGCTCCGAGCCGCTCGCGCCCCCCAGCCACGCCCGTTGCTGCCCGGGCAGGCCGACGAGCGCGGCGAGAAGGGCCGCCTGGTCGATCGTCCGATGCTCGTTCACTGCGCTGCTCCCTGGTCGCGTCTACCGCACGGTGGCGGGCAGCACGTTGAGGGAGTCGGCATGCTGCTCCACGAACTCGGTGGCGGTGTCGTTGGCGAACGAGGCCATCAGCGGGTCGAGCTTGGCCCGGTCGAGCACCACGATCGACTGCCCGTCGGCGCTGCGCCCGGTGCCGGAGTTGGGCGCCGTCATGAACGTGACGTCGTTGGTGGCCAGCCCGCGCGCGCTCATGTACAGGTCGCGCATGCGCTGGATGGTGAAGCCGTCGTCCGCGGCGACCGACTGGCTGACCGTGGTGAAGAAGCTGGTCATCTTGCCGACGTCGTTGCGGTTGTTGTTGACCTTGGCCAGGATCGCGCGCATCCAGTTCTGCTGGCGCTGCACGCGGCCGAAGTCCCCATTGACCAGTCCGTGGCGTTGGCGCACGTACTTGAGCGCCTCCTCCCCCGACATCTGGTGCACCCCGGCGGTGAAGAACACCTGGCGGCCGTCGCCGATGTCCTGCGGGACGCGGATCTGCACGCCGCCGAGTGCGTCCGTCATGCTCTTGAACGACTCGAAATCGGTGACCACGAAATGGTCGATGCGAACGCCGGTGAGCTGTTCAACCGTCTGAATCATCAGCGACGGCCCCCCGAACGAGAACGCCGCGTTGATCTTGGCCTCGCCGTGCCCCGGAATCGGCACCCACGAGTCGCGCGGAATGGACACGACCTGGGCCGCCTCGCGGTCCGCGGGCAGGTGCACAAGCATGATCGTGTCGGTGCGCTGGGCGCCCTGCTGCCAGTGCGCCGGGTCGCCGGCGCTGATCCGGGAGTCCGACCCGAGCACCAGGATGTTGACGGCCTCGTTGGGCGCATGGGGGTCCGCAGGCGCGGGATCCGGGCGTTCGGGCAGGTCAGCGAACGGATCGCCGAGCCGCTCGATGTTGCGGTCGAGGCTGTGCTGGAACCACAGCACGGCGCCCACGCCCGCCCCGGCGAGGAGAAGGACGAGCACGCCGACGACACTCAGCGCCTTCGCCGTGCTGCTCATGCCGCGACGGCGTCGGCGTAGATGAGTAGGAGAGGCCATGGGCCAATCGTAGGGGTCGCAGAATCCGGTGCCTGACTAAACTGACGCGAAGCGCCGCCTAAGATGGACCCGACCCAAATCCTCACGGAGATCTTCACGGATGCCCCCACGCATTGCCGGACCCGCGCCTCACCTGCGTCAACGCGTGCTGTTGGTGACTCATCACTTCACCCCGGAGGCGGGCGCGCCTGTCCGCCGGTGGGAGGCCCTGATCGAGCGGCTGAGCCCGCTGGGGTTCGAGTTCGGGGTGCTCGCGCCGCCGCCGCACCACGCCTCCGGCAAGCTCATCGACCCGGCGCCGCAGTACCGTCCGGGCCGCGTCTCCACCGGACCGCGCGGCGAGCGGATCGTGCGGACCTGTTACCGCGCGCACTCGACCGGGCTGCTGTCGCGGACGCGTGACCAGGTGGTCGCGGCGGCCTCGGCGGTTCCGCTCGGCCTGCGGCACTTCCGCCACAGGTCCACGCGGCCGCACATCGTGATCGGCACCGTGCCCGGCATCCCGAGCATGTTCGCCGCGTGGGCACTGGCGCGGCTGCTCGGCGCCAAGTACGTCGTCGAGATGCGTGACGCCTGGCCCGACCTCATCGCCCCGAGCGGGATGCTCGGCACCTCCTCGCGCCTGGGGGTGCGGCGTCGTCTGCGGCTGTTCCTCACACGGATGGCGCACCGCTCCATCACGCGCCTACAGTCACGCGCCGACCTGGTGGTGACGACGACCGAGACGTTCGGCGCAGTGCTGCGCGAGCGCGGCCAGCGCAGTGTGGCGGTGGTGCGCAACGGCACGAAACTCCCCATGGCGACGCATGAGTTCGACACGCCACGCGCGGACGCCGGTGCGAGCGACCCCCTCTGCCAGCGCCCCCCTGACCGCCCCGGCGTCGACCGCCCACTGCGCGCGCTCTATCTCGGCACCATCGGCCGCGCGCAGAGCCTGGACTGCGTCGTCAAGGCCGCGGCGATCGTGGCGCAGCGCGGCCACAAGCTTGAGGTGCGGATCGTCGGCCGCGGCGCGCACACGGCCCGCGTGCGCCACCTCGCTCGCAGGCTCGAGGCGCCGGTCTCGGTCGAGACACCCGTCCCCCACGACGAGGCGCTCGAGCTGTACCGCTGGGCGGACACCGCGGTCATCGCGCTGCACGGCTGGGGTCCGTTCGAGTGGACGATCCCGTCGAAGGTGTACGAGGTCATGGCCCGTGGCACCACCGTGACTGCGGCGCTGGCGGGGGAGGCGGCGGACCTGGTGCGCGACCACGGCGCCGGCGTCGTCGTCGAACCCGACAACCCTGAGGCGCTGGCCGGCCTGTGGTGCTCGTGGTGCGAGGCCGGCGCCGTTCCGCCGGTCTCCCCCGACGCCGCACGCTGGGTCGAGGAGCACGCGACGTGGGACGTGTTGGCCGAGGAGTACGCGCGCGTGCTCGGGGGGCTCGCCGCGTCGTGACCTCACGCCTGACCCGGGCGCGTGAGCTCGCCCGCAACGCCCGCTTCGCCGCGTCCTTTGTGCTGCACGCCCTGGCCGAGGACCCGATCCGCCTCGCGCGCCTCGCCGCCCGGCGCCTCGCCATCGCCCGACGCGCCCGCCGCCACCGCCCCACCCCCCACTCGGTGGTTGAGCCTGTCGAAACCACCCCATTGCCGGTGAAACCCGCCGAAACCACCCCACCCCTCACCGTCCTCCACCACCTGACCAACTCCCTCCCCCACACCCAGTCCGGCTACACCCTGCGCTCGCACGCGATCCTCCGCGCCCAGCAGGACGCCGGCCTCACAGTCCACGCCACCACCCGCGCCGGCTACCCGCTGACGATCGGCTCGCTGACCGCCCGCCACATCGACGTCGTCGACCACGTCGCCTACGAACGCCTCATTCCGGCGGCGATCCGCCGCGACCCCGCTCGCCGGCTCGCCGACGCCGTCGGCCTGCTCGCGAGCGCCGCCGAACGCGCCGGGGCGCAGGTCATCCACGCCACCACTCCGGCGACGACGGGCGAGGTGGCGCGCGGCGCCGCCGAACGGCTCGGACTGCCGTGGGTGTACGAGGTGCGCGGGCTGCCCGAGGAGACGTGGGCGGCGTCGCACGCGACGCCCGAGGAGCGCGCGGCGGCCGAGTCGTCCGCCGAGTACCGCGAGCGCCGCGCCCGCGAGACCGAGCTCGCGCTGGCGGCAGACGCCGTCGTGACCCTGAGCGACACGATGCGCGACGAGCTCGTGTCGCGCGGAGTGCCCGCCGAGCGCATTGCCGTGGTCCCCAACGCCGTGCCCACCGCGTTGCTCGACGCGGAGCACCCGACGATGGCGCAGGCTCGTGCCGCCTTGGGCCTGCCCGTCGAGGGGCTGATGGTCGGGGCCGTGTCGAGCCTGGTGGGCTACGAAGGCCAGGACACAATCCTGCTGGCGGTCGCCGAGCTGCGCTCACGCGGTCTGGACGCCCGCGCGCTGCTCGTGGGCGACGGGGTGTCCCGACCGGCGCTCGTCGCGCTCGCCGCCGACCTCGGCCTCACACTCGGGGAGCACGCCATCCTGCCGGGGCGCGTGCCCCCGACGACGGCGGCCACCTACGTGGCCGCGCTCGACGTCGTCATGGTCCCGCGGCGACCGGACCGCGTGACCCGACTGGTCACGCCGCTCAAACCCGTCGAGGCGATGGCCATCGGGCGACCGGTGGTCGCGAGCGGCCTGCCCGCTCTCGCCGAGGCGTGTGGCGGGGCCGGGGTGCTGGTCGCCCCCGACGACGTCGCCGCATGGGCGCACGCCGTCGAACGCCTCGCGAAAGACCCCGCCTATCGGCGCGCCGTCGTGAACGCGGGTACCCACGTGGCACAGGCACGCACGTGGCCGAACCTCATCCCGACGTATCTTGAGGTGTATAGCCATGCCAGAGAGGCCAGTCCCGATGATGCACACAGACGCCAGGGCAGTAGATGAGCCACCGGGACCTGCCGTCTGCGAGAACCAGACAGAACCCACGCCTACAAGACGGCTCAGCGCACGAGCCACGGCGCCAGGTACCTAGGATCCTACCGATGACGTTCACACCATCGAGCGCCGCGGGCGCGCGCCAGGAAGGGTCAGCGCAGGGCGCCGACCTCTACTCCGTGCTGTTCGACAGACGCGACCCCAGCCCTGAGGTGGTCAGTTCGAGCCGCCTAACACGAGTCGGCGCGCGCCCCCGATTCGGCACCTACCTCAGACAACTATGGCAGCGTCGCCACTTCTTGTGGGCAGAAGCCCGAGGTAAAGTCGCCACAGGAAGCCGTGAAACCCTTCTAGGGCAAATCTGGCTCGTCCTGACGCCAGTACTGGACGGCCTCGTGTTCTATGTCATCTTCGGACTGGTGCTCAAGGTCGACCGAGGCGTCGAGAACTTTATTGGATTCCTCGTCATCGGCGTGTTCTTGTTCGGATTCTCTTCACGCGCCATCTCGAACGGCGCAAACGCGATCAGAACAGGACGCAATCTAGTCAAAGCGTTCCAGTTTCCGAGAGCCTCCCTTCCGATAGCCGTCGTTCTCCGAGAGGTCCTCAACCTCGGAATAGTAATCGCAGCCGCAGGAACGCTACTCGTGATTATTCCGCCGACGGAGGCCTGGACGTGGCGCGTCGTCCTTCTTGTGCCAATCCTTCTGCTCCTGATTGTCTTCATAACCGGAGTCGCCCTATTTCTCGCACGGATATGTGCCGCCATTCCTGATGTATCCCGCCTAATACGTGTAGGAATGCGTGTTATGATGTGGGGATCTGGAGTGATGTTCCCGCTAACACGATTCGAGAACCGGCCGACCATGCTCGCTGCCATCGAGTCCAATCCACTCTTTATAGCGATCGACATGGCCCGGTCTGTCGTCCTCTACGGCATCGCCCCACCTTCTCTCCAATGGAGGGCCATGATCGTTTGGGCCTCGGCATCATTCGCGATTGGCCTACTCTTCTTCTGGAAAGCGGAGGAATCTTATGGCCATACGTGATCCATTTTCCACTGCCACAGTCGCTGTTCAGAATGTCCACGTGCGGTACAGGACACCGTCAGCAGATGTTAACGAGCGACGTCGAGGCGGGCACGCAGCGCAAGCATTCAGGCGGGCCCTACGCCGCCAACCACACGTGATTGTTCGCGCGCTCACCGGAATCTCCCTCGTCGCGCGTTCTGGAGAGCAGATCGGACTGATCGGGCAGAACGGTTCGGGAAAGAGCACCCTACTTCGCCTCATCGCGGGACTAGAGCGCCCGGCTCGTGGTCAAGTCTTAGCCGAAAGTACTCCAGTCCTTGTCGGCGTCAACGCGGCTCTCATCCCTGATCTCTCAGGCATAGAGAATATTCACCTCGGGTGCCTCGCCATGGGAATGACACCCACCCAGGCGCAAGATGCCGCGCCAGACGTAATCGATTTGGCCAGGCTCGGGAAGTCGATTTACCTGCCGATGCGAACCTATTCCTCAGGCATGAGCGCTCGCCTCCGCTTTGCCATTGCGACCGCAGCGCGGCCCCGCATACTACTAATCGATGAAGCACTCGCTACGGGTGACGCCGCTTTCAAAGAACGATCTGAGGCACGTATGCAATCAATGCGCGACCAGGCTGGCACCGTCTTTCTCGTCAGCCATGCTACTCAGACCATCGAGGAGACGTGCACACGAGCCATCTGGCTCAACTATGGCAGACTGGTCCTCGACGGTCCGGCGCCGAAGGTCGCTCTTCGATATCGGCAGTGGTCGCAAGCTGTTGCGAAGGACAGGACCGAAGAAGCAAAGCGCATTATCGAAAGGTCCTTCTCTGAACGCGAAGAGACTCGCGTCTATATACAAGAGTGGGATGCGCGTCGCCACATTCGACCGCGCCATGCGGCGAGGTAGATCGTGGTGAGTTCAATCGTGATTGACGCCCGTCAACTTCCAAGGCAAGGACGTGCCGACGGTCCCATGTTCGAGCCGTCACGACGGCATCGCCCGGCGCGCGGACGCACCACTCTAAGGAGCCGCGCTGCCATATGGGACTCCGTTCTATCACGCGATGTATTCCGATACCGTCCCCAACATGAATTTGAACTCGCGGCGAACATCACTCAGCGGCACGCCATAGACGCATATGGTCGCCTCGTCGGGCCATTAGCGCCAGAAATCCTTATCTATTCTGTGCCGCCCAGGTCGCTGCCTGCGCCGTCCGGTCCGACCGGCAAGTCTGGTGGCACGTCGAGTGGCGACTCGGTCCCAATCGAGCTTAGCTACGAGCATCGTGGCGCCAACCCTCTCCCCGCGGTTCAGCCGCGACCCGGTCCTACACGTTGTGGCGTCCTGCGCTACTACAAAAGCCCCCGCCCAGTGCTATTCAAGTTGCCCTCGAGGCCTCGCCCTCCTGTCATGCCAGGATGGGGGCAACTCGTTCTGGTCTGTATTGGGTTCCCGCGACGGAGGACTGCGTTGCCGCTGAAGCGACCCGCCTAGGAGCGGTCGGCGCGATAGGACGCATTGAAAGTTCGTTTAGATTGAACACTAGTTTATCACAATCGCCCATCGCTCTTTGGAGATCGCCTTGAATACCCGGTACTACGGCCACACCAGATTCAGCGCACTCATTCCAGGCAGTCGTGCCTGGCTAGTCTCCCCAGACCGCGCGAAGGAGGATGCCTACCGGGAATCCCTCTTCGCGCCGGGTCGACTAGACGCGCGAGCTTCGATCCTTCTCGACTTCGCAATGCCCATTTACCAGGAGATGTCCGAGGACTTCGACTATCGGCACATAGTTCACTATACCGACAGTCTGCCCGAACCGTGGAAGTCACGACTGTTTGAGGCGTCTGAGAGGTACCCGGTAATGTTGCTGGACCGCGTTGAGCGGAAGATCGATGCGTCGTCAGTGATAGCCGAGGACTTGAAGGATCGCGCAGAGAGCTCTCTCGTTGTCCGATTCCGGGTGGATGATGACGACCTGTTGAGCGTGAACTATCTGCACCGCCTAAGCCGATTCGTCACCGCGGATCACCTCGGCTGGTCTGTTTCGTTTGGGCGAGGAGTTGGTGCGCTCTTCACCCAGGATCATCACCATGAGTTCAGGATCGTCCACGCGGCCCTTCCCTCTCAGGGTCAAGCGTATATTGGCAAGTTCGACGCGTTCACGCATGAACTCTGGCTGCCAGAAGCAAACCGCGGCCATCACGTCCAGGATCTCCTTACCCCGGTCATTGTCGATTCTCGCCAGATCAATTATCTTCGAACGTATGACGATAATCAAGACTCACTCGTGGGCAAATCGGCGACCGCCTGGAGTCGCCTTTCCAAGCACCCGCCGCTCACCGACCTCAAGATGCTGTCGCAGGAGTTTCCCACTGTGATCCTGGAGACAGCATAGCAGTTCGTGCGACTTGTGACCGATCGCATTGTTGGCTAGTTTACTATTGGAGATTGAAGGGTTCTGGCATTGTCTAGTATTGTAATTGACGAGCGGCTCGTCTCTTCGACGAACGGGATGGGCGTGCCGGTGACGGTTCTGGCTCCCGAAGCCTCGTTCTCGCCAAGTCCCGCGAACGGTCCCTCTAGATACGCCCAGTTCCTCCGCCCGGGCTGCCCCCTAGAAGCACTTCTTATCAACCGTGGATCCGATGTGCTTCTCGTCGGCCTGCATGGCGCTACCGACCGAAGCAAGTATCTACTGCCCCGGTTTGAGTGGCTTCGTACGATGCTTGGGATGAGTTTCAATGCGCTTCTCTTGTCTGACCCAGCCCTGCATTTATCCGCGGATCTCGAACTGTCGTGGTATATAGGATGGAAGGGACTCAGTCTTCCTCTCGTTGTCTCCGACTGGGTTCGGATCGCAGCAAGTACCCTGGGGGTCGACAAGGTCGTCTTCTTCGGTTCTTCCGGTGGGGGTTTCGCTGCGATGCAAGTCGCATCACATGTGCCAGGATCGACTGCCGTCGCATTCAACCCTCAGACAAGGATTGATCGCTATTACTCCAGCGCGAAAGGCCGGTTTCTCAACACCGTGATGGGAAGCGCCGACGGTAAGTGGCCGAGCGACTTGGATTCACAGGACCCTCAGTTCTCACTTGTGGCGCGCTACGCATCGGCGCAACCGTGCCAGACCTACTTCTGGCAGAATCGAAACGACCGACATCACGTTGATAATCACTATCTCCCCTTTCGGAGAGAGATTGAGGGCGGTCCGAACAAGTGCGCGTTTCGCTTTATCGAATATGACGGACCGGCTCGGCATTCCGCACCCACACAGTCTCTCCTTGTCGATGCGATCTCGCAAGCCATAGGTTCGCCGGAGGACTGCAGGGATAGGCGACCGTGAGAATGTCCGCCTCGGGGGTCTGTACGGTCTGCGGCTCTGGCGCACTTTCGGTGGTGTCCGATGGCGGTCGGCGGATCTGTAATGATCTGCCGTGCTCGATGCGTCGGTGCTGGTCAGGGCGGTGTTCGCGGGGCTGGACGGGCTGGTCGTCCAGGACGTGGAGGAGGGCGAGGGCGGGCTCGTCCTCGCCGTGACGACACGTGGCGGGCCAGCGGGTTGCCCGGTCTGTGGTCAGCCGTCGACGCGGTTGCATGCCTGGCACGAGCGCGCGCCGGCTGACCTGCCCGTCGCTGGGCTGCGGGTCGTGCTGCGGGTCCGGGTGCGGCGCCTGGTCTGCCAGTCGCCGCACTGCCCGCGCAGGACGTTCCGTGAGCAGGTCCCGGGCGTGCTCGAGCGTTATCAACGGCGCACGGCCCGGCTGACCGAAGCCCTCGAGGCCGTGGTGACCGAGCTCGCGGGGCGCGCCTCGGCCCGGCTCGCCCCCGCTCTCGGCATGCTGTCAACGACGGCCCAAGACTGACCCCTTATCGTCGTCTGAAAGTTGACCCCTCCGGTGGTGGTTGTGTCCTACTTGTGGGTCTGTAAAGCCAGCGGTGTATCTCTGGGTGTTGTTGGTCAGCGGCGGCCGGCGGTGAGCCGACCGTCGAAGGTGATGTCGAACGCGTTCAGCGCGCCCTTCCAGCGTTGGGTCCAGCGGGCTCGTCCCCTGCCGGTGGGGTCCAGGGCCATGACGGCGAGGTAGACGCACTTGAGCGCGGCCTGCTCGTTCGGGAAGTGCCCGCGGGCACGCACGGCCTTACGGATCCGGGCGTTGACCGACTCGATCGCGTTCGTCGTGCACACGATCCGGCGGATCTCCCGGTCGAACTGGAGGAACGGGACGAACTCGGCCCACGCGTTCGTCCACAGCCGCACGATCGCGGGGTACTTGGCGCCCCACTTCTCGGAGAACTCCAAGAAGCGTTCCTCGGCCCCCTCGACGGTCGCGGCCTGGTAGACGGGCTTCAGGTCCCGGGAGATCGCGTCCCAGTCCTGCCGGGCGGCGTACCGGAAGCTGGCCCGCATCAGATGCACGACGCAGGTCTGCACGATGGTGTCCGGCCACACGGCGCTCACGGAGTCGGGCAGCCCCTTCAGGCCGTCACACACGAGCATGAGGAGGTCCTGCACGCCGCGGTTCTTGATCTCGGTCAGGACCTGCTGCCAGTACTTCGCGCCCTCACCACCGTCCCCGGCCCACAGCCCCAGGATGTCCCGGTTCCCGTCGACGGTCACGGCCAGTGCGACGTAGATCGGCCGGTTGGCGACCTGCCCGTCACGCACCTTGACGTGGATGCAGTCAACGAACACCACCGGATACACCGGGTCCAGGGGCCGGGACTGCCATTCGGCCATCCCGTCCAGGACCTTGTCCGTGATCGTCGAGATCGTCGTCTTCGACACCTCCGAGCCGTACACGTCGGCCAGGTGCGCGCTGATGTCCCCGTGCGTCATCCCCCGAGCCGACAACGACAGCACGATGTCCTCGATCGACCCCAACCTGCGCTGCCGCTTGGCGACCACGACCGGCTCGAACGTCCCCGCCCGGTCCCGGGGCACCTCGACCTGCACCGGGCCGCCCTTGGTCAGCACCGTCTTCGCACGGGTGCCGTTACGGGCGTTGCCGTCCGTCGAGGCGCCCTTCTCGTGCTTCTCGTAGCCCAGGTGAGCAGTCAGCTCACCCTCGAGCGCGGACTCCAGGACCAGCTTCGTCAGCTGCGCCAACAACCCGTTCTCCCCATCGATGCCCAGCCCGGACGCCTGCGCGTCACCAACCAGCTGAGCGATCAGCGTCTTGTCCAACTGCGGCGCCTGCGGCGTCGTCGTCACGTGCACCTGCTCCTCGCTGATCGCCTCCGCGACCATGTCGACCTGCGTACTCATCCGTGTTCCTCCTGGTCAGGAGATACACCGCAGACCGTACAGACCCGGGCTTGACCGGTTGCCGCCCGGGTATGACAGAATTCATGATGTGATCCTGAGCCAGGCCTGGAATGAACCTCGGGTAAGCGACTCGCAGATCCCACCGCGCGAGGACCTTGAGCACCTGCTCTTCGCGCGCGGTTACCTGCTTTCTTGCACACCGCGGCCCGCACCTGCCAGTCACTGGCGAGCCCGCCAGGTCGGTAGTTGGCATTTGCTCTGGGACCCCCGACTCACGGTGAGTTTCGCCGAACTCGACGGGCGCAGCATCGTCGTCGTTGGCGAAGCCATCGACCTTCTCCGCATGGTCACCGGCCCGCCGGTTGCCGCCAACCTACTCGAGGCATGGGAGCATTCCCGCGAGCGGCTCGACGCGGCCCTGGAGCTGCTTGCGGGTCGCTTCGTCATCCTCGGCCAGGCGTCTGAGGGGGACTTCTTCCAAACCGATGCCGCCGCCCTGCTCTCCGCCTTCTATTCGGCCACGCACCAAGTGATCTCTTCGCATCAGAACCTCGTCGCTGAGACGGTCGGGGGACTTGACCTGACCGAGCTCCGAGGCCCTTTGGCAGGGCTCGGAACCCGGTTCGTCGGCGTGCGCATGCTGACCGCCAACACTGAGTTGAACCTCCGGGACTTCTCGGTGGCCCGTATCGGCCCGCGGCCGACCGACGAAGCCGAGCCGCGCGAGGTCGCCACGGAGGTGCTCGATCTCATGCGTCGCCAATACCGGTTCCTGCGACGCCCCGGCGGCGGTCCGCTCGTGTCTCTCACCGCTGGCCTGGACAGCCGCATCACTCTCGCAGCGATGCGTGAGATGGTGCCCGAGACCCTGTTCTTCACCTACGAGAAGCGCTACAATCTCGCGGACGGCTCGGACTGCGACATGGCGACAGCGACAGAACTATCAGACCACCTGGGCCTGGACCACAAGGGATACACCATTCTGGCGGCGGATATCCCGCGGCGACTCAAAGCATTACTCCGCCGCAACACAGAACTATCGCACGGGCGCGCGGTCGCTGCCTCGTACCTCCGCGAACTGCCCGCCGATCGCCTTCATGTGCGTTCGAATCTCTACGAGGTCGCCCGCGGCTTCTACCGCAAGAAGGAACGCCCCCAGGTCGGCCCCGCTCTCTTCGCCCAACTCATCTCGAAGAATGCAGACGTGGCGCCCGCGGTCGTCGAAGCGTTCGAGGAGATGTCCGCCGTCACGGGCATCCTTGACGTCCCTGGCTACGACCCGCTGGACCTATTCTATTGGGAGTTCCGTATGGGCAGTTGGTTCCATAAGGTTTTGCTCGAGTCTGACATTGCCCATGACACCCACATCCTGTTCAACGCCCGGGTGATCCTGCGGCTGATGCTCTCCGTCTCCGCCCGCGACCGCGTGCAGGCGACCGTGTTCGACCACATCGTCGACCTCGCCTGGCCAGCTGTCTACGACCTGCCCATCAATGGCAGACGGCGCCGGCTACCGTTTGCCGCGGAGGCCCACCCCGTGTCCGGGTCTCAGTTTCCCCTGTAGTTCCGGTTGGTGATGGTTAGCGCGGCTGGTGGCGAACTGGCCGTCGAATGTGAGAGCGTTATTCAGGCGCGGGGAGCGTCCCATGGACGGGCGCGGTCCTGACCTGCGTCGTCGCAGGTCACGGTCAGTTTCAGGGCTCCGGCATTCTCGATCCACTGTGATGTCTGTGAGTCTTCGGGTGGCTGGTCTGGGGCTGGCTGCTGAGGATGGCGTCGGTCGTCTGGCTTGGGCGTGACTCTTGTGATGTCTGGCCTCCCGTGAGGAGTGCCCTTCCTGAGATCTGTCCGCCTGGGCCAGGTGGCCGACGCCGTTCCGGCCCGCCTTGGTGGCTTGATCAGAAGACTGTCCGACCCTTTGCGGTGACGCGGGTGTCGTGACTCATCACAGACCTGCCCTGATGCGACTTCCTCCCGGACCGGCGCCGGCCATCGACGGCCGGACCGTTCCGGAGCGAGGAAGGACACCGACCGTCGTGACTATCGTTGCGCACGCTCATCCGTTCGTCATCGGCGTGGACACCCACGCCAAGAAGCATGCCTTGTCGATCCTCGCGGCGCCTGTCGGCGAGGTCGTCGACAACGGGGAGTTCCCCACCACGACCGCCGGGATCGGCCGCGCGATCGCGTGGGCTGGCCGCCGCACGCGTGGAGGCCAGGACGTGCTGTGGGTGGTGGAGTGCTCCGCCACTTACGGCGCGCAGCTCGCCAACGCGGTGCGCGCCGCCGGCTTCCAGGTCGTCGAGGCCGCCCGCATGAGCGCCAGGGCCAGCCGCGGGGTGGGCAAGTCCGACCCGCTCGACGCTCGTCGGATCGCCGCCGCGGTCCTTCCGCTGGAGACCAGCAGGCTGCGCCGCCTGCGTGAGGGCCAGGGCGTGCGGGCCGCTCTGCGCGTCGCGATCGCCGCGCGCGACACCATGTCCGGCGAGCGCACCGCGGCCCTCAACACGCTGACGGCGCTGGCGCGCGTCATGGATCTGGGGATCGACGCCCGCAAGCCCTTGACCACCGCCCAGGTCCTGGAGGCCTCGAGGTGGCGTACCCGGGCCGAGGACGTGGCCGCCGCGACCGCGCGCGCTGAGGCCGTCCGTCTGGCCAGACGCGTGGTCGAACTCGAGGACGACCTGACCGAGAACACCAAGACCCTGACCGACCTGCTGCGCCAGAGCCCGGCCCGGGTGCTGCTCGAGATGCCCGGGATCGGCCCGGTGACCGCCGCGGTCGTGATGGCGGCCTGGTCCCACCCCGGGCGGCTGCGTGACGAGGCGGCCTTCGCCTCGCTCGCCGGGGTCAACCCGATCCCGGCGTCCTCCGGGAACACGGTGCGCCACCGCCTCAACCGCGGGGGCGACCGCCGCCTGAACCAGGCGCTGCACATGGCCGTGGTCGTCCGTATGCGCTGGGACACCGAGACCAAGGCCTACGTCGAGCGGCGCACCGCCGAAGGACGCACCAAACGCGAGATCCGCCGCAACCTCAAGCGCTACCTCGCCCGCCAGGTCTTCCGCGCGCTCACCACCGCGTCCCGAACGCCAGCTCCAACGCTGACCCCTGCCACCTCGACTTGCGGAATAGGGACTTCCGCAGGAACGGTGGGTGAGCCCAGCGGTTTCTAGTTGTTCGCCGGCTCGAGTCGGCCAGCGAAGGTGATGGCGAACGCGTTCAGTGCGGGCTTCCACCTGATCATCCAGCGTGCCCTGCCGCCCCCGGTCGGGTCCAGGGACCGGGTGACCAGGTAGAGGCACCGTAGCGCGGACGCCTCGTTGGGGAAGTGCCCGCGGGCGCGCACGGCCCGTCGGTACCGGGCGTTGATCGACTCGATCGCGTTCGTCGTGCAGATCACGCGGCGGATCTCCACGTCGTAGGCGAGGAAGGGCACGAACTCAGCCCACGCGTTCTCCCAGAGCTTCACGATGGCCGGGTAGCGCCCGCCCCACTCTTGTGTGAACTCCGCGAACCGCTCCCGAGCGGCGGCCTCCGTGGGCGCGGTGTAGACCGGCTTGAGCGCCTTGACGATGCCGTCGCGGTGTTGCCGGCCGGCGTAGCGGAACGAGTTGCGGATCAGGTGCACGACGCACTGCTGGACGATCGTGCGCTCCCACACGGTGGTGATCGCGTCGGGCAGGCCCTTGAGCCCGTCGCACACAGCGATCAGGACGTCGTCCACGCCGCGGTTCTTGATCTCGGTGAGGACCTGGAGCCAGAACCGTGCCCCTTCGGCGCCGTCACCGGCCCAGATCCCCAGGATGTCCCGCTCACCGTCCGTGGTGACGCCCATGACGACGTAGAAGGAGGTGTTACGCACCTGCCCGTCACGGACCTTGACGACGATCGCGTCGACGAAGATCACCGGGAAGACGCGGTCGAGCGGCCGGTTGGCCCACTCGGCCATCTCCCCAGACACCTTCTCCGCGATGCGGCCGATGGTGTCCTGGGAGACCTTCGCGCCGTACACATCGTCGAAATGCGCGGCGATCTCTCCGGTCGTCAGCCCACGCGCGGACAAAGACAAGACGAGCGCGTCGATACCGTCCAAACGGCGCTTGCGCTTGGGCACGACGACCGGCTCGAATGTGCCCTCCCGGTCCCGCGGGACCTCGATCTCGACCGGGCCGATCTCCGTGAGCACGGTCTTGGCGCGGGTGCCGTTGCGCATGTTCGTCCCCGCCGGGACGCCGCCGTGCTCGTGACCGAGGTGCTCGGTCATCTCGGCCTCCAACGCCGTCTGAAGCACCTGCCTGGTCAGCGAGGCGAGCAGCCCGCCGGGCCCAACCAGAGAGACTCCCTGGGACTTGGCCTGCGCGAGCAACTGCTGCGCGAGCTCGCGCTCATCGATGATCTCTCCGGTCACCTGATCGATCATCAGATCCGGGTCCTGCTCGACCGCCGCAGCGGTCATGGTCGTGTCTGTCACAGCCCTACCTCTCGGTCAGGCTGAGCCACCCACCGTTCCTGCGGAAGTCCCTCCTTCCGGATGGTCAAGTCCGACCTGCGCGCCCGACCGATCTTCCACCACGAACGCGACGCGATCGAGGCCCACCTCACCGTCGTGTTCGCCGCTCTCGCCGTCTCCCGCCACTTTCAGAACGTCACGGGCGTGAGCATCAAGAAGATCGTCAAGACCCTCCGCCAGGTCCGCTCAGCGACCGTCGAGACAACGGCCAGCGGCTCACAATCGACCCGCAACTCCCCGACGACGCCCGCACCATCATCGACAAGATCACGCCAACTGGTCACTAACCGAAGTGGCACGAGTCAGGTCCGAGATGTGCCAAATTCAGCGTGCTCAAGAAATCCGCCACGCCAGACCAGTCCTCGAGGATTTGTGAGGAATCTACCACGGAACGAAGTTTCACCGCTACGTTATGTGAAACAGGCGCCCATTGTGGGCCATGTCCGAGCAAGAGCTGCACGTTGCTCGCGACTACTGAAGCATCGTAGTGTCGCTCTCCAGTTGTGTATTCGAATGGGGCCTGATCTGCCACAATAACCGCGCGCTCGACAGACACCGACGAGTGCAAGAACTGGTCGATTTGCATAGCCCTGGGCGTCCGAACGATGCCGACGCGCCCGACCACAGAGTCCGTTGTTGAGATACGAGCAAGTAACCCCCGGGTGGCAAGTCGATCGAGCTCCTGCGTGTGGCGAGCATTCCCTCTCTGCATCGGGTCATCGATTTCGATCATCCCAATCGAGTATCCCGCTTCTGTCAACTCCGCCAACTCAACGAGAATGGAGTCATACGATGCCCGAGGCTGCCTTCGAAAGTCTGCGACATATATTACATCGCACGACAAAATGCCGTCCCTTGATGGGAGGAATCCAAGCGGAGCAGGAAACGATCGAGCGTCAGGGTTCATCTCCAAATAGAGACTTCCACCACCCTGCTGCAAGCCGTGCCAGCCTGAGTACGCCTGCCTATAGACCTGTCGCGAATGGCTCTCGAAACCCATGCCCATGTCGCTCGCTGTGAGATTCCCGTCGCCCAGAAAGGAGAGCGCAAGCGGTGCGGGTGACACGGTCTCGATCTTGAAGTCGAATGCCAACTGCACGCGCTCTAGAAACTCGTTGTCAGCTCCCTTGCGCACCGTGTCCCAGAATCCGACGACCTTTTGAACTTCTTCGCGCCTGAACATCGCGCACGCGAAACTGGGATGAATAACGCGATCCGGCCCCCAACGAACAATAAACCTCAAGTCGCGGTCTACCCGAGCCCAGTTCGCTAGGCAAGCAACTGGTGCCCCCTCGCGCTCCATGTAGCGAACTTGAGTCTCGATTCGCTGCGGATGATGCCAATCGTCCTTATCAACAATCGTCACGTACTTCCCCTGCGCAAGCGAGTAGCCAACGTTGCGCGCCCAGTACGCTCCTCGATTCTCTTCGTTCAGGACGAGCCGAATCCGATCGCTTTGCGAGGCCCATCGCTTGAGCCGTTCGACGTAGTCAGTTTCTTGCCCGCTGCTATCAGACGCCGGAGAACCGTCATCGACGATAATCAACTCCAGATTGCGCCACGTCTGGCTCAGGACCGACGCGATTGCGACGTCAGTTTCATCGTTTGGCTCGTAAATGGGCATGATCACGCTCACCAACACGCTCTGCGGGTCTGCCGCGCGCGTCCCCGCACCCGTGAGTCGGTAAAAGGGTTCGGCTTCCCCTTCTCGCAATTCAATTCCAGCCAGATCATTCTCTACGTACATCCTGTTAATCAACGCGAGCCACTCTTGCTCTGTGCCATCACCCGACGCGTGCGGGTTCATCGTGTTCGCGACGAGCAACGCCTGATTCCTGCGGCGACCGGTATCCTTAGCGCGGACTACCAGAATGCGTCGTGCCTCCTTGGTGTTACCGGCTCGTGTGAGCAGGTCTCCGTAGATCGACCGATCGACATCTGAAAGTGCAGGTAGACCGAACTCTCTCACCGCATGCCCGTACCCCTCCAATGCAATCTTCTCGGCATTCGGGATTCTTGGCTTTTGTGTAGCAATAGCCTGCATGAACCCAAGGTAGGCAGGCGCATTCCACTTGACCGCCGCGTCTTTGATAAGTCTTCGCCCGCGATGGTTCGCACCGCCATTGACCCGTTCCGCGAGTTCTCGCGCGCCAAAGGCTCCCGCAGTAGCTGCGTACGCAAGCACGTCGAGCGCACCTCTTGACCGTGTACGCTTCGCTAGTTTCACGAAGCTACCCAAGCCAATCTCGCCCGAGATCAGTCTTCGAGCCCACCACTGCGTTGCAGTCAACGTCCATGGATCACCTCCCAAATGATTCAAGACGCTGCGCTCATCCTCTTGCCGCTTGAGTCGCTGGTCCCCCGCGCCGAAGCCGCCCTGCGCCCTTACGAGAGCCTTCTGGCCTCTTAGGACACGGGCTCCAGCTCGTTCCATTCGAGCCGAAAGCAGGTGCCCTATAGAGAGAGTGAACGCTCCGGAGACTGCGGCTATCAGAATTGTTGCGATAATCCCGAGGCGAACATGCCCCACCGAAGTGAGCGCAACTCCAGCGAGAGCCAGCGTGACCACAGTTGTGATGCCCGCCTTTACACCACCTCCCATGGATCTCGCGATTCCGATTAGTGCCCTCATCCGATCTGCCACCCTGGCGCTCCGTTCTCAGTGTCTTATTCCTCATACGCGTCGGGCGAGACGGCGCGACGACGTTCGGCGAACTCTAGCCCTGCGTTCACTCATTGGTGTCGGCAAAACGAGAGAATACGCTCTCCGGCTTCATCGGCGCCGTTATCCACATTTAGCGAGTCGATCACGGCCCTCAGGCACTCCCTAGTCTTCTCCTGTGAGATCTGCGAGACCATCTCCGCGATACTCCCCATTCCGCGAGCGCAAAGGCCTGCACCGATGTCTGCTATGGACTCAGCTCGTCTCACCTGATCGTCGGTGAGAGTGGTATTACTCGGGACGAAGATCCCCGGTACTCCCGAATGGAGGCTCTCGTGAACGGAATTGTAGCCAGCGCCCGTAATTGTAAACTCCCAGGCGGCCGCAAAGTCGACCAGTGGGAATGGGGCATCGAGTATTGCAGCGCCTACTATTCCATCCGCTCGAAAGAGCGGTGACCTCGCGACAACCGGCAAGATGCCGTTCTCCGCGGAAACTGCTTCAACGGCTGCCCTAGTCGCCGATCCATCGCCATTCCCGCCCGAAAGTTGGATGAGTGCGTATCGACGTTCAGGATCGAGTCCCAACATCCTCAGTGCGTCGTCGCGCGAGGGCCGATTCGTGGATGCCAGCGAGATTGGAGAGACCCATGTCGCATCACGGAATGGCTCTGGAGCCGTCTCTTTTGATTCGCCGATGTCGCCCGGAGTGATCACCTCGCTGACGATCTCATTCCATCGCTTGACCTGACGCAAATCGACCCCTGCCCGCCACAGCCCGCGGCGCAACCACACAAGGGGTACATCAACGAACTCCGCGACATCGGTCAGTGGAGCGTAGACCGATGTTCCATCAAAGACAATCACATCCGGACGATGCACTTCCGCTTCCTCGAGGAGGCGGCGAGTGAAACTCCGTCGCCACCATTCGACTCCTCGTTCCGTCTGCGAGGGGCTCGGGAAGTACCCCACGTCGTACCCTGACCTGCGAACTATATCGGCGGCTGTGGACAGAGTGAGTATACGCCCACTCAACACGTTCTCCGAATGACGTAGTATCGCGGCGCATCGGGCAATGTGCCCCATTCCAGAGCCGTTGCTCGTCACGAATAGAACATGGGGCGCTCTCCTCGATTCTGACTCTTCCCCAACTTGCGGCATCACTCCGCGGAGGCTTGCGGCCGCCGCCGCGACGCGCCCGGTTCGTTCGATGCGCTCAAGGGTGCGCTCCTGGTGCGACGTCCTAGTCCCGAGCTCTCGCGCGCTTCTCGCAAGCTGCTCGAGTTTGCCGTGAAGGTTCCGTTCCGTTCGCGCGGTGCTCCACGCGTTCGTCACAAGTCCAAACATCGCCAGAAACAATAGAATAGCGAACGTCGCACCGAACAGCGTTAAGCGATTCGGGGTTGTGACGGCCACCGCGACCGCTGCGGACGTCACCACCGCGACAAGCACCGTTGCCAGAGCGAGCTGACGCACCCTCACCTGACGCCGAGCCGTCAACTGAGCACACCTCGCGTATCGATCACTTGGGCGCTGGCGGCGAGCAGTCCCACCGCGTTTCGGAACGCGCTGTGGTCGACAAGGACGACCACCACGTCAGCGGCATCGAGCGCAGTCTCTAGGTCAGTCAGGCAGAGGTTCTTCGCGTCGCCAAGGCTGGCGGGCAGTGTCTTGATGTGAGGCTCTACGGCTAAGATCTGGGCATTGGCTACATGAGCGAGGTCACGGACGACTTCGATCGCTGGCGACTCACGGAGATCGTCGATATCTGCCTTGAAAGCCAGCCCAAGCGCCGCGATGGTCGGCGAGTTTATCCCCGTCACAGCCTCTAGCACCTTTTCTACGACCCACCGGGGCTTGGTGTCGTTCACCATTCGAGCGGTCCGGATCAAACGCGCAGACTCAGGTGCCGCGTCCACGATGAACCACGGATCGACTGCGATGCAGTGTCCGCCGACTCCGGGCCCGGGGCTCAGGATGTTGACGCGCGGATGGTGATTTGCCAGTTTGATGAGTTCCCATACGTCGATCTGGAGCTTGTCGGCGATGAGCGAGAGCTCGTTGGCGAACGCGATATTGATGTCTCGGTAGGCGTTCTCCACGAGCTTTGTCATCTCGGCGGTCGTCGAGTCAGTGACTAGGAGCTGCCCCTTGCAGAATACCGAGTAGAGGTCCCGGGCACGCTCCGTCGCCGTCGCCGTGAGACCGCCGATGACTCGGTCGTTCTCGACCAGTTCGACGATCACCCGACCAGGCAATACCCTTTCGGGGCAGTGGGCGAAGTGGATCGCTGGCCGGCCATCCGCTCCATCCACGCTAAGGTCCGGGCGGATCGCGAGGACCCACTCTGCGACCCCACTGGTCGCACCAGGCGGGGATGTTGACTCCAGGACGACGAGCTCGCCTCCGCGGAGGAGCGGGGCAACGGCCTCAGCAGCCGCCTTCACGTAAGAGAGATCGGGCTTGTGGTCGTCGGCGAACGGAGTGGGTACAGCGAGGATGAACGCGTCGGCCGGCTCCGGTGTAGAGGCAGCCCGAAGCCTGCCTCTACCGACCGCGCCCGCAAGGAGCGTGCCTAGGTCTGGCTCAACGAATGGGACCTTTCCCTCGTTGACGGCGTCGACCGTCGTTGGGTTAATGTCGACGCCCACTACGTCGACGTCGTTGGCCGCCAGGATGGCGGCAGTAGGCAGTCCGATGTAACCGAGCCCGATAACCACAACCGTGCTGAACCCCATGGCCCCTGACCTAGACAAAGACGTGCGCGTCGCCGCGCCCGTACCACTGGACCTCGCCACCCGCGAGTAGCTCGGCATCTGACACTCCCTCGGCACGCGCGGCCCCGCGCTGCACCTGGATGAATCCGAAGCGGTCCGCCGAGTAGATCGCCCCGTCCGCTTTGACGACTTTCTGCAGGAATCCTGTGCCCTCCCGATGCCGAAGAGCGCTGGACGGCACCGTCCGCGCCACCTCGCGACGCGCGACGATCGTCTGCCACAGGACAAAGTCGGTGAACTGGTGCTCCTTATCCGCGAACCTCAGAATCGTCGCGTCCCATGCTTCGATATGCGCGTAATGCGCTTGCTTGCCCACCACGTCGGCGGCCGAGTACACAAGCGCGTCCAGTTGGTCGCGCAGGTAGTGGGGCCCGTAGAGATCGGAGTCGTCGATCGTCGCAACGGCGTCGCCGTCGGCCGCCTGAATCAGCCGGCGCCGACAGGTCGCCCTCGGGGTATCGTGCTCAGCCGAGAGGACCACCAAATCAGCGACTCCCAGGTCCTTGGCCTGCATGCGCAGGTCATGCTCAGCCACCTCGAACCCACGGGTCAGAAGAATTGCCTGAAGCACCACATCTCGCTGGCCGCCGAGGGTGCTGAGCACGCGTTGGAGCCGCTCCGGGTGACCAACAGACACGAGCGCAGTGACTGATGCCCGCGGACGTTCCGCCGTGTCGGACAGTCCGACGTCGTACAGCACCCGCTGCGCGCGCGATGCGTACGTGTGCTCGCGCCAGATGCGCCGCTGTGCGCGGTGGACCGCGCGATCACGCAACTCCGACGACCGCACAATCGCGCGGAGCAGATGGCCCGCGTGCGCACGATCTGTCGCAACGAAGACCTCGTCTGCGGGAAAGAACTCGCCCACGGCCGCCGACGGCGTCGTTACCACCGGGGTTCCGCAGGCGGCGATCTCAAAGATGCGCCTCGCGCACATCGACGGCGAGTCGACCACGGAGTTCACGCTGAGGAACGCCTTGTATTCACGGTATGCGGTCAGCATCCGTGGGTAGTCAAGTGAGCCCATGACACGCCACACGTATGGTTCAGGGAAGACGTAGTTGCGTCCGAGTCCTTGCACACGAGAGAAGATCTCGAGTCCATGCTTCATCGCACCTTCTACGTCGATGGCCCCGCCCAAAAGCGCGTCCATCTGCTCGCGACGCTCGGGGTACTTGTGCGCGTAATACGTGCCGGCGAACGCAACGTCCCGCGTCGGCCCACCTCCATGCGTGCGGACCGGGTTGTGGATCGCCGCCTGTGCCGCAAACGGCAGCACGCCAACGCGATCGTGCCCAAGCTGCTCGACGTACCTGCGGACGCACTCGACGTCTGTCGTGTAAACACGGTCAAACAGTGCCGCTGTCGCTAGATAGCCGTTGAAGTGCGGCGGATCCTCCTTGTTCCAGAAGACCGTGGGGACACCATCGGCACGGAAAGCCTCGACGAGTTCGCGCAGTTCGGCACTCGGAGCTTCAACGCCCTGGAGGTGGCCCCGCCAATCTCCCCCGTTTCCGCGCCAAGCAGACTCGACAAACAGGAGGTCCAGACCCTCGGTCAAGCGCTCGCGCCATGAGTCTCGCTTCAGCGCGACCTGGCGCCACTCAGGACCGAACGCCATCTGCGAGAAGTCGTCGAGGATCACACCGACGCGCACGGCGCGTGACGGCTCACGCTGCGGGATGGGCCACGGATCGAAGGTGAGCCGCTGCTCGACCGGGAACGTCTCACGCCGGAGCCTCTTGCGCAGGAACCCGACGTGCTCAAGCAACCGTCGAAGATGCTTCCCCGACGACCTCAACCCCCCGTGCCGCAGGTGCCACAACGCCGTGCGAACCGCGCGAAAGCGTTGGTTGACTGGGGTCACTGGAGCATCCTAGTGATTTGCGGAGGCACCTAAATCCTGCCTGACGGGTGAAGATCCGCAAGTCGTCCAGACAACTTCCGCGGAACCGTCAGTATCATGCCATAAAGTCGCCTCGGAACACGAAAGACCCCGGCGAACTGGCCCTATGGAGGGCCGGCGCGCCGGGGCCGGTCGTCAGCGTGTGGTGAGCCGCCTGGCGGCTCGGATCGTTTACGCAGCCGCTGCCGGCACCTCCAACAGCGCCTCGCCCGCCGCGACGCTCGCCCCCACCGCGGGGAGCACGGCAGCGCCGTCGGCGCCGACGTCGAGCGCGACGACGGGCACGACGGCGGAGCGCCCGCCGGCGGCGACGGCGGCCGGGTCCCAGGTCACGACGGGCTGGCCGGCGGCGACGACGTCGCCCTCGGCGACGTGGAGCGTGAACCCCTCGCCCTCCAGTTGGACGGTGTCGATGCCCAGGTGCACCAGCACGGCGCGCCCGCCCGGCTCGCTGACCACGAACGCGTGCGGGTGGAGCTTGACGATGGTCCCGGCGACGGGCGAGACGGCCTCCCGCCCAGCCTCCGGAGAGGGGTCGATCGCGACGCCGGGCCCCACGAGTCCAGCGGAGAACACGGGGTCGGGCACGTCACCGAGAGCCCGCACGGTGCCGGCGACGGGGGCGAGAACGGTCACCATTAGCGCAGGTCCTCGATGTCGGAGGCGATGTTGTCGGCGTCGGGCCCGACGATGACCTGCACGGACACGCCCTGCTTCAGGACGGCGATCGCGCCGGCGGCGGTCAGGGCCTTCTCGTTGACCAGGGCGGGGTCGTCCACCTCGACGCGCAGGCGCGTGATGCACGCCTCCAGGTCGACGATGTTGGCGTCACCGCCGAGGCCGTCGAGGATCTGCTGGGCTTTGGACATGTCTCTCTCCTTCATTGCGCGCCGCATCGATGCGACGCCGGTGGGGTCGGCTAGAAGCCTGGTCTACATCAAGTCTTCGAGCGCGGTGGCGAGGTTGTCGACCTCAGGTCCGATGACGATCTGGACGACCCTGCCGGTGCGCATGACGCCGTGCGCTCCCGCGGCGCGCAGCGCTTGGCAGTTGACGAGGGCGGGGTCCTCCACGAGGGCGCGCAGGCGCGTGGTGCAGGGGTCGATCTCGACGACGTTGGCGACGCCGCCGATTGCCTCGAGCACGGCTCGGGCCTTGCGGGTAGTAGGGGACGTCATCGTTCCTCCGGGGTGTTACCCGCGTCCGGCTGACGCCGAGTCGCGGCGGCGTTCGCGTGGCACGAGCGTAGGGCGGGGCTCGCGCAGCGGCACGACGAGCGTGTGCCGGTCGCCGCGCGTGCAACTCTGGGCGTACATGACGGGGACGTCGCCGCTGAAGGTGACACGTCGGGTGCGCAGCACCGCGTGCGGCAAGGTGACGTCGAGGAGCGCCGCCTCGCGGTCCGAGGCGAGGCCCGCCGCGATGGCGTCCTCACCCCAGGTCGGGGGCAGGTTCGCGGCGCGCAGGGCCGCGTACAGCGAGTCGGGCACACCGTCGTCGAGCAGCGCGGGGGCCACGTCCACGGGGATCCAGCTCTCCTCGATGGAGAACGGGAATCCGTCAGCCGTCCGCAGGCGCTCGAAGTGGTGCAGCCGCGCCCCGGGCTCGACGCCGAACGTGTCGACGAGCCAGGACTCGGCCTCGATGTCCTCGGCGAGCAGCACCAGCGCACCGGGCTCCAGCCCCCGGTGGCGCATCTCCTCGCCGAAGGTGGTCAGCCGCAGCTCGAACTCGCTGTGCATGCGGTCCGCCACGAACGTCCCCCGGCCGTGCTCACGGCGCAGCGTGCCCTCGCTGACCAGACCGTCGATCGCTTGGCGCACGGTCATGCGGGAGATGCCGAACCTCTGGGTGAGGAACCGCTCGGACGGGATGAGGTCGCCCACCTGGAGCTCGTCGGCGATGAGCCGCTCCAGGTACTCACGCACCTGCAGGTGCTTGTAGGCGGTTATCGCCGGCCCGCTCGAGGACGTCGTGGGGATCACCTTCCTGGGGATGAGACCGAACGACTACTCCGAGCCGTTCGAGTTGACACAGTATCTGGTCTGGACCACCCTGGGCGCAAGTGGTCCAGACCAGACCTCTGCCAAGGCCCCACGATCAGACCAAGGACGGTATGAGAATGTCTGCCCAAGCAACGACGCCAACCAAGGAGAAGCGGGCGATCCCGGGATTCGCCCAACTCCAGCGCATGGGGCGCTCCCTCATGCTCCCCATCGCCTCCCTGCCCGCCGCCGCGCTGCTGCTGCGTCTGGGCCAGGCCGACATGCTCGGTTCGGACGGCCTCGCCAAGCACTGGGGCGACTGGCTGCTGCCGGTCGCCGACACGCTCGGCGCCGCCGGCAACGCGCTCTTCGCGAACCTGCCGCTGCTGTTCGCGCTCGGTGTCGCGGTCGGCTACGCCAAGAAGGCCGACGGCTCCACGGGCCTGGCGGCCCTCATCGGCTACCTCGTGTTCGACGGCGTCGGCAAGGCCCTGTCGCCCTACGTGCTCGGCCGCGCCGCCGAGGGTGAGACGCAGGCGCTCATCAACTACGGCGTGCTGGGCGGCATCGTCATGGGCCTCACGGCCGCGGTGCTATACCAGAAGTACTACCGCATCAAGCTGCCCCCGTACCTCGCGTTCTTTGGCGGGCGCCGGTTCGTCCCGATCGTGACCGCGGGCACCGCGGTGCTCATCGCCGTCGTCGGCGCACTCATCTACCCGGCCTTCGACTGGCTGATCAACGACCAGATCGGCGGCTTCGTCACCGGCTCCACCATCGTCGGCGCCTTCGTCTACGGCACGCTCAACCGCCTGCTGCTGCCCTTCGGCCTGCACCACCTGCTCAACTCGCTGCCCTGGTTCCAGTTCGGCGAGTTCACCGACGCCAGCGGCCAGGTGTGGCACGGAGACATCGCCCGCTTCCTGCACGGCGACCCGACGGCCGGCACCTTCATGACCGGCTTCTTCCCGATCATGATGTTCGCGATCCCGGCCATCGCCCTCGCGATCATCCACACGTCCAAGCCCGGCAAGCGCAAGATCATCGCGGGCATCATGGGCTCGGCCGCGCTGGTCGCGTTCGTCACCGGCGTCACCGAGCCCCTCGAGTTCGCGTTCGTGTATGTCGCCTTCCCGCTGTACGCGATTCACGCCGTGCTGACCGGCACCGCCCTGGCCCTGGTCAACGCGCTCGGCATCCACTCCGGCTTCGGGTTCTCGGCGGGAGCGATCGACTTCACGCTCAACCTCGGCATCGCCACCCGGCCGCTGTGGTTGATCCCGATCGGTCTGGCCTACGGCGCCATCTACTACGTGATCTTCCGGTTCGCGATCACCAAGTTCAACTTCAAGACACCCGGTCGTGAGGACGACGACACCGACCTGCTGGCCGGCGCGGTGGACGACTCCGGAGGCAAGTGATGAGCGGCGAGACCCCCACGGGGGCGGCGTCCGGGACCACGCTGACCGGCGCGCCGGTCAGCCCCGGCGCCGCCGCCGGCGTCGTCGCGACCATGCAGGCGCCGGTCGGTGAGCCCGCCGCGAGCCAGCTCACCGAGGCTGACGTCGAGGCGGCGGTCGCGCGGATCGCGGCGGCGTCGAGCGCCGTCCAGACGGAGCTCATGCGCCGCGCGCAGTCCGCCAAGGGCGCCGGCGTCGACGTGCTCACCGCGACGGCCGCCATGGCCGCCGACCCGATGCTCATCGGCGACGCCACGCGCCGCGTGCGCGAGTCCCACCTGTGCCCCGAGCGGGCCGTGTGGGACGCCGCCGAGTCCGTGGCCGCGCAGCTCGAGACGCTCGGCCCGCCCCTGTCGGAGCGGGCGCGCGACGTGCGCGACGTGCGCGACCGCGTCATCGCCGACCTCACCGGCCGCCCCGCCCCCGGCGTGCCCGAGCCCGGCGAGCCGTTCGTGCTCGTCGCGGTCGACCTCGCCCCCGCCGACACCGCGCTGCTCGACCCCGACAGCGTGCTCGCCCTGGTCACCGCCGAGGGCGGCCCGACGTCGCACACCGCCATCCTCGCCCGGTCGCTCGGCATCCCCGCCGTGGTGGCCGTGGCCGGGGCGACCGCCCTGACCGACGGGCAGGTCGTCGTCGTGGACGGCACCGCCGGCACCGTCATGGTCAATCCGGACGAGGCCACCGTGGCGGCCGTGCGCGCCCGGCCGCGGCGCGCCGCGCGCACCTTCGACGGCGTCGGGCAGACCGCCGACGGCGTGCGGGTGCAGCTCCTGGCCAACGTCGCCGACCCCGAGGCCGCGCGCGCCGCGGCCACCTCCGGGGCCGAGGGCGTGGGGCTGTTCCGCACCGAGTTCTGCTTCCTGGGCCGGGCCACCGAGCCCACGGTCGCCGAACAGGTCGAGGCCTACCGCGGCGTGCTGGCCGCGTTCGCGGGCAAGAAGGTCGTGGTGCGCACGCTCGACGCGGGCGCCGACAAGCCGCTGCCGTTCGTCACCGCAGACTCCGAGCCGAACCCCGCCCTCGGCGTGCGCGGCCTGCGCACCGCGGCGGCCTACCCCGGCGTGCTCGACCGGCAGCTCGAGGCCATCGCCTCGGCCGCCGCGGCCGAGGACGCCGAGGTGTGGGTCATGGCGCCCATGGTGGCCACGGCCGACGAGGCCCGCGAGTTCGTCGCCTCGTGCCGCGCGCACGGCGTCACGACGGCCGGCGTCATGGTCGAGGTCCCGGCCGCGGCGCTGCGCTCGGCGGCGATCTTCGAGCACGCTCAGTTCGCCAGCCTCGGCACCAACGACCTGGTCCAGTACACGATGGCCGCCGACCGCATGCTCGGCGACCTCGCCGCGCTGTCCACCCCGTGGCAGCCGGCCGTGCTCGACCTGGTCAAGGCGACGTGCGACGGCGCGGTCGAGCGCCACCGCCCGGTCGGGGTGTGCGGCGAGGCCGCCGCCGACCCCGTGCTCGCCCCGGTGCTCGTGGGCCTCGGCGTCACGTCGCTGTCCATGACCCCGCGGGCCCTGCCCGACGTCGCCGCGGTGCTCGCCGCCGTCGACTCGGCCGAGTGCCGGGAGCTGGCCGCGATCGCCCTGCGGCACGCCACCGCCAGGGCTGCGCGCGACGCCGTCCGCGAGCGCCTGCGCCCGGTGCTCGAACCGCTCGGGCTGTGACCTGGCCCCACGCCGGTCCGTCCAGCGCGCACTACCCGACCAACTGAAGGAAGACCGATGCTCGAACGTCCTGTCACCGTCGCCATCGCCGAGGGTCTGCACGCACGTCCCGCGGCGCTGTTCGCGCAGCTCGCCGCAAGCCAGCCCGTCGCGGTCCAGATCACGCGTCCCGGGGGCGACCCCGTGCCCGCGGCCAGCGTGTTGGGCGTCATGGCCCTGGGCGCCAAGGCCGGCGACCGGGTGACGCTGTTCGCTGAGGAGGACGACGCCGCCAGCGCCTCGCTGGAGACGCTGGCGCAGTTCCTCCAACAGCAGGAGATCGCCTGATGGAGGTCGTGATCGCTCCAGCCGGGAGGCTGGCCGTGCTCGCGGCCAACGCCATCGAGGCGCTGTTGCGGCGCAAGCCTGACGCGGTGCTCGGCCTGGCGACCGGGTCGAGCCCGCTGCGGGTCTACGACGAGCTGGCCCGTCGGCACGTCGAGGCGGGCCTGTCGTTCGCCCAGGCGCGCGGGTTCATGCTCGACGAGTACGTCGACCTGCCCACCGACCACCACGAGCGCTACCGCAACGTCATCGAGCGCGAGATCGCCTCACGCGTCGAGTGGGCGCCCGAGCAGGTCTCGGGCCCGGACGGCGGCGCGGACGACCTGCCCGCCGCATGCGAGGCGTACGAGCGGGCCATCGCCGCGGCGGGCGGCGTGGACCTGCAACTGTTGGGTGTCGGCACCGACGGGCACATCGGGTTCAACGAGCCCGGCTCGTCGCTCGCCTCGCGCACGCGCATCAAGACGCTGACGCACCAGACCCGGGCCGACAACGCCCGGTTCTTCGGCGGCGACGTCGACCTGGTGCCGCGCCACTGTGTGACGCAGGGGCTGGGCACCATCATGGCGGCGCGTCACCTGGTGCTGCTGGCCACCGGCAAGCAGAAGGCCGAGGCCGTGCACCAGCTGGTCGAGGGGCCGGTCTCGGCGATGTGGCCGGCGTCGGTCATGCAGTTGCACCCGCACGCGACGGTGCTGGTCGACGACGCCGCGGCCTCACGGCTGCAGCTCGGCGACTACTACCGCCAGACGTACGCCGACAAGCCCTCCTGGCAGGGCCTTTAGTCGCGGGCGTCCCGTCCACGCCCGCTGTCGCCGGTGGCCGGCGTCCCGTCAACGCCCGGCCACCGGAGACGCCGCGACGGCGGCCGGCCGCTCTCCGGGGGAGCGGCCGACCGCCGTCGTCGGTTGTGGGTGGCGGGGTCGGTCAGAACCCGACCCAGTCGCGCAGCGGACCCTGCAGGAAGTACAGGACGAACAGCACGGCCGCGCCGTACAGGAACGGGTGCACCGCCTTGCCCTTGCCCACCACGAGCTTGATGACCACGTACGAGATGATGCCCGCGCCGATGCCCGCGGTGATCGAGTAGGTGAACGGCATGAGCACGATCGTCAGGAACGCGGGCAGCGCGACCTCGTGGTTCTTCCAGTCGATGCCGGTGACCTGCGTGAGCATGAGGAAGCCGACGACGACGAGGGCCGGGGTCGCGGCCTCGTAGGGCACCATCTCGACCACGGGCGCCGCGAACATCGCGAGCAGGAACGCCAGGCCCGTGACCACCGACGCCAGGCCCGTGCGGGCGCCGTCGCCGACGCCCGCGGCCGACTCGATGTACGAGGTGTTCGAGGACACCGAGCCCACACCACCCGCGGCGGCGGCGACCGAGTCCACGATGAGGATCTGGCGCGTCTTGGGCGGGTTGCCCTCGGCGTCGAGCAGACCGGCCTCGCCGCCGACGGCCACCATGGTGCCCATCGTGTCGAAGAAGTCGGCCAGCATGAGCGTGAAGACCAGCAGGATCACCGCGACGACGCCGATGTTGCGGAACGAGCCAAGCAGCGAGAAGTTGCCGAGGATGCCGAAGCTGGGCAGGCCCCAGCCGTCGGCCAACTGCGGGATGTTGAGCTTCCAGCCGCCCGGGTTGTCGGCCGACTGCCCGCCGAGCGAGCCGATGGCCTCCACGACGACCGCGAGCACGGTGCCCGCGACGATGGCGATGAGGATCGCGCCGCGCACCTTGCGGATCATGAGGATGATCGCCAGGAACAGGCCGATGACGAACACAAAGATCGGCCACGAGCTCAGTGAGCCGCCGATGCCCAGTTCGACGGGCGTGGCGAGCGAGGCGGGGATGCGCACGAAGCCCGCGTCCACGAACCCGATGAACGCGATGAACAGGCCGATGCCGACCGAGATCGCGACCTTGATCTCGTGCGGCACAGCCTTGAAGACCGCCTCACGGAACCCGGTGAGCACCAGGATCAGGATGATGAGGCCTTCGAGCACGATGATGCCCATGGCGTCGGCCCAGGTCATGCCCGGGATGGTGGCGATCGAGTAGGCGACGACGGCGTTGAGGCCGAGGCCGGCGGCGAGCGCGAGCGGGAAGTTCGCGAACACGCCCATGAGGATGGTCATGACGCCCGCGACCAACGCCGTGACGGCGGCGATCTGGGCGGTGTCGCCTCCGGCGAGCAGCTCACCCGTGCCGTCCGGGACGTTGCCCAGGATGATCGGGTTGAGCACGATGATGTACGCCATCGCGAAGAAGGTGACGAGGCCGCCGCGGATCTCGGTCCCGATGGTCGAGCCGCGTTCGGTGATCTTGAAGAAGCGATCGATCGCGCCCAGCCCGTTGGCCGGCGCGGTGGTCGTGTTGGCCATGCGCACATGGTGCCAGTCGCGTGAAGGAGCCGTGAAACCGATGTCGGCGTGGCGCGCACAGCCGCCTGCGCGCCCCGCCAGCCCCAGCCCGGCCCAGCCCGCCGCGCTCAGTAGGCGCCGGCGCCGCCGAACACGGCCTTGGCCGTGCGCGCGAGGATCATCAGGTCGCCGAACGGCGTCCAGTTCTCGGCGTAGTACACGTCGAGCCGCACGCACTCCTCCCACGGCAGGTCGGAGCGTCCGCCCACCTGCCACAGGCCCGTCAGGCCCGGCTTGACCAGCAGCCGACGGCGCATGCGCGCCTCGTACTTACTGACCTCCGACGGCAGCGGCGGGCGCGGGCCCACCAGGCTCATATTGCCCGACAGCACGTTGAACAACTGCGGCAGCTCATCGATCGAATAGCGGCGCAGCACCCGGCCGACCGGCGTCACGCGCGGGTCGTCGCGGCGCTTGAACAGCACGCCGGCGCCGTCGTCGCCGTCGGCCGCGACCTGGGCGACCATGCGCTCGGCGCCCACGACCATGGTGCGGAACTTGAGCATGCGGAACGTGCGCCCGCCGCGCCCCACCCGATCCTGCCGGAAGAACACCGGACCCTTGCTGGTCGCCTTGACGGCCACCGCCGTCACCACCAGGACCGGCAGCACCAGCACCGTCAGCATGGCCGCGCCCGCCCAGTCCATGACCGCCTTGAGCAGGAACTTCGGCCCGGCGAACCGCGGGGCGTCCACATGCAGCAGGCTCACCCCCGCCGCGGGTGTGACCGTGATGCGCGGCCCGGCGACGTCGGCCAACTCGGCCGTGAGCATGAGGTCCACGCCCACCGGCTCCAGCTCCCAGCCCAGGCGGCGCACGACGTCGGCCGTGACCGCGTCCGAGCCGCTGACGGCGACGCAGTCGGCGCCGACCTGCGCCGCGATGGCGCCGGCCGTCTTGAGGTCGCCCAGCACGGGCACGCCGTCGATCTCCTCGCCCGCGCGCACCGTGCCGGACGGGACGCACACGCCCACGACGCGGTAGCCCGAACTGGGCCGGCCGTTCATCTCGCGGATCAGGCGCTCGGCCTGGTCCCGCAGGCCGATGGCCAGCACCGCCGTCGTCATGTGCCGCTCGGTGCGGTGGCGGTGCAGCCAGCCCCGCCACGCGTACCGCGTCGCGAGCAGACCGACCAGCCCGACCGGCAGCGCGACCACCAGGTAGGTGCGGGCGCCCTCCATCTTGATCAGGAACGCCACGACGGCGACGAGGCTGAACAGCTTCCAGGACGCGTCGAACACGCGGTGGAACTCCAACGGCCCCGAGCCGAAGGTGCGCGGGTCGTACGTCCTGTCGGCGGCCAGCGCCACGTACCACAGCAGGCCGAGCACGGCGGCTGTCGCGACGCGCGTGGCCGGACCTGCGGAGACGTGCGCCTCGCCCGCGTGAACCCACGCGGCGAGCGCGACCGAGGCGACGATGACGAGCACGTCGGTCATCGCGAGGCGGCGGCGGTAGGCCCGGTACCACGGGCTCAGCCCGAAGGCGGCCCGGGTCATCTGCAGGCCGCGGGCGCGCAATGCCGCACGTGGGCTTGCGAGGTGGCTCTGAGTGACGGTGCTCACGCGATCCCCTTGCGTGGAGGCTGGTGTTCCCGACTCTAGGGCTGCTCCCACACGTCCCGGCAGGCGCATCGGGGCCTTTCACCCTGGCCCCCAGCGCAGTTCACCCGCGTCATCCGGCGGCGGCGATCGCGGTGTGCCGGGTCCGAGCGCGACGCGTCACAGGTCGCGGGGAGCGAGCCCGGCGGCGGCGCGATCCCGCGCCCTAGACTGGCGGCGTGCCCTCGCTCGTGCGCATCCTCACCCACCCCGAGTCGCGTCGTCCGGGGCCGCCGCCGCTGAACGTCGACCTGCGCAAGGTCGTGCTCGCGGGCCTCGCGGCGTGGGCGCTCGCCCTCATCGTCGCGGTGATCCTCGTCGTGGCCGACGTCCAGGAGTGGCCGGCGATCGCGGTGTGCGTCAGCGGCCTCGCCCTCGGTGGCCTGGGCCTCCTGTGGGCCCGCAAGCAGCGCTGACCCCGACCGCAGGCTCAATCACCGCGGGCTCAACCGCCCCAGGCGAGCGACGTCCACACCGCCTGCGCATCCTCCGGCTGCGCCAGCGCTCGCGCCAGGGCCGCCGCCAGGTGCGGGGCGCCGAGCAAGTCCGCGAGCGCCCCGGCCAGCGCGTCCTCGCTCGTGGCGTGCGCGACGCCGTCGTGCGCCCAGTACGCGACCGGCACGCCCGCGACCGTGAGGCGGTCGTGGCGGCGCCACGACGCGGGCAGGCGCGGGTCGAGCGCCGCGACGCGCGCGTCGATCGGCTGCGGCTCACCACCGCCGTCGTGCCCGAAGTCCTGCCCGGCGTCGCCGGGCGCGGTGTCCGGCGCCCGATCCTGGGCCACCGGGAGGTCGAGCAGGTCCGCGAGCGCGTCGACGGCGCCGGGCGGCGCCGGGAGCACCGGCCCGAGCTGGGCCCAACGCGAGGCGGGGGCGACGACGACGTCGTCCGCGTCGGCCACCACGATGGCCCCGCCGCGGAGGGCAGGCAACCGGTCGGGCAGCGAGGCCAGTGCGCTCGCGCGGGCCTCGGGGGCGAGGTCGGCGGCGATCGCCGCGAGCCCACGCCACACGGCGAACGCGTCGGCCAAGGGCAGCGAGGCGCCCACGGGTGGGAGCGCGTCGAGCACGGTCGGCCAGTCGTCGGGGCCGACGTCACCGAGCGAGCCGACACCGCCGAGCGCGCGCAGCGCCTCGTCGTCGAGCCCGCGCGCCGCGGCGGGGACCGGGGGCAGGAGCGGGACGTCGTCGTGCAGTGCGAACGGCGCGCCCAGGCGCCGCCGCAGCCACCACGCGGTGTACGACGGCGCGGGTCCCGCGCCGCGCCGGGCGCCGGCGCCGGGGCGTGGGGCCGCGAGCAGCGTGCGGCGCAGGTCCGGGTCGGAGGCGATGCGGGCGAGCGCGTCGGGCCAGGATCCTTCCGCGACGGCGTCGAGGTCGGCGACGGCGTCGAGCTCGTCGAACAGGACGTCGGGGCCCCAGTGGTCGGCGAGCGCGCCGAGGTAGTCGGACCAGCCCGCGAGCCATCCCGCGGGGTCGTCCTCGTTGGCCGGGTCGGGCTCGTCGTCGGGGCCTGGCGTGACGACGTCGCGCACGGTGTACAGGTCGAGCCCGTCATGGGTGCCCGCGGCCCGCAGCGCGGCGGCGCCGAAGGCCGCGACCTCGCGCGGGTCGACGACGTCGAGGGCGTCGAGGTGGGTGGCGGCCCACGATCCCGGCAGCGCGGTCTCGCGCAGGGCTGCGAGCCCGCCGGCGACCACCCGCACGGGCATCTCGCCCACCCAGAACGGCGCGCCGCCTGAGCCTGAGCCTGCGCCAGAGCCCGCGCCCGCGCCCGCGCCCGCGAGCCAGAGGACCGCGTCGACGACGTCGGGCGCGCCGTCGGCGTCGAGCCCGCTGCCCCGCCCCGCGCGCTCGAAGGACACCGGGCCGGGCTCGCCGCCAGCGTCGAGCGCCTCCTGGGCCGCGGCGAGCGCCGTCGAGCGCACGGCCGGGTCCGCGAGCACCGCGCGCGGGTCGAACGGCGCCGCGCCGACACGCTCAAGCACGGGGTGCGTGGCCTCGGGGTGCACGACTCGCACGCCCAACGCCTCGGCCGCGCGCAACGCCGACGCCGCGGCGTCGGTCCCCTGCGGGTGCGGCCGCGCCGCGGCGGACGATCCAGTCGGCTCCGACGCGGTCGCCGGCATCACCAGCCCGCGCGCGCCGTGCGCCACGCGCCCATCCGCGAGCGGCACCGCGGCGCCCGCAAGCGCCTCACGGACCGCGGGGTCCGCCGCATGCGGCGCGAGCGCCGCGTAGACCGCCCGCCACTGCGCCGGCGCCATCCCACTCGGCAGGTCCTCAAGCAGGTCGGCCACCGGCGCCACCCGCGCGCCCAGGCGCCGGGCCGTGGTGTGCAGGGGCGTCGCGAGCGGAACCGCGCCGAGCACCGCGGCGACGTCGGCGTCCTGGCCGAGCGGCCCGACGAGCAGCACCGCGTCGCGTGGCGCGATCAGCGCGCCGTCGCCTGCGGGCAGCAGCGGCGTCGTGCGCAGCGCGTCGATGGCCGCCTCGCGGATCGCCGCGTCGACCTCGCCCGCCGGCAGGTCGCCCGGGACCAGGGCGAGCGCCTGCGCGCCGTGCTCGGCGGCGACGTCGGCGAGCAGCGCCGCGTACGCGCGCCCCGCCGCGGCCGCGAGGCGCTCGGTCGCGCGGCCGGGCAGCACGCGGCGGCGGCCCGGGTCGACCGGGAAGGTCGCCACCAGCAGGGCCGGGAACGTCAGCGGCACGTCGGTCGGGGTGGGCGCGTACAGCACCCCGCGCCGCGAGGGCGCCGCGTCACCCGTCGACCCGAGCGCGCCGCCGCTCGACGCGGACCGCGGCAGCGCCCAGACCAGCGACCACGCGGTGCGGCGCTGCTCGGTGGGCAGGTCCGCGACGTCGTCGGCCGCGAGCTCGCCGTCGGCGTGGCGCGTGAGCCACCGGGACCCGACGTCGTCGAGCATGCGGCGACCCTCGCCGTCGACCTCGATCACCACCTGGGCGAGCGCGGGCAGCGCGAGCAGCAGCGCGTCGTCGACGGCGTCGAGTTGGGCGCGCACGGCCTCGACGGCCTCGCGGTCGCGCAGCGTGAGCTCGACGACGGCGCCGTCGCCCGGCGCGGGCTCGGCCGCGAAGGGCAGGCGCAGCACCGCGAGATGGCCGGGCGGCGTGTCGATCCCGGCCTCGCTGACCTGGGCGCGCGTCGCCGCGGCGGAGAACCGCACACCGCCCGTCGCCGAGCGGATCGTCACGTCGTCGCTCACGGCGCGCACCGCGGCGAACCCGACGCCGAATCGGCCGACCTGGCCGGCGCCCTTCGACGACGCGCGCAACGAGGCGAGCGAGGCGACGGCGTCGGCGTCGAGCGGGGCGCCGGTGTTGGCGGCGCGCAGCACCGGCGCGTCGCCGGACTCGTCAAGCCTCAGCGTGAGGCGGCCGGGCACACCCGCGCGGGCCGCGGCGTCGGCAGCGTTCTGGGCGAGCTCGACGACGACGCGGTCGCGGTAGTAGCCGCGGGCGTGGTCCTCTTCGAGGTTGGCGTCCTCGCGCAGACGGGTGGGTGAGGCGCGCCACGCGTCCAGGACGGCGCGGCGCAGCGCCTGCGTGCCGAACGGGTCGGCGGTCACTCCGCCTCGGGGGCCACTTCGGGGTCGGCGGGCGCGTCGCCCTGGCCCGGGGAGGCCTTCGCCTCGGCGGGCGGCGTGACGAGCTCCAGGGTCATCTCGTCGATCAGGGGGTCGGCGGCCGGCCAGTCGGACGGGCCTGACTCCACGTCGGTCTCGGAGTGGGCGCCGCAGCCGTGGTCGAGCGAGACGACCTTGCCGTCGTCGGGCGACCACGGGTTGGCGCACACCGCGAACAGCTGCCCCAGCGGACCGGCGATCGGCACGAGGTAGCCGCACGACACGCACTCGGCGGCCGACGCCACCGCGCCCGCCGACGTCGGACCCTGCGAGCCGCGGTACCAGCGTTGCGCGGCGTCCTCGCGGCCCCGCGGCGACAGCACGCGCGCCCGGGCCAGCGCCAACTCCTCGATCGCCACCTCGTCGGCCTCGGGGTCGCCCGTGGGCTGATACCCGGGCTCGAGCCGCGGGTCGTCGGCCTGGAACGGCATCACGTCGCCCGGGCCGATGTCGCCGGGGCGCAGCCGCTCCGACCACGGCAGCCAGGCCGGGGAGAGCAGCGCGCCATCGCCGGGCAGCAGCTCGACCTCGCACACCGTCGCGCTGCGCCCGCGCGGCACGCGCGCCAGCGTCACGACCCACGCCCAGCCCTGGTAGCCGCGCATCGCCGCGGCGAAACGGTGCGAGACCAACCGTTCGGCGTCGATCACCACGCCGAGGTGCTCACCCACGTCCGACGGAGACTCCGCGACCTGCTGCGCGGCCGCGCGCGCGAGATCGACGGCGCCCGACAGCACCGCCTCCTTGGCGGCACGACGGGGACGGGCCGGGGCCTCGGCAGCACTCACAGACGTATTGTCCCTCAGGCCTCGAAGTCGTCGGCCACGGCGCGCAGCAGCTTCGCCACGCGCTCCCCGGCGTTGCCGTCGGGATAGCGGCCGTGCTTGAGCGCGTCGCCCACCCGGTCGAGCACCTTGATCAGGTCCTCGACGATGGTCGCCATCTCGGTGGGCGCCTTGCGCTTGGCCTTGGCGACCGACGGCGCGGCGTCGAGCACCTTGACCGCGAGCGCCGACGGGCCACGGCGGCCGTCGGCCACCCCGTAGTCGACGCGCGTGCCTGGCTTGGGGTTGCTGGCCTCCGCGGGCAGGACCGAGGCGTGCAGGAAGACCTCGCTGCCGTCGTCGCCGGCGATGAAGCCGAACCCGCGCGTCTCGTCAAACCACTTGACCTTGCCGGTGGGCACCGTGACCTCGTTCTCGTCGCTGTCTCTCACCACCGCACGCGGGCGTGCGGGGCCGCGACCCGTGCGGGCCGGAGTCCCAGGCTACCGGCCGCCGCCCACCCAGGGACACCGAAGCGACCGCGGCGGGTCCTGGCGCGCCACGGCACGTCCGCACACGCGTAGCATCGTGAGGATGGCCTCATTCTCCGACGCCGTGCGCGACCTGTCCGACGACGCGCTCGTTGGTCTGCTGCGCGCGCGTCCCGACCTGGCCTCCCCCTCCCCCTCGACGCTGCGCTCGCTCGCCGCGCGCGCCTCGTCGCGCACCTCGCTCGAGCGCGCGCTCGCGCAGGCCGACACCCCGACCATCCAGGCGCTGGAGGCCGTGCTCGCGCTTGAGGACGTGCTGCCCGCGGTGCGCGCCGACGACGTCGCCGCGGCCGTCGGCGCACGGGAGCCCGACGACGTCGCCGCCGTCGCGCGGCTGCTGGACGCGGCCGGCGCGCAGGCGCTGGTGTGGCTCGCCGCACCCGCCGACGCGGCGCCCGACTGCCCCGAGACGCCCGCCCCGGCGCTGCGCGCCGCGCCGGGGCTGAGCGAGCTGCTCGGCCCGTACCCCGCGGGGCTCGGCCCGGTGCGTGAGCACGCCGAGCACGCCGAGCACCCCGCGCCCGAGCGCCCCGAGCGCCTGCGCCCTGAGAGCCAGCGACCGGAACCGTCGGCCAGCGGCGCCACGCCCCACGCCGTCTCCGCAGCGCTCGACGTCGTCACGGCCCCCGCCCGCGCGGTGCTCGACGCGCTCGCCTGGGGACCCCCGATCGGCACGCTCCCGCCCACCGGCACACCCGCGCGGGCGGGCGTCGACGAACTGCTGCGCGCCGGGCTGCTCACCGCGGGCGAGGGCGAGACGGTGGTGCTGCCGCGCGACGTCGGCCTCGCACTGCGCGGCGGGCGCACCCACGCCGACCCGCGCCTGGCCCCTCCCACGCCCGAGGGCCGCCGCCCCGTCACCGCCCAGACCGCCGACGCCGAGGCCGCGAGCGCCGCGCTCGACGCCGTCCGCCTCGTCGACACGCTGCTGACCTCCTGGCAGGAGACCCCGCCGCCGGTCCTGCGCTCGGGCGGCCTGGGCGTGCGCGACCTGCGCCGCGCCGCCCAGACGCTCGGCGTCGCGGAGGCGACCGCCGCATCCGTCGTCGAGCTGGCCGCCGCGGCGGGCCTGGTGGACACCGACGGCGGCGGCATCTCGCCCCCCGCGCGGCGGTCCGGCACGTGGGGCGCCTCGTCCGGCGTCGACGCCCCGCCGTCGTACGTGCCCACCACGCGCGCCGACGAGTGGGACGAGGCCGAGGCGGCCGAGCGCTGGGCCATGCTCGCCGTCGCATGGGCCGGCAGCCGCCGGATGCCCTGGCTCGCGGGCACCCGCGACGAGCGCGGGGCCACGCGCGCCCCGCTCAGCACAGACCTGAGCCGCGCCTGGGTGCGGCGCCTGCGCCTGCAGACCCTCGCGGCGCTCGCCCACCTGGAGGGCGTGTCCGCCACCCCCGACGACGTCGCCGTGGACCTCGCCTGGCGCTCCCCGCGCGCCGTGCCGCCGCGCGAGGCCGTCGACGGACTGCTGCGCGAGGCCGCCCTGCTCGGAGTGACCGGCGCGGGCGCGCTCGCCGCGACGGGCCGGGCGGTCCTCGCGCTGCTCGACGGCGGCGAGTCGGGTGACGCGGGCGAGGCCGTCGACGGGCAGGAGGCGGAGGCGGCGCTCGCGGGCACGCTGCGCGCCATGCTGCCCCCGGCCGTCGAGGAGGTGCTGCTGCAGGGCGACCTCACGGGGATCGTGCCCGGGCGCCCCTCGCGCGAGCTGGCCGAGCTGCTCGACCGCGCGGCCGACGTCGAGTCACGCGGGGCGGCCACGACCGTCCGGTTCACGCCCACCTCGGTCACGCGCGCACTCGACGCGGGCCTGACGGGCGAGGAGCTGCTGGCCGAGCTCGCACGCCGCTCCCCCGTGCCCGTGCCGCAGCCGCTCGACTATCTGGTGCGCGACACCGCGCGGCGGCACGCGTCGCTGCGCGTCGGGGCGGCGTCGTCGTACGTGCGCTCCGCCGACCCGGCCGCGCTGGCCGGGCTGGTCGAGGACCTGCGGCTGGCCGACCTGGGCCTGGTCCGGCTCGCGCCCACCGTCGTGGCCGCCGCTGTGCCCGCCGCCCGGCTCCAGGCGGCGCTGCGCGAGCGCGGCCTGCTCGCCGCGTTGGAGGGGCCCGACGGGCGCCCGCTCGGCCGGCTGGACCGCCCCGAGCGGATCGAGCGCGGCGGGGCCCGCGCCGTCCGCTCCCCGTACGCGACCGCGGGCGCCCCGACGTCGGACGGCCAACGACGCGCGCTGGTCGAGCGGCTTCGGCTGGCCGACGGCGCGGGGCGGCGCTCGCCTTTCGCCTCGACCGCGGCGGGCGTGGGCGGCGTCGCCATCTCGGCGCTGGGCCGCACGCCGCCGGCCGCCTCAGGCGGGCCGGGCGCGTCGCGCCAACCGAGCGGCCACGGCGCGGCGGCCACGCAGGACGCACCGCACGCGCCAGATGACGGCGCCGCGGGAACAGCCACGCCGGGCGACGCGTTGGCCCTGCTGCGCGACGCGGTCCGCGACGGCGACCACGTGTGGCTTGAGCTCGTCGACGGCCACGGCCGTCCGCTGCGTCGGCGGGTCCGCCCGCTGCGTGTGGAGGCCGGACGCCTGCGCGCGCTCGACACCGCCCGTGACGCCGAGCTCACCGTGGCGGTCCACCGCATCTCGCACGTCGAGCCGGACTCGTGACCGACGAGCGTCCCGCAATGTCGGCTTCCCGGGCCGCAACACCGACAATCCGGGACGCTCGCGAAAGGAAGTGCCGATGGCCAACGGGCCACTGATCGTCCAGTCGGACAAGTCGCTGCTGCTGGAGGTCGAGCATCCGCTCGCCGACGAGTGCCGCAGGGCCATCGCGCCGTTCGCGGAGTTGGAGCGCGCTCCCGAGCACGTGCACACCTACCGGCTGACCAACCTGGGGCTGTGGAACGCGCGCGCCGCGGGGCACGACGCCGAGCAGGTCGTCGACACCCTCATGACGTACTCGCGCTACCCGGTGCCGCACGCGCTGCTGGTCGACGTCGCCGAGACCATGTCGCGCTACGGGCGCCTGACCCTGCACGCCCACCCCACGCACGGGCTGGTGCTGCAGGCCTCCGACCGCGCGGTGCTCGCCGAGGTGCTCAAGTCCAAGCGCACCGCAGGCCTGCTGGGCGAGCGCGTCGACGACGAGACGGTCGTCGTCCACCCCTCCGAGCGCGGCCACCTCAAGCAGGTGCTGGTCAAGCTCGGCTGGCCGGCCGAGGACCTCGCCGGGTACGTCGACGGCGAGAAGCACCCCATCGACCTGTCGACGCAGGCCACCCCGATCGGAGAGGCCGGGGCGGCGAAGCACTGGGAGATGCGGCCCTACCAGGCGCACGCGGTCGACGCGTTCTGGTTCGGCGGCTCAGGCGTCGTCGTGCTGCCGTGCGGGGCGGGCAAGACCATCGTGGGCGCCGGCGCCATGGCCAAGTCGGGCACGACGACGCTCATCCTCGTGACCAACACCGTCAGCGCGCGGCAGTGGAAGGACGAGCTCATCCGCCGCACCACGCTGACCGAGGAGGAGATCGGCGAGTACTCGGGCACGCGCAAGGAGATCAAGCCGGTCACCATCGCGACCTACCAGGTGCTGACCACCAAGCGCAAAGGGGTCTACGCGCACCTGGAGCTGCTCGACGCGCGCGACTGGGGCCTGATCGTCTACGACGAGGTACACCTGCTGCCCGCCCCGATCTTCCGCATGACGGCGGACCTGCAGGCCCGGAGGCGCCTGGGCCTGACCGCGACCCTGGTGCGCGAGGACGGGCGCGAGGACGAGGTGTTCTCGCTCATCGGCCCCAAGCGCTACGACGCGCCGTGGAAGGACATCGAGGCGCAGGGCTACATCGCCCCGGCCGACTGCGTCGAGGTGCGCCTGACCCTGCCCGAGTCCGACCGCATGACCTACGCCGTGGCCGAGCCCGAGGACAAGTACCGGCTCGCGGCGACGGCGTCGGGCAAGAACCTGGTCGTCGAGCGCATCGTCGAGCGGCACCCCGACGACCAGGTGCTTGTCATCGGGCAGTACCTGGACCAGTTGGAGGAGCTCTCGCAGCACCTGAACGCGCCGCTCATCACGGGCGCCACGACGGTGCGCGAGCGGCAGCGGCTGTTCGACGCGTTCCGCTCGGGTGAGGTGTCACGGCTCGTGGTCAGCAAGGTCGCCAACTTCTCGATCGACCTGCCCGAGGCGTCGGTGGCGATCCAGGTCTCGGGGTCGTTCGGCTCGCGGCAGGAGGAGGCCCAGCGCCTGGGCCGCGTCATGCGCCCCAAGCACGACGGGCGCACCGCCCACTTCTACGCCGTCGTCGCGCGCGACACCGTCGACCAGGACTTCGCCGCCCACCGCCAGCGCTTCCTGGCCGAACAGGGCTACGCCTACCGCATTGTGGACGCGGAGGACTTGGAGGCCGTGTAGCGCAGGGTGGAGACCGAGGTCCGAGGCCTGGCCCAAAGCGCAGCGGACGGTGGGGGCCGAGGAACGAGGCACCCGCCGGAAGCGGAGCGTAGGGCCAGGCCGACCGACAACACGAGGTATCCGCCCGGAGCGGAACGGACTCCAAGTCCGACCCAAAGAACACGAGGACTTGGAGGCCGCGCAGAGGCCGCGCAGCGTCCCCGGTCCGTCATCGCGCGCCTGGTCAGTGGGCGAATACCGTTCACCCCGATTGCGCCCGGTTGACGCGGACGGCACGATCGAGGCGTGAGCCCTGCCGTCACGAGCACGCCGCGCCGCGCGCCCGCACCCCTCGCCGCCCTCGCCGTCGTCCTGCTGGGGGGCGCGCTCGCGCTCGCCCCGGCGCTCGCGCCCGACGCCGTCGCCCCCGCCGTGCTGAGCGCCGCGCACGCCGACCAGCCGCTGTCGACGCTCGACGGTGAGATCACCGACCGGGTGGACGCGCTCGGCGAGCGCACGTCCGACGTGCAGGCGGCGCTCGACCGCGTCGCGGACGCCACGACGTACCGCCTGTTCGTGGTCTACGTCGACTCCTTCGACGGGCAGGACGGGCGCGGCTGGGCGAACCAGACGGCGAACGCGGCGCACCTGGGCCTCAACGACGTGCTGCTCGCGGTCGCGACCGAGGAGCGGTCGTTCGGCCTGTCGGTCGACAACAACACCTCGCTGACCACGCAGGACCAGGAGGCCATCGAGAACGCCGCCGTCGACAAGCTGCGGGCCGCCGCGAACGCCCCGGACGGCGAGGGCGACTGGGCCGCGGCGGCGATCGCGGCCGCGGACGCTCTGGTCGACGTCGCGGGCGGTGGCTCGGGCGGCGGTTCGGGCGCGGCGGCGCTCGCGGTGGGCGGCGTCGCCGTCGTCGGCGGTGTGGGCGGTTGGCTGTGGTGGCGCCGCCGGCGCAAGGCCGCGGGCCAGCAGGCGGCCACGAGCCAGGACGAGCTCGCGCGGCTGAGCACCGAGGAGCTCGACAAGCGCGCGGCGAGCGCGCTGGTCGAGATCGACGACGCGCTCAAGACGTCCGAGCAGGAGCTCGGGTTCGCCCAGGCCGAGTTCGGTGTCGAGGCGACACGCGAGTTCGAGGGCGTGCTCGCTCAGGCCAAGTCGGATGTGTCCGAGGCGTTCGTGCTGCGCCAGCACCTCGACGACGAGACTCCCGACCCCGAGGCGCAGCGCCGCGAGTGGCTCGCGCAGATCATCCGGTTGGTCGACGGGGCGGGCGACGCGCTCGACGCGCAGACGTCGTCGTTCGACGACCTGCGCAAGCTCGCCGAGCGCGCGCCGCAGGTGCTCGACGAGACCGCCCAGCGCGCCGACGAGATCACCGCGCGCATCGCGGTGTCGCACCAGGCCCTCGCCACCCTCGCGGCCACCTACCCGGCGTCCGCGCTCGTGTCGGTCATGTCCAACCCCGAGCAGGCCTCGGCGCTCGTCGAGGGCGCGCGCGCCGCCGTCGGGCAGGGGCGCGAGGCGCTGGAGCGCAAGGACCGCAACACCGCCGTCGCGCAGGCGCGCGGCGCGCAGAACGCGCTGGGGCAGGCGGTGCGCCTGCTCGACGCCGTCGACAACGCGGGCCAGGACCTCGCCGAGGCGGGGCCCAAGCTCGACAAGGGCATCTTGTCGATCACGCAGGACATCGCCGACGCCGCACGCCTGGCGCCGATCATCGCCGCGGCGGGTGACGCGACGGTCGACCCGGCGACGGCGGAGGCGCGCGCCGCGGTCACCCAGGCGCAGACGGCCCGGCACGGCGGCGACCCGCTCGCCGCGCTCGCGCGCCTGACCGCGGCCGAGGCGGCGCTCGACAAGGCCCTGGAGCCGGCGCGCGCCAAGGCCGAGGCCGACGCCCGCGCGGCCGCCCTGCTGCGCGACACGCTCGGTCGCGTCGAGTCGCAGGTGCGCGCGACCGACGACTTCATCTCGACGCGCCGCCAGGCGGTGGGGCCCGACGCGCGCACGCGGCTGGCCGAGGCGATCCGGCTCATCGGCGAGGCGCACGCACTGCAGCAGTCCGACCCCTCCCGCGCGCTGGCCCGCGCGCAGGAGGCCGAGGCGCACGCGCGCGCGGCCGCCCAGCTCGCGCAGAACGACGTCTCGGGCTGGGGGCAGCAGCAGGGCGGTGGGCCGAATATCGGCGGCATGGTGCTCGGCGGCATCCTGATCGACTCGATCCTGCGCGGGTCGGGCGGCGGCATCGCCGGTGGGCGCCCACGCTCCGGCGGGGGCTTCGGCGGCGGGTTCGGCGGCGGCGGATTCGGCGGCGGGCGCTCGGGAGGCGGCGGCGGGAGCTTCGGCGGCGGACGCTCCGGGGGGCGCGGCGGCCGATTCTGACCAGGACCGGCGTCAGCGGACCACGAACCGGCCGGCGCCCGAGCACCACGGCATCACCTGAGCACGGCCTCATCACTGACGAGAAAGGCACCATCCCATGACCGCGAAGCAGAGCATCCTGGGGCGCATCGCCCAGCTCACCAAGGCCAACGTCAACGCGCTGCTGGACCGCGCCGAGGACCCGCAGAAGATGCTGGACCAGCTCGTGCGCGACTACACCAACAACATCGCCGAGGCCGAGCAGGCGATCGCGCAGACCATCGGCAACCTGCGCCTGGCCGAGCAGGACTTCAACGAGGACGTCGCGGCCGCGCGCGAGTGGGGCGGCAAGGCCCTGGCCGCCTCGCGCCGCGCCGACGAGTACCGCGCCGCGGGAGACACCGCCAACGCCGACAAGTTCGACCAGCTCGCCAAGGTGGCGCTGCGCAAGCAGCTCGACGCCGAGTCCGAGGTCAAGCAGGCGCAGCCGATGATCGAGAGCCAGCGCCAGACGGCCGAGAAGCTCAAGACGGGCCTGGCCGCGATGAAGGACAAGCTGGGCGAGCTCAAGTCGCGGCGCGACTCGCTGGTCGCCCGCCAGAAGTCGGCCCAGGCGCAGCAGACCGTGCAGACCGCGATCAGCTCGATCAACGTGCTCGACCCGACGAGCGAGCTCGGCCGGTTCGAGGAGACGGTGCGCCGCGAGGAGGCCAAGGCGATCGGCCAGGCCGAGATCGCGGCGTCGTCGCTCGACGCGCAGTTCGAGGAGCTGACGAAGGCCGACGACGAGATCGAGCTGGAGGCCCGCCTGGCCGCGCTCAAGTCCGGCAGCACCCCGCCGGCGCAGATCTCGCCGACGTCGGTGACGCCGGACGCCGGGGCCTTCTGACCGACGCGACCTGCCGGCCCCGCCTGCGACCTGAGCGCCCGCTCGCCCCGTGGCGAGCGGGCGTTCTGCTGTCCGGGCAGCGGGCGGATCAGCGGCTGGGCGGATCAGCGGCTGGGCGGATCAGCGGCTGGGCGGATCAGCGGCTGGCGTGCGCGTCCACCTGCGCGGCGAACGCCCGCCCCAAGGTGATGACGAGCCCCGCCAGCTCGGCCGCGCTCGCGTTGAGCTGCGCGTCGACCTGCGCCGCGTCGACGTCGTCGTGCGCGCGCGCCCAGCCGAGCGCGATCGACTTGCCCGCCTCGGGGTGGAACTGGACGCCCAGCGCCGACCCGACGCGGAACGCCTGGTACGGGTACTGATGCGACCAGCCCAGCCAGGTCGCCCCCGCCGGCAGGTCGCTGACCGCGTCGGCGTGCATGCTCACGGCGCGGGTGACGCCGTCGGCGGCGGTCGCGACGACGGCGCCGAGCACCGGGTCGGTGGCCGCGGCGTCGCGCCAGCGCACCTCGATGACGCCGGCCTCGCGCCCCGGAGGCGCGCCGACGACGACGGCGCCGCCGCAGGCCACCGCGAGCAGTTGCGCGCCCAGGCAGATCCCGAGGATCGGGACGTCCGCGCGCACGGCGTCGGCGATCAGGGCGCGGGTGGCGGGCAGCCACGGGGCCGCGGCGTCGTCGTAGGCCGACATCTGCCCGCCGAGCACCACCAGGCCCGAGCCGACGGCGTCGGGCGCCGGCACGGGCTCGCCCCGGTCCAGGCGCACCACGCGCACGCCGTCGCCCAGCACCGAGCCCAGGAGCCCGAGGGGGACGTCGGCCGAGTGCTGCAGGACGGTCAGGCGCGGCGGACGGGCGCGCTCGCCCTCCTGGGGCGAGGCGTCGCGGGTCAGCTCGGCGGATTCGACGGTCATGGCGCGACACCGTACTCGCGCGACGCCGCCCTGGACAGTCTGGGCCCGTCCCGCGCCCGGCGCCGCCATGTGGTCGCTCGCCCCTCTAGGCTGGCCACATGTCCCAGCCGCACGTCGCCGCACCCGCACCCACCCCTGCCCCGGCGCCGGGCGCCGGGGAGCCCGGCCGCAAGACGTACCTGCTCGTCGACGGTGAGAACATCGACGCGACGCTCGGCATGAACGTGCTGGGCCGGCGCCCCAACCCCGACGAGCGCCCGCGCTGGGACCGCATCACCGCGTTCGCGCACAAGGTGTGGGGGCAGGACGTCGTCCCGCTGTTCTTCCTCAACGCGACCAGCGGGCAGATGCCCATGCCGTTCGTGCAGGCGCTGCTGGCGATGGGCTACCGGCCCATCCCCCTGGCCGGCACCGGCTCGGAGAAGGTCGTCGACGTCGGTATCCAGCGCACGCTCGACGCGCTCGCCGACCGTGAGGGCGACGTGCTGCTGGCGAGCCACGACGGCGACTTCCTGCCCCAGATGGAGGCGCTGCTGGGAGCCGGGCGCCGCGTGGGCCTGCTGGCGTTCCGCGAGTTCGTCAACGCGCGGTTCGCGGACCTCGGGGCGCGCGGCCTGGAGACGTTCGACCTGGAGGGCGACGCCGATGCCTTCACCACGCTGCTGCCGCGCGTGCGGATCATCCCGCTCGCCGAGTTCGACCCGTTGCGCTACCTCTGAGAACTCGTTTTCGAGAATCACCCGGAAGACGATTTCGCAGGCGCTCACCTCGCGTTTGGCGTCTTTCCGGGGCTGGCCAGCGTCGATGCGCGCCACACCCAGGCGACACCCAGGCTTCTTCCCAGGCGCCGTCCAGAGATGCGTCGCACACTGACCCCATGAGCACCACTTCCACGCCGGAGGCGCGGCTCGTCGTCGTCGACGACGAGCCGAACATCCGTGAGCTCTTGTCCACCTCTCTGCGGTTCGCCGGCTTCGAGGTCCACGCCGCCGCAGACGGCCAGGGCGCCCTCCAGCTCGTCCGCGACCTGGAGCCCGACCTGGTCGTCCTCGACGTCATGCTGCCCGATATGGACGGCTTCACCGTCACCCGCCGCATGCGCGAGACCGGCCGCCACACCCCCGTGCTGTTCCTCACCGCCAAGGACGACACGCAGGACAAGGTCCAGGGTCTGACCGTCGGCGGCGACGACTACGTCACCAAGCCGTTCTCGCTCGAAGAGGTCGTGGCCCGCATCCGCGCGGTGCTGCGCCGCACCAACGCCGCGCTGCCCGAGGAGGACGCCGTGCTGCGCGTCGGCGACCTCGAGCTCGACGAGGACTCGCACGAGGTGCGCCGCGCCGGCGTCGAGGTCGAGCTGTCCCCCACCGAGTTCAAGCTGCTGCGCTACCTCATGCTGAACGCGGGCCGCGTGCTGTCGAAGGCGCAGATCCTCGACCACGTGTGGCAGTACGACTGGGGCGGAGACGCCAACATCGTCGAGTCCTACATCTCCTACCTGCGCCGCAAGATCGACGCCCTCAAGGTCCCCGGCGCCGACGGCGACGAGTCCCTGCCGCCGCTCATCCACACCAAACGCGGCATCGGCTACCTGCTGCGGGCCCCCCAGGCGGCGCGCGTCTGACGTGGCCTCCCAGGACACGACGAGGTCCGGGGCGTCCGGGGCCCCCACCGCCCCGGACGCTCCGGACGCCCCAGACGCCGGTGTGGACGCGGGGGTCGCCTCCCTCGCTCCACCCGCTCCCCCCGCCGCCCAGCCGGGCCTGCGCCCCGGCGACGTCGCGCCCGGCGGCGGCCTGTTGCTGCGGGCCAACGCCTGGCTCAACCGCGTCCCGCTGCGCGCGCGCCTCGTCGCGATCATCGCGGTGCTCCTGGCCACCGGCGTGGTGACGGCGTCGGCGGCGACGCAGGCCATCGTCTCGCGCTACCTCGTCCACCAGATCGACGAGCAGCTGGAGCGCATCGTCGGCAACCAGGCCGCGCTGCGCAACACGCTGAGCTCGACGGGCACGGGCCCGACCAACTACTTCGTGCTCGTGCGCACCGCCGACGGGCGTTCGCTGCCCATCGCCTGGGCGCCGACCGTCGCGCTCTCGGGACAGCCGAGGATCCCGTCGATGTCGCTCGACGAGGTGGCCGACCAGGGGGACCAGCCGTTCACGGTGAGCGCGAAGGGCGGCACCAACCCGACCAAGTGGCGCGTGCGCGCGGTGGTCGCGCCCGTGCGCGTCGACGACGCGCCGCCCGTGCTGAGCGCGGTGTTCGTCGCTGTCCCGCTGTCGACCGTGCACGAGGCCTCGGCGATCCTGGCGCGCACGCTGCTCGGCGCCGGCGTCAGCATCGTCCTGCTCGGCGCCGCCGCGGCTTGGGTGCTGGTCCACCGTTCGCTGCGCCCGCTGCGCCAGATCGAGACGACGGCGGCCGCGATCGCCGCGGGCGACCTGACCCAGCGCGTCCCGGCCGCGCCGCCGACCACCGAGGTCGGCTCGCTGGGCGCCTCGCTCAACGCGATGCTCACCCAGATCGAGCACGCCTTCGCCGTGCGCGAGGAGTCCGAGCGGCGCATGCACCGGTTCGTCTCCGACGCGAGCCACGAACTGCGCACGCCGTTGGCCACCATCCGCGGTTACGGCGAGCTGTACCGCATGGGCGCGCTCGACTCGGGCGACAAGGTCGACGACACCATGGGCCGCATCGAGGACGCGGCGCGCCGCATGGGCACCCTGGTCAACGACCTGCTCGAGCTCGCGCGCATGGACGAGGGCCGCCCGCTGCGCGCCGAGCGCGTCGATCTCGTCGCCATGGCCCACGACGCCGCGCAGGACCTGCGCGCGCTCGACCCCTCACGCACGGTGGGCGTCGTCGGGCTGGGCGCCGCGGCTGCGCCCGGCACGCCCGCGGCGCCGCCGCCGTCGTTGGTCGTCACGGGCGACGCCGACCGGCTGCGACAGGTGCTCACCAACCTGGTCGGCAATGTCGCCCGGCACACGCCCTCCGGCACCCCCGCCGAGGTCGCGCTCGGCGTCGTGCTCGACGACGCCGGCCCCGCGCATCCGTCCGCGGTGGTCGAGGTGCGTGACCACGGGCCGGGCGTGACCCCTGAGCAGGCCGAGCGGGTGTTCGAGCGGTTCTATCGCGCGGACTCCTCGCGCAACCGCGAGTCGGGCGGCTCGGGGCTCGGGCTGGCGATCGTGGCCGCCATCGTCGGGGCGCACGGCGGGCACGTGCAGACGCGCACGCCGCCCGACGGCGGATTGGCGGTGCGCGTGTGGCTACCGCTGGCCCCGACGACCGACGGGGCGGGCGCCTCCGCCTGACGGCGGACCGCGCGAGCGCCGTCGCGGGCCGACCACTCCCGGGCCGCGCGGGCGCCGTCGTAGGCCCACCGGTTCCGGTCCGAGCGTCGGCACGCGGCGCGGGGCCGCTACGATGGCGCGTCACCGTCGCTCGACCACGCGCCAGACGCGCCGAGTCGTAGGCTGATGAGGACACCCGTAGTCACCGACCGAAGGTCTGATATTCATGGGCGTCAACTGGACTGACGCACCGCAGTGGTTCCGCTCCTCCTTCGCCCGTGCGGCGCGTGGCGCCGGCGCCACCGCCACGGACGACGAGCTCGCCGACGCCGCCGAATCGCTCGTCGCCCGCTGGTCGACGCAGGCCCGCCACTTCCACAACCTCAAGCACCTGGCCACGACGCTGCACCGCGTGGACGAGCTCGCCCAGGAGACGCACGACGCCGACCTGGTGCGGCTGGCCGCCTGGTTCCACGGCGCCGTGTTCTCCTCCGACACCAAGGCGACGTACGAGCTCAAAGGCGGTGAGCAGACACCCGCGAGCGCCGAGCTCGCCCGCAAAGAGCTGACGCAGCTGGGTGTGCCCGCAGCGCGCGCCGACCGCGTGGCGGCGCTGGTCGACTCGCTGCTGCGCCACCAGCCCGCGCCGGGCGACACCGACGCGCAGGTGCTCAACGACGCCGACATGTCGATGCTCGCCGTCGAGCCGCAGCACTACAAGAAGTACGCCGCCGCGGTGCGCGCCGAGTACGCGCACATCCCCCAGCGCGACTTCCTGCGCGCCCGCATCCGGATCCTCGAACGGCTGCTCAAGCGCGGGCGGATCTTCTTGAGCCCCATGGGCGCGGCATGGGAGAACCCGGCCCGCCAGAACGTCGAGGCGGAGCTGTCACGCCTCATCAAGGAGCAGGCGGCCCTCCCGCCCGAGGACGACTGATCCCGCGGCGGTGAGCGCGGAGTGGTTGACCGCGCCGCCTCATCCACACCCTGTGGAAACCCGACCTGCGCCGACCGGCATCCTGCCTACCGTCGTCGTGCCCGGACAGTCCGGGCACGACGACGGCGGGCCGAGGCGCCCGCAGGACGGGGACGGACATGCGCTACGACGTCGACAGCGAGCGGGTGGCCCAGGCGGGCGCCGCGGTCAGCGGATCGGTGGGGGCGATCCGCGCTGAGGTGGGCGCGATGGTGCGCCACCTGCAGGACCTTCAGGCGAGCTGGCACGGCGGCGCGGCGTCGTCGTTCGCCGGCGTGATGGCCGAGTGGCAGGGCGCGCAGTCCAAGCTCGAGCACGCGCTCGACGCGATCCAGCAGGCGCTGTCGACGGCGGCGCGCACCTACGCGGACGCCGAGGCTCACGCGTCCCGCCTCTTCGCGACCCGCTGACCGCAGGCTACGCGCCACCCCCACCGGTGGTCTCGGCGCGAGCCGCCACCGGGCGGGACGCCGGGTAGACAGGGACGCCGGGTGGACAGGGACGCCGGGTGGACAGGGACGCCGGGTGGAAACAGCGAGGCGCCGCCCCGATCCGAAGATCGGGGCGGCGCCTCGTCCGTCCTACCGTGGGGCTGGACTCAGAAGTCCATGCCGCCCATGTCGCCGCCGCCGGCGGGAGCCGCGCCGGACTTCTCCGGCTTGTCGGCCACGACGGCCTCGGTGGTGAGGAACAGCGCGGCGATCGACGCGGCGTTCTGCAGCGCCGAGCGGGTCACCTTGACCGGGTCGTTGACGCCCGCGGCGAGCAGGTCCTCGTAGACGCCGGTCGCGGCGTTGAGGCCCTCGTTGACGGCGAGGCCCTTGACCTTCTCCGCCACGACGCCGCCCTCAAGGCCGGCGTTGATGGCGATCTGCTTGAGCGGGGCCGAGATGGCGGCGGCAACGATCTGCGCGCCGGTCGCCTCGTCACCCTCGAGCTCGAGCTTCGCGAACGCGGCGGCGCCGGCGTGGATCAGCGCGACGCCACCACCGGCGACGATGCCCTCCTCGACCGCGGCCTTGGCGTTGCGCACGGCGTCCTCGATGCGGTGCTTGCGCTCCTTGAGCTCAACCTCGGTCGCCGCGCCGGCCTTGATGACGGCCACGCCGCCGGCCAGCTTGGCGAGGCGCTCCTGGAGCTTCTCGCGGTCGTAGTCGGAGTCCGACTTCTCGATCTCGCCACGGATCTGGTTGACGCGACCGGCGATCAGGTCGGCGTCGCCCGAGCCCTCGACGATCGTGGTCTCGTCCTTGGTGACGACGACCTTGCGCGCCTGGCCCAGCAGGTCGAGCGTGGCGTTCTCGAGCTTGAGGCCCACCGTCTCGGTGATGACCTGGCCGCCGGTGAGGATCGCGATGTCCTGCAGCATGGCCTTGCGGCGGTCGCCGAAGCCCGGGGCCTTGACGGCGACGGACTTGAAGGTGCCGCGGATCTTGTTGAGCACCAGGGTGGCCAGGGCCTCGCCCTCGACGTCCTCAGCGATGATCAGCAGCGAGCGGCCGGCCTTCATGACCTGGTCGAGGACGGGGAGCAGGTCCTTGACGTTCGAGATCTTCGACTCGACGAGCAGGACGTACGCGTCCTCAAGCACGGCCTCCTGGCGCTCCGGGTCCGTCTCGAAGTAGCGGGCGAGGAAGCCCTTGTCGAAACGCATGCCCTCGGTGAGCTCGAGCTCCAGGCCGAAGGAGTTGGACTCCTCGACCGTGATGACGCCCTCCTTGCCGACCTTGTCGAGCGCCTCGGCGATGAGCTCGCCGATCGCCTGGTCGCCGGCCGAGATCGCGGCCGTGGCGGCGATCTCCTCCTTGGTCTCGATCTCCTTGGCGGCGATGAGCAGCTGCTCGGTCACAGCTTCGACGGCCTTCTCGATGCCGCGCTTGACGGCGATCGGGTTGGCGCCGGCGGCGACGACGCGCAGGCCCTCCTTGACCAGGGCCTGGGCGAGCACGGTCGCGGTGGTGGTGCCGTCACCCGCGACGTCGTCGGTCTTCTTGGCGACCTCCTTGACGAGCTCGGCGCCGATCTTCTCGTACGGGTCCTCGAGCTCGATCTCCTTGGCGATGGAGACACCATCGTTGGTGATCGTGGGGGCGCCCCACTTCTTGTCGAGCACGACGTTGCGGCCCTTGGGGCCGAGGGTCACCTTGACGGTGTCGGCGAGGATGTTGAGCCCTCGCTCCATGCTGCGACGAGCCTCCTCGTCGAAAGCAATGATCTTGGCCATGGGGACTTGTCCTCCGCTGGATGGCATTCGTGGCCGACGAGCGCCCGCGACGGACGGCTTGCCCCCACGCGTTCAGGTCACGCGCGCAGACAGGCCTCACCGGTCGGCCGGATTTCTGGCTCACTCTCCGCGAACAGCGCCAGCCGACATCGCCGTGCGGCCGGGGCCACACACATCGGACTGTCACTCGACACGGGAGAGTGCTAACGCAATATTGGCACTCGCCCCTGGAGAGTGCAAGACGCTCAGCCCCAGGCGAACCCTCAGCGAGCAGGCCGCGACATCGTTGACGACAGGCCCCGACGCCCGCCGCGCCCGAACCGAGACGCCGAGGCGGAGCGGCGCCTTATGCGGCCCGGACGCGGCAGCGGCGGCTCACAGCGGGCGGACCTGCTCCGCCTGGGGGCCCTTGGACCCCTGGCCGACCTCGAACTCAACCTGCTGGCCCTCGTCGAGCGAGCGATAGCCGTCCGACTGGATCGCGGTGTAGTGGACGAACAGGTCCTGGCCGCCGGAGGTCGGGGTGATGAACCCGTAGCCCTTCTCCGCGTTGAACCACTTGACGGTGCCCTGCGCCATGAACTTCTCCTTGTGCTTCCCCAACCGGGGCCACCGATCGGCCTCGGGTGTGGGCGAGCCTAGTGGCACGGCTCACATGTCGGAAGCGTCCTGACATGTCCGTGGAGAGCGGATCCGTGCGGACCGCGCGGCAGCACTGGCGCAGGCGGGCCCGAGCCAGGCGCGCCGCCGGTCCGTGATCCTGACCGTCAGCCGGCCGGGGTCAACGCGCCCTTGATCACCACGACGACGTCGCCGCTGCGCACCGTCTGCTGCACGACCCGGTCGCTTGGGATCCCCAGCGCCGCGGCGATCGCGGTCGCCGTGTCCTGGCGGCCCTCGGTGTACCAGACCGTCGTCTCGGTCAGGCCCGAGCCACCCGCCGGGTAGTTCGCCGCCTCGACCTGCGTGAAGCCCTGCCCCGCCAGGGCGTCGCGGCCACGACCCGCCTCGCCCGCGGGGCCGCCGTCGTTGAGCACGCGGACGAAGGCGCCCTTGTCGGCCGCCGCCAGCAGCGTCGCCAGGTCGCTCGCGCCCCCCGTCGGCGCCTCGGTCGCCTCGCCCCCGGCCGGATCGGTCGCGTCACCCTCCGCAGGGTCGGTCACGTCGCCCTCGGCTGGGTCGGTCGCGTCACCCGTGGCCGGATCTGTCGCGTCGGTGTCGCCCGCGTCGCCGGGCGCCTCGGTCGCCTGCGTCGCCGTGCTGGTGTCGTCGGCCGAGCCGGGATCGCGCGACAGGAACATGACGCCCCCGACGGCCACCGCGACGGCCACCACCGCCACCAGCAGGAACGGCCAGACACCACGCCAGCGCGAGCGCGGAGCGCGGTGCACACCGACCGGCGCGTCGTCAGGTCCGCGGACGTCGAACTCGTCGGGCGGGTAGGCGTACTGGCTGCGGGTCACGGCGGACAGGGTAGCGGCTCAATCCGGACTCTTGGGGTGTTCAGACGCCATCCTCGCCGAGGCGTCGGGCCGATCGAGCGCGCTGCCGGGTCGCACGCAGCCGACGCAGGCGCTTGACCAGCATGGGGTCGGCGGCCAGTGCCTCGGGGGTGTCGATGAGGGCGTTAAGCACCTGGTAGTACCGCGTCGCCGACAGGTCGAACAGCTCCCGCACCGCCTGCTCCTTCGCCCCGGCGTACTTCCACCATTGGCGCTCGAAGGCGAGGATCTCGCGGTCCCGCTCGGACAGCTCCGCAGTGGCGGGCGCCACAACGGGTTGGACCATGGTCTCGCTCATACGCTCCAGGCTAAGCCGTGAACCACATCCATGTCATTCACCGCCCCGGACCGCACGTGCGGCCATGCTCGGGCGGCGCGCCCCTCACAGCGCACAGGCCCTCCCGCGCGCGCCCGCCCCGGCCGCTGGCGGGTCGATCACGACGCCCGGTAGCCTCGCCGTCGTGACGACGCCGACGACACCGCCGCGGCCCGACCTCGCGACGGGCGAACGGCCCCCGCTCACGGACGTGATCGACCCCGGCTGGGCCGGCGTGCTCGCGCCCATCGAGCCGCAGATCCATGCGATGGGCGACTTTCTGCGCGCCGAGCTCGCCGCCGGGCGCCAGTACCTGCCTGCGGGCGGCGACGTGCTGCACGCGTTCCGCCGACCGTTCGAGGCCGCCCGCGTCCTGGTGGTGGGCCAGGACCCCTACCCCACTCCCGGCCACCCGATGGGTCTGTCGTTCTCGGTCCAGCCCGATGTGCGCCCGGTCCCCCGCTCGCTCGCGAACATCTACACCGAGCTGATGGCCGACGTCGGCGCCCCGGCCCCGACGAACGGCGACCTGCGCCCGTGGGCCGACCAGGGCGTCATGCTGCTCAACAGGGTGCTGACCGTCGAGCCCGGACGACCCGCGTCGCACCGCGGCAAGGGTTGGGAGGCTGTGACCGAGGCGGCCATCCGCGCGCTCGTGGCCCGCGGCGGCCCGCTCGTGGCGATCCTGTGGGGGCGCGACGCCGCGTCCCTGCGTCCGTGGCTCGGGTCGGTGCCCTTCGTCGAGAGCGCGCATCCGAGCCCGCTGTCGGCGCACCGCGGCTTCTTCGGCTCACGGCCGTTCTCCCGGGTCAACGCGCTGCTCGAGCAGCAAGGCGGCGCGCCCGTCGACTGGCGCCTGCCGTAGCGCCCCACGCCGCGGTCCGCGCGCCCCACGCGGCGACCTCCACAGCCCGCTCTGCGGCTTGCACAGCTGGCGCGGCGGCCTGCGCAACCGGCGTCGCGGCCTGCGCGCCCCAGGCAACGGCGCCCGCCGCGCCCGGCAACGGCGTCCACGCCCCAGGCGTGTCCGCCCGCCTGACGCACACGCGACGCGCGGGGGCATAATCGCGGCGTGAGCGAGCACGCACCGACGAACGCACCCACCGCCCACGACGACGTCCCCGCCCCCCGCTGGACGCGCTACATCGCCGTGGGTGACTCGTTCTCCGAAGGGCTCTGGGACCCGTACCCGACCGACCCCACCACCGACGATGCGCCCGAGGCCGCGCGCTCCACCGAGCGCACCACCGTGCGCTCCACCGAGCGCTCCACCGAGCGCACGACCGAGCGCACGGCCGCGAGTACGACCGCGAGTACGACCGCGAGCGATGGCGTCACGGACGGGCCGGACGGCGACCCGGGCGCGGTTCAGCGCGGCTGGGCCGACCGACTCGCCGACACACTGTCCGCGCGGCGGGTCGCGGCCGGCCTGGAGCCGCTGGAGTACGCCAACCTCGCCATCCGCGGGCGGCTGCTGCGCCCGATCGTGGGCGAACAGGTCCCGATCGCGCTCGACGCCCGGCCCGACCTCGTCTCGCTCGTGGCGGGCGGCAACGACATCCTGCGACCCGGCGTCGACGTCGACGACATCTCGCAGGCGCTCGAGGACGCCGTCGTCGCGATCCGCGCGAGCGGCGCCGACGTGCTGCTCGGCGCGGGCTTCAAGGCGGGTGGGGCGCTGAGCTTCACGCGCGGGCGCGTCGGCGTGTACAACGCGAACATCTGGTCGATCGCACGGCGGCATGGGGCGTACGTGCTCGACCTGTGGGGCATGCGCTCGCTGTTCGACCTGCGCCTGTGGGCCGAGGACCGCCTGCACCTGACCCCGGAGGGCCACCGCCGCGTCATGAACGCCGCATTGGAGGGCCTGCTGCTCGACCCCGTCGACCCCGACTACGACGCGCCGCTCGCCCCGGCCCCGCCGGCGCCGTTCGTCGAGAAGGCCAAGGCCGACGCCGAATGGGCGCGCGAGTACGTGGTGCCGTGGGTCAAGCGACGCATCACGCACACCTCGAGCGGCGACGGGCGCACACCCAAGTGGCCCGCGCCTGTGCGCTGGCCCGTCTCGCGTGGCTGAGGGCTCCGGACGCATCAGTACGACTTTCCCTCGGCGTACCGGCGTTGGCGCCACGCCCGGCCGTTGCCACGGTTGCGGCTCTTGAACGTCGGCAACTGGCTGTCGCAGTTGGGGCACACCAGGCGCAGGTTCTCGCGCCGGTTGTTCGAGGCGTCTCCGTCGATGTGGTCGAGCACGAACGCGAGCGGGCGCCCCTGCCAGGTGTCGTCTCCGCCGCAGACCGCGCATCGGCGCTCCTGAGCGTCCAGCAGGTAGAGACGCACGTAGTGGCGACGGTTCCCGGAGATCGTGGTGGCCACCCCGGTGCGCAGCCACGCCTCCGTCTTCTGCTGGCGCTGATGCTCGCTCTGGCAGGCCAGGCTGCAATAGACCTTCTGGTGGTATCGCACCAGCGCGACACCGCATGACCGGCAAACCCTCATGTTCGAACGGTAGTTCGAACCACTGACAGAGCCGCCTAGGGGACTCGAACCCCTAACCTTCGTGTTACAAGCACGCTGCGCTACCAATTGCGCCAAGGCGGCACGCCCGCCAGGCGGGCGGGTACAGACTACCGGCCCCCGCCCGGCGTGCGGGCAGGGGCCGGAGCGGAGTCGCGGACTACGGCGTGGCGTCGGCCACGGCCTGCGGCAGCGCCGTCGGGTCGGTCCAGTTGCCGTCCCACCGCTCGCCGTCGATCGTGATGGTCGGCGTGCCGAAGCCGCCGCTCTGCGGGTTGACCAGGGCGCTGTTGGCGGTCGCCGCGTTGGTCGCGGAGAAGACCCACTGGCCGAACGTGCGGCGCGCCTCACCCGACGCGATGGCGTCGGCGACGAGGTCAGGCACGCCGGCGCCCCGCGCCAGGTCGGCGATCTCGGCGTCGGTGTGCCCCGCGGTCTGCTCCTCGGGCTCGTTCGCGAACAGCGCCTCGTGGAAGTCGAGGAAGTTCGCGGGCGCCTGGTCCGCGACCCACGCCGCCGCCGAGGCGGCGCGCGTGGAGTACGCGGTGCCCTGCGACACACGGTCCAGGATCGAGACGGGGAACATCACGACGTTGGCGGTGCCATCGGCGAGGAAGCCCTCAAGGGTGTCCTTGTTGAGGTCCTCGAACTGGCCGCAGATCGGGCACATGTAGTCGAAGTAGATGCCGACCTCGGGCACGCCGTCGGTCGGAGCCCCGCCCGCCGACCGATCGGCCGCGACCGGGATGCCGCCGTCGGCGCGGGCCGCCGAGGGCACGTTCTGGACCTCGCTCAGCGCGATGTCGTCGACCGCGTTGGCCGCGTTCTCGCGGTGGTCGCGGATGAAGAGGAACGCCACGACGGCGAGCAGAGCGACCACGACGACGCCCAGCACGCTCATGGTGATCAGGCGGGCGCGGCGATCGGCCGCCTCCTGCTTCTTCTTCAGGGCCAGGGCCTGGGCGCGGGCGGCCTCACGCCGCTGCGCCTTGCTCAGGTTCGGGCTGTTCGTCGACATCGCGGTCCTTTTGTCTCCGGGCGCTCCTGTGCCGGTTCGGCGCAGGCGCGCCCAGCCTAGCGGGGAGTCGGACGCGCCCGACTCGGGAGGCGACTGCCCGTCACAGCTGCGGCGGCCCCTGCGTGGGCCACCAGTGGATGGTCGGCGGCTGGTCGAGCAGTGGGCCCGCCAGGATCCAGGCCGCGATGAGGCAGGCGACCACGACGACGGCGGCGCCGATCCACCCCGGCGCAACGGTGCGCGCCAGCGCGCGCGCCCCCTCGCGCCCGATCGCGCCGGCGGGCCCGAACCAGGCGGTCACCGCGGCCAGCAGCATCGCGAAGGCGAGCACGCCGCAGAACACGATGGTCTCGTTCATCCCGCCGACGGAGCGCGCCTCGACGTCGGTGCGCGGCAGCAACATCACGCGGCCCGCCCCGAAGAGCCAGTACCCGCCCACGACGGCGAGCACACCCAGACACCCGGAGACCAGCATCTGCGGGATGGCGCCGACGACCCCGCAGAACGCGTGCCAGGGCAGTTTGACGGCGGCCACCACGCCGTCCGAGGCGCGCCGCGCGCCGAACCGCTCGCGGCGCTCCTGCAGCGCCTGCGCGCCGTGCCCGGCGACGCGGCACAACACGACGAGCGCGGCGAGAGCGGCGAACGCGGCGCCCGGGCGGGTCGCGGCGAGCACCACCAGCGGCGCCAGGAATGCGGCGACGGTTCCGGTCCGCCGTCGGCGCACGGGCCGCGTGTACGCCTCGGGGGGCGCCGGCTCCTCGGCGAGGTCGTCGGGCCCGTCCGCCGCGATCGCCTCGAACGGCTGGTATCGCGCCTCACCGAGCGGCACGGCGCCGGTGGTGACCGGCACCGCCCGGGTGAGACCGTCGTGCGCGTCGACGCCGTGGCGTCCGACGGCGGGTGCGGACGCCCCCAGCACGAGCTGCGTGGGCGCGCCGACCAGCATCGTGGGCGCGGCGATGGCGCCCGTCTCGTCGAGCCCTGGCCCGTCGATCCCGGCGCCGTCGAGCCCGGCGCCGTCGAGCCCCGCGCCGTCTGCTCCGGATCCGTCCCGTCCGTGCGCGTCCGGTCCATACCCACCGCGGCCACCCCCCGGGTGGGCCGCGATGCGCTGGGTCGCGTCGTCCCCCACCACCGGCGCGCCCGCGACGCGCGCGGCGATCACGGCGTCCTGCGAGTCGCGGCGCAGCGCGCGGGCGACCTGTGTGGGGCCCCAGCGCGCGCTCGGATCGGCCTGCAGCGCCCCCGCGAGCGCCCGCGCGGTGCGCGCGGGCAGCCCGACGAGGTCCGCGCGCCCCTCGCGCGAGCGCCGCAGCACCAGGTCCGTGGGGCGGACCCCGAACGGTGAGCGCCCGGTCGCGGCGAACGCGAGCAGCGCCGCCCAGCTCCACCAGTCGGAGTCGGGGGTGGGCGCGCCGCCGTCGATGAGCTCGGGGGCGAGGTAGCCGGGCGTGCCGATGACGAAGCCGGGCGTGGTGAGCGTGGGTGAGGCTTGGCCGGTCTCACCGAGCGCCTGGGCGATGCCGAAGTCGATCAGCACGGGGCCGCGCGCGGTGACCATGACGTTGGACGGCTTGAGGTCGCGGTGCACGACGCCGGCCAGGTGCACGGCCTCGAGCGCCGCGGCGAGCTGGTCGGCCAGCTCGAACAGGTCGATGGGGTCGAGCGGGCCGCCGTCGTCGATCTCCGCCTCAAGGGTGCGGCCCTTGACGAGCTCGGTGACGACGAACGCGCCCTGCCCGTCGAGCTCGGCGTCCAGGACGCGGGCGACGGCGGGGTGGCGTAGGCGCTGCAGGGCCGTGACCTCGCGGCGCAGCCGCTCACGGGCGACGGGGTCACGGTCGAGGTGGGCGTGCAGCACCTTGAGCGCGACAGCCGAGCCGCCGCCGTCGACGGCCTCGTAGACGGCGCCCATGGCGCCGCGTCCGAGCAAAGAGCGGATGGTGTACCCGCCGAACTCGGTCCCCGCCGCGAGGCGCCCTGGCGTGTCGGCGGCGCCCGCGCCTCGCACTCCTTCGACGTCGACGTCACCCATGGCGACACGGTAACGGCGGGCCGCGGCGAATGCGCGTGCGACAGGCGCGGATCTCGTCCGCGGCGCACGTCGGACAAGGTGGCGCGCGTCGCGTGACGGTGAGCAGGAACCGCCGCGTATTCCTCATCGTGCGACGGCCCGAGTAGGTTAGGAATCGTCAAGCAAGTGCCAGCCCCAACGGGAGGATTCCCATTGACCGGCAAAGAAATGCCTGGTGACCACGAGCGATACGACCTCGTGGTCGTCGCGAACCGCCTCCCCGTGGACTTTTCGGTGCGACCAGGCGGGGGCGTCGACTGGCAGCGTTCGCCGGGCGGGCTGGTCACAGCGCTCGAGCCGGTCATGCAGCACGCCGACGGCGCGTGGGTGGGGTGGTCGGGCGCGCCCGACCTGGAGTCCGAGCCGTTCGACGCCGACGGGATGCGCCTGGTCCCGGTCACCCTGAGCGAGTCGGAGATCGAGCGGTACTACGAGGGGTTCAGCAACGACACGCTGTGGCCGCTCTACCACGACGTCGTGGCGACCCCCAGCTACCACCGCCAGTGGTGGGACGCCTACCGGCGCGTCAACCAGCGCTTCGCCGACGCCGCGGCCGCCCAGGCCGCCGACGGCGCCGTGGTGTGGGTGCACGACTACCAGCTCCAACTGGTGCCGAAGATGCTGCGCGACCAGCGCCCCGATCTGCGCATCGGGTTCTTCGACCACATCCCGTTCCCGCCCGTCGAGCTGTTCGGCCAGCTGCCCTGGCGCCGTCAGATCGTCGAGGGCCTGCTGGGCGCCGACCTGGTCGGCTTCCAGCGCGGCGGCGACGCCTCCAACTTCATCCGCGCGGTGCGCCGTCTGACGGACCACACCACGCGCGGCCCCATCGTCTCGATCGACGAGGGCCGCAGCCGCCAGGGCGGGCCCGCGGCCCGGCACGTGCGCGCCGGCGCCTTCCCCATCTCGATCGACTCGACGCGCTTCGACGCCCTGGCCCGCACGCCCGAGGTCCAGACGCGCGCCAAGGAGATCCGCGCCGAGCTGGGCGACCCCGACGTCGTCATGCTGGGCGTCGACCGCCTCGACTACACCAAGGGCATCCGCCACCGCATCAAGGCCTACGGCGAGCTGCTCGACGACGGCCGCATCGACGCCGCGCGCACCACGCTGGTCCAGGTGGCCAGCCCGAGCCGCGAGAACGTGGGCGCCTACCAGGAGCTGCGTGAGCACGTCGAGGTGCTCGTGGGCCGCATCAACGGCGAGTTCGGTGAGCTGGGCCATTCGGCCATCCACTACCTGCACCACTCCTACCCGGCCGAGGAGATGGCGGCGCTCTACCTCGCGGCCGACGTCATGCTGGTCACGAGCCTGCGCGACGGCATGAACCTGGTCGCCAAGGAGTACATCGCGGCGCGCTCGGACGAGCAGGGCGTGCTGGTGCTCTCGGAGTTCACGGGCGCCGCCGACGAGCTCGGCTCGGGCCCCCTGCTGATCAACCCGCACGACATCGAGGGCACCAAGGACGCCATCGTCGCCGCGGCGCGCATGACCGCGCGCGAGCAGCGTCGGCGCATGCGCCGCCTGCGCCGCAAGGTCATGGCCGACGACGTCGCGAAGTGGTCGCAGACCTTCCTCGGCGTGCTGCAGGCGATGCCGCGCCGCACCCCGGCGCCCGCCGCTCCGGCGCGCGCGCCCGAGCCGCACACGCTGGCCGACACTCGCACGCTGGCCGACTCGCGCGCGCTGGCCGACGCTCGCACGCTGGCCGAGCCCGTGGAGTCCGCCGCGGACGAGCAGCGCACGCTGGTCGAGCCGCGCACGCTGGTCGAGTCGGTCGAGTCCCCCTCGGGCGCGGCGCGTGTGGTCGCCCGCACCGAGCCCGACGACGGCGTGCCCGCGTCGCTGGGCCACGCGCTCGACGCGCTCGCGGCCGCCGACGACGCGACCGTCCTGGTCGGGCTCGACTTCGACGGCACGCTCGCGCCGCTCGTCGACGACCCGACCGCCTCGGCCATGACGCCGGCCGCGCGCGACGCCGTCGAGCGCCTGGCCGCGCTGCCCGCCTCGGCGCGCGTGCGCCTCGCGCTCGTCTCGGGTCGCGACCTGGCCGATCTGGCCGAGCGGGCCCGGCCGCCCGCGGGGGCGTACCTGGTGGGCAGCCACGGCGCCGAGACCGGGCACGTGCGTCCCGACGGCACGCTGGAGGCGCTGCCCGTCGACCTCACGCCCGAGCAGGCGGCGGCGCTGGCGGCCGCCACGGCCGGGCTCGAGCAGGTCGCGGCGCAGTCGGAGGGCGCCTGGGTCCAGCACAAGCCGTCTGCGGCCGTGCTGCACACGCGCCTGAGCCCGCCCGACGCCGCCGCGGACGCGGTCGAGCGCGCGCGCGACGTCGTGGCCCGCCTGGGCCTGAAGGCCATGTACGGCAAGGACGTGGTCGAGGTCGCCGTCGTCGCCGCAGACAAGGGCAGCGCGCTCACGCGCCTGCGCGCCGCCGTCGGGCCCCACGACGCCCGGCCCGAGCCCGACGGCGTGGCCGGCGCCGCGCAGGTCCACGTGCTGTACGCGGGCGACGACACCACCGACGAGCACGCGTTCGCGGCGCTGGAGGCCGGTGACGTGGCGGTCAAGGTGGGCGACGGCGCGACCGTCGCGACGCACCGCGTCGCCGACGTCGACACCCTTGCGGCGGCGCTGCTGCGGCTCGCCGACGCCGCGGCGCGACGCTCAAAGGATCCCTTGACCGTCGCATGACGATCGATGGATCGATTCCGGGGCTCGAAGAGAGTAGGCTCGACTTCGCCACCTGCGGGCACCCGTGAGGTGGCGGAGCGACGCCGCCCAGATCACGACGGCGACGTCGACAACTCAACAAGTGTCAAAGAAGATGCGGACGGCGTGTGAGCGCGCCGCAATCATCTGAGACCCGACCACAACGGATCGTCCGGCACGTACCTGCCGGTGGAGGGAAACACTCACATGGCTACGGTCACTTTCGACCACGCAACCCGCGTCTACCCGGGCACCGAGCGCCCGGCCGTCGACCAGCTCAACCTGCACATCGAGGACGGCGAGTTCCTCGTCCTCGTCGGCCCCTCGGGCTGCGGCAAGTCGACCTCGCTGCGCATGCTGGCGGGTCTTGAGGACGTCAACGGCGGCCGCATCCTCATCGGCGACCGCGACGTCACGGACGTGCAGCCGAAGGACCGCGACATCGCGATGGTCTTCCAGAACTACGCGCTGTACCCGCACATGTCCGTCGCGGACAACATGGGCTTCGCGCTCAAGATCGCCGGCACCCCCAAGGCCGAGATCCGCCAGCGCGTCGAGGAGGCCGCCAAGATCCTCGACCTGACCGAGTACCTCGACCGCAAGCCGAAGGCCCTCTCGGGTGGCCAGCGCCAGCGTGTCGCCATGGGCCGCGCCATCGTGCGTCAGCCCCAGGTGTTCCTCATGGACGAGCCGCTGTCGAACCTTGACGCCAAGCTCCGCGTCCAGACCCGTACGCAGATCGCCTCGCTCCAGCGCCGCCTGGGCGTCACGACGGTCTACGTCACGCACGACCAGACCGAGGCCCTGACCATGGGCGACCGCATCGCGGTCCTCAAGGCGGGTCTGCTCCAGCAGGTCGGCACCCCGCGCGAGATGTACGACACCCCGTCCAACGTGTTCGTCGCCGGCTTCATCGGCTCGCCGGCCATGAACATCGGCACCTTCGAGATCAAGGACGGCAACGCCCTGCTCGGCTCGGCGCAGATCCCGCTCGAGCGCTCGGTCCTGGGCGCCGTCACCGAGGCCGACGGCGGCAAGGTCACCGTGGGCTTCCGCCCCGAGTCGCTCGACGTGGTCGGATCCGGCACGCCGGGCTCGTTCCAGGTCGAGACCAACCTCGTCGAGGAGCTCGGCTCCGACGCGTTCCTCTACGGCTCGCTCAAGGGCGACGCCGTGGGCGAGCTGTCGGCCGGTGACTCGGACCAGGTCATCGTCCGCATCGACCCGCGCAACGTGCCGATGAAGGGCGAGGTCATCAACGTGGCCATCAAGCCCGGCCAGGCGCACGTCTTCTCGGCCGCCACGGGCAACCGCCTCAGCTGAGCGCACCGCACCAGGAACCGCTGAGGCGGACCTGAGGCAGCGAGTTCTTCACAGGGCGGGTCCGGCGTCTTCGCCGGGCCCGCCCGTCGTTATGGCAGGTTAGGACCTCGTGGAGACCCTCCAGATCACCGCAGCGACCCCGGAGTCGGCGCTGCTCGACCTGCCCTGGCGCGTGCCGCTCGAGCAGTGGCCGGCCGATGTGCTGGCCGCGCTCCCCCGCGGCATCTCACGCCACATCGTGCGCTTCGTGAAACTGCGCAAGCGGGTGCTCGCCGTCAAGGAGACGCGCGACCACTACGCGTTCCGCGAGTACGAGCTGCTGCGCCGCCTGCAGAAGCTCGAGGTGCCCTGCGTGGTGCCGCTCGCCGTGGTGACCGGGCGGGTCGACGACGACGGTGAGCCGCTCGAGGCGGCCATCATCACCGAGCACCTCGCGTTCTCGCTGCCCTACCGGGCCGTGTTCAGCCAGTCGCTGCGCCCCGACACCGCCACGCGCCTCATCGACGCCCTGGCCGTCCTGCTGGTGCGCCTGCACCTGGTGGGCTTCTACTGGGGCGACGTGTCACTGTCCAACACGCTGTTCCGCCGCGACGCCGACCGCTTCGCCGCCTACCTGGTCGACGCCGAGACGGGTGACCTGCACCGTGAGCTCACCCCCGGGCAGCGCGCCTACGACCTCGACCTCGCCCGCACCAACATCATCGGCGAGCTGTTCGACCTGGAGGCCGGCGAGCTGCTCGACGAGGAGGTCGACGCGATCGGGATCGGCGACGCGCTCGTGGCCCGCTACGAGGAGCTGTGGGCGGCACTGACCCAGGTCGAGTCGTTCTCCGGTGAGGAGCGCTGGCGCGTCGACGAGCGCATCCGGCGCCTCAACGACCTGGGCTTCGACGTCGGCGAGCTCGCGATCGTCACCGACATCGACGGCACTACGGTGCAGATCCAGCCCAAGGTCGTCGACGCCGGGCACCACTCGCGCCGCCTGCTGCGCCTGACGGGCCTGGACGTGCAGGACAACCAGGCTCGGCGCCTGCTCAACGACCTCGACGCCTGGCGGGCCGCGACCGACCGCCTCAACGACTCCGAGCAGTTGGTGTCGCACGACTGGCTGCTGCACTCGTTCGAGCCGACCATCGCCGCGGTGCCGCGTGAGCTGCGCCGCAAGCTTGAGCCGGCGCAGCTCTTCCACGAGGTCCTCGACCACCGCTGGTACATGTCCCAGCGGGAGGGCCGCGACGTGCCCATGCCCGAGGCCGCGGTGTCGTACGTCGACCAGGTGCTGCGCCACCGCCCGGACGAGCAGGCCCTCATCGGCGAGACCGGCGACGAGCTCTACGGCTGACCCCACCGCTGGTGGTTGAGCCCGTCGAAACCACCCCACTCCCCTGGTTGACCCCGACGAAACCACCCCACCCCGGTGGTTGAGCCCGTCGAAACCACGGGACGAGTCAGACAGCGGTGGTTTCGACAGGCTCAACCACCCGTGGGGTGGGCGGCGGGGTCAGCTCGCGGCGCGGCGGGCCTTGGCGATCTCGTAGAGCGTGATGCTGGTCGCGACACCGGCGTTGAGCGACTCGACGGCCGTCGAGTCGATCGGGATCGACGCGACGACGTCGCAGGCCTCGCGCACGAGGCGCCCCATGCCCTTGCCCTCCGACCCGACGACGACCACGAGCGGGTCGGTCGCCAGGTGCAGCTCCCCGACTTCGGTGTCACCGTCGCCGTCGAGCCCGACGACGAAGCACCCGGCCTTCTTCAGCTCACCGAGCGCGCGCACGAGGTTGGTCGCGCGAGCCACGGGAACATGCGCCGCGGCGCCGGCCGAGACCTTCCACGCCGAGGCCGTCACGCCCGCCGCGCGGCGCTCGGGCACCAGGACGCCGTGCGCCCCGAACGCGCCCGCCGAGCGCAGCACGGCGCCGAGGTTGCGCGGGTCGGTGACGCCGTCGAGCGCGACGATGAGCGCCGGGCGGCCGGACGCCTCCGCGGCGTCGAGCAGGTCGTCGGTGTCGCGGTACTCGTACGGCGGCACCTGCGCGGCGACGCCCTGGTGCACCTGCCCGTCGGTGAGGCGGTCGAGCTCGGGCTTGGTGACCTCGAGCAGCGCGAGCCCGCGCTCCGAGGCGAGCTGCAGGATCTCGCGCGTGCGGTCGTCGTGGTCGACGCGCGTGGCGATGTACACGGTGGTCATGGGCACCTCGGTGCGCAGCGCCTCGAGCACCGAGTTGCGCCCGGCCACGACCTCGACGCCGTCGGTCGCACGCCTGGTGCCGCGCACGACGCCGCGCGAGGCGTCACGCTGCCGCTGGCCGGCCGCCCTCTGCTCCGCGGCCACCTTGCGCTTGTAGGCGGGGTGGTACTCGCGCTCCTCGGCCTTGGGGGTCGGCCCCTTGCCCTGCAGCGCGCGGCGCCCGTGGCCGCCCGTGCCGACCTGCGGGCCCTTCTTGCTGCCCGTCTTGCGGACCGCCCCGGGGCGCCTCGTGTTCCCAGCCATGGTGTCTCTCCCAGCGGTGGTTGAGCCTGTCGAAACCACCAAACGTCGGTCGTGGTGGTCTCGACGGGCTCAACCACCAGGTCTTGTCAGTTCGCGAGCGTCCAGCGGGCGCCGTCGGGTCCGTCCTGGACCAGGATGCCCGCCGCGGCCAGGCGGTCGCGAATCGCGTCGCTCGCCGCCCAGTCCTTCGCGGTGCGGGCCGCGGCGCGGGCCTCCAGCTCGGCGCCCACGAGTCTGTCGAGGGCGTCGTGCGCCGTGGACGACGCCGCGTCGGCGCCGGCCCAGTGCGGGTCGGCGGGGTCGAGGCCGAGCACGTCGAGCATGCCGCGCACCGCGAGCAGCTCGGCGCGCACGGCGGCGTCGGCCTCGGGTGACGACGGCGCCGTCAGCGCCGTGTTGCCCGCGCGCAGGCGCTCGTGCACGACGGCGAGGGCCGCGGGCACGTTGAGGTCGTCGTCGAGCGCGGCCGCGAACGTCTCGGGCAATGTCACGGCGGCGACCGCGTCGGCGCTCGGCGCGCCGTCGCCCAGCCGTTCGGCGGCGCGCGCGACGAACCCGGCCAGGCGCTCCCACGTCGTGCGGGCCTCGGTGAGCGTGTCGGGGGCCCACTCAAGCATCGAGCGGTACTGGACCGCCACGACGGCCAGGCGCACGGCGGGCGCGGGCGCGGCCGCCAGGACCTCGGCGGCGAGCAGCCCGTTGCCGAGCGACTTGCTCATCTTGACGCCCGACTGCGTGATCCAGGCGCTGTGCATCCACCGGCGCGCGAACGGGTATCCCGCCGCGCGCGACTGCGCCTGCTCGTTCTCGTGGTGCGGGAAGCGCAGGTCGAGGCCGCCGCCGTGGATGTCGAACTCGTCGCCCAGGTAGCGCTGCGCCATGGCCGAGCACTCCAGGTGCCAGCCCGGGCGCCCGCGCCCCCACGGCGTGGGCCAGGACGCGGTGGCGGGCTCGTTCGACTTGGGGGCCTTCCACAGCGCGAAGTCGTGCGGGTCGCGCTTGGCGTGCCCGGGGCCCTGGGCGGCGTCGTCGGGCTCGGGCGCGAGGTCCTCGAGCCGTTGGCGGGTGAGCTCGCCGTAGGCGGGCCAGGAGCGCACGTCGAACCAGACGTCCCCGTCGCCCGTGGCGTAGGCGTGCCCGCGCTCGACCAGGCGCCCCATGAGCTCGACCATCTGCGTCACGTGCTGCGTGGCGCGTGGCTCGTACGACGGCGGCAGCACGCCGAGCGCGTCGTAGGCGGCGGTGAACTCACGCTCGTAGCGCGCGGCGTGCTCCCACCACTCGACGCCGGCCGCGGCGGCCTTGGCGAGGATCTTGTCGTCGATGTCGGTGACATTGCGCACGAGCGTGACCCGGTAGCCCGACCGGGTCAGCCAGCGTCGCAGCACGTCGAACGCGATCGCGGGGCGCAGGTGGCCGATGTGCGGGGCCGACTGCACGGTGGCGCCACACACGTAGATGCCGACCTGGCCGGGGGTCCGGGGCACGAAGTCGGACACCGTGCGCGTGGCGGTGTCGTACAGGCGTAGGGTCACGCGCCCAGGGTACCGGCCCCGGACCGTCTCACCTGGGTCGCGGGGCGCCGCACGCGCTCACGCGAACGCCCAGCCCTCTCCGCGGTAGGTCGGCACGACGTCGACGACCTCGTCGCCGCGCACCAGGTGCACGACCGCGAATCGCTCCATGAGCTCGCCCGCCTTCGCGTGCCGCAGCCACACGCGGTCGCCGACGCCCAGCGCCTGCGCCGCGCCCCGGCCGGCGCCGCGCCTGCGGCGCAGTGGCGTCTGCACCTCGCCCGCGCCCTCGCGGCGCGTCAGCGCCCAACCGGGCGTCAGCGGGCGCGGCAGCCGCGAGGCGCCCGCGGGGCCCGAGGCCACGTACCCGCCCGCGTACGCCGTCGCGTAGCCGCGCGCGGGCACGCGCACGACGTCGAGCCCGAAGAACGCCGCCGGCACGGGCCGGAACGCGCGGTACCCGTCGAACGTCGCCGGGACGTAGAGCCCCGAGCCTGCCGTCACCTCGGTCACCGCCGGGTCCGCCGCCGAGACCTCCAGCGAGCCGGTGCCGCCCGCGTTGACGAGGTCGAGGTCGTGCCCGACGGCGGCGCGCACCGCCGCCAGGACGGCGGCGCGCCGCCCGGGCAGCTCGCGCGCGGAGCGGCGCTTGACGGCCCGGATCACGGGCCCGGTGTCGGCGATCCCGGCGATCTGGGCCTCGTAGGTCATCAGCCCCCGCAGCCGCACGCCCGTGGTGCGCGCGACGCGGGCCGCGAGCCGCGCCACCTCCGGCGGCTCGCGCAGCGGCGAGCGCCGCGTGCCCGCGTGCACGGTGAGCGGCCCGAGGCGCAGGCGCAGCGAGGCGTCCACGTCGAGGCACACGCGCACGGGCGGCGCCTCGACCCCGGGCGCCGCGCCCAGCGCCTGCTCGACCAGGGCGAGTTGGGCGGCGTCGTCGAGCATGAGCGTCACGGCCGCGCGCGCGAGCGGGTCGCCGGCCAGGTCGCGCAGCGCGGCGGCGTCGAGAGTGGGGTACCCGACCAGCAGGTCGCCCACGCCCTCGCGCGCGAGCCACAGCGCCTCGGCGAGCGACGTCGTCATGACGCCCCGGAAGCCCGCGTCGAGGGCGCGGCGCACGAGCGCGCGCACGCGCACCGACTTGCCGGCCAGCCGCACGGGCGTGCCGCCTGCCCGCCGCAGCAGGTCGGCCGCGTTGGCGTCGAACCGGTCCAGGTCGACGACGGCGACCGGTCCGGCCACGCCGCGCGTCGCGCGTGTCAGGCGCTGTGCCAGGTCACCGGGCGTCTCCATGCGCGGAGGCTACACCGCCGTGACCCACGTCACAGAAGGGCTGTGATCGCCGGGGCCAGGTGGCAGACTTCACCCGTGCCTGACAACGACGCCGCCCCCACATGGGAGAACTGGGCGCGCACGGCACGGGCGACGCCCGCCCGGCTGGCACACCCGCGCGACGAGGCCGGGGTCGCCGAAGTGGTGGCGCGGGCCGCCGCCGCGGGCCTGCGCGTGCGCGCTCGCGGCGCGGGCCACTCCTTCACCCCCGCCGCCATGACCGACGGCGTCCTGCTCGACCTGGAGCGGCTGGCGGGCCTGGAGGCCGTCGAGCGGCGCCACGACGGCGCCGCGCGCGTCACAGTCCGCGCCGGCACCCGACTGTTCCACCTGCACCACCTGCTCGCCTCGCACGGCTTGGCGATGACCAACCTCGGCGACATCGACCGCCAGAGCATCGCCGGAGCGATCTCGACCGGCACGCACGGCACGGGACTCGCCTTCGGCGGCCTCGCGACCCAGGTCAGCGGCGTGCGTGTGGTCACCGCGGACGGCGCGGTGCGCGGCGGCGGGATCGACGACGCCGTCGGCTCACCCGAACGCGACCTGTTCGAGCTCGCGCGCCTGGGCCTGGGCACAGCCGGCGTGCTGACGGCGGTCACGCTGGAGGTCGTGCCCGCGTTCTGGCTGCGCGCCCGCGAGGAGCCCGCGCCGCTGGGTCCGTTGCTCGCCGACCTCGACACGTTCGCGCGCTCGGCCGACCACGCCGAGCTCTACTGGTTCCCCGGCACGCGCCGAGCCCTGACCATCCGCAACCAGCGCCTGGCGCCCGACGACGCGGCGGCCTGGGCCACCGACCAGTCGGGGCTCAAAGGGCGGCTGCGTCTGCTGCGCCAGGAGGCCCGCGGCCTGGTCGACGAGGAGTTGCTGAGCAACGGCGCGTTCGAGGTCGTCAACCGCCTCGCGACCGCGGCGCCCGGCCTCACCGCAGGCCTCAACCGCATCTCGGCGCGCACGCTCGCCCCGCGCGAGCACGTGGCGCCCTCCTACCAGGTCTTCTGCCACAAGCGGCGGGTGCGGTTCCGCGAGATGGAGTACGCCCTGCCGCGCGCCGTGGTGGGCGAGGCGCTGACCGAGCTGGACCGGTGGCTGCGCCGCACGGGCGAGGCCGTGCCGTTCCCGGTCGAGGTGCGCTTCGCCGCGCCCGACGACGTGTGGCTGTCGACCGCGCGCGGGCGCGAGACCGCGTACGTCGCGGCGCACCAGTACGCGCGCATGCCGCACCGGCGCTGGTTCGACGCCGCCGAGCGCATCCTCGTCGAGGCGGGCGGGCGGCCCCACTGGGGCAAACTGCACACGCGCACGGCCGAGGACCTCGCCGCGCACTACCCGCTCGACGACGTCGCCCGCGTGCGCCGCGCGCTCGACCCCGCCGGCGTGTTCGCGAACCCCTACGTCGACGCGGTGCTGGGCGCGCTCGCGCCGCCCGCCTCCGGGTCGGCCACGACGTAGGTGGTCATGAGCTCGGCCAGCGCGTGGAAGCCCTCCAGCGCGCGCTCGTCGTCCTGATCGACCAACCACGCCAGCTCGATGCCGTCGATGAGCGCCGTGATGGTGCGCGCGAGGCGCCTCACGTCGACCCGGTAGGTGACGCCCGTCGCCGCGGCGCAGGCCGTCGCAAGCGCGAGGGCCATCTGCGTGGACTGCTCCAGGTGCGTGCGCGCCGTCCCCAGCAACGCCGGGTTGCGGGCGCCGGTCGTGGCGATCTCCAGCAGCAGCAGCCGCACCTGCCGGAAGCGCTTGAGGCCCTGGAGCAGCGCGTCGGCGCACTGGTGCACCAGCGTCGGGAAGTCCAGACCCACCCCGGCGCCCGCCGTGATGGTGGCCTTGATCTGGTCGGTCGCCTCGACGCGGATGGACTGCCCCATCGCCTCGAGCAGCTCGTCCTTGTCGTGGAAGCAGTAGTGCACCGTGCCCAGCGAGACGTCGGCCTCGCGCGCGACGGCGCGGACCGTGACGGCCTCCACGCCCGAGCGGGCCGCCACGCGCAGCGCGGCGTCGACCAGTTGCGCCCGGCGCCGAGCCAGGGGCATGCGGTTCACCGCACCGGCCCCCTGTCCGCGGGCGGGGCCGCGGGATCGACGCGAGCCACCAGGGCTGTCGCGATCGCCGCGACACCCTCACCCCGGCCGGTGAGCCCCAGTCCGTCGGTCGTGGTCGCACTGAGGGACACCGGCGCACCCGCGGCGGCGCTGAGCGCGGCCACGGCCTCGTCGCGGCGCGGCCCGAGACGAGGCCGGTTGCCGATCACCTGGACCGCGATGTTGCCGATCTCGAACCCGGCGGCCCGCACGCGGCGTGCGGCCTCGGCCAGCAGGCTGGCCCCCGAGGCGCCGGCCCACTCGGGCGCGCTCGTGCCGAAGTGCTGGCCCAGGTCACCGATGCCCGCAGCCGAGAACAGCGCGTCGGCGGCGGCGTGCGCGGCGACGTCGGCGTCGGAGTGCCCGTCGAGCGCCCGCTCCCCCGGCCAGCGCAGGCCCGCCAGCCACAGCTCGCGCGGCGAGTCCTCGGGGGCATAGGCGTGCGCGTCGACCCCGATCCCGGTGCGCGGCAGCGCGGTCACCGGTCGGCCCCCGAACGGGCGTGTGCGCCCCCGACGGGGCGGGCGCCGTCGCCCGGGTCCTTCTCCGCCTGCCGGGCGTACAGCGTCGCAAGCACCAGATCACGCTCGGTGGTGACCTTGAGGGCGGCGTCCTCCCCCGCCACGACGACGACACGCTCGCCCAGGGCCTCGACCAACCCGGCGTCGTCGGTCGCGGGGGCGTCGACGGCGCGGTGGGCGGCGGCGTCATGCGCGCGCTCCAGCAGGGCGCGGTCGAACCCCTGCGGCGTCTGGACGGCGCGCAACTGGGCGCGCTGCGGGGTGGAGATGACCGGCTCGGCGACGACTGCGCCCATGGCCCCCGTGCCACTGGGCGCCGGGGCCGGCGGCAGATCGGCGTCGGTCACGGTTTTGATCGTATCGACCACCGGAACACCGGGCACCACCGCGCGGTGCCCGTCTCGCACGGCGGACACCACGCGGCGCACCAGCGCCGCGGACGCGAAGGGGCGCGCGGCGTCATGCACCAGCACGACGTCGTCGTCGGGCCCGGCGAGCGCGAGCCCTGCCGCGACCGACGCCTGGCGGGTCGCACCGCCGTCGACCACCCGCACCGGGACGCCCACGAGCGCGTCGCGCGCGACGACGTCGGCCACCACGCTCGCCAGACCCGGCGGACAGGTGACCACGATCGAGTCGACGACGCCCGACGCGGCGAGTCGGCGCGCGGCGTGCGTCACCAGCGGCACACCGTCGATCTCGACGAGCGCCTTGGGGATGTCGCGGCCCAGCCGGGTTCCCGATCCGGCGGCGGTGAGGATGGCGATGGTCGTCACGAGTCCACTCTGCATGAACGACGACGCCCCCGCGGTCCACGCGGGGGCGTCGTCACGCACTGACGGTCGCCGGGATTCGCCCCGGCGTCCTTGAGTCGTCGCTCAGGAGGCGAGCACCTCGTCGAGGATCGCCTCGGCCTTGTCCTCCTCGGTGTGCTCGGCGAGCGCGAGCTCCGAGACGAGGATCTGACGGGCCTTGGCCAGCATGCGCTTCTCGCCGGCGGACAGGCCACGGTCGGCGTCGCGGCGGGAGAGGTCGCGCACGACCTCGGCCACCTTGATCACGTCACCCGAGGCCAGCTTCTCCAGGTTCGCCTTGTACCGGCGCGACCAGTTGGTCGGCTCCTCGGTGTACGGCGCGCGCAGCACCTCGAACACGCGGTCCAGACCCTGCTGGTCCACCACGTCACGCACGCCCACGAGGTCGACGTTCTCCGCCGGGACCTCGATGGTCAGGTCGCCCTGAGCGACCTTGAGCTTGAGGTACATCTTCTCTTCGCCACGGATCTTGCGGGTCTTGATCTCCTCGATCAGCGCCGCTCCATGGTGCGGGTAGACAACCGTTTCGCCTACTTCGAAAGTCATCTGCAGATGTCCCCTTTCCCAGCGGCCAAGCCTACCATGCGAGGTCCTACCACTCCAGAGCCCTGCGCAGACCCGCGTCGTTCACCGCTCGCGTCCGCGCAGGTCAGCACCGCTACCACCGCACTATCTCGACGTCAAGATTCCCTCGCTAAGATGCGGGCCGGGGCTCTCGCCCCGCCGCCTGACCGAGGAGAGCACGTTGTTCCGCACCCGCATCACCCGCCTGTCCGTCCTCGCCGCCGCCGGCGCCCTCACGCTCGGCGCCTGCGCGCCCGCGATGACCGCGCACGAGTACGCGCCGTCGGACGGCTCGCGCGTCACGGTCACCAGCGAGCTGCGCGGGGTGAACCTCCTGGTCGTGGCCGCGCAGGAGGGTGGTGAGGGCGCCGTGCAGGGCGCGCTGGTCAACCACACCGACCAGGCCGAGACGTTCACGCTGGCCGTCGACGGCGCAGCGCCCGTGCGCGTCACGGTCGAGGCCGCGCAGACGGTCTACCTGGGCACGGCGGACGGCGAGCAGGTCACGCTCGACGCCGTCGCGAAGGCCCCCGGCTCGTTCCTGCCCGCGACACTCGAGGTGGGGGGCCAGTCGCAGGAGTTCCAGCTGCCCGTGATGGACGCGGCCGCGCCCGAGTACGCGGACGTGGCCCCCGAGAGCTGACCGGCCGCGGGGGTCTCGACAGGCTCGACCGCCGGGGTGGGCTCGACCGCCGGGGTGGGCTCGACCGCCGGGGTGGGCTCGACCGCCGGGGTGGGCTCGACCGCCCGGCCCGGTCAGCCGAAGCGGCCCGAGACGTAGTCCTCGGTCGCCTTCTCCTTCGGAGCCGAGAAGATCGCCGCGGTCTCATCCATCTCGATCAACCGACCCGGCTTGCCCGTCCCCGCGATATTGAAGAACGCCGTCTTGTCACTCACCCGCGCCGCCTGCTGCATGTTGTGCGTCACGATCACGATCGTGTAGTCCGACTTCAACTCCTGGATCAGATCCTCGATCGCCAACGTCGAGATCGGATCCAACGCCGAACACGGCTCATCCATCAACAACACCTGCGGCTTGACCGCGATCGCCCGCGCGATGCACAACCGCTGCTGCTGACCACCCGACAGCCCCGAACCCGGCTTCTCCAACCGGTCCTTGACCTCGTTCCACAGATTCGCGCCCCGCAACGACCGCTCCACCAGCTCATCCGCGTCCGACCGCGCGATCCGCTTGTTGTTCAGCTTCACCCCCGCCAACACGTTGTCCCGGATCGACATCGTCGGGAACGGGTTCGGACGCTGGAACACCATCCCCACATTCCGCCGCACCGCCACCGGGTCCACCGCCGGCCCATACAGGTCGACACCCTCCAACTCGACCTTCCCCTCCACACGCGCCCCCGGAATCACCTCATGCATCCGGTTCAACGTCCGCAGGAACGTCGACTTCCCACACCCCGACGGACCGATGAACGCCGTCACCGACCTCGGCTCGATCCCCATCGACACCCCCGCCACCGCGAGAAAGTCACCGTAGAAGATGTTCAAGTCCTTCACATCAATGCGCTGGGACATCACAACCACACTCTCTCTCAGCCCGCTCAGCGCAACTTCGGCGCGAACACACGGGTCACCAAACGACCCACCAGATTCAAAATCACCACAATGACAATCAACACCAACGCAGCCGCCCAAGCGCGGTCGAAGTTGATGTTCGTCAGGCAGTCGGCGACGCCTGCTCGGCACGGCACGGGGCCGGCCTTGTACTGGTCGAAGATGAACACCGGCAGCGTCATCATGCGCCCGGAGAACATGTCGAAGTTGATCGACGAGGTGGAGCCCGCCACGATCAGCAGCGGCGCCGTCTCGCCGATGACGCGCGCGACCGCCAGCAGGATGCCCGTGGTCAGGCCCGCCACCGAGGTGCGCAGCACCACCTTGACGATGGTCAGCCACTTCGGCACGCCGAGCGCGTAGGACGCCTCGCGCAGCTCGTTGGGCACCAGCCGCAGCATCTCCTCGCACGAGCGCACCACCACGGGTGTCATGAGCACCGACAGGGCCACCGACCCCATGACGCCCAGGCGGATTCCGGGCCCGAAGAAGATCGCGAACAGCGCGAAGGCGAACAGGCCCGCGACGATCGAGGGGATGCCCGTCATGACGTCGACGAAGAACGTGACCGATCGGGCCAGCACGCCGCGGCCGTACTCGACCAGGTAGACGGCCACGAGCAGGCCGATGGGCACCGAGATGATCGCGGCGCCGAGCGTGATCAGCAGCGTGCCGATGATGGCGTGGTAGGCGCCGCCCGCGTCCATGCCGCCGTAGACGTTGCGCATCGAGAACAGCAGGAAGTCGGCGTTGAGCCGGCTCAGGCCCTTGACGATGACGGTGTACAGCAGCGACACCAGGGGCGCCGCCGCCAGCACGAACGCGGCCCAGACCAGCGCGGTCATGGTGCGGTCGGTGCGCTTGCGGCGCTTGTCGCCCCCCGCCAGGAGGGCTTGCGTGGCGAGGCTCGACTCGGTGACGGCGCTCATCAGTTGGCTCCCGAGAAGTCCTTGCGGCGCGCGACGATCGCGCGCGCGGCCATGTTGACGGCCAGCGTGATGACGAACAGCGCCAGGCCGGTGGCGATGAGGGTGTTGACCGCCAGACCGCTCGCCTCCGGGAAGTTGGCGGCGATGTTGGCGGCGATGGTCGTGTGCTTGCCCGCGGCGAAGATCTGCAGCGAGTAGCCCAGGCCGGGCGACAGGATCATGAGCACGGCCATGGTCTCGCCCAGCGCACGCCCCAGGCCCAGCATCGCGGCCGAGATGACGCCCGAGCGCCCGAACGGCAGCACGGCGGTGCGCACCACCTCCCACCGCGTGGCGCCGAGCGCGAGCGCGGCCTCCTCGTGCAGGCGGGGGGTCTGCTTGAACACCTCGCGCGACACGGCCGTGATGATCGGCAGGATCATGATCGCGAGCACCACCGACGTCGTCGCCAGGGCGCGGCCTGTGGGCGTGTACTCGACGCTCACGCCCGGCAGCAGGCTGAGCGCGTTGGCGATCCACCTCCACACCGGCGCGATCACCGGCGCGAGGGTCTGCACACCCCACAGTCCGAAGACGACCGACGGGATCGCGGCGAGCAGGTCGATGACGAAGCCGACGGCGCCGCCCAGGCGCCGCGGCGCGTAGTGCGAGACGAACAGCGCGATGCCGACGGCGACCGGCGTCGCGAGCGCGAGGGCCAGGATCGCCGCGAGCAGCGTGCCGAAGATCAGCGGCCCGATGTACTCGGCGAGGTTGGTGAACCCCGCCGGCAACCCGCCGGTCGCCTGCAGCTGCTCGTCGCTCGCCGTGAGCGCGGCCCAGCCGCGGACCACGAGGAAGAGCGCGACCGCCGCCAGGACGAGCAGCAGCAGCACACCCGCCCCGGTGGCGATCGCGCGGAAGACCCGCGAGAAGCCGCGCTCGGTGTCCCGGTGGCGCATGCGGCGCCGTGACCGCTTCGCGGCGACGGAGCCCGGCTGCGGCGGGCTGTCGATGGTGGTCACGTGACTGACTCCCGTTCGGCCGACACGGCGGTGCCGGTGGTCGGCAGGCGCCACGGGGACACCTGCCGGCCACCGGCGGCCGCGGTTGAGGTGAGGACGGCGTCAGCCGACCGTGATGGACGCGGCGGCGGCAGCGGCCTTGTCGGCGATCTCGCCGGCGAGCGGGGCCGACCCGGCGGCCTGCGCGGCGATGTCCTGCGCCTCGGGCGAGACGATGAAGCTCAGCCACGCCTGGGCGAACTCACCCGTCGCGGCGTCCGAGTAGTTCTGGCAGGCGATCGCGTACGAGACGAGCAGCAGCGGGTAGTCGCCCTCGGCCGTGGCGGTGCGGTCGATCTGGACCGAGACGTCGTTGGCGCTGCGGCCCTCGACCAGCGGCGAGGCGGACACGACGGCCGCGGCGCCCTCGGGGGTCAGGGCGGTGAACGTGTCGCCGACCTTGATCTTCGCGATGTTGAGGTCCGGCGTCACGCCCGACTCGTCGATGTAGCCGACCGAGCCCTCGGTCTGCGACAGGACGCCCGCGACACCCGAGGTGCCCTGCGCCGAGTCGCCACCCTGCAGCGGCCAGGCGTCGTTCTTCTCGTCGGTCCAGATGTCACCGGCGTTGGCGTGCAGCCAGTCGGTGAAGTTGTTGGTCGTGCCCGACTTGTCCGAGCGGTGCACGGGCGTGATGGCGGTGGCCGGCAGGCTCGCGTCGGGGTTGTCGGCGACGATGGCCGGGTCGTCCCACGTGGTGATGGCGCCGGTGAAGATCTTGGCGATGTTCTCGGCCGAGAGGTTGAGGTCCGCGACGCCCGGCAGGTTGTAGGCGATCGCGATCGGGGAGATGTAGACCGGGATGTTGATCGCGCCGTCGGCGCCGCAGAAGGTCTGCGAGGCCTCGATCTCCTCGTCCTTCAGGGCCGAGTCCGAGCCCGCCCAGGCGAGGCCGCCGGCGATGAACTGCTCGCGACCGGCGCCCGAGCCCGAGTCGTCGTAGTTGATGGTGACGTCGGGGTTGTCGCTCTGGAACGCGGCGGTCCACGCCTTGATGGCGTTGGCCTGGGCCGACGAGCCGGCGCCGGCGAACGTGCCGGAGATCGCGGCCGCAGGCGACGCGGCCGCGTCGTTCGTGGCGTCGCCGGTGGCGTCGCCCGTCGGGTTGTCCGAGCCACAAGCAGCGAGGGTCAGCGCGAGCGCGCCGACGATGACGGCCGTACCAGCGCGGGAGATGCGGCTGAGCTTCACGTGTCTATCCATCCTGTTCACACGTCTGTCGCGCCGACTGCGTGCCGACGTCGTCTGGGACGTTAGGCACGCAAAGTGGCCCCGTCCCCGACAACGGGTAAACAGGGGATGAACAGACGGTGGCAGGCCTCGTGACGCGCGACACCATCGCAGCGCGGGCTCACCCCCGGGCGGTCGAGCCTGTCGAGACCCCCGCCGCGCCCGGCCCGGTCAGCCGAAGCGGCCCGAGACGTAGTCCTCGGTCGCCTTCTCCTTCGGAGCCGAGAAGATCGCCGCGGTCTCATCCATCTCGATCAACCGACCCGGCTTGCCCGTCCCCGCGATATTGAAGAACGCCGTCTTGTCACTCACCCGCGCCGCCTGCTGCATGTTGTGCGTCACGATCACGATCGTGTAGTCCGACTTCAACTCCTGGATCAGATCCTCGATCGCCAACGTCGAGATCGGATCCAACGCCGAACACGGCTCATCCATCAACAACACCTGCGGCTTGACCGCGATCGCCCGCGCGATGCACAACCGCTGCTGCTGACCACCCGACAGCCCCGACCCCGGCTTCTCCAACCGGTCCTTGACCTCGTTCCACAGATTCGCGCCCCGCAACGACCGCTCCACCAGCTCATCCGCGTCCGACCGCGCGATCCGCTTGTTGTTCAGCTTCACCCCCGCCAACACGTTGTCCCGGATCGACATCGTCGGGAACGGGTTCGGACGCTGGAACACCATCCCCACATTCCGCCGCACCGCCACCGGGTCCACCGCCGGCCCATACAGGTCGACACCCTCCAACTCGACCTTCCCCTCCACACGCGCCCCCGGAATCACCTCATGCATCCGGTTCAACGTCCGCAGGAACGTCGACTTCCCACACCCCGACGGACCGATGAACGCCGTCACCGACCTCGGCTCGATCCCCATCGACACCCCCGCCACCGCGAGGAAGTCACCGTAGAAGATGTTCAAGTCCTTCACATCAATGCGCTGGGACATCACAACCACACTCTCTCTCAGCCCGCTCAGCGCAACTTCGGCGCGAACACACGGGTCACCAAACGACCCACCAGATTCAAAATCACCACAATGACAATCAACACCAACGCAGCCGCCCAAGCGCGCAGGAAGTTGATGTCGGGGACGCACGTCGGGTCGCCCGCGGCGCACGGGACCAGGCCCACGCGGTACTGCGTGTAGATGAACACCGGCAGCGTCATCATGCGCCCGGAGAAGGGGTTGGCGTTGACGGAGTCCGCGAAGCCCGCGGTGATGAGGATGGGCGCCGTCTCACCGATGACGCGCGCGATCGCCAGCAGGACGCCGGTGGTGATGCCGGCGATCGAGGTGCGCAGCACCACCTTGACGATGGTCAGCCAGCGGGGCACGCCCAGGGCGAGGGCCGCCTCGCGCAGCTCGTTGGGCACCAGCCGCAGCATCTCCTCGCACGAGCGCACCACCACGGGGATCATCAGCACCGAGACGGCCACGGCGGCGGCGATGCCCAGGCGCACGCCCGGCCCGAAGAACAGCGAGAAGAGCGTGAAGGAGAACAGGCCCGCGACGATCGAGGGGATGCCCGTCATGACGTCGACGAAGAACGTCAGCGCGCGCGCCAGGGGTCCCTTGCCGTACTCGACCAGGTAGATCGCGGTGAACAGGCCGATGGGCACCGAGATGACCGTCGCCGACAGGGTGATGACCAGCGTGCCGACCATGGCGTGGTAGACGCCGCCGGCGTCGAGCCCGCCGAAGACGCCGCGCATCGAGACGGTCAGGAAGTACGGCGACAGGCGCACGACGCCGCGCACGACGACGGTGTAAAGCAGCCAGACCAGCGGGATCATCGCGACCGCGAAGGCCGAGTAGACCAGGCCCTTCATGACGCGGTTGACGCGGCGGCGCGAGACGTCGACGGTGCTGAGCAGGGCTCGCACCTCGTCGCTCGAGGCGAGGGTGGCTTCGGGGGTGGTCATCAGTTGGCTCCCGAGAAGTCCTTGCGGCGCGAGACGATCCAGCGCGCCGCCATGTTGACCAGCATCGTGATGACGAACAGCGCCAGGCCCGTGGCGATGAGCACGTTGACCCGCAGGCCGGCGGCCTCGGGGAACTGGCTCGCGATGAACGCGGCGATGGTCTGCTGCTGCCCGGCGTCGAAGATCTGGAAGGACACCAGGATGCCGGGCGACAGGATCATCAGCACGGCCATGGTCTCGCCCAGCGCGCGCCCCAGGCCCAGCATCGCGGCCGAGATGACGCCCGAGCGCCCGAAGGGCAGCACCGCCGTCTTGATGACCTCCCACTCGGTGGCGCCGAGCGCGAGCGCGGCCTCCTCGTGCAGGCGCGGCGTCTGCTTGAACACCTCACGCGACACGGCCGTGATGATCGGCAGGATCATGACCGCCAGGACGACGCTCGCGGTGGCGACCGAGCGTCCGGTGGCGGTGGCGCGCACGTCCCAGAACGGCAGCACACTCAGCGCCTGCGCGATCCAGCTCCACACCACGCGGATCACCGGGGCCAGCGTCATGCCACCCCACAGGCCGTAGACGACCGAGGGGATCGCGGCGAGCAGGTCGACGAGGTAGCCGACCGCGGCCGACACACGCCGCGGCGCGTAGTGCGAGATGTACAGCGCGATGCCGACGGCGATCGGCGTCGCGATGACCAGGGCGAGCAGCGCGGCGACCAGGGTGCCGAAGACGAGCGGCACGATGAGCTGCCACAGGCTCGTCATGCCCTGGGGCAGCACGTTCTGCGCGACCAGCTCGTCGGAGCCCGCCGTCAGCGCCGGCATCGCCTGCTGCACCAGGAAGATCGCGACGGCGGCCAGGACGACGAGCAGCACGATGCCCGATCCCGTGGAGATCCAGCGGAATCCTCGGCTGAAGCCGCGCTCGGCGCCCCGGCCGCGGCGTCGCGGACTCCCGCCGGTCAGGGGGGGCGGGCTGGCGGTGGTCGTCACGATGCTCCTCGCTCGCGATGGCGGCGGCGGTCAGCCGGCACGGTGGGTGATGGAGGCCAGCGAGGCGCGGATGCCCGCGGCCAGCTCGGCGGAGATCGGGGCCGAGCCGGCGACCTGCGCGGCGATCTGCTGCCCGGCGTCCGAGACGATGAATCCCATGAACTCGCGGACGAACTCCGCGTCAGCCTCAGTCTCGTACTCCAGGCACACGACGGCATAGGAGACGAGCAGCAGCGGGTAGGCCCCGGCGACGTCGGTGGCGCGGTCGAGCGCGATCGCCATGTCGTGCTCGTGGCGTCCCTCGAGCAGCGGCGAGACGTCGACGGCGGTCGCGGCCCCCTGCGCGGAGAACTTCACCCACTGCCCGCCGACCAGGACCGCCGCGGTGCCCAGGTCGCCCACGCGTGAGGCGTCGGCGTAGGTGATGGCGCCCACGGTCTGTTGGACGGCGTTGACCACGCCCGAGGTGCCCTGGGCCGAGTCGCCGCCCGTCAGCGGCCACACGCCCGACACGTCCCAGGTCCACACGTCGGGGGCGACGGCGGCGAGGTAGTCGACGAAGTTCGCGGTGGTGCCCGAGTCGTCCGAGCGGTGCACGGGCGTGATCGCCAGGTCGGGCAGGTCCAGGCCGGGGTTGTCGGCCGCGATCGCCGGGTCGTCCCAGCGCCGCAGGTCACCGGCGAAGATGCGGGCCATGACGTCGGGCGACAGGTTGACCGTGTCGATCCCGGGCAGGTTGAACGCGACGGCGATCGGCGAGATGTAGACCGGCAGGTCGATGGCGCCCTCGGGGCCGCACACGGCGCGTGACTGGTCGATCTCGTCGGCCGAGAGCACGTTGTCCGATCCCGCGAACACGGCGCCGCCCGCGATGAACTGGCGGCGCCCGCCGCCCGAGCCGACCGGGTCGTAGTTGACCGTCGCGGCGGGGTTCAGGTTCTGGAACTGGGCGCGCCAGGCGTCCATGGCCGCCTCGATCGACGAGGCGCCGGCGCCGGAGAAGGTGCCGGCGACCGACGTCGTCGAGCCCGCGGCGGGGCCGTCGCCGGCCATCGCGCGGACCGCGGCGTTGGGCGAACGGCCGATGGGGTCGTCGGAGCCGCAGCCGGCCAGGGTCAGCGCGAGCGCGCCGGCCAGCACGGCGGCGGCTGCGCGAGGCACGCGGGTGAGCTTCACAGGGCGATCCATCCCGTTCACACGTGAGCACGCCGGAGACCCGGCGCCGATCCGAACGTAGGCGTTCGAGAAGACCCGCTCTAGCCGGAAGGTGAACAGCAGGTGAACGCGCGATCACGACGCCGGGGCCGAAGCACCCCTGACCTGGACCGACGCGGTGGCGCACGGGCTGGCTGCTCGGCGTCGACGTCGGTCGGACCGCGCCCGCACACGCGACCCGAGCGCGTCAGCCTCGGTCCGCGACGAGCCTACGCCCGCGCCCGCTCCCGTGCCCGTGGCCTGGCGGTCCGGTTGGCCTGAAGCTCCGCCGCGCGCGGGCTCACCCCTCGTCGTCGGCGAGCTTGTAGCCCAGGCCCCGGACCGTCAGCAGGTAGCGCGGCGCGCCCGGGTCGGGCTCGACCTTGGCGCGGATGCGCTTGACGTGGACGTCGAGCGTCTTGGTGTCCCCGACGTAGTCGGGACCCCACACCCGGTCGATGAGCTGCCCGCGCGTGAGCACGCGCCCGGCGTTGCGCAGCAGCAGTTCGAGCAGGTCGAACTCCTTGAGCGGCAGCGCCACCGGGGCGCCGTCGACCATGACGGTGTGCCGGTCGACGTCCATGCGCACGGGGCCGACCTCGAGCACGCCCTCATCGTCGTCGTCCACGGGCGCCGCGTGCCCGGCCTCGACCGCGACCGGCACACGCCGGCGCATCACCGCGCGCATGCGCGCGAGCAGCTCGCGGAACGAGTACGGCTTGGTCATGTAGTCGTCGGCGCCGAGCTCCAGGCCCACGACCTTGTCGATCTCGGTGTCCTTGGCGGTGAGCATGATGACCGGCACGTCGCTGCGCAGCCGCAGTTGGCGGCACACCTCGGTGCCCGACAGCCCCGGGAGCATGAGGTCGAGCAGCACCAGGTCGGCGCCGCCGGCGTCGAACCTCTCCAGCGCCTCCAGGCCGCTCGCCGCCTCGACGACGTCGAAGCCCTCGCGCGTGAGCTGGTAGGTCAGCGGGTCCCGATAGGACTCCTCGTCCTCAACCACGAGGATGCGCGTCACGCATCCACCTCCTTCGATGTCGCCTGCGTCACCGCAGGTGTCTGGTCTGAGCGGGCGACCGCGTCGAGCGCGGCCGGCTGCGCGGACGGCACGTCGGCCGCCGGGATGCGCAGCGTGAAGGTCGAGCCCTTGCCGGGCTCCGACCACATCTGGACGTCGCCGCCGTGGTCGGCCGCGACGTGTTTGACGATCGACAGGCCCAGACCCGTGCCGCCGGTGTCGCGCGAGCGCGCCGGGTCGACGCGGTAGAACCGCTCGAACACCCGGTCCTGCTCGCTCTGGGCGATGCCGACCCCCTGGTCCACGACGGCGATCTCGACGAGCCCGCCGCGCTCGGTCACGCCCACGCCGACGCGCGTGTTGGACCCCGAGTACGCGACCGCGTTGTCGAGCAGGTTGCGCACCGCCGTGACCAGCAGGTTGTGGTCGCCGTACACGAGCGCGTCCTTGCCGCCGCCCACGGTGATGACGATGTTCTTGGCCGCCGCGGTGGTGCGCGCCCGGTCGACCGCCTCGGCCACGACGTCGGACACGCCCACGGTGCGCACGTCGGACAGCGCTCCCGTGGCCTGCAGGCGCGACAGCTCGATGATCTCGTGCACCAGCGCGGACAGGCGTTGGGCCTCGCGCTGCATGCGCTCGGTGAAGCGGCGCACCGCGACGGGGTCGTCGGCCGCGTCGGCGACGGTCTCGGCCAGCAGCGCGATGGCGCCGACCGGCGTCTTGAGCTCGTGCGACACGTTGACGACGAAGTCGCGGCGGATCGCCTCGACGCGGCGCGCCTCGGTGCGGTCGTCGGCGAGCACGAGCATGCGCTCGACGCCCAGTGGCGCCACGCGCACCTGCAGCAGCACCGTGCCCGACCCGATCGGCCCGCGCGGCAGCTCAAGCTCCTGCTCACGGATGACGCCGTCGCGGCGCACCGCCGCGACCAGGTCGCGCACCGCCGGATGCACCAACGCGTCGTTGCGCACGATGCCGAGCGCGTAGGCGGGCGGCGAGGCGCGCAGCACGTCGTCGTCGGCGTCGAGCACGACGGCGGCCGAGCGCAGCACCGACAGCACGCGCACCAGTCCGTCGTCGAGGTCAGGCTCCGGGCGGGGCGGGACGCGCCGTTGCTCCCGGTCGGACAGGTGGAACGCGAGCACCGCGATCGCCCCGACGACCAGGCCGAGCAGGCCGACGACGACCGTCGAGACCCCCGGATTGATACCTTCCACATGCCCAGCGTATGCGGGCCGCACGTGCCCTCAGCGCCGTCGCACCGCTCAGGGCGCGGGCCGTCGGCTGTTGTTCACCGACACGGCCCCTAGAGTTCATCTGAAGGCCCCTGAGCCCGTGAGACGGTGGAGCAAGCGCCCCGGCGTCCTCGACGCATGCCAGGGATCGGGCGCACGTGGAGAGGAAGCAGATGCGAGAGATCTTCGACGCCGAACTGCGCCAGGTCGGCGACGACCTGGTCCAGATGAGCCGCATGGTCGAGTCCGCCGTGACACGCGCCGGTAAGGCTCTCTTGGAGGCGGACCTTCAGCTCGCCCAGGAGGTCATCGCCGCCGACCACGAGATCGACGCCCTCCAGCGCGAGCTCGACGAGCGGTGCGTCCACCTGCTCGCCCAGCAGGCGCCGGTCGCCACCGACCTGCGCATCGTCGTCAGCGCACTGCGCATGAGCGCGACGCTTGAGCGCATGGGCGACCTGGCGCGGCACGTCGCCGAGGTGGCCCGTGGGCGCTACCCGGCGCACGCGATCCGCGCGACGGCCGAGCCGACCTTCGCCGCGATGGCGGCCGCCGCCGCCGCTGTCGCCTCCGAGGTCGCCACGCTGCTGCGCACGCGCGACCTGGGCCTGGCGGGCGAGATCGAGAAGAACGACGACGTGCTCGACGACCTGCACCAGCAGACGTTCGCGACCCTGCTGGCGCCTGAGTGGGACGGCACCACGCAGGAGGCCGTCGACATCACGCTCGTGGGCCGCTACCTGGAGCGCTTCGGCGACCACGCGACGTCGATCGCGCGGCGCATCGTGTTCCTGGTGACGGGCGACGTCGAGGACGCCAGCCCGCACGCCTGAGCGAACGACGAACGGCGCCGCACCCCGCGCGGGGTGCGGCGCCGTTCTCGACGGTTGAGCCCGGACTACTTGCCCTGGTTGGCGACCGCGGCGATGGCCTCCTTGGCCGCCTCCGGGTCGAGGTACGTGCCGCCCGGGACGGTCGGCGCGAGCGTCTCCTCGTCGAGCTCGTAGAGCAGCGGGATGCCCGTGGGGACGTTGAGGCCCGCGATGGTCGAGTCGTCCACGTTGTCGAGGTGCTTGATGATCGCGCGCAGCGAGTTGCCGTGCGCGGCGACGAGCACCGTCTTGCCGGCCTTGAGGTCGGGGACGATCTCACCCTCCCAGTAGGGCAGCGCGCGGGCGAGGACCTGCTTGAGGGCCTCGGCGCGCGGGATCGGCTCGCCCGCGTAGCGGACGTCCGCGTCCTGCGACCACTCGGAGCCGAGCTCGATGTCCGGCGGCGGCACGTCGTAGGAGCGGCGCCAGAGCATGAACTGCTCCTCGCCGTACTCGTCCCGGATCTGCTTCTTGTCCTTGCCCTGCAGGGCGCCGTAGTGGCGCTCGTTGAGGCGCCACGAGCGCTTGACGGGGATCCAGTGACGGTCGGCGGTGTCGAGGGCCAGGTTCGCGGTCATGATGGCGCGGCGCAGCAGCGAGGTGTGCACGACGTCGGGCGAGACTCCCGCCTCCTTGAGGAGGTCGCCGCCGCGGCTGGCCTCCCCGCGGCCCTTCTCGGACAGGGCCACGTCGACCCAGCCGGTGAACAGGTTCTTGGCGTTCCACTCGCTCTCGCCGTGGCGGAGCAGCACAAGGGTGTAGGTCATGTCCCCCATCTTGCCCCCTCATGGCCTGACCACGCGCGCGGGTGGCGTCCGCCAGGGCTCCCTGGCGCGCGATCCGGGCCTGGCCCGCCCGGCATGGATTATCGCAACGCGATTCTTTCGTTATTCTGAAATGCTTCGGTAAGGGGTTCCTTACTTTCCCAAGAATCCATTTCCCATCTCGCAACAATGCGATAAGGGCGCTATTCTGGGGATGTACGCCACCGGTCCGGCCCCCGCCAGGGCCTCACGGCGATCCGATCGACGAGAGGACCACAGATGAGCACGCTGCAGGATCTGCCCGCGGTCACCGAGTGCACGGTGGACGGATGCGGCTACAACCACGACCACGGCTGCCACGCCGGCGCGGTGACGATCGCCGGCCACGTGGGCGACGCCTCGTGCGCCACCTTTGTCCCGCTGGACACCAAGGGCGGGCTCGCGAAGGTGCTCGCGCACGTCGGCGCCTGCCAGCGCACCGACTGCGCGTTCAACACCGCCCTGGAGTGCATGGCGCCGTCGATCCGCGTCGGCGCCGGCCCCCAGGGGCTGGACCACGCCGACTGCCTGACGTTCCAGGCCCGCTGACCCGTCACACGATCGGGCGCGCCGCACCGGGCGCGCCCGATCGTCATGTCTGGAGCGCCGGCGTCCGCGGGACGCGCGGGCTGCGCCGTCGCGCGCGGTCAGGCGCGCTCAAGCACAAAGACCGGAATGACGCGGTCGGTCTTGAGCACGTATTGCGCATACGGCGGCCACGTGGCCACGGCCCGCTCCCACCACTCCTCACGCTCGGCGCCGTGCGCCTCGTGAGCGATGTACTCGTGCTTGCCGTCGACGTCCTGGAGCTCGACCCGCGGGTTGGCGACGATGTTGTGGTACCAGACGGGGTGGCGCGGGGCGCCGCCCATCGAGGCGACGACGGCGTAGGCGCCGTCGTGCTCGACGCGCATGAGCGGGGTCTTGCGCAAGGCGCCGGTCACCGCGCCGACGGTCGTGAGGATGATGACGGGGCGACCCTCGAGCGTGTTGCCCTCGGCGCCGCCGGACCGCTCGAACCGCTCGACCTGGGCGCGCGAGCGCTCGCGCGGGCTGGGGATGTAGTCACCGTGCAGAGGCATACGCCCATCATGCGCCACGCGCGTCATGACTCGCGCAGCGCCCGCTGTGCCGCCAGCCGCGCCTGGCGGGACTTGCGGGCCTGGTCGTAGACGTCCAGGACCGCCGACGCCGTCGCGTCCCAGCCGAAGCGGCTCGCCGCCGCGCGGGCGCCAGCCGCCAGCCGCGCCCGGCGCGCGTCGTCGCGCAGCAGCGCGCCCAGCTCGCGCGCCCAGAGCGCGGGGTCGTGACCCTCGACCAGCACCCCCGAGACGTCGTCGCGCACCACGGTGCGCAGGCCGCCGACGGCGGCGGCCACCACGGGCGTGCCACACGCCTGCGCCTCGGCCGCCACGAGCCCGAACGACTCGCTGTGCGACGGCACGGCGACGACGTCGGCCGCCCGGAACCAGTCGCCCAGCGCCGCGCGGGAGACGGGCGGGCGCACGATCAGCCGGTCGCGCACCCCGTACTGGTGGGCCAGCGCCTCCAGCTCGCGCACCGCGGTCGGGCGGCCGCTCGCGCCACCCAGCACGACGAGCCGCACCGCGGGATCGAGCCGCGCGAGCGCGCGGACCAGCACGTCCGGCCCCTTGAGGAGTTGCACGCGACCCGCGAACAGCACCAACGGCGCGTCGGTGGGCAGGGCGAGACCCGTGCGCAGCGCGCGTCGCACCGCGGCGACGGCGTCGGGAGTCTGCCCGCCGATCGGGGTGAACGCGTCGAGGTCCACGCCGGGGGCGACCACATGCACCCGCTCGGGCTCGGCGCCGTACTCGCGCACCAGGTCGTCGGCCTCCTCGCGCGTGCTCGCGATCAGCGCGTCCGCCTCGCCCGCCACCTGCTCCTCGCCGATGATCCGGCCCGCGGGCTCGGGCGTGTCCCCGGGGGCGAGCGCCGCGTTCTTGATGCGCGCCATGGTGTGCATGGTGTGGACCAGGGGCACGTCCCAGCGTTCGGCGGCCAGCCACCCGGCCTGCCCCGACAGCCAGTAGTGCGTGTGCACGACGTCGTACCAACCCTCGGGCCGGTGCGCCTCGGCGCGCAGCACACCCGCCGTGAACGCGCAGAGCTGGCCGGGCAGGTCGTTCTTGTCGAGGCCCTCGAACGGCCCCGCCGGCACGTGCAGGACGCGCACGCCGGGCTGCACGTCGACCACCAGGGGCTGCGCCGAACTCGTGGCGCGCGTGAAGATCTCGACCTCGGCGCCGCGCCGGGCCAGCGCGCGCGCCAGGTCGAGCACGTAGACGTTCATGCCGCCCGCGTCGCCCGTGCCGGGCTGATCGAGCGGGCTGGTGTGGACCGAGAGCATGGCCACGCGCGGCGTGCGCGCCGCCCCGACGTCGCTCATGCGGCCTCCAGCACACAGGCGGGCGGTGTCGGCAACGCGACGGCGTCCGTGACCTCGCCGGCGCCCGTGACCGGGTCGACCAGCACCGCCGCGAGGTCGCCGGCGCCCTGCCGGGCCACGACGACGAGCAGACGCCCGTGCGCGCACTGCCCCAGCACGGCGTGGTGGCGCGGGCACGCGCCGGCGCCGAGCGCGATGTCGGCGAGCGGGTCGAGCGCGGGCACGCCGTCGTCGCCGACCCGGACGCGGTGCGTCGAGAGCACGTCGTCGCCGCGGACGCCCACGGTCAGCAGGTCACCCGTGAGCGCGATGTGCGACGGGCTCGGCCCTGGCGGTGACGACGCTGGCAGCCCCGCGGGCGCGCGCGCACCGGCCACGACCGGGGTTGCGGTGACCGGGGTTGCGGCGACCGGAGTCCACCCGCCCGCCGCGGGCAGGAGCAGGTGCAGGCGCGCGTCGAGCTCGCCGACGACGACCAGGGCGCCGCCCGGCAGCTCGACCAGGTGGCGCGGGCCGGCGCCGCCTGGCAGACGCGCGGCGACAGCGGGCGCCGTCGGGCGGCGCCGGGGTCCGGCGACGCGCGCCGGGTAGCGCCGCAGCGTGTCCGCCCCGAGGTCCGCGACAAGGACGTCCTCGCCGCGGGCCGCGACGAAGTGCGCGTGCGGGCCCTCCTGGCGGTCGGCCTGTGGCCCCGACCCGCCGCCCGCGAACCGCACGGCGTCCCCGGCCAGGGCGCCCGTCGCCGGGTCGAGCGGAACGGCTGCGGCGACGCCGTCGCCGTAGTGGGCGATCCACAGGGTGTGCGCCAGCGCGAGCACGTGGCACCCGAACGCCCCACCCGAGGCGAGCACCACCGGGGCTCCGAGGGCGCCGTCGGGCGAGAGGGGGAACGCGCTGACCGTCCCGGGCGCGTCCTCGGCGACCGCGTAGAGCGTGCGCCCCGAGGGGTGCAGGGCGAGGAACGACGGCGCGGGCGACGTCGCCGCGAGCCGCGGGCGCCCGAACCGGCCATCGGCGCCGACGTCGAGCGACCAGACGCCCTCACCCGATCCAGCGCTCGCGCCCACGGCGGGATAGGACCCCACCCACAGGGTGTGCGGCGCGACGGCGGTCATGAGGGAAAGGGTAGGCCGCGACTGTCCACGCTCCGGGCCGCTGTCCGCACCGGAGCGAGGAATGGCCTGTGACGCGAAACGGCGGCGACCTTTCTCACAGAAAGGTCGCCGCCGTCGTGGCGCGTGGCGTACGTCAGTGCGCGGCTTCGAACGCGGTCACAACCTCCGCGGCGATTCGGCCACGGTCGGAGACCTTGAAGCCGTTGTCCCGCGCCCACTCACGGATCTTCGCGAGCTGGGCACGGTCTGCGGTGGTACGACGAGCCCCACCGCGCGAGACCGGGGCCGCACGGCCACCGGACTTGCGGGCGTGGCCGATCCACGTTGCGAGCGCCTCACGAAGCTCGGAAGCGTGGGCTGCGGTGAGGTCAATCTCGAACGAGACACCGTCGAGAGCAAAGGTGACCGTCTCGTCAGCCTCTGCGCCGTCGATGTCGTCGAACAACATGACCTGAGTCTTCTGAACCACGTAGGACCGCCTTTCTAGGAGAAGATCAAGCGGCACCGAGCATGACTCACGGATAAACGATTGTCAACAACACGCCGAGAGTTTCCGTAATTGTGATCGGCTCGACCCCCGCGGCTCATTGGCCCGACTGGTCGCTCCCGCTCGGGCCCGCCTGCCCCTGCGCTAACTCCGCGCCATCTTCTGCGTCAAGCCGCGCCAACGCCTCGCGCTCATTGCGGTCGGCGCGGACAATCTTCCGCATCGCGAACCAGAAGATGAGTCCGACGCCCACGGAGGGCGTCACACCTGCGACGATGGCCCAGAACGTGCTCACGCGACGCCGCCCGACCCCTGCGGCTTGACGAGCGGGAACAGAATCGTCTCGCGGATGCCGAGTCCCGTCAGGGCCATGAGCAGACGGTCGATTCCCATCCCCATTCCTCCGGTGGGGGGCATCGCGTACTCCATCGCCACGAGGAAGTCCTCGTCGAGCCTCATCGCCTCGTCGTCACCCGCAGCGGCGAGAAGGGCCTGCGCCTCGAAACGCTGGCGCTGGATCACCGGATCGACCAACTCCGAGTAGCCGGTCGCGAGTTCAAACCCGCGCACGTACAGGTCCCATTTCTCGACCTGACCCGGAACGTCCCGGTGCGCGCGCACCAACGGGCTCGTCTCGACCGGGAAGTCGCGCACGAACGTCGGCGCCGACAAGTGGTCGCCAACCCGGTGCTCCCACAAGGTCTCGACGATCTTGCCATGGTTGACGGCCTTGCGTTCGACGTCGACATCAAGCCTCTTGGCGATGGCGATGAGCTCCTCAACCGAAGTCTGCGGCGTGATCTGTTCGCCGAGCGACTCCGAAAGCGACCCGTACATGGTCAACCGCGCCCATTCGCCGCCCAGGTCGTACTCCTGGCCGTCCGGCAATGCCACGACGGTCGTGCCCAGCACGTCCTGTGCCGCGGTCTGGACAAGGTCCTGAGTCAGGGCGCCGATGGTGTTGTAGTCGCCGTAGGCCTCATACGCCTCAAGCATCGCGAACTCGGGTGAGTGCGTGGAGTCCGCGCCCTCGTTGCGGAAGTTGCGGTTGATCTCGAAGACGCGCTCGACGCCGCCCACGACGGCCCGCTTGAGGAACAGCTCGGGCGCGATGCGCATGAACAGCTCGATGTCGTAGGCGTTCATATGCGTGGTGAAGGGCCGCGCCGCGGCGCCCGACGCGATGGTCTGCAGCATCGGCGTCTCGACCTCAAGGAAGTCGCGGCGGTGGAAGTTCTCGCGCAGCGAGCGGACCGTCGCCGCGCGCAGGCGCACCATGTCGCGCGCCGCGGGCCGGGCGATGAGGTCGACGTACCGCTGGCGGACGCGCGACTCCTCCGACAGATCCTTGTGCAGCACCGGCAGGGGGCGCAGCGACTTGGCCGCGATCTGCCACGTGTCGGCGAAGACGCTCAGCTCGCCGCGGCGCGACGAGCCGACGCGCCCGTGCACGAACAGGTGGTCGCCGAGGTCGACGTCGGACTTGAAGGCCGCGAGCGAGTCCTCGCCGACCACGGCGAGGCTCAGCATCGCCTGCAGCCGGTTGCCCTCGCCGTCCTGCAGCGTGACGAAGCACAGCTTGCCCGTGTTGCGCAGGAACACCACCCGCCCCGCGACGCCCGCGAGGTCGTCGGTCTCCTGACCGGCCTCCAGATGGCCGTAGGCCGCACGCACCGCCGCGATGGTGTGCGTGACGGGCACCCCCACCGGGTAGGGGTCGACGCCCTCGGCCAGCATCCGGTCGCGCTTGTCGCGGCGGACGCGCAGCTGTTCGGGCAGGTCGTCACCCGCCTGGCGAGCGGCGTCGTCGGAGGTGGGGTTCGGGGCTGTGGTCACCACGGGATTCTACCGGCGCGAGCCTGGGCGTCCTGCGGGCCGGGCCTCAGCGATCGGGCGGCGTGTCCACGCCCGGTCCGCCGTTCGCGGCGAGCGCGTCGAGCAGCGCGCGGGCTGCCGGGGCGTCGAGACGGTGCGCCGCGAGCCCGCGGCGCACCGACGCGCGCGCGAGGTCCGCGTACGACGTCGGCGCGTCCGTCGCCCCCGAGCCCGCGGCGAAGGCCGCCAACGCGTCCACGTGCGCGCGCAGCGTCTGGGCGTCGCCACGCGGCACGGCCCCGCCGAGCGCCGCGATGGCGCCCGGGCCCTCACCCTCGACACGCGTGTCCGCGGCGCGCGTCGCGCCGTCGAGCGCGGCGCTCAGCAGCGGCGCCAGCATCCGACCGGGGCGCTCGACCCCGGCGGCCTCAAGCGCCTGCGCCACCTGCGCGACCAGGGTGACCAGGTGGTCCGCGCCGTGCGCGAGCGCCGCGTCGTAGAGCGGGCGCGCGGCCTCGTCGACGACGACCGGCTCGCCGCCCACCTCGACGACAAGCGCCTGCCCGATGGGCAGCACCGCCGCGGGCGCGGTGACCGCGAACGTCGTGCCCTCAAGCCGCGCGAGGTCGAGCGAGGTTCCCGTGAAGCTCATCGCCGGGTGGATCGCGAGCGGGATCGCGCCCGAGCGCAGGGCGGGAGCCAGCACCGCGACGCCCTGGCGGCCCGAGGTGTGCACCACGATCTGCCCAGGCTGCCAGCCGCCCACCTGCGCGATGCCGTCGACCAGCGGGGCGAGGGCGTCGTCGGGCACCGTCAGCAGCACGAGCTCGGCGCGCTCGACCACCTGGGCCACCTCGATCACCGGCACGCCCGGCAGCAGGGCGGCGGCGCGCTCACGCGACGCCTCGCTGATGGCGCTGACCCCGACGACGGCGTGGCCCGCGGCGCGCAACGCGCTGCCCAGCACCGCGCCGACCCGGCCGGCGCCCACCACCCCGACGCCCAGGCGACCGGGACGGCGCTCGCTCATGCCGGCACGTCCGGGTCACGCGGCTCGGGCGCGCCGTCGGTGGGCGCGACGTCGGCGGGCGCGCCGTCATCACGCACGGCGCCCTGCATCCATCGCTCCGGGCCGGCGTGCGCGCGGGCCTCGCGTGCCCGGGCGGCCTGCTCGCCCAGGAGGCGCGCGGCGTCGTGGGCGTCGAGATGGGGCACCGAGGGGACGACGGCGCCCGGCGTCGAGTGGACGGCGAAGGTCGCCACGCCCAGGCGGCGCTGCAGCGGACCCTGTTCGAGCGCGAGCGACTGGGTGCGCTCGTGCGGCACGATGTCGAGGCGGCGCACCAGCCTCCCGCGGCGCAGCAGCAGGGCCCGGTCGGTCACGGCGAACGCGTCGCGCCGCCAGGAGATCGGGTCGACCCAGCGGGCGCGGCGCGGCGCGTTGGTGAAGCGCGCCTGCCCGTCGCGCGCGGGCGCGACGCCCTCGGGCCCGACCATGCCCGTGAGCCCTTCGTCGAGCAGCGCCAGCGGGTCGGGTGTGCCCAGGTCGGGCAGCACGAGCCACAGGGCCGTCAGGGCCTCCTCGCGCGGCCCGACCGGCAGCAGCACGTTCTGGGAGCGGTTGCCCTCCTGGAGGTAGCCCGCGACGTTGACCTGCACGCGCCACCAGTCCGGCCCGCGCCACAGCGGGCCCTGGGTCAGCGAGACGGCCTGGACGCGGCCCGGCGGGATGGTCTGGGCGCGCGTCTCGAGCAGGCCGTGGCGCAGGCGGATGCCGTCGGGCGAGAGCGCGGCGCGGAAGCCGAACTCCCCCGTGAACCGGCTGAACAGGTAGCCGCCGCCACCGATGACGACGGGCGCCGCGGACGCGAGGATCGACGGCTCGCGCGTGACGGCGACGGCGACGGCGACGCCGATCAAGGCGACCAGCAGCACCCAGATGCCGGGCGAGCGCACCAGCGAGGCGATCAGCCGACCCGGTGGGACGACGTAGACCTCCCGCTCGGGCGCCTCGGCCGTCTCGGCGAGCGGCTGCGCGGGCGCGTCCGGGCTCGGAGCGACCGGGCTCGGCGCCTGCGCGGCCGGGCTCGACGCCTGCGCGGCCGGGATCGGAGCGTCCGCAGGCTCCGCGTCGCCTCCGCTGGTCGGCGCCGCTGTCGGTGCGGCGGCGGTGGCGGCCGACGCGGCGGGCCGGGTGCGCAGTCCCGCGGCGCGCGCCAGGAGTTCGGCGCGCAGGCTCCGGGCGTCCTCGTCCCGCAGGAACCCGATGGCGATGGCCGAGCCGCTGCCGCCCGCGACCTCCAAAGTGAGCTCGGCGAGGCCGAAGAGCCGGGCCAGCACGGGCTGGCGGATATCGATGGCCTGCACGCGGTCGAGGCGGGCGTGCCGCTGCTGGCGGAAGACCACGCCCTTGCGCATGTGCACGTCGTCGTCGCCGACCGCGTACGCCGTCATGCGCCACGCGAGCGCCGCGTACCCGAACGCGACCGCCGCGATGGCGCCGACGCCGAGCAGCACCTTCCACCACAGCCCGCCCACGGCGCCGGCGAGGTCCGCGGCCTGGTCGAACTGATCCAGCGTCTGCTGCCCGGCGAACGCGAGGGCGACAGCCACCACGGTCCACCCGCGGACGAACGGCGTCACAGGGTGCAGTCGGCGCCAGACGAGGCCGTCGCCGCTGGCGGGAGCGCTCACAGCCCCGCCAGCCTGGCCTCGCCGCGCGCGGAGAGCCGGTCGCGCAGACGCTCGGCCTCGTGCGGCGCCAGGCCCGGGATGGTCGCGTCCGTGGCCGCGGCCGCCGTGTGCAACTGCACCTGGGCGATGCCCAGCTTGCGGTCGAGCGGCCCCGCTGAGACGTCGACGTACTGCATGCGGCCGTAGGGGACGACGACCAGCGAGCGGAACAGGATGCCCTTGCGCACCAGCAGGTCGTCGTCGCGCTCGGCGTACCCGATCGCGCGCACCTGCCGAGGGATCAGCGCGGCCCGCCACGCGAACAGCGCCGCGGGAACGCCCGCCAGGATCAGGAACCACGGCGAGAGCACGACGCCCAGCACCAGGCCGACGAGGACCGGCACGCCCGCGGTCACTCCCGAGGTGATGAACCGGGAGGTGATCAGACGAGTCGAGACGGGATGGAAGTCGACGCCGTCGGGGTCGAACAGCGTGGCCTGGTCGCTCATGCGCCCATCCTGCCCTGTGCCGGAGCGGTGGTCAGCCCGCCAGCGCCTCAGGGCCGCGTTCGCCGTCGCGCTCCACGTCGTCGTCGGGCGGTGGCAGCTCGCAGAACTTCTCGACGACCAACCCCACGACGACGAGCACGACCGAGCACAGCACCGCGACGCCCGCGGCGATCGCGCGATCGCGCTGCGACTCGATCTGGATGTCACCCACGACGTCGAGCGCCGCGGCCAGGTAGCGGCCGACCAGGATCGCGCCCGTGAGCGCGCCGGCCTTGGCCAGCACGAAGGTGCGCGCGGCGCGCACCGGGTCGAGGTCCGGCTTGGAGCCCTTCTGATAGGAGCGGACGGCCCAGCCCAGCCAGAAGATCAACACCGCGAGCGTCAGCACGGCCACGTACTCGACCCAGGCGACCCGTGGCACGCGCACACCCTGCGCGTCCAGCACGCGCAGCAGGAGCATGCCGAGCAGCGTCACGCCGGCGGCGGTCAGGATGAGCAGGCGGATGGGCGTGCGACGCATCTCAGCGCCCTGCGTCGGGGTCGTACGGGATCCACCGCTCGGGGTCGGCGGTCGGCTCGGGCGCCGGGCCGGGATCATCGGCGGACCTCGGCTCACCCGACGCGTCGGGCGGGGGCGGGATCGGCGCGTGGACCGGCAGCCACGGGGCGGGCGGCGTGCGTGGCGCGCCAGAGACCGGCGCGACGACGGGCGGCGCAGGCGGCGCGGGCGGCGCCTGGCCAGGCTCGGGGAACGGCGGCGCGGGCGGCGCCTGCCCGGGCTCGGGGAACGGCGGCGCGACGGGCACGGGCGGCGGCGTGGCCACCGGCCACTGCTCGGGCGCCACCGTCTCCGAAGCCACAGCGACGGGCACGACCGGCTCAGCCACGACCGGGTCAGCCACGACCGGCGCAGGAACGATCGCCTCGGGCGCGATCAACTCGGGCGCGATCAACTCCGGCGCGATCGACTCCGGCGTCACCACCGCGGGCGCGAAGGGCTCGGGCGCGACGGGCTCGGGCGCGACCAGCTCGGGCGCGAAGGGCTCAGGTACGACCGGCTCCGGCGCGACCGGCTCCGGCACGACGGGCTCAGGCACGACCGGCTCCTGCGCCGCGGCCTCGGGCGCGGGCGGCTCGGCCAGCCAGTCGAGCGCGAGCCAGCGGATGCCCGCGCGGTCGGGCGCGGTCTCGGCGAGCTGGGCGACGGGTCCCCCGCCCAGGCCGGGGAGGTCGGCGTCGGGCTGCACCTGCGCCCAGGGAACCAGCACGAACGCGCGCTCGTGCGCGCGCGGGTGCGGCAGCTCCAGGTCGTCGGCGCGCGCGACGAGGTGGCCGTAGCCCACGATGTCGATGTCGAGGGTGCGCGGCCCCCAGCGCTCCTCGCGCACGCGCCCGTGCGCGTCCTCGACGGACTGGGTGGCGCGCAGCAGCCCGCGCGGGGAGAGCGTGGTGCGGGCGATCACGATGGCGTTGAGGTAGTCGGGCTGGTCCGCGGGGCCGCCGACCGGCGTCGTGCGCGCGAGCGGCGACACCTCGGTGACCTCGATCCCGGGGATGCGGTCGAGGTCGGACACGGCCGCGCGCAAGGTCGCCTGCGGGTCGCCGAGGTTGGCGCCGATGCCCAGGACGACCTCGACGGGGTCGGCCGGGTCGAGCTCCAGGCGGTCGACGGGCGCCACCATCGCCTCGACCGCGGGCTGGGGGGCGGCCGGGATCGCGGGCTCGGCGGCCACGGCGGCGGCCACCGCCGGGACGAGCGGAGCGAGCGTCGCACGCGGCGGCTCGGGCTCGCTCACGGCCGCCGTCGGCCACTCGACGACCGGCGCCTTGGCGTGGTCGCGGCGGATCGCCACCTCGACGTCGTCGAACGGCACCGCGATGGGGGCGTGAGGCTTGTGGACGCGCACGTCGACGGCGACGACGCCGGGGCGGGCGAGCACGGCCGCGGCCACACGCTCGGCCACGGTCTCGATGAGGTCGGCGGGCGATCCCGCGAGCACGTCGTGCACGTCCTGGGCCACGTCGGCGTAGCTCACGGTCGCGTCCAGCTCGTCGCCCACCGCGGCAGGGCGCGTGTCGAGGTGCAGCACGACGTCGGCGCGGAACTCCTGACCCTCGACGCGCTCGTGCGGCAGCACGCCGTGGTGGCCGGTCGCGGTGACGCCGGTCAGGCGGATCTGGTCGAGCGGTCGGCCGTCGTGGCCGAGCACCGCGCTCGCGAAGATCGTCATGGGGAGTCTGCCTCTCCTTGGGGGTGCCGCGCAGGCTCTCGGCCCGCTGCGGTCCATGCTTGTGCAACCCTCACCGCGTCGCGGCTCGCGCGCGCCGCGTGGACGCGCACCGCCCATGCGCCTGACGCTGCCGCGAGTGCGCTCACGGCCGCAGTGGCCTCGTCGCGCGCCAGCGGCGCGACGGGCTCGCCGTCGCCCTTGGCCAGCAGCCGGCCGAGGAACCGCTTGCGCGACGCGCCCACCAGCACAGGCCGACCCAGCGCGCTCAGCGCGTCGAGGTGGGCCAGCAGCGGCCAGTTGAGCGCCCCCGCCTTGGAGAACCCGAGGCCGGGGTCGAGCACGACCTGCTCGCGCCGCACGCCGTCGGACTCCAGGGCCGCGAGCCGGGCGGCGAGCTCGTCGCGCACGTCGGCGACGACGTCGTCGTACACCTCGAGCGCGTCCATGACGTCGGCGTGCCCGCGCCAGTGCATGCACACGTAGGCGGCCCCCGTCTCGGCGACCGCGCGCCCCATCTCGGGGTCGGCCAGGCCACCCGAGACGTCGTTGACGATGCGCGCCCCCGCGGCCACGGCCCGCTCGGCGACCGCCGCGCGCGTGGTGTCGACCGAGACCACCGCGCCCGCCGCGGCCAGGCGCGTGATGACGGGGATGACGCGCGCCAACTCCTGGTCCTGCGGCACCCGCGCCGACCCGGGCCGGGTCGACTCACCGCCGATGTCGAGGATGTCGGCGCCCTCGCCCAGCAGCTCCATGCCGTGGCGCACGCCCGCGTCGGGCGAGAACCACTCGCCGCCGTCCGAGAACGAGTCGGGCGTGACGTTGACGACGCCCATGACCAGGCAGCGGCCGACGCCCGAGAGCTCGGGCAGGCCCGTGACGGCGGCGTCCCGCGCCGCCCAGGCGTCCGAGGCTGCGGGGGTGCGCGGTGACACGCCGGGGCCTACTTCCCCAGGACGAGGCTCATCGCCTCGGCCCGCGTCGCCGGGTCGCGCATCTGCCCGCGCACCGCGCTCGTGACGGTGCGTGAGCCGGGCTTGCGCACACCGCGCATCGCCATGCACAGGTGCTCGCACTCGACGACGACGAGGACGCCGCGCGGGCGCAGGATCCGCACCAGCGCGTCGGCGATCTGCGAGGTGAGGCGCTCTTGCACCTGGGGGCGGCGCGCATAGACCTCAACCAGGCGGGCCAGCTTCGACAACCCGGTGATGACGCCGTCGGCGCTCGGGATGTAGCCGACGTGGGCCACGCCGTGGAACGGCACGAGGTGGTGCTCGCAGGTCGAGTACACCTCGATGTCCTTGACCAGCACCATCTCCTCGTGGCCGAGGTCGAAGGTGGTGGTCAGGACGTCCTCGGGCTCCTGACGCAGCCCCGCGAAGATCTCCTGGTAGGAGCGTGCGACGCGCGCCGGGGTCTCGCGCAGCCCCTCGCGGTCGGGGTCCTCACCGACCGCGAGGAGCAGCTCACGCACGGCGGCCTCAGCGCGGGCGATGTCGACCGGCGGAACGTCGGCCGCGCGGCGGACCGCCGCCTCCCGGTCGGTCTGGGTCACTCGGAGACCTCACCCGAGGGCTGCTGCGGCACGTCGACGCTCGCGGCCGCCGCCTCGTCCTGCGGGACCATCGGCTGGTGGCCGTTCTGCTCGGCCGCCGTCAGCACGGGGCCGCGCGTGTGCACGGTGCGCTGCTCGCTCGACAGCCAGACGTCGCGGGCCTCGCGCTTGACGACGGGGGCGAAGACCTCGGCCAGCTCGTGCTGGTTGAGCGTCTCCTTCTCCAGCAGGCGCAGCACCAGGTCGTCGAGCACGTCGCGGTACTGGGTCAGCACCTCCCACGCCTCGTCGTGCGCGGACTCGATGAGCTTGCGCACCTCGTGGTCGACCGTGCCGGCCACGGCCTCGGAGTAGTCGCGCTGGTGGCCGTAGTCGCGGCCCAGGAACGGCTCGCCGCTGCCCGTGCCCAACTTGATGGCGCCGACCTTCTCGCTCATGCCGTACTCGACGACCATCTTCTTGGCGATGGCCGTCGCCTTCTCGATGTCGTTGCTGGCGCCCGTGGTCGGGTCGTGGAACACGATCTCCTCGGCCACGCGCCCGCCCATCGCGTAGGCGAGCTGGTCGAGCAGCTCGTTGCGCGTCGTGGAGTACTTGTCCTCGAGCGGCATGACCATGGTGTAGCCCAGCGCGCGCCCGCGCGGCAGGATCGTGACCTTGGTGACCGGGTCGGTGTAGCGCATCGCCGCCGCCACCAGGGCGTGGCCGCCCTCGTGGTAGGCGGTGATCTTCTGCTCCTTGACGTTCATGACGCGCGTGCGCTTCTGCGGGCCGGCCACGACGCGGTCGATGGCCTCGTCGAGCGCGCGGTCGTCGATGAGCTGGGCGCCCGAACGCGCCGTGAGCAGCGCGGCCTCGTTGAGCACGTTGGCCAGGTCGGCGCCCGTGAAGCCCGGGGTGCGGCGCGCCACGGCCGCCAGGTCGACCGACGGGACCATCGGCTTGCCCTTGGCGTGCACCTGCAAGATCGCCTCGCGGCCCTTGAGGTCGGGCGCCTCGACGGCGATCTGGCGGTCGAAGCGGCCCGGGCGCAGCAGCGCCGGGTCGAGGATGTCGGGGCGGTTGGTCGCGGCGATCAGGATGACGTTGGTCTTGACGTCGAACCCGTCCATCTCGACCAGGAGCTGGTTGAGCGTCTGCTCGCGCTCGTCGTGCCCGCCGCCCATGCCGGCGCCGCGGTGGCGGCCGACGGCGTCGATCTCGTCGACGAAGATGATGGCCGGCGCGTTCTGCTTGGCCTGCTCGAACAGGTCGCGCACGCGGCTGGCGCCGACGCCCACGAACATCTCGACGAAGTCGGAGCCCGAGATCGAGTAGAACGGCACGCCCGCCTCGCCCGCGACGGCGCGCGCGAGCAGCGTCTTGCCGGTGCCGGGCGGGCCGTACAGCAGCACGCCCTTGGGGATCTTGGCGCCCACGGCCTGGAACTTGGCCGGCTCGGCCAGGAAGTCCTTGATCTCGTGGAGCTCCTCGACCGCCTCGTCGGCGCCCGCGACGTCAGCGAACGTCACCTGCGGCATGTCCTTGCTGATGAGCTTCGCGCGCGACTTGCCGAAGCCCATGACCCGGTTGCCGCCGCCCTGCATGCGCGACATCAGGAACCAGAAGATGGCGATGATGATCAGCAGCGGCAGGAAGAAGCCGAGCAGCGACGACCAGATGCTCGGCTGTGGCACCTGGGAGTCGAAGCCGTCCGGCGGGTCGGACTCGGTGATCGCGTCGACGACGGCGGCGCCCTGCTGCTCGACGTAGAAGAACTCGACGCTGCGGCCGTTGTCCTTGCGGTCGTCGCCCTCCCCTGTGACGAAGTTCTCCGAGAGGGTGAGCTCGACGCGCTGGTCGCCGTCGACCATCAGGGCGTGCTCGACCGTCCCGCCACGAAGCAGCTCCAGGCCTTGGTAGGTCTGGATGCGGGAGGTGCGCGGGGTCGCCAGGGCGCCCCAGGCCAGGGCCAGGATGACCAGGCCGACCACGATCCACACGATCGGGCCACTGAGGATCTTCTTGATGTTCATCGGCGGCGGGGCGAACCCCCGCATCCCTTCGTTCGCGCAGGCTTTCCGACGAAACTACACGCTGGCTCTGCGAGCCCGCCGAGTGTTCGCCCAGGGCAGGAAGGCGGCGGCGCACGGCGCTCGCGCGCCTGGCACCGCCATCGGCCCTCCTGCGGACAACGCCGCGGTGGGCCGCCCGGTTCCCGTCAGGAGTAGACGTGCGGCGCCAGCGTCGCGACGAACGGGAGGTTGCGGTAACGCTCGGCGTAGTCCAGGCCGTATCCGACCACGAACTCGTTCGGGATCTCGAAGCCCACGTACTTGACCTCGACGTCGACCTTGGCGGCCTCGGGCTTACGCAGCGCCGCGGCGATCTCGACCGACGCCGGGCCGCGCGAGCGCAGGTTCGCCACGAGCCACGAGAGCGTCAGGCCCGAGTCGATGATGTCCTCGACGATGAGCACGTTGCGGCCCGTCAGGTCGGTGTCGAGGTCCTTGAGGATGCGGACCACACCGCTCGACTTGGTGCCCGACCCGTAGCTCGACACGGCCATCCAGTCCATCTCGGCCTTGGTGTGCAGGCGACGCGAGAGGTCGGCCATGACCATGACGGCGCCCTTGAGGACACCGACCAGCAGCAGGTCCTTGCCCTCGTAGTCCCTGTCGATCTGCGCGGCGAGCTCATCGAGCTTGGCGCCGATCTGCTCCTCAGTCAGCAGGATGTCGGCGATGTCGCCGGCGACGTCCGTCTGGTCCACAGGGCTACTCCTCCGGAGGGGTCACGGTGGGCGCGCGAGGCCGTGGTCAGGCTCAGGAGGTGTCGCGCCCAGGATGCAGGAACAGCCTGCCACACGCCCGCCGCGCGCTCGCACCAGAGGGCAGCGCGGTGGCGCGTTGGCCCCGCCACGCGACGACCAGGGCGTCGAGCGCCGCCACGTGCCGGGCGCCGGTCGCGCCTGCGGGCGCTCCGACGGCGATGGCCGCGGCCCGCAGCGCACGACGGCGGACGGCGTCGGGCGCCGCCGCAAGCACCGCGACGTCGAGCACGAGGGCCGCCGGCCCGTACTCCCCCTCGGGCGCCGGGTCCCGCGCGGCTGCGGGCGCCGGTGCGCCGCCCGCCTCGTCGTGCACGCGCGCGCGGTCCAGCAGGTCGGCCGCGAGCGCGTCGAGCGCGTCCGCGTCGGCGCGCAGCAGGTCGGCCGACCGCGCGAGCGACTGCGCCACGCCCGGCCCCAGCACGTCCTCCAACACCGGCAGCACCTCGTGCCGCACGCGCGTGCGCAGCGGCGTCGCGCCGTCGGCGCCGGAACCTGGCGCGTTGGTCGGGTCGTCCCACCACGCGAGCCCCAGCGCCTGGCACGCGGCCTGCGTCTGCGCGCGCCGCAGGCCCAGCAGCGGACGGCGCAGCACGCCGCGCACCGCACCGATCGCGCCCAGGGCGCGCGCCCCGCTGCCCCGCGCGAGGCTCAGCAGCACCTGTTCTGCCTGGTCGTCGAGCGTGTGCCCCAGCAGCACCGCGACGGCGCCGGCGTCCGCGGCGACCTCGTCGAGCGCGGCGTACCGCGCGGTGCGCGCCGCGGCCTCCAGCCCGCCCGCGCGGCCGACCGACACGCGCCGCACGACCACCGGGTCGAGCCCCAGCGCGCGGCACTGCGCCGCGGCCCGCGCGGCGACGTCGTCGGACCCCGGCTGTAGTCCGTGGTCAACGACGACGGCGCCCGCGCGCACCGTGAACCCGCGCGAGCGCACCGACCTGCCCACGCGCCCCGCCTCGTGCGCGAGGGCGGCGGCGAGCGCGAGCGAGTCCGCGCCGCCCGAGCACGCGACCAGCACCAGGTCGTCGGGGCGCGGGCCGAGCGCCGCCAGGTCGACGCGCACCGCGTGGCGCACGGCGGCGACGGCGGCGGCGACGCGAGCCACGGGCTGCTCCTTCCTGTGGGCGGGCGGCGTGGGGGCGGGCGGCGTCTTCGGGGGCGGCGCGACGGGCGCCGTCACGCGCTCAGCCGTGGACGCGGCGCACCCACGCGAGCGGGTCGGCGATCTCGCGCGCGGTCGGCAGCGCCTGGGCCGAGGTCCAGACCGCGTTGAGGCCGTCGCGTCCCACGCGCCGCTCGACGGCGCGCACGAACGCCGCGCCGTCGCGGTACTGCGCGAGTTTGGCGTCCATGCCGAGCAGGCGGCGCAGCACGACGTCCAGGCGCGGCGAACCCTCGCCGTCGCGCCGCCGCTCGAAGCGCGCACGGATCTGGCGCACCGAGGGCACCACGCGCGGCCCCACGGCGTCCATCATGACGTCGGCGTGCCCCTCGAGCAGGGCCATCACGGCCGTGACCTCGGCCATCTCGTCCTTCTGCTCGACGGTCAGCAGCCGCTCGAAGGGCGCGGGCCCGTCCGAGCGGAACGGGCCGGTCACGACGTCGGCCACACCGCGGCCCACCGCGGCGAACCGCTCCAGCAGCGGCGCCTTGGCCAGCCCGACGGCGGTGCGCGTGACGTCCTCCAGCAGGCCGCCGACGCGCCCGCGCAGGTGCTCGGCGAGCCACGGCGCCGCGGCGAACTGCGTCGCGTGGGTCTGCTCGTGCAGGCAGACCCACAGCCGGAAGTCGCGCGGGTCGACGCCCATCGAGCGTTCGGCCGCCAGCACGTTGGGCGCCACCAGCAGCAGCCGGCCCGGGATCGGCTCCTGCTCGTCGTGCCCCAGCCGCGCGTACGGGTCGAACTGCCCGAGCACCCGGGGCGAGAGCACGGCCAGCAGTCCACCGACCTCCAGGGCGCCGCCCAGCCGTGCGGCCTGCGAGGAGCTCGCCTCGTCACCGAGCGCGGCCGCGACCGGCGCCGTCATCGCCGCCATGACCTGGGTGTTCGCGAGCGCCCAGCGGGCGCGGTCGACCACGACGACGGGGCCGAGGTCGGCGGCGCCGTCACGCGCTCCGCCGCGCACCCGGCGCACCCCGCCGACGGGCGTGATGCGGGTGGTGGTCAGCACGTGCTCGACGGCGTCGCTCGCGGCCTCGCGCAGCCCACCGACCAGGTCGTGCAGCTGCCCGCGCGTCGCCCGCGGGCCCGGCGGCGCCAGCCGTCCGGCGAGCTCGGCCGCGGCCGACCAGTCGACGACGGGCTGCGGGCTGGTGCGAGTCACCGCCCCACCGTATCCACACGGCCACCCGCCGCCACCCTCGGCGCCGCGCCGAGCGTCAGGCGCGCAGGCGTCAGGCGCGCAGGCGTCAGGCGCGCAGGGGTCAGGCGCGCAGGGTCGCGAGCCGACCGACGAACGCGTCGAAGATCATGCGCGCCCCGACGGTGGCGCCCGACTCGATCTGGTCGGCCTGTAGTGCGAAGACCAGCAGCCGGTCGTCGGCCGTGACGACCATGCCGGCCAGCCCGACGACGCCCGGCAGGGACCCCGTCTTGGCGCGCACGAGCCCGCGGGCCGGGTTCTCGCCGCCGAACCGCGAGGCGAGCGTCCCGCTCAGGGCGCCGACCGCGAGGTCCACGGCGGCGTCGCGCAGGTGCGGGTGTGCGGGGTCGGTCGTCAGGCGCAGCGTGTCGGCGAGCTGGCGGGGGGTCAGCCGCGAACCGCGGCCCAGTCCCGAGCAGTCGACCAGCACCGCGCCCGCCAGGTCGACCCCCAGGCTCTCGACGACGGAGCGCACCGCCTGCGTGGCGCCCTCGTTCGAGCCGGGCCGCCCCGTCTCGATCGCGACCAGGCGGCCGAGCACCTCGGTGATGGTGTTGTCGGAGTACTGCATCGCCCAGCCCGAGATCTCCCCGATCGACGCCGAGCTCACCTGGCCGACCACGCGGCCGCGGGACGGCTCCGAGGCGCGCACGATCGAGCCGGTCACCGTGACGCCGCGCGTGGCGAGCTCTTGGGCGAAGGCCTGGGCGGCCGCCAGCGCGGGGTCGGGCGCGCGCGGACCCCAGGACCCCTCACCCAGCATCGCGACGTTGACCGCCAGCGACGCGACCGGCGCCACGAACCCCAAGGTCACCTCGTCCTCGGGGACGGCGGGCGCGACCGCGGGGCCGGTGAACAGCGTGTCCTCGACCGCCAGCCGCACCTGCGTCTTGCCGCTGACGGTGATGCGCGCGGCCGCCTGGGCCGCAAGGTCACCCAGGCCGGCGCGGCCGTTGACCGCGTCGGGGTCGCCGGCGCCCGCCGCCAGCAGCATGTCGCCGCCGCCGACCAGCACCAGACGATCGCCGTCGAGCACCGCCTTCGTGTCGAGGGTGCGGTCCGGGCCGAGCTCCTGGAGCGCGGCGACGGCGGTGAGCACCTTCTGCGTCGAGGCGGGCGTGAAGCCCGCGTTGGCGTCCGCGGCGCCGAGCGTGTCGCCCGTGGCCGCGTCGACCACGAGCGCGCCCACATGCGGGCCGAGCCGCGCGTCGCCCGCGAGGTCCGCGACGAGCGCGCCGACGTCGGACGCGGAGGGCACGGGGGCGTCGTCGGGCAGCGTGCGCAGGATCGGGGCGGGCTCGGGGCCCAGCATCGCCCCCGGCGGCGTCGGGAAGGGGGCGGGGGCCGGCGGCGCGGGGGCGAGGGTGAGCATGCCGGGGACGACGTCGTGGGCGTCGGCGACGAGGTACCCGCCCAGCAGCGCGACGACCGTCACGGCGGTGGCTCCCGCCCGCAGCCGCCACCCCATGCCGTGCCCCTCCTTCGTCGCCACGCCCTGCCGTCAGACCCAGGTTCGGGCATGCGGCGCGAGCCTGCCCGCATCATGGCACGTCGGGCGCCGTCAGGAGGCGTGTCAACGAGTGTCAGGGCGCGTGTCCCCGCATGGCAGACTTGTCCCGCGTCCGCACCGCGACAGGAGGAACAGTGGAGTTCGACGTCACCATCGAGATCCCCAAGGGCCAGCGGAACAAGTACGAGGTCGACCACGAGTCGGGTCGTATCCGTCTGGACCGCATGCTCTTCACGTCGACCCGCTACCCGGACGACTACGGCTTCATCGAGGGCACCCTCGGCGAGGACGGCGACCCGCTCGACGCCATGGTGCTCCTGGAGGAGCCGACGTTCCCGGGCTGCCTGATCAAGTGCCGCGCCCTGGGCATGTTCCGCATGCGCGACGAGGCGGGCGGCGACGACAAGGTGCTGTGCGTCCCCCTGGGCGACCAGCGCGCGGCCTGGCGTCAGGACATCGACGACGTCTCGGACTTCCACCGCCTGGAGATCCAGCACTTCTTCGAGGTCTACAAGGACCTGGAGCCCGGCAAGTCGGTCGAGGGCGCCCACTGGGTCGGCCGCGCCGAGGCCGAGGCCGAGATCGAGCGATCCTTCGAGCGCGCCCGCAACGCCGGCTACTACCACCACTGACCACACCCGTGCGCCGTGGCGCTCAGGCGGGGTCGGCGGAGGTCTAGCGTGGGGGCATGCTCGCTGCAGTCATCCACGGGGCGCGCGACGTGCGCGCGCAGGAGCGCCCCGACCCCCGTCTTCTGACCCCGCACGACGCCGTGGTGCGCGTCGTGGCCGCCTGCGTCTGCGGCTCCGACCTGTGGCCCTACCGCGGCGTCACCCCCACCGCGGCGCCGCACCCCATCGGGCATGAGCTGGTCGGCGTCGTCGAGGAGCTCGGCGACCAGGTCACCTCGGCCCGCGTCGGCGACTTCGTCATCGTGCCGTTCTCGCTGAGCTGCGGGCGCTGCCAGGCGTGCCGCGCCGGCTTCCCCGCGGTGTGCGACTTGGTCACGTTCTTCGGCTCCACGGACCGCGACGGCCACCCGGTCGACGGCGCCCAGGGTGAGCGCGTGCGCATCCCGCTCGCCCAGCACTCGCTGTTCCCCGTCGGGCTCAGCGAGGCCGAGGTCGAGCGCCGCGGCCTCGTCCCCCACCTGCTGACGCTCGCCGACGTCATGTCGACCGGCCTGCACGCCGCCACCGCCGCCCAGGTCGGCCCGGGCGACGTCGTGGCCGTCGTCGGCGACGGGGCGGTCGGCCTGTGCGGGGTGCTCGCGGCGAAGCTGCTCGGCGCCGACCGCGTCATCGCCATGAGCCGTCACGCCGACCGCGCCGCGATCGCCCGCCGCTTCGGCGCCGACGACGTGGTCCCGGAGCGCGGCGACGACGCCCCCGCCGCGATCCGCGCCCTGCTCGACGGCGGCCTCGTGGACGCCGCACTGGAGTGCGTCGGCACACAGCAGTCGATGGCGCAGGCGCTGGCGGTGGTGCGCGGCGGCGGCCGCGTCGGGTTCGTGGGCGTGCCGAACGGCGGCCCCGAGCTGCCGGTGCGCACGCTGTTCTCGCGCAACCTCACGGTGGGCGGCGGAATGGCCTCGGCCCGCCGCTACATGGAGGACCTGCTGCCTGACGTGCTGTCGGGCGAGATCACACCTGGTGACGTGTTCGACCTTGAGGCGCCTCTGAGCGACATCGCGCACGCCTACGCCGCGATGGACGCCCGCGAGGCGACCAAGGTGCTGGTCCGTCCGTAAGGCTCCGGTGGGCGGCGGGGCACCGCGGCGCGGGCGTCAGATCCGCAAGGCCCGCTCCGCGTTGCCGGCCAGCACGGCGTGTTGCTCCGGCGCGGTCAGGTCGCGCAGCGCCTCACGGTAGGCGCTCACGACGTCGCCGTAGCCGGAGTACAGCCGCTCGATCGGCCAGTTCGTCCCGAGGAACACCCGGTCAGCGCCGAAGGCCTCCACGCAGGCCAGGACCCACGGCCTGCGCGACCGCGGCGTCCACCCGGGTTCGGCCATGCCCAGGGACGAGACTTTGCACAGGGTGTTCGGCTCGGCGGCCAGCGTCCGCAGCATCCGGGACCACGCCGCGAAGGTCTCCGGGTCGCGGTCGGGCGGCATCCCCGCCTGGTCGAGCACGAAGGTCACCTCGGGGATCGCGCGCACCAAGTCGAGCGTGAGCCCGCAGTGCCGCCATCCGACGGTGTGGAAGAACAGCCCCGCGACCTGCCCGAGGGCCGCGTATCCGCGCCGGAAGGCCGGGTCGGCGAAGACCTCGGCCGGTCCCATCTCCCGCACCCCGCGGAAGACGGCGTGCGCCGCGTGCCGGCCGAGCTGCTCCTCGACGTCGTCGGCGGCCAGGTCGCAGGTGACGACCGCGGCGTTCGGCCAGCCTGTCTCGTCGGCGAGCCCCTGAAGCCAGGCCGTCTCGGCCACCGGGTCCGCCGCCCCGAACGCGGCGTTCATGTGCACGACCTTCGTCAGGCCGGCGAGCCGACCCTCAGCCCGCAGCTCGGGCACGGAGAACCGCGGCGCACGGACGGCGACGAGATCCCCGAAGGGGAACCCGTCGCCGTCCAGCCACCCGTACCCCAGGTCCCGCTCCCGCCGGTCCCACAGGTGGACGTGGGTGTCGACGAACATCAGGCGGGCTTGATGTTGAGGTTCACGCCCAGCACGTCCTCCAGGTCGACGACGGTCCACGATCCGCCCGGGTAGAACGCCTCGACCCGCAACGCGTGCCCGTGCTGCGCCAGATCTCGCACGACGGCGTCGCGCCCCTCGACGGCGAACCCGAGGTGGTGGACGCCCTCGCCGTGCTTGTCGAGGAACTCGCGGAAGGTTGACGGGTGGTGGTCGGGTTCGGTGAGCTCGATGACGACCTGCTGACCGGGCACCTCGATGACGGCGAGCCTCATGCCGTAGTGCGCGGGCTGCCCGCGGTACGTCTCGTCGTCGTTGGGCAGGCCCATCGCGCGCACCTGCGGGCGCTCGATGGCGAACAGCTCGCACCAGTGGTCGAGCGCCTTGTCGATG